>CAVVIL010000020.1:0-168071 GCA_963748255.1 uncultured Actinomycetes bacterium | reverse complement strand
CGGATGAGTTCGCTGCCGTAGCCGGCCGGGAGCGGAGGGCTCGACAAGGGGCGGGCCGCCCCGTTCGGCCCAGACGAGCACCACATCGTCGCCCGGGACAGTGCACCGCAGGTCGAACGTTCCAGGCGCTCCACCGAAAGCGCGCCATACTTCAGCGAGTTGGCCGCCAACTCATTGGATCACGAGGGCGAGCGTAGTGGCCGAAGCCTCCCGACGTCCATTCGCGGTACCGAGACCCGGATACGGCCGCCGAGCGGTCCGTATCGTCGTAGGCCTGCAGGAGCACCCTCAGCAGGTCGCCGAGGAGCGCCGCTCCACCGGACGTCCGGGGATCGGGCGCACGAGTCGTGGGCACGCCCCAGAGCGGTGAAGCGCCGCGTGAGATTCTGCGCCATGTCCGTGGTGGTCGCCGCCGAACGCGAGGTGATCGGGCCAGCTCGAGGCGACGAGCAGCAGGTTCTTGACCCGGTGGCTCATCTCACCGGCTAGCAGTTCGTTGGCTTCTTCAGCCTGTTTGCGCCCGGTCACGTCGAGGAAGATGCCGCGCATGACATCGTGCTGGATATCGACATCACTGCCCTGGCCGCGCGCGGAGACCCACCGGATATCTCGCCGAACAAGATGCGGAAATCGATCTCGTACGGTCCCACGATCGCCCGCGTCGAGGTGAACGCTGCCCGCACCCTGTCGAGGTCCTTCGGATGGATCTTCGCGGACAGGTCCGCGAAGGTGGCAACATCCCCCTCGTGCAAGTCCCACAGCGCGTAGGCCCGCCTGTCCATGGCGATCTCGTCTGTCTCGACGTTCCACCACCAAAGGCCGACGCCGGCGGCCTCGATGGCAGCCCTCAGCGCCCGGATCCCAGTCCAGCGGGCGTGACGGCGTAGTTGTCAAAACGTGAGCATTCCCATGCTGCCGGTGAGGACGACCCACGGGCTCTTTCGCCGGCTGACCCGTTCTGTCGCCCTCCAATATCTAAGGGACAACCTAAACGGCTATCATACGGGAAACTCTTTTGCGAGCGTTTGAAGCCCGTGACTTGGGCGCGCACCAGCCGATCGAGGGCGACCGTCGCGCCTTCCAGGGCGCAGCCTGAAGCGCCGCGAGCTTGGCCGGGAGGCACACGGCGCGCTGCGGGCGATTGCGCTCCAGCGCAATACCTTCATCGTTGCACGGTCGAGACCGAGGTGGTCAGCGGAATCCAGGGTCGGCGTGGATGGCCTCGCCGCCATCCTCGATGACGTAGTTGCTGGCCAGCAGCGGCGGCGCATCGGTCGGCTGCCAAGGCGGCGGCCGGCTCGACATACACGGCGCGCACCCCGTGGAAGAGGTCCCGTCGCGGACGGGAGCCAACGATGGTCGCGTCGCCACGGAAATCGTCGAGGCTGGTAGTCCAGCTGGTCTCGCTGCCCGAACCATAGCTCAGTGACCGTCACAGCAATCGAGCTGCGCCTCACCATCGGATCAGGCAGCGTTTATCAATATATTTGCTGTGCGGGCGTGGAATTACCACCGTAACGACGGCGTTTGACCCGAAACGAGACGCATATTACATCCGGTTCGCCTCAAATGGCGCGGCGGTCCGAGAGACTCGCGACGTAGCGCCCAGGGCTTATCCTGGATCTGGATGAGGGGTGACGTAGTGGGTATTGAAGTGCTGGACGTGAGCGCGCCAACTCGCCACGGAACACCGCTAGGCGCGAACCTGCTGATCCTCGATCTTAACGCCTTTCGCTCGCCACCATGCAGCGGCCGGGACCGGCCGATCGAGGATGCGCTGGCCTGACCAGAACGCAGTCTGCCGCTTGTCCGCGCATCCGTGGCAGTGAAGCGCGTGCCGAGAATCATTCCGCCGGGCGTGGCGCCTCCACGCCGCCCGGCGCGCGCCGCACCAGCCAGCGCCAGACGCCGAAGGCATTGAGACCGAGCAGCGCCAAGTTAGTCAGGCCGAGCTGCGTCTCCTGCTCGAGGCTGCGCCGCACCCAGCCAGCAGGTCGAGCCGGCGGCGAGCGCCGCGAAGCCCCAACCCGTTGCGCGCCGCCCGAGGTCGGCGGCGCTCGTCCCGGCGCCGGTCAGAGTGAGAGCGGTCGCCGCCCATTTCAACAGGTCGGGCGTCGTGACGTCGGCGAGCATCGCTCATTCCTTAAGGGATACCGGTGTCGCGGCAGCGCGAACGCCGCCGCGCGGCTCCGCGTTGCCGATTCTCAAGTTTCGTTTGTGTCGTTACGGCCCGGCGCCTGAGGTCCTGGCCATCACATGGCCCACCGCGGGCCCGAACGGGCGCGCCAAGGACACCTAGATAATCTGCCGGGTCGCACGTAGAGGCGACCGCAGCAGCGTGATCATTAGGCCCGTGTGCTCTGCGGATGCTCCAGGAAGAAGCGGAGCATCTCGCGCGATGGCGTCGGGCCCGCGGGTCGGTGTAGGATCCGGCGGCGCTGCCACCGGACCAGGCATGGCCGCCGCCATGGACAAGCCACTGCTCCAGCACCGGCTGGCCGTCGGCATCGGCTGGACGGTGCGGCTGTAGGCGTGCCCGCCCGGCACCTGCCCGCGCTGCACTTCGGTCCGCAGTCCGCCCAGCGCAGCGGATTGGGCGATGACCTGGTCGCCATTGCGCGGGTGCACCGTGCCGTCCTGGTCGGCATGGAACACGATGGTGGGGACGATGCGCCGATTCCATCCGTGGCCGAGCCGCGGCGAGGCGCTGCGGCCGCCGCCCTGCCGCATGGCAGCGAAGGCCGAGGGAATGTCGCGGGCCGCCCCGCAGGCCAGGCCGGAATGCACGCCGACCGCGGCGTAGAGATCGGGGTAGGCCTGCGCCATGATGGCCGCCGCCGCACCGCCGGCCGACAGCCCGGCGACGTAGACGCGCCTCGGGTCGACCGCGTGGTCGCGCATGATCTGGCGCGTGATGCCGGCGATCAGCGCGGGCTCGCCCTGGTCGCGCTGCTGGTCGCCCGGGCTGAACCAGTTCCAGCACTTCTGGCGTTGGCCGATTGCGTCTGGCCGGGATAGGCGACCAGGCAACCGTGCTCCTCGGCTAGCGCATTCATCCGCGTGCCGGCGGCGAAATCGTCGGGCGACTGGGTGCAGCCGTGCAGCATGACGACCAGCGGCACCGGCTCGCTGCGATAGGTGCTGGGGATGTAGAGCTTGTAGCCTCGGCTTCCGGCGTCGCTGCTGAAGGACCCAGCCACGAACTGGGCGCCGTCCGGCAGTGGCTCGGGCGCCCGCGCCATCGAACCCTGCCCCAGCCCGCGTAGCCCCTGCGGCAGGCCGCCCTGGTTGATCTGATCGAGGAAACCACGCAGCGCTTCCGGCATCTGCGGCATCGTGGCGCTGCTTCGGGCATCGGCGGGCCGCCAATTGGCAGCCGCTATGCGCGGTTCCCGTATCGGAGCATGCACGGGAGCCGACGCCTCACCCGTCTCCGGATCCACGTCGATGATGCGCGGCAGGCGTTCGGCAACGGGCGCACCGGTGTCACGCGGTTTGGTGGCAACCGTCTCAGCGGGCGTCTCGCCGCGGAACAGGCTCTGCAGCAGCGCGGAGGCCTCGGTCAGCCTGCCTTCGCGGGTGAGGCGGGTTGCCTCGAGCATGTGGTTAGGAAGAATCGCGTTCATCTCCGGTATCTTTCAATGCGCGGGCACAGGCCAGCCTTCCTCGCAAGGAGGCTCGCTCTGCATCCCGTCGTGGAATGCCGATGGTGGAGGGATGCTCGCCATCCACTTCCAGGATGGCAGTCAGCGTAATGCGGTGCGGCCTGGGCCGGTCAGCGGGTGCGGTCGGCGAGCGCGGCCTTCACCGCGGCGCTGGCCTGGAGCGCCCCCAGGACGGAGATCGAGGCGATCGTGGCCTGAGCGAGCTCCGGCGTGACATCGGCCGCGATGCTGGCAAGCCCCAGGACCCGGATATCGAGCCTCTGCCCTGCCGCGCGAGCCGCTTCGAGGTCCGCGCGGCTGTAGTGACGCAGCCCGAGATCGAGGCTTCTCCGCACAACGGACTGCCTGGTCGCATCCGCGTGTCGCTCGATCTGATTACGGATAGCGGTGCGGATGAAGTCGGTCCGGTTCGAGTAGAAGCCGTCCTGGACCAGCAGATCTATGTGGCCGAGGTCGACGTAACCGAGGTTGATCGTGATCTTTTCGGTATCGCTGCCGGCCTTCGGCCGCAGCTGTGCACATTATCGGCCATCTCGCCAACATCCTTCCGCCATCCATGTGGATGGTCAGATGGGAGGTGGCCGCCGGCTTTCAAGCAGCGCCCCAGGCGTTAGCAATCTGGCCCGGGTGATGGCGCGACAACTCGCCCTCCGCGAGGGCAGCGGTCGCCTGCGGCAACGCCCAGTATGATCACGGGACCAACGGCAAGCGGCAGATAGACAGCGCACCGCCGACGATGCCGAGGCCAAACACGCCGCCCGGCCCAGGAATGTCGATGCCCGCATCGCCCAACTCCGAGCCAATCACCAACAGATCGCCAAGCTAGTGCCGCCCTCGGCGATCGTCCTTCCGCACGTCTGTCGCGGTGCCGAGGTTCTCGCTCCCCTCGGAAGCACGGCTACTCACTTGTGCCGCCGCTGATATCGGGCCACAGGCTGTGGACGATGCCTTTTTAGTGCAATCGGAGAGAGTTCATCCCAGCTGTCCTGGCACCAGACGTGTCCGTCCCGAGGAGCTAACACCTGGTCGCTGTGCTGCGCTGCTACTGTCACCTCCACGCTCGCGCTTCGGATCACTACGCCCGCCAGGGTAGGAGCATGAGGTCATGCCGGTGGCCCCCACTCCTCCGATATCGGTATGTGGGTAACCCTGGGGAGAAGTCCTGGACAGTCTGTGGAAGCTCGAGACCTGCCCCCTAGTTGGCGCCAAGTGGGTTTACTCTTTCTATCAATGTCGGAATGGTCCGGATATCTCGCGTGGTGTCAGCGCGGCACTCGCCCGGCGAGCGGTCAGGCAAGGGCGCACTGAGGCGGGTTACCCACCATCAGCGGCCATGTCGCGGCGTCCCGGGCAGCGCCGGATTTCGCGACGCGCCGCGAAATCGACATGTCGGACAGCGCCGGTGCGCACACCATCATCGACGCCATCGGCAAGCGCTGGCCGTGGCTAAATCACCCTTCTTCGCCGACGGCGCCTATAGACCGAGGCGGGCTGGATGGACAAGGCCGCATCCCGCGATTTCGTCATCGAGATCGTCCGCCGCACCGACAAGGAGCGGCCCGGCTTCAAGTGATCACCCGTCGCCGGGTGGTGCAGCGAACCTTTGGCGGGATGGTCCTCCGGCGCCGCCTCGTCCGCGAACTCCGGGCGTGGGTACGAGGCGGCGATGTGTGATTACTGCGGACAGAGAGGCAGGCCCGTTATTAGACGCGAAACGGCCGCGGCGCGCGGCTCCAGAGGCTGCGCCGCCGGGTCGGCGGGCAACTCGGTTGAACATTGCACTGCAGGCGGCTCGGTCCTGTGGCTTCAACGCGATGTTCCCGGTGGCGCGTGGCGACTATGGGCAGCTTCCCGCGCTTGTCATCGCAGTGACGGTGATCGGGCCTGGTCCTGGCGCCCGGGGCGATCGCGCTGCTCGCCAGTGGAGCAGGCCGGCGCCGCAGCCGCGACCGGAGACAGCCGCCACCCTGATCGCGGGAGGCATAGAGGTGACGCTGCGCCGGATCGGCTTCGGGTTGCTGGGGCTAGTCGCGCTGCTTGTCGCTGGGGCTTGGCTTGCTCGCCTGGCGGCTCGACCGCGCCCCATCGCGGTCCCTTCCCCGCTGCCGCGCATAGAGGCGGCGCTCGATCCCGAAGGGAAGGCGCGGATTCGGTCGGCGCGGCGCACATCGCCTGGGGCGGCTGGCGCGCCGGCGGCTTCTCGCCCGTCGAGCTGCGACCTATCGGATCTGCGAGGGAGTGGACGCCGACGGCCAGCCCTGGCTGGAAGTGCCCCGACGGCCAGAATAGGGCTGCGGCCCGGACCCCCTGTTGCGCCAGCCAGGCCGAGCCGAGCGTCGTGGAGATCCACGGTGCACGCCTCACGCTGCAGCGCCACGGGCCGAAGGCGGCTTTTGTCACCGGCTTCGGCCCGCTCGCCTGGCGCTGTCTTCCGGCCCCCGTCGAGCCTCGCCGCGATCGCCCGGCCACCAGAGGGCTCGCCGCTCGCGGGGCTCGACCGGCTGGAGATCACCGATGTGCAGGTGCGGTGCGCGACGCGCAACTCGGCCGCGACTGGGTGCTGGAGAACCTGTCCCTGACTCGCGACGCGCGGCAGCGGCGGCAGGATGCAAGCCGACGCCAGCGCCACGCTCGGCCTCGATGGCGAGACGGTGCCGCTGCGCCTGGTCGCAACACTGGAGCCCGAGCCGGCGCGGCTGCACCTCGCCGTAGAACTGCCGCGGGTCAATCCTGGCGCCCTGGCGCGTATCTCCGAGGTGCTGGCGCCGCTCTCGGTGCTGGACGCCGAGACCGCCATCTCGGCCCGCATGACGCTGGAGGAGGATCTTCGCCCCTCGGAACTGGCGGCGACGGTGAAGGCCGGCGCCGGCCAGCTCGACCTGCCAGTGGCGGGCGGCGTGCCGATCCAGGGGATGGAACTGCGCCTGGCCGGCAGCCCGCAGGCGCTGCGGCTGGAACAGCTCGACGTGCGGCTGTCACCCGCGCCGGAATCGCCTCCCGGTTCTCCCGGCCCGCTGCTGCGGGCGCAGGGCAAGGCGGCGGTCGATGGCGGGCGATGGAAGGCGGAACTCGACGTCGCGCTGGATCGCGCCGAACTTGCCGCACTCGACACCTGGTGGCCCGCCGGTCTCGCCCCGGCGGCGCGCGGCTGGGTCACCGGCAGCCTGGTCGGCGGTACGCTGCATGATGGGCGCTGGCACATCGTCGCCGAGGCCGACGAGGCGCTCGGCAACATAGCAATACGGTTATGTACTCGATGATGTCGTGCTGGTCGCTGGAACTGGTGGCTCGAAGGAAGCCCGACGTTCGTGGGCGCTTGTCCAGCGCCTGGCCTGGCCGCCGTCCTCGTCGCGGCCAACGATCGGCCGCGTGGCCGGGGTGGTGGACGAGCTCGCGCGTGTGCGGCTCTTCGCGTGCCTCAGCCAGCGCCAGCTGAAGCGGCTCGCGCGCACGGTCAAGGTGCGGGAGTACCGCCCGGGCGTCGACGTCGTCAAGGAGGGGACGATGAGCGGCGTCGGCTTCTTCATCGTCGCCGATGGCGAGGCGTCGATCACCGTCGACGGCAGCGAGGTGGCGACGGATCGGCCCCGGTGACCACTTCGGCGAGCTCGCGCTGATCGCGGAGAGCGAGCGGACGGCGACCGTGACCGCTGTGACGCGGCTCCGCTGCCTCGTGATCGCGTTCTGGGACTTCCGTCGGTTCGCGAAGGAGAACCCGGACGTCTCGTGGGCGCTTCTGCAGCACCTCGCCCGCCTCCTGACCGGCGAGCGGGACCGCCGGTCCCGCGCGGCCGCGCTCCAGGTCTGACCCCGGACGCGGCGAGGGCGGGATCGCTCCCGCCCTCGGTCTGCCTCTCCCCGCGGTGCGTCAGGCCAGGCGTCTGGTGCTGGTGCCCCTGCCTGCCCCGACCTTCGACGCGACGAACAGGATCACGAGCGCGCCGACGATCGCGGCGATCCACGTGCTGATGTCGAAGAACTCGTCGATCGGGTCGCCGACACCCACGAGCCAGGCGACGAACCCGCCCAGCAGCGCCCCGGCGATTCCCAGAAGCGTGGTCATGATGATGCCGAGCGCCTCCACGCCCGGGAAGATCGCCTTGGCGATGATCCCGGCGAGCAGGCCTAGAACGATCCACCCGATGATGCCCATGGTTCCTCCGTTGTGTTCGTAAGGGTCAGGCCGACGCGCCCGACGGCCGCGAGCGGTCGCGTCGAGCGACCATCGCGACCGTCGTTGCACCGACTGCGGTGAGCCCGAGCCCGAGCCCGGCGAGCAGCCGACCCCGTCGTCGTCGACGCGGCGCGTCGACGAGCGAGCCGAGCATCTTCTCCACGCGCCGACGGGCGACGCGCGTGTAGATCCAACCGACTACTGCATTGCGCTTTGTCATTACAGCCATGCTCGTCTGATACCCGGCGCCTTCGTGCGGGAAACGGAGCGGGCGCGTGCCGGCGTGGCCGGGGTCATGATGGCTGGCGTCGAATGGGCACCCGACCCGTCCTCCAGCTCCAGCGTCCACGGGACGCGAACTCGCAGAGCGAGACGGCGTACCACGCGATTCGGGAGATGATCGTCACCCTCGAGCTGGCGCCGGGGGCGGCGGTCAGCGAGCGGGAGCTGATGGCCCGGCTCGGACTGGGAAGGACTCCGGTTCGCGAGGCCCTCCGCGACCTGGCGCGGGAGCGTCTCGTCGAGGTGTACCCCCGGCGAGGCATCTTCGTCTCGAGCATCGACGTCGGCGACATCGCGGGGCTCTCCGAGGTGCGCGTCGTCCTCGAGGCGCTGGCGGCGAGGCTCGCGGCGACCCGCGCGACGGAGGCGGATCGACATGCGATCGACGGGCTCCTCGAGGAGCTGTCGTCCCTGGGACGCGAGGCGGACGATCGTCGTCTGATCGAGCTCGACCAGCGGATCCATCAACACATCCACCGGTGCACGCACAACCCGTTCCTCGCGGCCGCGCTCGAGGAGTACTACGTCCTGACGCTTCGCATCTGGTTCGTCGCGCTCGACCGGGTCGAGCGACTCGACGAGGCGGTCCGTGAGCACCGCGCGCTGCTCGAGGCCGTCCGTGCGGGAGACGCAGATCGCGCGGAGGCTGCGATGCGCGATCACGTGCGCGGGTTCGAGACGGCGGTCCGCGCGGTGCTTCAGACGGGCGGGGCGTCGCCCGACGTGGGCGATTGATATATCACCACGGTGTCCACGATCCCGCCCAGCGCCCGAGCGGTCGTCATCGGCTGCGGCATCGTCGGCAACAGCCTCGCCCACCACCTCGTCCGGCTGGGCTGGTCGGACGTCGTCCTCCTCGACAAGGGACCGCTGCCGAACCCCGGCGGCTCCACGGGGCATGCGTCGAACTTCATCTTTCCGGTCGACCACTCGAAGGAGGTCACGCAGCTCACGCTCGAGAGCGTTCGCCAGTACCGCGAGCTCGGGGTCTTCACTCGGTGCGGGGGGATCGAGGTTGCACGCACCGAGGAACGGATGGAGGAGCTGCGTCGTCGCATGGCCTCCGCGAAGTCCTGGGGCGTCGAGCCCACCTCACTCGTCACGCCGGCGGAGATCGAGGCGCTCGTGCCGTACGTCGACGCGTCGATCCTCGTCGGCGGCTTCTACACGCCCGACGTCGGTGTCGTCGACTCGGTGCGCGCAGGAACGCTGATGCGTGAGCGAGCGGTCGCAGACGGCGGTCTCACCGTCCTCGCGGACACCGAGACCATCGGCCTCGACGTCGAACGCGGACGCATTCGTCGCGTGCGCACGACCAGGGGGACGATCGAGGCGGAGGCCGTCGTCATCGCCTGCGGTGTCTGGAGCCCGCTCCTCGCACGCATGGCCGGCGCGTCCATCCCGCTCGCGCCGATGGTGCACCAGATGATCGACGTCGGACCGGTGCCTCGCTTCGCGGGGACGACGGCCGAGATCGAGTACCCGATCGTGCGCGACATGGACGCCTTCATGTACGAGCGCCAGGACGGCACGAGCCTCGAGATCGGCTCGTACGCGCACCGCTCGATCCACCACGACCCGGAGGAGATCCCCTCGCTCGAGACGGCGGCGCTCTCCCCGACCGAGCTGCCGTTCACCCAGGCCGACTTCGACGCCCAGATGGAGGACGCCCTCGAGCTCATGCCCGAGATCCTCGGAGACGCGTCGGTCGGCGTGAAGTACGCCGTCAACGGGCTGCTCTCGCTCACCCCCGACGGCATGCCGATCCTCGGCGAGACGCCCGAGGTCAAGGGTCTGTGGGCCGCCGCGGCGGTCTGGGTGCGGGAGGGGCCGGCGGCGGGGAAGGCCATGGCGGAGTGGATGGTGCTCGGCGAGCCGCACATGGACCTGCAGTCGTCCGAGGCGAGCCGCTTCCACGCTCACCAGCAGACGCGGAGGCACGTCTGGGCACGCACGGGCGAGGCGTTCCCGAAGACGTACGGGATCATCCACCCGGCGGAGCAGTGGGCCGGCGACCGAGGCCTCCGGCTGCCTCCGATGCACGAGCAGGAGAGGGCGCTCGGCGCGGTGTTCCACGAGGCGGCAGGCTGGGAGCGCCCGCACTGGTACGAGTCGAACGCGCACCTGGTCGAGCGGTACGGCGTCGAGGGACGGGACGACGAATGGGATGCGCGGTGGTGGTCGCCGATCATCGACGCCGAGCACCTCGCGATGCGCGAGCACGCGGGCGTCTTCGACCTCTCGGCGTTCTCGATCTTCGACGTGCAGGGGCCGGGAGCGCTCGATGCGCTTCAGCGCGCGGTGCTCGCCCAGATGGACGTGCCCGTGGGGCGTGTGGTCTACACGCCCGTCCTCGGCCCTGGAGGCTGCTTCAGGTCCGACCTGACGATCATGCGGCTCGGGGAGCAGACCTTCCGGATCGTCACCGGCGGAGCGCACGGCATGGCGGACCGCAAGGTCTTCACCGACCTCCTGCCGGCGAACGGCACCGCCTCACTGACCGACGTCACCGGTGCCTGGACGACCATCGGCCTCTGGGGGCCGAAGGCACGGGACATCCTCGCGGCGATCACGTCCGCCGACGTCGCGAACGAGGGGTTCCCGTTCGCGACGTGCCGGACGATCGAGATCGGCTCCCAACGCGTTTTGGCGTCGAGGATCTCGTACGTCGGCGAGCTCGGCTGGGAGCTGTACGTCCCCATCGAGCAGGGCGGACGTCTGTGGGACGTCGTTCGGGAGGCAGGCCGCCCGCACGAGCTGACGCCGTGCGGGATCGGCGTCTACGGCACGACCGGTCGGCTGGAGAAGGGCTACCGCGCGTTCGGCGCGGAGCTCGGGAGCGACTACTCGGTCGTCGAGGCCGGCATGGCCCGGCCGCGCGTGAAGGAGCAGGACTTCGTGGGCAAGGAGGCGCACCTGCGCCATCGCGACGAGGAGCCGGCGGCGATCCTCTGCACGCTCACCGTCGACGACCACACGTCCCGCGCCGGCATCCGGCGCTACCCGCTGGGTCGGGAGCCGATCACGCTGCGCGACGGGACGCCGCTCACCGACGCGAAGGGGCGTCGCTCGTACGTCACGAGCGCGGGCGCCGGGCCGTCGGTCGGCGCCTACGTGCTCATGGCGTATCTGCCGCCCGAGCATGCCGTCGAGGGGTCCACCGAGCTCGCGGTCGAGTACATGACCGAGTGCCTTCCCGTGACCGTTGCGGTCGCCGGCGCGCGCCCGTTGTTCGACGCCGGGAACGAGCGCCCGCGCTCGTAGGCTCGGCGCGCGGCGGACGCGGCGCCCGCGCATGTCGTGTCGCCGCCTACGGCGGAGCGCAGCTCGGCCGGGCGACGAACTCCGTCGGCAGGACGACGTCGGACGGCGGAGCGTCGTCCCGGAGCCGGGCGAGGAGCAGCTCCGCCGCCGTCCGTCCCATCGCGTTGTTGTCGCGACGGAGGACGGCCACCGGCGGCTGGAAGAGGTCGGTGACGGCGACGTCGTCGCAGCCGACGAACGACAGATCCCGCCCGAGCGTGAGCCCTCGCTCCGACACGACGCGAAGCGCCCCCAGCATCAACTGGTTCCCACCGGCGATGATCGCCGTCGGCGGCTCGGGGCGATCGAGCAGCCGCCGCATCGCCGCAGCGCCGTGCTCGACCGAGAACACGCCCTCGTCGGCGGTGTAGGTCGGCGGCAGCCCGAACGCCGCGAAGGCGTCCTCCAGCCCGGAGCGGCGCTCGAGCGCGGGCCGCACGGCGGCGCCGGAGATCAGGCCGATCAGTCGATGGCCCAGGCCGAGCAGGTGGAGTCCCGCCGCCTTCATCCCGCTGCGGTGATCGGACAGCACCCGGCTGACCGGGATCTCGGGAGGCGCGTTGCGGTCGAGCAGGACGACGGGGATCTCGAGCTCGTGGAGCTTCGTGAGGAGGGCCGGGTGGGTCTCGTCGAGCACGGAGATCACGAGACCGTCCACGCGGCGCTGCGAGAGGAGCGCGATGTGCGCCGCCTCGAGGAGCGGATCGCCGAGCGAGTTGGTCAGGAGCATCGAGTACCCGTTCGTGTGGAGCGTCGACTCGACGCCTGTGGCGATCTCGGCCATCAGGGGGTTCGAGATGTCGCCGACGACCACCCCGACGCTGAGGGTCTCTCGCCGCCGCAGGCTCTGCGCGAGGATGTCCGGCTGGTAGTCGAGCTCCTCGACGGCGCGCATCACCTTCTCGCTCATGGCCGGACTGACGTCCGGATGACCGGAGAGCACGCGGGAGACGGACGACATCGCGACGCCCGCGCGCTCGGCGACCTCGCGCATGTTCGCCCGAGGGCGCACGCGTGAGCGGTCGCGGCTCACGGCTGTGCCCGCGGAGCCGGCCGCGGACGACCGGCGTTACGACGCAAAGATGTCCTCGTAGATGGAGTCGGGCGCCGGGAAGGGGGCGCGCTCCGCCTCGTCTCGGACCGCGCGCATCTCGGCGCGCGTCCGCACGTCGACATCGTCGAGGTCGGCGTCCGTCGCGAGGCCCCAGGCGACGAGCGCCTTCCGGAAACGCGGGATCGGGTCGACCCGCTGCCAGGCGCGCCGCTGCTCCGCCGGATCGCTTCCCCCGGCGGAGAACGCGGAGTGCCGCTCCCAGCGGACGGTCTTGCACTCCACGAACGTCGGGCCTCCCCCCGACCGGGCGCGCGCGACGCCCTCGGCGACCGCCGCGCGCACCGCGACGACGTCGTTGCCGTCGACGATCGACGCCGGCATCCCGAAGCCACGGGCGCGGTCGGCGATGTCGGGCGTCGCCTGGCTCTTCGCGGTCGGGACGGAGATGGCGATGCCGTTGTTCTCGCAGATGAACACGAGCGGGACCTTCCAGAGCATCGCCATGTTCATGGCCTCGAAGAACTCGCCCTCGCACGAGGCGCCGTCGCCGAAGAAGCAGAGCACGACCTGGCCGGACCCCCGGAACTGGCAGGACAGCGCGGCGCCGCCCGCCATCGGGATGTGGCCGGCCACGATCGCATTGGTCGAGACGAGCCCGACGGAGGGCTCGGAGAGATGCATCGAGCCGCCCTTCCCCTTGCACACCCCGGTCGCGCGCCCCATCAGCTCGGCCATCATCGACACGGGCTCGACTCCCTTGATCAGCGCTTCCCCGTGTCCCCGGTAGGTCGCGAAGACGAGGTCGTCCGCCGCGAGCGGCGAGAGCGCCCCGGCCTTGATCGCCTCCGCTCCGATGCACGGGTGCGTCGAGCCGGGGATGAGCCCCTTGCCGAAGGCGTCGATCACCTCCTCCTCGAACGCGCGGACGCGCACCATCTCACGATAGAGCGCGACGAGGCTGTCGTCGGGGAGCTCCGGACGGGGCCCCGGAACGGCCTCGTCGACGGGGACGGGGGCGATCGTCATGCCTGGCCTCCTGGGAGCAGTGCGATCTGGCGCTCGAGCGCGGCGAGCAGGCGTCCGCCCGCCTCACCGTCTGCGGCGCGGTGGTCGATGGCGACGTTCACCCACATCCGCGGACGGACGCCGACCAGCCCGTCCAGCGCGACCGGCCTGTCCGCGACGCGGCCCGTGGCGACCATGGCGACCTGCGGCCCCGACACGACCGGGGCGAAGAAGTCGACCGGATGGGCGCCGAGGTTCGACAGCGTGCACGTGCCCCCGGAGAGGTCGTGGCCATCGAGGCTGCCCTGCCGCGCGGCCTCCACGAGACGGCTGCGCTCGCGCGCGACGTCGACGAGCGCGAGCGAGTCCGCATCGCGGAGCACCGGGGCGACCACGCCGTCCGCGGTCGCCACCGCGATCGAGAGATGGACGGGCCGGCTGCGCTCCACCGAGCCGTCCGGACGCAGGACGGCGTTCAGCTCGGGCACCTCGCCGAGCGCCCGGGCGAGGGCGACGACGAGCACGTCGGTGACGGTGACCGTCGCCCCGGCCGACGCTCGGGCCTGGACCACCCCGTCCGCCGCCAGCTCGCCGCCGATGTGGACATGGGGGATCTGCTGCCAGCTCGCGGTGATGTTCGCCACGACGGCTGCGCGGAGACGGTCGTCGGCGACGGTGGCGGCGCTGCCGTTCCCGGACGGCGTCGCGCCGAGGTCCCGCGCCACGATCCGACCGCCGGGCCCAGTGCCCCGCACGTCCGCGAGCTCGACTCCTCGCTCGCGGGCGATCCGCCGAGCGGCCGGTGATGCGATCGGCCCGGAGCCGCGCCGCGGGGCGTCGACCGTCGGTGCCGCCCGCCGGCCGTCGACCGCTGCCGCGGGAGCGGCCGCGGCGCCGTCGTCCCGTTCCTCGTCAGCCCGCGACGCGAGGGCGGGCTCGAGCTCTGCGAGCACCCCGTCGACGGCCACGACCGCACCCTCCGCGGCGACGATCCGCAGGACGCCGGAGCCCGGCGCCTCGATCTCGACCGTCGCCTTGTCGGTCTCGACCTCGACGACGAGCTGACCCGCGGCGACCGCCTCGCCGTCCTCCACGAGCCAGCGGCTCACCTTCGCCTCCTCCATCGAGAGGGAGAGCTGCGGCACGAGGACGGCGGTCATGCGACGAGGCGCTCGACCGCGGCGACCACGTCCTCGGCGGACGGATACACCGCCTCGATGCCGCTCGGAGTGCAGGGGATCGGCACGTCCGTGCAGGCGACGCGCTCCACGGGAGCGTCGAGGTAGTCGAACGCCTCCTCCATGCAGCGCGCTGCGATCTCGGCGCCGAACCCGAGCGTTCGGTGAGCGTCGTGGGCGACGGCGAGCCGCATGGTCTTGCGCAGCGACTCGGAGGATCGTCTCCATGTCGAGCGGCGCGAGCGTGCGCGGATCGATGACCTCGATCGAGATCCCGCGCTCGGCGAGCAGGTCGGCGGCCGCGAGGGCCTCGTCGACCATGCCCGAGAGCGCGACGACCGTGGCGTCGGTCCCCTCCCGGGCGATCCGGGCGCGGCCGAACGGGATCGCCTCGCCCAGGTCGACCTCCTCCCGACGTCCGTACAGCCGAACGTTCTCGACGAACAGGACCGGATTGCGGTCGACGAGCGCTGTCCGCAGCAGGCCGTAGGCGTCCGCCGCGTTCGAGGGCACGGCGATCTTGATCCCGGGGATGTGCATGAACCACGACTCGAGGCTCTGCGAGTGCTGGGGGCCCATGCCCATCCGGGCCACGATCGGCGTCCGGATCACGAGGGGCACGGTGAGCTTGCCGCCCGTGAAGTAGTGCAGCTTCGCGGCCTGGTTGAAGATCTGGTCCATCGCCACGCCGACGAAGTCGAAGAACTCGATCTCGCACACTGCGCGGACGCCGGTGACAGCGAGGCCGATGGCGTAGCCGACCGTCCCCGACTCGCACAGCGGCGCGTCGCGGATCCGCTCCTCGCCGTAGTCCTCGAAGAGCCCGCGCGTGACGCCGAACGTGCCCCCGTACGGGCCGATGTCCTGGCCGATCAGCATCAGCGGCTCGGGCCGGTCCAACGCCTCGCGGAGCGCCGTGTTGATCGCCTCGCTCATCGTCAGCGTCGTGGTCGTCCTCGGCTCGGCGGTCGTCGCCATGCCCCTCCTAGTATCGATTCCAGGAACGTACCACAGGGTCTCCGAATCCAAGTACCATCGCTGGAACCGATGCCAGAACGACGACGTCCCGGGCGCGACGCCGCGGTGGGCTGATGCCGGCCCGCGTCGGCGTCGACAGCTACGCGTACCACCGCCTCCTGGGAGAGGTCCGGCGCGGCGAAGCTGCCGCCGCTGCACGCCTTCCCTCGCGGCTCGCTCGACGTCGTCGCGGAGGCTCGACGGCTCGGCCTCGACTTCGTCCTCCTGCAGACGAGCTTCCTCGGCGACCCGACCGGATTCTCCGCCGCCGCGTTCGTCGGCGAGGCGGACGGCGTCGCGGTCGGCCTGTCGTGGGGCGGCCTCGAGGGTCTCGCGTGCGGCGAGCGCACCGAGGCGCTCCAGGGCCTCCTGGACTGGCTCGAGCCCGCGGCGCAGCTCGGGCTCCCCGTCATGCGGATCGTGGCGGGCGGACCGGCACATCGCGGCCGGCACGCCGGTCGACTCGCCGGCCTGCTGCGCGAGGCGTGCGCCGCCGCGCGCGACCACGGACTCCTGCTTGCGCTCGAGAACCATGGTGACCTCACGGCGGACGAGCTCGAGCGGCTCGTCGAGCAGGTCGACGACCTGCGCATCTGCTTCGACACGGCCAACGCGCTCCGCGTCGGAGACGACGTCGCGGCCGCGGCCCGACGTCTCGCGCCGGCCGTCGAGATCCTCCACCTCAAGGACTGCCGGCCCTCGTGGGACGATCCCGCATCGGGCCCGGTGTCGGTGCCGCTCGGCGAGGGCGTGATCCCCGTCGACGAGGTGCTCGACGCCTGCCCCGACGCCCTCGCCTGCATCGAGCTCGGACAGCTCTCCGCCGACGCCGACGAGCACGCCCTCGTCGGCGCCTACGTCGAGTACCTCAGAGCACGATGAGCCCGTCGGCGCTCTTCGACCTCTCCGGGCGCTGCGCGCTCGTCACCGGCGGCGGGGGCGGCATCGGCCTGGGGATCGCCGACGCGCTCGCGGGAGCCGGCGCCACGGTCGCCATCATGGGCCGATCCGAGTCAGCGGACGAGGCCGCCGCCCGCGTCGGTGGAACCGCGATCCGCGCAGACGTGTCCGACCGGCGCGACCTTCGGCGTGGCTTCGAGGCCGCGGTCGAGGCGCTCGGCGCGCTGGACGTCCTCGTCACGAGTCACGGCACCCTGCACGCCGGCCCCTCGCTCGAGACGTCCCTCGACGACTGGGACGACACGCTCGAGGTCAACCTCACGTCGGTCTTCGAGCTGTGCCGGCTCGCCGGGGCGCTGATGGTGCCGCGCGGCGCCGGGAAGATCGTCACGATCGCGTCGATGCTGAGCTTCCAGGGGGGATTCCGCGCGGCCGCGTACAGCGCCTCGAAGGGCGGCGTCGCGCAGCTCACCAAGGCCCTCGCGAACGAATGGGCTCCACACGGGGTCAACGTCAACGCGATCGCGCCCGGCTACGTGAAGACGCGGCTCAACCGGCACATCTGGCGCGACGACCCCGAGCGGAGCGAGGCCGTCCTCGCGCGGCTGCCCGCCGGGCGGTGGGGCGAGCCGCAGGATCTCGGGGGAGCGGCCGTGTTCCTCGCCTCCCCCGCCTCCGACTACGTGCACGGCATCGTGCTCCCCGTCGACGGAGGCTGGCTTGGGCGCTAGCGCCACGGGCGAACGGTGGCTCGACGGCCTGCGGATCCTCGTGACGGGGGCCGCCGGCGTCCTCGGCCGGGCGCTCGTGGTCGAGGCCGATCGTCGCGGGGCCCGGGTCGTCGCGACCGGCCGCAGCCCGAACCTCGAGAACGCCGACCTGCCTGAGGCGGCCATCAGGATCCGGGCCGACCTCCGTGTGCCCGACGAGTGCCGTCGCCTCGTCCACGACGCCGCGCGTGACCTCGGCGGCCTCGACATCGTGGTCAACAACGCGGCCACCCTCGTGCGGCGCTCGTTCCGCGACCTCGAGCTGGAGGACCTCGATGCGGCCTGGGAGGTCAACCTGCGCGCCCCCGCGCTGATCATGCAGGAGAGCTTCGAGTACCTCCGCGAGGCCGACGCCCCGGCGATCGTCAACGTCGTCTCGACGGCCGGGGTCAGCGGGGGAGTCGCGACCGTCAGTGCCTACGGCATGAGCAAGGCGGGCCTGATCGTGCTCACGAAGGCGGTCGCGCGCGAGTACGGGGCGCACGGGATCCGCGTCTTCGCGCTCTCGCCGCCGTCGCTCGACTCGGAGATGCAGCGCTCGCTGCCGGCCGAGCATCGCGAGCGCGTCCGGTCGATGAACGTGCTCGGCCGCCTGGCGCCGCCGGAGGAGGTGGCGCGCTTCACGCTCCTCACGGCGAGCGGCGCCGGAGGGCTGGTGACCGGGACGATGGTCGATCTGACGGCGACCGCGTACTGACCGGCTCCGAGCGACGCTCCGAGGCGCCGTCACCCTTGACAGCGACCACGCGATGGTCGATCCTACAATCGATTCCTGAATCGTTTCCTGAGAGGAGCGAGGTCGGTTCCAGACGTGCGGCGACGACCGCAGACTTCGCGGCCGGAGAGACGTCGTAGTAGTGGAGGAGCGGCAGGGCGGCGCCCTGCGGAGGGTCGATCCGAAATGGAGAAGGAGGGGCACCACATGGCAGAAGACACGCCCGACACCCACGAAGGGAACGGGCTCAGCCGTCGCGAGCTGGTCACAAAGGCCGGCGCGGTCGGCGCCGGCGCGATCGCAGCGGGAGCGCTGGCGGGCGGAGCCACGGCTGCCTCCAAGCGGCGGTTCGCGACGCCGACCCCGCGCCGGGGCGGGACGCTCACCTTCGGGCTCGAGTCCGATCCGGTGGCGGTGGCCCCGTTCGGCATGGCGCCCGGCGCGGCGCACTGGGGCAAGGAGCACACCTACGACTCACTGGCGGAGTTCGACCGGGGCCTGAACATCAAGCCCGCGCTCGCGACGTCGTGGAAGGTGGACAAGAAAGGGGTCACCTTCACCCTCCGCAGGGGCGTGCGGTTCCACAACGGCAAGGAGCTGACGGCGGCCGACGTCGTCTACTCCGTCACGAACATGAAGAACCCGCCGCCGCCCGGGTCCCTGACGGTCGCCGCGAACGTCCCGGCGACGATCACGGGCGCTCGGGCCCTCTCGAAGTATCAGGTGCGGCTGGACCTGTCGGCGCCGGACGCGCGGGTCCCCGGGTTCTTCGCCTGGCAGCGCTACGGGCCCATCGTCCCCGAGGGGCTGTACGACCAGATCAACGTGGCCCGGCAGGCGATCGGCACCGGCCCGTACAGGTTGGTCAACTTCACCCCGCTCGACCGCGTCGAGCTCGTCCGCAACGAGCGTTTCTGGAAGCCCGGTCAGCCCTACATGAACGGCATCAACCATGAAGGTGATGACCGACGAGCAGGCACGAGTCGCCGCGTCTGCGTGCCGGCGCGATCGACGGGGCGACGCTGTCGGTGGACGTGGCGCGCTCGCTCCGCGGCGTCGGGAACCTCCAGGTGCTGAGCGGCCTGAACGCGGCGTTCCGGGAGCTGCAGATGACGCTCAAGCCGGGCAGGAACGAGCCGTGGGCGGACAAGCGCGTGCGCCAGGCCGTCAACTTCGCGATCAACCGGCAGCAGATCATCCAGAACGTCTACAGCGGGGAGGCCGCCTACACGTCCTACGTCCCGCCGGGGTACGGCCCATGGCCGCTCTCGGAGGCTGACCTGAAGCGGAAGTACGCGAAGTTCGACCTGCCGGCGGCCAAGAAGCTGATGGCCGACGCGGGAGCGTCGAGAGGCTTCTCCGTCGACATGACCATCGTCAACCTCCAGGACTACCCGTCGGTGGCGGCCCTGCTCGTCCAGCACATGAAGCAGATCAACATCGACCTCAACGTCAAGGGCACCGAGATCGGCACCTTCGCGTCGATCTACAACGCCGGCAGCTACGACTGGTTCCTCAACGGCCGCGGCATGCGCGGCGACGTCGACGGCTTCGTGCAGGAGTTCCACCCTGCGTCGGCGACCTTCAAGGCCCAGACGCCGGCCTACCGGAACCTGAAGGCGTGGCGCGCGATCGGGAACGGCCGCATCCAGCTCAACGATGCGAAGCGGCGGCCGATGTACCGCGACGCCCAGGCGGCCCTCTGGGACGATCCGATCCAGATGCCGCTCGTGGCGATCCGGAAGTACCAGGTGTACAACCGGCGCGTCCGCAACATGTACGTCGCGTTCAGCGACTTCAACACCGGCTTCCGAGAGGCGTGGCTGGCGTCGTAGCCGCTCGAGGTCGGGTCTGCCCGGGAGGGGCGTCGCGAGTCGGCGCCCCTCCCCAGTTCGCTCGGTCGACGACGGCCTCCAGGCGCTCGCGCCGGTTCGGTGAGCTGAGCTAGGAGGGAACGGGATGGGAACGACGCTGTACGCCGGAGCCGCCCGCCGGGCGATCAACCCGGAGCTCGGCACCGGCATGCCGGGGCTGCGGCTGTTCGGCGCGCCGATCCAGGCGATCGAGAGCGACCTGACGGCAACGGTGCTCGTGCTCGGCGACGGCGACGGCAAGGTCGCGCTGATCGGGGTCGACCTCTGCATCACCAGCGTGGCGGAGGCCGGACGGCTGCGAGCCGCCGTCGCGGAGGCGCTCGGCACCCCTGTCTCCCACGTCCTCCTCAACCTCAGCCACGTCCACAGCTCGCCCGCGCTGCCCGAGTTCATGGCGATGACGGACTCGGCCGAGGACGTCCCGTTCCGGACGCGCTACGAGCGCGACCTGCGGCGCTGGCTCGTCGAGGCCGCGATCGAGGCGGACGGCCGCCTCCGGCCGGCGCGGATCGGCACGGGGTGGGGCGAGAGCGCGATCGGCGTCTACCGGCGGGAGATGCGCGACGGCCGGGACGTGCTGGGCGAGGTGCCCGACCGGCCCATCGACCCGTCCGTCGGCGTCCTGCGCGTCGACGACCTCGACGGCAACCCCATCGCCGTCGTCCTCCGGTACTCCGCACACCCCGTGACCGTCGGCAGCCGGTCACAGGTTGCCTCCCCGGACTACCCCGGCCCTGCACGTGACGTGCTGGAGCGCAACCTCGGCGGGCTCGCCCTCTTCCTCCAGGGCTGCGGCGGCAACGTCAACCCGCGCGTCGGCATCGGCTACGAGGTCGACTGCCGGGACACGAAGAACCGCGTCGGCCTGGAGCTCGGAGGCGAGGCGCTGAAGGTCGCGGCGGGCATCCGCACCAACACCAGGGCCGGTGAGCGCCGCCCGCTCGGGAACGTCCCGAACATCCTCTTCACGCCGTGGGAGCACGTCGACGGCGACACCTGCACGCATCTCGCGGCCGCGGAGACGACCGTCCCGCTCGAGTACGACGAGCTGCCGTCGCCGGAGCGGGCCCGTGAGATCCTGGCCCACTGGCAGCGGACGCGCGAGGAGCGGGCGGCGGGCGGCGCGCTCGACTGGGAGATCCGCGCGGCGAAGAAGTACGAGCACTGGGCGACGAAGCTCGTGGCCGCCGTGGAGGACGGCCACCCGACGCACGACCTCCACATCCAGGCGATTCGGGTGAACGACGTCGTGATCGCCGCGATGGACATGGAGGTCTTCTTCGAGACGGGCCTCGAGATCCGCGACGGGTCGCCGTTGCCGGACACGTTCGTGCTCGGGTACACGAACGGCTGCTTCGGCTACCTGCCCCGCGGCGAGGACTACCCGGAGGGGGGCTGGAAGATCGACGAGAGCTACGCGGTCCCGGACCTGATCCCGCAGGCGTGGGCGATGCCGGTCATCCTGCACCCCGACTCGGCTCGGCGCGCGGTCGACGCGAGCCTCGAGCTGATCCGCAGCCTGTAGCGCTACGCGCGGTCGGGATGGACGAGCCGGTCCGCGGGCAGCGGGCCCGGGACGTCGCCGGTCGCCGTCCAGCCGCGCTCCCCGTCCCACGGAGGGGCCTCGGGGAAGAGGCTCTCGGCCGCCCGGACACCGGTCTCGACGAGGATCCGCTCGCACGCCGGCGCCACGTGCGAGGGGTTTCCGTGCCCACGGCAGCTGTAGTCGGCCTCGTAGCCGCCGTACGCGTACTCGGCCGCCGTCGCGAAGTAGGCGATCAGGCCGTTGGTGAACCCGGCGTACATCGTCGGGGTGCCGGGGCTGCGCTCCTTGACCGCCATCCCGATCTCGCTGAACACCTCGCCGGGGCCGGACACGATCACGCCGTCGCCGACGCGGACCGCGTGGATGCGGCCCTCGCGGAAGGTCGGAGCGGTCCCGTCCAGCAGCGAGCGCTCGGTCTTGCGCGCCCACCCTGCGTGCCAGTACGCGATCCGCGCGGCGCCGCCGTTGCCGCTGCCGGAGGCGACCGCGTCGGCGAGCTTGGCCTCCCACTCGTCGGAGACGGCGCGGACGTCCTCGAGGCTGGGCAGGGGCTGGAGCGGGAACCGCACCGTGCGCATCGCCGCGGCGAGCCCGACGGCTCCCGCCTCGGCGGCCACCCGGCGGTAGGAGGAGATCTGCATGATCGACCGCTCCGGCCGGTGCACCATCCGGCGAGGGGTCGCGAAGCGCCCCGCGAGCGAGTGGAGCGCCTCGATCCCGAGCTGGGTGCCCATCAGCTCCGCCTCGCGCTCGTCGTCCGTGAAGGCGACCTTCGGCAGGACGTTGCCGCCTGCACCCTGGAGGAACACGACCTCGCCGCCCGAGACGCGACGCACGACCTCGCGCAGCGGCCCCGGGAAGTCGGCGGAGTAGACGTACATGTCGTAGCCGGTCGTGACCGGATGGCAGCCGTAGTTGACCGCCGTCGCGACGACGCTCTCGTCGGGACGGCGGAACTGGAGTGAGGTGATCTGGTTGTCGACCGGCGCGTCCGGGTTCCAACCGAGGATCGTCGTCCCGTCGGGCGCCCGCTCCCGGCGGTTGACGGCGAGCTCGGCGTGCCCGACGCCCCAGACCGGGCGGGCCGGCTCGAGCCGCTCGCACGCGAGCGCGCACACCGAGACGACCTTGTCCTGGACGACGTCGGCGAACCTCCTGATCCGTGCGTCGCGCTCCGGCTCGGGAGGCCCGGCGCACTCGCCGCCCCAGGCACCGCCGATGACGGACAGGTGCGTGTGGTTCCAGTTGACGAGGATCCCGGCCGGATCGGCGCCCGTCGCCTCGGCAACCCGGTCGAGGAGCACGGAGATCTCCGGCTCGCCGATGCCCACGATGTCGACTCCGCAGAGCACGATGCGGAGGCCGTCCTGCTCGACGACGATCGCGGACGTCTCGAGGCCCCACCTGCCGTACCCCGTCGCGTCGTGGGTCTGACGGACGAAGCCGACGAGCGGGAGGCCCAGCGGGGGCTCGAGCGAGAGTCGCGCCGCGCCGACGAGGAGCGCGCCGCCGGTCACGTCGCGGTGTCGGCGGCCGCCCGGGAGGGGTGCTCGAGCCGAGCCTCGGGCAGCGTCGGCACCGTGCCCCCGGCAAGCCAGCCCGCGGCCTCGTCCCAGGGCTCGGCGTCCGGGAACAGGCGCTCGGCGAGCCGCACGCCCGTCGCGACGAGGATCCGCTCGACGTCGGGGTCGAAGAGCGAGGGCAGGCCGACGCTCTTGTAGCCGTAGCCGGCCTCGTAGCCTCCGTGCCGGTACTCGCTCGCCGTGGGGAGGTAGCCGAGGATCTCGTTCGTGTAGCCCGCGTACAGGGTGGGAGAGCCCGGCGAGCGCTCCTTCACGGCGATGCCGTACTCGGTGAACGTCTCGCCCGGCCCCGTGACGATGACGCCGTCGCCGATCCGGACCGCGTGCACCGGCCCGCGCACCTCCGTCGGCGCCGTGCCGTCGCGCAGCTGCGCCTCGATCCGGTGCGCCCAGGTCGCGTGGTAGTACGCCACCTTCACGCGGCCCCGCTCACCGGAGGCGCGCGCCTTCTCGAGGTCGTCGTCGTACTCCCGGCGCAGGCGCTCGACCTCCGCGAGTGGGGGGTGCGGCATGAGCGGGATCGACACGAGCTCGCGCGCGGCGGCGAGCGCGGGCGGTTCCGCGGGCTCCTCGAAGCGGCGGCGGTAGCGGGTGATCGGCGTCACCGAGGCTTCCTGCTCCGGCACGACGCGGACCTCCCGGCTGAACCGGTCGGCGACCGCCTCGAGCGCGGCGAGCCCGAGCCGCGTCCCCATGCGCCGCGCCTCGTCCTCGGTGTCCGTGAACGCGAACTTCGGCAGCACGTTCCCGGCGGCGCCCTGGAAGTAGATGCACTCCCCGCCCGAGACGGCGCGCACGACGTCGCGCATCGGGCCGGGGAAGTCCGCCGAGTAGACGTCCATGTCGTAGCCGGTGGTGACCGGGTGGCACCCGAACCCGACGAGGGTGGCGATCGCGGACTCGTCCCGTCGCCGCGCCTGGAGCACCGTCACCTGGTTGTCGACCAGCTCGTCCGGGTTCCACCCGAGGATGGAGCCGCCGTTGTAGCCGTCCGTGGTGCGCTCGCGGCGATTGACGGCCAGGTCGACGTCGGCCTGACCCCAGACGACGCCGGCGGGCTCGAGCCGCTGCGCCGCGAGGCCGCAGACGGAGACGATCCTGTCGTGCAGGACACGGGAGAAGGCGTCGATCGAGGCAGCGACCTCGTCGTCGACGTCGCCGTACACGGCGCCGTTCGCGACGCCCCCCGGAGGCGCCAGGTGCGTGTGGCTCAGGTTGAGGAGGACTCCGTCGACGTGCGCGCCGGTCGCCGCGGCGACGCGGCCGAGCAGCGGCTCGATCTGCGGGTGGATGATCCCCACGACGTCGACGCCGCAGAGCACGACGCGCGTCTCGCCTCGCTCGAGGACGAGGGCGCCCACCTCGAGCGGCAGCCCGTAGCCACGCGCGTTCCACGGCTGGCGGATGAACCCGACCATCGGCAGGCCGAGCGGCGGCTCGAGGGGCAGGGAGGCGGCTCCGGCGCGAAGCTCGGTCATGGTCGGCTCTCCTCGGTGTCGGGACTGGCCAGAGCGTCGAGCAGCTCCGCGAGCGCCTGGGACGCCGTCGCGACGAAGCGCTCGCCTGCGGACGCCGAGCCGGCGCCCGGATCGCCGAGGACGCCGCTCGCGCCCATGTCGGGCACGAGGAAGGGGTCGTTCGCACGCGTGATCGGCTCGAACGCCGGCGAGGCGGTGCCGACGAGCTCGGGCGCGACCGCCAGGACGGCCGAGGTCTCCGCCTGACCCGCATGGCCGATGGAGCCGAGATCGACCGGGAAGAGCTCCGTCAGCAGGGAGGGCTCGACGAGCTCCCAGTAGGTCACGTACGGGCACGCCTCCGCGACGGCGAGGGCGGCCAGCCAGCCTCGGTTGCCGCCGTGGCCGTTGACGATCGCCACCTCACCGAACCAGGGGCGCAGGCAGCGGACGATCTGGCGCGTCAGCTCGATCAGGAGCTCCGGCTCGAGCGTGACGGTGACCCCGAGCCGTACGTGATGGGGGCTGAGCCCCGTCCAGACGGTAGGTGCGACGATCGCGTCCGCGCGCGCGAGCGCCGCCGCGCGCAGCGCGACCGTCTCCACGAGCAGCGAGTCGGTGCCGACGGGGAGGTGCTCGCCGTGCTGCTCGAGTGCGCCGACGGGGAGGATGCAGATCGCACCCGCTTCTCCGCGCTCCGCCGCTTCGACCCGGGACAGCTCGCTGAGACGATGGCCCTTCATCGTCAGTACATCAGCCAGCCGCCGCTGATGTTCAGCGTGCTCCCCGTGATGTATGCCGCGTGGTCGGACGCGAGGAACACGACGGCCGGCGCGATCTCCTCGGGCGTCGCGAGCCTCCCGAGCGGGACCTGGTCGACGAGCTCCTGCAACACCGGGTCCGGCAGGTCGTCGCGCACCATCGACGTGTCGACGAGGCCCGGCGCGACCGCGTTGACCCGGATCCGTGCCGGGGCGTACGTGCGCGCGAGGCCCCGCGTGAGCGTGACGATCCCGCCCTTCGTCGCGTTGTAGACGACGGAGCCGCCGAACCCGCCCGTCCACCAGCCCTGTGAGCTGAAGTTCACGATCGCGCCCGGGCGCCCGGTGGAGCGGAGAAGCTCCGCGAAGGCGCGGTCGAGGAAGAACGTCGCCTTCAGGTTGACGTCCGCCTGTGCGTCCCAGTCGCGCTCGTCGACGTCGCGGACGTCCGCCTGGCGTCGCAGGAGCGCCGCGAGATGGGCGAGCGCGACGAGCGGGCCGACCGCGGCCTCGGCCTCCGCGACCACGTCGTCGTGGCGTGCGACGTCGGCGAGGTCGGCCCCGATGCCGATGTGACCTTCCCCGGGCAGCGAGGCGGCCAGCGCACTGGCCTCGGCCTCCTCCCTGTCGAGCGCCGCCACGCGGGCGCCGGCCGCGGCGAAGGCGTGCGCGACCGCCGACCCGATCCCGCCGACCGCGCCGGTGACGAGGACGCCGTTCCCCGCGAGCCCCTCGCCGAGTCGTGGCGGCGACGCCGGCGCCGTCACGGGTGAGGCGGGATCCGGTACGTCTCGATGTAGTCGCCGTCGAGCTCCCAGCCGAGACCCGGTGCGCTCGGCAGGACCATGAGCCCGCCGACGATGGGAGGCCGGTTGGCGACGAGGTTCCACCAGATCGGATCGCGCGCCGGGCTGAACACCTCGAGGAACGTCCCGTGCGGGATGGAGGCGAGCAGGTGGGTGGCGATCTGGGGCTCCTCGTGGTGCGCCATCGCGACGTCGAAGGAGACGGCGGCTGCGGCCACGCGACGCCATTCCGTCGGGCCGCCCGACCACGAGGAGTCGAAGTTGCAGACGTCGATCGCGCCCTCGACCATGAGGTCCCGGCACCCGCCTGCGGAGAACTCGCTCTGGCCCGCGCAGACGCGGACGCCACCCGCGAAGCGGACGTCCCGCATCGCACGGCGGTCGTTCGACCACGTGCACGGCTCCTCGAACCAGTGGAGATCCAGGTCCTCGACGAGCCGGGCGAACCGAATCGCCTCGGACGGCGTCCAGCCCTGGTTCGCGTCGGCGCAGAGGACGAAGTCGGGGCCGGCGGCGGTGCGCGCGGTCCTGAACCGCTCCGCGTCCTCCTCGGGGGTTCGGCCACCGACCTTGAACTTCATCCCGGCGAGCCCCTGCTCGCGGAGCTCCGAGACCTCGGCCGCGATCTCGCGGACGCCGTAGTACCCGCCGATCGTGATGACGGGAAGGGTGTCGCGATAGCCGCCCCACAGCCGGTGGAGCGGCTGGCCGAGCGCCTTCCCGATCGCGTCCCAGATGGCGGCGTCCACACACGCCGTCGCGACGAGTCCCAGCCTGCGGTCACGAAGGATGTCGAACGTCGCCGGTCGTGCGAGCTCCCAGCAGCGCTCGACGCGGAACGCGTCCTCGCCGAGCAGCCGCGGTGCGATCTCCGTCCTGAGGATCGCGTCGATCTCGAGGAGCCCGGCGTCCTCGTCGCCGCAGTACGCCTCCCCGACGATGCCCTCCTCGGTGCGGATCCGCGTCACGATCGTCGAGCGGTGCGTCATCTTGTATGCGCTGCCGTGGTACGTCTGCGTGAGCGGCACGCGGATCGCGATCGTCTCGATCTCCGCGATCGTGAGGCTGGAGACCGGTGTGCTCACGGGGACTTGTATGTCGACACCGACCTCGGTCACGATTCCCCAGACACGATGATGGTAACGGTTCCAGTCCGCACTGTACGGCAGCGTCGCCGAGGGTGTCAACAACCGCCGAGCGGTGGAGAAACCGTTCCCGTTATCGTTTCCTGCTCGGCCTAGAACCGGTACGAGTCGACGACGCTCTCGCGCACGTCGATCCCGAGCCCCGGCCCCTCGAGCGCCTCGACGTATCCGTCGCGCGCGGCGATCGGCCGCTCGACGAGCTCGTGCTGCATGGGGTTCGCCTCGGCCTTCAGCTCGAAGACGAGCACCCGGGGGGACGTCAGCGAGAGCGCGAGGCTCGCAGCGGAGACGATCGCGCTCGACCAGGCGTGCGCGTTGAACCAGACGCCGGCCTCCTCGACGAGGTCGATCACGCGCCGCCCACCGGTGATCCCTTCGGCCCGGCCGGGGTCGAAGCCGATGACGTCGGCGGCCCCCGTGGCGATGAAGCTCCGGTATCCCTCGACGTTCCATTCGCGCTCACCGGAGGCGACCAGGGTCGAGCACCGTGACTTGAGCCTGTGGAACGCGTCGACGTCCTCGGGCTCGAAGGGCTCCTCGATCCACGTCAGCCCGTGCTCCTCGAGCGCGTTGGTGAGTCGGATCGCGAACGCCGCGTCCCAGGTCAGCGTGTTGACGCCGCGGTCCCACATGAGCATCGGATCCGGCCCGACCCGCTCGCGCAGCAGGCGGATCAGCTCGACGTCACGGTCGATCTCGGAGCCGAGCCGGGCGTCCCCCCGCTTCCCGAGGCCGAGCTTGCACCCCTGGTACCCGAGCTCGAGGACGTAGCGGGCGTGCCTGTCGGCCTCCTCCTCCAGGCTCGCCGCCGACGGATGCGTGCTCGCGATGGCCGGGAGGCGCGCGTGGTGTGCGCCGCCGAGCAGCTGCACGACGGGTACCCCCAGGAGCTTGCCCTTGAGATCCCAGAGCGCGATGTCGATCGCGGAGAGGGCGAACGACGAGATGCCGCCCCGGTTTCCGTACCACCACGCGCGCCGTCGGCAGCTCCGCCAGAGGTCGACGTTCTCGAGGGGGTCGCGTCCGACGACGAGCTCGTCGGCGATCCCGCGGATCATCGCCTCGGTCGCCCTGCAGGCGTCGGGCCACGACGTGACCGCCTCGCCCCAGCCCACGGTCCCGTCGTCCGCCTCGATGCGGCAGAGGGTCAGATGGCGGATGGCGCCACTGTCGTTCGGCTCCGGATAGCGGAGCGAGATCGGCTCGACGGATCGGACGGCCGTCACACGCGCACCTCGTCGATGCCGAGCGCGCTCGCGAGCACGGGGATCTCGACGTCGAGCCGGCCGCGCGCCAGCGCGTTGTGATGCGTGGCTCCGGAGGCGATCCAGCGCGCTCCCGCCTCGAACGAGGAGCCCGAGTCGAAGCGGAACATCCCGTTGGGGCCGCCCATCGTGTCGTAGCGCGCCTCGACGATCTCGCCCGTCGCCCAGGCGAGGCGCCACGTGTCGCCGGCCGGCGAGAGCGAGAGCGCCGTCGCCGGCCCCTGCTCGAGCCGGAACGAGAGCGACGTGCCCGCGCCGTGGTCGCCGGGGTAGTGGTCGTTGGGCTCGACGACGACCGGATGGCTCGGATCGGCCCAGGCGGGGTCTCCCTCGCCGCCGGCTGCGAGCAGCATCAGGCCCGTCTCGCGCTCCGGTGTGTAGAACTCGCAGTAGAGCGCCCTGCCCGAGAGCGCCCGCGCGATCACGAGCGCGAGTGCGGTCGGCAGGTCTCCGGTGCAGGAGACCGGGATCCCCTCGGCCGTGAGGAGCGAGGCTCCGAGGCACGCGGTGATCCCGATCCTCGGGTTCCAGCGCAGCACCTCCGAGTGGCAGTTGACGGTCGCGGCGACGGCGTCGACCGAGCCGGCGAGGTCGTGGAGCGCCAGCGCGAGCCGGACGCTCCGCTCGTCGGCCGGCCCCTCCCGCCGCTCCCAGCCACGGTCGTCGAGGTCGGCGAGCCCGCGTCCGACGCGATCCGCGGCGACCGCGTCGAACGCCGCGCCGAGCTCCTCGACGCCGACGGCGTGCTCGGCGACGCCGAGCCGCGCGAGCTCGGCCGCGGTCGACTCCACGTCCAGGTATCCGGGCACCCACTGGCCGACGCGCAGGACCGACGCTCCGCGCAGCAGGGACGCGACGGCGGCCGCGCGCACGCTGCGGACGAGCCGGGTCGTCCCGTCGGCGTCCGCCGGCGACGCCGTCACGGTCGCGAAGGGCCGCGCCTCCCGGACGAGCGGGTTGGCGAGCATGACGGCCGCGACCTGCGACGAGTTGACGGTCGCCTGCGCCTGCGTGAGCCCGTCCGGCAGCCGGTCGATCGTCGGGGCGTTCCAGATCACGAGCGGCGCGTCGAGCCCGGCGAGCGCGTGCGCGACGTAGCTCGGAGGCGCCGCCATCGAGGGCGCGAACACGACGACGTCCGGGCGCGCCTCGCGGAGGAGCGCATTGGCGCGCTCGCCGTCGGCGTCGGACGCCAGCGTCCCGGCGTCGACGACGTCGAAGTCGCGGGCGAGCAGCTCGGCGTACCCGCGCGCCGTCGCCTCGCGGTCCTGCCGGAAGCCCGGCGGCATCTGCTTCTCGAAGAGCGGGAAGTAGCACGAGACCACGGCCACCTTCGGCCTGCGGCCGTCGGGACGGGCCTCCGTCACGCGCGCTCCCTCGCGGCGACCGCGACCATCCTCACGCACCGACCCGTGCTCCGCTGGCGGCGGAGCCCACGAGGCGCGCGTACTTCGCGAGGACGCCGGTGGGATAGCGCGGGGGCGGATGCTCCACCGCCGCGAGGCGCGCCGCGATCTCGTCTCCGGAGAGGTCGACCTCGAGCCTCCCTGCCTCCGCGTCGATCTCGACGACGTCGCCGTCGCGGAGGATCGCCAGCGGCCCGTCCGCTGCGGCCTCCGGCGAGATGTGCCCGACGGAGATCCCCTGCGTGCCGCCGCCGAAGCGCCCGTCGGTGAGCAGCGCCGTCTGCTCGACGAGCCCCGCCCCGACGATCGCCGAGGTGAGGTGGGTCATCTCGGGCATGCCCGGCCCGCCCTTCGGCCCCTGGTAGCGGACGACCACCACGTCGCCCGACACGATGCCCCCGTCCGAGACCGCCTGGAACGCCTCCTGCTCGGAGTCGAAGACCCTGGCGGGCCCGCGGTGGCCGTTGGCCGCCTGGTTCGCGACCTTGATCACGGACCCTTCCGGCGCGAGGTTCCCCCACAGGACCGCATAGCCCCCGGTCGCCTTCACCGGCTCGGCGACGGTGTGCAGCACCGGCGTCTGCGGCTCCGACGAGCGCCCGATGTCCGCGAGCGTCTCGCCGAGCGTCCGGCCGGTCACGGTCATCGCGTCGCCGTCGATCAGCCCCGCGTCGAGGAGCTCCCGCATCACGACGGGCACGCCGCCCTCGACGTGGAGGTCCTGCATCATGAACCGGCCCGCGGGGCGCATCTCCGCGATCTGCGGCGTCCGGCGCGAGATCCTGTCGATGTCCGCCAGCCCGAACTCGATCCCCGCCTCCCCGGCGAGCGCCGGCACGTGGAGGCACGCGTTCGTCGAGCCGCCGAGCGCGGCCGCGACGGCGATCGCGTTCTCGAACGACGCCTTCGTCAGGATCGCGGAGGGGCGGCGATCGCTCTCGAGCGCGTCGACGAGCACCGCCGCGGCACGCCGGACGATCGCCTCGCGTGCCGGGTCCTCCGCGGCCGGGGACGCCATGCCGGGCACGGTCAGGCCGAGCGCCTCCGAGACGCTCGCCATCGTGTTGGCGGTGTACATGCTCGCGCACGAGCCCTTGCCCGGCAGCGCCACGCACTCGAGCTCGGTGAGCTCGTCGAGCGTCATCCGCCCGGTCGCCTGTGCGCCGATCGCCTCGTAGACGTCCTGGATCGAGACGTCCTGGCCCCGGAAGCAGCCAGGCCGGATCGACCCGCCGTAGGCGAACACCGACGGCAGGTCGAGCCTGATCATCGCCATCATCATCCCGGGCAGGGTCTTGTCGCAGCCCGCGATCGTCATGAGGCCGTCCATCCGCTCCGCATGGACGACGAGCTCGACCGAGTCGGCGATCCAGTCCCGCGAGGGGAGGGAGGCCAGCATCCCCTCGGTCCCCATCGCGATCCCGTCGGAGACGGAGATCGTGTGGAACAGGAGCGGGAGGACGCGTAGCGACCTCAGCTCGTCGCCGGCGGCGACCGCGAGCTCGTCGAGGTGCATGTTGCACGGAGTGACCCTGTTCCAGGTCGCCGCCACGCCCGCCTGCGGCAGCTGCAGGTCCTCCGTCGTCCACCCCATCGCCCGCAGCATCGAGCGCGCCGCCGCCTGGGCCGGCCCGCCCGTCACCTCGAGGCTTCGCTTCCTCCCTCGATCGGTCTCGCTCATCGGCCCTCCTCGACGATCACATGCTCCTCTGCGAAAAAGACGTCGACCGACGAGGCGAACTCGTCGCGCGTTCGAGCCAGCCCCTCCGCGAGGGCGGGCTCGGCGAAGGCGCGCTCCGCGTCCGCGCGGGAGTCGAACGTCGTGATCGCGATCCCGTCGTACGGCGCCGCGTCGTCGTCGATCACGTGGATCACGTACCCCCGCAGGCCCGGCAGGCGCTTCGCGAGCTCGACGTGCTCGCCGGTCCAGCGCGCGAGGAACTCCTCCGACGACAGCTCGGGGCGCTTGCGGACGAAGCTGAGCCGCCTGATCACGGGCCTCCCTCGGGGCCCTGCGGAGCGGCCGAATAGCGGCGCGCGACGTCGAGCATGTGCTCCTGCGCGAGCCGCGCCGCGCCGTCGACGTCGGACGCGGCCAGCGCCTCGACGATCCTGCCGTGCTGCTCGAGAGAGGAGGCCGCCGTCTCCGGCAGCGAGTAGACGGCGTACGCGCTCTTGCGGCTCGCGTCGATGAGGCCCTGCATGAGGCTGCGGAGGGTCGCGTTCTGCGTGCAGGCGCCGAGCGCGGAGTGGAAGGCCGCATCGCCCTCCGCCGCCGCGACCGCGTCCCCGCGCTCCAGCGCCTCGGTCTGGGCCAGGAGCGCGGCGGCCGTCTCCGCAGCCGCCTCGATCGCGTCCCACGTCGACATCCCGCGGATCGCATGGGCCTCGAGCACGGAGCGGATCTCGTCGACCTCCAGGATCTCCCGCGCGTGCTGGTGCAGCCAGGCCCCGACGAGCGTGCGGCTGCGCTCCGACGAGCCGCCTGTCGCGACCCACCGCCCACGGGTGCCGCGGGTCTCGAGCAGTCCGAGGGCCTCCAGGCTCGAGAGAGCCTCCCGGAGGACGGTCCGCGAGACGCCGAGCTGCTCGACGAGCTCCCGCTCGGTGGGGAGCTTGTCGCCGGCGGTGAGGCGGCCGTGGAGGATCTGCGAGCTGATCGTCTCCGTCGCGACGGCGACGAGGGAGGCGTCTCGGCGCGCGGATGCCGGGTCGGCGCTCAAGCGATCGCGCGTGCGGCGTGGCCGCCGCTCACAGGCCGAACGCGACGTCGAGGTCGATGCCCGCGCCCGACTCGAGCCGTTCGCCGACCTCCGCCACGCTCTCCTCGAGGATGTCGGCGATCTCGGTCACCTCGGAGGCGGTGAGGACGAGTGGGGGAGCGAGCGTGACGTTGTGCGGCGACGCCCGGACGAGGAGACCGCGCCGCCGCGCCGCCTGTTGCACGGCCGTCCCGACCGGCTGCGCGGGCGACAGAGGCCCTCCCGTGGCGGGGTCGACGAAGTCGAGGCAGTAGAGAAGGCCTCGACCGCGCAGCGCACCGGCGACCGGGTAGCGCCGGGCGATCGCGGCGAGGCGCGTCTCCAGCTCCGCCCCGCGCGCGCGGACGTTGTCGAGCACGCCGTGCCGCTCGATGTAGCCGATCACCGCGAGGCCGCAGGCGGCGGAGACGGGGTTGGCCGCGAACGTGTGGCCCGCCTGGAACTGCACGGCGTCGGCTGCGCTTCCCCAGAACGCGCTTCCGACCCTCTCCGTGAGCAGCACGGCGGAGAGCGGCGCGTACCCGCTGGAGAGCCCCTTCCCGACGCAGAGGATGTCCGGCCACACGTCCGCCTGCTCGGCCGCGAACCAGTCGCCCAGGCGTCCGAAGCCGGTGACGATCTCGTCGAAGATCAGGAGCACGCCGGTCTCGTCGCAGAGGCCGCGCAGCGCGCGCAGGTACTCCGCGGAGAGCGCGTGCACCCCTGCCGTCAGCATCACGGGCTCGACGATGATCGCCGAGACGGTGCGCGGGCCTTCCTGCGCGATCACGTCCCGCAGCTGTGCGAGGCACCCGAGGGTGCACGAGCCCGTGCAGGCCCTGCACGAGCCGGGGATCGGAGGGTGCGCGTGGATCCCGCCCGAGAGGAACGGCTCGTACGGCGTCCGGAGCTGCGGCCAGCCGGTCGACGTGAGCGCGCCCATCGTCGCCCCGTGGTACGAGCGGTAGAACGAGATCGTCTTGTACCGCTCCGGGCTGCCGCTCTGCCGATGGAACTGGCGCGCCATCTTGATCGCCGCCTCCGTCGCCTCCGACCCGCTCGACAGCTGCTTCACGACGTCGTAGCGGCCGCCCGTGAGCCGCAGCAGCGCGTCGGCGAGCTCGAGCGCCCGGTCGGTCGTCGTCATGATCGGCGAGGAGAACGACAGCCGCCGGTGCTGCGCCGCGATCGCGTCGACGATCTCCTCGTTGCCGTGTCCCAGGCTGACGGCGAAGACGCCCGACAGGCCGTCGATGTAGCTCTGCCCCTCGTGATCCGTGAGCCTGAGGCCCTCGCCCGCGACCATGATCAGCGGGTTCGCGCTGAAGGTCTGCATCTGGTTGAAGTCGACCATCACGTGGCGCGTCGCCTCGCGGAGGTCGAGCGCCGGGGCGTGGGTCTCGCTCGTCTCTGGCATCGGGTGACAGTCTTCCTTGGTCAGACCAAAAGGTCAAGAGAGACACGCCTGCCCTGCGCCACCCGGCCGACATCGAAAGTGCGAGGGTTGACTTGTCTGACCAAACGGCCATAGCATCCCGCCGCGATGCCGGCACGCGATCTTCCGGGTGCGCGCGGCCCGCACGGGGCGCCCCGATGACGTCGCCCGTCGCGCGCATGCGGGTCTCCACGGTCGCGCCGCGGTCGCGGCCGGCCCCCAAGGGCGTCGGGCGCCCGGTCGGCACCCCGCTCACCGTGCTCGGCGGCGCGGGCGATCCGCGCGGTACGTCGAGCGCGGGCCTCGCGCCTGGACGCACCTGGCTCGTCGTCGTCGAGCTGGTGGACGAGGAGGGCGTCACGGGCATCGGGACCGCGGGGTTCGGCAACCCCGCGACGCTGGAGCTTCTCGACCAGCTCGAGCCGCTCGTCGTCGGCGCCGCTCCCTCGGAGGTGGGGCGCGTCTGGGAGTCGATGTACCGCGCGACGCTCAACATCGGGCGGCGCGGGGTGGTGCTCCATGCGATCAGCGCCGTCGACATCGCGCTCTGGGACCTGTTCGGGAAGCAGCTGGGCGTGCCCGTCTACGAGCTCCTCGGCGGCAAGGTCCGGGCGTCGCTCCCCGCCTACGCGAGCTGGCTCTATGCGACGGAGGATCTCGACGCGCTCGCGGCCGAGGCTGCGGGCTGGGCGGCGCAGGGCTTCACCGCCGTCAAGCAGCGCCTTCCCTACGGCCCGCTGGAGGGCAGGAGCGGCATTCGCAGGAACGTCGAGCTCGTCCGCACGGTCGCCGACGCGGTCGGCCCGGACGTCGACGTGATGGCCGACGCCTACATGAGCTGGGACGCCGGCTACGCGATCCGCTGCATTCGCGCGTTCGAGGACGCCGGCCTCCGGCTGCGCTGGCTGGAGGAGCCCCTCGTGCCCGACGACATCCCGGGGCTCGCGCGGGTCCGGGCCTCGGTCGCGACGCCGATCGCGGCCGGCGAGCACGAGGCGACGCGGTACGGCTTCCGCGACCTGGTCGAAGCCGGCGCGGTCGACGTCCTGCAGCCGGACGTGAACCGGCTCGGCGGGATCACCGAGGCGCGGCGCGTCTGGGCCCTCGGTGAGACCTTCGGCCTCGACGTGATCCCGCACCTCGGGTTCGCCCACAACGCGCACCTCGCGATCACGAGCCTCGCGACACCTCTTCTCGAGTACATGCCGCCCGCCGCGCACCCCGACCAGGCGGACGAGGACCAGATCTTCTGGGTCGCGTTCCCCGACGAGCCTCGCGCCGCGAACGGGCACGTCACCCTCTCGGAGGGTCCCGGTCTGGGGGTGACGCTCGACCGCTCGGTGCTCGACCCGGCGACCTAGACGGGTCGGTCGGGCCGAGCGGATCGAGCGCCGGTTACCAGTCCCCGACGCTGCCGTCGCGATAGAAGACGCGCTGCGGCAGCTCGGGCTCGAAGGGATGCCGGGCGACGACGTCGAGGTCGATCTCGATCCCGAGCCCGGGTCGTCCGCTCGGTCGGGCGAGCATCCCGTCGCGGTCGATCGGATGCGACTCCGAGGCGACCTCTGCCCGCCAGGGGACGTCGGACGTGACGGCCTCGCAGATCACGTACGAGGGCGTCGCGAGACCGAGCTCGATCGAGGCGGCCGTCGAGACGGGGCCCTGCGGGTTGTGCGGGGCGAGCGCGACGCGGTGCACCTCGGCGAGCGCCGCGATCCGCCGCACCTCGGTGAGACCGCCGCAGTGCGTGATGTCCGGCTGGAGAACGCTGCACGCGCCCTTCGCCAGAAGGTCGGCGAACGCCTGGGCGCCGACGAGCCGCTCGCCCGTGGCGATCGGCGTCGTCACCGAGCGCTGGATCGCCGCGATGTCCTCCGCGCGCTCGGGCCAGCAGGGCTCCTCGAACCAGTAGAGGCCGAAGGGCTCGAGCGCCGCTGCGAAGAGGTGGCCCATGCGCGGGCTCGGGCGCGCGTGGCAGTCGACCATGATGTCGATCCCCTCGCCCACGGCATCGCGCATCGCCGCGACGCACGCCTCGGCGTGGCGGATCGGGGCGAGCCCCTCGATCGGCATCGTCGGGGGCACCGCCATCGACTTGAACGCCGTGAAGCCGTGCTCGACCATGGCCGCGGCGAGCTCGCCGAAGCGCTTGGGCTCGTCGCTCTCGTAGAAGTCCTCCATCTTCCCGCCGCCGAGGTGGCCGTACAGCCGCACGAAGTCCCGCACGGGACCGCCCCACAGCTTGTGGCAGGGCACGCCGTGCACCTTGCCGAGGATGTCCCAGAGCGCGATGTCGATCCCGCTCATGGCGGTCCCGCGGACGATGTCGTTGCCGTGCCAGAAGTGCTGGCGGAACATCATCTGCCACAGGTGCTCGATCCGCGTGGGGTCCTCGCCGACGATCAGCTCCGCGAGGTCCTCGACCGCTCCCACGATGGCACGCGTGTGCCACTCGAGCGTCGCCTCGCCCCACCCGTGGAGGCCCGGCTCGTCCGTCACGACCCGGACGAAGACCCAGTTGCGCATCCGTGCGTTGCAGACGTGCGCCTCGACCGCCGTGATCTTCATGTTCCCCTCCTGACTCGCTCGAGCAGTTGGACGCTCTCGTCGACGAGTGTCGTCATCCCGCCGTGGCCGACGTTCGTGTTCGTGATCCCGTATGCCCAGCGATAGCGATCCTGGTCGAGGATGTCGTTTAGCGGGACCTCGGCCACGAGGTCGAGGTCGTCGTCGGGCGCGAAGTACCCGGCGTAGTCGTTCGAGTAGCCGAGGACGAGCGTCTCGGCGAACGGGCTGCGCGCGCGGATCTCAGCCCCCGGCGCGTTGAAGAGCTCGAAGGGGTTCGCCACGATCGCGACGTCACCGAGCGCGAGGGCCTGGAGCTCCGCCCGGACGGGCTCGTCCGCGCGCCGGAGCATGTCGGCGTAGAACGCCAGGGCCGTCTGCTGGTACATGACCGGGAACTGCTGCGCCGAGGTGGCGGTGTGGATCGAGTCGTCCCACGCCTCGGCGAACTCGCCTGCGGGCAGCGCGCCGAGCTCGGCGATCCGCGCCTCGATCTCGTCCAGCGGATAGGCGTGGCGCCGTCGGGGCAGCTCGATCGTGGTCGACGCGGCGGCCAGGGCTACCTCACGAACGGGCTCGATCGTCGCGAGCACCTCCGCGGCCGACGCGGCGATCGCCGCTCCCAGCTCGTCCCGTCGGGCGTACGAGTGCCGCGATGCCTCCCAGTTCCCGAACCAGTAGTCCCAGCCGGCGACATCGCCGCCGCACCCCGAGAGGAAGAGGCACTCCGCGCCGGGGCGCGCCCGTTCGACGGCCTCGCGCAGCGGGCCGGGGAAGTCGGCGTTCCAGAGCAGCGTCTGCCCGCCCATCAGCGTCGCGTGGCAGGCGAAGCCGACGAGGACTGCGAGCGGGGTCCCGTCGGCACGGTCGACCGCGATGACGCCGACCGTGTCGTCCACCGGCCGCTCGGGGACGACCCGGTTGACGGTGATCCCCGGTGCGCTGCCGGACCCGAAGCCGATGCGTGCGGGTGTCAGCGAGCGGAAGGCGGCGTAGACGACGCCGGCGATCGTCTCCGGCAGGAGCTCGGCGTAGCGGGCGAACCCGGGCGCGTCGCGCAGCCCGGCGACGCTGCTGCCACGGGAGAGGCTCGGCGCGCTGTGGTTGTGGCCCGCGTTGACGAGCACGGCCTCCGGCGGGATGCCCGTGAGGGCAGCGACGCGCTCGCGCACGGCGGCCGTCAGGTCGGCGCCGGCGAAGACGAGGTCCATCGCGACGATCGCGAGCGACGTGGCGCCGTCGTCGAGCACCAGCGCCTGAGCGACGAGCGGGTCGTGGACGCCCTCCGCGAGGCCGGTGCGGAGAGCCCAGCAGCCGTGCGGCAGGCCGCACGGCGGAGTGATGTCGGCGCGCGCGACGCCCGCCCTGAGTTCGGTCACTGGTTGCCCTTCCTTCCTCTCACGATCGGATCGTCAGCTCCTCGTAGGTCTCGGGTCGACGCTTTCTGAGCGGGAACGCCGGGCTCTCCCGCACGCGCCCGAGGAGGTCCGGGTCGAGGTCGGCGACGACCAGGGCGCGCTCGACGCCCGGCTCCGTCCGGGCGATCATCGCGCCGTCCGGCGCGAGCACGTATCCGCCTCCCACGTGCGTGCTGTGCCCGTCGAAGCCGACCTGGTCCGCGAAGACGGCGTACACGCCGTTGTCCCGCGCGAGCACGTCGTGCAGGCGCGGCGGCGCGGGTCGGTCCGCCAGGAGGGTCGCCTGGGCCTGCCGCAGCTCGTCGGGCGCGGCCTCGCGCTCCCGCCCGTCGAAGGCGTGCGACCCGTCGGCGGCCTCCAGGGTCCGGTTCGCGTGCGGCAGGAGCACGACCTCGGCGCCCTTGAGCGCCAGGATGCGCCAGCTCTCGAAGAAGTCGCTGTCGTGGCAGATCGCGGTGCCGACGGTGCAGAAGCCGAGGTCGTAGACCGGCCAGTCGTACGCCTGGCGGAAGCGGAGGAACTCGTCCAGCGACGCGTGCACCTTTCGCTGCAGCCCGATCGGGCCGTCGGGCCCGACGAGGGCGGAGGTGTTGTAGTGCGTCCCGCGGTGGAGCTCGCAGAAGCCGTACGAGACGACGATCCTGCGCGTGCGAGCCGCGTCCTGCATCACCCGCGCGATCCGGCCGTCTGCCGGCTCGGCTGCCCGTGTCACCTCTGGACTGCCGTTGTGGCCGGTCACGGAGAGCTCCGGGAAGAGGACGAGGTCGCAGCCGGCCGTCGCCGCCTCCTCGATCAGCGCGAGGTGGACCTCGAGGTTGTGCTCGATGTCGCCGCTGCGGACGTCGACCTGTGTCGCGGCGACACGACAGCGCCTCACGTCAGTCGAGCTCCGAGCGGTCGGCCTCGCGCGCCACGACGACGACATTGTCGCCCTGCTCCGTCGTCGCGATCGCCCGGATGACGCACACGATGCCGTCGGTCTTGCTCACGATCTGCTCCGGCTCGCGGTCGGGGCGCTCGAGGAAGTGGATCCGGCCGACCGGCTCGCCCACCGAGACGCGCTGACCGAGGTCGACGAGCGTCTCGAAGAGACCGGACTCCGGAGCGAGGAGGTAGTTGTCGAGCTCCGTCGCCATCAGCAGGACCTGCTCGGGCAGCCCCAGCCCGGCGCGCGTCACGGGCTCGCCCTCGATCGCCCCGAAGCGGCGCAGGACGTTCTGCAGGCCGCTCGCCGCCAGGCGGTGGATCGCGGCGGTGACGTGGCCGCCGCCGCCGAGCTCCGTGCTGACCACGATCTTTCCCTGCCGTTCGGCCTCGCCGACGAGCAGGCCGGTGCCGGCGATGTCGATGTAGACGCAGCACCAGTCGGTGTTCCAGTGGAGCATCCCGTCCACCATGAGGGCGCGCTGTGCGGCGTCGTCCACCCAGTGCATCTCGGACCACGGCAGGCACAGACCGGTTCGCCCCCCGCTGTGGATGTCGACGACGACGTCGGTGCGCGGGAACAGCACGGTGGAGAGGAAGTGCGCGAGCTGCTCGTCCGGCCGGCCCGTCGGCGAGCCCGGGAACGAGCGGTTCATGTTCGCGCCGGACGGCCAGAGGCGCGTGTACGCGCGCGACGCGTCGATCGAGACGCACGGGATCACGATCACGCGCCCGTTGACCTGCTCGGGTCGGAGCTCGCGCGCCAGGTTCAGCGCCGCCACCTGGCCCTCGGGCTCGTCCCCGTGGACGCCGCCCAGGACGAGCGCGGTGGGGCCCTCGCCACGCGCCACCGAGACGATCGGCACGTACTGGTTCGACCACCCGCTCTCGTTCGACGAGCGCGGCACCTGCAGCCTGCCGACCTGCTTCCCCGGTGCATCGAGGTCGATCGTGCAGAGGATCGGGGAGGCCGTCATGGCTGCGCGGCCATCCTAGGGGATTGTTGACAATTTCGCTATAGTCGACAATCTGGCGAGCCGGCCGGTGCCGGCCTCGATCGTCCCCGTCGAGCCCTGGAGCCCACGTGAAGATCACCGACGTCGAGGCCATCGTCCTGCGTCAGGCGGTCGTGGACGACGGGATCGCCGACGGCAGCCAGGACGACCTCGTCATCCGGATCCACACCGACGAGGGGATCACCGGGATCGGGGAGGTCGACTCGTCGCCCGAGCTCGTGCGGGCGCTCGTCCAGGCCCCGAGCTCCCACGCGGTCGCGACGAGCCTGCGGGACGCCCTGCTGGGCGAGGACCCGCTCGACGTCGAGCGGCTCTGGCACAAGATGTACCGCGGCCTCATCTACTTCGGCCGGCGCGGCATCGCGATCCACGCGATCAGCGGGCTCGACATCGCCCTCTGGGACATCAAGGGGAAGGCGCTCGGCAAGCCGGTCTACGAGCTGCTCGGCACCCCGCAGCGCGACCGCGTGCGCGCCTACGCCTCGCGGCTGATGCCCGACACGCCGGCCGAGGTGACGGACGCCGTCGCCGAGCTGCGCGACCAGGGGTTCACGGCGGTCAAGCTCGGCTGGGGGCCGCTCGGAAAGGATCCGCGCCTGGATGTCGAGCTCGCGGCCGCGGCCAGGTCGGCCGGCGGCGACGGGGTCGAGATCATGATCGACGCGGGCCTCGGCTACGTCGCCGACGCGAAGACGGCGATCGGCGTCGCCCGCGAGTACGAGCAGCTCGGCGTCTACTGGCTCGAGGAGCCGTTCGAGCCCGACGAGTACGAGGCGTACGCGGAGCTCGCCGACACCGTCGACCTGCGCGTCACGGCCGGGGAGCAGGACGTCACCTGGTGGGGGTTCCGCGAGCTGATCGACCGCGCGCACGTCGACGTCGTCCAGCCGGACGTGACCCGGTGCGGCGGCATCACGGAGACGATCAGGATTGCGGAGCTGGCACGGTCGCGCGGCATCGAGACCGTTCCTCACGCCTGGAAGAGCGGCATCATCAAGGCCGCGTCGCTGCACTGCAACGCGGTCATGCCCGACGGGATCTGGCAGGAGTACTGCGTCGCGGACACCCCGATCAACACCAGCCTGACCGTCCAGCGGCTTCCGATCGAGGCGGACGGCTTCGTCGCGGTGCCGACGGCGCCCGGGCTCGGGGTCGACCTCGACGAGGATGTGCTCGAGAGCCTCAGAATCGACGGGTGAGACGCACCCGACGAGCCACGAGACGGAGGAGCGAACCATGAGCTCGACCGCAGCGGAGACAGGGACCAACCTCGCGGCGAGGGCGGCGGCCGTCATCCCGGGCGGGGTCAACAGCGGCCAGCGGCAGGTCGCCGGGCTCGAGGACCTCGTCATCGCCTCGACGAGCGGGTCGACGTTCACGGACGGCGACGGTCGCGTGTTCACCGACTACCACTCGGCCTTCGGTCCACCCCTGCTCGGCCACAACGACCCCGACGTGGACGGCGCCGTCGCGGCGGCCGGGCGCACGGTCGACCTGATGGGCGTCGGCGTCACGCAGGTCGAGGTCGAGCTCGCCGAGCGCCTCGTCGCCGCGGTGCCGTCGGTCGAGAAGGTCCTGCTGACCGCGACCGGTAGCGAGGCGACCTTCCATGCGCTGCGGGTCGCGCGGACCGCGACCGGCAGACGCCACGTCCTCAAGTTCCAGGGCTGCTACCACGGCTGGCACGACTCCGTGGCGATGAACGTGATCTCGCCCGCGGAGCGCGTCGGGTCGAAGGACCCGCTCTCGCAGGGGATCCTGCCCGAGGTCCTCGACGCCACGATCGTGTGCCCGTTCAACGACGCGGCCGCCGTGGAGCGCGCGCTCTCCGAGCACGACGTGGCCGCGATCATCCTCGAGCCGATCCCGCACAACATCGGCGCCGTGTTGCCGCAGCCGGGCTTCCTCGAGCGGCTGCGCGAGCTCGCGACGAAGCACGGGACGGTGCTCGTCTTCGACGAGGTGATCACGGGCTTCCGCCACGGGCTCGGCGGCTACCAGGCCGTCGCCGGCGTCACGCCCGACCTCACCACCCTCGGCAAGGCGATGGCCAACGGCTGGCCGGTCTCCGCGCTGGGCGGCAAGGCCGAGCTGATGGAGCTCTTCTCGACGACGCCGGGTCAGCCCGCGTTCTTCGCGGGGACGTTCAACGGTCATCCCGCGACGAGCGCCGCCGCGCTCGCGACGATCGAGAAGCTCGAGCGCGAGCCGGTGCACGAGCACGTCTTCCGGCTGGGCGAGCGGGCCCGCACCGGCCTGCAGGCGCTCTACGACCGGCTCGGCGTGCCGGCCGTGGTCTCCGGGTTCGGCTCGGTCTTCGTCAGCTACTTCCTCGAGGGACCGGTGGTCGGCTACGACGACCTCCTCGCGAACGACGTCGACCTGTTCATCGGCTACCGCCGAGAGCTGATGAAGGACGGGATCTTCGAGCTGCCTCTCAACCTGAAGCGCAGCCACTTCTCGTACGCGCACGTGGACGAGGACGTCGACCGGCTGCTCGAGGCGACCGAGGGCGCGGTGGCGCGCCATCTCGAGACACGCGCGTGACCGACCCGGCGGTCTCCTGCAGCATCGACCTCGCGGCGCCCGGCAAGCAGATCGGGCACCTCGCGCTCCCGAAGATCACGAACACCGCCGGCTGGGCGAGCACCTTCGTCCAGATCGCCTCGATCGCCCGCGGCGAGGGGCCGACCGTGCTCGTCCTCGCCGGCAACCACGGCGACGAGTACGAGGGCCAGGTGGCGGCGATGCGGCTGCTCCAGGAGCTGCAGCCGGAGATGGTGCAGGGCCGCGTGATCGTCGTGCCGGTCCTCTCGCCCGCCGCCTCGAAGGCAGGGACGCGCAACTGGCCGTCGGGCGCCAACTTCAACCGGTCGTTCCCGGGACGGCCGGACGGGCCGCCGAACGAGCAGCTCGCCGACTTCCTGACGCGCGTCCTCTTCCCGCTCGCGGACGTCGTGATCGACATGCACTCCGGCGGCCGGAGCGCGTGGTTCATCCCCTGCTCGCACATGCACGTCGTCGACGACCCCGTGCAGCGGAAGGCGATGCTCGAGGGCATGGAGGCGTGGAACTCGGACTGGCACTTCCTCTACATCGACGTCAACGGCACCGGTCTCCTGCCGGTCGAGGCCGAGAACCAGGGCAAGGTCGTGATCACGACCGAGCTGGGCGGCGGCGGCCGCGTCCCCGCGCCGGTCCATCGACTGGCGTGGAGCGGCCTCTCGAACGTGCTGCGCCACGTCGGGGTCCTCGAGGGCGAGGTGGAGACGCGCGCGTCCCTCGGGCTCCCGCCCGCGGTGATCCTCGACGGGCGCAACCCGGACACGATCGTCCTCGCCCCCGAGGACGGGCTCTTCGAGGCGTTGCTGGAGCCCGGCGACCCGGTCTCCGCCGGCGAGCCGGTCGGCCGGCTGTGGTTCCTCGACCGCCCCGCGCGGCCGGCCGAGGCGATCCTGGCGCCGCTGGACGGCGTCGTCGCCGTGACGAAGGCGATCCCCGTCACGGAGCAGGGCGACTGCGTCTTCGTGCTCGGCGTTCCGATCGACCGCTCCGAGCTCCTCTAGGGCCTTGCGGCCTGCCGCACCGCTCGCTGCGCTCGGCGACCGGACGTTTCGCAGCCTTCGCCGTCACCGGAACTACCGGCTCTACTTCGCCGGCAGCGGCATCTCGTTCATCGGGACGTGGATGCAGCAGATCGCCGCGTACTGGCTCGTCCTCGAGCTGACCGGCTCGCCCGTCGCGGTCGGCGCGCTGGCGCTCGTCCAGACCCTCCCGGTCACGGCGCTCGCGCTCGTCGGCGGCTCGATCGCCGATCGCGTCGACCTCCGCCGGATGATCGTCGTCGTGGAGTCGGTGCTCGCGCTGCAGGCGGCCGTGCTGTGCGTCCTCGCGCTGACCGGGGTCATCGCCGCGTGGCAGCTGTACGTCCTCGGCTTCGTCCAGGGCGTCGCGCTCGCGCTCGATGCGCCCGCGAGGCACACGCTCGTGTTCCAGATCGTCGGGCGCGACGACCTCACGAACGCCGTCGCCCTCAGCTCGAGCCTCGGGACGACCGCGCGCATCGTCGGCCCCGCGCTCGGAGGGCTCGTCGTCGCCGGGCTCGGGCCGGGAATCGCCTTCGGGCTGAACGCCGTGAGCTACGCCGCGGTGATCTGCGCGCTCCTCGCCATGCGGCTCGGGCCGCGGCTGCCACGCACGGAGGCGCGAGCCGGTGTGCTGGCGGGCGTCGGGGAGGCGCTGCGGTTCGCCGTCAGCTCGCGGAGAGTCACCGTCACGTTCTTCACGGTGCTCCTCGTCAGCACGTTCTCGTTCAACTTCGACGTGCTCCTGCCGCTCGTCGCCCGGCTGACGCTCGACGAGGGCGCAGGCACGTTCGGGCTGATCGCCTCGGTCTTCGGGTGCGGCGCGCTCTGCGGGGCGCTGATCCTCGCTGCCGTCGGACGGGCGCGGATGCTGCTCGTCCTCGGCGGCGCGCTCGGCTTCGGCGGGCTCCAGCTCGCGCTCGCGCCGCAGAGCACGCTCCCGGCCGTCTGCGCGATCCTGTTCGCGGCGGGCATCTGCTACATCCTGTGGGGATCGAGCGCGCTGGCGACGCTGCAGCTCGCGGCGCCCGAGCACCTGCGCGGCCGAGCGGCGAGCCTGTACTTCTTCGCGTTCATGGGCGGCGCCCCGCTCGGCGGCCTCGTCGCCGGCTCGCTGACGGCGCACGGCGGGACCCGCCTCGCGTTCGCGTTCGCCGGGGTGATGGCGCTGCTCGTCGCCGCGACCGGCGCGACCGTCCTGCTGGCGGGCCGCCGGCCCGCAGCCGTCCCACCGTCGACCCTGGAGGTTCAGGCATGACCGCCGTCGAGCAGACGTTCAGCACCACTCACTGCCGCTTCGGCGTCGCGCGTCGCGACGTGACGCCGCCGGTCGGGATCTACAGCCGCTCGTGGGGAGCGGCGACCCACGACGTCGCAGAGGGCGTCCACCGGCCGCTCACGGCGACCGCCGCGGTCTTCGCGCCGCTCGCCGGAGACGGGCCGACCCTGGCGCTCGTCGCGCTCGACGTCGGCTGGTTCCCGTACGGCCCCGACGAGCTCGGGCTCCGTACGGCGATCAGGGAGCGATCGGGGCTCGGCGAGGCCGAGCTCCTCGTCCAGCTGTCGCACACACATGCGGGCGCGAACACGAACTCGCGGCTCGAAGGCCGGCCCGGCGCGGAGCTGATCGCGCCGTACCTCGATCGGCTCACGGCCGAGGTCTGCGACGCCGTCGCCGAGGCGCAAGCGGCGGCGACCGAGGCCTTCGTCACCTACGGGCAGGGCCGCTGCAGCCTCGCCGCCAACCGAGACCTCTGGGACGGCGACGCGGAGCGGTACGCGTGCGGCTACAACCCGGACGGCGCGGCGGACGACACGCTCATCGTCGCCCGCGCCACTGACGGCGACGGCCGGACGCTCGCGACGCTCTTCAACTACGCCTGCCACCCGACCACGCTCGCGTGGGAGAACCGGCTGCTCTCGCCCGACTACGTCGGTGCGGCCCGCGAGGTGCTGGAAGGCGCGTTCGACGCGCCTGCGCTCTTCCTCCAGGGCGCCTCGGGCGAGCTCGCGCCGCGCGACGACTACGTCGGCGACCCGGCTGTTGCCGACCGGAACGGGCGCCAGCTGGGGCACGCCGCTGCGGCCGCGATCGAGGCGCTCCCACCGCCCGCCACGCGCTTCGTCTACACGGGGATCGTCGCGTCCGGCGCGAACCTCGGCACGTGGGAGTACCGGCCCTGCGAGCCCGAGCAGCTCGCCGCGGCGGGCCGTCTCGAGGCGGTCGCCACCGGCGTCGACCTCGAGCGCAAGGAGGACATCGGGGTCGTCGAGAGCCTCTCGAGCTCCGCCCCCGACTCGCCGCAGGAGCGTGAGAAGGCGATGCGGCGGGAGCTCCTTCGCCTCGCGCTCGGCGACGGGCCGGTGCATCGCATGCCGATCTGGGCCTGGCGCCTGGGCGAGGCCCTCGTGCTCGCGGTCCCGAACGAGCCGTACTCCGTCTTCCAGACCGAGCTGCGTCGGCGCTTCGCCGGGACGCCGGTCCTCGTGCTGATGACGACGAACGGCGGCGTCGGCTACCTGCCACCGCGTGAGACGTACGGCTCCGGCCGCTACCAGGAGCAACAGTCGCCGTACGCACCCGGGTGCCTCGAGCAGGCGACGGAGGCGGCGGCGGCGACGCTCGAGCCGCTCCGGCCGCGGCCGGAGCGCTAGTCGTCGTCCGGGAGGCCCTCCAGCTCCGCCTCCCACGAGTCGTCGATCTCGGGGAGCTCGACCGGCGGCACGGCGTGGCGCTCGACCGTCTCGGCGACGATCGCCACGGCCCGCTCGACCTCCTCGTCGCCGACGAGCCGATGGGTGACGAGCCGGACGCGGGACGTGTCCCGCTCGAGCACCCGTAGACCCGCCGCGTCGAGCAGCGACACGAGCTCGGAGGGGGCGATGCCCGTCTCCGAGACGTCCGCGAGCACGATGTTCGTCTCGACCACCTCCGGCCGCAGGCTGACGCCCGGGATCGCCGCGAGCCCCGAGCCGAGGGCGCGCGCACGCCGGTGGTCGTCCGCGACGCGGTCGAGCATCGTGTCCAGCGCGACGAGGCCCGCCGCCGCCGCGATCCCGGCACGGTGGACGCTCGCGCCGCCGAGGCGCTGGAGCATCGCCCCGGCCCGACCGACCACCGCCTCGCTCCCGGCGAGGACGGCGCCGAACGGCGCGGAGAGGCTCTTGTTGAGGGACATGACGACGGAGTTCGCGGGCGCGGCGAGGTCGGCGAGCGGGACGCCGAGCGCAGCGGCCGCGTTCACGAGGCGCGCACCGTCGATGTGGACGCGACAGTCGTGCCGCCTGGCCGCGGCGGCGAGCGCCTCGGTCAGCTCCGGCGAGAGGGTCGTGCCGCCGGCCCGCGTGTGCGTGTTCTCGAGGACGAGCAGGGCGGCCCGGCGCTCGCGGATCGTGTCCTCCACGGCGTCCGGCTCCATCCGGCCGTCCGCCGCCCAGACCGCCGCCGGCTCGAGCCGCGCGACCTCGACGATCCCCATCGCCTCGGACGTGAGGACGTGGGAGGCCGACTCGAGCACCACGTGGTCTCCCGGCTGGCAGAACGTCAGCAGTGCGACCAGGTTGGCCATCCCGCACGTGGGCACCCACACCGCCGCGGGCTTGCCGAGCAGCTCCGCCACGCGCCCGCAGAGCTCGTTCACCGAGGCGTCCTCGCCGACGGTCGCCCACCCGAGCTCCGCCCTCCGCATCGCCTCCCACATCTCGCTCGTCGGAACCGAGCAGAGATCGGAGCGCAGGTCGATCACGAGCGGAGCAGGTGCCGGCCCGTCCGCGCGCCGGTGTGCTCGCCGCCGTCGACGGCGATCGTCCCGTTGACGAGCACGTGCTCGATGCCGCGCGCATAGTGGTGCGGATCGTCGGTCGTCGAGACGTCGTCGAGCTCGTCGTAGTCGAAGACGACCACGTCGGCCGCGTAGCCGGCCCGGAGCAGGCCCCGGTCCCAGAGGCCGAAGTGCGCCGCGGGCATGCTCGTCATCTTCCGGATCGCCTCCTCGAGGCGCAGCGTGCCGTTCTCGCGGACGTGGTGCGTCAGGTAGTGGACGTGCCCGGCGTAGCCCAGTGGATGGCGCAGGACGTCGGCCAGCGGGCCCTCCTGCGTGACCGTGAAGGTGTCGACGCCGAGGCAGAAGAGCGGGTGCGAGATCATCTCGGCGAGGTGCTCGTCGGTGAAGAGCGTCCCCACGACCAGGACGCTCTCGTACGCGGTTCCCGCATCGGCGAGGACGTCGAAGTAGCAGTCCCAGGGGTCGGCCTTCCGCAGCTCGGCGATCTGCGCGAACGAGAGCCCGTCCCACTCGGGATGCTGGGCGCTCTCCTGGAGGCGCACCCGGTCCCACTCGCCCTTGTGCACGAAGCGCCAGTAGCGGTCGCACTCGGTCCGCAGCCGGCGCCTCGACTCGGGGTCTCGCAGGCGCGCGAGCGCGGCCTCGGGCCCGTCGGCCGCCACCCACGGCGGCAGGATCCCGGAGAGCTGGCCGAGGCCCTCGCGGAACGGCGTCGTGTCGGCGAGGACGTCCATTCCCTGCTCGCGCGCCGCCGCCATCAGCTCGACCGCCCGCTCCCACCCGCGGTCGGGCGCACCGGTGTTGTGGCGCACGTTGAGGTGCGAGATCTCCGCGCGGGCGCCGCCGGCGCGGGCGACCTCGAGGAACTCGTCGATCGCATCGAGGATGCCGGCGTCGCGGTTGCGGACGTGGCTCGTGTAGATCCCGTCGTACTCGCCCGCGACGGCGTTCAGGCGGACGAGCTCGGCCGTGGTCGCCTCCCGGCCGGGGTTGAACTCGAGGCCCGTCGACATGCCGAGCGCGCCGGCCTCCATGGCCTCGCGGAGGAACCCCTCCATCACCTCGAGCTCCGCCTCGGAGGGATGGTGACCGGACACCCCCGCGGCGAGCCGGATCGCGTTGTGCCCGACGAACCAGGCGAGGTTCGGCGTATGCCCGACGTCCGAGAGGAACTCGAGGTGCTCGCCGAACGTCGACCACGGGATCACCGGCCCGTCGTAGCCGAACGTGTGGAGCCTGCTGCTCATGTACTCCCGCGACGAGTCGGTCACCGGCGCGTAGCTCCAGCCGCAGTTGCCCACGACCTCGGTCGTCACGCCCTGGCGGATCGTGCTCTCGGCGGTGGGGTTCGCGAGCAGCGAGAAGTCGCTGTGGCTGTGCGGGTCGACGAACCCGGGGCAGACGACCTTCCCCGACGCGTCGACGACCACGCGCGGCGGTGGCCGAGCCGTCGAGCCGGCCGACCTCCGCGATCCGGCCGTCCTCGATCGCGACGTCGCCGAGGAACGGCGGGCTCCCGGTGCCGTCGGCGATCCAGCCGCCGCGGATCAGGACGTCGAGCACGCCGGTCTCACTTGGTGTCTTTGGCCCCTCCGACGTGCGGGCCGAGGCGCGGATCGAGGATGTCGCGCAGGCCGTCCCCGAGGAAGTTGAAGCCGAGCACGACGATCATGATCGCGAGCCCGGGGAAGATCGAGAGCCACGGCTGGATCTCGAGGTACGAGCGGGCGCTCGAGAGCATGCCTCCCCACGACGCCTCCGGCGGCTGCGTGCCGAGGCCGAGGAAGCTGAGCGCGGCCTCGGTGAGGATCGCGGTGGAGAGGTAGACGGTCACCAGCACGATGACGGGCGCCGCGATGTTCGGCATCACGTGGCGCGCCATGGTCCGCCAGTGCGAGGACCCGAGGGCCCGCGCCGACTCGACGAACGGGAAGCCCATCACCTCGAGCACCGCGCCGCGCACCACCCGCGCGAAGGCCGGCGCGATCACGATCCCGATCGCGATCATCGCGTTGCGACGGTTCGGCCCGAGCAGACCCGCGATCACGATCGCGAGCACGAGGCCCGGCAGGGCGAACATGAGGTCGACGAAGCGCATCAGCACCGTGTCGACCTTCCCGGTGAAGAAGCCGGAGAGGAGGCCGATCGAGACCCCGAGGAGGAGCGCGATGCCGACCGAGATGATCCCGACCTGCAGCGAGACCTGGGCGCCGTGGATGATGCGGGCGAGCGTGTCGCGCCCGAGCTCGTCGGTGCCGAGTGGGTGCGCCCAGCTCGGATCCTGCAGCCGCGTCGCGACGAGCTCGTCGGGATCGACCCTCCAGATGTACTTGCCGAAGAGCGCGATGAAGACGTTGAGGCCGACGATGATCGCGCCGGCGATCCCGATCGGGTTCTTCCACTTCGCGAAGCGGGCGGAGCGGCGCGTCGGGACGTAGACCCACTGGCCCTTCCCGACCTCGCTCGGCCCCTCCGGGGCGAGGACCGGAGCCTCGAAGTCGCCGCGGTTGCTCATTCCTGCGAGATCCTCGGGTCGAGGACGCCGTAGAGGAGGTCGACGGCGAGGTTCGCGAAGATGAAGACGGCGGCGATCAACATCGTCGCCGCCTGCACGACCGGATAGTCGCGGTTGAAGATCGCGTTGATCAGCGTGTTGCCCATCCCCGGCAGGCCGAAGATGATCTCCACGATCGCCGAGCCGCCCATCAGGATCCCGATCTCGAAGCCCACCACCGTGACGACGGGGATGAGCGCGTTCCGGAGCGCGTGCCGCGTGATGACGACCTTCTGCTTGACGCCCTTCGCGCGCGCGGTGCGGACGTAGTCCTGCCCGAGGACCTCGAGCATCGTCGCGCGCACCATCCGCATCACGACCGCGAGGGTGAACACCGAGATCGAGATCGCCGGGAGGATGAACTGGCTCAGGTTCTCGATCGGGTCCTCGTAGATCGGCGTGTAGTTCAGCGGGGGCACCCAGCCGAAGACCCGGGAGGTGAAGAGGAGCAGGAGCGTGGCGAGCCAGAAGCTCGGGATCGAGACGCCGATCAGCCCGCCCACGCGCGCCGCGTAGTCGTGCTTGCTGTCCCGCTTGACGGCCGAGAGGACGCCCAGCGGGATGCCGATGACGCACGCGATCAGGAGCCCGAGGATGACGAGCTCGAGGGTGATCGGCAGCGCGGTGGTCAGGATCTCGGAGACCGGCTGGGTGTTGCGGTACGAGAACCCGAAGTCGCCCTGGACGAAGCTGCTCGCCCAGCGCCAGTACTGCTCGAAGTAGGAGCCCGTGAGGCCGAGCTGCTCGCGCGTCTGCTGCTTCTGCTCCTCGGTCGCGGTCTGGTCGCCGCCGAGGAGGACGTCGATGATGTCGCCCGGCAGGAGCCGGACCAGCAGGAAGATGATGATCGAGACCCCGATCAGCGTCGGGATCGCGACGAGAAATCGCCTGAGGACGTACCCCGTCACGGCCTACCGGATCGTCGCACAGAACATTCGGCCGGGAGGGGCGCCCTGACGGCACCCCTCCCGGCCCGCGGGTGACGCTTCCGTCACGAGCTGAGCCACACCGTGTCCCGCAACCCGGTGTTGAAGTCGCTGAACGCGACGTACATGCCCTGGACGCGCCTGCGCACGACCTGGTACTTGTTGACCTGGATGAGTCCCGATCTGCGGCAGCTCGCTCTGGAGCAGGACCTGCGCCTGCTTGTACATCGGGAGGCGCTTCGCCGGGTCGAGGACGATCTTGCCGTTCCCGACCAGGCGCCAGACCTTGACGTTCTTCCAGAGCGGGTACCAGGCCCTGTAGCTCGGGATGACCGGGTTGTACTCGTTCAGGTACCCGTCGACGTCGCCGCGCATGCCGCGGGCGGTGAGGTCCCACTCGAAGTTGCCGACGCCGTTGTTCGCGGCGAACGTGCCGGGCTCCTGGGCGACGATCTCGACCTCGATGTTGATCGCCTTCAGCTGCGACTTGATCACCGCGGCGATCTGCTGGAACTCGAGCGGCGTCGAGAACGTGGACAGCTTCACCGAGAAGCCCCTCGACTGCCCGGCCGCGGCCATCAGCGCCTTGGCCTTGGCGAAGGTCGAACTTCTGGTACTTCTGCTTCAGCTCCGCCTGCGTGAGCGGCCACGGGCCGTACCCGGGCGGGACGATGCCGGAGTAGTTGCCGTTGCCGGCGTAGACGCTGTTGATGATCGCCTGCCGGTTGATCGCGAGGTTGACCGCCTGCCGGACGCGGATGTCGTGCCACGGCTTCGGATCGCCCTTGATCGTGAACTGCAGCTCGCGGAACGCGGCGGTGCCGCCCTTGAGAACCGTGAAGCCGTTGTTGTTCCTGAACGCGTTGGCGCCGTCGGTCGAGAGCGTCGCGCCGTCGATCGCACCGGCCCGCAGCGCGGCGATCCGCGCCTGCTCGTCGGGAAGCGTCTTCAGCGTCATCCCCTCCATGTACGGAAGCCCCTGCTTCCAGAAGCGCGTGTTGCGCACGTACTCGACCTTGTCGTTCGGGTCGAAGCCGACCATCCGGTACGGGCCCGTGCCGATCGCGTCGCGGCTGACGTTGATCTGGTCGTAGAGCCCGGCGGGCACGATCGGCGAGTAGCGGCCCCACGCGAGGAAGCCGAACACCCGCGCGTCCCGCGCCTTGAGCCGCAGTCGGGCGACGTACTTGGAGACGACGTCGACGCCGTCGAACGACGGGATCTGCCCGAGCGTCGCGATGCTCCCGGGGAGCGGCGGGTTGAGCATCTTCTCGACCGAGTACTTGACGTCCCCCGCGTCGAGCTCCTTGCCGTTGTGGAACCTGACGCCCTTGCGGAGGTTGAAGGTGATCGACTTCTGGTCGGCCGCGATCCGCCACGACTCGGCGAGGGCGGGCTTGACGTTCAGGTTCCGGTCCCACTCGACGAGCGAGTCGTACGCGGCCTGCTTGCCCCAGTGGTTCGAGGTCAGGATCGCGCCGAACGGCGCGACGTGGACCGGATCCTGCTCCAGCGCGAAGGTCATCCGCCCGCCGCGCCGCGGTGCCTGGGCGACCCTTCGCTTCGGAGCTGCCTTGACGGAGCCGGCGAGCGAGCCGGCGGCCACCGCACCGGCGGTGACGACCCCTGCCTTGACGAGCGCGTCGCGACGGGTCAGCCCTCCGTCGCCCGTGCTCTCGATGGTTTCCTTGTCGGCCACAGCGTGGTCCCTCCTTTTCTGGGGGCAGGTCACAGGATCTGCCCGACCCGGGGTGCCTCACCTGCGATGTCGTCGTAGAAGACGGATTCGCGAACCTGAATGTTGGCGAGCCGGTTCGCGGCCTCGCGGTCGATCTCGACTCCGAGGCCCGGCGCGCCCGTGACCTCGATGAAGCCGTTGCCCATCTCGACGGGCCGTGTCAGCACGTCGCTCTCCTGCAGCGGGTAGTGGGTGTCGCTCGCGAACGGGAAGCTCGTGGACGACGCGACGAGGTGCGCGTTGGCCGTCGTGGCGACGCCCAGCTCCGCCCAGCTGCCGATCGCACACCACTTGCCGGCGGCGTCCGCGACCGTGGCGATCTGGCGCGCGCGGGTCAGGCCGCCGGCCTCGGACGGGTAGACGACGAACACGTCGCACGCGTCGGCCTTGATCAGCTCGAGGGCGGAGCGCAGGTCGGTGCACGCCTCGTCGGCCGCGACCGGCACGCTCACCGAGCGGCGGACCTGCGCCAGCCCCTGCACGTCGAAGTCGGGCACCGGCTGCTCCACGTACTGGAGGTCGAACTGCTCGAGCCCGCGGATCCACTTGATCGCGGCGGGGACGCTCCACATCATGTTCGCGTCGATCCGGATCTTCACGTCCGTGCCGACGACGTCGCGGATCGCCGCGATGGTGTCGTGGTCCTGGGCGAAGTCGCGGCCCACCTTGAGCTTGAGCTCCGTCGTGCCCGCCTCCGCGAACGCCGCGGCCTTGCGGGCGTTCGCCTCGGGCTCGTCGATGAACAGGTAGCCGACGACCGGCACCTGCCGCCGGCAGAAGCCCCCGAGGAGCTCGGCCACCGGGACGCCGAGCGCCTTGCCCTTGAGGTCGAGGAGCGCGATCTCGAGCCCCGCGATGGCGTAGGCGCCCATCCTGCTCCAGTTGCGGGTGAACTCCTCCATCCGGTGGACGAGCCACTCGGTGCGGAGCGGGTCCTGTCCGACGAGGAACTGCGTCAGCTCGGCCTCGATGACCGTCCTGATGGTCGGCAGCGTGGGTCCCGGCGCTTCGCCGATGCCGACGATACCCTCGTCGGTGTGGATCTCCACGAGCAGCCCGGAGGCGGACAGCCGCGTCCCGCCGGGCCAGACGAGAGGTTCGCGCATCGGGGTGCGCACCGCAACCGTATGGACGCTCGTGATCCGCAACGGAGGATGGCTAGACTAGGCGCGCCGCCTGGGATTGTCAACCATTTGGTGATTGTCGACAATCCTCTATGATGGGCGGCGCCCATGGCCGATAGCGTCGAGCGCACCCCGGCAGTGGTCCTCGAGGGAGAGGCGGGCAAGGGGCGCCCGCGAGGGCAGCAGGTCGTCGAGATCCTCCGCAGCGCGATCATCACCGGCGGCTACGAGCCCGGTGAGCGCCTGATCGAGGCGACGCTCTCGACCGAGCTCGGGACGAGCCGCGGCCCCGTGCGGGAGGCGCTCCGCCAGCTCGAGAACGAGGGCCTCGTGATGTCGTTCCCCTACCGGGGCGCGGTCGTCCTCGGCGTCTCGGACGACGAGGTGCAGGAGGTGCTGATCCCGATTCGCCTGACGCTCGAGCGGTACAGCTTCCTGCGGGCGCTCGAGCAGATGACCGAGGAGGACTTCGCGGAGCTCGGCAAGCAGATCTGGCTGATGGAGCAGGCCGCCCGGGCCGACGACCTGGCGCGCATCGTCGAGGCCGACCTCCGCTTCCACGAGATCGTGATCGGCGCCTCGGGCCAGACGCACACGGTGCAGATCTGGCGGACGATCTGGCCCCGGATCCGCGCGTACTTCTACCGCTACGGGCGCGGGCAGGACCTCGGCCGGATGGTGACCGAGCACCGTGAGCTGCTCGCAGCCCTCCAGTCGCGCGACCCCGAGCGGATGCGCACCGTGCTCGAGCAGCACATCGCCGTGCCGAGCCCTCCTCCCGCCGCGACCACCTCGAACGGCCGCAAGCGCGCGCCCCGCACCGAGCGGGCGGCAACCGCCAAGAAGGGCCGGGCATGAGCGATCTGCTCACGGTCGAGAACCTCCGCACGTCCTTCCACACGCACGGCGGCGTGATCCGCGCCGTCGACGGCGTCGACTTCTCCATCGCGCAAGGGCGGGACGCTCGGCGTCGTCGGCGAGTCGGGGAGCGGCAAGTCGGTGACCGCGCTCTCGATCATGCGGCTCGTCGACCTGCCGGGCCGGGTCGAGCGGGACTCGTCGATCACGTTCGAGGGCCGCGACCTCGCGAAGCTCCGCGAGGACGAGATGGCGAGGATCCGGGGCAACGAGATCTCGATGATCTTCCAGGAGCCGATGACGTCGCTCAACCCCGTGTTCACGGTGGGCGACCAGATCGCCGAGTCCGTGCGTCTCCATCAGGCCGTCGGCAAGAAGGAGGCGGACGAGCGGGCGCTCGAGATGATGCGCCTCGTCGGGATCCCGTCCGCCGAGAAGCGGATGCGCGACTACCCCCATCAGATGTCCGGCGGCATGCGCCAGCGCGTCATGATCGGGATGGCGCTCTCCTGCAACCCGAAGCTCCTGATCGCGGACGAGCCGACGACGGCCCTCGACGTGACCGTCCAGGCGCAGATCCTCGAGCTCATGAAGGACCTCCGGGACAAGCTCGGCATGGCGATCCTCCTGATCACGCACGACCTGGGCGTCGTCGCGGAGATGGTCGACGAGGTCGCGGTCATGTACGGCGGCAGGATCGTCGAGCGCGGGCCGGTGAGCGAGATCTTCGCCAACCCGCAGCACCCGTACACCGAGGCGCTGCTCACGCTCGATCCCGCTGCTCGGGATGCGCTACACGACGCCGTTGAAGGCGATCCGCGGCATGGTCCCGAGCCCGCTCGACTGGCCCAGGGGCTGTCGCTTCGCGCCCCGCTGCGACTACGCCTTCGACCGCTGCACCACCGAGCTGCCGCCGCTCTTCGAGGTGGGCCGGCAGGAGTCGGCGTGCTGGCTTTGCGAGAGCGGCCCCCGCGCGGTCCGCCAGGCGGCGGCGACGTGAGCGACCTGAGCATCGACGGCGTCGAGGTCGAGTCCCTCGAGCTCGAGGACGTCGCCGAGGGCGACATTCTCCTCCGCACGCGCGGGCTGAAGAAGTACTTCCCGGTCAAGCAGGGGTTCCTCCGGCGCACCTCGGGCTACCTCCAGGCGGTCGACGGCGTCGACCTCGACATCCGGCGCGGTGAGACGGTCGGTCTCGTCGGCGAGTCCGGGTGCGGCAAGTCGACGCTCGGACGGACGCTCCTGCGCCTGCTCGAGCCGACGGAGGGGGAGATCACCTTCCAGGGCGTCGACGTCGTGAAGCTCGGCTCGCGGCAGCTGAAGGAGCTGCGCCGCGACATGCAGATCGTCTTCCAGGACTCGGTGGGCTCGCTCGATCCCCGCATGAAGGTCGGCGACCTGATCGCCGAGGGGCTTGCGATCCACGGGGTCTCCGGGCGGAGCGGCCGCCGTGACATCGTCCACGAGATGCTGCAGCGGGTCGGCATGCCGCCCGAGGCGGCCGACCGCTATCCCCATCAGTTCAGCGGCGGCCAGCGGCAGCGCATCGGCCTGGCGCGGGCGCTCGTCCTGCAGCCCAAGCTCGTCGTCGCCGACGAGCCCGTCTCCGCGCTCGACGTCTCGATCCAGTCGCAGGTCCTGAACCTGCTCGTCGACCTGAAGCAGGAGTTCGACCTCACCTACGTCTTCGTCGCCCACGACCTCGCGGTCGTCGGCTACATCTCCGACCGGGTCGCCGTGATGTACCTCGGGCGCATCGTGGAGATCGCGCCGTCCGACGAGCTCTTCGCACGGCCGCTGCACCCCTACACGGTCGCCCTCCTCTCGGCGAACCCGGAGCCGATTCCCGGCCGGAAGAGCAACCGGATCGTGCTCAAGGGCGACGTCCCGAGCCCGATCGACCCGCCGTCCGGCTGTCGGTTCCGCACGCGATGCCCCATCGCGCAGCCGATCTGCGCCGAGGTCGACCCCGCGCTCGAGAGCCACGGGCGGGATCACCGCGCCGCGTGCCACTTCCCCGGCACGCCGTTGACCGGCACCGGCACGCCGACTGCATGAGCGCCGCGCCGGCGCAGCTCGCCGACGTCCGCCTGCTCCACGACTGCCGTGTCCCGGTGCGCGACGGGATCACGCTGTCCGCCGACGTCTACCTGCCGCTCGGCGGGCACGGCCTGCCCACGCTCGTCCAGTGGACGCCGTACGAGTCGACGCGCGAGCGATTCATCGACTGGGGCGTCTGGTTCGCGAGCCGCGGCTATGCAGCGGTCGTCGTGGACGTGCGCGGCCGCTACGAGTCGGAGGGCGTCTTTACCGCGTGGACGCACGACGGCCGCGACGCGTACGACACCGTCACCTGGGCGGCCGACCAACCGTGGTCGAACGGCCGCATCGGCACCTGGGGCCGGAGCTACGGCGGCCTCGTCCAGTGGCAGCTCGCGCATCTGAGCCACCCGAACGTCCGTTGCATCGCGCCACAGGTGATCCACGACGACTACTTCTGGGACGGGTACTGGACGGGGGGCGCGTTCCAGCTCGCGCTGACGCTCGGGGCGGCGGCGCTCTGGACGAGCGCGATGTCCCTCATCACGGGGCCGTCGGCGCGCGACGTCGTCCTCAACGACCGCATCTTCGGCCATCTGCCGCTCATCGAGCTCGACGAGGTCGTGATCGGCCGCAAGGTCGACTACTGGCGCACCTGGTGGGAGCACCAGGTCAACGACGACTACTGGCAGCAGTTCCGCCACCGGCCGGAGAAGGTCGACGTCCCGATCTTCCAGCAGGGCGGCTGGTTCGACCCGTACTCGGGCTCGCACATGCGCTCCTTCGCGGCGATCGGCGACCGGGTGCCGAACCGCGTCCTGATGGGACCGTGGTCCCACGAGGCGGAGGTGGAGACGTTCAGGGGCGACATCGACCTCTCGCCCGCGGTGACGGTGATCCAGGAGCACGAGCTCGCCTTCTACGACCGGTTCCTGAAGGAGATCGACAACGGCTGGGACGAGCGCCCGCCCGCCGAGCTCTACGTGCTCGGCGCCGGCGAGTGGCGCGGCGCGAGCGAGTGGCCCCTCGCCGGGCACCGAGTGGACGCCGTTCCACCTCCGCCGCGGCGGAGGCCTCACGCGCTCGGAGCCCGGCGCCGACGAGCCGGCCGACCGCTTCGCCTACGACCCCGCCGATCCCGTCCCCACGATCGGCGGCGTCAACTCGGTCCTGACGATGACCCAGGGCGCACAGACGCGCATCCTCCCGGGCCCGCTCGACCAGCGCGTCCTCGAGAAGCGCGACGACGTGCTCGCCTACACGAGCGAGCCGCTCGAGCGGGATCTCGAGGTGATCGGGCCGGTCGAGATGGTCCTCTACGCCGCGTCCTCGGCGCGCGACACGGACTTCTTCGTGCGGGTCTGCGACGTCTACCCGGACGGCCGCTCGATCTTCCTCACCGAGGGCGTCATCCGCGCGCGCTACCGCGGCAGCGTCGAGGGCGAGTCCGTCGAGCTGCTCGAGCCGGGAGAGGTGGCCGAGTACCGCATCCGCTGCTACCCGATGGCGAACGTGTTCCGGCGCGGGCACCGGATCCGGGTCGACGTCACGAGCTCGAGCTTCCCCCGCTTCTCGCGCAACCTGAACACCGGCGAGGACGTCGGCACCGGCACGCGCATGGAGGTGGCCGAGCAGACGATCCTGCACACGGACCGCTACCCGTCGCACGTCCTGCTGCCCGTCACGGCGTCGTGACGGAGGGCGGGTTCCCCACCTACGAGGCCGAGCGCGCGCTCGCGGCGGCGCGCGCCGAGGGAGTCGAGCCGGTCCCGCTGGCCGGGACACCGTCGCCCGCGCTGCCCGACCACGTCGTCGAGGCCGTCGCGGCCGTGCTGGCGCGGCCGATGACCGCACCGCCGTCTCGCGGGCTCGTCGAGCTGCGCGACGTCCTCGCCGCGGAGCTCCGACGGTCGACGGGGCGCGAGGTCGACCCCGGGGCGGAGCTCGTCGTCACGAACGGGGCGATGCACGCCCTCGCGCTCTGCTTCCGCTCGCTCGTCCGGCCGGGCGACGAGGTCGTCGTGCCGGCCCCGTGCTTCTTCTTCGAGGGCCCGATCCGCGCAGCGGGCGCGACGCCCGTGTACGTCCAGACCAGCCCGGCGGACGGGTGGCGCTGGGATCCCGACGCGCTCGAGGCCGCGATCGGATCGCGGACGACCGCGCTGCTCCTCTGCAACCCCGGGAACCCGACCGGCCATGTTCCCTCGCGCGAGGAGGTGGCCGACGCCGTCCGGGTCGCGGAGCGACATGGCCTGCTCGTGGTGACGGACGAGGCATACGAGGCGGCGCTCTGGGACGGGGCCGCGCTCTCGTCGGCGTTCGGGCTGTCCGACGACGTCGTGGTCGTCCGCAGCCTCGGCAAGAGCCTGTCGTTGCCGCAGCTCCGGCTTGGAATCGTTTCCGGGCCAGCGGCGCGCATCGCCGAGTGTGCGCGCGCCCTCGAGTGGGACTGCCTGCGCGTCGACCTGGCGGCCCAGACCGCCGCGCTCGCCGTGCTGGAGGGGCCGCGGGACTGGCTGGACGCCGTCCACGCCGCGCTCGTCGTCGATCGGGCCGCCGCCCTCGCAGCCGTCGAGGCGACCCCCGGTCTCTGCGCGGCCGTGCCCTCGGCGGCCCCCTTCCTCTTCGTCCATGCCGCCTCCGGCGAGGCGGTCGGGGGCGCGCTCGCGCGCGCGGGCGTGCCGGTCGTCGACGGCGTCCACTTCCAGGCCCCCGGCTACGCGCGGCTGCCGTTCTCCGGGGCGGCGCAGGCGGCGGAGGCGCTCGTCGCCGCCCTTGCCCGCTGGGCCACGGGCGCTCCCCGCTGATCGCGCGCGGTGCCGCGAGGCCGCCATACGCCGAGGCGGACGCTGGCGATGATCAGCGCCAACAGCCTGTCGGCCGCCGTGCAGGGCCAGTTCATGTTCGTCCTGCCGTGGATGCTCCTCGCGCGCGGCAGCTCGCCGCAGACCGCGGCGCTCGCGACGGCGTGCATCTACGTCCCGATGCTCGTGACCGCCGTCCCGGCGGGAGCGAAGTCGGACAACGCGGACCCGCTCCGCCTGATGCGGTGGGTGACGGCGGTGCCGCTCGTGGTCTGCGCGCTCTATCCCCTGGCCGCGCTCGCCGGCCGCGATTGGTTCGCGCTCGTGCTCGTCGCCGCCGTCGTGGTGGGGACGACGCGGAACCTCTCCGAGGGCGCGGTCTTCCGGAGCCTGGCCGACACGACCAGGGACGAGGGTCTCCTGCGCGCCCATGCGATCCGCACGACGGTGAACCAGGCGGCCCTGTTCGGCACGGGCTTCATCGGGCTCGTGCTCTATCCGGTTCGGCGACGCCGAGGCGGTGATGATCGGCATCTGCCTGCTCTACGCGGCCGCGCTCGCGATCCTCGCGGTGGTACCGGATCTGGGCCGGGCGGCCGACCCGGACACGCTCGTGCGCGACCAGGTCACGGAGGGCCTGACGTCGTTGCTGCGGAACAGGCTGCTGCGCAGGATCGGCTGGGTGACCCTCACGTGGAGCCTGTTCGGCGGCGCCGCGGTCGGCATCATGCCCGCCGTGCTGCGGGAGCACATCGGGATGGACGAGCTCCAGGCGAGCGCCACGTTCGTCGCCGGCGCCGCGGCCGTGGTCCTCCTGACGCTCCCCGTCGTCCGCGCCGCGCAGCGGCGCATCGGCGCCATCTCGACGTTCGTCGTCGCGAGCGCGGTCCAGGGGACGACGATCGTCCTCTTCGCCGGCGCGCGGGCCGCGCTCGTGGCGCCGCTCCTCTACTGCGTCTTCCTCCTCTCGAACAGCGCGGCGGCGGCATCGCTCGGCGGGGCGCGCGCGGCCGAGGTGGCCCACGACCACCAGGGGATGCTCAACCTCGTCGTGGGGACGCTCGGGCTGGCGGGATTCCTCGTCGGGGTGCTGCTCGTGGCCGGATTGCTCGGCCCGCTCGGCTTCGGCGTCGTCCTCGCGCTCATCGGCGTGGGGATGACGACGACGGCGCTCGCGTTCCGTCGGTCGCTCGTCGCGGCGTAGCCCGTGCTCGAGCTCCTGATCCGAGGCGCGACCGTCTACCCCGGGGAGGGCGCCTCCTTCCGCGGAGACGTCGCGATCGATCACGGGGGGATCGCCCTCGTGGCGCCGGTGGGCGCCGGGCCGCCTCCGGAGGCGCGCGAGGTCGTCGACGCCGACGGGCTCCTCCTCTGCCCGGGCTTCATCGACCTGCACGCGCACTCGGCGCTCCGGTCGTTCGAGGATCCCTTCCTGACGCCGAAGCTCGCCCAGGGCTTCACGACCGAGGTGATCAACCCCGACGGGCTCGCACCGGCGCCGGTCGCTCCCGGCCGGCGCGCCGACCGGCAGGCGTACCTTCGGCCGCTCGAAGGCCCCGGGCCGGAGACGTGGCCGTGGTCGACGGTCGCGGAGTACCTCGACGCGCTCGACGCCACGCGTCCTGCGCTGTCGCTCGTCCCCTCGATCGGCCACGGCGCCGTCCGTGACCTGGTGCTCGGCGGAGGACGGGCTGTGCCCGGCGCGGACGACCTGCGAGCGATGCGCCGCGAGGTGCGGGTCGGCTTCGAGGCCGGCGCGCGGATGCTCTCCTTCGGGCTCGTCTACCTGCCGGGCGCCTACGCCGCGACGGACGAGCTCGTCGCGGTCGCGGAGGAGGCGGCCGCCGTCGGTGCGCCGCTCGTGCCGCACGTGCGCAACGAGGGCGACTCCCTGCTGGAGGCGATCGGGGAGATGATCGACGTCGCGCGCCGGTCGGGGGCGCCGCTCCACGTCTCGCACCTCAAGTCGCTCGCCGACGAGCGCCTCGTCGAGCCGCTGCTCGAGCTGCTCGAGAGCGCCGCGGCCTCGATCGACGTGACGTTCGACCAGTACCCGTACGGCGCGGGCAGCACGCTCCTCGCCGGCATCCTGCCGGCGTGGGCGCAGGAGGGAGGTGCGGCGGGGACGCTCGACGCGCTCGGTGAGGGCTCGACGAGGCGCCGGATCGCCCGTGACATCGCGAACGGCCTGCCGGGCTGGGAGAACATCCTCGGCACGCTCGGGCCCGAGCGGATCGAGATCGCGAACGCGGCGGCCCCGAACGAGACGGTGGTCGGGCGGACGATCGAGGAGATCGCGGCCGACCGCGGCGACGACCCCGTGACGGCCGCCCTCGACCTGATGCGCGAGTCCGCGCTCGACGTGACCATGATCCTCCACTACGCCTCCGACGATGCAGTCCGCACGATCGCGAGGCACCGCCTGCAGCTCGTCGGCTCGGACGGGATCTTCGGCGCCCGTCCGCACCCCCGGCTCTATGCGACGGCGCCACGGTTCCTCGGGCGGTTCGCGCTCCGGGAGGGGCTGATCGCCGTCGAGGAGGCGGTGGCCCGGCTCACGGCGCGCGCCGCAGACCGGCTCGGGCTCGGGGACCGCGGCCGGATCGAGCCGGGCAAGCGGGCCGACCTCGTGCTGCTCGATCCCGCCCGCTACGTCGACACGGCCACCTACGTGGATCCGTGCCGGGTGCCCGACGGCGTCGTCGGCGTCTGGGTCGACGGCGTCCGGGCGTGGAAGGACGGCGCTCCGACCGGCGCACGGCGGGGCGGCGTCGTGCGCTGAGCGCGTGGGTCAGGCCGCGAACAGGCGCCGGCCCTCGCCGATGCAGGTCTCGGTGAGCGTCGGGAGGGCGTCCTTCGAGAACGGGGTCTGCCACACCTGGTAGAGGTCGAGGCCCTCGAGCTCGGGTGGGTAGAGGTAGCCCACCTCGGCCCCGCTCGTGTTCATGACGACGACCGTCGCGTCGGGGAACGCGGCGCGGAGGTCCTCCTGGAAGCAGGAGTACGCCTCGTTCGCATGCGCGACGAGCAGGCTGTCGCCCACCCGCCAGACCCAGGCGGGGGAGACCTCGTGGTCGCCGCCGCCCAGGTTCCGGACGATCTGGATCTTGCGGAAGAGGCGCTCCTTGATCGGCCTGTCCTCCGCGGCGGCGTGCTGTGCCTCGAGCTCCTCGAGCGGCGGCAGCGGCTTGACGGGCAACGGCACGTCGACGAGCCCGCCGTCGAGCGTCTCCGACGGCTCGAACGGCGCGGGGAGCCAGACCGCGAGCGGCGCGCCCGACTCGACCGGGCCGTCGTAGCGGAGTGCCTGGCCGGCGGGGAGCATCCCCTCGAGCGTGGCCAGCGCGCTGTAGCCGAGCCGGCGGCCGTGCTGGTCCGCGACGGCCGGGATCGCCGACGTACTGGTGCGCCGGCCCGAGCTCGCCCGATGCCCCCTGGAGGAAGACGCACGGCGCGCCGCCCGTCTGCGACTCGACGGTCTCGCGCATCGCCCCGATGTAGTCCGGCGAGATCAGCGTGTTGTCCCACGCGAGCGTCGTCGGGTGGCAGGCGTAGTTGACGATCGTGCCGACCACGCGTCCGTCGGCGTCCGCCGTGACCCGCCCCACGACGAGCGTGTCGTCGGCGTCCGCCGTCGGGTTGAAGCCGCAGATGAAGCGGCCGCTCTCGCTCGCCGGGTCGGGGAGGTCGCGGTTGCGGGCGAGGTCGCAGCTGCCCGTCGCCCAGGTCAGCGTCGCGGGGGCGAGCGCGTCGATCGCCTCGCGCCCCGCCTCGAGGATCGCCGTGCTCAGCTGATCGAGGTACGGGCCGATGAGCTCGCCGCCGGGGTTGTGGCTGCGGCTCATCGCCGCCCAGGGCGCCGCATGGGTGTGCGAGCAGTTGACGAGCAGCCGGCCCGGCTCCAGCGAGAGCGCCTCGCGCACGGGCCCGAGCACGCGCTCCGCGTCCGAGGCGCCCCCCAGGTCCCCGAGCAGGGCGATGTCCAGCGCGACGAGGAGCCGCGGCCGGCCGCCGGCGGACTGCAGCGCGAGCGCGGTCGCGGACAACGGGCGATGGACGCCCGTCGCGAGATCGTGGCTCGCGGCGCCCCACATCCGGGCGTAGATGCCGTCCGGCGGGGTGGTGTCGCGCCGCCCGACGCCGACGAGGCCGGAGAAGGCGGAAGGCGTGACCTGAAGCGGGATCGAGGTGCTCATGCGCGTGGCTGACATCCTTCTGGAATCGTTTGCACCGACGGTGCAGCCTACGACCGGCGGCGACGGGGTGTCAAGCGCCGGCCGCGGTCCGGCGCTGTAGGCTGCAACCGATTCCCGGCGACGAGGCGCGATGACGACACGGATCCTGCAGCTGAGCGACGTGCACCGGTTCGCCGACCCCGACGAGCGGCTCTTCGGGATCCCGACCCGGGAGCTCTTCGAGGACGTGCTCGAACACGTGGAGCGGTCGGGGCTGCGTCCCGACCACGTGGTCGTGACCGGCGACCACACCCACGACGAGCTGCCGGAGACGTACGCGGCCGTACGGGAGGAGCTGGCGCCGTTCCTCGACCGCCTCTGGCTGGTCCCGGGCAACCACGACGACCGCGCGCTGCTCCGGGCCGCGTTCGACGACCGGATCCCCGCCGACGGCGCCGGGCGGGTCACCTTCTCGTTCCGCGCAGGGGACTGGCTGTGCCTCGGCCTCGACACGCAGGTCACCGGCGCGGTGGGCGGGCGGCTCGGCGCCGAGCAGGTCGACTGGATCCGCGCGCAGCTCGACGAGCATCGTCCCGGCGCGGCCGTGCTCTTCATGCACCATCCGCCGGTCGAGCTCGGGCTGGCGTGGCTCGACCGCATCGGTCTCGAGGACGCCGACCTGCTCCAGGGCCTGCTCGTGGACGAGCCGCGCGTCCGGCTCGTGTGCTGCGGCCACGTCCACCACGAGTCGTCGCACCGGGTCGGCTCGGCGGAGGTCGTCACCGTGCCGTCGACGGGTCTCCAGTTCAGCCCGACGGGCGACGTCGCCGAGTTCGTCACCGCCCCGCCCGGCTATCGCCTGATCGAGCTCGGCGACGACGGCTACTCGACGACGGTCGTCCGTCTACCCGAGGCGCGGTACGCGCCGACGCAGCCGTGACCGCTTCGACGCGCCGTGTCGCCCTCGTGACCGGGGCCGGTCGCGGGATCGGGCGCGCGAGCGCGATCGCCCTCGCGGCGAGCGGCACGCCCGTCGTCGTCGCCGCGCGCTCGACCGACGAGCTCGACGCCGTCGTCTCGGAGATCGCGGCGGCCGGTGGCGAGTCCGCGGCGCTCGCCTGCGACCTCACCGACCGGAGCGAGTCCACGACGCTCCTCGAGCGCGCGGCGTCCGCGTTCGGCCCGATCGACGTCCTCGTCAACAACGCGGGCATCGGCAGCAGCGCCGATCCGCGGCCGCTCGCCGAGTTCAGGGACGCCTTCTGGGACGAGACCCTCGAGCTCAACCTGACGGCGCCGTACCTGCTCTCCAAGGCGGCGCTCCCGCACATGCGGGAGCAGGGGTGGGGCCGGATCGTCACGGTCGCCTCGATCAACGGCCGGATCCCGTCGCCGTTCTCGGGGGCGTACGTCGCGAGCAAGCACGGCGTGATCGGGCTGATGCGGGTGCTCGCGCTGGAGCACGCGGCCGAGGGGATCACCGTCAACTGCGTCTGCCCCGGCCCCGTCCGGACGCGCGTCAACGACGCCCGCATCGCCTTCGACGCGCAACGGCTGGGGCGCACGACCGAGGACTACGAGCAGGGGCTGACGCCGATCGGCGGCCGTCTCGAGCCCGAGGACATCGCTCCGATGGTCGTCTACCTCGCGAGCGACGCCGCGCGGATGATCACCGGCCAGGCCTACAACGTCGACGGCGGGGTCAACATGGCATGAGCAGGGTCGCCGTGGTCACCGGAGGCGCCCGCGGTCTCGGCTGGGCGATCGGGACCTGCCTGCGCGACGAGGGCTGGCAGGTCGTGGCGGCCGATCTCGTGCCGGGCGAGGCCGAGGCGGGCGAGACGGGCATCGCCTACAGGCAGATGGACGTCTGCGACCGCGACCAGGTCTCCTCGACGCTGGCGGCCGTCGTCGCCGAGCTCGGCAGCCTCGACCTGCTCGTCAACAACGCCGGCATCACGCGCCATCGTCCGCTCGTCGACCTCACCTGGGACGACTGGTCGGCGGTCGTCGACGTGAACCTCCACGGCGCCTTCAACTGCCTGCAGGCGGCGGGCCGCCTCATGATCGAGCGGGGCGGCGGCGTGATCGTGAACATCGCCTCGGTGGCGGCCGAGCGAGGCGCACCGGGCCGGGCGCCGTACGCCACGACGAAGGCCGCCCTCGTCGGGCTGACGCGGTCGGCCGCGGTGGAGTGGGCGCCGCACGGGGTGCGCGTGAACGCGGTCGGCCCCGGGTACGTCGACGCGGGCATCCTGCAGGCCGCGATCGCCTCGGGCACCCTCGATCCGGCCGACCTGCTGGACCGGATCCCGGCCGGCCGGCTCGCCGAGCCTGCCGAGATCGGCGCGATGGTGAGCTTCCTCGCCTCGCCGCAGGCGTCCTACGTCACGGGTCAGGTGCTCTACGTCGACGGCGGGTTCCTCGCCGACTACGGCGTGCGCGTGAAGCAATGACGCAGCGCGTGCGGGAGGTTCGGGTCGGGACCGCGACCCTCCCCCTGCCGGCGCCGCTCCGGCTCGGGCCGATGGTGGTCACGGAGCGCGAGTACGCCGCCGTCGAGGTCGAGACCGAGGACGGTCTCGTGGGGAAGGCGTACTGCCTGACCCGGAACGGGCCCGTCGCCGCCTGCGTGGAACGGCTCGTCGCACCGGTCGTGACCGGGCGCGACGCGGATCCGGAGCCGCGCTGGGAGGACTGCTCCCGCGCGACGGTGGCGATCGGGCGCACCGGCCTCGTCGTGCGCGCGATCGGCCTCGTCGACATCGCGCTCTGGGACATCGCCGCGCAGGCGGCCGGCATGCCGCTCTGGCGCCACCTGGGCGGCAGCGACCCGACCTCCCCGCTGATGATGGTCGCCGCGTACCCGCTCGCCGACCGGAGCCCGGAGTCGCTGGCCGAGGACGTCGTGCGCTACGGGAGAGCCGGGCACACGCTGCTCAAGGTCGCCCGCGACCACGACCGGTCGCGCATGCGGCGCCTCCTCGAGGCCGCCGCGGCAGACCTGCCGGCCACGGCGCGCCTCGTCGTGGACGCGGGCTACGGCTGGCGCTCGAGCGACGAGGCGCTGGCCGAGCTTCCGGACTGGGGCGACACGCCCCTGGCCTGGCTCGAGGACCCGCTCGTCCCCGAGGACGCCGAGGGCTGCGCGGCGATCCGTCGGGGCGGCGGCCATCCCGTCGGCGTCGGGGACGAGGTGACGCACATCGGCACGTTCCGTGCGCTCCTGGAGGCGGGTGCGCTCGACGTGCTGCGCCTCGACGTCCCCGCGATCGGGGGCGTCACTCCCGCACGGGCCGTGCAGGCGCTCGCCGCGGCGCGCGGCGTGCCCGTGTCGCTGCACATCTACCCGGAGGTGAGCGTCCACCTGGCGCCGTTCGCGCCGGGCACGATCGTCGAGGCCTTCGACGCCGTCCCGGGCGGCAATCCGCTCGACCCCGCGCACCTGCTCTGCACCGGCGGGCCGTCCGTCCGTGCGGGGACGGCGGTCGCGCCGGAGGAGCCCGGGCTCGGCTTCGAGCTCGACTGGGGTCGCTTCCGGCCCTGACGGCTCAGCCGCGCTCGGCGTCGAGCCGCCGCAGCTCGCCGCGCCGGATCTTGCCCGTCACGGTCAGCGGCAGCTCGTCGACGAACTCGATCTCCCGCGGGACCTCGTACGGCGCGAGACGCGTGCGGACGAGCTGCTGGAGCTCGGCCGCGAGCTCCGGGGAGCCGGGGGCGCCCGGAACCGTCACGACGAACGCCTTCACGACCTCGCCGCGCAGCTCGTCGGGCGTGCCGATCGCGGCGGCGATCGACACCGCCGGATGGCGGATGAGGCACTCCTCGATCTCGCCGGGCCCGATCCGGTACCCGCCGCTCGAGATGAGGTCGTCGACCCGGCCGATGCTGCGGTACGTGCCGTCGTCGTCGACCTCGGCGAGGTCGCCGGTGTGCAGCCACCCGTCGCGGACCTTCGCCGCCGTCGCCTCCGCGTTGCGCCAGTAGCCGAGGAAGACGACCGGGTCGCCCTCGACGCGCACCGCGAGCTCGCCCTCGACGAGCCGGAGCTCGTGCCCCGGATAGGCGCGTCCCATCCAGCCCGGACGCTCCGGCCAGGCGGCGCAGTTCCCGATCAGCAGGTTCGCCTCGGTCTGGCCGTAGAACTCGTTCAGGCGCACCCCGAACCGCTCCCTGCACCACGCGGCGGTCTCCTCGCCGACGGTCTCGCCGCCGCTCGCCAGCGTGCGCAGCGACACCGCCGGCCCTTCGGCCCGCCGCATCAGGCGCAGCGCCGTCGCGGGCATGAACACGTTGCGGACGCCGAGCCGGGCGATCAGGTCGAACGCCTGCTCGGGGTCGAAGCGCGGCGCCCGGAACGCGACCACCGGCGTGCCGTGGGCGAGGCCGGGCATGAGGACGTCGTAGAGGCCGCCGATCCAGGCCCAGTCGGCCGGGGTCCAGATGCGGTCGCCCTCCTGCGGGTAGAAGTCGTGCGAGAGCTCGAACCCGGGCAGGTGCCCGGCGAGGACCCGGTGGCCGTGGAGCGCGCCCTTCGGCGGTCCCGTCGTGCCGGACGTGTAGACGAGGAGCGCCGGCGTGTCCGGCGTCGTCGCGGCCGGCTCGAACGCGGGGGACGCGGCCGCGAGCAGCCGGTCGAGATCGTGGTCGACGTCGATCACGGCGCCGTCGAAGCCGAGCGCCTGCACCCGCTCCAGCGACTCGCGCTCGCCGAGCACGACCCGCGGCTCGGCGTCGCGGAGCCGGACGTCCAGGGCGTCGGGGCCGAACGCCGTGCTGAGCGGCACGGCAATCGCGCCGAGCTTGTAGGCGGCGATGTGCGCGATCGCGGTCTCGGGGCGCTGCGAGAGCACGATCGCGACGCGGTCGCCGGGCACGGCGCCGGCCGCGGACAGGACGTTGGCGAGCCGGTTCGAGCTCTCGCTCAGCTCGCCGAAGCTGACCGTCCGGATGATCTCGCGGCCGTCCGTGACGACGATCGCCGGCGCCTGCCTCGGCTGCCGGTCGGCGACCTCGACGCCCAGGTTGAGCCGGGGAGGGAGCGCCCAGCGGTGGGAGCTCCGTAGCGCGTCGTACGTGGGGCGCGGCTCGCTCACGTCGCGGCGGCCGGGGGCCCGTCGCGGGCGATCCGGAAGCCGATGTGCGGGGAACGGCGGCCGGGAGCGCTCCGGCTGCGGGCGGCGCAGCGCAGGTGCCGCCACGTCGGGCTGGCATACGAGCCGCCGCGGAGGACACGCGCGAGGGGAGAGCCCGGATCCTCCCTCCCGTCACCGGCGTCGTACGGGTACGGCGCGTAGACGCTGCTCACCCACTCCCAGACGTTGCCGGCCATGTCGTGGAGACCGTACGGGCTGGTTCCGCTCGGATGGTCGCCCGTCCTGAGAGGTGCGGCCGTGCTTCGGGCCGCCGCCGTAGGTCGCGCGGGCCGTCGCGCCCCCGGCGGTCGAGGCGGCGGGCGGCGGTGGCTCGTCGTCGCCCCACGGGAAGAGCCGGCCGTCGACCCCGCGTGCCGCCTTCTCCCACTCGGCCTCGGTCGGCAGCCGCGCCCCGGCCCAGCGACAGAAGGCGGTCGCGTCGTGCCAGTCGACGTAGGTGACGGGATGCCGCTCGAGCGCGGTGGGGACGGCTCCGCCCGGCCAGTGCGGCGGAGCCGGGTGTCCCGTGGCGCGCACGAACTCCCCGTACTGCGCGTTCGTGACGGCGGTCGTCGAGAGCGAGACGGCCCCGACGACGACCTCGTGCCGCGGCCCCTCGTCGGGCGCCGACGGCCCCCCGGGCGGCGGCGGGTCGGTCCCGAGCACCACGTCGCCCGCGGGGACGTCGACCGTGTCGAGGTCGAGCACCAGCTCGGCGTCCGCCTCCGCCGCGAGCCGGAACCCGACGTAGTGGTCGACGGCGCCGGGCAGCAGACCGTGCCGGTACGAGCACCGGATCTCGCCCGCCCGGTGGATGAAGGACCCTCCGCGGACGACACGCGGCCCGGCCGAGGCGCCGTCCTCCCGACCGTCGCCTGCCACGTAGGGGTACGGGCGAAGGGCGCTCGCCGTCCACTCCCAGGCGTTGCCGGCGAGGTCGAGCGCGCCGAACGGGCTCGCACCCTTCGGCGCGAGGCCGACCGGCGCCGTGTCGAGCACGCCGAAGACCGCATGCGCCGGCGTCGGCGGCTCGTCGCCCCACGGCCACAGGCGGCCGTCGTCACCCCGCGCCGCGCGCTCCCACTGCGCCTCGCTCGGCAGCGACCCGCCCGCCCAGCGGCAGAACGCGACCGCGTCGTCCCAGGAGACGTAGGTGACCGGATGGAGCTCGCGACCCTCGGGGATCGTCCCGTCGGGCCAGTGGGACGGGGCGGGCCGGGAGGTCGCGTCGACGAAGAGGCGGTACTCCCCGTTCGTCACCGGGGTGCGTCCGATGCGAAAGCGCGGACAGGCGACCCGGTGGGCCGGCGCCTCGTCGGGGTCGGGTGCGAACTCGCCGGCGGGCTCGCTGCCCATCGTGAAGGGCCCGGCCGGCACCGCGCACCACTCGATCGCGGTCACATCCGTCGCGGGATCACCGGCAGGACGATGCGCGACGGTCGCTCCGCGTCGAGGAAGACGGTCTGCTCCGCGACCACCTGGTGGGTGTGGCGGCCGATCGGCTCGCCCGTGTTCGGATTGACGTCGAGCCGCGGCCAGTTCGACGAGGAGATGTCGACGCGGATGCGATGGCCGGTGTCGAAGAGGTTGCTCGTCGGCGGCAGCGTGATCGTGACGGGCACGGGGACGCCGGGCTCGAGCAGCACCTCGCGGTCGAAGCCCTCGCGGTAGCGGCACCGGATGATCGAGTCGTTGAGCAGCATGTCGTAGCCCTCCGGATAGTCCTCGTTCGCCGGGTGCACGTCCACGAGCTTCGCGGTGAAGTCCGTGTCGAGCGCGCTCGAGGAGACCCACAGGTGCACGGTCATCGGTCCCGTCACCTCGACCGGCTCCGCGAGCGGCTCGGTCTGGAAGACGAGGACGTCGGGCCGCTCGGAGAGACGTGGATAGGGCTCGCGGGAGCCGAAGAACGCCGGCGTCTCCTTCTGGTCGGCCGGGCCCGGGGTGAGCACGTCGCGGAGCCGCAGCACGGGGCTGAGGAAGCGCGACCACGCCTGCTCCATCCCGGCGCCGCCCGCGGGAAGCTCGCCGACCGCGCAGTAGAGGCCGCCGACCGTCGGGACGGGGTGCTCCGGGTCGAAGGCGAAGCGTCGTGGCTCGGCGCCGTCCGCCGGCTCCTCGGTCGAGAGCGACCCGTCGGCGTGGAGGTAGTACGACGTCTCGACGCGCCGCGCCAGGGGCCACTCCGACTCGTCCCGCCACGCACCGCCGTGGTCGAGCTTCCCCTCGGCGGTCCGGCGGCCGCTGCCGCCGCCCATCACGAAGATCCGCACCGGAGCCTCGCCGTCCGGCTGCCCGGTCGCGTCGTCGGGGAGCCAACGGCCGAAGAACTCGAGCTGCTCCTCGAAGTACCGCTGGACGCCCCAGACGCTCGCAGGCCCGAAGTCGACGTCGTGGCAGAAGGTCGCGTCGCCGCGCATCCCGACGTGGCTCCAGGGGCCGATGACGAGGCGCTGCGGCGCCGTGTTCTTCGCCGCCATCGACGCGTAGTACTCCGAGTCGGCTGCGGGGAACGGGTCGTACCAGCCCGTCGAGAAGGTCCCCGGGACGTCCGCGTGCTGGTCCCAGTACCGCGTGTAGTCGTGCTCGATCCGGCTCCAGTAGTCGTCGTAGGCGCCGCGTGTGTAGTAGTCGATCAGCGTCTCCTCGAGCGGCGGCACGTGGCGCAGGGCCGTCTGCCCCCGCTGCCACGGCGTCGCCCGGAAGAGCTGCCGGAGATCGCGGAGGTCGTCCCAGACGTCCTGCTGCTTGTCCGGGTCGTCGGCGATGTCCTGTGCGTCCTGGGCGTGGATGAAGAGCGCCCAGAACATGTGGCCCTGCATCGCCCCTCCCTCGCGGCACTGGTTCTGGAAGCTGTTCGTCGGCACGACGTCCGGCCAGATCGCCGTCAGGTGCGGCGGCCGCTCGAGCGCCGTCCGTACCTGCGTGATCGCGCCGTAGGAGCTGCCGACGGTCCCGATCCGCCCGTTCGACCACGGCTGGGCCGCGATCCACTCGCAGATGTCGTGGCCGTCGCGCCCGGTGTGCGGCGTGGCGGCGTGGTAGTAGACGCCGGAGGCCTCGGAGCGGTAGCGGTCGCGGAGGTCGACGAGCGCGACGTTGTAGCCCTTCGGGACGAAGAAGTCGGCGATCTCGCTGTAGCGCTTGTCGGTCTTGTCGTACGGCGTGTGGAGCATGATCGTCGGGAAGCGGCCGTCGACGAAGCCACCGTCGCGCGCCGGCCGGTAGATGTCGAACGCGAGCCGCACGCCGTCCCGCATCGGCACCATCACGTTCTTCGAGACGACGATCCCGTACTCCATGCTCACGCTGCCTCCCTCTCGATGACCAGGTTGCCGACGTCGTCGACCCGGAGCCCGAACCCGGGGTGCACGACCGTCGTCGAGTCGAACTCCTCCACCACCGCCGGCCCCGAGAGGGCGGCCCCCGCGCCGAGCGCGTAGCGGTCGTAGATCGGGCAGTCGACGTAGTCGCCCGCCTCGGCGAAGTACACGGGCCGGCGCTCCTTCGGCTCGGGCCGGTCACCGGCGTCGAGCCGGCGGGCGGGGGGCTTGGCGATCCGGCCGATGCTGGTCAGCCGGAGGCTGACCGCCTCGACGGGCTCGCCCGGGGCGCTGAACCCGTACGTGCGGTCGTGCTCCGCGTGGAAGCGCTCGAGCAGGCCGTCCCCCGCGGGGATCGTCAGCTCGAAGCTCTGCCCGACGTAGCGGAGGTCGACCTCCCGGAGGAACTCGACCGCGCCGCCGACCCCGCCCTCGCGCTCGAGCTCCGCGCGGCCCTCGTCCTCGAGCCGTGCGAACGTCGCCGCCACCTCGTCGTGATCCAGCTCGTCGAGCCGCTGCATGATCGTCGTGGACGTGTCGCGCTTGAGGTCGGTGGTGAGGAGGCCCGTGGCCGAGAAGATGCCCGGGCTGCGAGGGATCAGCAGGGTCGGCATCTCGGCGTCGCGCGCCAGCGCGTTCGCATGGACCGGCCCGGCTCCCCCGAACCCGACGAGCACGAAGTCACGTGGGTCGTAGCCGCGCTGCACGGAGATCAGATGGAGCGCGTTGACCATGGCGGCGTTCGCGATCTCGACGATGCCGTTCGCCGCCTCGGTCAGGGAGAGCCCGAGCGGCGTCGCGCAGCGCTCCTCGATCGCGCGCGCCGCGCCCTCCACGTCGAGCCCGATCTCGCCGCCGAGGAAGTAGGCCGGGTTGAGGCGGCCGAGCACGACGTTCGCGTCCGTGACGGTCGGCTCGACCCCGCCGCGCCGGTAGCAGACGGGCCCGGGGTCGGCGCCCGCGCTCTGCGGCCCGACCCGGAGGAGGCCGCCCGAGTCGACCCAGGCGATCGAGCCGCCGCCCGCCCCGATCTCCACGAGGTCGACGACCGGGGTCCGGACCGGGTAGCCGGAGAGCGACATCCCGCCGATCCCCGCGCCTGCGTGGCCGCCGACGTTGTAGTCCTTCGTGACCGACGGCCTGCCGTCCTGGATGAGGCCGACCTTCGCCGTCGTGCCGCCCATGTCGAAGGAGAGGATGTCGCGGAGGCCGAGCGTCTCGCCGAGGTGAGCCGAGGCGATCACGCCGGCTGCGGGTCCCGACTCGACCATGAACACCGGCCGCACGGCGGCCGCGTCGGAGCCGAAGATCCCGCCGCTCGACTGCATCACGAGCAGCTTGGCCCGTACGCCCGCCTCCGCGAGCCGGCTCTCGATCCGGTGCAGGTAGCGCTCCACGACCGGCCGGATCACGGCGTTGATCACCGTCGTCGACGCGCGCAGGTACTCGCGGAACTCGGGGGCGACCTCGGACGAGAGCGAGACGGGCACACCGGGGAGCTCCTCGGCGAGGATCTCGCCGACGCGCCGCTCGTGCTCGGGGTTCACGTAGGCGTGCAGCAGGCACACGGCGACCGACTCGACGTCCTCCCGTCGCAGGATCGCGGCGGCGTCGCGCACGGACGCGTCGTCGAGCGGTCGGAGCACCTCGCCCTTCGGGCCGAGTCGCTCGCCGACCACGACCGCCCGGTCGCGCGGCACGAGCGGCTTCGCCTTCTCGAACTGCGTGTCGTAGAGGGTCGGCCGCACCTGACGCGCGATCTCGAGCAGGTCGCGGAACCCGTCGGTCGTCACGAAGCCGCTCCGGGCGATCTTCCCCTCGATGATCGAGTTCGTGGCGACCGTCGTCGCGTGGACGACGAACGTCACGTCGCCCACGGCGACGCCACCCTCCGCGAGGGCGCGGCTCGCGGCCTGCATGAACCCCTCCGAGGGGTCGGCGGGCGTCGTCAGCACCTTCGCGATCGCCACCTCGCCCGTCCCCTCGTCGATGAGGGTCGCGTCGGTGAACGTCCCTCCGATGTCGATCGCCAGACGAACGCTCACGCGGCAGGCCTCCTCAGCTCGGTCGTTGCGGCCAGGTCGACGCCGTCGCCGTCGATGACCACCAGGTACTCGTCGCGCGCTCGCTCGCGGCTGACCTTGCCCTCCAGGACGTCGCGCAGGACGTTCTCGGGGTCGCGCTCGCCCGGCGGCCCGTAGCCGCCGCCGCCGCAGCTCCGGACGCTGATCACGTCGCCCGGGACGAGGTCGATCGTGCTCTTCGAGCCGAGGCGCGTCTCGACGCCGTCCCGGACGTGGAGGTACTCGGCGACGCGGCCGCTGCGGCCGCCCGCCGCTCCCCATGGCCCGTTCCTGTCGCGGTCAGCGAGCACGGTGAAGGTCGTGTGCAGGTCGAAGCGGTAGTCCTTGCGCAGCCCGAGGCCGCCGCGGAAGCGTCCCGGCCCCTCGGAGTCCTCGACGAGCGCCAGCCGCTCGATGCTGACCGGGTAGTTGAGCTCGGTCTCCTCGACGGGCGCGTTCTCGGTGTTCTGGCCGTGCGCCTGCACGGCGTCCGGGCCGTCGCTCGCGTGGCGACCGCCGTAGCCGCCCGCGAACGTGTCGTAGAAGCACGTGTAGCTCCCGGCGGCGACGTCGAGCGAGCCGAACCCCGCCTGGCACATCATCCCCTTCGTGCCTGCGGGGAGCCGGTCGGGGAAGGCGGGCAGGAGGGCGCGGAACATGACCTCGACGAGGCGCGTCTGCGTCTCCCAGCCGCCGACCACCGGCGCCGGCCACGTGCAGTTGGTCACCGTCCCCGCGGGCGCCTCGAGCTGGACGAGCCGGTAGAACCCGTCGTTGACGGGCAGATCCGGGTCGACGAGGCACTTGAGCGCATAGGCGCACGCGGAGAACGTCATCGCCTTCGTCGAGTTGACGGGCGCCCGGCGCTGCGGGTCGGAGCCGCTCGTGTCGAAGGAGACGCCGTCGGGGCCGAGCACGATCCGCACGCGCAGACGCACGGGCTCGTCCGTGTAGCCGTCGTTGTCGACCGAGCCCTCGGCCTCGTAGACGCCGTGCGGCAGCCGCTCGAGCTCGGCGCGCGTCCGTCGCTCGGTGTACTCGAGGAGCTCGCCCATGACCTGCCGGATCGTCGCCAGGCCGTGCCGGGCGACCAGCGCCTGCACGCGCCGCACGCCGGTCGCGTTCGCGGCGATCTGCGCCCGGAAGTCGCCTGCCGTCTCGTGCTTGGAGCGGATCTGCGCGAGGACGAGCCTGAACACGTCGTCCACGATCTCTCCGCCGGCGACGAGTCGGATGGGCGGGATGATGACGCCCTCCTGGAAGACCTCGCGGAAGGCGCCGATCGAGGCGGGCGCGCCGCCGCCGACGTCGACGTGGTGGGCCAGGTTGGCGACGTAGCCGAGCAGCTCCCCGTCCGCGAAGACGGGCGAGACGAGGCTGACGTCGTTCAGGTGCACGCCGCTCGGGTGGGGGTCGTTCGTGACGATGACGTCGCCCGGGCCGAGCCTCTCCGCGCCGTAGCGACGGATGGCCTGCGGCACCTGCTCCACCATCGAGCCGAGGTGCACCGGCTGCGCGAACCCCTGCGCCACCGAGCGCAGCTCGGCGTCGAAGAAGGCGCACGAGAAGTCCGAGCGGGTCTTGATGTTCGTCGAGTACGCGCTGCGCTTCAGGGCGAGCACCATCTCGTCGGTCGCGGCGACGAGCGCGTTGCGGATCACCTCGAACGAGATCGGGTCGACCGCGGTCGTCACGGGGCACGCAGCTCCGCCGTCGCGGCCTCGTCCACCTCGCGTCCCGAGACGGCGACGCGGTACACGTCCCGTGCGCGCTCGGCGGTCACCTTGCCCTCGAGCACGTCGCGCAGCACGCGCGCCGGATCGCGCTCCTCCGGCGGCCCGTAGCCGCCGCCGCCGCAGGTGCGGTAGCTGACGACGTCGCCCGCCTCGACGGACACGGTCGTCTTGGCCGGCAGCCGGGTCTCCTCGCCGCCCCGGATCAGCACGTACTCGGCGACCCGGCCGGCGTGGCCGCCGAAGGCGCCGGCCGGCCCGGCCGCGGTGCGATCCGAGAGGACGGTGAACGTCGTCGGCCGATCGAAGCGAAAGTCCTTGCGCAGTCCGAGGCCGCCGCGGAAGCGTCCCGGCCCCTCGGAGTCCTCGACGAGCGCCAGCCGGTCGATGCTGACCGGGTAGTTGAGCTCGGTCTCCTCGACGGGCGCGTTCTCGGTGTTCTGCCCGTGCGCCTGCACGGCGTCCGGGCCGTCGCTCGCGTGGCGGCCGCCGTAGCCGCCGCCGAACGTCTCGAGGAAGCAGACGTACTCGTTCGTGGCGGTGTCGACGCCTCCGAAGCCGGCGTGGCACATCATCGCCTTCGTCCCCGCCGGCAGCGCCGTCGGGAGAGCAGGGAGCAGGGCGCGGAAGATCACGTCGACGAGGCGGGTCTGCGTCTCCCAGCCGCCGACGACGGGCGAGGGCCAGGTGCAGTTCGTCACCGACCCGCGCGGGGCGTCGAGCGTGACGAGCCGGTAGAAGCCGTCGTTGACCGGGAGGTCGGGGTCGATCAGGCACTTGAGCGCGTACGCGCAGGCGGAGAAGGTCTGGGCGTAGGTCGAGTTGACGGGCGCCCGGCGCTGCGGGTCGCTGCCGGCGAGGTCGAACGAGACGCCGGTCGGCGTGATCTCGACGCGAGCGCGGAGTCGGACCGGCTCGTCGGTGTAGCCGTCGGTGTCGACGGAGCCCTCGGCCTCGTAGACGCCGTGCGGCAGCGCCGCGAGCTCGGCCCGGGTCCGCCGCTCGGTGTACTCGAGGAGCTCGTGCATCGCGGCGACGATCGTCGGGCGCCCGTGACGGCTGACGAGCGCCTCGAGCCTGCGGGCCCCGGTCGCGTTCGCGGCGATCTGTGCCCGGAAGTCGCCGGCCGTCTCGTGCTTGGAGCGGATCTGCGCCAGGATCAGGTCGAAGACGTCGTCGACGATCCGCCCGGCCGCGACGACCTTGACCGGCGGGATGATGACGCCCTCCTGGAAGACCTCGCGGAAGGCGCCGATCGAGGCGGGCGCGCCGCCGCCGACGTCGACGTGGTGGGCGAGGTTGGCGACGTAGCCGAGCAGCTCCCCGTCCGCGAAGACGGGCGAGATGAGGCTGACGTCGTTCAGGTGCACGCCGCTCGGGAACGGCTCGTTCGTGATGACGACGTCGCCCGGCCCGAGGTTGGAGACGCCGTAGCTCCGCACGGCCTGCGGCACCTGCTCGACCATCGAGCCGAGGTGCACCGGCTGCGTGAAGCCCTGGGCGACGGCCCGCAGCTCGGCGTCGAAGAAGGCGCACGAGAAGTCGGCCCGCGTCTTGATGTTCGTGGAGTACGCGCTGCGCCGCAGCGTCAGCACCATCTCGTCGGTCGCGGCGACGAGCGCGTTCCGGATCACCTCGAAGGTGATCGGGTCGAGGGTGCGCGCCGCGAGGCTCATGCGCGGTTCCCGGCCACCCCAGACGGAGCTGAACGTGCGGCCCTCGGAGAAGCGGGCGCCGGAGAGGCTCGAGATGTCGATCCGCGGCGTCTGCCCCGCGATCACGGCGGCGAGGGACTCGCCGATCGCGGGGCCGATCTTGAACCCGTGGCCGCTGCCGCCGAAGCAGGAGTAGTAGCCCGTGAGCTCCTCCTCGCCGACGATCGGATACCAGTCCTCGGTGATGTCGTAGACGCCGGAGTACCCGGTCACGTACGCGCCGCCGTACGCCGCCTGCGTCAGCGTCGGCACGAGCGCGGGGAGCCTCGCCAGGAGCTTCGGCACCATCGCCTGCAGGTGCGCCTGGTCGGTCCCGTCGTCGTACGTCTCGGGGTCCGCGGGCTCCGGCTCCTTCGGCCAGCCCTGGCCGACGAGCACCTTGCCACCCGGGAACGGGCGACAGTAGAGGCGCTGCGGCACGTCCGAGATCACGGGGAACACGCCGAAGTCCTCCGGCGCCTCGAAGACCGCCTCGTGCTCGCGGCTGAAGGTGATCGGGTAGTCGACGCCCGCCAGGCGGCCGACGCGGTCTCCCCACGGGCCGCAGGCGTTGACGACGACCCCGGTCGAGATCTCGCCGTCGCCCGTGACGACCCCGGCGACGCGGCCGTCGGCGGCAGTGATCCCGACCACCTCGCAGCCCTCGTAGACCGCGAGGCCGTCGCGCTGGGCGGACTGGACGAGCGACTCGACCGTGAGAACCGGGTTCGCGAAGCCCGAGGTGGGCTCGTAGCAGGCGAGCGCGACCCCCTCGAGGCGGAGCTCGGGCCAGCGGCCCTCGACCGCGGCCGGCTCCATCAGCGTCGTCTCGACGCCGAAGCTCTGCTGGATCGGGACGATGTCGCGCAGCGCCTGCTCGCCCTCGGGCGGCGCGAAGAGCATGTAGCCGATCTGCTCGAAGCCGGCGGGACCGCCGAGCTCCTCCTCGGCGCTCGCGAACATCTGCGCGCCGCGGACGGCGAGCCGGATCCCGACCTCGTTCGAGTAGTGCTGCCGCACGTGGGCGGCCGAGTACTGCGTCGACCCGCCGCAGATCTTGCGCTTCTCGACGAGAGCGACCTGCCCGAAGCCGAGCTTCGTCAGGAAGTGGGCGGTGCTCGCTCCCATGATCCCGCCTCCGATCACCACGGCATCGGCCTTCTCGATCACGCGCCTCTCCTCTCGTCTCGCAGGGCCGCGGTCGCGGCGGCGTCCACCGTCCCGTCGTGCCGGACGACGACGCCGTATCGGTCGCGTGCAGCATCGACGCTCAGCTTCTCGTTCGCGACGTCCGCGGCGACCGCGTCGGGGTCGCGGACGAACGGGTCTCCCCAGCCCCCACCGCCTGCGGTGCGGTGGACGTAGACGTCGCCGGCCTCGATCGTGATCGAGAACATGGGTGGCAGCGTCGTCTCCGTGCCGTCCGGCCGCACGAGGACGTTGCTCGAGCCGGCGCCGTCCTCACCGCCTCGGAGCCCATAGGGCGGGCGCCGCGCGCGATCGGAGCGCACGATGAGCGACGTGCCCGGCGTCAGGCACCGCCAGACCCGCTCGATCGCGAGCCCACCGCGATGCTCGCCGGCGCCGCCGGTGTCGGGCACGAGCCCGTACCGCTCGACCACGATCGGGAACTCCGACTCGGCGACCTCGACGGGGATGTTCGCCGCGAGGCTGGCGGGGTTCGTGAGGCCGTCGTTCCCGTCCCAGGTCGGCGTGCCGCCCCAGGTGCCGACGATCAGCTCGTAGAACACGTACCGGTCGCCCTCGCCGGGCCGGTCGGCGCCGAAGATCGCGAGCGTGTTGCCCCCCTCGCCGGCGGCCGGCACCCGGTCGGGGATGAGCTGCGCGAGGGCGCCGTTCAGCGCGTCGACCACCCGGAAGCCCGTGACGCCGCGCATCGACGACGCGGCCGGCATCACGACCTCCGTCACCGTCCCCGGCTTCGTCAGCACGCGGACGGGCCGGAACGCGCCCGCCGTGTTCGGCACCTCGAGTGTCAGCGCGCAGCGGACGACGTGGTAGACGCACGCCAGGACGAACGACCGCGTGCTGTTGAGCGACCCGCGCACCATCGGCGCCGACTCCCTCAGGTCGGCGGTGACCTCGTCGCCGGCGATCGTCACGGTCGCCGTGATCGGCACGTCGCAGACGTCGATGCCGTCCGAGCCGAGGTAGTCGGTGAACGTGGCGGAGCCGTCGGGCCACGTGAGGATCTCCTGCCGGACGAGGCGCTCCGTGTAGTCGATCAGCTCGGCCGTCAGCTGCGCCAGGCCCTCCCGTCCGTGGCGCGTCGCGAGCGCCTGGAGCGCCCGCTCGGCGACGGAGCACGCTGCCACCTGCGCGCCGAGGTCGCCGAACGTCATGCGCGGGATGCGCATGTTCGCCTCGATCAGCGCGTGCACCTCCTCGACCGGCTCGCCCGCGGCGTAGAGGCGGAGCCAGGGCATCCGGAGGCCCTCCTGGAAGATCTCGGTGTTGTCGCACGCGCTCGACCCGGGCAATCGCCCGCCGACGTCGCCGTGGTGCGCGGTCGTGACCGCCCAGCCGATCAGGACGTCGTCGTGGTGCACGGGCTTCACGACGAAGATGTCCTGGAGGTGCATGCCCCCGTCGAAGGGGTCGTTCATGATGAAGACGTCGCCGGGGCGGACACGGTCCCCGTAGCGGCCGATCAGAGACGCCATCGCGGTCGGGATCGAGCCCAGGTGGAACGGGACGCTGACCGCCTGCGCGATCGTCTCGCCCTCCGCGTCGCAGAGCGCCGACGAGAAGTCCATCCCGTCGCGGACGACGGTCGAATGGGCCGTGCGGGTGATGGTCGTCGCCATCTCGTCCGCGATCGACTGCAGCGCGTTCGCGACGATCTGCAGGGTCACGGGGTCCGACGCGAGGGTCGCCTGGCGCAGCTCAGTCACGATCCGTCTCCCACTCGAGCAGGAGCGTGCCGGTCTCGGGCTGGCGGCGGACGCTCCAGCCGTGAGGGACGACGACCGTCGTGTCGTACTCGTCCACGAGCAGCGGGCCCGCCTCGGGCTCGGGCCCGATCGAGGCCCGCGATCGCACCGGCACCTCCTCGCCGTCGCCGCCGAGCCAGGCCCAGCGGGCCGGGTGCCGCTCCCGCACGAGCGGATCGGCGACGTCGTACGAGGGCGACGCCGAGGACGGGCCGAGCGCCGCCAGGCGCAGGGCGCGCAGCTCGACGGGCGAGCCGGGGCGCCCGCGCACCCCGTAGAGCAGCTCGTGCTCGTCCTCGAAGCGCGCTCGCAGCGCCGCGAGCGACTGCCGGTCGGCACGCCCGGCGGCGACCTCGACCTCGATCTCCCAGCTCTGGCCGCCGTAGCGCAGGTCGGCGGTGCGCGCCCACTCGGGCTCGTCGCGGCCCTGGAACGCTCGCCGCAGCACCTCCTCCATCTCGCCGAAGAGCGAGTCGATCGTCTGCGGGTCGACCACGTCGACGTCGAGGTGACACGACCGGACCTCGTGGAACTCGGGCCGCGCGAACAGCAGGCCGACGGCGCTGAACAGCCCCGCCACGGCGGGCACGACGACGGTCGTCGCGCCGAGGTCGAGCGCGAGGCGGGCCGCGTGCACGGGGCCCGAGCCGCCGTAGGCGATGATCGCGAAGTCGCGCGGGTCGCGGCCCTTCTCGGACGAGACCGATCGCAGCGCACGGGTCATGCGCGCGTTCGCGATCCGGTGGATCCCGTCCGCGGCCTCGAGCACGGTCAGCCCGAGCGGCGTCGCGACGCGCTCGACGGCCGCCTCCGCGAGCTGCCGCCGGATGGTGATCTCGCCGTCTGCGACCTCGCCCTCGGGGATGAAGCCCAGGACGACGTTCGCGTCCGTCACGGTCGGCTCGACGCCCCCGCGCCCGTAGCAGGCGGGGCCGGGATCGGCGCCCGCGCTGCGGGGGCCGACCTGCAGGCCGCCGGCAGGGTCGAGCCAGGCGATGCTGCCGCCGCCCGCGCCGACCTCCGCGATGTCGATGGTCGGGATCCGGAGGAGCTCGCCGGCGCCGCGGATCAGCCTCGTGCCCGCGGAGATCGAGCCGCCCACCTCGTACTCGCGCCCGCGCGAGATCGCCCCGTGCTCGATCAGCGACGCCTTGGCGGTCGTGCCGCCCATGTCGAACGCGATCGCGTTCTCGATCCCGAGTCGCTGCGCCATCCCGAGCGCGGCCACCACCCCGGCGGCGGGCCCGGACTCGAGCGCGAAGACCGGGCGCCGCCTCGCGTCGTCGGTGGTCATCACCCCGCCGGAGGACTGCATGATCTGGAGCGGTGCGGCGTCCAGCCCGATCTCGTCGAGCCCCGTCCGGATCCGGTCGAGGTACGACGACATCAGCGGCCGCACGTACGCGTTGACCACCGTCGTCGCCGTCCGCTCGTACTCGCGCTGCTCGCGGAGGATCTCGCTCGAGAGCGAGATCGTCGCCTCGGGCAGCTCCTCGGCCAGGATGGCTCCGGCCCGCTGCTCGTGCGCCGGGTAGAGGTAGGAGTGCAGGAAGCAGACCGCGACCGAGCCGATGCCGAGCTCGCGCAGGCGCGCGGCGGCCGACCTGACGTCGGCCTCCTCGAGCGGCACCACGACCGTCCCGTCCGCGGCCATGCGCTCCGACACCTCGAACCGGAGGCGGCGCTCCACGAGCGGCGGCGGCTTGCGCCAGAAGAGGTCGTACATGTGCGGGACGCGCAGGCGGCGTAGCTCGAGCACGTCGCGGAAGTTCCGTGTCGTGAGGAGGGCGGACTCGGCGCCGAGGCGCTGGAGCACGGCGTTCGTCGCGACCGTCGTGCCGTGCACGACCTCGGCGACGCCGTTGCGCTCGCGCCCCTCGGCCAGGCCGGCGACGGCATCGACGACCGCCCTGTCGTAGGTCGGCGGAGTCGACAGCAGCTTGTGCACGCGGACGCGCCCGTCCGCCTCGTGGAGGATGACGTCGGTGAAGGTCCCTCCGACATCGACTCCGATTCGCGCGCCGCTCATTTGCGATTTGCGATAGCAAATTGCATTGCGGCCGAGCATAGAGCAAGCTGTCCGGGCATGGAAGCCCCCATGACGCCGATCGCGCCGCTCGTGGAGCGTGAGTCCGTCGAGCACCTCGTCGCGCGCACGCTCCGCGACCTCATCGTCGACGGGAAGCTGCCCGAGGGGACGCCGCTCGTGCAGCGCGAGCTCGCCCAGCAGCTCGGCGTCTCGCCGACGCCCGTGCGCGCCGGCCTCAGCCAGCTCGAGCGCGAGGGGTTCGTCGTCGTCACTCCGACCGGCCGCGCGCTCGTCCGCAGGCTGACGCGCGAGGACTTCGAGGAGATCTACGCGGCGCGGCTCGGTCTCGAGGGCCTCGCGGCGAGGCTCGGGGCCTACGCGGTCGGGCGTGAGGACATCGCGCGCATGAAGGTGACCCTGCGCGACCTGCGGCGTCTCGCCGCCGAGCAGGACGTCCAGGAGTACCTGCGGCTGCGATGGGAGTTCCACGCCACCTGTTACCGGGCGAGCGGCCGCCAGCGGCTCGTCGACGAGGTCGAGCGTCTGTTCTGGCGGGCCGATCGCTACAACCGGCTCGTCCTCTCCACCGCCCAGCGCTTCCGCGAGTCGGTCGGGCGCTACCAGGGCTTCCTGGCGGCGTGCGAGTCGCACGACGGGGAGCGGGCGGAGGAGATCGTGCAGGAGAGCATCCGCTGGGCGTTCGGGCGGGCGGCCGACAGCGTCCCGTCCGAGGCGGAGGGCGCGTGACCTCGGCGCTGGCCGAGGTGACGCGGGCCCTGCGCGAGGCGCTCGGCGACGATCGGGTCAGAGACGGCGAGTCCGAGCGCGACCTCCACGGCGCCGACCTCAGCTTCCACACGCCGCGGCGGCCCGACCTCGTCGTCTACCCGACCTCGGTGGCCGAGGTCGCGCAGGTGCTGGTGGTCGCCGACTCGCACGGGGTCGCGGTGACGCCGTTCGGGGTGGGCACGAGCCTCGAGGGCCACGTCATCCCCGTCCACGGCGGGCTCAGCCTCGACCTGTCGCGGCTCGACCGGATCGTCGAGATCTCCCCCGCGAACCTGACGGCGACCGTGCAGGCCGGCGTCACGCGACTGGCGCTGCAGCGCGCCGCAGGGCAGCACGGCCTCTTCTTCCCGGTCGACCCCGGCGCCGACGCGACGCTCGGGGGGATGGCCGCGACCAACGCCGCGGGAACGACGACGGTCCGCTACGGGAAGATGCGCGCGAACGTGCTCGCGCTCGAGGCCGTGCTCCCGAGCGGGGAGGTGATCCGCACCGGCAGCCGCGCCGCGAAGACCTCCGCGGGCTACGACCTGACGGGGCTGCTCGTCGGCTCGGAGGGCACGCTCGCCGTGATCACGGAGGTGACCGTCCGCCTGCACGCGATCCCCGAGCACGTCGTCGCCCTGCGGATCTCGTTCCCCGACGTCGAGAGCGCGTGTCGCACGGCGGCGGCCGTCGTCGCCGCCGGCGGCGGCGTCTCCCGCATCGAGCTCCTCGACGCGTGGTGCATGGCGGCCGTCAACGCCTACTCCGGGACGGCGTACCCCGAGGGGCCGACCCTCCTCGTCGAGGCCGCCGGCAGCGCGGAGCTGGTCGACGCGGACCTCGAGCTCGTCCAGGCGATCGCCGGCGAGGACGGGGCGACCGCCGTCGTCCACGAGCGCGACCCCGACGCGCGAGCGCGCCTGTGGCAGGCGCGGCACGACGTGGCGCACGCGCTCGCCGCCCGGTTCCCGGGTACGAAGGAGCGGACGACCGACGTCTGCGTGCCCCTCACGGAGCTCGCGGCCGCGGTCCGCTTCGCACGCTCGGAGATCGAGCGGCTCGGTCTCGAGGCCGGCATCCTCGGGCACGCCGGCGACGGCAACCTCCACGTCGCGATGCAGCTGCCGCCCGAGGGCAGCGCGGCGTCGGAGGAGCTCGTGCACAGCATCGTCGACGACGCCCTCGCGCGCGGCGGGACGTGCACCGGCGAGCACGGCGTCGGCCTCGGCAAGATCGGCGCGCTCGAGCGGGAGCACGGCGACCTGGTCCCGCTGATGCAGGCGATCAAGGCGAGCTTCGATCCGAACGGGATCATGAACCCGGGCAAGGTGCTGCCTTCCATGGCCCCGCCGGGGGAGTCGTGACGGTCCCGGCGGCGCGACCCTTCCGGCTCGGCGTCGACATCGGCGGCACCTTCACCGACGTCGTGCTGCTCGGCGACGACGGCTCCGTGCACACCGCGAAGGTGCTGTCGACGCCGGACGACTACGCCCGCGGGGTGGTCGACGGCGCTCTCGAGCTGCTCGCGGGCCACGGGGTCGGGCCGCACGAGATCGCAGACGTCGTCCACGCGTCGACGGTCGCGTCGAACACCATCCTCGAGGGACAGGGCGCGAAGACGGCGCTCGTCACGACGGAGGGCTTCCGCGACGTGCTCGAGATGCGGCGCCTGCGGATCCCGGTGCTCTACGACATCCAGTACGACGTCCCGCCGCCGCTCGTCCCGCGCCGTCGCCGCCACGAGGTGCGCGAGCGGCTCGGCCCGCGCGGGGAGACGTGGGTCGAGCTCGACGAGGAGAGCGTCCGCGAGGCCGCCGCGGCGATCCGCGACCAGGACGTCGAGGCGGTGGCGATCGCGCTCCTCCACTCCTACGCAGACGACGGGCACGAGCGCCGCGTCGAGGAGATCGTCCGCGAGACCGTCGGCGCGGGCGTCTACGTGACGCGGTCGTCCGAGATCCTCCCCGAGATCCGCGAGTACGAGCGAACGTCGACCACCGTCGTGAACGGGTACGTCGGCCCGGCGATCACGCGGTACCTGGGCTCGCTCGTGCGGCGGCTTCGCGACGCCGGGATCGACGGGCGGCTCGACGTCATGCAGTCGAGCGGCGGCACGCTGGCGCCGGAGAGCGCCGAGCGCCGGCCCGCGCACCTGATCGAGTCCGGGCCCGCGGCGGGTGTGATGGCGTGCAGCTACCTCGGTCGCCTCACGGGCCGCCGCCACCTGATCTCGCTCGACATGGGCGGCACGACGGCGAAGGCGGCGCTCGTCGAGGACGGCCTGCCCGTGCGGACGACCGAGTACGAGGTCGGCGCCGGGATCAACCTCTCCAGCAAGCTCGTCAAGGGCGGCGGCCACCCGATCAAGCTGCCCTTCATCGACGTGTCGGAGATCGGCGCCGGCGGCGGCAGCATCGTCTCGATCGACCCGCTCGGCGCCGTGAGCGTCGGCCCGCGGAGCGCCGGCTCCGTCCCGGGCCCGGCGTGCTACGGCAGCGGAGGCGAGGAGCCGACCCTCACCGATGCGCTCCTCGTGCTCGGCTACCTCGGCGCCGCGCAGCTCGGGGGCGGCGCGATCACGGTCGACCCGGAGCGGGCGCGAGCGGCGCTCGACCGGGTGGTGGCGACGCCGCTCGGACGGTCCGTCGAGGAGGTCGCGTACGGCATCCTGCAGCTCGCGGTCGCGACGATGACGCGTGCGGTCAAGGCGGTGACGACGTACCGCGGCCGCGACCCGCGCGACTTCACGCTCTGCGCGTTCGGCGGCAACGGGCCGCTGACGGGCGTCGAGGTCGCGCGCGCACTCGGCATGAGCCGCGTGCTCGTCCCTCCCGCCCCCGGCGTCTTCAGCGCCCTCGGGCTGCTCTTCTCGGACACCGAGCACGAGCTCGTGCGCACGCTGATGCTGCGGGGAGACGAGATCACGTCGGATCGGCTCGGGTCGGCCTTCGGGGAGCTCGAGACCGAGGCGAGAGCGCACCTCGACCGGGACGGCGACGCCCCGGTCACCGTGTCGCGCTACGCGGACGTTCGCTTCGCAGGGCAGGCGTACGAGCTTCCGGTGCCCGTGGCCGCGGGTGAGATCGACGTCGCCACGCTCGTGGCCGACTTCGTGGCCGAGCACGTCCGCACGTACGGTCACGGCACCGTGGACGACCCGGTCGACGTCGTCTCCGTCCGCGCGCTCGCCCGCCTCGAGCGCACGGCCGCGCAGCGCTACGACCCGCGTGCCGCGATCCGGGGCATGCCTGCGCAGGACGGCTCGCGCCTGGCCTACTTCGGCGCGGCGGCCGGTCTCGTCGAGACGCCCGTGTGCAACCGCGCGGGGCTCCTCGCCGACCGCCGTCAGGGGCCGCTGCTGATCGACGAGCCCGACTCCACGTGCGTCGTCCCGCCGGGCTGGGTCGCATCCCTCGACGACCACGGCAACATCGAGGTGACGCTCGATGGCTGACGTCGACCCGATCACGCTCGAGGTCGTGAAGAACGCCCTCGCGTCGACCGCGGACGAGATGGCGCTCGTGGTGATGCGGAGCGCGTACTCGCCGGTCGTCCGCGACACGCTGGACTACTCGACCGCGCTCTGCGATCGCAACGGCCGGATCGTCGCGCAGGGCCTGACGCTCGCCGTGCAGCTCGGCACCTTCCCGACGGTGATGCGCCACGTGCTCGAGGAGCTCGGGCCGTCTGCGCAGCCGGGCGACGTCTACATCGCCAACGACCCCTACGGCTGCGGCGGCCAGCACCTGCCCGACATCTACCTGATCAAGCCGGTCTTCGTCGACGGCGCGCTCGAGGGATACGCGGCGACGATGGCGCACCACTCGGACATCGGCGGGATCGCGCCCGGCAGCATCGCCGTGCACGCGACGGAGATCTACCAGGAGGGGCTGAGGATTCCCCTCTCGAAGCTCGTCGACGCGGGCGTCGAGGACGCGACGCTGCTGCGCCTGCTCGAGGCGAACACGCGCCAGCCGACGCACGTCCTCGGCGACCTGCGCGCGCAGCTCGCGGCCTGCCGGGTCGGGGAGCGCGGCCTGACCGCCCTCGTCGAGCGGTACGGCGTCGACGCGCATCGGTACACGGACGAGCTCCAGCGCGTCGCGGAGCGGACGATGCGGGCCGAGCTCGCCGCGCTGCCGGACGGCGTCCGGACGTTCACGGACTTCATCGACGGCGTCGGCGACGACCCGGTCCCGGTCCCGATCCGCGTCCGGGTCGAGATCGCGGGGGACGAGGCGTTCGTCGACTTCGAGGGCACGTCGCCGCAGGTCGAGGCGAGCATCAACTGCCCCGTCGGCATGGTCGACGCGGCGTGCTACTGCGCGTTCCGCGGCATCGCGCGCGCCGAGATCCCGAACTGCGAGGGCTACATGGCGCCGATCCACGTCCACGCGCCGCCCGGCACGGTCGTCAACCCGGTCCTCCCGGCCGCCTGCGGTGCCCGTGGCGTGATCGGCTACCGCGTGTACGACGCCGTCATGGGCGCGCTCGCGACGCTCATTCCCGACCGGGTCATCGCGGCGGGCGAAGGCGGGCCGACGCTCGTGGCGCTCGGCGGGTACGACGACGACCGCCGGGCGTTCGGCACGACCGAGGTGCTCGTCGGCAACTGGGGCGCGCGGGCGGAGCGGGACGGGCTCGAGGGCGTCTCGAACCCGCTCGCCAACCTCGGGAACCAGCCCGTCGAGCTGATCGAGGCCGATCAGCCGCTGCGGATCGAGCGCTACGGGCTGGTGCCGGACTCGGGCGGCGCGGGACGGCATCGCGGGGGGCTCGCATACGTGCGCGAGTACACCGTGCTCGCCGCGCGCGCGACCCTGACGATCCGGACCGACCGGCGCGACCACCCCCCGTACGGCCTCGACGGCGGCGAGCCGGGCGCGCCCTCCGCGAACGTCGTCGTCTCGGGCGGCGAGGCGCGCGAGCTGCCCACCATGCCGATGGCGGCCGACATCCTCCGGCAGGGCGACACCTTCACGCACGTCTCCGCCGGAGGCGGCGGCTTCGGAGACGCCTTCGAGCGCGATCCGGCCGCCGTCCTCGCCGACGTCGTCGACGGCAAGGTCTCGCTGGACGCGGCGCGCGAGCGCTACGGGGTCGTCGTCGTCGACGGCGAGGTCGACGCGACCGCGACCGCCGAGGCCCGGCGCGGCCGGAACGCCGCGTGATCGACCTCGCCGTGCGGCACGGGGTGGTCGTCGACGGGACGGGCGCCGCCGAGCAGCGCGCCGACGTCGGGATCGACGGCGGCCGCATCGTCGCGGTCGGCGAGGTGCCGGAGGCGAGGGAGGAGGTCGACGCGACCGGCAAGGTGGTCACGCCCGGGTTCATCGACATCCACAGCCACTCGGACTTCACGCTCCTCGTCGATCCGCGGGCCGCGAGCGCGGTCCACCAGGGCGTGACGCTCGAGGTCGTCGGGAACTGCGGCTTCGGGTGCTTCCCGCTTCTCAACCCGGAGCTCGCTCCGATGGCGATCTACGGCCACTCGGACGACGTGCCGCTCACCTGGACGTCGGCGGCCGGGTACTTCGAGCGAGTCGAGGAGGCCCGGCCGGCGATCAACGTGGCCAGCCTCGCGCCGAACGGTCAGATCCGGCTCTCGGTCCTGGGGCTGGCCGAGCGCCCGGCCCGTCCCGACGAGCTCGCCCGGATGCGCTACCTGCTGGACGAGGCGCTCGAGCAGGGGGCGTTCGGCTACTCGACGGGCCTGGAGTACGCGGCGGAGCGCGGCGCCGACGAGGACGAGCTCGTCTCGATGTGCGAGGTCTGCGGCCGGCGGCACGGCCTCTACGCGACCCACACGCGACGCCGGGACGAGGGCGCGGACGAGGCGGTCGCGGAGGCGCTGCGAACCGCGGAGCGCTCGGGCGTGCGCCTGCAGGTCTCGCATCTCGTCCCCCGCAACGGGATCGACTCCTCGCGGCGGTGCGTCGAGCTCGTCGAGGAGTCCGCGGCGGCCGGGATGGACGTGGCGTTCGACATGCACACGCGCCTCTACGGCACCACGTTCCTGCTCGCCGCGATCCCGCCGTGGGCCCTCGAGGATCCGTCGCGCTTCGAGGAGATCCTGAGCGACGAGGCGCAGCGGCGGAGGCTCCGGGGCTACGAGAGCATCCTCAGCGCCGGCGGCGACTGGAGCCGGATCGTCCTCCTCGACAACGACGTCTGGCCCGCGTACGCGAGGCGCGACGTCGCGTCGATCGCCGCCGAGCGCGGCCAGGACCCGTTCGACACCGTCTACGACCTGCTGCTCGGCGCGGCCGCCGCGCCCGAGAGCCTGATGGTGATCATCCACGCCTACTCGGAGGCACAGCAGCGCGAGGCGTTCGGCCACCCGCTCTGCGTGCCCGGCTCCGACGCGACCACGATGGCGCCGGACGGGCCGCTGGCGGGCAAGGTCTTCCACGGCGCCTACACGTGGGCGGCGTGGTACCTCCGGTTCTGCGTCCGGGACGAGCGGGTGCTGAGCCTCCCCGACGCGATCCACCGGCTGACCGGAGCGCCGGCCGCCCGCCTCCGCCTCTCCGACCGCGGCGTCGTGCGCGCCGGGGCGCACGCCGATCTCGCGGTGTTCGACCCCGCGGCCCTGCGGGACGAGGGGACCACCTTCGACCCGAGCAGGCTGGCGACGGGGATGGACACCGTCGTCGTGAACGGCGCGGTCACGCTCAGCGGCGGTCGGCTGACGGGAGCCCGTGCCGGGGAGGTGCTGCGGCGCCCTAGTGGCTGACCGCCGCTGCGGCGAGCTCGGAGACGAGCGTGTCCGTGTGGAACCGGTCGAGCCGGAACGGCTCGATCAGCGCCGGTGTCCTGCCGGTCGCGATCAGCTCGGCGAGCGTGACGCCCGTGATCGGCGCCGCCTTGAAGCCGTACGTCCCCCAGCCGCAGTCGACGAGGAAGCCGTCGATCTCCGTGACGCCCATGATCGGGCTGTAGTCGGGGCTCATGTCGCAGAGGCCGGTCCAGTGCCGGAGGATCCGGGTCGCGTGCAGCTGCGGAAAGAGCTCGAGCACGTGGCGCGAGGCGTACTCGACGAACGGGAACGTCCCCTTGCTCGAGTACGTCGGATAGGGCTCGACCTCCGCGCCGATCAGGAACTCGCCGCGATCGGTCTGGGACACGTAGATGTGCATCTGCGCGGAGACGACGATCTTGTCGAGGAAGGGCTTCACCGGCTCCGTCACGAAGGCCTGGAGGATCGACGTCGTGATGGGGAGCCGGAGACCGGCCAGCTTCGCCACGACGCTCGACCAGCCCGCGGTCGCGCTCAGGACGACGCCGCACGAGATGTCGCCCTGCGTCGTGCGCACGCCGTGACATCGGCCTCCCGAGACGTCGAAGCCCGTCACCTCGACGCCCTGGTGGATGTCGATCCCCGCTCGGCCGACCTGCTTCGCGTAGCCCCAGACGACCGCGTCGTGCCGGATGATGCCGCCCGGCGGGTGGTAGAGCGCACCGAGGATCGGCCAGGTCACGTCCTCCGTGACGTCGATCTGCGGGCACAGCCGCTTGACCTCGTCGCGGTCGACGACGCGGCTCGAGATCCCGAGCAGCGCGTTCACCTCGGCCCGCTCGTGCTGGACGACGAGCGAGCGGTCGGAGTGCGCGAGCGTGAGGTGCCCGTGCTGGGAGAACATGAGGTTGAAGTCGAGCTCGGCCGAGAGCTTCTCGTAGAGCGCGACGCTCGCCGCATAGAAGGCTGCGCCCTCAGGCGTGCGGTAGTTGGCGCGGATGATCGTCGTGTTCCGACCCGCGGCGCCCGAGCCGATATAGCTCTTCTCCAGGATCGCGACGTTCGTGATCCCGTGGTGGCGGGCGAGGTAGTAGGCGGTCGCGAGCCCGTGGGAGCCGCCGCCGACGATCACGACGTCGTAGTGCCGGCGCAGCTCGCCGGGGCTCCGGAGCACGCGGCGGCGCAGGAAGAGGTCCTTCACGCCCGCTCCTCCGCGGGGAGCACGTCGACGCCGACCAGGCCGCCGCCGAGCGCCTCGGCGCTCTCGAGCGCAACCTCGGCGAGGTACAGCCCCAGCTCCTGTGCGACCACGAGCCGGTATCCGTCGCCGGACGGGAGGACGTGTGCGGTGACGTGCGCCACCTCACCGCCGCACGGGAAGTCGTGGAGATGGGTGAGCCGTCCGAGGAGCGCACGCGCCTCGGGCCCGGTCACGCCGAGCACGGCGTACGCCGCGGTGACGTCGACGGCGGGGGGGAGCCCGTTCTCCACCCTCGCCCGCGCCTCGGTGGGGAAGAGCACGAGCGCGCGTCGCGGCGAGAGACGGTAGGTCGTCGTACCGTCGACGTCGGGCGGGGCGGGCCGCACGTCGAGCTTGCCGAGATGCGAGAGATCCGCGATGCCCACGTGCCGGAGCCGGTCGGCCTCACCCGGCACGGCGGTCGCGACGAGCCACCGGTCGCGCTCCTCGAAGGTCGCGCCCGCGGCCCGGTAGAGGCGCTCGAGCGCCGAGCGGGCGACCGGATGGAAGCCGTTGTCGTCGTGGGCGAGCCCCGGCGAGAGGAAGTCGAGCGCGCCGCTCATGCCCTGACCCGTTCGCCCGAGGGGTCGAGGAACGGGCCGAGTCGGACGCGCATCTCCACCGGCCGGCCGTTCACCTGCACGGCGAAGCGCCCGCCGTCGACCGCGAGCCGATGCGGCACGACCGCGAGCCCGATCACCTTCCCGAGCTCCGCGGAGTGCCGCACCGACGTGACACGGCCGGAGGGGCGGCCGTCGACGACGACCTGGCCACCCTCGACGGGCATCGCGCCCGTGGGGCTCTCGAAGCCGACGAGCAGCCAGCGCAGCCCCCGCTCGGCGACCTGACGCGTCGCCCACTTCCCGACCCAGGCGAACTCCTTGTCGTCGTTCACGAGCCACGGCATCGCCGCCTCGAGGAGGTTCGACTCCGAGTCCGTGTCGTGGCCGACGATCGGGTGGCCCTTCTCCAGCCGGAGGATCCGCTGCGGCTCGAGGCCGAACGGCGCCGCCCCCAGATCGGCCCCCTGTGCCAGCAACGTGTCCCAGACGTGCTCGGCGAGCGGGCTCGCGGCATGGAGCTCGTAGCCGAGCTCGCCGACGAAGCCGATGCGCAGCGCGAGGCACGGCACGCCCGCGACGCCGACGGGTCGGGCGCCCAGGTACGGGAACCCCTCGTTCGAGAAGTCGTCGGTCGAGACGCGCTGCATCAGCTCGCGCGAGCGCGGGCCTGCGACGTTGACGGCCGAGACCGCGCCGGTCAGCTGGACGAAGCGGGCGTCCAGCCGCCAGACGGCGTTCCACCACGCGAACCACTGGTAGACGCTGTCGGCCCCGGTCGAGGTGGTCGTCACGTAGTACGTCTCGTCGTCCAGCCGCGCGACGACGCCGTCGTCCATGATCCGGCCCGCGTCGCCCGTGAGGACGCCGTATCGAATGCGGCCGACCGGCAGGTCGGAGAGCCGGTTGGGGTAGACGCGGTCGAGGAAGTCGCCGGCCTCGGGGCCGCTGACGAGGAGCTTGCCCAGCGTCGAGACGTCGATCACGCCGACCGCGTGCCGCACGTGTCGCGCCTCGGCGGCCGGGTCGGGCCCGTACGAGTGCGGGCGCTTCCACGGTCCCGCCCACATCGACGTGGCCCCGAGCTCGTCGTGGCGGTGGTGGAGCGCCGTCCGCCTCACCGGCTCGGCCGGCCGCCCGGCCAACAGGCCCAGCGTCACCGGCGTGTGAGGCGGTCGAGCCGTCGTCGTCCCGATCGCGGCCTCGTCGAGCCCCGTCGTCGTCGCGTGCACGCGGACCGAGCTCAGCTGGCACAGCCGCCCCTGGCACGGCCCCATCGTCACGGTCGTGTACCGCTTGGCGAGCTCGATCGAGTCGAACCCCTCGTCGATCGCGTACGCGAGATCCTTCGTCGTCTGGTCCTCGCAGAGGCAGACGAAGCACCGCTCGCCCCCGTGGCCGAGGACGGCCGGCGGGACCGCCGGCGCTCCGACGTCGCCGGACGCAGCGCCGACTGCCTCGACTCCCGGCGGGAGCTCGGTCGGCACGAACACGCCGCGCGCTCGGTCGTAGCTCACCCGGGCGCCGGCCTGCGCGAGGAGCTTGACGTCGGGCTGCGGGCTTCCGGACATGACGACGAGGTCGCACGCGGTGGCGTGGCCGTCGACGGCGAGCGACTCGACGCGGCCGCGCCGGCCGCGCGCCTGGACGCTCGCCGGCTGCCCCTCGCGAAGATCGAGCACGCCGGCGACCTCGACCCCGGCGGCGGTCAGATCGGCGGCCGCCGCGAGACCGCGGTCGTCGGCCGTGACGACGAAGGCGCGCCCGCCCGGCGCAACCGACCAGAGGTTCACGAGCCGGCGGGCGGCCTCCGGCAGCATCACGCCGACGAGGTCGTTGCCCGGGAAGACAAGGGGCTGCTCCATCGCCCCGGCCGCGACGACCACCTTCCGGGCGCGGATCTTGACGAGCGTGTCGCCGTGGGCCACCGGGACGAGGCCGTGCTCGAAGATGCCGATCGCGACGGCCGGCACGAGGAGCCTCACGCCGGCGGCGAGCGCCTGCCCGCGAAGCTCGGCCGCCCGCACGTGGCCGGTGCGGTCTGCGAGGAGCGCGCCGCCGACGTCGGGTCCCTCGTCCACGAGGACGACGCGGTCGGACCGCGACGCCGCGGCGATCGCCGCTTCGAGGCCGGCCTCGCCGGCTCCGACCACGACGACGTCGGCGTGCTCGTGCTCGACGTCGCCCCGCGCGCTCCGTGCGCCGTCGGGGTCGAGCTTCCCGAGGCCCGCAGCCCGGCGGAGGACCTTCTCGTAGAGCGGCCACAGCCGCCTCGGGCGGATGAAGGTCTTGTAGTAGAACCCCGGCGGCGTGAACGGCCCGCCGAGCTTGTCCACGACCCGCAGCAGGTCGCGGTCGAGCGAGCCGACCACGTTCTGCCCCGTCACGACCGCGCCTTCGCGCGCCGGCGTCACGCAGACGCGCACGTTGGGCTCGCCGTCGACCGTCATCTGGCAGTTCGCGCAATGGCCCGTGCAGCAGAGGAGACCGCGCGGCCGGTGGTACTTGAAGCTGCGCGAGAAGACGCGGCGACCCGAGGCGTACAGGGCGGAGCCGAACGTGTCTCCTCGGAACGCCGTCACCCGCGTCGCGCCGTAGAGGAACTCGAGCTCGTGCGAGCGGTCGATCAGCTCGCCGGGATGCGGGGCGAGCCGGCTCACACCGGCTCCGGGTGCCAGGTCCGCGCGATCTCGTTCGTGTGGGTGTGCCGCTCGGCGAGGAACCACTCCTCGCAGACGCGGCAGAACCACCACTCGCGCTGGAAGCCCCAGGCGTTGTCGCGGAGATAGAGGTAGTCGTTGAGCTCCCGCTCCGTCGGCGGCGCGGACGGGCGACTGGTCGACTCTCCCGCGCAGCGCAGCTCCGACACCTCGCGCGGGCCGCAGTTCGGGCAGGTGACAAGGAGCGACATCGAGGATATGTTGCGCTGTATGGAACAGCAAACCGCTGAGCGCAACGCGAATCTATCGACCGTGACACGCACACGTCAACCGTCGGGCGGCCGCATCGGGGCGGCGCAGCGGGCGGTCGCGATCCTCGACGCGCTCGCGGAGGCCGGCGACGTCGGCACGAACGAGCTCGCGCGCCTGACCGGCCTCCCGCCGAGCACCGTCTCACGGCAGCTCGGGACACTCGCGGCGGCGGGGCTCGTCGAGCACGACCCCGAGACCGGTCGGTACCGCCTCGGCATTCGCGTCGTCCGTCTCGCGAACGCCGTCCTGGCACGACTCGACGTCCGCCGCGTCGCGCGGCCGCACCTCGAGGAGCTCGTCCGGCTCACCGGCGAGACCGCGACGCTCCACGTCCCGGGCGAGCAGGACGCGGTCACCGTCGACGTCGTCCCGAGCGCCCACGCCATCCAGCACGTGAGCCAGTTGGGGCGCCCGTCGATCGGCCACGCCACGTCGGCCGGGAAGGTCATGTTGGCGTTCACCGCGCGACCGCTTCCGGACGGCCCGCTCCGTCGGTACACGCCTCGGACCATCACCGACCGCACGGCGCTCGCCTCGGAGCTCGAGCGAGTTCGCGCACGGGGGTTCGCCGACGCCTTCGACGAGCGTGAGCCCGGGCTCGCGGCCGTCGCCGCGCCCGTGTGGTCGGCCTCGGGCGCGCTGGCGGCGATCGTCGCGCTGCAGGGTCCGACGACGCGGTTCGGACGAGCGGCGGCGCGCAGAGCCGTGACGCCGCTCCTCGACCATGCGCGCGCGATCTCTCACGAGCTCGGCTGGAGCGGCTGACGCACCGGGCGGCGGCCCGGCGAGCGTCAGCGCTCGCGCGGCGCCCAGCTGAACCGGCGGACGGCGACGAGGAGGCCGACGACGCCCCAGGCGACGACGACGGCGACCGCCCCGAGGTCGTCCAGGGGGCTCTGGCCCCGGATGTACGCGTCCTCGACGAGGTCGATCAGGTACGTCAGCGGCAGCACGTCCGAGACCGCCTGGAGGAAGGCCGGGTACCCGTCGGTCGACCCGAACGAGCCCGAGAGGAACGCCATCGGCAGCACGACGAGGTTGACGACCGCGGACGCGCCCTCCGCCGAGCGGATCAGCGACGCGAGGCCGACGCCGAGGCCGGCCATGGCGAGCGCTCCGACGAGGAGCACGACGACGAGCGCGACCCAGCTCTCGGGGCCGGCGGCGTCGTAGAGCACGACGCCGAGCGCCACCGTCGCCGCCATCTGGAGCAGGAAGACGAGCAGCGTCGAGGCGAGGACGGCCGCGATGTACGTCTGGGGCGGGAGCGGCGTCGCCCGCAGCCGCTTCAGGATCCCGCCCTCGCGCCGGATCACGAGCGTGATCGCGAGCCCGGCGAGCGCCGTGTTCGCGCAGCCGTAGCCGAGGATCCCGACGACCAGCCGGTCGACCGCCGGCACGCCGTCGATGTCGCCGTCGTAGACCGCGCCGAGGAGCAGGAAGAGCATCGGCGGGAAGACGAAGATGAAGACCGCCGACTCCTTGTTCCGCCAGAACATGAGCTGCTGGGTGCGGAGCTCGTGGGCGAAGAGGGTCACGTGGGCTCCTCGTCGACGAGGTCGAGGTAGACGTCCTCGAGGCTGGCCCGCCGCACCTCGAGCGCCTCGAGCTCCCGTCCCTCGGCGAGCGCCCGGCCCGTCAGCTCGGCGAGCACCCGGGTCGGCTCGGCGGTGGAGAGGACGACCTCGCGGCCCTCCTCCCGGTAGCGGATCTCGACCTCGGGGGCGCCCGCGATCAGCTCGCGCGGCGTCCCGATGCGGATCAGCTCGCCCTCGCGGATCACCGCGACGCGGTCGGCGAGCTGCTGCGCCTCGTCGAGGTAGTGCGTCGTGAGCAGGATCGTCTTGCCGAGCGAGCGCAGCGCCCGGACGAGGTCCCACGCCGTGCGTCGCGCGGACGGGTCGAAGCCGGTCGTCGGCTCGTCGAGGAACACCAGCTCCGGATCGCCGACGAGCGCCACGCCGAGGTCGAGCCGCCGCTTCTGCCCGCCCGAGAGGGTCTTCACGCGCGCGTCCGCCTTGTCGGCGAGCCCGACGAGCTCGATCACCTCGTCGACGGGCCGGGGCCGCTCGAAGTAGCCCGCGAACATCCGGTGCACCTCCCGCACGCTGAGCGTGGGGGGCAGCTCGGAGTGCTGCAGCACGACCCCGATCCGCTCGCGGTGCGCCGAGCTGCTCCGCCAGGGGTCGGCGCCGAGCACGGACACCTCGCCCGCGTCGCGCGCGCGGTATCCCTCGAGGATCTCGACCGTCGTCGTCTTGCCGGCGCCGTTCGGCCCGAGGAGCCCGAACACCTCGCCCGGCTGGACGTCGAAGTCGATCCCCCGCACCGCCTCGACGCCGTCGTACGCCTTCCGCAGGCCGCGGACGCGGATCGCCGGCTCGGCACTCACGGTGCGAGGTGCAGCACCGTCATCGAGCCGGGCGCGAAGCCCGGATCGCTCCCGGTCAGGACGACCGTGATCTCGGAGCAGTCCGGCTGGTGGCCCACGGCGGCGACGGGGCCGGAGGCGCCCGCGACCGCCCCGCGGAGGGCGTCGACCGTCGCGCCGGGCGCGAGCGCCGGCTCGAGGCGCAGCGCGGCGCCCGTCTCCGCCGCGATCGCCTCCGCCGTCTGGCGGGCGCGGGCGAGCGGGCTCGTGAGCACCGTCGCGGGCGGCTCGGCGAGGCCGGCGAGGCGCGCTCCGAGCGCGCGCGCCTGGCGACGCCCTTCGGCGGTCAGCTCGCGAAGCTCGTCCGGGTCGCCGGGCGCGGCCTCGGCGTGGCGGCACAGGTAGACGCGCACCCGCGCGATCGTAGTCGTGATGCGGAGATCTAAGGCCGGCGTAAGGATCGTCCGGCTACAACGTCGGCATGGACGACCGCACGATCGGCCGCGCGGGCTTCCTGGGCGTCGTCGGCCTGGGCGTCGCGGGGCTCTTCCTGGCGCGGGACGCCACCGAGCTCCTCGGGCGGATCGTCCCCGACCGGGTCGCCGCGCTCGCGCCGAGCTCGGGGTGGCGCATCTACACGATCGGCTCCTCGCTGCCGCGGATCGACCCGGCGACGTACCGGCTCGAGATCGCCGGCGCGGTCGAGCGGCCCGTCACCTACACGCTCGCCGACCTCCGCGGCCTTCCGCGGGCGACGCAGGTCTCCGACTTCCACTGCGTCACGGGCTGGAGCGTGCACGACGTGCGCTGGGCCGGGGTGCGCTTCCGGGACCTGCTCGCCGAGGCCGGTCCGCTCCCGTCGGCCCGGGCGCTCCGCTTCGTCTCGGCCGAGGTGCCGTACGACGACACGCTGACGCTCGGCCAGGCGTACGCCGCCGACGCGATGCTCGCGCTCGACATGGACGGCGAGCCGCTGAGCCGCCCGCACGGCGCGCCGGTCCGCGTGGTGATGCCGCAGATGTACGGCTACAAGAGCGTCAAGTGGGTGAGCCGGATCGAGGTCGAGCCGCACCTCGACACCGTCGGCTTCTGGGAGCAGCGCGGCTACGACGAGGACGCCTGGGTCGGTGCCTCCAACTGACCCGCCCCTGATCCGCCGCTTCGGCCCGACGGAGCGCGCGCTCCACTGGGTGCACGCGGCCGGCTTCCTCGCGATGCTCGCGACCGGCCTCGTCCTCTACCTGCCCGTGCTCTCGGAGCTCGTCGCCCGCCGGAACCTCGTCAAGAACCTCCATCTCCTCGCGGCCGTCGCGTGGGTGCTGGCCCTGGCGGTGGTGCTCGTCCTCGGCGACCGCGCGCGCGTCCGCGCGGACTGGCGCGAGATCGAGTCGTTCGACGCGGACGACAGGCGCTGGCTGCGCGGCGGGCGGGCGCCGCAGGGCCGGTTCAACGCGGGGCAGAAGGTGAACACGATCCTGACGGTGTCGTTCGCGCTGCTCTTCGTCGTCTCCGGCTCGATGCTCTGGCTCGGCGAGCGCGACCACCGGTTCATCCTCGACGGCACCGGCACGGTGCACGAGCTGCTGACGCTCGGCTCCGTCGGCCTGCTCGTCGGGCACCTCTACCTCGCCGTGATCCACCCGACGACCCGGCACGCGCTGCGCGGGATGACCCTCGGCGACGTGCGCGAGGACTGGGCGCGCGCGCACCACTCGAAGTGGGTCGAGCAGGAGCGGAGCCTCCGCGACGGGCTATAACGGCGGGGTGGCCACCGCCTATCGCTACGTCGTCGCCGACGTCTTCACCGACCGCCCGCTGACCGGCAACCCGCTGGCGGTCTTCACCGACGGGCGCGGCCTCGACGACGAGACGATGCAGCGCGTCGCGCGGGAGCTCAACCTCTCGGAGACGGTCTTCGTGTTCCCGGCGGAGCAGGGGGGCACCGCGCGCATCCGGATCTTCACGCCGCTCCAGGAGCTGCCGTTCGCGGGCCACCCGACGCTGGGCACGGCCTTCGTGCTCGGGCTGCCGCTGCAGCGCGGGGTGATCGAGCTCGAGACCGGCGTCGGCACCGTGCCCGTCGTGCTCGAGCGCGACGGCCGGGGCGGGATCGCCTTCGGCCGCATGACCCAGCCGGTCCCGCGCGTCGAGGAGGTCGACGCGGCGCCGTTCCTCGCCGCCCTCCGGGTCGAGGAGCAGCCGGTGCTGCCGGTCGAGCGCTACGACAACGGCACGCAGCACACGCTCGTCGGGCTCGCATCGCTCGACGCCGTCGCCGCGGTCGTGCCCGACCACGCCGCGCTCGTCGAGCTCGGCGGCACGGGCGTCACGGTCTTCGCCGGGGAGGGGACGCGCTGGACGGCGCGGATGTTCGCGCCGGCGCACGGCGTCCCGGAGGACCCTGCGACCGGGTCGATGGCAGGCCCGCTCGCGTGCCACCTCTGCCGGCACGGGCTCGTCCCGTGGGGCGAGGAGATCGTCGTCTCCCAGGGCGGCGCGATCGGCCGCCCGTCGACGCTCCACGCGCGCGCGGCGGGCGGAGACGGCCTGATCGACGCGGTCGAGGTCGGCGGCGCGGCGGTGATCGTCGCCCGCGGCGAGTTCCGCTTCTAGGCGCCTAGCCGGGCTTCGAGAACTGCGCCAGGAAGTCGTCGACCTCCTGGTCGCTCGGCACCTGACCGTTGGGGGTGAGCCCGTTGACGACCTCGGGCACGACCGCCGCGAGGACGTCCGCCGCCTCGTCGTCGGAGATCCCCGCCTCCCGGGCAACCTCGTGCACGGCGTCGTCGCCGATGACCGCGCGCACCTCGCTCGGCGGGAGCGGCTCGTTGGCGCCGGTGCCGACCCACGAGTCCGCCTCGGCGCTGAGCCCGTTCGCCTGGGCGCCCTGCATGATCTTCGAGAGCCCTCCGTTCTGGAGGAACTTCGCGACGAGCGGCCCGAGGGTCGCCACGAGGGCGCCCATGTTCAGCCCGCCGCCCGACCGGGTGCCGGTGCTCCCCCCGCCACCACCGCCGAGGATGCCGCCGAGGACGTCCTGCAGGCCGCCGCCGCTCGCGCCCGACGACCCCGAGCCGCCGCCCAGAAGGCCGCCGAGCAGGTCGTCGAGGCCGAGCCCGGCCTGGCCGCCCTGGTCACCGCCCTTCGACTTCGTCAGGCTGCCGAGCAGGTCGTCGAGTCCACTCATGGTCGTCCTCCGGCGTCGTGGGGACACCGATCCTTCCACACGCCGGCCGCGCTCAGCGGAACACGACGGCGGTGATCCCGTCGAGCTCGACCGAGAGCGCCGACCAGAAGCGGCCGCCGTCGCGAGAGACGTGGAGGCGCTCCGGCGTCGCGTAGACGGCGAGGTCGGGATGGTCCGGCGAGATCGCGACGGCGACCCCCGCGCCCAGGCCCGCACCGGTCTCGCGCCAGGTCGCCCCGCCGTCGTGGGAGACGACGAGCGGCGGCCTGCGGTCGACGACCGCGAGGACCGTCGAGCCGTGCCGCGCCGCGGCGATCAGCAGGGGCAGCGCAACGGCGGGCGCGGGAGGCGGCTCGACGGGGTCGTCGCCCATCTCGAGCACGTCGTCCTCGTCGAGGTCGACCTCGACCGTTCCGAGCGCGCACGCGACGAGCACGCTCGTCATGCGCCCGCGAGCAGGGACGCCACCTCGGCGGAGGCGCGGTCGGCCGCATCGACCGGGTCGAGCCCCTGCGCGCGCCCGTCGAGATAGACGAGCGAGAAGGCGTCCCCGGCCCCCGTCGGGTTCCGGACCTCGACGCGACGCGGTCGGATCGGCACGTCGAGGTCGGGGGTGACGACGCGCGCGCCGTCCGACCCCAGGGTGACCACGATCTCGGGGACGCCGAGCGCGAGCAGGCTGTCCGCGTCGAGCCCGCCCGCGAGCGTGCGCGCCTCGTCCTCGTTCAGCTTGAGGACCGCGAGGCGGTGGAGCACGGCGCGGTCGATGCGGTCGTCGCGCTCGAGCGGGCCGACGCGCGCCACGCGCGCGAGACCCTGCGCGTCGAGGAGCAGGCGCCGCCCGCCCTCGGCCAGCGCCGCCACGGTCGCCGCGGGGAAGTGCGAGCGCAGGAGCCCGGCGACGAGCGCCCAGCGGGAGCCGGCGAGCGCGGGTGCCGCCCACCCGGTGACGTCCTCGACGGTCCAGGGCTCGCCGACGGCGTCGACCGTCATGACGCGGTGGTCGCCCTCGTAGTGGAAGCTGAACGCGGTCGTCTCGTCGGCGTCACGCGCCTCCACCGGCACGCCGAGCGCCTCGAGCGGCGCGAGCGCCACCGCGCGGTCGGCCGGGGCGCAGCGGGTGACGGCGACCACGTCCGCGCCGATCAGCGCCGCGGCGCGGGCCGCGTGGTAGACGCCGCCGCCCGCGCGCGGCTCACTCCCCGCGATCCGGTCGACGGCGACGTTCCCGATCAGCGCGACGCGGCTCATGCGCGCGCCGGCGGCGCGGTGAGCCTGCCCGTCGCCGCCGCCAGCGCGAGGGCGAGCACGAACGAGACCGCGAAGCTCGGGAGCGTGGCGCCGATCGACCAGGCGGGCGGATCGAGGCGCTGCACCTGCTCGACCCACCAGGCCGGCCCGGTCGGCGAGAGCCACTGGTAGGCGGCGAAGCCCGCGACCCACGCCGCGATCGGCCCGAGCCGGAGCCGCTCCGCCCGGCCGACGTCCGCGGGCTCGTAGCGGAAGCCGTGGGCGAGCCAGTCGGCGAGGAGGACCGCGAAGAGCGGGACGAAGCACGAGCCGAGCAGGAAGAGGAACGACGAGAAGCTCGACAGCTCGAGCACCAGCGCACCGAGGGTCCCGAGGCCGGTCGTGAGCACGATCAGCAGCCGCTGCGGCGCCCGGGGGAGGAGGTTCTGGAGCGAGACGGCGCCGGAGTAGGCGTTCGCGAACGCCTCGTCGGTCTCGGCGGCGGTCAGCGCGACGAGCGCGAGGAGCGCGACGACGCCGCCGGCGGCGATCGCGGCCGGCAGCGCCGCCGGGTCGGCGACGTCGCGCGTCAGGAGCACCACCGCCCCGAGCGAGAGCAGGAGGGCGTCGGGCACGCCGTAGCCCACCGTCGTCCCCCAGAAGGCCCCGCGCGGCGTGCGGGCGAACCGCGTGTAGTCGGCGGCGAGCGGGATCCAGGAGACGGTGACGCCGACGACGATGTCGATCCCCTGCCAGGTCGTCAGGCCGCCCTCCCCGGGTCGGCTCCACGCCGAGTCGAGCCCGCCACCGGTCAGCGCCCACCACGCGAGGTACGCGAGCGCGAGGGGGACGACCCAGATCGCCACGCGGCGCACGACCGTCCGGACGAACCCGATCGGGCCGAGCAGCCCGAGGACGAGCGCGGCGGCGCCGAAGACGAGCGTCCAGGCCCACTGCGCCTCGACGCCGAAGAGCTCGTCGGAGAGCGCCGCCGCCGCGGTCGCGATCACGAGCAGCTCGAAGACCGTCCAGCCGAGGCACTGCACGACGTTGACCGCGGTCGGGAGGTACGAGCCGCGCTCGCCGAGCGGGAGCCGCATCGTGACCATCGCCGGCACCCGGGCCTGCGCGCCGATCACCCCGGCCAGGCCGAGCATCACGTTGCCGATCAGGCAGCCGACGAGGATCGCGACGAGCGCGCTCGGGAGAGAGAGCGCGGGCACGAGGATCGCGCCCGCGACGACGACGAGCAGGGAGACGCCGAGGTTTCCCCAGAGGAGGCCGAGGTCGAGCCCGCCCAGGACGCGGAGCCGCTCGGGCACCGGCTCGATGCCCCAGGAGGTGTCGCGCGCGCTCACGGCCGCGAGCGTAGCGGGGTCTCCGTCAGGCGACCGTGTAGCCGCCGCGCACGCGGACGAGCGCGCGATCGCCTTCGCCCTCCACCGCGCTCGTCACCTCGCAGACGAAGAGCGTGTGCGTCCCGGCCGCGACCTCGTCGCGCAGCGAGCAGGCGAGCCAGCCGAGCGCGCCCGCGAGCCGCGGCGGGCCGGCGGCGGGCTCGGTCTCGATCCCGGCCCACATCCCGATCGGCGGGACGCCGCGGGCGAAGTGCTCGGCCACGCCGTCCTGGCCCTCCGCGAGCAGCGACACCGCGCAGGCGCCGTCGTCGCGCAGCAGCTCGTGCAGCGCCGCCTCGCGGGCGACCGCGAAGCCGACGAGCGGCGGCTCGAGCGCGAGGCGGACGAGCGACCCGATCGTCAGGCCGAGCGGCTGGCCGCCGCCCTCCACCGTGACGACCGCGACGCCTGTCGGGAAGCGTCCGAGGACCGCTCGGAGCCCGGCCACGCCGCGATCAGGCCGCGAGGAGCTTGCGCAGCACGTACGGGAGGATCCCGCCGTGGCGGACGTACTCGCGCTCGCGCGGGGTGTCCAGCCGCAGGATCGCCCGGAACTCGCGGTCGTCCGCGCGGACGGTCACCTCACGCGCCTCGCCGTCCTCGACGCCGGTGACGGAGAAGCGCTCCTTCCCGGTCAGCCCGAGCGACTCGCGGCTCTCGCCGGGCATGTACTGGAGCGGGAGGATCCCCATCATCAGGAGGTTCGAGCGGTGGATGCGCTCGTAGCTCACCGCGATCACGGCGCGGACGCCGAGCAGGTTCGGGCCCTTCGCCGCCCAGTCGCGCGACGAGCCGGAGCCGTACTCCTCGCCCGCGAGCACGATCGTCGGCACGCCCTCGGCGAGGTAGCGCTCGGCCGCCTCGAAGATCGTCAGCTCGTCCCCGGAGGGCTGGTGCGCCGTCCAGGTGCCCTCCGAGCCGGGGACGACGAGGTTCCGGAGGCGGACGTTCGCGAACGTCCCGCGCACCATGACCTCGTGGTTGCCGCGGCGCGACCCGTAGGAGTTGAAGTCGCTCCGCTCGACGCCGTGCTCGACGAGGTAGCGGCCGGCCGGGCCGTCGGGCCTGATCGACCCCGCGGGGGAGATGTGGTCGGTCGTGACGGAGTCGCCGAGCGAGACGAGGCAGCGCGCGCCCTCGAGGTCCGCCACCACACCCGGCTCGCGGGCCATGCCGTCGAAGTACGGCGGGCGGCGCACGTAGGTCGAGTCCTCCTCCCACGCGAAGACGGAGCCCTCGGGGACGGGCAGCTCGCGCCACGCCGGGTCCCCGGTGTAGACGTCCGCGTACGTCCGCTCGAACATCTCGCGGCCGATCGCGCCCTCGACGGTCGCGCGGACGTCCGCGGGGGCGGGCCAGACGTCCGCCAGGAAGACCGGCTCGCCGTTCGCGTCCGTGCCGAGGGGCTCGGTCACGAGATCGAGGTCCATCGTGCCGGCGAGCGCGTAGGCGACGACGAGCGGCGGGCTCGCGAGGTAGTTCGCCTTCACCTCGGGGTGCACGCGCGCCTCGAAGTTCCGGTTGCCCGAGAGCACGGAGCAGGCGACGAGCTCGCCCTCCGCGATCGCGGCGGAGACCGGCTCCGGCAGCGGGCCGGAGTTCCCGATGCAGGTCGTGCAGCCGTAGCCGACGGTGTGGAAGCCGAGCGCCTCGAGGTACGGCGTCAGGCCGGCCTTGTCGAAGTACTCGGTCACGACCTTCGAGCCGGGGGCGAGGCTCGACTTCACCCACGGCCGCCGGTCGAGGCCGCGCTCCACCGCGTTCTTCGCGAGGAGGCCGGCGGCGACCATCACGAACGGGTTGGACGTGTTCGTGCACGAGGTGATCGCGGCGATCACGACGGAGCCGTGGTCGAGCCGGACGACCTGGCCGTCGAGCTCGCACTCGATGCCAGCCGTCCGCTCGGGCGCGACGGCCACCGGAGCCGCCTCGACCTCCTGGCCGCCCGTGGACTCCTGGGAGCCCGGATCGGTGTACGAGGGCGGGTCGCTCGCGGGGAACGACTCGGCGAGCGCCTCGTCGACGGGTCCGCCGTAGTCGACCCCGAAGGTGGGGAGCGTCTCGCGGAACGACTGCTTGGCCGCGGAGAGCGCGATCCGGTCCTGCGGGCGCCGTGGCCCGGCGAGCGACGGCTCGACCTCGGAGAGGTCGAGCTCGACGACGTGCGAGTACGTCGCCGGCTCGGCCGGGTCGTGCCAGAGGAGGTTCTCCTTGCAGTACGCCTCGACGAGCGCGACGCGCTCCTCGCTGCGGCCGGTGAGGCGCAGGTAGCGGAGGGTCTCCTCGTCGACGGGGAAGAAGCCGCAGGTCGCGCCGTACTCGGGCGACATGTTCCCGATCGTCGCCCGGTCGGCGAGCGGGAGGCCGGCGAGGCCTTCGCCGAAGTACTCGACGAACTTCCCGACGACCCCGGTCTGGCGCAGGATCTGGGTCACGGTGAGGACGAGGTCGGTGGCCGTCGCGGTCTCCGGCAGCTGGCCGTGGAGCCGGAAGCCGACGACCTGGGGGACGAGCATGGAGATCGCCTCGCCGAGCATCGCCGCCTCGGCCTCGATCCCGCCGACGCCCCAGCCGAGGACGCCGAGGCCGTTGATCATCGTCGTGTGCGAGTCCGTGCCGACGAGGGTGTCGGGGAACGCCTGCCCGTCGCGCGACTCGACGACGCGCGCGAGGAACTCGAGGTTGACCTGGTGGCAGATGCCCGTGTTCGGCGGGACGACCTCGAGGGAGTCGAACGCGCCCTGGCCCCAGCGGAGGAAGGCATAGCGCTCGCGGTTCCGCTTGAACTCGAGCTCGGCGTTCCGCGTGATCGCGAGCCGGCTCGCGAAGTCGTCCACCTGCACCGAGTGGTCGATCACGAGCTCCGCGGGGATGAGCGGGTCGATCCGGCTCGGGTCGCCGCCGAACTCGCGCATCGCGTCGCGCATCGCCGCGAGGTCGACGACGGCGGGCACGCCGGTGAAGTCCTGGAGCAGGACGCGCGCCGGCGCGAACGTGATCTCGCGCGAGGGGTCGGCGGCCGCGTCCCACGTCGCGACGGCCTCCACGTCGGCGGCTGCGACGGTGGCGCCGTCCTCGCGCCGCAGGAGGTTCTCGAGCAGGATGCGGAGCGTGTACGGCAGGCGCGCGACGTCGTAGCGCGACTGCAGCGCGTCGAGCCGGAAGATCTCGTGCGTCGCGTCGCCGACCGCGAGCGTGGCGCGCGCGCCGAAGCTGTCCGGATGGGCCATCCCGTTCGATCCTACTCCTGGCATGCAGCTCTCCTTTCGCCAAGCAGGAACCCGTAGGAGCGGGCTCCTGCGGCTCGAGCCCTCGCCTGCGGCGAGGGCACACCCCTGAAGGGGACCGCGTTCGCGGTCGCGCCGACGTCGAGTCGGGGCGTCGCTGTCACGGCTCGAGCGTGAACCCGAGCACGCGGAAGTCGTGGTCGAGGCCGAAGACGGCGGCCGCGCGCCCCTCGGCGGCGGTGACGGCGCCGACGCAGTCGGTGAAGGAGAGCCGCGCGTCGGGGTGGCGCTCCATCAGCGCCCACGCCTTCGCGTCGACCTCCGGGTCGGTGTGGCGGACGATGAGGCGGCCGGCGGCGACGGCCGCGTCGAGCAGCTCCCGGAACGCGAGCGCGACGTCGAGCCCCGCGTCGAAGCGGAGACGCGTCGCCGTCTCCGAGACGACGAGGTTCGAGGTCAGCAGCACGTCCCCCGCGGCGCGCAGCTCGCGGTAGTGGTCGCGGACGCGCTCGTGGGCGCGGTCGCGGCGCCAGAGCAGGGCGATGAACGCGCCCGTGTCCGCGTAGACGATCCTCACCCGCGCTCCTTCGGTGCGCCGTAGAGGTAGTGGTCGTGCTCCTCGGCGACGTCGTCGGGGCCGTGCTCGTCCGCGACGAGGCCGATCAGCTGCTCGAGCGGGTCGTCGACCGCCTCGACCGCACCCGCGAGATACCGCTGCAGCGCCTCCCGGATGTGCGAGGCCTCGGAGCGGCCCGTCCGAGCGGCGAGGCGCTTGAGCGCCCGCTCGCTCGCGTCGTCGAGGTAGATCTGCTTTCGACGCATACACCGGAGTATACACCAGTCCGGCCGCGGGCGCGCTTGCAAGGATGACCGCGTGCCGATCGAGCGCCTCAACCCACCCGGCCTGCACCCGACGCCCGGGTACCACCACGTCACGGTCGTGCCGGCGGGCCGGACGGCCCACCTCGCGGGCCAGTGCCCGCTCGACGCCGAGGGCCGGCTCGTCGGCGAGGGCGACCTCGCGCGGCAGGTCGACCAGGTCGTCGCGAACACGCTCGCGGCGCTGGCCGCGGTCGGCGCACGCCCCGACGACGTCGTCCGGACGCAGATCCTCGTCGCGAGCGACGGCCGGGACGACCTCGCGGCGACGTGGACGCAGCTCCGCGCCTCCCCGCTCGCGGACGCGTTCACGACCGCGAGCACGCTGGTCGGCGTCGCGCGGCTCGGCTACCCCGGGCAGCTCGTCGAGCTCGACGTCACAGCGGCCCTGGACTGAGCGCCGTCAGCCGCTCGTCCCGCTCCGGCGGAGCCGGTCGAGGCCGCGCTCGGTGAGCGTCGCCTGCTCGATGTCGAAGTGCCGGGCGACGGCGTCCGCATAGCGGCGCGAGACGCGGTTGGCGTACGCGGCGAAGCCCTCGTCGCGCACGGGCCGCAGGTCGTCGGTGTACGGGTCGAGCACGTGCTGGCGGCCCACCTTCCGCGCGGAGTTGAAGAACGCGAGGCCGATCCCCACCGACACCGCGAGGAGGCTCGCGCGCTCGCGGCGGGCCGTCTCCCGCAGGCCGTCGAAGACGCGCGCGAGCTCGGCCGGGGTCGGCAGCGACGTCGCGTCCCGCCGCAGGTCGGCGAGCGAGTTCCGGAGCGCGGCGAGCTCGAGCGGCGGGATGTCGACGAGCCGCGCGCTCGTCCCCGAGACGCCCTCGAGCGCGGCGAGCAGCTCGTCGACCGAGCCCGGCCGCGAGTCCTCGGGGAGCACGCGCTGCGCGACGAGCTCGCGGACGAACGCGTCGAGGTAGACGCGGGAGCCGCGGCTCGCGTCGGCCGCGGCCGCGAGCACCCAGAGCGGCGAGAAGCCGAACGCCGCGATCGAGCCGAGCTCGACGACGTTGCCCGCGCCCTTCCGCACCGCAAGGCGGCCCGGGTCGGGCTCGACCTCGTCGTCGACCGGGGCGTGCGGCACGACGCCGCCGACGAGCTCGATCGTGACGCGGAGCAGGTTCCTCGCGGTCGCCTCGTAGAGGCGCGAGCTGCGGACGACGCGCGGCAGGGCGAGCTGGAACGTCTCGTGGAGCGTCCCGCCGAGGGCCGCGGCCAGGGCGCGGACGAGACGCTCCGGCACGCTCAGCAGGAAGGCGAGGCGACCCACGGTCGTTAGCATCATCGCCGATGGCGATCGACTCGCTCCGCGTGCTTCTGGCCGACGCGTTCCCCGACGGAGCGGTCGACGTCGTCGACCGGACCGGGGGCGACGACCACTTTCACGTCACGGTCGAGAGCGCCGCGTTCGACGGCCTCTCGCTCGTCGAGCAGCACCGGCTCGTCAACCGGGCGCTCGCCGCGCCGCTCGCCGACGGCACCATCCACGAGCTCCGCATCACGACGAAGGGACGAGCATGACGTTGCGCGACCAGATCCAGCACGTGATCGACGACGAGCCCGTCGCGGTCTTCATCAAGGGCACGGCCGAGCGGCCCGCGTGCGGCAACTCGATGCGGGCGCTCCAGGCGCTCTTCAACGCCGGTGCGCCGATCACCGCGGTCGACGTGCTCCCCGACCCCCAGATCCGCCAGGAGCTCACGGCTTTGAGCGACTGGCCGACGATCCCGCAGGTCTTCGTCAAGGGCGAGCTGATCGGCGGGGCGGACATCACGGAGGAGCTCTTCGCCTCGGGCGAGCTCGGGCGGAAGCTCGACGACGCGCTCGGGACGGAGCGCGAGCAGGTCGTTAAGACCGTCGCGGTGGGCTGAACGACGCCTTAACCGCCCACAACCTGGGGTACGCGGGCTGCGGCCTATAACGGCCGCATGACTACTTCGGAGACACCAACCCTCCCGAACGCCGCCCGTCCCGACGACCGCCGCCCGACCCGGGCGGTCAGGCCGATGGCCGCGCTCGTCGCCGCCTCCGTGCTCGGGGGCACCGCCGCGCTCGCCGGCGCCTGGGGCCTCGGCGCGTTCGACGACGCGGCGCCGGCCGCGGAGGCGACCCCGATCGTCGCGCGGCCCGCGAGCGGGTCGGCCACGGCGGGCGACATCGACATCGCCGACATCTACCGGCGGAACGCGCCGGGCGTCGTCCAGATCACGTCGACCTCGAACGGGTCGTCGGGCACGGACGCCTTCGGCAACGAGCTCCCGGGCCAGGCGCAGCAGGCGCTTGGCTCCGGCTTCGTGCTGGACAAGGAAGGCCACATCGTCACGAACTACCACGTCGTCGAGGGCGCGACCGAGATCGAGGTCAGCTTCTCGAACCAGGACACCGTGTCCGCGCGCGTCGTCGGCTCGGATCCCTCCACCGACCTGGCGCTGCTCGAGGTCGACGCCGACGCGACGGCGCTGACGCCGCTCGCGCTCGCCGACTCCGATGCAGTCCAGGTCGGTGACCCGGTCGTCGCGATCGGCAACCCGTTCGGGCTCGAGCGGACCGCCACCGCCGGCATCGTCAGCGCGCTCCAGCGCAAGGTGCAGGCGCCGAACAACTTCCCGATCGACCACGTCATCCAGACGGACGCGCCGATCAACAGCGGCAACTCCGGTGGGCCGCTGATCGACGCGGACGGCCGCGTGATCGGCGTCAACTCGCAGATCGAGACCGGCAACGGCGCCGGCGGCAACGTCGGGATCGGCTTCGCCGTCCCGTCCAACACCGTCAAGAGCGTCGTCGCCCAGCTGCTCGACGACGGGCGGGTCGACCGCGCCTACCTCGGCGTCACGCTCCAGGACGTCGACGCGGAGGTTGCCGGGGTCCTGAAGCTGCCGGCGAAGGAGGGCGTGCTCGTGGGCGCCGTCCAGGACGGCAGCGCGGCCGACAAGGCCGGGCTCGAGGGCGGCGAGACGCAGGTCGTCGTCGCCGGCGAGAGCTACCAGCTCGGCGGCGACATGATCGTCGCGGTCGACGGCAAGGACGTCACCTCCGTCGACCAGCTTCGCGAGGCCATCGCCGCGCACACGCCCGGCGAGACCGTCCGGCTGACCGTCGTCCACCAGGACGGCAAGCGCGAGACCGTGACCGCGACGCTCGGTCGCGCCCCCGAGACGGCGCCGACGCGCTGACCGGCGCGGGGGGCCCCCGCCCCCCCGCGGCTCACGCCGGGGACGCGCTTGCGTCCCCGGCGTCGTCGCTTCCGGCCCGCAGGGCGGCGTCCGTCAGCTCGCGCCCGCGCGCGATCAGGCGGCGCTTCGTCTCGAGCGGCCACTCCAGCCCGGCGCGGAAGCCCGGGTCGAGCCCGTCGTCGCCCGGGTCGCCGCGCACGAGCGTGAGCGGCAGGGCGCGGTCGTGGCGGAACGGGAAGCGGGCCTGCGCGAACGCGGCCTCCACCTCGGCGACCGCCCGCCGGCGGCGCCACGGCGCAGCGGTGCGGCTGACCGAGGCGACGACCTCGTCGCGCAGCGACTCGAGCTCCCGCACCGACCGGTCGACGGCCTGCGCCTGACGGACCTCGAGCTCCGTGTTGCGGGCCACGGTGATCCGCATCAGCCGGACGATCATGTCGGCGAGGTGCGGCGGCTCGCCGCGCTCCTGGCGCTCCTCCGAGGCGCGGAGCTCTCCGATGAGCGCGCGCACCGGCGGGACCGCGCGGAACGGCTCGAGCCGCCGCCGCAGCCGGACGAGGTTCTCCGGCGAGCTCGGGGTGGAGCGCGAGACGTACCGGAAGGCGACGATCTCGCTGACCCGGGGGTTGTCGTAGGCGTAGCCGAGCGGGAGGTTCCGCACCCAGCCGCCGTCGGTGCCGATCATGTCGCCGACGCGGAGCGGGAGCACGAGCGCGCTGATCGCCGCCGACGCGAGGACGGCGTTCGCCATCACCTCGGGCGGCGCCGTGCGGCTCGAGTAGGCGCGCTCGAAGACGTGGCTCTCGTCCACCTCCCCGTCCGAGACGTCGGAGACGTCGGTCACGCAGACGACGAGCTCGATCGGCGCGGCGGCGACGTCGCGGGCCAGCTCCTCGATCGGCGCGAGCCGCTCGGCGATCGTCGCGGGCAGCGCGTAGTCGTGGAGACCGGTCAGCGGCAGCTGCCACAGGCGGTTGGGCCGGAAGCTCTCGTCGGGGCGGAGCTCGAGCACGAACTCCTCGAGGTCGGCGAGGCGGTCGGTGGCGGCCATCACGCCCGCGAGCGCCCCGGCCGACGTGCCGTAGATCCAGCCCACGCGGTCCCAGAGCGGCTCCTCGCGGAGCCGCTGGAGGAAGCCGAGCTCCAGGAGGAGGCCGTTCATGCCGCCGCCGGAGAGCACGAGCGCCAGATCCCGCTCTGCCATTTCGCATCTATTGTGCTGGCGTGACGGAGCCGGATCTGCAGAGGGGATCGCTCGTCGTCCGCGACGAGGACCTTCTCGAGGACGAGCTCCTCTGGCGCGACGACGACTCCGACGACCACGCAGGCTGGTGGTGCGTGCGGACCGACCCGTTCCCGTGCCCGGCCGACGGGTGCGGCTTCGTGGCCGAGTTCATGACCGCGGCGCATCTCGTGCTCGTGTGGCAGGAGCGCGACGACCCGAACCTCCTCTGGCATGCGCAGCGCGCGCTCGAGGTCGGGCGCAACCCGCGGATCGTCTCGTACGCGGCGAGCTTCGGGCCGAGCGCCTCGTACTACGCGTGGGAGGCCGCGGGTCGCCCCGTGCACGGGATCAAGAACGAGCGCTCCGTCTCGTCCTGACCACCTCCGAGGTGCGATGGATGGTCACGTCGTGACTGGCTAAAGCTGTTGACCGGTGGCGGAGCCGCCGCTACCGTCGCAGCATGGACGGGCCGTTCCAGCCGGGCGGGCGGGCCCCCGCGCCGCCGCCGCTCGACCTCGTGCAGGACTTCGTCAACACGGAGGTCCCGGACTGGCATCGCGACGACCTCGGCAGCCCCGACGCCCTCGCCGCCTGGCTGCGCGCGCGTCGCCTGATCGGCGAGGACGACCCGGTCGGGCCGAAGGACTTCGTGGCGGCGCGCGGGCTCCGCGCGGCGCTCCGCGAGCTGGCGCTCGCGAACACCCTCGACGAGCCGCCCCCGGCTGCCCGGCGCGAGGAGCTCGACCGCGTGCTCGGCGCCTTTCCGCTCGCCCTCCGGGTCGGCGCGGACGGCGCGGCCGTCGGGCCCGGCGGGTCGGGCGCCGAGCGTGGGCTCGCTGCGATCGTCGCCGTCGTCGCGGCCGCGCGCGCGGGCGGCGCCTGGGAGCGGCTCAAGGCCTGCCGGCAGGAGACGTGCGGCTGGCTCTTCTACGACGGCTCGCGCAACCGCTCGTCGAGCTGGTGCTCGATGCAGGTCTGCGGCGGCCGGGAGAAGGCGCGCGCGTACCGGCGCCGCCAGGAGCGGCCGTCCTGAGCGGCGCGCGGTACGTCGTCGGCCTGGCGCTCGCCCGGCTGCGGCGCGGCGGCTCGGGCGCGCTCCCCGCCGCGCTCGGGATCGCCGCCGCGGCCGCCGTCCTCGCGGGCGTCCTCGTCGGCGGGACCGTCGCGCAGGACCGGAGCGTGGCGCAGGACGTCGAGCGGGTGCCCGCCGACGCCCGCGCCGTGCGGACGGCGTGGTTCGGCGTGCCGGCCGGGGCCGACGAGCGGTGGCCGACGCTCGACGAGCAGGCGACCGCGGCCCTCGCCGAGCTCCCCGCGCCCGCCCCCACGCGGATCGCGCTCGTCCGCGAGAGCACGATCGGCGGCCGGTTCGTCGGGCTCGCCGCGGTCGACGGCCTCGCCCCGCACGTCATCCTCCGCTCCGGCCGCCTGCCGCGCACGTGCCGGCCCGAGCGCTGCGAGGTCGTGCGCCTCCGGGGCGTGGGCCGCCTGCCGGACGTCCCGGGGCTGCGCGTCGTCCAGGTCGGGACCGGCACGCTCCGCTCGCGCCAGCTCTTCGGCGACTTCCTCGCACCGACCGACAACGCGCTCGCCGACGCCGAGCTCGCGCCCGCGCTCGCCGCCTCGGCGGGCTACCACCGCCCGCCGCCGGGACCGCTCGTCGTCGCGGAGGGGGTCGCGGGGCTCATGTCCTCACCCGTCCTCGCGCGCTCGTACCGGAGCTACGGCTGGGTGCAGCCGCTCACGGCGGGCACGCCGCGCCTCTGGGAGATCGACCGGCTGATCGACGACGCCGACCGGGCGCGCGCCGCGCTCCAGTCGCGGGCCGCCGAGTGGTCGCTCGGCCTCCCCGTCGAGGAGCTCGACGCGGCCAAGCGCGACGCGACCGTCGCCGGCCGGCGGCTCCTGCTCGTCGGTGGCGAGGCGGCCGCGCTCCTGATCGCGTTTGCCGTGCTCGCCGCCGGTGCGCTGCGGCGTGACCTCGCCGCGGCCCGCCGCCGCCTCATGTGGCACGGCGCCACGGCCGGCCAGCGTCGGCTGTTGACGGCCACCGAGAGCGCCGCCGTCGGCTTCGGCGGCGCCGTCCTCGGCTGGCTCGTCGGGGCGGCGGTCGGCGCCGCGGCCGCCGCGCTCGCGGGCGCACCCGCGCTCGCCGTGCTGCGCGAGAGCGTGCTCTCGCCTTCCGGCCTCCTCCTCGGGCTGCTCGTGTCGCTCGGCGCGGGGCTCGTCGTCTTCGCGACCGTGTCGCTCGACCTGCGGCGCCGCGGTCGCGTCGGGGCGCTCGAGGTCGCGGCCGTGCTGGCGCTGCTCGCCGCGCTCGGGATCCTCGCCAGCGGCGCCGTCGACGGCGACGAGCTCGCCGAGGGAGGCGCCGCGCCCATCGTCCTGCTGGCGCTGCCCGGGCTGATCGGCTTTGCCGCTGCGGTCGGGGCGGCCCGCCTCCTCCCGGTCGTCGGCGGCTGGCTCGCGCGACGCGGCAGCCCGGGCGTCCGTCTCGCCGGCGTCTCGCTCGCGCGGTCGCCCGGCGCTGCGGCGATCGCGGCGGCATTCCTCGCGCTCGCGATCGGCCTCGCCGCCCTCGCCGAGTCGTACCGGGCGACGCTCGCGCGCGGCGAGCACGACCGCGCCGCGTTCGCCGTGCCCGCCGACGTGGTCGTGCGCGAGAACCTGCGGGCGCTCGTTCCCGTCCTCCGGGCGGCCTCCCTCGAGCGGTTCCGCGCGCTCCCGGGCGTCGAGGCGGTCGACCCCGTCGTCCGCGTCACCGCGAGCGCCGGCCCCGCCGCCTCCGTCTCGGGCGTGACCGTCCTCGGCGCCGGCCGGGACGCGGTCGAGCGCCTGCCGCTCTGGCGGGGCGACTGGGGCCTGAGCCGCTCTGCGCTCGCGGACGCCGTGACGCCGGACGGCCCGGTCGCGCTGCGCGGCCCCGTGCTCCACGGCCGGGACCTCCGTCTCGCCGTCGGCCCGAGCCTCTTCACGTACCTCGCGACCATCCGGCAGGCCGACGGGGCCTTCCGCACGATCGAGGTCGGCGACGCCGAGGCCGGCGCGGCCGACCGTGCTCACCGCGCCGCTGCCACCCGCGGCCCGCGGCGGGCGGCTCGTCTCGCTGACGCTCCGGCCGCCGCGCCTCAACGACCGCGGGGCGGACTCGGGCGTCGCGCTGCGCGGGCGCACCACCGTGCGGATCCCCGGAGTCCCCCTCGACGACTGGGTCGGCCTCGGCGGCGTCGAGGCGGCGCGCACCTCGCGCCCCGACGCCCTCGACGTGCGCTACGCGGTGACGTACCAGCGCGTCGCCCGCATCCGGCCGCGGCAGCCGACCGACGCGAGCGCCCCGGCGGCCGTCGTCACGCCCCGGCTCGGCGATCTCGCCGGCGGTGCCGGCGGCACGCTCCCCCTGCGGATCGGGGGCGAGCAGATCACCGTGCGCGTCGCGGACGTCGTCGACAGGATCCCGGGCACGACCGGCGACGCAGTGCTCGTCGACGAGGAGGCGCTGCGCACCGCCGTCGACGCCGACGCGCCCGGCCGCGCGCCCGTCTCGGAGCTCTGGCTGGACGTCGCCGGCGGCGGCGACGCCGCCGTCGAGACCGCGCTGGCGCGGCCGCCGTTCGCGGTGCTCGCGACGACCTCGCGCGCACGGGCGGAGGCCGACGCGAGCCGCGATCCGCTCGCGCACGGGACGCTGCTGGCGCTCGGCGCGGCCGCGCTCGTCGCGCTCGTCCTCGCGGTGGCGGGCCTCGTGCTCGCCGTCCGGGCCGACCTGCGCGACGATCGGGGCGAGCTGGCGGACCTCGAGGCGCAGGGCGCGGCGCCCCGCCTCCTGCGCAGGACGGTCGTCGCGCGGGCGGCGATCCTCGCGGGCGTCGGGGTCGCGGGCGGCATCCTCGCCGGCGCGGTCCTCGCCGTGCTCGTCACGCGCGTGGTCTCGGTGACGGCCCGGGCCGAGGCGCCCGAGCCGCCGCTCGTGACGAGCGTCGACCCGGTGCTGCTCGTCGTCGGCGCCCTCGCCGCCGCCGGTGCGGCGGCGCTGCTCGTCGCGCTCACGACGCGCCGGGCGTTCTCGAGCCCCCGCGGGCCCGGCCGGATCGGCGGCGAGGCATGAGCGGCGCGCTCGTCGAGCTGCGCGACATCTTCGTCGTCCATCCCTCCGAGGAGGGCGGGGTCGCCGCCCTGCAGGGCCTGACCCTGACGGTGGAGCACGGCGAGCTCTGCGTCGTCCTCGGCCCGAGCGGCGCGGGGAAGTCGACGCTCGTGCGCGTCGTCGCCGGGCTCGAGCGCCCCTCGGCAGGCCGCGCGGTCGTCGACGGGCTCGACCTCGGCGCCGCGTCGCGGTCGGCCGTCGAGCGCCATCGCCGGCAGGTCGTCGGGTACGCCGACCAGCACTACTGGCGCTCGCTCGCACCGGACCTGACCGCCGAGGAGCTCGTCGCGCTCCCGCTCGGCCTGCGCGGCGCTGCCGAGCGCGAGCGGCGCGCCCGCGCCCGCCTCCTCCTCGAGCGGGTCGGCCTCGGCGACCGGGCGGGCGCGTCGCCGGCCGAGCTTTCGGGCGGCGAGCAGCAGCGCATCGCGCTCTGCGCCGCGCTCTCGCACGGGCCGGCGCTGCTCGTCGCCGACGAGCCGACGGGCGAGCTCGACGAGGCGAGCGCGCGCACCGTGCTCGACCTGCTCGCGGAGCTCGCGCGCGAGGAGGGCGCCGCCGCGCTCGTCGTCAGCCACGACCCCGCCTCCGCCGCGATCGCCGACCGGGTCGTCCACGTCCGCGACGGCCGGATCGGCGAGGAGCGGCTCGCGGAGGAGGACACCGTCGTGATCGGCCGCGGCGGGTGGCTCCACGTCCCCGAGGAGACCCTGCGCGCGGCGGGGATCGGCGACCGCGCCGCGGTGCGGCTCGGTCCGGGCGTCGTCGAGCTGCGCCCCGCGGGCGCCGCCGCCGAGGCGGCCGCGCCGGCGACCGCGCCCACGACCGGCGCCGGCGCGCTCGTCGAGGCGCGCGGCGTCACCCGGAGGTACGGCGCGCAGACCGCGCTCGAGCACGTCGACGCGACGTTCGCACCGGGCGCGCTCACCGTCGTCACCGGGCCGTCGGGCTCGGGCAAGTCGACGCTCCTCGCGCTCCTCGCCGGGCTCGACCTGCCGGACACGGGCGAGGTCCTCGTCGACGGTGTGTCCCTCTCGTCGCTCGACCGCGACGCGCGGGCCGCGTTCCGCGCCGCGCGGATCGGCGTCGTCGGGCAGACGCCGGGGCTCTCCGGCGTGCTCACGCCCGTCGAGAACGTCGAGCTCGCGCTCGCGCTCCGCGGTGCGGACGGGCCGGAGGCGAACGAGCGCGCGCTGGAAGCGCTCGCGATCGTCGGTCTCGCCGACCACGCCGGACGCCCCGTCGACCGCCTCTCGGCGGGCGAGCGCGAGCGGGTCGCCCTCGCCCGCGCAATCGCGTCCCGCCCCGTCCGTGCTCGTCGCCGACGAGCCGACCGCCCGCCTCGACAGCGTCACGACGCTCGCGGTCGGCGGCCTCCTCGCCGACCTCGCGCTGCAGCACGGGACGACCGTGATCTGCGCGACGCACGACCCGCTGCTCGTCTCCCTCGCGGGTGCCGAGCTGCCGCTCGGGGCCGCGGGGCTACGATCGGCGTGATGGCGACCGCGACCGACACTCTCCACGTCCAGGGGATCCGCTGCGAGCGCTGCGTGATGCGCCTGGCGTCCGCGCTCGAAGGGGCGCCGGGGCTCGAGCAGGCCAACGCGAACCTGCTCGGCGACGTGACCCTCGCCTGGGACGACGAGCTGACGAGCCGCGAGACGCTCGTCCGCACCCTCGCCAACGCGGGCTTCCACGAGCGGCCCTCCGGGGAATAGCGGCGTGGCCGCAGGCGTTCTCCTCCCCGTGACGTGGATACGGTAGGCGCCGTGGGCGAGTCGCGCACGGACGAGCCGGACGAGGCCCGCCGGGTCGCGACGCTGGCTCGTGACCGCGTGCGCTTCGAGGAGGAGGCGCTCGAGCTCGCCGACCAGGTCTACCGCGTCGCTCGACGGTTCGTCCCAACACGCGAGGAAGCCGAGGATCTGGTGCAGGAGACGTACGCGAGAGCCTTCCGGAGCTGGCAGTCCTACACCCCGGGCACGAACCTCCGGGCCTGGCTGCTGCGGATCCTCACGAACCTCAACGTCGACCGCGGGCGCCGGCTGCAGCGGCGGCCGGACGAGACGCCGCTCGAGGAGACCGACTACTACCTCGCGAACCGCATGGCCGAGTCGGCCGGCGAGCAGGTCCTCGACCAGGAGCGGGTCGTGGAGCGGCTCTCGCAGGACTCGATCGTGACCGCCCTCTCATCGCTCCCGGACGACTTCCGCGACGTGGTCGTCCTCGTCGACATCGGCGACTTCAGCTACGCGGACGCGGCGCAGATCCTCGACATCCCGCTCGGCACCGTGATGTCGCGGCTCCACCGGGGCCGCCGCCAGCTGAAGGCCAACCTGGCCGAGGAGGCAGTGTCGTGAGCGACTGCGACCAGTGCGAGAAACTCCTGCAGGGCTACCTCGATCGCGAGCTGTCCGACGCCGAGGTCGTCGTCGCCGAACGACATCTCGACGCGTGCGACTACTGTCGCCGGCGGTACCGCTTCGAGGAGAGCCTGCGGGTCTACGTGCGGACGACGGCCGCCGAGCGCATGCCGCCGGGGCTGATGGCGAAGCTCACCGAGCTCCGCACGACCGACGCCGGCCCGACCCTCTAGCCCGCGTCGTCCAGCGCCGCGAGGTCGGCGGGCGTGTCGACGTCGCCCGGGTCGCCGAGGTCGTCGCACGCGACGAGCCGGGGCTCGACGAGCCGGAGGCCCTCGTCGGGGATCGACGCCCACGCGTCACGGGCGACGAGCAACGGGTGACCGCGCGTCCCGCCGTACGAGGCCGCGACGACGTCGCCGCCGTCGGCGCGCCAGCTCGCCACGACGCGACCGAGCGCCGCGGGCGCGAGCCGCGGGCCGTCCGCGAGCACGACGACCGCAGCCTCGACGTCGTCGCCCAGCGCCGCGAGGCCGCACCGGAGCGAGGCTCCCGGGCCGTCCGCCCAGCCAGGGCAGCGCACGAGGCGGGACCGGCCCTGCAAGCGTCCCCGCGCGCAGCGGGTGGGCGCCCTCCACGACCACGATCTCGTCGACCGGCGCCCCCTCGAGGCGCTCGAGGACGCGTGGCAGCAGCAGCTCCTGCTTCACCGAGCCGAACCGGGTCGCGGCGCCTGCGGCCAGCACGACCGCGGCGACGCGGCTCACGACGAGGACGCGGTGACCGACTCGATCACGACGGGCTGGAGCGGCTGCTCGGTCTGCGGGTCGCCGAGCGTGCCGATCAGCTCCACGACGTCGAGGCCGTCCGTCACCTCGCCGACGATCGCGTAGTCCGGCGGCAGGCCGACGTCGGGGCCGGTGACGACGAAGAACTGGCTGCCCGACGAGCCTGCAGGATCCGTCGCGGTCTTCGCCATCGCCATCACGCCCTTGACGTACGCGGCGTCGGACGGGGGCGCGTCGACCGTCTGGTAGCCAGGCCCGCCGGACCCGCTCTGGGTCGGGTCGCCGCCCTGGATCACGAACCCCGGGACGATCCGGTGGAAGACGGTGTCGTCGTAGAAGCCGTCCTCGGCGAGCGCGACGAGGGAGGCGGCGGTCTCCGGCGCGCCCTCGACGTCGAGGGTGACGACGAACGTCGCCGCACGAGGTGGCGAACGTCAGCGTCCACGTCTTCGAGGGATCGAGCGGCTCGGTCGGCTGCGTCTCGCCGCCGTCCTCGCGCGGGTCGGGAGCCTCGACGTCCCGGCACCCGGCGGCCGCTCCCGTCGTCTCCGTCTCCGTCTGCGTCGCGGTCGTCGTCGCGTCGCTCTCGCCGTCGCCGTCTCCGCCGCAGCCGGACGCCGCGAGAGCGAGCAGGACGGCCGGGAGCAGGAGGACGGCGCGGCGCGGCACGAGCGGAGGGTAGTCGACCGGCGCGGCGCGAAGCTGCGCGTCTGGTACTGCTTGCACTCGTGCCCGTCACCATCGAGGTCAACGGCGAGCGGCACACGCTGGAGGTCGAGCCGACCCGGCGCCTCCTCGGCGTGCTCCGCGACGAGCTCGCGCTGACCGGCGCGAAGCTCGGCTGCGGCGAGGGCGCGTGCGGCGCCTGCGCCGTCCTGCTGGACGGCGCGCCGGCGGTGTCGTGCCTGCTCCCGGTCGGCGCCGTCGAGGGCCGGTCGGTGACGACGATCGAGGGCCTGGGGGAGCGTGCGGCGCTCCTGCAGGAGCGGTTCGTCGCCGAGGACGCGCTCCAGTGCGGCTTCTGCACGCCTGGTCAGATCGTCTCGGCGACCGCGCTGCTCGAGGCGACGGCGGCCCCGACGCGCGACGAGATCCGGGTGGCGATGGCGGGCAACATCTGCCGCTGCGGCGCCTATCCCAAGATCGAGCGCGCGATCCTCGGCGCCTCGGGCCAGGCGGTCGCATGACGAAGCGGTTCGTCAAGACCCAGCGCGAGATGGAGGGGCGCTTCGAGGACGTCTGGGCGCTCGTCGACGAGGAGGACGATCTCGAGATCTGGCCGGACGACGCCGACCTGAGCGTCGTCGGCAAGCCCGCGCCGCGCCAGGACGGCCGGTCGCGGGCGAGCGGCGCCGCCCGGTACACGGTCGACGTCGCGCTGCCGGGGATGCTCGACGCCCGCGTGCTGCGTGCCCCGACGGCGCGCTGCCGGGTCACGTCCCTCGACCTGGACGCCGCGCGCGCGACGCCCGGCGTCCGCGCCGTGCTCGGCCCCGACGGCCCCTTCACGATGAGCGGCCCGCCCGTCCTCACCGCCGAGCCGTCGTGGGCCGGCGAGCCGGTCGCCGCGGTCGCGGCCGACACGCCGCAGGCGGCCGAGGCCGCGCTCGCCGCGCTGGCCCCCGCCTACGAGCCGGTCGCGCCGCTCGACGTCGACTCGGGCCTCGACCAGCAGCGCTTCACGGACGACCCGCTCGAGCGCGTGCGCGGCGAGCCCGAGGCGGCGCTCGCGGCCGCCGAGGTGCGGGTCGAGCTCACCTGCGAGACGCCCGCGCACGTGCAGACCCCCCTCGAGCCGCACGCCGCGGTCGCGCAGTGGGACGGCGACGAGCTGACCGCGTGGGTCTCGACCCAGGGCATCTTCGACGCCCGCCGCGAGCTCGCGCGGCGCTTCGGCCTCCCCGCCGAGCAGGTGCGCGTCCTCGCCGAGTACATCGGCGGCGGGTTCGGCGGCAAGCAGGGCGCCGGGGTCGAGGCGCTCCTCGCGGCCGAGCTCGCGCGCGCGGCCGGCCGTCCGGTTCGGCTCGCGCTCGGGCGGCACGAGGACCAGGTCGTCGGCGGCCGCCGGGCGGCGACGCGGCAGACCGTCACGCTCGGCGCCTCGCGGGACGGGACGCTGACCGCGATCGAGCTCTCCGCGGTCGTCGACATGGGTGCGGGCGGGATGGTCTTCCCCGTGCAGGAGCCGGCCCTCTCGGTCTACGCCTGCGACAACGTCCACACGATGACCTTCCCCGTGCGGACGAGCATCCGCGCGCAGAACGCCTTTCGCGCGCCCGGGGTGGTCGAGGGCATCACCGTGCTCGAGCAGGCGATGGACGAGCTCGCCGCGGCGCTCGGGCTCGACCCGCTCGAGCTGCGGCGCCGCAACCACGTCGACCGCGACCAGGCCTCGGGGCTGCCCTACTCGAGCAAGCGGCTGCTCGCGTGCTACGACCGCGCCGCGGAGCTCGCGGACTGGAGCTCGCGCGCGTCGCTCCGCGAGCCGCAGCCGGACGGCCTGCTGCGCGGGATGGGCTGCGCCACCCAGATCTGGTGGGGCGGCGGCGGGCCGCCCGCCCACGCGACCGTGCGCGTCGACGCCGACGGGCGTGCGCTCGTCGTCACCGGCGTGCAGGACATCGGCACGGGCACCTACACGACCGCGCGGATCGTCGCCGCCGAGGAGCTCGGCCTGCCGCTCGAGAACGTCTTCGTGCGCGGCGGCGACACGGCCCCGAACGTCTACGCGCCCGTGTCCGGAGGCTCGATGACGACGCCCGCGGTGATGCCCGCGGTGCGGAGCGCGGCCGGCAAGGCGCGCAAGACGATCCTCGGCCTCGCGGCCGACGTCTTCGAGATCGCGGCCGACGACCTGACCCTCCGCGACGGCCGGATCAGGTCGAGCGACGGGGCGATCGACGTCGAGGTGACGGAGGTGACGGGGAAGCTCGGCAACGCGACGATCGACGGCTCGGGGACGCGCGGGCCGAACCCCGACGGCTACCGGGTCAACACGTTCGGCTGTCAGATCGCGCAGGTGGCGGTCGACCCCGGCACGGGCGTGGTGCGCGTCGACCGGATCGTGGCGGTGCACGACGTGGGCCGCATCGTGAACCCGCTCACCGCGGCGAGCCAGGTCGAGGGCGGGGTCATCCAGGGCCTGGGCTACGCGCTCTCCGAGGAGCTCCGCGTCGACCCGACGACCGGGATGCCGGTCAACGGGCATCTCGACGACTACAAGGTGCCGACGATCGCGGACACGCCGGAGATCGTCGTCGACTTCGTCGACCTGCCGGACGAGAACCTGCCGAACCTCGGCGCGAAGGGGCTCGGCGAGCCGCCGATCGTGCCCACGGCCGCGGCGATCGCGAACGCCGTCGCGCACGCGACGGGACGTCGCGCGACAGCCCTGCCCCTGACGCCGGCCCGGGTCCTGGAGGCGCTCGCGTGAGCACCTACGCTCGCCCGGCCAGCCTCGACGAGGCGCTCGAGCTCCTCGCCGACGACGGCGCGGCGCCGTACGGCGGCGGCACGGACCTCGCCGGCCAGGTCGACCGCGGGATCCGCGTCCCGACCGTGCTCGTCGACCTCCGCGACGCTGGCCTCGGCAGTCTCGAGGCCGCCGGCGGCGGCCTCCGGATCGGCGCCTCGGTGACGCTCGCCGAGCTGGCGCGGGCGCCGGAGCTCGAGCCCTACGCGGCGGTGCGCCAGGCTGCCTCGCTCGCGGCCTCGCCGCTCCTGCGGACGGTGGGGACGGTCGGCGGGAACCTCTGCCAGCACACGCGCTGCTGGTACTACCGGGGCGAGGAGTGGCACTGCTGGCTCGGCGGCGGCGACACCTGCTACGCGCAGATCGGCGACCACGCGAAGCACAACCTCGAGCCGGGCGACTGCATCTCCGCCCACCCGTCCGACCTCGCGCCCGCGCTCGCGGCCTGCGGCGCGATCGTCGAGCTGCGCGCCCGGGACGGCGTTCGCGAGGTGCCGCTGCTCGCGCTCTACCGGCGGCCGACGGAGGAGGACCGCTCGCTCGTCGCGCTCGCGCGGGGCGAGCTCGTCACCGCCGTCACGCTGCCGGCCCCGCCCGACGCGTCGGCGTACGAGCGGGTCGGCGAACGGGCCGCGTTCACGTTCCCGCTCGTCTCGGTCGCGGCCGCGCGCCGCGACGACACCGTGCGGCTCGTCGCGGCCGGCGTCGCGAACGTCCCGCGGGAGCTCGACCCGGACGATCCGCTCGCGGGGCTGCCGGGGAACCCGCAGACGGCGTGGAAGCGGACGCTGCTCGCGACGCTCGCGGGGCGCGCGCTCGATCGCGTACGCTGAGCGCGCGCCTGCGAGGGCGCATCCGGTCCGCGGGCAGGGCAGCGCCCACCTCGTCGCAGCACACTCGAACGCACGGCCGATCTCTTCTCCGGCCCGGTGACGCGGACGACGGGCCTCGACGGAGGGAGGTCGCAGTGAATCTCGAGCAGCTCCGCAAGCAGGCGAAGGAGCTCGTCCGCGCGGCGCGCGCAGGCGACGCCGACGCGCTCGCGCGGCTCGACGGGCGCGAGCCGATCCTCGCCCGCGCGCAGCTCGTCGTCGCCCGTGAGCACGGCTACGCGAGCTGGCCGGCGCTCGTCGTCGCGGTCGAGGCAAGCGCCGAGACGTTCGTCCTCGCCGCCACGAACGGCCAGCGCACGCGCGCCGAAGCGCTGCTCGCCGCCCGCGCCGAGATCGCAGACGATCCGTGGGCGCGGCTCGTCCTCGGCCGGGGCTGGGACGGAGACCCGGTCGCGCCGGGCGGCCCGCGCGGCTGGGCGCCGCTCCTCTACGTCTGCCACTCGTGCTTCGCGTCGGCCGCGCTCGCGCGGGAGCTCCTCGCCCGCGGCGCCGACCCGAATGCGGCCTTCGAGAACGAGTACGGCTCGATGTCCGCCCTGTACGGCGCCGCCGGCGTCGTCCACGACGCCGAGCTGACGGCCGTGCTGCTCGAGGCGGGCGCCGACCCGGACGACGGCGAGTCGCTCTACCACTCGACCGAGGCGCCCGACACCGCGTGCCTGCGCCTCCTGCTCGAGCACGGCGCCGCGACGGCGGGGACGAACGCCCTGGCGCACGCGATCGACGGCCGGGACGCCGAGCCGGTGCGGCTCCTGCTCGACGCGGGCGCCGCCGTGGACGACGGCGCCTACCTCGTCCACGCCGTGCGTCGAGGCTGCGGGCCGGACGTGCTCGACCTCCTCGCCGCGCACGGTGCGGAGCTCGACGCGGCTCGGAGGCGAGACCTGGCGCGGCGACGCGCCGGCTGCGGACGGCGTACCAGCACGCCGTCCTCCGCGGCAGGGACGACCTCGCCGAGCATCTCGCGGGCCTCGGCGCGTCGACCGAGGTCGACGACGGCGACCGGGCGATCGGGGAGGTCGCGCACGGGCGGAGGCCGTCCCGGCCGCTGCCCGCGACGCTCGACTACGACCCCCAGGAGGTGCTGATCCTGACGGCGCTCTGGCGCGACCTCGACCTCGTCGTCGACCTCGTCGGGCCGGACTTCGTCGGCGTCGTCAGCGGGTCGCCGCCGGGCACGCTGCTCCACATGGCCGCCTACGTCGGCCAGGCCGCGATCGTCGCGAGGCTCCTCGCGCACGGCGCGAACGCGAACGTCGAGCTCGGGTTCGGCACGCCGCTCGCGTCGGTCGTCCAGGGGACACGTGACTTCCTCCGGCCGGGACAGCGACCACGTCGCGGTCGCGGAGCTCCTCGTCGCCGCGGGGAACCCCGTCGAGCCGCGCTTCCTCGACACGGCGGACGGCCCGCTCGTCGCGTGGCTCGAGGAGCGGCTCGTCGGCTGATCAGGCGGCGATCGTCACGGCGAGCACGCTCGCGAGGTGCACGAGGCGGAACGCGCCGCGCTGCGCGCGGCGGCGCTCCGTCTCGCCGTCGCTCGCCGCGGAGAGCTCCCAGAGGTCGCGCGTGGCGAGGAGCAGCTCGCGGATCTGGTCGGTCTGCGCGCGGTGGCCGTTCGTCCGCTCGTCGCACGCGTTGAGCGCCAGGCCGAGCACGCCGAAGCTGTCGGACGGGTGGCGCATCCAGAGCATCGCGGAGGCCATCGTCAGGTACTGGTGGATGCGGAGGAACGTGACCGGGTGCGAGAGCTCTGCCGGCCCGCACGGCCGTCCCGGCGGCACGGGGTCGTGCCCGTCCGCGATCCGCGCGGCCGTGTCGTGGAGCAGGGCGCGCACCTGGTCGTCGTCCAGCCCGGAGGCGCGGGCCGTGCGCACCGCCATCAGCAGCGAGTTGGGCTGGCGGCCGTACGGGTAGTCCGAGGCGTAGACGACCTGCTCGGGCGGCACGAGGCGGTAGAGGTCGAGCAGGTCGAGCGGGCTCCAGACCGACGTGTCGAAGAACACCCCCGGCCGCCCCGCGAAGTTCCGGGCCATCGCGGCGAGGTCGACGATCCCCGCGTGGGCGACGATCAGCGCGGGCGGCGCATGGCGGTCGAGGAGCCGTCCGAGGGAGTCGGCGATCGGCGGCAGCCCTCGGCCCCCGTGGATCAGGATCGGGACGCGCCGCTCGGCGGCCAGCGCGAAGACCGGCTCCAGCCTCGGGTCGTCGGGGAGGAAGCGCTGCGCCCGGGGATGGAGCTTGATCCCGCGGGCGCCGAGGTCGATGCAGCGGGTCGCCTCCTCGACCGGCGTCTCGTCGAGGTCGAGGCGGACGTACGGGACGAGCTCGTCGGGCGCGTCGGCCGCGTAGGCGAGCGTGCGGTCGTTCGCCGCCCGGAACGCGGGGTGGCGGTCGGGCTCGTCGAGGCAGAAGACGTTCGAGCGCGTGACCCGGTACGCGCGCTGGATCGGCAGCAGCTCGCCGGGGTCGCCCGTCATCCCGTCGATGTCCTCGCCGAGGTGCGTGTGCGCGTCGAAGACCGCGGAGCCGGCCGGCAGCTCGGCGCGGGCGAGGTCGGCGTAGAGCGCCAGCAGGCCGTTCGCGCGCTCGATGGCGTCCACGGTCTGAGTCTAGGCGGCGCTCACGCGAGCGCAGCAAGGACCCGGTCGACGAAGACGGGCTCCGGCACCGAGCCCGCCCAGGCGTAGCGGCCGTCGACGACGATCGCCGGCACGGCGCTGATCCCGTGCCGCTCCGCGTCCGCCGCGAACTCCGACGCCTCGATCCCGCGGGCCGTCACCCGCGGCGAGGCGAGCGCGAGTCGGTACGCCAGCAGCACGGCCGGCGGGCAGTGCGGTCAGGTCGGCGTGACGTAGACGTCCAGCGCGACGTCGCGCTCGAGCGAGGCGAGCCGCTCGCGCGACGCGGCCGAGAGCGCGGGCGCCTCGCGGCCCGCCTCGACGATCGCCTGCACGAGCGTCGTCAGCTCGAAGCCGAGGGGCATCCCGAGGTAGACGAGACCGGGCCCGATGGTCGTCCGCGGCCAGGGGCCGGGATCGTCGTGCTCGCGGACGGTGAGGCGCACGCGCTCGTCGAGCGCGCAGACCGACTCGAGCAGCCGGCGCGTGATGGCGGCGGTGTCGAGCTCGCGACCCCCCGCGGCGAGCAGCGTCACGGGCGTCGCGGACGGGCCGAGCTCGAGCGTCACCTCGACGTCGTGCGCGAGCCCCGCGAGCGCCTCGCGGATCGCCGCCTCGTCGTGCGGGCCGAGCGCCGGCCCGTCGGTCACGTCGTCAACGCGGCGTTCTTGTCGCGCAGGTAGGCGAGGTACGGGCCGGGATCGAGCTCGGGCGAGCCCGTCAGCCGCTCGATCGTCTCCTTCGGCGTCAGCTTCCGGCCGAGCGAGTAGAGGTTGTCGCGCAGCCAGTGCGAGAGGGGCAGCGGGTCGCCCTCGGCGAGCTGGGCGTCGAGGTCGGGCAGGGCGTCGCGGACGACCTGCCAGAACTGGAGGGAGATGACGTTGCCGAGCGCGTACGTCGGGAAGTAGCCCAACGAGCCGCTCGACCAGTGCACGTCCTGGAGGACGCCGTGGGCGTCGTCGGGCACGTCCACGCCGAGGAACTCCTTCATCCGGGCGTTCCACACCTCGGGCAGGTCGTCCAGCGCGACCGTGCCCTCCAGGAGCTCCTGCTCGAGCTCGAACCGGAGGATGATGTGGAGGCTGTACGTCGTCTCGTCGGCGTCGACGCGGATGAGGCCGGGCTCGGCGCGGTTGATCGCGCGGACGAACGTGTCCAGCTCGACGCCGTCGAGGCTCGGGAACGTCTCCTGGAGCGGTGCGTACCAGTGCTCCCAGAAGGGCCGGCTGCGGCCGACGAGGTTCTCCCAGGTGCGGCTCTGCGACTCGTTGACGCCGAGCGACGGGGCGCCCGCGAGGGGCGAGCGGAGCAGCGTGTCCGCGATCCCGTGGGCGTAGAGGCCGTGCCCCGCCTCGTGGAGCGACGACCAGACGGACTCGAGGTCGTCGGGCTGGTACCGCGTCGTGAGCCGGACGTCGCGGTTCGAGAACGAGGTGCAGAACGGGTGCGCGGTGGGGTCGAGCCGCCAGGACGAGGCGTCGAACCCGAGCGAGGCGATGAGGCGCTCGGCGAACGCGCGCTGGCGTTCGGGCGGGAAGTCGCCGTGGAGGAAGGACGCGTCGATCTCGGGGGCGGAGGCGACGATCTCCGTCAGCGCCGGCCGCAGCACGGCGAACACGTCGCGCACCTCGCTGGTCAGCATCCCCGGCTCGAAGTCGTCGAGGAGCGGGGTGTAGGGGCTGTCAGACCACTCGAAGCACTCGACGTAGCGCCGCTTGAGCTCGAGGTTCGTCCGCAGGTACGGGAGGAACGAGGCGAAGTCGTTCGTCCGCCGCGCCTCGACCCAGGCGTGGTGACCGCGCGCCGCCTCGCGCGTCATCTCCGTGCGCAGGTCGGTCGGCACCCGGCGGGCCTTCTCCCAGTCGCGCCGCGTCACGCGGACGAGGCTGTGGTCGTCGGAGTCGTAGGGAAGGCCCTCGACGAGCGGCTCGCACGCGTCCAGCAGCCGGCCCACCTCGGGGTCGACGAACCGCTCGTGCGCGATGCGGCCGAGCGTCGCCAGCTGCTCGGCCCGCGAGTCCGTGCCCCGCGGCGGCATCGTCACGCGCTGGTCCCACCCGAGCACGCCCGCCGCGAGCCGCAGGTCGGAGCCCTCGGCCAGCCGGAAGCGGAGCTCGTCGAGCGGTCCCACGGGCCTGACCCTAGAGAATCCGCGCGGTGCTCCGTCGGGGCACCCCAACCCACCACCCGCTGCCGATTCTATCGCTCTCGTTGCCCGAAAGAGCAACGGATCCGCGCCGTCTCTGCGCCACCTCTGCGCCCGTCCGGGAAGCGCGCGCGAGCGGCTCCGGACGGCGAGCCCGACGAGTAGGGTTCCGGCGATGCCGAACGTCCTCGTGGTCGGCGACACGGTTCACTCGACGGAGCTCCGCCACTCGGTGCCCGTCGCGATCGGCGATCCGTTCCACTACGTCGAGCTCGACGGCCGGCGGCTCGCCGTCGTCTGGAGCGTCGAGGGCGACCGGATCAGCGCGGTCGACCCGACGATCGAGATCGTCCCGGTCGAGACCTTCCCGCTCGACGACCTGATCCGCGACGGCGTCGACGCCTACGAGCTGCACCCGATCCAGTCGGTGCGCATCGCCCGCGCGCTGGGCCTGCGGGACGCCGTCGTGCCGCGCTCGTTCCCGCTCCAGTACGCCGACGCGCTCCGCGCCGACGGCGTCGAGCTCACGGTCGACCAGCGGTTCTTCGCCGACCGGCGCCGGCGCAAGACGCCGATCGAGCTGGAGTTCATCCGGGCCGCGACACGCGCGGCCGAGGCGGGGATGCTCGCCGTCGCGGAGCGGCTGGCGCGCTCCGAGCCCGGCGACGACGGGCGGATGCTGGACGGCGAGCCGCTCACCTGCGAGCTCCTCCGCGCCGCCGCGACCGAGGCGTTCGCCGAGCACGGCTGCCGCGGAGACGACCTCGTCGCGGCGCGCGGCCCACAGGCCGCGGACGGCCACGACCAGGGCTCCGGGCAGGTGCGGAACGACGACGTGATCGTCTGCGACCTCTTCCCGCACCACCAGGAGAGCGCCTACTTCTCGGACATGACCCGGACGTTCACGGTCGGCACGCCGGATCCCGAGATCGTCGAGTGGCACGGCTTCGTGCGCGAGGCCCTCGAGCTCTCCCGCGAGATGGTGCGCGCGGGCACGAACGGCGGCGACGTCCACCGCGCCGTGTGCGCCTTCTTCGAGGAGCGCGGCCAGCCGACCCAGCTCTCGGCGCCCGAGGGGACCGTGCTCCGCGACGGCTTCTACCACGGCCTCGGCCACGGGGTCGGGCTCGACGTCCACGAGTCCCCGAGCCTCGGCAGGATCGGCCACGAGCTCGTCGCCGGCGACGTGATCACGATCGAGCCGGGCCTCTACCGGCACGGCTTCGGCGGGGTGCGGCTCGAGGACATCCTGCTCGTGACCGACGACGGCTCGGAGACGCTCTCGAGCTTCCCGTACGACCTCGACCCGGCGGTCGCCGCCTCCGCGCTCGCGCGATGAGCGACCGGGCGATCGAGACCCTGCTCGACGAGGAGCGGCGGTTCCCGCCCGCTCCGGCCTTCGCCGCCCAGGCGAACGCGACCGACGCGCTCTACGACGCCGAGCCGGAGGCGTTCTGGGCCGAGCAGGCGCGCGCCCGCGTCACGTGGTTCGAGGACTTCCACACCGTGTCGGAGTGGGAGCTGCCGTACGCGAAGTGGTTCCTCGGGGGGACGCTGAACGTCGCCTACAACTGCGTCGACCGTCACGTGGAGGCCGGCCTCGGCGATCGCGTCGCCTACTTCTGGGAGGGCGAGCCCGAGGACGACCGGGCGACGATCACGTACGCCGAGCTCCAGCGGCGCGTCGTCGCGATGGCGAACGTCCTGAAGGAGCTCGGCGTCGGGAAGGGCACGAAGGTCGCGATCTACCTCGGGATGGTCCCGGAGCTGCCGGTCGCGATGCTCGCGTGCACCCGGCTCGGCGCCCCGCACACGGTCGTCTTCGGCGGGTTCTCGGCCGACTCGCTCTCGGACCGCGCGAACGACATGGGCTGCGAGGTGCTCGTCACCCAGGACGAGGCCTGGCGCCGCGGCTCGACCGTGCCGCTCAAGCGCACCGCCGACGAGGCGATGGCCGCCGCGCCGGGGCTCCGGGCCTGCCTCGTCGTCCGCCGCACGGGCAACGAGGTGCCGATGCAGGCGGGCCGCGACCACTGGCTGCACGACTTCGACGTCCCGGACGACCCGGCGACGTGCCCGTGCGAGCCGATGGACGCGGAGGACCTGCTGTTCCTGATGTACACGTCCGGCACGACCGCCAAGCCGAAGGGCATCGCCCACACGACCGGCGGCTACCTCGTCGGCGCGGCGGCGACGCACCACTACGTCTTCGACCTGAAGCCCGAGACCGACGTCTACTGGTGCGCCGCCGACATCGGCTGGATCACGGGGCACAGCTACATCGTCTACGGGCCGCTCTGCAACGGGGCCACCTCGGTGGTCTACGAGGGCACCCCCGACTTCCCCGACAAGGAGCGCTGGTGGTCGATCGTCGAGCGCTACGGCGTCACGATCCTCTACACGGCGCCGACCGCGATCCGCGCCCACATGAAGTGGGGCCCCGAGCACGCCGCGGCGCACGACCTCGGCACGCTGCGCCTCCTCGGCTCGGTCGGCGAGCCGATCAACCCCGAGGCGTGGATGTGGTACCACGAGCACATCGGCGCGGGGCGCTGCCCGATCGTCGACACGTGGTGGCAGACCGAGACGGGGATGATCATGATCACGCCCCTGCCCGGCGTCACGACCACGAAGCCGGGCTCGGCGACGCGGCCCTTCCCCGGCGTTCGCGCGGCGGTCGTCAACGAGCAGGGCGAGCGCGTCGAGCGGGGCGGCGGCTACCTCGTGCTCGAGCAGCCCTGGCCGTCGATGACCCGCGGGATCTACGGGGACGACGCGCGCTTCCGCTCGACGTACTGGGAGCGCTTCCCGGGCGTCTACTTCGCGGGCGACGGCGCGCGGATCGACGAGGACGGCGACTTCTGGCTGCTCGGCCGGGTCGACGACGTGATGAACGTCTCGGGGCACCGCATCTCGACGATCGAGGTCGAGTCGGCGCTCGTCGACCACCAGCGGGTCGCCGAGGCCGCGGTCTGCGGCCGCACCGACGCGACGACGGGCCAGGCGATCGTGGCCTACGTGACGCTGAAGGGAGGCGACGAGGGCTCGGTCGAGATGCTCGAGGAGCTCCGCAACCACGTCGCGCAGAAGATCGGCGCGATCGCGAAGCCGGCGAACATCGTCTTCACGCCCGAGCTGCCGAAGACGCGGTCGGGCAAGATCATGCGCCGCCTCCTCCGCGACGTCGCGGAGGACCGCCCGCTCGGCGACACGACGACGCTGGCCGACCCGACGGTCGTGTCCGAGCTCGCCGAGCGCGCCGCGGCCGCGCCCGCCGAGGACTGAGCTCAGCCGAGCGCGGCCGCGTAGGCGGCGACCGTGCGCTCGACGTCCGCCTCCGTCGTCCGCCAGCCCGAGACGGACAGCCTGATCGCGGGCCTGCCCGCCCAGGTCGTCCCGCTCATCCACGCCTCGCCGCCGGCCTGCACCGCCGCGAGCGCGGCGGTCGTCGTCGCGTCGTCCGCGAAGCGGAAGAGCACCTGGTTGAGGACGACGTCGTTCAGCACCTCGCAGCCCGGAAGCCGTGCGACGCGCTCGGCGAACGCCCGCGCGTGGTCGCAGCAGCCCTCGACGAGCCGCGCCACGCCCTCGCGGCCGAGCGCGCGGATCGCCGCGTACACCGGCACGGCGCGGGCGCGCCGCGAGAACTCGGGCGTGTACGCCATCGGCTCGCGTCCCTCGGCGTCCTCGACCTGGATCAGGTACGCGGCGGTCGCGCTCATCGCGCGCCGGTGCGCGGCCGGGTCGGCGCACAGCGCGATCCCGCAGTCGTACGGGACGTTCAGCCACTTGTGCCCGTCCGTCGCCCACGAGTCCGCCCGCTCGGCGCCGGCGACGAGATGCCGGAGCCGGTCGCTCGCGCCCGCCCAGAGCCCGAACGCGCCGTCGACGTGGAGCCACGCGCCCACCGCCTCGCAGGCGTCGGCGATCGCGTCGAAGTCGTCGAACGAGCCCGTGTTGACCTCTCCCGCCTGCGCGATCACGATCGTCGGCCCGTCGCCCTCGGCGAGCGCGGCGGGGAGGAGCTCCGCGCGCATGCGGCCCTGGTCGTCGGAGGGGACGAGCCGCACCTGGTCGATGCCGATCCCGAGCAGGCGCAGCGCCCGCTCGATCGTGATGTGGCGCTTCTCCCCGGCGACGATCCGGAGCGGCGGGCCGCCCTGGAGCCCCCGTTCCCCGACGCTCCAGCCGGCCCGGTGGAGCACCTCGTCCCGGGCCACCGCGAGCGCGGTCGTGTGCGCCATCTGGCAGCCGGTGACGAAGGCGAACGACGCCGTCGCCGGGAGCCCGAGGAGCTCGGTGACCCACGTGCCGGCGATCTCCTCGACGACCGCCGCGGTGGGGGTCGGGAGCAGCATCCCGGCGTTCTGGTCCCACGCGGAGACGAGCCAGTCGGCGGCGAGCGCGGCGGGGAGCGTGCCGCCGATCACGAAGCCGAAGAACCGCCCGGATCCCATCGCGGTGAGCCCCGGCTCGCCGTCGCGCGCGAGCCCCTCGATCACCTCGAGGTCGGGGGTGCCCGTCTCGGGGAGGGGGCCGCCCAGCGCGTCGCGGAGCTCGGCGATCGACGCCGTCGGCGCGATCGGCCGCTCCGCCGACGAGACGAACCACTCCGTCCCGAGCTCGGCGGCGCGACGCAGGACCTCGTGCTCGTCCATCGCGCGAGTCTATGACGCCGCCCGCTCTGCCCGGAGGGCGAGCGCGGTGACCGCGGCGAGGGCCAGCACGACGAGCCAGACCGGCTCGATCCGGGGCTCGAGCGCGGACGGGATCGCCCAGTCCACCCACCCCCGCTTCACGAGCTGCTCGTTCCACGCGTCCTGGGCGAGGTTGACGGCCCCGTAGCCGAGCATCAGCGAGAGGTAGAGCAGGCGCACCGTCCCGGGCGGCCCCGGCCGTGCCGGGGGTCGGGAGAGCAGGAGCGCCGAGAGCACGAGGACGGCGCCGTCGAGGCCGTGGTGGTGCCCGAGGTGGACGGCGGCGATCGTCGTGCCGTCGGCCTCGAGCCCGGGCCGCTCCATGATGAAGAGCCCTTCGGGCAGGAAGACGCCGAGCTCGGCCGCGAGCCACGGGATCGAGACGACCAGGACGAGGACGCCGAGCGCGAGCCGGAGCGGGTCGAGTCGCAGGCGCCCGGCGAACGACCCTCCCGCGGCACGGGTCGCGGCGAGCGTCAGGCCGAGGGCGAGCGCGACGCCGAGCGCGGGGACGGCGTTGACGAGCCGCGCGTCGAGGTCGCCCTGGTCGACGACCCCGGGGACGGCGGTCACGGCGCAGAGCGCGATCGCCGGCCCCGCGAGCCACCAGGCGCGCCGGCCGAGCGCGTCGACCGCGACGAGGCAGAGCGCGATCGCGACGAGCGAGAGCGGGAAGTTCGCGACGACGAGCGCCCGGGAGAGGCCGCCGGCGAGCCCGTCGCGGGAGACGTGGTAGAGCTCGGCGGGGTCGAGCCGGGCGTACGTGACGACGATCGCGGCCAGGACCGCCGCCCACAGCGCCCACGTGACGAGCGCCTCCCCCTGCGACGGGCCGCTCCGCCTCACGGGCGGACCGTACCCCGGTGCGGGCCGCGGGGAGAGGGCATCCCCGCGCCGGGCCGAACACCGACGCGTGGCGGAGCGACGGGCGACGATCGTCGACGACGTGGGCTCGGTCGAGCTGCGCGAGACGCGCCAGGACGTCTACGACGTCCCGTTCCGCCTCGCGCTCCTCCGCGAGGACCCCGTCACCGGCGCCGAGCACTACGTCGTGCGGTACCCGCCGGGCCTCCGCGCGCGGTGGCACCGCCACACGGTGGCGCACACGATCGTCGTCCTCGAGGGCCGCCTCGACGCGAACGGGCGGACGGTGGGGCCGGGGGCGTACTGCCACTTCCCGGGCGGCGTGCCGATGCACCACGCGCCCGCGGGCGACGAGGGATGCCTCTTCCTGATCCTCTTCGAAGGCCCGTTCGACGTCGAGCTCGTCGACGGGCCGGACGCCGCCTAGACCGCGACGGTCTGCAGGCCGAGCTCGTCGAGCGCCGTGCGCGCGGCCTCGTCGCCGCCGTCGGCGGCGGCCCGGACCCGCGCGTGCAGCTCCACGAGCGCGGTCAGGTACTGCGCGTGGGTGAGCGCGCGGCCGCCCGCGCCGGCGCGGAACCGCATCGCGACCTCGCGCGGGACGCGCCGGAACATGATGTCCTCGTGCTCCTTGCCGCCCGGCGTCTCGGACTCCTCCGAGCGGATGTAGAGGACACGGTCGCCGCGGAAGCCGTGCGGCGGCGGGAACGGGGGATGGAAGCCGGGTGGGAGGGGGACGGTGAAGGGCTCGTCGCCCTCGGGGACGGTCGCGTCGTCGCTCATGCGAGCAAGATAGCGTTGATAGCGTTCGCTGTCAACGCAGTCTGGACTCTTGCATCGATCGGCACATGGGCGTACGGTCGCACGTCGAGCGCAGACCCTTGCGGCGAACGAAAGGAGAGGGTCGAATGCGACGGAGACTCGGTCTCGGCTTCGCGGCGACGGGGCTCGGAGCGGCGGTGCTCGTCGCCGTGCTGTGGCCCGCGCTGGCGATCGGGGGAGCGGCGGCGACGCCACGCGTCCTGCGGCTCAACATCAGCGACACGAACATCGAGTACATCGACCCGGCGCTGAACTACGACTTCCTCGGCTGGCGCCTGGAGACGATGACCTGCGCCCGGCTCCTGTCCTACCCGGACAAGTCGGGTGCGGCGGGCGCGCGGCTCGTGCCGGAGGTCGCGCGGAGCATGCCCCGGGTGAGCGACAACGGGCTGACGTACACGTTCAGGATCCGGCCCGGGTTCCGCTTCTCGGACGGGAGCCCCGTCACGCCGGGGAGCTTCCGGCGCGCGATCGAGCGGGCGCTCGACCCGAGGATGCAGTCCCCCGCGGCGTCGTTCTCGAGCGACATCCGCGGCGCGGCCGCCGTGCAGGCCGGCAAGGCGAAGACGCCCTCGGGCGTCAAGGTCAGCGGCGACCGGCTCGCGATCACGCTGACGCGGCCCGCGCCCGACTTCCTCTCGCGGATCTCGATGCTCTTCTTCTGCGCGGTCCCCGAGAACCTGCCCATCGACGCCCGCGGGGTCACCGAGATCCCGGGGGCGGGGCCGTACTACTTCGCGGAGTTCAACAAGAGGTCGTCGATCCTCCTGCGGCGCAACCCGTACTACGGCGGCACGCGGCCGCAGCGGTGGGACGAGGTCAAGGTGGCCCAGAACGTCGGCGTGCAGACGAGCTACCTGCAGGTCCGGCGGGGGGACATCGACCTCGACATCTCGGGCCTCCCGCCCGCGGCCCAGACGGAGCTGACCCGCAGCTACGGGATCAACAACGGCCGCTACTTCGTCCTGCCCGGCCTCACGATCCAGTACATCGCGCTGAACACCGCGCGGCCGCTGTTCCGCGACGTGTCGATGCGGCAGGCCGTGGCGTACGCGATCGACCGGATCGGGCTGATGCGGCTCGCGGGGCTCAACGGCGGGATCCCGAACGACCAGCTCCTCCCACCGGGGATCCCGGGCTACCGGGCGGTGACGGTCTTCCCGAACCGGCCGAACCTCGCGAAGGCGAGGGCGTTGATGCGGGGCCGGACGGCGAAGGCGGTCCTCTACGCCGGCAACGACCCGGTCTCCAAGGCGCAGTCCGAGCTGATCCGCATCAGCCTCGGACGGATCGGCATCGAGGTCCAGGTCGAGACGTACACCTTCGGCGTCCAGATCACCAAGGCCGGGACGCGCGGCGAGCCGTTCGACATGAACCTGATCGGCTGGTTCGCCGACTACCCGGATCCGTACGACTTCGTCAACGTCCTCCTCTACGGGAAGACGATCGCGAAGCTGAACAACGTCAACACGGCGTACTTCGACGACCCCGCGTTCAACCGTCGCATGGAGCGCGCGGCGCTCACCACGGGTGACGCACGGGCGGCGACGTACGCGTCGCTCGACCGCGACCTCACCCGGGCGGCCCCGTTCGTCGTCTACGGCAACTCGACGATCCGCGAGTTCGTCTCGGACCGCATCGGGTGCCCGGTGACGTCGGCGCAGGCCGGCGGCCTCAACCTGACCATGCTCTGCCTCAAGCGGTAGCGGGGCAGACGTGCCGGTCGCGCCCGCCGGGGGGAGGGCGCGACCGGCCGACGCTACGCGGCGAGCAGCCGCTCGAAGCGCGCGGGATCGTCGAACGGCCCGATCACCGCGAGGCGAAGGCTCCCGCCGAGGATCTCCGCGGCGACGCGCTCCAGGTCCTCCACGGTGACCGCGTCGAGGCCCGCGAGCACCTCGTCCGGCTCGATGGCGCGTCCCTCGAGCACCTCGCGGCGCAGGCCGAACATGATCGTCGCGTGCGGGCTCTCCAGGCCGAGCACGAAGCGGCCCTTCGCGAACGAGCGGGCCTTCTCGAGCTCGTCCGCGGGGACGGACTCGGTCACCACCCGGCGCAGCTCGGCGACGATCGTCTCGACCGCCTCGTCGATCCGGTTGAGGTCGACGCCGGCCTGCGCGGCGAGGGTGCCGGCGTCGGCATAGGAGTTGTTGCCGCAGTAGACGTAGTAGGCGAGCCCGCGCCGCTCGCGGACCTCGGTGAAGAGCCGTGACGACATGCCGCCGCCCAGGACCGTCGCGAGGAGCTGGAGCGCGTAGCGGTCGGGGTGCCCGTGCGGGTAGCTCGGCGCGCCGATCACGAGGTGCGCCTGGTCCGACTGCTTCGTGTGGATCCGGACGGCGCCGCCGTCCTCGGGGAGCACGACCGCCTCGGGCGTGCCGGTCGCCTCCGCCGGCAGGTCGCCCAGGAGCTCCTCGAGGCGCTCGATGACGTCGTCGCCGACGCGTCCGCCGAGGCCGATCACCATGCGCTCCGGGCGGTACCACCGGTCGAGGTAGCCCGCGAACGTCTCGCGCGTCGCGGCCCGGATCGTCTCCTCGGTGCCGATGATGTCCCAGCCGAGCGGCTGGTCGCCGTAGACGTGGCGCTCCCAGACGTTGCCGATGTAGCTCCGCGGCGTGTCGGCGTACATGTTCATCTCCTCGACGATCACGCCCTTCTCGCGCTCGATCTCGTCGGCGTCGAAGCGCGAGTTGCGGAGCATGTCGACGAGGACGTCGAGCGCGACGTCGCGCGTCTCGGCGGCGCACTTGACGTAGTACGCCGTCACCTCCTTGCCGGTGAAGGCGTTGAACTCGCCCCCGATCGAGTCGATCTCCGTCGCGATGTCGCGCGCCGTGGGCCGCCGCTCCGTCCCCTTGAAGAAGAGGTGCTCGGCGAAGTGGGCGATGCCGCTCTCCTCCCGGCGCTCGTAGCGCGAGCCCGCCGCGTACATGAGGAAGCAGGACACGGACTGCGCGTGCGACATCGGCGCCGTGAGGACGCGGGCGCCGTTGGCGAGCGTCGTGCGCTGGAAGGTCGCCACGACGCGATGCTAGCCGCCGACGTGGGCCGGGAGCGTCACCGCTCCGGCCCATGCTCGTCCCGTCCTAGAAGAAGCAGGCGGCGCGTTCGGGGGATTCGCGCGCCCTCAGTCGGGCGGCTGGGAGCCGCGTGACCACCAGGCCTCGAGCAGCTCGCGCTCGCGCTCGGGGGTCAGGCCGACGCCCTCGACGGGCTGCGCCTCCGCGAGGGTCGCGGCGACCGTCTCGTCGAGCGCGCGGAACGCGAGCCCGGCCCCGACGGCGCGGCTCGCGTCGACCTCGAGGAACCGCCGCCAGTCGTCGTTCCGCGTGTCGACCCAGAGCGGCAGCTCCATCCACTCGCCCACCTCGTGCGCGGCGAGGAAGGCGTCGTCGACCTCGACGGAGCGCGTGTGCGCGCCCGTCACTCGCCGCGCGGCGTCGACCACGGCGCCCATCGTCGTCGGCCCCGTCGCGTTGAACGGCCCCGTGAGCCGTTCCTCGGCCGCGGTCACGATCCAGGCCGCGAGGTCGCGCACGTCGACGAGCTGCAGCTGCCGCCACGCAGGCCCCGGGACGAGCAGGTCGCCGCCCCGGGCGATCCGGTGCGGCCAGTACGTGAACCGGCCCGTCGGGTCGTGCGGGCCGACGATCAGGCCGGCGCGGACGGCCGTGGAGCGTCCGGGGAACGCCCCCTCGACGGCCGCCTCGCAGAGCGCCTTGAGCGCCCCGTAGTCCCGCTCGACGCTCTCGGAGCCGGGCTCCGAGAGCTCGGCCACGGGCGCGGTCTCGTCGACCACCTCGGCGAACGACGCGTAGACGGAGATGCTCGAGACGAAGACGTAGTGCGCGACGGACGCCGCGAGGAGCTCGGCGCCTGCCCCGACGATCCGCGGCACGTACCCGGACGTGTCGACGACGGCGTCCCACTCGCGGCCTCGCAGGCCGTCGAGCCCGCCGTCCCGGTCGCCCGTGATCCGCTCGAGCTCGGGATAGAGGTCGGCTCCGGTCGTCCCGCGGTTGAAGAGCGTGACCTCGTGTCCGCGGGCGAGGGCCGCGTCGATCACGGCGCGCCCGAGGAACTTGGGCCCGCCGAGGAGGAGGAGCCTCAACCGAGCTCCGTGAGGGCGGCGAGCAGCCGGTCGATCTCGTCGGACGTGTTGTAGTGCACGATCCCGGCCCGCACCGCGCCGTCGTGCTCGTCGAGCCCGAGGTGCCTGATCGTCTCGAGCGCGTAGTAGTTGCCCCACCAGACGGCGATCTCCCGCGCGGCGAGGTGCTCGGCGACCGAGCGGGCGCTGTGCCCTCCCACCGAGAAGCAGAACGTCGGCACGCGGCCCTCCATCGTCGGCAGGCCGTGGAGCGTCGACGTGGCCCGGGAGGCCGTCGAGGAAGCGCTGCCCGAGGTCGCGCTCGTGCCCGACCATCGCCTCCCAGCCGAGGGAGTCGACGTAGTCGATCGCGGCGACGAGCCCGGCCAGGAGCTCGTGCTGGCAGGTGCCGAGCTCGAAGCGGCGCCCGACCGGCTCGTCGGCGGCGGGGCGCACCTTGTACGGGCGCCAGCTGCGCAGCAGCTCCTCCCGCCCGAACGCCATCCCCATGTGGGGGCCGAAGAACTTGTAGGGAGAGCAGATGAGGACGTCGCAGCCCCACTCCGCGACGTCGATCGGGCCGTGGGGGCCGTAGTGCACGGCGTCGATCCAGGCGAGGGCGCCGGCCGCGTGGGCGAGGTCGACCACCCGCCGGATGTCCGGCGCCGTGCCCACGGAGTTCGCGGCCGCCGGGAACGCGACGACGCGCGTCCTGTCGGAGAGCTTCCGCTCCAGGTCGTCGTAGTCGAGCCCGAGCTCGTCGGTGACGTCGACGAAGCGGACCGTGAGCCCGGTGTCGTGCTGGATCTCGAGCCATGGCGCGACGTTCGCGTCGTGGTCGAGACGCGTGACGAGCACCTCGTCGCCGGGCGCGAGGGTCCGCGCGAACGCGCGCGTCAGCAGGAAGTTCAGCGCGGTCATGCTCTGCCCGAACGCGACCTCGCCCGGGGCGCAGCCGAGGAAGGCGGCCGCGCGCTCGTGCGCGTGGTCGACGAGCGCCGTCGTGCGCGCCGACGTCTCGTACGGCGCGCCGATGTTGGCGTTGTCGCGGCGCAGGTACGCGGCGATCGCGTCGATCACCTCGTCGGGGCACTGGGTGCCGCCCGGGCCGTCGAAGAATGCGAGCCGGCGGTCGAGCGCGGTGAACCGCGCCCGGACGGCGGCGACGTCGAGCAGTGTGGCGCTCATTCGGACCCTCCAGGTGTACGACGGCCTCGCCGTCAGCGAGGCCCCGACGAAGCAGTCGCGCTCGCCCTTTGCGAGGAGCTCGGCGACGGCGGTCTCGTCGGGCTTGGGCTCGAAGGCGACGTCCGCCTCGAACGCGACGTCGACGAACGCGAACCGCCCGTCCTCCTCCCGTCGCGTCACGGTGCCGCGCGCGGAGGCGCTGGCGGTCAGCCGGACGTTCGCGCGGACGCAGTGGTAGCGGAGGCTCGTGAGCGTGCACCGCACGAGCCCGGCGAGGACGAGGTGCTCCGGCGTCCACGTCGCCTCGTCCGCGCCGGCGAGGACGCCGCCCCCGCGGTCGCTGCGCGCGTCCCAGGTCTCGTCGAGCGAGACCGCATAGTCGAAGGACTTCGCCCGGTCCGTCACCCGCGAGAGCGTAGTCCGTCGCCGTCCGGTCCGTCGCCTACGGTTGGGGCCCATGCAGCGGTTGCGGCCGTTGGACGAAGAGGAGTGCTACCTCCGGTGCTACGGCTGGGTGGGAAGCGACGACGCGGTGCGGGTGCTCCGTCCCGGCGACGACCCACCCGAGGCGACATCGGTCCTGACCGAGCGCATCCGGCTCGCGTTCGAGGCCGGCCTCGACGACGGGCAGGCCGAAGCGGCCTGACGCGGCGCTCGCGGCGCTAGGGTGCGCCGTCGTGGCCGCCGTCACGAAGAGCGCTGTCCCGGACGTCCTCGCACCGGGGCTCGACGTCGTCTTCTGCGGCATCAACCCGGGCTTCCACTCCGACGCGAAGGCGGCCCACTTCGCGAACCCGCGGAACGACTTCTGGCGGCTGCTCCACGCCGCGGGCTTCACGCCGCGGCTCGTCGACCCGTCCGAGCAGGACGACGTGCTCGCCTACGGCATCGGGATCACGAACGCCGCGCTCCGGACGACGAAGGGCTCGTCGGACCTCCGGAAGACGGACTTCGAGGGGAGCGCGGAGCGGCTCGAGCGGATCGCCCTCGAGCTCGCGCCGCGGGCGATCGGCTTCGTCGGCAAGGAGGCCTACCGCGGCCCCTTCGGCGGGCGACCGCCACACGGGCTGCAGGACGCGGCGGCTGGGCGAGACGCTGCTCTTCGTGCTGCCGTCGACGTCGCCGGCGAACGCCGCCGTGCCATGGGACGAGCGGCTGCGCTGGTTCCGCGCGCTCCGCGAGCTCGTCCCGTGAGCGCGCTCCGCATCCGCCGCGCCGCGCGCGTGATCCTGCTCGACTCCGAGCACCGGGTGCTCCTGACGCGCTTCTCGTTCGCCGACGGCGACGTGTGGACCACGGTCGGGGGCGGCGTCGAGCCCGGGGAGACACACGCCGAGGCCGCCCGGCGCGAGCTCGTCGAGGAGGCGGGGCTCGAGGTGGAGGACGTCGGCGCCTGCGTGTGGACGCGGGAGCACGCCTTTCGCAACCCGGTCTCGTTCGACGTCCAGCGCGAGCGGTACTTCCTCGTCCGCACCGAGTCGTTCGAGCCGACGCCCGGGCTCAGCTGGGAGGCCCTCGCGGCAGAGGGGATGACCGGGCTCAGGTGGTGGGCGCTCGACGAGATCCTCGCGGCCACCGAGACGCGCTTCGCGCCGCGGCCGCTGGGACGGCTCCTGCAGGACCTGCTCCGGCACGGGCCGCCCGCGACGCCGATCGACGTCGGCGAGTGACGGCTCAGCCCGCGGGGGGCGGGAAGCCCGGGTCGTCCCGCAGCGAGGCGAGGTCGTCGTCGGAGTGGACGTGCTCGGCGAAGCCGGGATGGATCTCGAGCGCCCGGCGGAGGTGGCCGAGCGCCGCCTCCCGCTCGCCGAGCTGCGCCTCCGCGCAGGCGAGGTTGTAGAGGACGCCGCCGGCATCGGGGTGCTCGGCGAGCGTCTCGGCGAGCAGGCGCTTCGCCTCCGCGTACTCGCCGCGGTCGAAGAGCGGGAACACCTCGGAGTTGACCTCCCACGCCGAGACACGGAAGGCCTCGCCCGGCTTGCCGCCCACCGTGAGGACGGTGGCCCCGCCGGCACCGGCGACCGCGCTCCGCTTCGTCGCCGGGTCCGAGACGAGGACGAGCGTCCCGGCCGGCGCCTCCGCCGTCTGCCCGTCGAGCGTGAACGTCGCGGTCCCCTCGAGCACGTAGTAGAGCTCCTCGTGCCCCGTCGGGGACCTCGTCGTGGTCGGGGATCACCTCGCCGCCCTCCGCGGCCGACCACGCGTTGATCCCGAACGACGAGATCCCGAGGTGGCGCCGGATCGGGACCCAGCCCTCGCGCGCGGTGGACGGCTCGATCTCGTCGAGGCGGACGACCTGGAACGGGTCGCGCGTCACGCGCCGAGCCTAGACCGTCGCGAGGCTCAGCCGCGCCAGTGGTTCGTGATCGGCGTGCGCCAGTCGCGGCCGAAGGCGCGCGGTCGGAGCTTGACCCCCGGGGCCGCCTGGCGGCGCTTGTACTCGGCCCGGTCGACGAGGGCGAGCGTCCGCTCGACGACGGCGCGATCGAACTGCTCGAGCAGCTCCTCGCGCGAGCGGTCGAGCTCGACGTACGCCTCGAGCACGGGGTCGAGCTCGTCGTACGGCGGCAGCGACTGGTCGTCGCGCTGCTCCGCGCGAAGCTCCGCCGACGGCGGGCGCTCGATCGTCGAGACCGGGACGAGCTCGCGCCCGGCGCGCTCGTTCAGGTGGCGCGCGAGCCGGAAGACGTCCGTCTTGAAGACGTCCTTGAGCAGCGCGTAGCCGCCGACCATGTCGCCGTAGAGGGTGGCGTAGCCGACCGCCATCTCCGACTTGTTGCCGGTCGCGAGGACGAGCCAGCCGTGCGTGTTCGAGAGCGCCATCAGCAGCGTGCCCCGGATCCTCGCCTGGAGGTTCTCCGCCGCGAGCCCTTCGAGGCCGCCGAGCGCGTCGTCGAGCGCCGTCACCGCTGCCTCGATCGGGACCTCGCGGAACGCGACGCCGAGGTTCTCGCTCAGCGCCCGCGCGTCGTCGCGCGTCCCCTCGGACGAGTAGCGCGAGGGCATCGAGACCGTGTGCACGCGGTCGGGGCCGAGCGCGTCGGCCGCGATCGCCGCCGTCACCGCCGAGTCGATGCCGCCGGACACGGCGATGACGACGTCGCCGAAGCCGTTCTTCTCGACGTAGTCGCGGAGGCCCAGGCCGAGGCCGAGCCGCATCTGCTCCAGCTCGGGCTCGAACGGAGCGACCAGCGGCGCGGCTGTGGGCGACGCGGCAGCGCGCGGCGCGGCGAGGCGGACGGTCGTCGCGGCCGGCGGGTCGGTCCGGATGCGCTCGAGCTCCCGGCGGCGGACGTCGCGGAGGCGGCGCCCGATCGCCTCGGTCGGGTCGAGATCGACGACGAGGAGCGCCTCCTCGAAGCCGGGCGCCCGGGCGATCACCTCGCCCTCGTCGTCCAGCACGACCGAGTGGCCGTCGAAGACGAGCTCGTCCTGGCCGCCGACGAGGTTGCAGAACCCGACGTAGACCGCGTTGTCGCGGGCCCGGGTCACCAGCATCTCCTCCCGGTCCTCCGCCTTGCCGACGTGGAACGGCGAGGCCGAGAGGTTCACGAGGAGCGTCGCGCCGGCGAGCGCGAGGTCGGTCGCGGGTGGGCCGGGCTGCCAGACGTCCTCGCAGATCGTCGGGCCGACGAGCACGTCGCCGAGCTCGAGGAGCAGGAGCTCCCTGCCGGCCGCGAAGTACCGATGCTCGTCGAAGACGCCGTAGTTCGGCAGGAAGTGCTTGCGGTAGACGCCGGCGACCTCGCCGCCCGCGCAGACGAAGGCGGCGTTCGCGAGGTCGCGCTCGAAGGCGGGCGCCCCGACGAGCGCGACGGTGTCGGTGCAGGCGCGCGCGACCTCGTCGACCGCCTCGCGCGCCGCCCGGACGAAGCCGGGCCGGAGGAGGAGGTCCTCGGGCGGGTAGCCGGTCACGGCGAGCTCCGGGAGCACGACGAGGTCGGCGCCCACGCTGGTCGCCTCCGCGATCGCGCCCGTGAGCCGCTCGACGTTCCCGTCGACGTCGCCCACGACGACGTTGAGCTGGGCGAGCGCGAGTCTCATCCTCGTAGTTTTCGCCTCACGGTCACAAACTTATCCTATCCGGCATGGAGACCGTCACGATCGCGCGGCGCTACCGCGGCCCGCTGGACTCCGCGAACGGCGGGTACGCCGCCGGCCTGCTCGCCGGGCGGCTCGGCGCCGCGGCCGAGGTCACCCTCAGGCTGCCACCGCCGCTCGAACGGCCGCTCGTCGTCCGCCGGGCCGGCGAGAGCCTCGTGCTCGAGGACGGGGGCGCCGTCGTCGCCGAGGCGCGCCCCGCGGAGCCGGAGCTCGAGGTGCCGTCCCCGCCCTCGCCTGCGGACGCGGCCGCCGCGGCGGAGGGCGTCGGCGGGTGGGGGCCTGTCGAGTTCGCCGAGTGCTTCGTCTGCGGCACGCGCGACGACGGCAGCGGCCTCGCGATCCATCCCGGTCTCGTCCCCGGCCGCGACGGGCTCGTCGCGACGACGTGGGTCGCGCGCGAGGCGTCGCCCGAGGTGGTGTGGGCCGCGATCGACTGCCCGGGCGCCTACGCCATGGGCGACCCGGACGGCGCGCCGGTCGTGCTCGGGCGCATGACCGCCCGCCTCGACCGGCTGCCCGACGAGGGCGAGCAGTGCGTCGTCGCAGGATGGCCGCTCGGCGTCGACGGCCGGAAGCTCTTCGCCGGGACGGCGCTCTTCGGCCGCGGCGGCGAGCTGCTCGCGCGCGCCCGGCAGGTCTGGATCGCGCCCCGGCCCGCCTAGGCGTTCCAGCGCGTCAGCACCGGCGTCTCGCGCTCGTAGCCGAGGACGGAGACGGTCGCCGTGTCGAGGCGGAAGAGGCGCCCGTCGGCGACCGGCTGCCCGAGCCAGCGGGCGGCGAGCGCGCGCAGGCAGTGCGAGTGGCCGAAGAGGAGGGTGTCGCCGTCGGCCGCGCGCGCCCGCGCGATGACGCGGTCGACGCGGGCGCCGACCGCCGCCGCCGTCTCGCCGCCGGGGGCGGGGTGCGTCCAGACGGTCCACCCCGGCACCGTCTCGCGGATCGTCGCCGTCGTGACGCCCTCGAGCTCGCCGTAGTCCCACTCCACGAGGTCGTCGTCGACCGCGGCCCCGGGGTACCCGGCGAGCTCCGCGGTGTGCCGGGCCCGCAGGCGGGGGCTCGTGAGGACGAGCGCGAACGCGCGTCCGTCGAGCTCCTCGCCGAGCCGCCCGGCCGCGGCGACGCCCGCGTCGGTCAGCGGCAGGTCGGTCGTCGAGGTGTGACGGCCGTCGCGGCTCCACTCCGTCTCGCCGTGGCGGGCGAGCCAGACCGACGGGGCCACGCGGCCTAGCCCTCGGTGAGGGCGACGAGGAGACCGCCGTCGTCGTCGTAGGCGGGGAAGAGGTCGACGACCACGCCCTTCTCGATGCCGGCGCGGGTCGTCACCCCGAGCCGGTCGCCGAGGCGGCGGACACCCCACTCGCGCACGAGCTCGATGCCGGTCGCGTCGGAGAGCGTGAGCGCCGTGACGACGTCGCGGCCGATCAGGTCGGACTCGCGGAAGCCGGTCAGCTCGAAGATCCCGCGCCCGGCCGCGAGCACGCGCCCGTCGCGGTCGCAGACGACGAAGCCGGTGGAGGGGGCGGGGTAGTAGTCCTCGAGCAGCTGGAAGAGGAACCCGAAGCCACAGCTCCGGCACGCGGGCGCGTGGCTCGAGAAGCCCTCGGTCCCGTCGAGGTCGATCGACCGCTCGCGGCAGTTCGGGCAGATGTAGACCGGCACCTCGTGATCGTAGGCGTCAGGGTGGTTGCGACCCGTCAACCACCCGCTCCTGTTAGCGCTTGCTAACGTAGCGTCTACTAACTTAGTGGGAGGTGCCGCATGGTGGCGAGGCTCGTCACGGAGGAGAACAAGAAGTGGTGGACGCTCGCGGCGGTCTCGTTCGGGCTCTTCATGATCATGCTCGACAACACCGTCGTGAACGTCGCCCTGCCGGCGATCCAGGAGGACCTCGGGGTCGGGCTCTCGGAGCTCGAGTGGGTCGTCTCGGGCTACGCGCTCACCTTCGCCGCCCTGATGCTGATCGGCGGCAAGCTCGCCGACGCCTACGGCCGCCGGCTGATCTTCGTCATTGGCATCGTCGTCTTCACGCTCGCCTCGCTCGCGTGCGGCCTCTCGACGAGCGGCGACATGCTGATCGCCGCGCGGGTGGCGCAGGGCGCCGGCGCGGCGCTGATGAACCCGGCGACCCTCTCGATCATCGCCGCGACCTTCCCGCCGCGGCAGCGCGGCACCGCGATCGGCATCTGGGCCGGCGTCTCCGCGCTCGCGCTCGCGATCGGCCCGCTGATCGGCGGGCTCCTGACGGAGCACGTCGGCTGGAACTGGATCTTCTTCGTGAACGTGCCCGTCGGCATCGTCGGGATCGCCGCGAGCTTCCTCCTGATCGACGAGTCGCGCGACCCGACCCACACGCGCCTCGACCTCCCCGGTCTCGCGACCTCGGCGATCGGGCTCTTCTCGCTGACGTACGCGCTGATCGAGGCGAACGCGTACGGGTGGGGCTCGGCGCGGATCGTCGGCGCCTTCGTCCTCGCCGCGGTCGCGCTCACCGCCTTCGTGCAGCTCGAGCGGCGCCAGGCCGCGCCGATGCTCGACCTGACGCTGTTCCGGAACCGCACGTACGTCGGCGCGAACCTCGTGATGCTCCTCGTCGCCCTCGCGATGTTCGGCGTCTTCTTCTTCGTCTCGCTCTACATGCAGAACATCCTCGGCTACTCGGCCGTCGAGGCGGGTGCCTCGTTCCTGCCGATGACGCTGCTGATCATCGTCCTCGCTCCGATCGCCGGGCGTCTCTCCGACCGCTTCGGCTCCCGGTGGCTGATGGCGGGCGGGATGCTGCTCCTTGCCTGCCAGCTCGTCTACTTCAGCCAGCTCTCCGCCGACTCGAGCTTCTGGAACCTCCTGCCGGGGCTCGTCCTCGGCGGGTTCGGCATGTCGATGACGATGACGCCGAGCGCGGCGGCGGCGACCCGCTCGGTGCCGGTCGCCAAGGCCGGGGTCGGCTCCGCCGTCCTCAACGCCTGCCGCCAGGTGGGCGGCTCGATCGGGATCGCGCTGATGGGGGCGATCATGGCCGCCCAGCTCAACGCCGTGGAGCCCGTCGAGTCGTTCATGGCCGGGTTCGAGGACGCGCTGCTCGTCGCCGGCGCCATCGCCCTGGTCGGCGCTGTCGTCGCCGCCTGGCTGATCCGGCCCCACGATACGGCGCGCGCGGCCGAGCCCCACGCGGTGCCCGCCGAGGCGCTGTGAGCGGCACGCGCCGCCTGCCCGCCGACGCGCGCCGCCGGGAGATCGTCCTGGCGGCGCTGCGCGTCTTCTCCGAGGGCAGCTACTCGGGCGCGACGACCTCCGAGATCGCCCGCGAGGCGGGGATCACCGAGCCCGTGCTCTACCGCCACTTCGCGTCGAAGCGCGACCTCTGGTTCGCGTGCCTCGACGCCGCGTGGGAGGAGTACCGCACGGTTCTCGACGGCGTCCTCGCCGCGCTGGTCGCGGGCGGCGAACCCGACACGCCGCCGCCGGTCGCCCGCTGGAAGAAGGCCCTGATGTCGAACCTGTGGATCCAGGGGATCACGGAGGCCGGCGAGGATCGCGAGATCCGCCGCTTCGTCGCCCGGCACATGCGAGCCGTGCACGACCACATCGCCGGCTGGATCCGCGAGCAGCAGGCCCTCGGGTCGGTGCCGCCCGACCGCGACGCCGACGCCGAGGCGTGGGTCATGGTCGGCGGCGCCCTCCTCCGCTCGGTCGCGCACCGGCTGGGCGGGCTGCTCGACGACGACGACCTCGCGTCCATCCAGCGGGAGCGGACGCGGTGGCTCTCGGGGGCGACCGACGCCCCGGCGGCGGTCGCGCCGCCCGCACGCTGAGCAGGCCGGCGGCGAACCGATCGGTCGGGAGGGGCGTATCCTCGAACGGATGCGCTGGGTGGTGATCGGTCTGCTCGCGGCGCTCGTCGCAGCTCCGTCGAGCCCGGGCGCGGCGACCGACTCCGTCGACGCGACGAAGCGGGTCGTCCGCGAGTGGTCGGCGCGGGTGAACGCGTACGACAACGACGGCGTCGCGCGGCTCTTCGCCCGGCCGGCGGCCGTGGGGCAGGGAGGCACGATCTACGCCCTCCGCACGTACGAGGAGATCGCGCTCTGGCACAGGGGCCTTCCCTGCGCGGCGCGGATCGTCTCGATCACGGTCAAGGGGCAGGACGCGACCGCGGTCTTCGTCCTCCGGAACGGGCCGCATCGGCGGTGCGACGCACCGGGCGGCAAGGTCGCCGCGGTCTTCCGCATCAGCGGCGGGAAGATCCGCGCCTGGGCGCAGATCCCCGTGCCGAAGCCCGTCCAGCCCGTCGCCTAGCCGGTGGCCTCGCGGGGCTCGACCGCCACGGCTTGCGCGGCCAGCACGTCGTCGCGTGCGTAGTGTCCGACGGCGTCGAACCAGCGTTTGGCGTGAAGCCCGCGCCGCAGGTCACAGTCCGCGACGATCGTGCCCTCCGCGTCGTACAACGGGCCGGCGATCACCTCGCCGGCCACAGGGTCGACGATGCAAGCGCCCCCGCGGCCGAACACCTCCCTGCCGTCGGGCAGAGGCAAGGGGAAGTCGGCCGGGAACGCCGAGCGCGGGATGTACTGCGGCGCGGAGACCACGAAGGCGCCCGACTCGATCGCGATGTGCCGCATCGACGCGACCCACCCGTCCGTGTCGTCCGCCGTGGGCGCGACCCACAGTTGCGGGCCGTCCTGGTAGACGCGCCAGCGCGCGAGCGGCATCCGGTTCTCCCAGCAGATGAGCCCGCCGATCCGCCCGAGCGGGGTCGCGACCGCCCCGAGGTCGTCTCCCGCGCCGATCCCGTGGAAGAGCCGCTCGTGGTGCGTCGGCATCAGCTTGCGGTGCTTGTGGAGGAGCCCCGCCGGGCCGAGCAGGAGGAGTGTGTTCCAGACCGTCCCGGGGCGTCCGAGGTCGCGCTCGTTGACGCCGACCGCGCAATGGACGTCGTGGCGCGCGCACGCCGCGGCGAGCTCTTCCACGACCGGTCCGGGAACCTCCACCGAGCTCGCCCAGAACCGCTCCCAGAGCTCGTCGGAGCCGCCGAACGTCGAGGCCTGGTGCGCCCAGGCGTTCGACGGGTAGAGCGAGAAGAAGGCCTCGGGGAAGACGACGAGCCGTGCGCCGAGGACAGCGGCTTCGCCGAGCAGCACGAGCGCCTTCGCGAGCGTCGCGTCGGCGTCGAGAAGCACCGGCGTCGCCTGCACGGCGGCGACCCGGACGGTCGGGAACTCCGTCACCACCGCATGATCGCACCTGGGCGCGAGCCCCGTGCCGGCTCACGGCTCCTTGCGCGCGCGTGAGTCGGACGCCGTGCTCTGCGCCGGCGGCGCCTCGAGGCGGCGGCCGAGCCGCGACGGCCACCACACCCGCTCACCGAGCTCGAAGGTGAGGGCGGGCACGAGGATCGAGCGGACGACGAACGTGTCCAGCAGGACGCCGAGGGCGACCGTGATCCCGATCTGGGTGAGCGCGACGAGCGGGAGCACGGCGAGCACCGAGAACGTCCCGGCGAGCACGACCCCGGCGGACGTGATCACGCCTCCCGTGACGGCGAGGCCTGTGAGCATCGCCCCGCGAGTCGGCGCGCGCAGCGCCTCCTCGCGGACGCGGGCCATGAGGAAGATGTTGTAGTCGACGCCGAGCGCGACCAGGAAGATGAACGCGAAGAGCGGGAAGCTCGGATCCTCGCCCGGGAAGTCGGCGAAGAGCTCGAACAGCACAAGGCTCGCGCCGAGTGCGGCGAGGTACGAGAGCACGACCGTCGCCATCAGCAGCACCGGCGCAACGACGGCCCGCAGCAGCGCGACGAGAATCACGAAGACGACCGCGAGCACGAGGGGGACGAGGAGCTTCGTGTCGCGCCGCGTGGCGGCTCGCAGGTCGGCCTCCTCCGCGGTCGGCCCGCCCACCAGCGCGACGCCGTCCGTCGCCGCTCGCAGCTCGTCGCGCAGCGTCGTCGACCGCGGCGTAGCCCTCCTCCGAGTAGGGGTCTGCGTCCAGCGTGACCGTGAAACGGGTGCCCGGCGGGCCTGCTTCCGGGCGCCCGACCTCCGCGACGACCCCCGACCTCCGAGCGGCCGTGATCGCCGCTCCGGCTGCGTCGGGGGGCACGAGCACGACCGTGGGTGCGCTCGAGCCGGCGGGAAACGACTGCTCGAGCACGCGCTGCCCCGCCACCGACTCGACGTCCCCGCGGAACGCGTTGGCGGTTGTCAGGTCGTCGTCGAGCGTCAGCACGCCGAGCGCCATCGCTCCGAGACCGAGCGCCGTCACGATCCAGACGGGCCGGTGGCGGCGGTCGATTCGCTCGCCCAGCCGCCGCCACGCCCCGTGCCGGGCGGTGTCCTCGCTCCCGAGCCGCGGCACGAAGGGCCAGAACGCGCCGCGGCCGCAGATGACGAGGAACGTGGGGAGGAGCGTGACCATCGCGAGCGCGGCGACGGCGACGCCCATCGCACCCACGGGCCCGAGCCCGGCCGTCGAGTTGACCGAGGCGAACGAGAGGCAAAGGAGCGCCGCGACGACGGTGCCGGCGGAGGCGACGATCGCGGGGCCCGCCCGCGTCAGTGCGACCCGCATGGCCTCGTGCTTGTCCTCGAGGGTGCGAAGCTCCTCGCGGTAGCGCGCCGTGAGCAGCAGCGCGTAGTCCGTGCCCGCGCCGAACACGAGCACGAGGAGGATCCCGCCGACCTGCCCGTTGATCACGACGCCGGCCTGTGCCAGGAGGTAGCCGAGCCCGCGGACGACCGACTCGGCGACGAGCACCGCGAGGAGCGGGAGCGCCCAGAAGATCGGGCTGCGGTAGATGAGCACGAGCAGCAGGAAGACGAGCCCGGCGGTGGTGAAGAGGAGCGTGGAGTTGATGCCCTCGAACGCCTTGCTCGCGTCGGCCGAGAAGCCGGCCGGGCCGGTGACATGTGCCGCGACCCCCTCGGGCAAGCCGGCCGCCGCGATCGTCCGGAGCTCCTCGACGGCGTCGATCAGCAGCTCCTCGTCGCCGCCGGCCGCGATCGGGACGGTCACGATCACTCCAGTCCCGTCGTCGGAGGGCACGGGTGGCGACGTCGCTTCGGCGCCCGGGATGTCGGTCTCCGCGAAGGCCTGCCGCTTCCTCACGATCTCGTCCTGCGCACTCCGGTCGAGCCCGTCGGAGTCGCGAAAGACGACGATCGCGGCCGTGACGTCCCCCGCGGGAAACTCCTTCGACGCCTCCAGGACGCGCACGGACTCCGCCTCGCCCGGCAGGAAGCTCGACGGCTCGTTCTGCTGGGCGCCTTCGAACTTCCCGATGAAGGGGCCGAGCGCAAGGATCGTCAGCAGCCACACCGCGAGCACGACGAACTTCGATCGCCGACCGGCGACGAGCCCTGCGACGCGGCTCACGGGTGAAGTGGACAGAAGCTAGACATGTCTTCGACAGATTACGTGTCGTCGTCGGAGGCGGCGAGCCAGCAGCTCGTGGGGACTCGGCCGGCGTTCGTCGCTCCGCCGCGGACGGATGCACCGAGGCCGGGCCGAGTGCCGGCGAGCCCGGAGCTTCGACCCGCGTCTCCGTGAGCAAAGTGAGACGCCCCCGGCTGCGGCGAACGGGAGTTCATGGGTTGCACACTGATCTAGGACGGTGCGCGGGCCTCGGTGCGGGCCTCGACTGCATCTCTGGCGACAGTACGCTCCGCATCCGAGCCTGTGAGACTGGTTTGGTGAGCGACAGGCGGCTCAGAGTCGGACTCGTCATGGAGCCGAAAGGCATCGATGACCCGTACAACCATGGGGCCTACCTCGGGCTCGAGCGAGCCGTCCGAGAGCTGGGGGTCAGAGGGCGAGTGCTGACACCGGCCCCGAAGGAAGGCTACGTCCCGAGCGTCGCACTGCTCGCGCGGCAGAAGTACGACCTCGTCATCGGAATGGGCTTCTTTGCCGCCCCCGCGATCGACAAAGTCGCCACCGGGTTTCCCGGAACGAGGTTCGCGATCATCGACGTCGCTCACGACCAGTTGGCGCATCGCCCGAAGAACGTCCTGGGCCTCGCGTTCAGCGCAGAGCAAGCCGGGTATCTGGCCGGCCACCTGGCTGCGCGCGTGCTGACGCTCTCTCCAGGGCGGGAGGTGGTCAGCGCGGTCGGTGGCGAGCGGGTACCGGGGGTCGCGCGGTGGATCGCCGGCTACCAGGCAGGGGCGAGAGGAGCCAATCCACGCGTCACGACGTTGCACGGCTATACCGACGACTTCCTCGACCCGGTGAAAGGTCGGTCGGTCGCCCTGAGCCAGATCGCGAAGGGCTCTCGAGTCGTGTTCCAGGTCGCCGCCGCCTGCGGCCTCGGGGCGCTGGAGGCGGCAAGCGAGCGTGGGGTCTGGGGGATCGGAGTCGATGTCGACCAGTCCCACCTCGGCCCGCACGTGCTGACGAGCGCGCTGGTGAGGTTCGACGTGGCCGTCTTCGACACGATCGAGGCGCTCGCGCGCGGGACGCTCGAGACCGGTCGCTCGGCCCGCTTCTCCCTCGAGAACGGCGGCGTCGGCCTCGGCACGATCAGCGCCGCGGTGCCCGCGTCGCTCAAGGCCGAGCTCGAGGACGTCAGGACCCAGCTCGTCGCCGGGAAGATCCGAATCCCGAGCTCGGTCACATAGCGCTCTCGCCCTGGACCGAGACCCAGAGGGCCTTCCCGTCCAGCGAGGCCACGTCCGTCGGCGCGTGCCCGACCGGAACGATGCCAACCACCCGACCGTCCTGAGCATCGATCTGGACGACGGTGCCGTCGGCGTTGTTGGCCGCGAACAGCATCCCATCCGTCGCGCAGAGACCCAGCAGTCCTCTCCCGACCGGCGTCGTCTGGCTCACTGTCGCCGTGTCCGGGTTGATGCGCCAGATCTGTCCTCGCAAGTCAGAGGCCCAGACAGCCTGCTCCCCGGCCGTCAACGCGACGGGGTCTCCGACGGGTACCTCGGCCGTGGCGGTGTTCGTGTGCGGCTCGATGCGCAAGGCCCGCTCGGCGGTCGTCACCACCCAGAGCGCCTCCTCGCCGAGGGCCAGGCCCACAGGCACATGTCCGACGTCGATGATCGCGGAGGGCTCGTTCGTCGTCGGGTCGATGCGGACCACATGGCGGGGACCAGCGGCGATCCAGACGGAATCGTCGTCGGCGTCGACCGCGTAGGCCGGATTCCAGACGAGCTCGCTCGAGCCCCTCAGGTCGATCGTCTCGACGACGGCGTCGGCCCCGGGATCGATCCGCGAGACCGTGCCGTCGCTCCCGTTCGCCACCCAGACCGCATCGGTGGTGACGGCGAGGTCGATCGCCGGTGCTCCGATCCCGATCGTCCGGATGAGCTCGTGGCGGTCCTGATCGATGCGAGAGACCGTTCCGTCGTCCGCGTTGGCAACCCAGACCGAGCCGTGCCCGATCGCGACGGCCACGGGCCTTCGGCCGACGAGCACGTGGCCCACGACCCGGGAGCGCTGCGGGTCGATCACCGCGACCGAGTCGGGAGGGACGGGCGCCTCGGTCTGTGACGACGCTCGGCGATGCTGTGCGACGGAGGGTCGTTCGACGCGCGCGGCTTCGGGCGACTCGAGCGACGGATCGTGGTTGAGGATGGCCTTCTCGAGCCGTTGGAGCTCACCGTCCGGCTCGAGCCCGAGCTCCTCGTCCAGCAACCGCCGGCCCGTGCGGAAGACCTCGAGCGCGTCAGCCTGGCGGCCGCAGCGATAGAGGGCCAGCATCAGCTGGCCGCGCCGGCGCTCCCGCAGCGGCTGCTCGCGCACGAGCCCCTCGAGCTCGGGGACCAGCGCCGCGTGGTGACCCAGCGCGAGCTCCGCCTCGATCCGCTGCTCCAGCGCGGCCAGCCGCTGCTCTTCCAGGCGCGCTCGCTCGGCGCGGGCGAAGGAGTCGCCCAGCTCGGCCAGAGGCGCTCCACGCCACAGGGCCAGCCCTTGCCGCACCAGCCGGGCGGCCTCGGCGGGCTCCTCGGCGCGCGCGGTCGCCACCAGCCACTCGAAGCGATGCAGGTCGAGCTCGCCGTCGCCGACGCGGATGAGGTAGCCGGGTGGCTGCGTCAGGATCAGATCCCGGCCGAGCGCCTTGCGCAGCTGGGAGACGTACACCTGGAGCGCGGTCGAGGCGGTGGCGGGAGGTGCGGCACCCCAGAGCTCGTCGACGAGCCGGTCGCGCGAGACGACCTCGTTGGCGCGCAGCAGCAAGGAGGCGAGCACGGCGCGCTGCTTGGACCCGCCGAGCGGGACCTGGTGGCCGTTCTCCCGTACCTCCAGCGAACCGAGGATCCGAAACTCCATCCCCCTCCCGACCGTTCTTTAGCGGGCCTTTAGGTCCTGACTAGGGCGCTTTTAGCCGCTTTGGGTCTTGTGTGCAACGACCGCACGGGGCGGTCGCCGAAAACGAAGGAGGACGAAGTGAACATCTCGCAGACCACGTCGAGGATCGGTGCCGTCCTCGCCACCATCGGCGCCATCGTCGTTCTCGCCGCCTCCGCGCAGGCGGCGACGTCGAGGCCCGCCGGGATGAGCCAGCCCGCGTACCGGGCACTGATGATCCGCAGCGAGGCGCTGAACACGCTCTACGGGAACGCGGTCACGCGCCTCTCGCCGCAGCAGTTCACGGGGCTCTACCAGGCAGGCGCGAACCGGATGGCGCCGCAGGCGTTTGCTGCGCTCGTCGCCCGCAGTGAGGCTCTCAACCGCCAATCCCGGCTCGACCGGACGAGTCAGCCGACGACGGTCGTGGAGCAGCCGACCGGCTCCGGCAACGGCTTCGACTGGGGTGACTTCGGCATCGGAGCCGCCGCGATGCTGGGGCTCGTGGTTCTCAGCGGAGGGCTCCTGGCGGGCACCTACTTCGGGCGCAGGACCGGCGCGCGTCCCGTCACGTAGCACCGACGAGAACCCGGCCGGGGCGGCTGCGCTTGTTGCCGCCCCGGCCGGTCATGGTCGCCGGAAAGTGCGGGTCCCACGGGACGCCATCCGCGCGCCACCTCTTGGCAGCGGCGACCTTCCGGCCCGGCAACAGGAGGTACGTCCTGCTCAGGGCCGGTCGCGGTCGTACGAGGGGTCGCTCCGGTCGTGGCGGGTCGGCGCGAAGTTCTCGAGCTTGTAGCCGCCGGGCATCTCCGGCGAGTCCTCGATCTCCTCGGACATCCACTCCATCGCGACCCGGCGATCGGCGATCCTCCACTCCCCGTCGCGGCGCTCGAAGCGGTCGATGAAGCGACCGATCCTGGCGATCGGGAACCCAATGCCGGTGGGGACGGACTCGTCCCCCGCACGCCGACCTCCGACGCCGGCGCGACGGGCTTCGAGGTAGCTCTCACCCCACGCGACGTCACCGTCGACCTCGAAGAGCAGATTCGTGACGACGTGCTGGCCACGCGGAGCCCCTGTCCCGACGTTCGCGCTGCTCCCCGCGGGCGCCCACAGCGCGTCATAGAACGTGATTGCGTTGCCGACGTAGGTGTTGTAGTGGAGCGTCGCGTCCGGGTGAAAGCAGGCGAGCACCAGCTCCTTGTCCCAGCGGTCGACCCCTCGCGCGTAGCGAACGACAAGCTCGGTCAAGACCTGCTTGTCGAGCAGCTCCCGAAGTTCCCGCTCCAGCTCGGCCATCGATCCTCCCGTGGGTTCCGGCGAACGTGATGCTTCGCCACTGGCCAGGCAGGCTACGAGCGCAGACGCAGCGGCGCGAGGGCTCTTTACGGACATGGCGGCCTCGCACGGGTTGCCAGGGGGTAGCACGGTTGCGCGGAGAGTGAAACCGCCCGGCCCCGGCCTTCCCGGGCCGTCCTGGGAGCCGCGCGGCTCTACACCCGCATGGTTGAGCCGCAAGCGGGCCGCTTCCTAGACCGCGTGCGCACGTTCGATTCTGGCGGGGGGCATGCTGTCCCACTTGCGACGCCGGGCGGCGGCCTGTTCCGACGATCACGGTGGGGATAGACTCGCTCGGGATCGTCGCGGCGCCACGTCGCGCAACGGCCGGCCCGGGAGGCGGTGGGGGGTGATGCAGTGGCCAGGCGGGTGATGTGGGCATTGGCACTCGCCGTTGCGACTGCGGCGCCCGGCGCGGCCGTGACGTCCACGACGGCAGCGGCGGTTCCCGCGGTCACCTCGAGCACGAGGACGATTGCCACCGGCGCCGGCCCCCGGCCGGTTCACATCGTCCGCATCGTCCCCGGTCGGGGGGCGCGGCTCGAAGCCGTCTGGCTGGGCGGCGGCCCGGGGCGCACCGGGACCGTGGGCGGGTACATCCGCGCCAACGCGGGGCGCGGCGCAGTCGCCGGCCTCAACGGCGACTTCTTCCTGCTGGCCCGCAACGTCCCGTCCGGCAACTTGCTGATCCACAAGGGCCGCAGCTTCCTCGGCGGCACCAACCGCGGCGCGGCCGCGTTCGGCGCCGACGGGAGCGTCGACATCGTCGCCGGGAACGTGAAGGACGCCGATCTCATCCAAGAAGGGGTGCGCGAGGCGATCTCTGGCAAGCCCGTCTACGTCCACGACGGCCAGGTCGGCGACCTGACGACGCTGGAGCCGTATCAACGCGATCCCGCCTACCATCGCACGGCGGTCGGGCGGCTGCGGAACGGGCAGACGGCGCTCGTCGTCATCGGCGGCGCAGGCACCTCCGCCCGCCAGTTCGCGCAGGCGCTGATCGGGCTCGGCTTCGTCGAGGCGCTGGGCATGGACATCGACTCCAGCGCGAACGTCAACTGGCGCGGAACGTCCGTCAACCGGCCGGACTACCAGCGGCAGGTCCCTACCGGAATCATCGCGTTCCGCCGAGTCGGCTGAACGACGCCCGGCCGTGTTCGGGCGGCGCGCCTGCCGCCCGGCCGCTTCCCGACCGGGTGCACGTTCGATTCCCTTCGGGCGGCCGGCAACCGCCTATTTCAGAGGGTTGTTCCCGTCCATCCAGATGATGACCCGATCGAACCGGCCATCGTCGTTGATGGTGAAGAAGTTGCAGTTGTACATCGGCGTGTCCGTCCCGCCGCTCCGCAACGTCACGCGTTGCTCCGTCGCCGCTCGCCGCGCGTCGTCGTCGACGACGAGATTCGTGATGTCGTGGACCATCGCGTCCCAGCTCGCGAAGAAGTCCATGAACATCCGCCGGATCTCGTCGGCTCCGGTGAACGTGACGCCGTCCGTCTGCACGGTCAGGGTCGCATCGTCCGCGAAGTGGGACAGGACGTCGTCGACGTCCAGCCGGTCCACGGCGGCGAAGTAGGAGCGCGGCACAGAGGCCAACTCCGCCCGCACGTCGCTCGAGATCGCCTTTGCCACGCTGTCCTCCGATCCGTCGCTCACAGGGCAGGACGCAAGGGGTCGCTCGGGGAGTGCACCCGACCCCTCTTCAGCGGATAGTACGAGACCCGGCTGCTTGCAAGAAATTCCTGCAAATCGCCCGTTCCGCTGCGACCATCGCACTGCGGTCGCGCCGTTGAGCGAGGACGTCGGTGCCGGGAGAATTCTTGATGGTGACCGTCGCCAGCCGTCCGCGTCGGGACAACTCGGCGGCGACGTGGTACTCGCCGGCGGCACCAGTCAAACCAGTGGAACCGCGGGTGGGTGGCAGTGGCACTTGCCGATCGTACGGCGGGCCGCGGTGGTTGTAGCAACAGACGCCCTGCCCCGTACGTCCCGCACGATGTCAGGATCTGCTGAGGGCTTGGTGAGGGCCTGAACGAGCCCCTGCCAAGCGGCGTTCAGCGGCCCTCAGCGGTCTTGGGGTCAGGAGCAGCTTGCAGCGAAGCGCATGGATACAGGCAATTCGCGTCACACGCGCTCAGAAATGTGAGACGCCCCCGGCTGCGGCTTCCGGGGGCGTCTCGAAGGAGGCTGCTCCTCTGGGGGCGCCGGTCGGAGCTCGTGACTCTGCGGCCCAGTCACGCTGTTCTCCGCACGGCACCGGTTCCCGTCGGTGCGCCCCGCGCACTGATCCTGGCGTCTGGATCAGTGCTTGGTGACCGGACTGTAGGGGCCGTGTCCCGAAAAGTCAAGTAGCTCGGTCAAGTGATCCTGAGGTATCCTGTGCTTCACATGGTTCACCCGCCCGACCACCCGCGTTCACCCCATCGGGGGACAGCGCCCCGCGAGGCCGCAGGGTTGAGTGCAGACCGTATGGGCGATGCGGCCGCCACGACTTCCGTCGCTGCTCCGGCTCGTGCCCGGAGCATCGGCGAGCGCGTCCGCTCGCTGCGCGTCGCCGCCGGCCTGACGCAGACCGCGCTCGCCGGCAACCGCTTCTCGAAGGAGTACGTGAGCCAGATCGAGCGCGGGAAGACGCGCCCGACCGACGACACGGTCGCGTGGCTGGCGGAGCGGCTCGCCGTCGACGCGCAGTTCCTGCTTCACGGGGTCTCCGTCGACGACCGCACGCGCGTCGAGGCGCTGCTCACCCGCGCCGAGGCACTCGCCGCAGACCACCGCGACGCCGAGGCGGTCGAGCTCTTCCGTCAGGCAGCCGGCGAGCTGGCCGAGCTCGGCTCGGCCGAGCTCGAGGTGCGGGCGCTCGCTGGCGAGGGCTGGTCGCTCCAGGAGACGGGCCGCGCCCGCGACGCGATCGAGGTCCTCCAGCGCGCACGCGAGCTCGTCGAGCTCCCCGGCTTCTCCGACGTCGACCGGGCCGACGTGCTCTTCCGCCTCGGCTGCTGCCGCTACCGCATCTCGAGCGTCCCGACGGCGATCGCGCTCCTGGACGAGGCGCTCGCCCTGGCGGAGCGCTCGGGTCATCCTTGCGACCTCCTCCGCGCCCGCATCCTCGCGTGGCGCTCGCGCTGCCGGCGGCGGCAGTCCGACTACGAGGCCGCGCGCGAGGACGTCGAGCGCGCGATCGAGCTCGCGCAGGGGATGGACGATCCGCGGGTCGTCGCGGGGACGTACTTCCAGGCTTCGCTCGTCGCAGAGAAGATGGGTCACTGGGTGCTCGCCCGCCAGTACGCTCAGCAGGCGAAGGCGATCTACCAGGAGCTGAACGACGAGCGGAACACCGGCCGCCTGATGTTGAACCTGGGCGGCCTGCAGCTCCTGCTCGGCCATCCCGAGCAGGCGATCGAGCACCTCACGCAGTCGTTCGCCCTCGCCGTCGAGGCCGGCTCGCAGCCGGACGCCGCACAGGCCCTGGGAAGCCTGGCGGCGGTGCACGAGCACCTCGGCGACCACGAGGCCGCAGACGAGCATGCGCGCAAGGCCCTCGAGCTACTCGAGGGACGCGACGACTTCCTCGACGAGATCGGCCAGTCGAACCTCGTGCTGGGCCGCTCGTTGCTGGAGCGGGGCCGCCTCGACGAGGCGGAGCAGTGCTTCCGAGTCGCGGACGCCGCCTTCGAGCAGATGGCGTCGATCGCGCACCGGACGGGAGCGTGGGTTGCGCTGGGAGATCTCGCGGAGCGTCGGGGAGACGCACGCGAGGCGGCGAGGTGGTACCGCAACGCCGCCGAGGCGCTGTCTGTCGTCCGCTTCTGAGGAAAGGAGGCTCGTGGTGAACAGAGCGAGACTGACCCTCGCCCTCGTGAACCTGGCGCTCGTCGCTGCCTGGCTCGGGAAGTTCAAGCTGGCCGGGCGCACGTTCTCGGACGGCGACTAGCTCTCTCTCGGATCGCACTGCGGCTACCCTGGGCGCGTGGCGCGTCCGGGGGTCGCCGTGGTCCTCGCCGTGTGCATCGCGCTCCTCGGGGCGTCGTGCGGCGGCGGCTCCGACGACGCCTCGGGCGGGACGACGACCCAGGCAGCGCCGGCCGAGAACGGCACGCTCGAGGCGCTCTGGCGGGCGCCGGGCGAGGACGTTGCCGTCGTCGCGGGCACGTCCGATCACCAGGTCGGGCGCAACCGCGTGTCCTTCCTCGTCGTCGACAAGCAAGGGCGCCTCGTCGAGCGGCCCACGGCGCGGATCTGGGTCTCGCGCGGGCTCAAGCGGCCGCCGTTCGCGACCGGGGTCGCCCGCCTCGAGCCCATCGGCGTGCCGGGCGGCTCGACGGCCGACGACGTCGGCTCGATCTACGTGACGACGATCGACACGCCGACGCCGGGGACGTACTGGTTCCTCGCCGAGCCGGTCGGCGGCACGAAGATCCAGGCCCTCGGGAACGTGGTCGTGAAGCGGAAGAGCACCGCGCCGACGGTCGGCGACCGGGCGCTCCCGACGAAGACGCCCACCCTTGCGAGCACGAACGGCAACCTCACGGCCCTGACGACCTCGCGCGTCCCCGACCGCGCCCTCTACGAGCGCAGCGTCGCGCAGGCGCTCTCCGCGAAGGAGCCGTTCGTCGTCACCTTCGCGACGCCGCAGTTCTGCCAGACGCGGACGTGCGGCCCGGGCGTCGAGGTCGTCTCGGCCGTGCGCAAGGAGCCGGCCTCGGAGGGCGTCCGGTTCATCCACGTCGAGATCTACAAGGACAACGACCCCGCGAAGGGGGTCAACCGGTGGGTGAAGGAGTGGCGGCTCCCCACCGAGCCGTTCACGTACGTCGTCGACCGCACCGGCGTCATCCGCACGAAGTTCGAGGGCGCGTTCTCCGCACGCGAGCTCGAGCGCGCGGTCAAGGCCGTCAACTCGTAGACCCGGCACCCGCTTCGGCCGACGTGTCGCGACGCCGCGTCGTCACCGGCGGCCGCCCGCGTCCATTACTTGCGTGAGTGAAGTGACGTTGCTATAGATTGTGAAGCGTTAGTCATCACGAGCGGTCGAGGGATCTGGCCCGACGACGCCGCCGCAACCGGGGCCTTCGAGCCCGTCAGGTGCGAACTCCAGCCGTGCGCCGCCCGTCCCGGAGCGGTCGATGCGGGAAGATGGCACACGCGGCGCCCGCCACGGCAGGCCCACCGAAGGCTCCGGGAACCCCCGACCCGGAGCCGCTCGCGCTTCGGGCCGACACGGCCGACGAGGACGAGAGGAGAGCACGTGGCACCCACCGCACGCGCCGCCCGGGCATCGGAGCCGCCGACGCTCGAGCTCGTCCTCAAGCGGAACTCCGTCGAGCGCCTCAAGCGCGAGAAGAGCCCGCTCGGGATGCTCGGCGAGCTGCCGTCGCTGATCGCGGCGGGCTACGCGGACATCCCGGAGGAGGACATCGTCCGGCTCAAGTGGTGGGGCCTCTACCACGACAAGCCGAAGGTCGGCACGTTCATGCTCCGGATCAAGCTCCCGGCGGGGCGCATCGAGCCGCACCAGCTGCGCGCCGTCGGCGAGCTCTCCGTCGAGCACGGCTCCGACGCGGGCGAGCTCAGCACGCGGCAGACGATCCAGCTCCACTACCTCCGGCTCGCGGCGCTGCCGGACGTCTTCGCGCGCCTCGACGCCGCCGGCCTGACGACCGCGGGCGCCTGCGGCGACGCCGTGCGCAACGTCACGGGCTGCCCCCTCGCCGGGACGGCGCACGACGAGCTCTACGACGCGACGCCGGTGATCGACGAGGTGACGCGGTTCTTCTACGGCAACCCGGACTACAGCGACCTGCCGCGGAAGCACAAGATCACGATCTCGACCTGCGCGCATCGCTGCAACGCCGCCGAGATCAACTGCATCGCGCTCGTCGGGGCGATCCACGACGGCGTCGAGGGGTTCGGCGTGATGGTCGGCGGTGGGCTCTCGTCCGTCCCCCGCCTCGCGCGCGACCTCGGCGTCTTCGTCCGGAAGGAGGAGACTCTCGAGGTCCTGCGGGCGATCATCGACGCCTGGCAGGAGGATCTCCGCTACCGCGTCTCGCGGGTCAAGGCGCGACTGAAGTTCATGATCGACGACATCGGGACGGAGGGCATGCGCGCCGTCGTCGAGCAGCGCCTCGGCCGCAGGCTCCCGGACTTCGCGTTGCCCCCGCACCCCGACGTCGAGCACGACCACATGGGCGTCGGCCTCGAGCGCGGCGGGACCCGCTCGATCGGCATTCCCGTCCACGTCGGGCTCGTGAGCGGCACGCAGATGCTCGCGCTGGCGGAGCTCGCCGAGCAGAGCGGGCAGGACCTCCGCGTCACACGGCAGCAGAACCTCGTCCTCACTGGCGTGGCGGGGGACGCGGTCGACGGCGTCTCCGCACGGCTCGCGGAGCTCGGCTTCCCGCTCGAGGTCAACCCCATCCGCGCCGGCTCGATCGGCTGCACCGGGGAGCCGCACTGCAACTTCTCCGTGACCGAGACGAAGACCCGGCTCGCGGCCCTCGTGGAGGGGCTCGAGACGCGGTTCGGCGACGATGTCGCGGACCTGAAGCTCCATCTCGACGGGTGCCCGCACGCCTGCGCCCAGCACTGGGTCGGCGACATCGGCTTCCAGGGCAGCACGGTGCGCGACGAGACGGGCACGCGACACCAGGCCTACGAGGTCTACCTGCGCGGCGGGCTCGGGCGCGACGCCGGGATCGGCCGCGCCGTCTTCCGCCGCGTGCGCACCGACCTGCTCGACGACGTCGTCGGCGGCCTCGTCGCAGGCTGGCTCGACGGGCGCCGCGACGCCGAGAGCTTCCCCCAGTTCACCCGTCGCCTGACCGACGCCGAGCTCGGCGCGCTCGCAGGCATCGACCCCGCCCCCACCCGTGCGACCGAGGAGGCAGCAGCGTGAGCACCCACCTGATCGACGACCTGGAGGCCGGCGAGCTCTCGATCGAGTTCGAGGGCCGCGAGCCCTGGGAGCTCCTCGAGTGGGCGCTCGAGCAGTTCGGCGACCGGCTCGGGGTCTCGACGGCCTTCCAGGAGGGCGACGTGGCGCTGATCGACATGGCGTACGCGATCGACCCCGACGTGCGCGTGTTCTCGATCGACACCGGCCGCCTCCCGCAGGAGACGTTCGACCTCGTCGAGCGCCTGCGCGAGCGCTACCCCGGCCTGCGGCTCGAGCTCGTCTCGCCGCGCGCCGACCATCTCCAACGGCTCGTCGACCGGCACGGGCCGAACCTGTTCTACAACTCGGTCGAGGAGCGGCTCCTCTGCTGCAACGTCCGCAAGGTGCAGCCGCTCAACCGCGTGCTGGACGGGCTGGACGGGTGGGTCACCGGCCTCCGCCGCGACCAGTGGGCCTCGCGCTCGGACATCCGCAAGGTCGAGATCGACCACGACCACGACGCGATCGTGAAGCTCAACCCGCTCGCCGAGTGGACGGAGGAGGAGGTCTGGGACTACCTCCGGGAGAACGAGGTCCCGACGCACCTCCTCTACGAGAAGGGGTTCACGTCGATCGGGTGCGCGCCGTGCACGCGTGCGATCGCGCCGGGCGAGCCGCACCGGGCCGGCCGCTGGTGGTGGGAGACCGACGCCCCCAAGGAGTGCGGTATGCACTGCTCGATCGAGACGGGCGGGTTCGAGCACGAGCTGCATGCGATCCTCGGGGAGGCGGCAGGCAATGGCGACCACTGAGGCCCGGCCGCTGGCACCGACCGCGGCCGAGCTCGAGGTCGCGCTCGGCGAGGTGGACGCGGTGCTCGCGGCCGTCCCGGCGGGCGACTACCGGGAGCGGCTCGAGCTCCTCCGCGACGAGCTCGCCGACGGCGCCGTCTCGGAGGGCGCCGAGGAGCTCGACCGGCTGATCGAGCTCGCGCTCCAGTCGGGCCGCCTGCGCGCGATCTACGGCCCGGGCGGCGAGGCGGCGGCGACGCGGCTCTACCGGCGGCTCCCGTCGGGGCGCGACCTCGTCGCGAGCGCCGCCGAGGTGAACGACGCGCTCGGCGCCCTCGCGGGACGGACGCTCGAGGACGTCTCGCTCACCGTCCACGGCCCCGGCGCCTTCGGCCTCTCGCTCGCCGTCGACGGCAAGGAGCTGACGATTCGGCTCGACCGGTCGGGCGTCCGCGTGCACTCGGTGGGTGTCTGAGGTGCCCGAGCAGCGGTACTACATGGCCTGCCTCGACCTCGAGCGCCGCAGCGTGCTCGTCGTCGGCGGCGGCAGGATCGCGAAGGAGAAGGTCGCCGGGCTGCTCGAGTGCGGCGCCGACGTCACCGTCGTCGCGCCGCGGATCCGCGACGACGTGCGCGCGCTCCCCGTCACCTGGCTGCCGCGGGCGTACGAGGAGGCCGACCTCGACCGCCGGTACCTCGTCGTCGCCGCGACCGAGATCGAGTCCCTCAACGCGGACGTCGCGCGGGACGCCGCCGCGCGCTCGCTCCTCTGCAACGTCGTCGACGACCCGGAGAAGTGCACCGTCATCCTGCCCGCCGTCCACCGGCAGGGCCCGATCGCGATCGCCGTCTCGACCGGCGGCGCCTCACCGGCGCTCGCGAAGTGGCTCCGCGACCGGATCGCCGCCCAGATCGGGCCGACCCACGCCGACCTCGCGCGCCAGCTGCGCGCGCTCCGGCCGTGGGCCAAGGTGAGCCTTCCGACCTACGACGACCGCAAGGCGTACTTCGAGCGCCTCGTCGAGCGGGCGCTCTCGTGACCGTCCACCTCGTCGGCGCCGGCCCGGGCGACCCCGGGCTGATCACGGCTCGCGGGCTGGAGCTCGTTCGCTCCTGCGACGTGCTCGTGCACGACGCGCTCGTCTCGCCGGAGCTCGTCGCGGAGGCGCCCGAGGACGCGCTCGTGATCCCGCGCGCGCCGCTCAAGCAGGCGGAGATCAACGCGCTGCTCGTCGAGTACGGGCGGGCAGGGCTCGAGGTCGTCCGCCTCAAGGGCGGCGACCCGTTCGTCTTCGGCCGCGGCGGCGAGGAGGCGCTCGAGCTCGCCGAGGCGGGGATCGCGTTCACCGTCACCCCGGGCGTCTCGAGCATCGCGGCCGTGCCCGCCGCCGCGCTGATCCCCGTCACGCACCGCGGGAGCTCCGACCGCGTCACGATCGCGAACGGCCACGGCGTCCCCGACGACCCCGAGGCGCTCGCCTCGCTGGCGCGGGGCGGCGGCACGCTCGTCCTCTTCATGGGGCTCGAGCGCCTGCCCGAGCTCGCCGCGGGGCTCGTGGCGGCCGGGCTCGACCCCGCGACGCCGGGCGCCGTGGTCGCGAACGGGACGCTCCCCGAGCAGGAGTCCGTCACCGGGCGCCTCGACGAGCTGGCGGAGCTCGCCGCGGGCCTGCCGACGCCCGCCCTGGTCGTCGTCGGCGAGGTCGTCGGCGTCGCGCGTAGGCTGCGCGCCGCGGTCGAGCGACAGCACGCCGCCGTCGGCTAGCCCCGGCTTGCCTATGCTCGGCGCATGTCGCGCATCCTCAGCTCGCTCCCGATCGGCGAGCGCGTCGGGATCGCCTTCTCCGGCGGCCTCGACACGACCGTCGCCGTCGCCTGGATCCGCGAGAAGGGCGCGATCCCGTATGCGCTGACGGCCGACCTCGGCCAGGCCGACGAGCCGGACGTCACGGGCGTGCCCGAGCGGGCGCGGGCGGTCGGCGCGGAGGAGGCACTGCTCGTCGACTGCAAGCCGCAGCTCGTCCACGAGGGGCTCGTCGCGCTGCGCTGCGGCGCCTTCCACGTCTCGACCGGCGGCAAGACCTACTTCAACACGACGCCGCTCGGCCGCGCCGTGACGGGGACGATGCTCGTGCAGGCGATGCGCGAGCACGGCGTCGACGTCTGGGGCGACGGGTCGACGTACAAGGGCAACGACATCGAGCGGTTCTTCCGCTACGGGCTGCTCGCGAACCCGGCCCTCCGGATCTACAAGCCGTGGCTCGACCCGCTCTTCGTCGACGAGCTGGGCGGCCGCGCGGAGATGAGCGAGTGGCTGGTCGAGCGCGGCCTCCCGTACCGCGCGAGCGCCGAGAAGGCCTACTCCACCGACGCGAACATCTGGGGCGCGACCCACGAGGCGAAGGAGCTCGAGCGCCTCGACCGGACGATGCACCTGGTCGAGCCGATCATGGGAGTCCGGCACTGGGACCCCGACGTCGCGATCGAGCCGGAGACCGTCCGCGTGCGGTTCGAGGAGGGCTGGCCGGTCGCGCTGAACGGGTCGACCGCCGCGAGCCAGGTCGAGCTCGCGCTCGAGGCCAACGCGATCGGCGGGCGTCACGGCCTCGGCATGTCCGACCAGATCGAGAACCGGATCATCGAGGCCAAGAGCCGCGGGATCTACGAGGCGCCGGGCATGGCGCTCCTCCACGCCGCCTACGAGCGCCTCGTCAACGCGATCCACAACGAGGCGACGATCGAGGCGTACCGCAGCGAGGGACGGCGTCTCGGCAGGCTGCTCTACGAGGGCCGCTGGTTCGATCCGCAGGCGCTGATGCTGCGCCAGAGCCTCTCGGCCTGGGTCGGGAGCGCCGTCACCGGCGAGGTGACGCTCGAGCTCCGGCGCGGCGACGACTACACGATCCTCGACACGGTCTCGGAGAACGCCACCTACCACCCGGAGCGGCTCTCGATGGAGCGCGTCGAGGACGCGGCGTTCGGTCCCGAGGAGCGGATCGGCCAGCTGACCCTGCGCCTCCTCGACATCGAGGACTCGCGCGACAAGCTCGCCCTCTACGGGCGCCTCGGGCTCACCGGCGGCGACGCGACGCTCGGCGAGCTCGCCCCCGGCGAGCGCTGACCGGCGCGCAGCCCCGCCTAGGCGGTGTCGCCGCCGCCCGCGCGCTCGACGACGAGCACCGGCACGCGCGTCGCAGGTCCGAGCCGGAGGAGCGCGCGGACGAGCTCGGCGCAGTCCTCAGGCCGGATCATCTCCTCCGCCTCGAGCCCGGTCCAGCTCGCCATCGGCGTGTCGACGAAGCCTGGGCAGAGCGCCGTGAACCGGACGCCCGCGTCCGTCTCCTCGCGGTCGAGCGTCCGTGTGAGGGAGATGAGCGCGGCCTTGGCGGCCCCGTAGATCCCCAGGCCCGGAGCGGGGATCGTGCCGGCGATCGAGGCGAGGTTGACGACGTAGCCCCGCGCCTCGCGGAGCGCGGGAAGCGCCTCGCGCGTGACCAGGAACGCGCCCCGGAGGTTGACCGACTGCTGGAGGTCGTACTGCTTCGTCTCGGTGGCGCCGATGTGCCCCGCGACGCCCACGCCGGCGGAGTTGACGAGCACGTCGAGCCCCCCGTGAGCGGCCACGTGCCCTGCGACCAGCCGCGCGCAGTCCTCCTCGTGCCGGACGTCTGCGGACACGGCCGCGGCCCCGAGCTCCGCGGCGGCCGCCTCCAGCCGCTCGGGTTTTCGCGCGGCGAGCGTCAGCGCATAGCCCTCGTCGCGGAGCATCCGCGCGATCGCGAGTCCGATCCCGGACGAGCCCCCGGTGACGAGCGCGCTCGGCACGCGGCGATCCTCTCACAGCCCGCCCGGCGGACGCCCGTACACTCGGGCGGGATGAGCGGGACCGAAGGCCTCACGAGCCTCGCGAAGGCGGGTGGGTGCGCGGCCAAGTACTCGGCGGCCCGGCTCGAGCAGCTGCTCGACGGCCTCGTGCCGGCCGAGGCGCACGACCTCCTGGTCGGTCTCGATCCCGCCGACGACGCGGCCGTCTACAAGCTCGACGAGACGACGGCGCTCGTCTTCACCGTCGACTTCTTCCCGCCCGTCGTCGACGACCCGCGCGCCTTCGGGCGAATCGCGGCCACCAACGCGCTCAACGACGTCTTCGCGATGGGCGGGCGGCCGCTGCTCGCGCTCTCCGTCACCGCCTTCCCGGAGGAGCTCCCCGTCGAGATGCTCGGCGAGATCCTCGCCGGGGCAGCCGACGCCGTGCGCGAGGCGGGCGCGATCCTCGCCGGGGGCCACACGATCCGCGACGAGGAGCCGAAGTACGGGCTCGCGGTCGTCGGGACGGTGCACCCCGACGGGGTCTGGCGGAAGAGCACGGCCGAGGCGGGCGACGTCGTCCTCCTCACCAAGGCGCTCGGCACCGGGCTCGTCCTCCAGGGCGTGCGGGACGGCGTCGCGCCGGCCGGGGCGCTCGAGGCCGCGACCGAGGCGATGTGCGAGTCGAATCGCGACGCCGCGGACGCGCTCCGCCCCTTCACCCCGCACGCCGTCACCGACGTGACCGGGTTCGGGCTGCTCGGTCACGCTCACGAGACCGCGTCGCGCTCGGGCGTCCGCATCGTCCTCGACGCCGCGGCGCTGCCCGCGCTGCCCGGCGCGCTGGAGCTCGCCGAGGCCGGTCTCGGCACCGGGGGCGACCGCCGCAACCGCGAGTTCGCCGGCCCGCACGTCGTCTCCGGGGCGTCCCCGGAGCTGGAGGCGCTCGCCTACGACCCGCAGACGGCGGGCGGGCTCCTCGTCACGCTGTCGGCCGACAAGCGCGCCGTCGTCGAGGCGACGTTCTCCGCCGCGGGGCTGCCGCTCCACGCTGTGGGTTGCGTCGAGGCCGGGTCGGGGGTCGCACTCGACGGAGGTGGCCCGCGCGCCTCCGCGGGCCCGTCTCGCCTGACGCGTTCCTCCGGATCGCCCTGCTCGCGGTCGCGATGCTGGGGCTCGTGGTCGCCTCCGGCGCCTTCGTCCGGCTCACCGGCTCGGGTCTCGGGCGCGACAACTGGCCGCGCTGCGGCTTGACCCCCTTCCCGGCGAAGGACTTCC
>CAVVIL010000019.1:0-694158 GCA_963748255.1 uncultured Actinomycetes bacterium | reverse complement strand
CGGCGATCCGGTCGCCCATGCTGAGCGCCTCGATCTGATCGTGCGTGACGTAGATCGTCGTCGCATCGAGCGTCTGCAACAGCGTCTTCAGCTCGGCCCGCATCTCCAGCCTGAGCAACGCATCCAGATTCGAGAGCGGCTCGTCCATCAGGAGAACATCCGCAGTCGTTGCGATCGCCCGGGCCACCGCGACGCGTTGGCGCTGCCCGCCCGAGAGCTGCGACGAGTAGCGGTCGAGGAGCTCCTCGATATGGAGGAGACTGGCCGACGACGTCACCCGCTCGTCGATCGCCGCCTTCTTCTCCTTCTGCATCCGGAGACCGAACGCGATGTTGTCGTAGACCTTCATGTGCGGGAAGACGGCGTAGCTCTGGAAGACCATCGCGATCCGCCGGCGTCGCGGCGGCAGATCGGTGGCGTCTCGGTCGCCGATGAAGACACGGCCCTCGTCGACCCGCTCGAGACCCGCGAGGCACCGCAGCAGCGTCGTCTTGCCGCAACCGGACGGCCCAGCAGCACGACGAACTCGCGGTCGTCGACCACGAGGTCGACGCCGTCGACTGCTGCGAACTTGCCGAAGTTCTTGCGGACGCCCTCGAAGCGGATCTCAGCCATGGAGCCCCTTTCGACTCATCGAGCGACGCGCCCCCACGTCGTCAGCAGGTACCGCCGGATGAGGAAGATCACGATGAGCGCGGGCGCGAGCAGGAAGAAGCCGCCCGCGAGGCGGTATGGCAGCGGTGACGTGTCGAGCGCGGCCAGCATCTGCGCTGGGAGTGTCCGGTTCGTGAAGGTCAGGAGCGCGGCGGCGAAGACCTCGTTCCAGGTCGTCACGAAGACGAAGATCGCCGAGGCGGCGACGCCCGGCAGGGCGAGCGGAAGCGCCACCCGCCGGAAGGCCGACAACCGGCCGCACCCGAGCGTCATCGCCGCCTCCTCGAGCTCGACGAGATGCTTGCGAAGACACTGGCCATGACGAGCACCGTGAGCGGCAGCGTGAAGGCGATGTGCGCCATCGCAACCCCGTAGATCGTGTCGTCGATCCCGACGCGGAGGTAGGTCACGGCCAGTGGGACGGCGATGATGATGAGCGGGAAGGCGCGCGTGCTCACGAGCGCCAGCTGGAACGGATTCGAGCCCTTGAACGTGAAACGCGCGATCGCGTAGCCGGCCGGGGTGCCGATCGCGAGGCACGCGACGATCGTCAGGCGCAGCGACGTAGACGCTGCGCAGGAGCGACTCCTTGACGCCGTCCGAGTCGAGGAAGATGTTCATCGACTCCATCGAGAGGTCGCTGGGGACGAGGTTCTTCGGGTACTCGTAGACGGCGTCGAAGCTCGAGAACGCGGAAATCGTGATCAGGTAGATGGGCGCGAGGATGAACGCCGCGATGGCGATCGCCGCCAGATACGCGAGCGCCCGGCCGACCCGGATGCGCGGCAGCGCCATCAGCGCAGCCTCCGCTCGCGCGGCGTCCGCAGCGTGACGAGCACGACGGCGGCGGCCGCGAGCGAGAGACCGAGGATCACGAGCGAGTACGCGGCGGCCACGTGCTCGTTCTCGTTGGTCGCCTGCCACTTGTACGCCTCCGCCGCGAGGACCGTGGCGCCGGACCCGGTCAACGCGATCACCACCGCGAAGACCTCGAACGCGAAGATCAGGCGGAGGAGCAGCGCAACCTGGATCGACGGCTTGAGCATCGGAAGGATCACATGGCGAACGCGTTGGAAGAAGCCCGCGCCGAACACCTCCGACGCCTCGACGTAGTCTCTCGGGATCGCCTGGAGGCCCGCGAAGAGGATCACCATCATGAACGTGGTGGAGCGCCAGATCTCCGCGGCGGCGACACAGAGGACGAGCTGCGTCTTCGACGTCGGGTCGAGGAAGACGAACGGCTGCTCCAGGACCCCGATCCCCCCGAGGATGGTGTTCAGATAGCCGAGCTCGGTGAAGATCGCGGTCCAGGCGATGCCGGCGGCGAGATCCGAGATCGCGAGCGGGAGCAAGAAGATGTAGAGGAACAGCCCGCCGAGCTTGAGCTTCGCGTTCAACAGCAGGGCCATGCCGAACGCGAGCACGAACTGAATCGGCACGATCACGAGGATCAGGAGGAACGTGAAGCTCATCGCCTCGGGGAAGGCGGCGTCGTTCACCATCGTGTCGACTGCGCTCCAGGTCCAGTTGCCCTCCTCGTCGCGCAGGGCGAGCCCGAAGCCCTGGATCATCGGCCACACGAAGAACAGGCCGAGGTAGACGACGGTGGGAAGGATCAGCCAGTACGGCAGAAGCTCCCACCGCCGTCTCCGACGAACCAGCGGCGTCTCCTCGGCGATCGTCGTCATCGCTCTTCGTCAGACCCCACGTGTCCTATGCGACCTTGCACCGCGCTTTCCCGCTCGGCGGATCGGGCGCCCAGCACGGGGCGTTCGTCTTCGCGAAGATCTGGTCGAGCAGCTCGCCCTGCTCGTTGAGGACCTTCTGGATGTCCTCCCCGTTGCGCACGATCCGGGTGAACGTGTCGCGGTAGTACTTGCTGAAGTTCCCGCCCTCCGCGCCGATGCCGATCGGGAGCAGCGCCTGGACGGCGTCCTTCGCCTGCTGCTGTCTTGCGACGGCCCCGGCCTCGGCGCGTAGCCCGGGCGAGATCTGCTTGGAGAGCCGACCGCCGACGACCGGGAAGAAGCCCGTCAGCGAGAGAAGCGCCGCCTGTGGGCCGAGCTTCACGAGGTGGCGGATCAACGCCTTCCCGCCATCGGGGTTGGGTGCGTTCTTCGGGATGCCCATGCCGACGAGAACCGGCATGTACGACCGGGCCTTCGGGCCCCGCGGGACCGGGAAGGCGACGAGGTCGTCGGGGCGCTGGTCGAGCGCCGTCTTCAACCGCGCGACGTGATCCCAGCCGAGCAGCACCTCCTGGCTGAGGAGCGGGTCCTGCATGAACGCGTACGAGAGGGACTGTGGATGCGTGTACTGCCACAGCTGGCGCATGTACGCCCACGCCGCCACTGCCTCCTTCGAGCGGAATCCGGTGACGAAGCGTCCGGTGAACGACGGGACGAGGAAGCCCTGGAGGAAGCGGTGCATCAGCCCGGTCTCGCTCGCAGGAAGGCCGAACCGGTTCTGCCCGGTGCCCCTGCGGATCGCCTTCGCCCACTGGAACAGCTGCCCGTAGGTGATTGCGTTGATGTCCGCTCCTCTGGGCAGGTACTTCATCACGTCCTTGTTGGCGACCATCACGTACGTCGCCTGCGAGTGCGGCACGTAGTACTGCGTCTTCGTCCCGAGTTTGCCGTGCTTCACGAGCGCCGGCGGGAGGGTCTTGATCTGCCTGGCCACGTCGCCGACGCCCCGGATGAGCCCCTCGTTCTGGAACGTGACGAAGTCCCCGTGGAGACCGACGAGGACGTCGATCGAGCCCTTGCCGGCCTTTGCCTCCGCCCGGACGCGGTCGACGAACTGGGTGGGAGCGGTGATCGGTGCGAACGCCGCGTCGACGTCGCCGTCGAAGCCCTTGAAGACGTACTTCCGGATGCCCTCCTGCTCGGCGATGGCGCCGAACTGGCCGAAGAAGGCCGTGACCTTGCCGGCCGTCGCGGACGAACCGGCGGACGCGCGGCTGGTGAGTAGCCCGCCCGCCGCGAGCACCCCGCCCGCGACCGCCGCCTTGCCGAGCAGCGACCTCCGGTCGAAGGTCTGCTCCCAGTCGAGGCCGTTGTCCTGCACGTCGTCCATCTCACTCCCTCCGTTCGTTCGATGTGCTCGCACTGGCGCTGGTATCCGTATGCCCGCCGTTCACCTGCGTTCCCTCCTTCCCCCTCTCCAGTTCCGTGGCCAGGACCTCGAGGACGAGCCCTGCAGTCCATGCGAACTGCTCGCCGCCCTGACCTCTGCCGGTCAGCGGGCTGTAGTGCTCCCAGAAGCCGCTGCCGCTCGAGAGATCGATCAACGCGCGCCTGACCTGCGCAGCGAGGTCGCCGTACCCGTACCGGTCGAGGCCGCTCTGAAGCGCCCAGTTGAGGATCGGCCAGATCGGGCCCCGCCAGTACCGCGTCGGCATGAAGCCCGGATCGTCAGGCGCGAGGCTCGTCACCGCCCACCCCTGCGCGTCGTCCACCTCGACGCGCGACCCCGCCATGACGGCGATCATCCGGCGGGCCCGCTCGCCGGTGGGGATCCCGGCATGGAGCGGCGCCAGGCCCGCTGCTGTCCGCACGCCGACGCGGCGCCCTGCCGCCACGTCGTAGTCCACGTAGACGGCTGCCTCCTCGTCCCACAGCTTCGCGTCGACGCCCGCGGCCGTCTGCTCCGCCCAGGTCTCGAAGGGCTCTGGGTCGTCGCCGAGCAGGCGCGCGATCTCCGCCAGATCGCGGTTCGACTGGACGAGGAGCGAGTTGAAGAGCGCGGACTGGAGCGCGAACGGCGTCGCCTCCCGGATCCTGTCGGGAAGGTAGTCGAGGTCGCGGAAGAGCCCGACGAGGTAGACGTACCGGTCGTACTCGTCGTCGGTCGGGCGCTCCGCGGGGTCCGCAAGCTGGGCGTCGACCCGCCGGTACTCGGGGATCTCGTCCGGAGACGGACGGATCCGCGCGAGCGCCTCGTCCCAGAGCGGGCGAGTTGTCCATGCCCGACTCCCAGGGATGCCAGATCTCCACGAGACCGTCGCTCCCGCGCGTCCGCTCGCGGTACAGGTACGCGTGCCAGGCCGCGAGCTTCGGCGCGAGCTCCTCGAGGAATGCCCTCGCCTGCGCACGGTCACCCGACCGCTGGTAGACGCGCCATGCCGCAGTGGCGTGAATCGGCGGCTGGACGATGCCGGACGTCTCGAGCCCCGCCGGAGCATCCGGCGACCTCCTCGCCTGCCAGAAGTCCGGGCCCGGGAAGTAGCGCCCGTCGCCCTTCGCGAAGACGATGTGCGGCAGCAGTCCGTTACGCCACTGGCCGGCGAACAGCGAGCGAAGCTCCGTCTCGGCGCGGTCCTGGTTCCAGCGCGCATACCCCATCGCGATGCACGCCGAGTCCCAGCTCCACTGGTGGGGATACAGGTACGGCGACGGCTTGGTCGCATGCCCGAGCCAGTTCGCGTCGAGCACCGCCAACGCGCTGCGGGCGAGCTGAGCGTCCTGCTCTGGGAGACGCGTCGCTACTTCTGTACGGGCGTCGGGCATGTCCCTCCGGTTACACCCACGCGATTTGTCATTGCTCTGTAACAAATGGCTGTGGTTGAGTCAAGATGCACAAAGCAGATGGCGTTCGACGACGGCCCGATCCCCCCGTACTTCCAGCTCAAGACGCTCCTGCTCGACGCCGTCCTGAGCGGGGAGTACAGGCCGGGCGACCGGCTACCGACCGAGCACGAGCTGTGTCGCCGCTACGGGATCAGCCGGACGCCGGTCAGCCGCGCGCTCTCCGAGCTCGCCGAGGAAGGCGTGCTCGTTCGCCAGCGCCGCAACGGGACGTTCGTCAACCCACACTGGCTGCGGCGTCCGAGCGACCGGGCCGAAGTGCGCATCGTCGTCCCGGAAGGGCCATGGGAGTCCATGATCCGCGCGGCTGCCACCTCGACCGCGGTCGGCGTCAGCGTCGTCACGGTTCCGCGGCCCACGCTCCACCAGTTCCTGACCCACGCCGTCGCCGAGGGCCAGGCGCCCGACCTCGCGCTCCTCGACTCGGTGTGGCTTCCCGAGTTCGCCGAGGCGGGCTTCGTCCACGCGCTCGAGGACGTCGATGAACGCTGGATCCGCGACGAGTACGAGGTGGACTTCCTCGCTCCGCTCGTCGCAGCCAACCGCTATCGCGGGCGGACATACGCCGTCTCGGCGTTCGCGGACGTCGTCGGCCTGTGGTACCGGCGCGAGGCGGTCGAGGGAGGGCGTCGGAGCGAGCCGCTGAGGACGTGGGCCGAGCTACGGTCGACCGCGCGAAGCCTCGCCGCGCGCGGCATTCGCCATCCAGTCGCCATGCCCGGTGGCTCGAAGGGCGGAGAGACGACGTCGTATTGCCTGATCGCACTGCTCGCGTCGAACGGCGCCAGCGTCGTGGGGCCACATGGCGTCACGCTCGCCTCCCGCGCCACCGAGCAGGTGCTGCGGTTCGTCCGGAGCCTGATCGAGGACGACCTCATGGCGGAGGACGTCGTGGGATACGAGTGGAACCGCTCGGCACGGCGACTCGCCGACGGTGACGCGGCGCTCAGCGTCGGCGGCAGCTACGAGGCGCTCGCCCTCGCGGAGCGCCTCGGCGTCTCGCTCGACGAGCTCTGGAGCCTCGTCGGCTTCGTCCCGATCCCCGCGGGCCCGCGTGGCACCCCGGCAAGCCTCACGGGCACGATGGTCTACGGGATCTTCCGCCAGGCGGCTCAGCCGAAGCTGGCGATGCGCCTCCTCGAGCAGGTGGTGTCACCGGAGGTCCTCGCCGACATCTCGCTCGCGACCGGCCGGATTCCCCCGAGACGGTCTGCCGTCGAGCTCGTGGCGCCCGAGCTTCCGTTCGTCGAGCGGACGGCGACGATGCTCGACAGTGCGGTGACGCGACCCGCGACGCCGCTCTACCCACGCGTCTCGGCCCAGCTCCAGTCGATGCTCGAGACGGTGCTCACGGGCCGGCTCGGTGTTGCGAGCGCAGCGCGCCGTGCCGCAGAGCACATCGGCGCGATCACTGGGCTACCCGTCGTCGACGAGGCGAGGCGGGGTCGCCCTTGACCTCGTCGACATTCAGCGCCCGGCGCAAGCCGACGATGTCCCGACTACCACTGGACTTCGTGCAGGCGGAACTTGACGCCTCGCCAACGGGATGCGCCGAGATCCGCAACGCGCACGCTTGAACCAGATACCCTTGGTGCCGACCCAGGAGGTCGGCGGTCTCGATCCCATCGTGGGACGTGCCGCACTCCGAACGTATTGAGACGGACGCTGCTCGCAGCCAGGACTTCCTACCGTCGGGTCGAGGCCAGCTGTCTTCATCGCTTCGCTGACACGGATCCGAAGGCGCAGCCAGTCGCGCCTCGGCCTCGGCTGAGATGCGCGAGCCCTCGATCTCGACCCTGTCGACCCCGTTGAGCTCCAGCAACGCCGGGCGGATCGTCGACGCCGTCGTCAACGGCCGTAGATGGCAGCCGGTGCACATGCCCGTGAAGCGAAGCCGCACGGTGCTTCCGCGCACCTCGACCAGCTCGACCCCACCCGCATGCGCGTAGAGAACGGGACGCAGCCATTCCAGCGTCTTCGACGGGTATCCGCTCGGTGAGGAGCCGTGAGGCCGAGTCGCGCCCATCAGTGGATCACGCGACGGGTGCCGCCGCCAGCTTCGCGCTTCTTGGCCTCGACGTCGACGCCCATGAGCCGCGCGAAGGTCAGGCCGAGGATGTTCTCGCTGTCCTCGCCGCGTGATCTGCGGGTAGCCGTAGCCGTCCGCAGGTCCTCGGGGATCTCCATCTCCATGAACGCCCGCAGGTACGGCGCCGGGCCGCCCGCACAGCGCGGCCTCCGAGCGCCAGCAGAGCTTCTCGGAGCCGACCATCTGCAGCAGCTGGCCGACCTGCTCCTGCACGCGCCGCGGCGCGATGAGCGTGAAGTTCAGGTTCGACGCGAGCGAGAGGTAGATGTTGGGGAAGCGCGCCGCGATCCAGACCGCCTCCTCGAAGTACGGCAGCGCGAGGTGGTGGATGATGAAGTTGAGCTCCGGGAAGTCGCGCGCCGGCCGCTGCAGGTCGTTCGGGCGCATGGCCTCGACGTCCATCAGGCCGAACGGGATGCCCTTGTGGAACTGGATGCACGTCGACGCCGAGTCGAGGCAGCGCTCGTACAGCGGGTAGGCGAGCTCGCGGTCGTCGCAGCGCCACGAGCCGTCGACGTGGCCGTTGTAGAACTTGATCGAGCGCGCGCCGAGCTCCTTGACCTGCCAGTCGAGCTGCTCGAGCGCGTCGTCGACGCCCGTGGTAGCAGCGGGTCGACGCCGCCGCAGAACATGACGCGGTCCGGGTAGCGCCGCGCCATCTCGTGCTGCGTCAGGACGGGCGGCGAAGCTGTCCTTGTACCAGTCGAAGATCGGCACGACCTGCGCCATCGCCATGTCGGTCGGCGCCTCGACGAAGACCATCTCGTAGAGCTCCTCGACGGTCCACCGGCGCTTGAACTCGATCGAGCCGTCGTTGTAGCCCGCCCAGCGGCCGCCCGCGCCCGCGCGAGCAGCAGGTCGCGCGAGTATTCGGCGTCCCGGCGATCCTCCCGGAGGTTGTCGTCGGACAGGTCGTAGCAGTGGATCGCGTTGTCGAAGACGAAGATCCCGTCGAGCATCAGCCGTCGACCCCCGCATCGAGCGCAGTCCGGTCTTCTCGAGCTCGGGGACGACGTCCGGCCCGAACGCCGCAAGTTTCTCGCGGTACTCCGGTGTCATCGCGATGTCGTTCATGTCGCTGACGCCGCCGGTGACGAGGATCAGCAGATGTGCGACTTCCTCGCTCACGTTCTGGAAGCCGCGCACGACCCCCGGCGGAACGGAGACCGTGTCCCACCGCTCGAGGACCGACCTCGTCTTCGCCGTGGTCGCCCCAATTGATGCGGAAGCGCCCGTCGAGACAGAAGAACGTCTCGGTCGTCGCATGGTGAGCGTGCAGCCCAGGGCCTTGGCCGGGCGGGCATTCGGCGACGTGGAGCGTGAAGTCGACGTCGCGGATCGGCGCCGAGTTGGCGAGTGGGCCGAGCGCGTCGCGCGGCGAGGTGATCGCGAGCAACTTCCGCGCATAGACGAGGTCGCGCGCGTCCTGCGGCAGCTTCTGGTTGTGCTGGACGTCCCAAAGCCCCAGCCGGTCGAAGCGCGCAGTCCGAGCCTCCATCTGCTTCGGCGTCGCTTGCACTGTCCTCACTCCGCTCCTCCTTCGTAGCCGTAGAGCTCCCGCGCCGCCCTCGTGCTGAGGTCGCCGTTCGCAATGTCCTCCTCGATCGCGGCGCGGTCGCGCCTGGCCGGATCGCCGTAGCCACCGCCACCGCCCGTCAGGCCGCGGATCACGTCGCCCCGCCCGACACGCAGCCGCGCGGCCTTGAGCAGGTGGCGCTCGTCCTCGCGGCCCGGGTTGACGACGACGTCCGGCCCGGCGCCGTCAGCACCCGCCGCGAGGCCCCAGGCGGGCGTGCGCGAGCGCTCCCACCAGAGCGACACGTACGCCTCCTCGCAGTCGAAGGCGAACTCGCGGATGACGCCGTGGCCGCCGCGGAACCGCCCCGCTCCGCCCGAGTCCGGACGGATGCGGTAGCTCCGTCATGCGCATCGGCAGGCGCGTCTCGAGCACCTCGATCGGCAGGTCCTTCATCCCGGCGTTGACGCTGTTGATGAGCGCGCTCTCGCCGTCTGCCGGTCGACCACGCGCCCCAGCCGCCCGTGGTCGGCTCGATGTGGAAGAAGCCGCCACCCGTGCGGTGGTCGAGGCCGGCGACCATGAAGATCATGGAGTCGCCGTAGCTCGCCGCCGCGGCACGCTCCGGCAGCACCGGGGCGAGCGCCTTGACGACGAGGTCGATGAGCAGGCCGAGCGGCGTGAAGTACCACGCGCACGGCGCCGGCGCCTCGGCGGCCAGCACGGAGCCGCGGCGCACGCGCACCTCGAGGGCGCGGAACGAGCCGCCGTCGGTGGGCCGCGCGGGGTCGACGAGCAGCTTGAAGGCCACGCGGCAGGCGGAGATCGCCTGGGCCTCGCCGCAGTTCACGGGCCCGCCGCGCAGGTCGCTGGACTCGCCCAGGTCGACGATCATGCGATCGCCGGCGACCTCCACGCGCACGCGCACCCAGACGGGCTCGCCGAGGCGGATGCCGTCGTCGTCGAGACAGCCCTCGGCGGTGTAGACGCCGTCCGGGATGGCCGCGACGATCTCCCGCTCCAGCCGCTCCGTCTGCTCGTAGATGCGGTCGCGCGCGGCGGTCACGGTCGGCATGCCGAAGCGGTCGATGATCGCGCCGAGCCGCTGCTCGCCGATGCGCACGCAGGCCATCTGCGCCTGCAGGTCGCCGAGCATCGGCTGCGGGAAGCGGGAGTTGCGCGACAGCAGGTCGAGCATGTCGCGGCGCGGACACGCCGCCCTCGACGAGCCGCGTCGGCCCGAGGCGCAGGCCCTCCTGGAAGATCTCCGTGGAGTCCATGGGCGCGCCGGGATCCTTCGCTCCGACGTCGAGCCAGTGCGCGCGCGAGGCGGCGAAGCCGACGAGGGCCTCCTCGTGGAAGATCGGCCCGAAGACCGTCACGTCGTTGAGGTGGGTGCCGGCGAGGTAGGAGTCGTTCATGATCCAGACGTCGCCGGGCTCGCCACGCCTCGCGGCCGTACCACTCCTCCGTCAGACGCGTGCAGATCTCGAGGTTGCCGAGGAAGATCGGCAGGCCGGACGACTGGCCGAGGACGCGGTGGTCGGCGTCGAGCAGCGCGACCGAGCAGTCCTTCAGCTCGTAGATGATCGGCGTGTACGCGGACCGGATCAGCCCGGCGTTCATCTCATCGGCGGCGGACGAGAACGCGCTGCGGATCACCTCGGTGGTGATCGGGTCGACGGCGTGCTGGTGGCGGCCATCAGGCCTCCTCCCGACGTCCGCATCAGCAGCGCGCCGAGGGCGTCCACCACAGCGTGGCGCCCGGCGGGACGACCGTCGTCGCCGTCTGCTCGTTGACGATGGCCGGCCCGTCGACCGTGGTGCCGGGGGCGAGATGGGCGCGCTCGAGGATCGCGTGTCACGCGGGGCGCGGCCGAAGACGGCGGCGCGGCGAGGGGCGCTGCCGTCGCCGGAGACGACGTCGGCTGGCGCCGGCGCGGCGCGCCCGAGGTCGCCGAGCGCCGTCGTGCGCACGACCACGAACTCGACGGGCGCGCCGGGGTTCGCGTGCCCGTAGCGGGTCTCGTGCGCCTGGTGGAAGCGCTCCTCGAGGCGATCGAGAAGGCGTCGCGCGCGCGGGTCGTCGGCGCCGTCGATGCGGGATCGTCAGCGTGTACTCCTGGCCCACGTAGCGGATGTCGACGCGCGTGCTCGCAGCGGCCGCGTGCCGGCCGGCACGCCCTCCCGTCGAGCGCCGCGACGCCCTCGCCCTCGAGCGCGGCGACAGGCTGCGGCGAGCTTCGTCGAGGTCGGCGCCTCGCGCGCGACGGCGTAGAACGGCTGGCTGAAGTCCTGGCGGATCTGCGTCTGCAGCATGCCCCAGGCCGAGAACGCGCCGGGTCAGCCGGCACGATGACCTCGCGCGATCTCGAGCTCGCGGGCGAGGAAGGCGGCGTGCATCGGGCCGGCGCCGCCGAACGCGACGAGCGCGAAGTCGCGCGGCTCGATGCCCTGTTCCACCGTGAGCGTGCGGATCGCCTGCGCCATCCGCGCGTTGATGACGTCGAGGATGCCCTCGGCCAGCTCCTCGACGCCGAGTCCGAGCTCGCCCGCGAGGTCGGCGACGGCCGTGCGAGCGGCCTCGACGTCGAGCGTCATCGTGCCGCCGGCGAAGTCGCTCGGGTCGACCCGGCCGAGCACGAGGTTCGCGTCGGTCACGGTCGGCCGCGTCCCGCCGCGGCCGTAGCAGGCGGGGCCCGGCGTCGGCGCCCGGCGCTCTCCGGGCCGACGCGCAGCCCGCCGGCCTCCGACGTAGCGCGAGCGAGCCGCCGCCCGCGCCGATGGTGTGGATGTTGACGATGCTCATCAGCAGCGGGAAGCCCTCGAGCGAGGTCTCCGAGGCGACGTCGCGGCTGTCCGTCGACGACCAGCGAGACGTCGAAGGACGTGCCACCCATGTCGACGCCGATCAGGTTCGGGCGCTCGAGCAGTGCCTGCGACAGCGCGACGAGGCCCATGGTGCCGCCGACGGGCCCGGAGAGCAGCGTCTGCAGCGGCCGATCGCGCGCGCTCTCCGCGGTGAGGATGCCGCCGTTCGACTGCATCACGTGGAGCGGCACGGCGAGGCCGCGCGTCGCGCATCTCGTCCTCGAGCCGCCGCAGGTAGCGGCGGACGACGGGTGCCGTGTAGGCGTCGAGCACGGTCGAGGCGGTGCGCTCGTACTCGCGCCACTCGCGCGCGACGCGGTGCGAGAGCGAGACGGGCACGTCGCCCAGCTCCTCGCGCAGGATCTCCGCCGCGCGCAGCTCGTGGGCCGGATCGACGTAGGAGAAGAGGAAGGCGATCGCCACGGCGCCGAAACCCTCGTCGCGCACCCGCTGCGCCGCCGCCCGGATCGCCGCCTCGTCGAGCGGGGTCGAGCTCCTCGCCGGTGTAGGTCAGGCGCCCGGGGATCTCGACGATGTCGCCGAGCGGGACGAGCGGCTCGGGCTTCTCGTAGTGCAGGTCGTAGAGGCGGTGGCGGTCGCCGCGGGCGATGTGGTAGACGTGACCAGCGCCGGCCGTGGCGAGCAGCAGCACACGCTCGCCGCGGCGCTGCAGGAAGGCGTTCAGCCCCTGCGTCGTGCCGTGCACCGTGAAGTCGATCTCGGCGGGGGAGTCGACCACCTGAGCGAGTCCGGCGAGCACGCCCTCCGCGAGGTCGTGGGGGGTCGTCGACGACTTGCCGGCGGCGTAGCGGCCGCGCTCCGCGTCGTATGCGACGACGTCCGTGAACGTACCGCCGATGTCCATCGAGACCCGATAGCGGCTCATCGGCAGACGCTACCGCCCGGCGCTCGGCCGCGCAGACGCAATCGCGTCGCTGCGACGCGGCGCGACCGGTGCATCGCAGACGCCCGGGAGCCGGGAATAGAATCGCGCGCTGGATGAGGGTTGTCGGTGTCGACATCGGCGGGACGTTCACCGACTTCATGCTCTACGACACGGAGTCCGGGCGCGGTGCACGTGCACAAGGTCGCTCGACGCCCGACGACCCGGGTCAGGCGATGGTCACCGGGCTCGTCGAGCTCTGCCGCGACGCCGGGATCGAGCCGGCGGCAGGTCGACGCCGTCTTCCACGGCACCACCGTTGCGACGAACGCGGTGCTCGAGCACCGCGGCGCCAAGGCGGGGATGATCGACGACGAGCGGCTTCCGCGACATCGTCCACATCGGACGCCACCAGCGGCCGCAGCACTACTCGATCATGCAGGACATTCCCTGGCAGGCGCGGCCGTTCGTGAAGCGCCGCCACCGCAAGGTCGTCAGCGAGCGGATCGTTCCGCCGACGGGCGAGGTCTCGAGCCGCTGGACGAGGACGAGGTGCGCGCCGCGGCGCGCGCGCTGCAGGAGGCCGGCGTCGAGTCGGTCGCGTCTGCTTCCTCTTCTCGTACCTCAACCCGGAGCACGAGCGGCGCGCCGCGCGAGATCGTCGCGAGGAGCTGCCCGGACGCGTTCGTGACGTCGAGCGCCGACATCTTCCCGCAGTTCCGCGAGTTCGAGCGCTTCACGACCGCGTGCATGAACGCGTTCGTCGGCCCGCGATCGGCGCGCTACCTCGACGCGGCTCGCGGGCGCGCTCGCGCGGCGACGGCGTGCGCGGAGAGCTGCACGTGATGATGTCGAACGGCGGCGTCGCGCCGGCCGAGACGGCGGCCGAGAAGCCCGTGACGCTGCTGCTCTCGGGCCCGGCGGCGGGCGTGCTCGGCGGCGCCTGGGCCGGCGAGCTCGCCGGGCCGCAGCACGCTGATCACCTTCGACATCGGCGGCACGTCGGCCGACATCGGGATCGTCACCGAGCGCGGGATCAGCGAGGCGTCGGCGCGCGACACCTGGGTCGCCGGCTATCCGCTGCTCGTGCCGATGATCGACATCCACACGATCGGCGCCGGCGGCGGCTCCATCGCCTACGTCGACGACGGGCGGCGCATTCCGCGTCGGCCCGCGCAGCGCCGGCGCGAGCCCGGGCCCGGCGTGCTACGGCCACGGCGGCAGGAGGCGACGCTGACCGACGCGAACGTCGTGCTCGGCCGCATCGACCCCGAGCGCTTCCTCGGCGGCGAGATGCAGCTCGACCGCGACGCGGCCGTCGCGGCCGTGCAGCGCGCTCGCCGACGAGCTCGGCCTCCCGCTGCTCGAGGCGGCGGAGGGCATCGTCACGATCGCGAACGCGAACATGGCGGGCGCGATCCGCTCGCGCACCGTCCAGAAGGGCCACGACCCGCGCGAGTTCGCGCTCGTCGCCTTCGGCGGCGCCGGCCCGATGCACGCGGCCGAGGTCGCGGAGTCGCTCGGCATCCCCGAGGTGATCGTGCCGCCGTACCCGGGCATCACCTCCGCGATCGGCCTGCTGACGAGCGACCTCAAGTACGACCAGATGCGCACCGTCTTCATGACCGAGGGCTCGGTCGACAGCGAGCGGCTCGACCGCGACCTCGCGGCGGCGGCCGGCGGAGCTGCGCGGTCGGCTCAGGGAGGACGGCGTCGAGGCCGACGAGATCGAGGTCGCGGCCGGGCTGGACTGCCGCTACGTCGGTCAGGGATACGAGCTGCGGATCCCGCTGCCCGAGGAGCGCTTCACGACCGGAGGCGCTGGACGAGTTCCACCGCCTCCACGAGCAGGAGTACGGGCACGCGTTCCGCGACCCGATCGAGATCGTCAACCTGCGCGTGACGGCCTCCGGCAAGCGGCCGCGGATCGAGCAGCTGCCGTGAGCGCGAACGGCGGCGACGCCCTGCTCGGCGAGGGCGAGAGCGTCTTCGGCGCGCACGGCGTACGCTGACGCGCTACTACGAGCGCTCCCGCCTCCCGGTCGGCGAGTCGATCGACGGCGCAGCCGTCGTCTTCCAGCGCGACGCGACGACCGTCGTCCCTCCGGGCTGGACGGCGCGCGCCGACGCCTCCGGCAGCCTTATCCTCAGCAGATGAGCGCGCCGGCCACCACTCGGGTCGACCCGATCACCGCCTCGGTGATCGCGCGGCGCGCTGGAGTCGATCGCGATCGAGATGGGCCACAAGCTGGCGCGGATGTCCTACTCGTCGATCATCCGCGAGTCCGAGGACTTCGGCTGCGTGATCTGCGACGCCCAGGCGCGGCAGCTCGCGAGTCGTCGCAGTCCACGCCGCTGCAGTCCGGCCCGATCCCCGGCTACATCCGCGGCATCAACCGACGCTTTGCCGAGATCGGCGAGGAGTGGAGGCCGGGCGACGTCGTCATCCACAACCACGCCTACTACGGCGCGTCGCACGAGCCCGACGTCGGCTTCGTCGTCCCCATCTTCCACGGCGGCGAGCTCGTCGCCTTCTCGGCGACGCCGCCCACCACCTCGATCTCGGCGCGCTGACACCGGGCTCGTGCGGGATCGTCGACGCGACCGACGCGTACGCCGAGGGCCTCCAGTTCAACGCGATCAAGATCGAGGAGGAGGGCCGGCGCAACGAGTGGATCTGGCGCTTCCTGCGCGACAACGTGCGGGCCGCACAGCTCGTCGTCGGAGACATGGAGGCGCAGGTCGCCGCCTGCCGGATCGGCGCTGAGCGCTTCGAGGAGCTGATCGAGAGGTACGGCATCGAGACCGTCAGGGGCGCGAGCGAGGACCTGATGGACTACTCCGAGCGCACTGCTGCGGAGCGAGATCGAGAAGCTCCCCGACGGCAGCTACGAAGCCGAGGGCTTCATCGACGGCTTCCAGGACGACCCGAACCCGGCGAACCGCGACCTGCGGATCAAGGCGACCGTGACCGTCGAGGGCTCCGACATCCATGTCGACCTGGACGGCACCTCGCCGCAGATCGACCTGCCGCTCAACATGCCGTTCGAGGGAACGGTGGACATCGCGATCTACCTGACGATCCGCTCGATCCTGCTCGACAGCGACCGGCACGGCAACGTCCCGGCGAACTCCGGGCTCTTCCGGCCGATCACGATCACCGCGCCGGAGGGCTGTCTCGCGAACCCGCGCTTCCCGGCGCCGACGATCGCGCGCTTCTGCCCCGGCAACATCGTCGCCGACACGGTCATGCGCGCGCTGGCGCCGCTCGTGCCGGGCAACGTCAGCGCCGGGCGTCGGCAACCTGAAGGTCGTCGCGTACTCGGGCCTCAGCGGCGGCGGCCAGCACTGGGTGTACATGGACATCCAGGAGGGGAGCTACGGCGGCCGGCCCGGCAAGGACGGGCTCGACGCGGTCGACACGCTCTACGCGAACACCCGCAACAACCCGATCGAGGACATCGAGTCGCACTACCCGCTGCGCGTCACGCGCTACGAGCTGAACGTCGACACGGGCGGCGCAGGACGCTGGCGCGGCGGGCTCGGCACGATCCGCGAGCTCGAGTTCCTCGAGCCCGGCGGGATGTCGCTCGAGGGCGACGGCTCCGTGCACCCGCCGCCGGGGCTGTTCGGCGGACTGGACGGGACGCCGGGTCGCGTCGAGATCAACCGGCGCGGTGAGAACGGCGTCGCCGTACCGTCGAAGTTCCCATACCGTGCGACCCAGGCTGGCGACCGGCTCTATCTCGTCGCTCCGTCGGGCGGCGGTTACGGGCCGGCGGCCGAGCGGGACCCGAGCGCGATCCGCGAGGACATCGCGGACGAGGTTCTCTCGCGGGAGCGCGCCCGGGAGCTCTACGGCTTCGAGGACTAGCCGTGCGCATCGGCGTCGACGTCGGCGGCACCAACACCGACGCCGTCCTCGATCGACGGCCGCGACGTGCTCGCCGAGGCGAAGACGCCGACGACGCCGGACGTGACCGGCGGGATCTCGTCGGCGATCAGCGCGCTCGTCGAGCCGCTCGGGCGTCGCCGTGTCGCGCGTGCAGGTGGTGATGATCGGGACGACGCACTTCACGAACGCGGTCGTCGAGGCGCGAGCGGCTGGCTCCGACCGGCGGCGATCCGGCTCGGGCTGCCCGCGACGGAGGCGCTGCCGCCGATGGTCGACTGGCCGACGGCGCTGCGCGACGCGCTCGGCGGCGACGTGCGCATCTGCCACGGCGGCCACGAGTTCGACGGGCGCCGGATCTCCGCCGCTCGACGCCGGACGAGCTGCAGCGCGCTGCCGCCGACTATCGCCGCGAAGGGCATCCGCTCGGTCGCGATCTCGTCGGTCTTCTCGCCGGTCAACGCCGAGCCCGAGCAGGAGGCGGCGGCCATCATCGCGCGAGGAGCTGCCCGGACGCCGCGATCTCGCTCTCGCACGAGATCGGCCGGATCGGCCTGCTCGAGCGCGAGAACGCGACGATCATGAACGCCTGCCTCCGCGAGCTGCGCGTCGCACATCGTCGAGCGCCTTCCGCGCCGCGCTCGCCGAGCTCGGGATCGAGGCGCCGGTCTACCTGAGCCAGAACGACGGCACGCTGATGGCCGTCGACTACGCCGAGCGCTATCCGGTGCCGACCTTCGCCTCGGGACCGACGAACTCGATGCGCGGCGCGGCGTTCCTCTCCGGCCTCGACGACTGCGCCGTGGTCGACATCGGCGGCACGACCTCGGACGTCGGCATCCTCCAGCACGGCTTCCCGCGCGAGGCGGCGGTCGCGGTCGAGATCGGCGGCGTGCGCACGAACTTCCGGATGCCGGACGTGCTGTCGCTCGGGCTCGGCGGCGGCTCGTACGTCGACGGCGCCGAGGTCGGGCCGCGGAGCGTCGGCTACGAGCTGACCTCGACGCGCGCTGGTCTTCGGCGGCGACGTGCTGACCGCGACCGACCTTGCCGTGGCCGCCGGGCTCGCCGAGATCGGCGACGCGGAGCGCGTGGCCGCGGCTCGACGCGGAGCCGGCGCTCGCGAGGATCGAGGAGCGGATCGCCGAGACCGTCGATCGGATGAAGACGAGCGCGGATCCGATCCCGGTCGTCGTCGTCGGTGGCGGCTCGATCCTGCTCCGCGACGCGCTGCCGGGCGCCAGCGAGCTCGTGAAGCCGCAGCACTTCGCGGTCGCGAACGCGATCGGCGCTGCGATCGCGCAGGTCGGCGGGGAGATCGACAGGGTCGTGGCGCTCGAGGGCACGACCCGTGCTGCGGCGATCGAGGAAGCCAAGTTGGAGGCGATCGAGAAAGCGGTCGCGGCCGGCGCCGAGCGCGAAGGGGTTCGCGTCGTCGACGTCGAGGACGTGCCGATCGCGTACCTCGCGGGCGACGCGACGCGGATCCGCGTGAAGGCGATCGGGGACCTCGACCTCGGGAGGGTGGGCGTTGCGGCTGGTGGGTGAGGCGCAGCTCGAGGACATCGCCGTCGGCGCGGCGATCCTCGGCACCGGCGGTGGCGGCGACCCGCACATCGGGAAGCTGCTCGCGCAGGAAGCCGTTCGCCGGTACGGCCCGGTCGAGACCGTCACGGTCGACGAGGTGCCGGACGAGGCGTTCGTCGTCCCCTCCGCGATGATGGGTGCGCCGACGGTGATGGTCGAGAAGCTCCCGCGCGGCACCGAGGTGATCAACGCCTTCAAGGCGCTCGGCAGCTACATGGGTCGCGAGCCGACGCACACGACGTCGATCGAGGCCGGCGGGCTCAACTCGACGACGCCGTTCGTCGTCGCCGCGCAGCTCGGCATCCCACTCGTGGACGCCGACGGGATGGGCCGCGCGTTCCCGGAGATCCAGATGATCGTCGCCACCATGCACGGCGTCTCCGCGACGCCGATGACGCTCGCCGACGAGAAGGGCAACTCGGCCGTCATCGACACGATCGACAACTCCTGGACGGAGCGGCTTGCGCGGACGCTGACGGTCGACTTCGGCGCGACCGCGATGATCGCGCTCTACCCGATGACGGGCAAGCAGCTGAAGTCGGGCGCGTTCGTCGCGGGCACCATCGGGCTGGCCGAGGAGCTCGGGCGGCTCGTGCGCGAGACGCGGGCCGCGCACGGCGACCCGGTCGGTGCGGTCGTCGGGCGGCTCGACGCGCGGCGGCTGTTCGGCGGCAAGGTCGTCGACGTCGCGCGGCGGACGGAAGCCGGGTGGGCGAAGGCCGAGGTGCGGATCGAGGGAAGCGCCGAGGATGCAGGCTCGTCGCTCGTGCTCCACACCCAGAACGAGCATCTGGTCGCGATTCGGGACGGGGACGTCGTGTGCTCGGTACCGGATCTGATCGTCGTCCTGGACGCCGAGAACGGCGGCCCGATCACGACCGAGGAGCTGCGCTACGGATTCCGCGTCGTCGTGATCGGCGCCCCGTGCGTGCCGGACTGGCGCACGGAGGAAGGGCTCAAACTCGTCGGCCCGCGCTACTTCGGCTACGACATCGATTTCGTCCCCGTCGAGGAAAGGGTTCCGAATTGACCTACGTCGAGCTCCAGGATCTGACGTGGCCCGAGGCCGAGCGGCTCGGCGCCGAGGGTGCGGTCGGGCTTGTCACGCTCGCATCGCTCGAGCAGCACGGCCCGCACCTACCGCTGGCGACCGACTCGCTGCTCGGCGAGCGCCTGGCGCGGGAGATCGCGGAGCGGCTGCCCGGGCCGGTGGCTGGTGACGCCGGTCGTGCGCGGCGGGCTCTCGACGCACCACATCGCGTTCGCGGGCTCGGTGACGGTGCCTCCGGACGCGTATCGGAGCCTCGTCGTCTCGTCCCTCGAGGGCCTCGAGCGGATGGGCGTCGAGAAGCTCGCGATCTTCAGCTCGCACGGCGGCAACTTCGGCTTCATCCGCGACCTGGCCGCGGAGTACGAGGGTCGGGCGACGGTCGCCGGCTACTCCGATCTCGCCCGCTACATCGAGGTGATGATGGTCGCAGCCGCGGAGCTCGGACTTCACGCGCCGGAGACGGACGTGCACGCCGGCGGACTCGAGACCAGCATGATGCTCGCGGCCTACCCCGACCTCGTTCGCCCGTTCGACGGGGTCGACGGCTACACGGCAGCAGAGCCCGGCTGGCTGCAGCGGGTCTTCGAGGAGGGCGTCCGCCCTGTCAGCGAGAGCGGCGTCCTCGGCGACGTCAGAGGGCGCGAATCGCGAGGTCGGCGACGCCATCTTCGACGCCCTCGCGGACGAGATCGCCGGCTACTTCACCCGCGAGCTCGGCCTCTGACCGTCTGCAACCAGGGCGCTCAAAGAGCTGATGCCGGCTGGGCGTTCGCGGCCCGGAACTCGGTCGCCAGCTGCTCGGCGGTGACGAACCTCGCACCCCGCTCCAGCATCGCCACGAGCACTCGCTCCAGCATCGCGATCCGCCCACCCCAGCCGATCGTCTCCGGATGGAGCATGAGCATCGTGACCGCCCCCGGGTCACGGTCATCGTTGTACGTGAACTCGTCGAGCCAGATCTGCTCGACGTCGCGCGGGTTCCGCAACCCCGCGGGCAGCGTCGGCCTGCCGTAGCCGTTGAATTCGAAGTACGCGAAGTCGCTGGTGATGAACGTGATGGGAACCTCGACGAGTGCGATCTCAGGCCCTGCCTCGTTGGGCCCGTCGTGGCGGACGACACCCGCCCCGCGTGCCCAGTGCGGGCGCACATCGTCCATCACGGACGACGAGTAGGTGTAGCCCTCCTCGAGCAGCATCACGAAATGCTCGCCTTCGACCGCCCACGGCGGGAACCGCATCCCGCGCGGCCGCGCGCCCACCACGCGCTCGATCGCGTCGGCCGCTCGGCGGATCACGCCGCGCGCCTCTTCGACAGAGAGCTGCTCGAAGTCCTCGTGGACGTAGCCGTGTGCCGCGATCTCGTGTCCTGCGGCGGCGATCAACCCTGCCGTCTCCGGGAAGGTCTCCGCCGTGTGGCCTGGTGTGAAGAACGTCGCGGTGATCCCGAGCCGCTTGCACAGCTCGAGCAGTCTCGGAACCCCGACCCGCGGTCCGAACTCGCCCCGGGACAAGGACCGCGCGTCCGTCGCGCCGCCCGCCATCCACACAGAGACGCCGTCCCAGTCGAAGCTCAGGCACACGGTCGGCTGGCTCATGGTGCCTCCTCGGAGAAAGCCGGGGCGGCCGCCGCGCGGGCGCCCGCCCCGGATCGACTCAGCTGACTAGCAGAGTGTCTGCGGAAGGATGCTGGCCCGCGGCGAGACCTCTGCGACGAACTTCTCCTTCTTGCCGACGAACGTGATGATCGGCAAGCTGCGGAGCTTCGAGATGTGGCACTTCGAAGTCCACGTGATGTTTCCGATCGGCAGCGGCTCGTTCTTGAACTTCTCGAGCTCGGCAACGATCTTCGCCCCGTCCGTCGACTTGGCTCGCTGGATCGCACGAGCAAGCGCGTAGACGGCGCTATACCCGCTCAACGTCTGTTCGCCGAGCGGGGGAACTGTCTTGTACTTCTTCGTGTAGGCCCGGTAGACGGCTGCCCGCCGCTTGTTCGGATCGCCGCCGGTCGTGACGCCGCCTGCGACGACGTAGAAGTTCTTCAGGTTCGGCACGGCTCCGAGCCAGAAGGTCCCGTCGAAGCCGGCTCCGCCGATGATCGGCAGGTTGATCCCCGCCGCGCGGATCTGCTTCGTCGCAGTCGCGCCGCCGGGCGCGTACGAGCCCATGAAGATGAAGTCGACCTTCTTGTCGTCGACGAGCGCCTTCAGCTTGGTGATCTGGGCCGCGATCGACTGGTCGCTGTTCATGAACGTGTCCTCACCGGCGATCTTGCCGCCCAGCTTGCCCCACGAGTACTTGAAGTTCTCCGTGAAGGTCTTCGAGTAGCTGATGCTCGGGTCGCCGAGGACGAACGCGTTCCGCCAGCCCTTGCTCCGGGCCCAGGTGCCGCCGATCGCGGCCTCGCTGCCGGCAGGGAACTGGTTGAAGAGGTACTTGCCGATTCCCTGCAGACCGAAGCGGGAGTCCCCCGCAAGAGAGACCGCCGGGATCTTCCTCGCATTTGCGGCCCGCGCGGACGGTCCGCCGAAGTCGTAGTCGAGGGTCGGGATCATCACGTCCGCGCCCTGGTCGAGCAGGGAGTTCGCGACACCCGCGATGAGGCCGAGGTCGGACTTCGTATCCGCGCTGATGATCTTCAGCGGGCGATTCAGGACGCCGCCCTTCTTGTTGATCTCGGCGACGGCGATCTGCGCGCCGGCGAGGTTCGGCTGGTCGTAGAAGCTGATGACGCCAGTCAGCGCCAGTGGCATCGCGATCACGATCGGATCTGCCGCAGCGAGATCCTGGTTCGGCTTCGCCAGGCCGCCGCTGGCGGTGAACGCGAGCAGCGTGCCCACGGCCAGCGCTGCGACGGTGACGATTCGCAACGGGTGCTTCATTGTTTCCCTCCTCGTAGGGTTCGGCTCGGGTCCTGGCACGGCCCGCCTCCGCAGATCAACTGGAGCGACCACCTCCTTCTTCGCCCAGCCGATCTTGTCACGGTGGAGACACTCCAGTATCGGCGGGAGGCAAGTCTCTCTGGCCCGGCTGCCTCCGGCGGAGCGCGCCCCGCTGCGGCCACGGCAACTCGCGGCCGTTCGTCAGGCCCCGCGGACGGAGAATCAGGATCGCGAGCATGATGGTTGCGAGCCCCACCTCGCGCAGGCCAGGTCGAGGCGGGATGTCGAACACCCCGACGTCGGCGCCCTGCTCGATTCGATGCAGGGCCTCTGCGACGAACGAGACGGCCAGCGAACCGATCACAGCGCCGGAGAGGCTCGTGATCCCGCCGATCACGAGCATCGCGAGCGTGGTGAACGTCAGCGCCAGGTAGAAGAAGCTGGCATTGAACGAGCCGAGGTACTGACCGTAGAGGCCTCCGCCGACCCCCATGATGAATCCTGAACCACCCAGGCGACACGCCGCTCGGTCCGCACGCCGATTCCCAGCGACCGCGCGGCGACGTCATCCTCCCGCGAGCCGCGTAGCCGAAGCCCCAGACCGGAGCTCTGGAACACAAAGGCGACGAGTGATCGCCATCAGCGCCCAGAGCAAGCGCAGCATCCTTGCTCGTCGTCACCGGGATGCCGGAGAGGCCGGCAGCGCCGTTCGTCACCTCGGTCCAGCTGTTCGCGACCGTGCGGATGATCACGAGCATCGCGAACGTCGCAAGACCTGCGGCGAGACCGCTCAAGCGCATCAGCGGGATCGCGAACGCGGCGGCGACGATCGCCGCCACGAGGCCGCCCATCAGTGTCGCGCCGACGCTTCCGAAGCTCGTCTGGGCGATGAACCCCGGCAGGTCGGGCTGCAGAATCTCCTTCTGCTCGCTCGGGATCACGAGCAGCCCGGCCGTGTACGCGCCGATTGCGGCGAAGCCGATGCTGCCGAACGAGAAGACGCCCGAGTTGCCGACGAAGACATAGAGCCCGACCACGAGGATCAGATTGATCAGGGCCACGACCACGACGCCCTTCGTCACCGGCCCACTCGTCGCCCAGACGAGCTCGGCCGCGAGGACGACGAGTAGCGAGCAAGGCCGGCAACGGCCAGACGGCACGTATGCCCGTCAGCACCGCGCGGCCGAGCATCAGACGCGGGTCGCCGTCGACCTGGCGACGATGAGACCCTGGGGCCGGACGAGCAGCATCACGATCACCGCGGCGAACGCGAACGCATCGCGGTAGGAGCGCAACTCGAGCGGGAGATACGCCTGGAGCCCGCACGAAGATCGCTCCGAACACGTAGCCCCCCAGCACAGCCCCGCGCAGACTGCCCATGCCTCCGAGGACCGTCGCGACGAACGCGATACAGCACAGGGTTGTTCCCGATGTCGGGGGCGACCTCGCCGGTTTGCGCGACGAGGAGGTACGCGCCGATCCCGGCCAGCAGACCGCTCATCGCGAACGCCGTCGCGATGACCGTGTTCGCCTTGACGCCGAGGATGCGGGCCATCTGGAAGTCCTCCGCCGCCGCGCGCATCTGGACGCCCATCCGCGTCCGCTGCAGGAAGAGCCCGAGGGCGACCAGCAGCACCAGGGTCACGCCGATCGTCACCACGTCCAGCTTCGGGATGGATACGGAGCCGATCTGCACGGACTCGGACAGCCAGGTCGAGACGCTCGTTCCCTGCGGGGCGGACCCCTCGATCAGGATCGCCAGGTTCTGCAACCCGTAGCTGACGGCGAACGATGCGATCAACAGGGTCGATGGATTCGCACTGCGGAGGGGCCGAAACGCCACGCGCTCCATCCCGAGCGCGAAGACGATCGCTACGGCGATGGTCGCGATGACGACGACCGGCCAGGGCGGCTGCCCGATCAGGATGATCGTGTAGCGCGCCGACCATGATCAGCTCGCCGTGAGCGAAGTTGATGAGACCCATGATCCCGAAGATGAGGGCGATCCCGAGCGCGTAGAGCGCGAACTGTGAGCCGTACGTGATGGCGTCGATGACGTGCTGGAGGAAGAGGGCCATGCCTAGACGCCTAGATACGTGGTTTCGAAGTCCTCCATGCGCAGGATCTCGTCGCGTGTGCCTGCATGGGCGACGCGCCCGCTGCGGAGGATGTAGGCACGGTCGGCGAACTCGACCGCCCGGGCGGCGTTCTGCTCGACGAGCAGGATCGTGACGCCTTCGGTGCGCAGCTCCTCGAGCGCGTCGAAGACGACGTCGATCACGACCGGCGCGAGCCCGAGCGACGGCTCGTCGAGGAGAAGCAGCCGCGGGCGCGAGAGCAGTGCACGGGCGATCGCGAGCTGCTGCTGCTCGCCGCCCGACAGCGTCGCCGCGGTCCGGTCGTAGTACGACCGCAGCACCGGAAAGCGATCGAGAACGCTCTCGAGGTCCTCGGCCGCCTCGTCCAGGTCCTTGCGTGCAGTCGTGCCGAGCTGGAGGTTCTCGGCGACGCTCAGCGTTCCGAAGATGTGCCGCCCTTCGGGAACGAGCGCCAGACCCCGGCGGAGGATCTTCTCGGGGCTCGCACCGACCAGCGACGTGCCTTCGAAGAGCGATCGAACCGTCGGCGGGAGCGACGAGTCCGAAGATGGCGGAGAGCGTCGTCGTCTTGCCGGCGCCGTTCGGGCCGACGATCGCGACGGCCTCGCGCTCGTCGACGTGCAGCGAGATCCCGTGCAATGCCGGGATGCGGCCGTAGTTGACGCGCAGGTCATCGATCTGCAGCATCGACTGCCCTCCGTCCCAGGTAGGCCGTCAGCACGGCGGGATCGCTGCGCACCTGCGCCGGCGTTCCGATGCTGATCGTCTTGCCGTAGTCGATCACCTGGATCCGTTCGCAGAGACGCATGATCAGGCGCATGTCGTGCTCGATGACGACGAGCGCGCAGGAGAAGTCGTCGCGGATCAGCGCCAGCGAGTCGACGAGCTCGTCGCTCTCCTGCTCGTTGAGCCCGGCCGCCGGCTCGTCCAGCATCAGGAAGGTGGGCTTCGCGGCGAGCGCCCGCACGATCCCGAGTCGCCGCTCGAGCCCGTGTGGCAGACCGATGCCGTAGAGGCCGGCCATGTCGTCGAGCTTCAGCCGCTCGAGCAGCTCACGGGCCCACTTTCGGGCGGCCGGCCGGCGCATGCCGACGCCGACGCCGCCGAGCTCGACGTTCTCGAGCACGGTCAGGCCCGGAAAGAGGCGCACCGACTGGAATGTGCGCGCGAGACCGCGCCGGGCGAGTTTGTGAGGGCTCAGGCCGGTGACGTCGTGGCCGTTCATCAGAACCGTCCCGGCGGTCGGCTTCTGGAACCCGGAGAGTGCGTTGACAAGCGTGGTCTTGCCCGCGCCGTTCGGGCCGATCAGACCCAGGATCTCGCCCTTCCTCAGGACGAGGTCGACCCCGTCGACCGCGTGCACGCCTCCGAAGTGAACCTTGAGGCCGCGCGCCTGGAGCAGCTCGGTGTCGTTCGCGTCGGCCGGCTCGGCCTGCGCCGCGGCACCCGGAGCCTCCATCAGGTCAACCTAACGCATTGCATTACCGACGCTGGAGCCCAACTCACCGGCAGTCGAACGAGCAGCGGAAGCCTCGATCACCGCGAGAGTTCCTCCGCAAGCTCGGCCCGAGAGGAGCGCGCGTCCTCACCACGCGCGCCCCTGTCGATGTTCACGGGCTAGGCGGTCGCCACCGCTGCCACGCGGCGGTCGGCCCGCAGTTCGTCCATCACACCGAGGTCGTCACGGACGACGCGCCCGTCCTGGACGACGCCGACGACCCCGGTGCGCAGGAGCGAGATGTCCGAGAGTGGATCGCCGTCGACGACGACGAGGTCGGCGAGCTTCCCCGGCTCGATCGTGCCGATCTCGTCCGCCATCCGCATCACACGCGCGCCTTCCTGTGTGGCGGACGTGATCGCCTGCATCGGGGTCATCCCGCAGCGCACGTAACACTCCAGCTCGAGCGCGTTCTGGCCGTGACGGTGCGACTCGTTGCCACCGCAGTCCGAGCCCATCGCGATCGGCACCCCGAGCTCGACCGCCATCGTGTGCCGGTCGAAGATCGCCTCCTCGTCGGCAGCCATCATCTCGGCCCACGGCATGAACAGCGCGGGCCCGTTGTGGATGATCGCGACCACGTTCGAGAGCGTGCCGACGAGCGTCGTGCCGTGCTCGATCATCAGCCGGCAGCTCTCCTCGGACATGTACCACCCGTGCTCGACTGTGTCGACGCCTGCCATCACGACGTTCTCGATCGCCTCGGCGCCCATCGCGTGAGAGGCGGTCTGCCGGCCGAGCCGCCGTGCCTCCCCGAAGCAGGCCTCCGCCTCCTCGCGGGTCGTCTGCACCGTCCACCACTCGCCGAGCGTCTCCGGCCCGTCGGCGCTCACGATCTTGATCACGTCCACCTTGTGCCGGACGAGCTCGCGAACACGCTTGATCATCTCCCACGGGGAGTCGGCCGCCTCGTCCTCCTTGAAGAATGAGCCGTGGCCGCCGGTCATGTACACGCCGGGGCCGGTCGCGAGCATCCGCGGGCCGTCGATCTGGCCCTTCGCTTGAGCGTCGCGGAGGAAGACATCCAGGTAGTCGCGCGCGACGATCTCGCGCACGGCGGTGTATCCGGCGTGGAGCGTCGTCCGGGCGGCCTCGACGCCGTCGAGCAGTGCTTTCGGGACGGGCTCGTACATTCGAAAGGTTGTCGCCTCGTCGCCGAAGCCGATCGCCTTGTCGCCGCCGATCATGTGGACGTGAACGTCGATCAGCCCGGGGATCAGCGTCCTGCCGGCGAGGTCGACGTAGTGGTCGGCGCTCACCGAGCCGCCGTTGGTCTCGACCTCGACGATCCGGTTGTCTTCGAGCTTGACCGTCGCGTCGTCGTAGTCGCGCCCGTCGCCGGTGATCAGGTGGGCGCCGGTCAATGCGGTCGACATCTCAGGCCTCCTCTTCGCGGTCGGCTCGACTCTGATTGATGCGACTTTGCCGCGCAAGCGACTCGGCCCCGAGGCGCGCAGTGAGGTCGTTCAGCCAGGTGACGAGGCCCTCGTAGTCCCACATCACCTTGACGACGTTCTCGTCGATCGACGCCTTCATGTCCCGGAGAAACGGATCGTCGGGCTCGAACGAGTCGACGAGCCGGCTCGCCGCCATCAGCAGGCGCACCGATCCGCTGCGCGGAGCCTCGACCAGCGTGAGCCCGGCGGAGCTCACCAGGAACGCGGCGAGCTCGAACACGCGCTCGTCGTCGCTCATTCCGTCCATCGCTCACGGTGCACGGACGGCTCGAAGCGGCGCGGCGCCTTCGGCGCATCCGGCGCCGGATACCCGACCGCGACAAGCAGGTAGGGCTTGATCCGCTCAGGCAGTCCCAGCACGGCCTGCACGGGCGGGGGGTCCAGCTCGACGTCCAGCAGATGCCGATGCCGAGCTCGACCGCCGCCAGCGAGAGGTACGCGCCCGCGGCGCCTGCATCCATGGCGCAGACCTCGTCGGCGGTGCCTGCGCCGATCACCTCGGTCGCGAGCGCGAGATCGGCGCACACTGCCAGCAGCGCCGGCGCGTTGTTGTAGAAGCCGGGGGCGATCAGCCGGATGGCAGCCATCACCTCGGGCTCCGTGACGACGACGATGTGCCGCAGCCCTTCCCGCGCGACCGGCGCGCGGCCCGCCGCGTAGACGAGCCTCTCGAGCAGCTCCTCCGACACGGGCTCCGGCGTGTAGTGCCGGTGCATCCGACGCTTCTTCATGGCCTCGAACAGGTCCATGGCTAGCCGGCCGTCGCGACCATCAGCCCGGCGATCACGCACGGCTCGCGAGCGGGGTTCTCCCACGAATGCCAGGTGCCGCGCTGCACGACGCAGTCGCCGCTGCGGAGCCGCACGGTCTCCGTCTCGAGTACGAGCTCGATTTCGCCGGAGACAACGATGAGCAGGTCGATCGTCTCGGTGCGATGCATGCCCGGACCGCGGTCGGGATCGCTTACCTCGAGCAAGCCCGGGAACTTTTCCCGCGCCTCCCGGATTAGCGCCTCCTCGTCGACCGGCGTCCCCTTCGGCGGGATGACCGCCCGGACGAAGGTCGCACTCCCCGCAGGCGGCGGGAACTGGAAGACGTCGCCGGACGGGTCGCCGCCCGCGTGGACGTCGCTCGGGGGCAGGTCGACGTGCCAGACCGCGTGCTCGCCGAAGCCGGTCGAGTCGAGTGAGACGGAGTGCGGCGGCTCGCCGTCCTGGACGACCTTTGAGCGGCCGTGCTCGTCTTCCCCGGTGACGACGCGACGCACGCCGCGATCGTACTAGGGTCGCGGCGTGAACCTGGTCGAGGTGCTCGCCGGCGAGATCGGCCCTCGGCCCGCCGGTTCCGAGGCAGCCGCGCGCGCGGCACGGGCCGTGGCGTCGGCGTTCCGCGACCTCGGCGTGGAGCCCACCTTCCAGGAGTTCCCCTTTCTCGCCTACGAGCCCGAAGAGCCCAAGCTCGAGGTCGAGGGTGTGCCGTGGCGTGCAGGCCCGGTGATGTACGGCCAATCCGCGGACGTCGAGGGCACCGTCCGCCGGATCGGTACGCACGTTGTCCTTCCGACGCTCTTCGAGCCACCGACGTTTGCGATCGAGGCCAACGGCCGCGAGCTGGCGCGCATCTACGGCAACCCGATCCGCGGCGGCCCGACGCCGTTCCCGACGGGGTATGGCCCGACGCTCACGGGCCCCGGCGCCTTTGTGTCCGCAGCCGACGCCGAGCGGCTGCGGGACGGTGCTCTCGCCCGCCTTCGCTGCGGTGGCAGCTTCGTTCCCGTGACGGAGCGAAACGTCCTCGTCGACGTGCCCGGGGAGACGGACGAGACGATCGTCGTGTGTGCTCATTACGACTCCGCGTGGCGCGCCGGCGGTGCTGTCGACAACGCGAGCGGCGTCGAGGGCGTGCGCCGGATCGTCGAGCGGCTCGCCGGGCGCACGCACCGCCGAACGCTGCTCGCGATCGCCTTCGGCGCCGAGGAGCTCGGCCTCGCCGGAGCGCGTTTCTTCGTTCACGACGCCAAGACGCGAGGCGACCTTGGACGGATCAAGGGTGTCGTCAACCTGGAGTGCCTCGCGCGAGGCGAGCGGCTCGAGCTGTGGGCGGCTCCCGATGACCTGAGGGAGCGGGGCCTTCGGATCGCGGCCCAGCTCGGCCTGGGCGATCTCCCCACGCGGCTGCCCATTGCGGGAAGCGACCACTTTCCGTTCGCGAACGAGGCGATCCCGGCGGCGTGCATCATCCGCTGGCCGTTCGGCGAATACCACCTCCCGGCGGACACCCCGGCCATCGCGGACGAAGCGCTGCTCGCCCCCGCGGTGGAACTGGCGTCGCGGCTTGTCGAAGAATTGCTTGCGTAGCCGGGCGGCGGTCGGGAAGGCTCGGCGGCTCTCCCTACCGATCAGTCTCCAAGCACTCACGAAGGGTTGCCGCCAGGACGCGCATCCCGAGCTCGACATGGCCCGCGTCGCTGTACTCCGCGGGCGAGTGGCTGATGCCACTCCTGCTGGGGACGAAGATCATCGCCGCGGGGACGTGGCGACCCACGAGCATCGCGTCATGGCCGGCGCCGCTCGGCAGCCGCCGTGCGCTCGCGCCTTCGGTGCGTGCGGCGCGCTCGACGGCATCGACGAGCCCGGGATCGAGCTCGAGTGGCTCGAGCGCGAATGTCGGCTCCAGGTCGAGCTCGAGGCTCTCCTCTGCCGCGATGCGAGTCACCGTTTCCTCGACGACACGCTCCAGCTCTGCCAATCCTTCCGCCGTCGCTGCTCGCACGTCGATCGTGAAGTCCGCGACGCCGGGGACGACGTTCGCGCCTCCCGGCTCCACAGAGATCTTCCCCACGTTGGCCGTCACTCCCTCCCGGCTGCGCGCGTGGTCGCGCAGTGCGAGGGCGACCCGGGCCGCGCCGGCGAACGCGTCGCGGCGCAGGTGCATCGGCGTCGTTCCGGCGTGGTTAGCCTGGCCGCGCAGCCGCACACGGTAGCCGCGCAGGCCGACGATCGAGGTGACGACGCCGATCTCGATGTCCTCGGCTTCGAGCACCGGGCCCTGCTCGATGTGGAGCTCGAGGTACGCCCCGATGTCTCCGACGCGGGCCGCTGTGTCGACGCGGTCGATGTCGAAGCCTGCCGCAGCCATCGCGTCGCGCAGCGTGACGCCGTCGGCGTCGACCCGGTCTCCGACGTCGCCCACGTCCTCGCCGGTGAAGGCCCGGCTGCCGAAGAGCGCAGCGTTGAAGCGCGTGCCCTCCTCGTCCATGAAGGCGACCACCCAGAGGGGCCGGTCGGGTTCGAACCCCTCCTCCTGCAGTCGCCGGACGGCGTGGACGGCGGCGATCACGCCGAGCGCGCCGTCGAAGCGTCCGCCGCCCGGGACGGTGTCGAGGTGGGAGCCGACCGCGACGGGCGTGCCCGTCCCGGTCTCCCAGCGGCCGATGAGATTCCCGGCCGTGTCGATCTCGACCTCGAGACCGAGCTCCCGCATCCGCTCGCCCACCCAGTCGTACGCTGCAAAGAGCTCGGGCGACCAGGCGACGCGCGTGACCCCGCCGCCGAGCTCACCGCCGATCTGTGCAAGCGATTCGAGGCTGTCGGCGACGGAGTTCTGGTGTGTCGTCATCACTTCCGGGCGGACAACCTATCCCTCGCGAACGAGACCGTGCTTTTCGGCTGGTCGGCGTGGAAGGATCCTCTGATGGCGTGTCTCCTTGGCGCAAATTTCGCGGCGTCCCGGATTGGCTATCCCAGGCGGGCTGTGGCATGACGCCTTTCACGACACGGCCCGAGTTGCAGGGGACGTTCGGGATGGTCGCCTCGACGCACTGGGTAGCGACTGCCGTGGGAATGGCGGTGCTCGAGCGAGGCGGAAACGCATTTGACGCGTCGGTCGCGGCCGGCTTCACGCTTCAGGTGATCGAGCCGCATTTGAACGGTCCAGGCGGTGACTTGCCCATCGTCTTCTGGTCGGAGGAGCGCGGCGAGCCTTTGGTGCTTGATGCGCAGGGAGTCGCACCCGCCGCAGCGACGATCGACCGGTATCGGCACGAGGGACTCAACCTCGTTCCGGGGACGGGTCTCCTCGCTGCTTGTGTGCCAGGTGCGTTCGGCGGCTGGCTCGCGTTGCTCGCCGAGCATGGCACCTGGCGCCTGGCCGATGTGCTGGAGTTCGCGATCGGCTATGCCGAACGCGGCTATCCAGTCGTCCCCGGGATTCCCTCCACGATTCGCTATGCCGAGGAGCTCTTGCGGAGCTGGCCGGGCTCCGCCGACCTATACCTGCCGCCTCCCGAGCCCGGCTCGCTCTTCCGAAACCCCGCGCTGGCTGCGACGTATCTTCGAATCGTCAGAGAGTCGCGTGGAGGCTCGCGCGAGCAAGAGATCGAGCGGGCCCGCCTGCTTTTCTACGAGGGCTTCGTCGCAGAGACAATCGACCGTTTCTCTGCGGAGAACGCCGGGCTCCTGACAGGACATGACCTTGCGTCGTGGCATGCGACCTTCGAGGCACCCGCAACGTTCGACTTTCACGGTCTCACGGTGTGCAAGACGCCACCGTGGGGGCAAGGCCCAGTCTTCCTCCAGCAACTCGCCCTGCTCGACGGCTTCGATCTCACCGAGATGTCGGACTCGCAGTACATCCACATCGTCGTCGAGTGCGCCAAGCTTGCATTCGCCGACCGTGAAGCGTTCTACGGCGACCCGGCCTTCACCGACGTCCCGCTCGCGACGTTGCTCTCGCGCAAGTACAACGACGAGCGTCGGCGTCTCGTACGAGAAGATGCCTCCGCGGAACTTGTCCCCGGTGGCGGTCGTCTTCCTACCCTGGTTGCCGGAGCAGTGAGCGCCGGCCCCGGCGAGCCGACCCAGGCTGTCGGTCGCGGCGACACGGTCCACCTGGACATCGCCGACCGCTTCGGGAACTTTGTCTCGGCCACCCCGAGCGGCGGATGGCTGCAAGCCTCACCGGTGATCCCTGAGCTTGGCTGGCCGCTCGGCACGCGCGCTCAGATGTTCTGGCTTCAGGAAGGACTGCCGTCTTCGCTCGCGCCAGGGAAGCGGCCACGAACGACGCTTTCGCCGTCGCTCGCACTTCGCGACGGCCGCCCTTACCTGGCTTTCGGCACGCCCGGCGGGGATCAACAAGACCAGTGGTCGCTGCACGTCTTCCTCCGTCATGTCGTCTTCGGAGACGACCTGCAGGCCGCGATCGACGCACCGAGCTTCCACACCGACCACTTTCCGTCGTCGTTCCATCCCCGGCAGGCACAACCACGTTCGCTCGCGATCGAGTCGCGGTGGGGCAACGAGGTCGCCCGCGAACTGCGCCGTCGCGGCCACGACGTCAACGTCGCGGACGCCTGGTCGCTTGGCCGCGTCAGCGCTGTAGCGCGCGACGACGGCGTGCTGCGCGCCGGCGCGAACCCACGCGGCATGCAAGGTTACGCCGCAGGCCGCTGAACGTGCTCGAAGCTCTGACCACGGGCTAAACGGTTCTCGCCGGCCCTAGGCTCGGATCGTCACTAACGCCTGCTCCGCAGACCCCGCGCCCCCGACGATAGGAAGCGCACGTCGGCGGCGCCATCAGTTGAAGGCCGGGAAGCACACGATCATTCCGGACTGTCTCCGAAGCCAACGGTTCGATGTATCTCATTGCAGTCAAGAACGGGGTACTTGCAGCCAGATGCATTGATCGCGCTCTGCTGCACGGACTTTGAATTCCAAGCCACTCTCGCTTCGAGCGTGCGATTCGTCACACATCGGCCGGCATGAACCCGAGTAGGGACGTTCGTGAAATACGACTGCGTGATGCTCGACTTCGCCCCGATCAGGATCGGTGCGGCTTGCCAGCTCGCATGCGGGTCCAGCTCCTTACGGCAACCCACCCGATCGACCCCGAGCCGAGGCGGCTGGGCTGGGAGTCGGCGGCGCCGATCACGATCGGCGACAACGTCTGGCTCGGTGGCGCGCGATCGTCTGTCCCGGCGTGACGATCGGCGACGACACCGTCGTCGGGGCGGGCGCGGTCGTCACGCGCGACCTGCCGACGGCGTGGTCGCGGCAGGCGTACCCGCGACGGCAACTGCGCGAGATCGGGCCGGACGACGCCGTCGAGGCGCCGACCTGATGCTCAAGGGCCTCAGCGTCCCGTAGGCCGTCTCACGCGACTTCGCCGGCCTCGCCCACGATGGCCGAGGAGCACTGCTGGCCTCGTCGCTGGTCGCCGGGCCGGGTGTCGTCTTTGGGCGGCTACTAGTCACCGCCCGGCCCGTCATGAGACAATCGCGACAAGGCGGGAAGATCGCGGCGTGATGTCCCGTCTTGTGGGAAGGTGCCGCACCTCCGCGGCGCATGGATGGACGAAGGGAGGCCCCATGGAGGGCACTGCGACGGCCGCTTCGGCGAGGCTCGTCGGCACGCCCGCGGACGTTGGGGGACGTCCGGATGCCGCCACGGTGACGTTGGCGCGCGACGAGATCGAGGAGGCGCTCGCCTCCGACCTGCCGCTCGAGCTGATCCTCACGGTCGACCGCGGCGGGGGCACGCCGCAGGATGTGCGGGTCGCGTGGGAGCGCACCGACCTCGAGAACGTGCTCGCCGGCACGGATGACGGCGGCATCACCTTCTCGTTCGACCGGGCCGAGCTCGACCGGGCGCTCGAGGCGGACTTCGAGGGACATGGCATCCGCGAGATGGTGATGCTCACTGTCGCGGTCGCATCCGCGTCTGCGGCGCTCGCGGCGTCCACCGCGTCCGGCCAGGTCATGGAGGCGGCGGGAAGCACCGGGGAGACCTCGGTGGCCGCCGTTCAGCCGGGCGACTCGGGGCCGATCCCGTACCTGAGCCACGGAGAGGGCGTCGACCAGTCGCTCTTCCAGGGCGAGCCGACCGCGCAGCCGACTGCGCAGCCGGGCGACCCGGGGCCGATCCCGTACCTGAGCCACGGAGAGGGCGTCGACCAGTCGCTCTTCCAGGGCGAGCCGACCGCGCAGCCGACTGCGCAGCCGGGCGACCCGGGGCCGATCCCGTACCTGAGCCACGGAGAGGGCGTCGACCAGTCGCTCTTCCAGGGCGAGCCGACCGCGCAGCCGACTGCGCAGCCGGGCGACCCGGGGCCGATCCCGTACCTGAGCCACGGAGAGGGCGTCGACCAGTCGCTCTTCCAGGGCGAGCCGACCGCGCAGCCGACTGCGCAGCCGGGCGACCCGGGGCCGATCCCGTACCTGAGCCACGGAGAGGGCGTCGACCAGTCGCTCTTCCAGGGCGAGCCGACCGCGCCGCCGGTCGACTCGGGGACCAGCTTCGAGCTCCCGTCGGTCGACGCTGGCACGGCCGCCGCCCTCGGCGGTCTCGCCGGCGCATCACTCATCATCGGCGCGGCATTCGCCGTTCGGCGGCAGCGCGTCGGACCGGCCTAGACATTGGGGAAGGTGTGGAGGGCCGCGGACGGCGCAGTCCTCCACACCACCGCGTCTCGGGTTCGGCGTTGCAGGTCGTCGGAATCCGTTCAGGGTGGGCTCGACGCACCTTCTCGACGGGCTCGCGGCGGCCTGCAACCGTCGCGCCACATGCCGACGCCAACAGTCAGCTGCTCCGACGGAGCGCCCGGGCCCGTGCGGCACCATCAGCCAATCCTTCGCCAGCGAGCAGGTAGTGGTCGCAAGGGGCCGGGGCGCTCGCGCCCGGTGTATGTCGCGAGGTCGCCTACGAGGCCACGCGTTCTCCTGCGCGTTCGCCTAGGGCGCGTCCCAGGTACCGAGGTCGGGGTTCGGATCCCACCGTGGGATGCAACCAGGAGGTCGCCCCGCGCCCCAAGAGACACATGGACGTTCTCTCGCGAGGAGACAGGATCGTGGCCGCTCGGCGACGCCTACCCCGAGAGTCCGAACGGGCTCCCCTCGGAATCCCTACAGATCGCCCAGCGCTCCCCCGGGTGCACAACGTGCCCGCCAAGCTCAACAACACGCTCGAGAGCAGAGGACATGTCCGCCACCCGAAAGTAGGGCAGCGAGAACCGATCGCCCGGCCCGCGCCCGCGCTCGTGTAGCCCGAGCGCCGGCCCGTCGCCATGGCTCTGCAAGCCCTGGCCCTCCGAGGCGCTCCGCCCATCGAGAGCCAACCCGAGCAGCCCTTCCCAGAACTGCCGCGCCCGCGCAAGGTCATCGGCCGGAAACTCGATCAGATCGATCGGCATCACCCATTCAGCCTATGCCGCCTTGCGCCGGCTCGCCGCTACCGTCGGACGGTGACCACCGCCGCCGAGATCCTCACCTCCCGCTTCGGATACACAGCGTTCCGCCCGGGCCAGCAACAAGTCGTCGAGTCCTTGCTCGCCGGCCGCTCCGCCCTCGCCGTCTTCCCGACCGGAGCGGGGAAGAGCCTCTGCTACCAGCTGCCCGCGCTGATGCTCGAAGGCGTGACGGTCGTCGTGTCGCCGCTGATCGCGCTGATGAAGGATCAGATCGACCTGCTCGCGCGCCAGGGCGTCGACGCGGCGCGGCTCGACTCGAGCCTCGCCGCGAATGAGGTGCGGGCCGTTTCCGGCCGCCTGCGCGACGGAAGCCTCAAGCTGCTGTACGTCGCGCCCGAGCGCTTCAACAACGAGCGCTTCCTCGCGCAGCTCGGTCAGACGAAGATCGCGCTGTTCGCGGTCGACGAGGCGCACTGCATCTCGGAGTGGGGCCATAACTTCCGCCCCGACTATCTGAAGCTCGCGGCGCGCGCACGCGAACTCGGCGCTGAGCGCGTGCTCGCGCTCACGGCGACTGCGACCCCCGCGGTCGTCGCCGATATCCGCGCTGGTTTCGGGATCGAGGAGCGCGACTCCGTCGTCACCGGTTTCTACCGACCGAACCTCACGTTGCTCACTACGCCGGTCAACGCACGTGAGCGCGACCATGCGCTGATCGACCGCCTGCGCGAGCGCGCGCCCGGCTCGACGATCGTCTACGTCACGTTGCAGCGCACGGCGGAGCGTGTCGCTGCCCTGCTCGTGGCGGCAGGCCTGCCCGCGCGGGCCTACCACGCGGGCATGAACGCTGATGACCGCGTCGAGGTGCAGGAGTGGTGGACACACTCGGACGCGAACATCGTCGTCGCGACGATCGCGTTCGGGATGGGGATCGACAAGGCCGACGTGCGCTACGTCTACCACCTCAACCTGCCGAAGGGCCTCGAGTCGTACTCGCAGGAGATCGGCCGCGCCGGACGCGACGGCGAGCCGTCGATCTGCGAGCTCTTTGCGTGCCGCGACGACGTGCCGACGCTCGAGAACTTCGCGTTCGGCGACACGCCGACCCCCGAGGCGATCGCAGGCCTGCTCGACGACGTGTTCGCGCACTCGCAGGGCGAGCAATTCGCCGTCTCGGAAAACGAGCTCTCGTCACGCCACGACGTACGGCCGCTCGTGCTGAAAACGATCCTGACCTACCTCGAGCTCGACGGCTTCCTCGCGCAGGGCACGCCGTTCTACGCGGGCTACAGCGTACGTCCGACAAGCGGCGAGTGGGACGGCGTCTATGCGGCCCTCGACCCAGACCGCGCCGACTTCCTGCGACGTGTGCTGGCAAGTGGCAAGGAGGGGCGCATCTGGACGGGCGTCGACCCCGATGCAGTGCCTGACGAGGAACGTGAGCGCGTGGTCAAAGCGCTCGGCTACCTCGAGCAGCGGGGGCTGGTCGAGCTGAAGGTCGCCGACGTGCGCCAGCGCTTCACGCTGCTAAAGCAGCCGCCGTCGCTCGACGAGTTGCGCGACCGCCTCGCCGAGCGCTTCGACCGCCGCGAGCAGTCAGAGGCGGAGCGGATCGAGCGAGTCGTCGCCCTCGTCGAGCACGATGGCTGCCAGGTGCAGTCGCTCGTCGGCTACTTCGGCGAGACCCGTGCCGAGCCGTGCGGCCACTGTTCGTATTGCCTGACCGGATCGGCCCAAAGCCTTCCGGAGCCGGCTGCGACCCCGGAACTCGAGCTAGACCGAGCCGTCCTCGACGAACTGACGGCCGAGCATCCAACGGCGCTCGGAACGCCCCGCCAGCGAGCCCGCTTCCTCTGCGGCCTCTCGAGCCCCGCCACAACGAAGGCCAAGCTTTCGCGCCATGCCCTTTTCGGCGCCCTGGCCGAACAGCGCTTCGCGGATGTCCTTGCCCTGAGCTAACCGCCGCACCTGACCCTGGTTCGCTCTTCAACCAGGTTCGAGAGTTCGCGGGGCCGGCTGGTCATCGGGGTGCCGGTGAGGAGGTAGACGGCTGCGGGATGCGCTGCCTCCGGCGAGCCGAGGAGTCCCAGCACCTGGGCTGCGCGGCGCGACCCGTTCTTGATGAAGTGCGCCTCGTCGACGATGACGCCGCCCCACTTCACCTGCGCGAAGCGATCGTCGAAGCGGCTGAGGATGTCGTAGTTCACGACGGTCCAGCGCGTCTTGGGGTCGAACGCGTCCTTCCCGTGCAGCACCTGCACGTCGTCCTCGGCCTCGACCAGGCCGATCTCGCGCCGCCAGTTGAGCTTCACCCCGGCGGGGCAGATGACGAGGAACGGGCCCTTCGGCGCCGCCTCGCGAACGGCGACGATCGCCTGCCGGGTCTTCCCGAGGCCCATGTCGTCCGCGAGGATCGCGCGGCGGCGGGAGAGCAGGAACGAGACGCCGGTGCGCTGATGGGCGTAGAGCCCGGGGTAGGCGTCGCCGATCCGGCGGGCAGCCTCGCCGAGCAGCTCCTCGGACGGTGGGACGTGGTCTGTGGACATGCGTGCTCCTTGCGTCGTGTCGACGCGTCAGGACGAACGAACCGTGACGTTGTGGGCGTTTCAGCCGTTGCCCCATGAGGGCCACATCGTCTTTGCCACCGTGCGACTGAGCCGGTTGGCGGGCGGTTCGGGCTCGTGCCCTTCGCCTCTCTTGATGTGGGTGGAATTCTACCTGCGGATCGCTCGGCGCCCGCCCGAAACGTAAGGAAATCGCTGGAATTTCGGCGAATCCGACCTCGTTTGTCGGCCGCGCGTAAGACCGCTCCGGCGCAGCCCCGATACTGATGTCGTGAGGCTCCTCGACGACACGCTCGCGCTCTCCCCGTCCGACCTCTCGAACCACCTCGCCTGCCCGCACCTGACGAACCTCACGCTCGCCGTCGTCCGCGAGGAGCTCGAGCGGCCGCACGCCGACGACACGCACGTCGACCTGATCCGCCGCAAGGGCGACGAGCACGAGGCCGCCTACCTCGCCCGGCTCGAGGCAGCCGGCCGGACGATCGCCCGCATGCCCGGCTACGAGGACGAGGACTTCGACCCCGCCGTCGCCCGCCGGCTCACCGAGGAGGCGATCCGCGAGCGCGCCGCCGACGTCATCTACCAGCCGTACCTCGTCAGCGCCGACGGGCGCTGGCGCGGGTTCGCCGACTTCCTCGAGCGCCTGCCCGACGGCACGTACGAGCCCGTCGACACGAAGCTCGCGCGCTCGGCCAAGCCGGCGCACCTGCTCCAGCTCCTCTTCTACGCCGAGCAGGTCGAGCGGCTGCAGGGCGCGCCGGTCGAGCACGTCCACGTCGAGAACGGCCGCGGCGAGCGCGAGAGCTTCCGCACCGCCGAGTTCCAGGCCTACTACCGGCGCGTGCGGGAGCGGTTCCTCGCCGCGCTCGCGCGCGAGGACGCGACCTACCCCTGGCCGTGCGGGCACTGCGGGATCTGCGACTTCCGGAACTTCTGCCGCGCGCGGCTCGAGGCCGACGACCACCTCGTGCTCGTCGCCGGGATGCGCCGCGGCTGGGCCGAGCGGCTGCTCGCCGACGGGGTCGACACGCTCGCGCAGCTCGGCTCGCTCCCGGCGAACGGCGACGGCCGCCCGCACGGCCTCCGGCCCGAGAGCTTCGAGAAGGTGCGCCACCAGGCCGAGCTCCAGCTCCGCGGGCGCGTCACCGGCACGCACCTCTACGAGCTCCTCGACGACGAGGAGGAGCGCGGCTTCCGGCTCCTGCCCGCGCCCGACGCCGGCGACGTCTGGCTCGACCTCGAGGGGCACCCGTTCTACGAGCCCGCGCGCGGGCTCGAGTTCCTCTTCGGCTACTGCTACCGCGACGACGCCGGCGAGGTGCGCTACGAGGCGCTCTGGGCGCGCGACCGCGACGGCGAGCGGGCGGTCTTCGAGGAGTTCGTCGACTGGCTCGTCGAGCGCCGCCGCCGGTACCCCGGGCTGCACGTCTACCACTACGCCGCCTACGAGCGCACCGCCCTGACCCGCCTCATGGGCGAGCACGGGACGCGCGAGCACGAGGTCGACGACCTCCTCCGCGGCGAGGTGCTCGTCGACCTCTACCGCATCGTCCGCCAGTCGCTCCGCGCCTCGACCTCGAGCTACTCGATCAAGGCGATCGAGGCGCTCTACGGCTTCACGCGCGACGCCGAGGTGAAGGGCGGCGACGACGCGGTCGTCTCGTTCGAGACCTGGCTCGAGACGGGCGACGAGTCGCTGCTCGCCGAGGTCGAGCGCTACAACGAGGAGGACTGCCGCTCGACCTACGAGCTGCACGAGTGGCTCCTCTCGATCCGGCCGGGCGACGTGCCGTGGCGCGCGCCGCCCGAGCAGCGCGCGCCGAAGGAGGAGACGGTCGCCTGGGACGTGGCGCGCGCGGCGCTCCGCGAGCGCCTGCTCGCGGGCACCGAGGAGGGCGAGCCGCGGCGGCTGCTCGGGCACCTCGTCGAGTACCACCAGCGCGAGGCGCGGCCGCAGTGGTGGGCGTGGTTCCGCTGGCCGCAGCTCGACGAGGACGAGCTGATCGCCGACCGCACCGCGATCGGCGGGCTCCGCTGGGACGGCACCGCGCCCGAGGTCGAGGGGCAGAGCCACGCCTACCGCCTCACCTTCCCGCCGCAGGAGCACAAGCTGCTGGGCCGGGCCTTCGACCCCACGACCCAGAAGTCGTTCCGGATCCACGTGGACGACGACCACGGCGTCGTGACGCTCCTCCGCAGCACCGACAAGGCGGACGAGCCGCTGCCCCGCGGGCTGACGCCCGGCGGGCCGATCGGCGACAAGGTGAAGCGCGAGGCGCTCTTCCGCTTCGCGAGCGCGTACGCGGACGGGCAGCTCGGCGCCTATCCGGCGCTCACCGCGCTCCTCGAGCGGCGCCCGCCCGACGTGCGGCTCGACCCCGACCCCGTCGCGGCGGTGCGCACGCTCGGGCCGAGCTACCTCTTCGTCCAGGGGCCGCCCGGCTCGGGGAAGACGTGGCAGGGGGCGCGGATGGCGATCGAGCTGATGCGGCAGGGCAAGCGCGTCGGCGTCACCTCGCTCAGCCACAAGGCGATCCACAACATGCTCCGCGCGATCCAGCACGAGGCCGACAAGCAGGGCTTCGCGTTCCGTGGCGCCCGGCGCGCGCGGGAGGCGGACGAGGAGGAGACGGCGCCCTCGATCCCGTCGATCGAGGCGTCGAAGGACCTGGACGTCTGCGCCGACCCGTCGTACCAGCTCGTCGCCGGCACCGCCTGGGCGTTCACCCGCGAGACGGTCGACATCCACACGGCCGAGCGGCCGCTCGACGTGCTCTTCGTCGACGAGGCGGGGCAGCTCGCGCTCGCCGACGTGCTCGCGGTCGGCACCGCCGCCCGCTCGCTCGTCCTGCTCGGCGACCCGAACCAGCTGCCGCAGGTCTCGCAGGGCTCGCATCCCGAGGGCTCGGGCCTCTCGGTGCTCGCGCACCTGCTCGGCGAGCACGAGACCGTGCCGCCCGACCGCGGGCTCTTCCTCGCGGAGACCTGGCGGCTGCGGCCCGAGCTCTGCGCCTTCACCTCCTCCGCGTACTACGAGGGCCGGCTCGGCTACGCGCCCGACGCTGCGCGCCGCTCGCTCGCGGCGGGGAACGGCCCCGTCTGGCTCTCCGTCGAGCACGAGGGCCACGGGCAGTCCTCGCCGGAGGAGGCGGAGGCGATCGCCGCGGTCGGTCGAGGAGCTCCTCGGGACGCCGTTCACCGACGAGACCGGCGCGACCCGGCCGCTCGCGCCGGCCGACATCCTCGTCGTCGCGCCGTACAACGCGCAGGTGCGGCAGCTGCGCGCCAAGCTGCCCGAGGAGATCCCCGTCGGCACGGTCGACAAGTTCCAGGGGCAGCAGGCGCCGGTCGTCTTCGTCTCGATGGCGAGCTCGACGAGCGAGGAGGCGCCGCGCGGGATCGGGTTCGCGTTCAGCTCGCACCGCTTCAACGTCGCCACCTCGCGGGCGCAGTGCCGCGCGGTGCTCGTCTGCTCGCCGGCGCTGCTCGACGCCGACTGCGCGACGATCGACCAGATGCGGCTCGTCAGCGCCGTCAGCCGGTTCGTCGAGCTCGCCGCTGAACGTAAGTTGACACTTACGTAAGTCTCTGCTTACATAAAAGCATGGAGACAGCGCTCAAGGCGATCGCCGAGCCGCGGAGACGCGCGATCCTGCGGCTCGTGTGGGACGAGGAGCGCTCGGCCGGGGAGATCGCGTCGGAGTTCGAGGTGACCCGCCCGGCGGTCTCCCAGCATCTGAGCGTCCTGAAGGAGGCCGGGCTCGTGAGCGAGCGACGGAACGGGACAAAGCGCCTCTACCGGGCACGGCCCGAGGGGCTCTTGGCGCTGCAGGCGTTCCTGGACGAGTTCTGGGGCGATCGCCTGGAGGCGCTGAAGCGGGAAGCCGAACGAGAGGAGAGGAAGCATGGGAAGCGTCACTGAGCAGACAGCGGTGGTGCGCGAGCTGACGATCGCGGCACGGCCCGAGACGGTCTGGGAGTTCCTCGTCGACCCCGAGAAGGCCACGCGCTGGATGGGGATCGAGGCGACCCTCGAGCCCCGGCCCGGCGGCGTGTACCGCGTGACGGTGCTGTCGGGGAACGTCGCGAGCGGCAGGTTCGTCGAGGTCGACCGGCCCCGGCGGCTCGTGTTCACGTGGGGCTGGGAGCCGGGCGACTACGACGGCCCGGGCATGGCGGCCGCACCCGGGTCGACGACGATCGAGATCGACCTGGAGCCCGACGGCGACGGCACGCACATGCGGTTCGTCCACCGCGACCTCCCGAGCGCCGAGGCGACCGCGTCGCACGCGCACGGCTGGGAGCACTACCTCGAGCGCCTGGGGATCGCGGCAGCGGGCGGCGATCCCGGTCGCGATACCTGGCTCGACGAGAGGACGTAGCGCTCCGACCTCGGCGCCCGGTCGCGGCCGGGCGCCGAGGTCGCTACCGTGCGGAGGTCGTTCCGCGAAGGGAGGAGCCACCTTGCCGTCCTCGCGCTCGCTCGTCTGGGCCGTCGTCGCCGCGTTCGCGCTGACGCTCGTCGCGGGCGCCGCCGCCGCGCCCGACCAGGACCTCACGCGCCAGCTGCGCGCCGGGGGCCTCGTGCTCGTCGTCCGGCACGCGGCGACCGACTTCTCGAAGCCCGACCAGGATCCCGTCGTCGTCGCCGACTGCTCGACCCAGCGGAACCTCTCCGCCCAGGGACGGGCCGACGCGCGCGCGATCGGCCGCGGCGTGCGGCGCCTCGGCCTGCCCGTCGGCCAGGTCTTCTCGAGCGTCTACTGCCGCACGCTGGAGACCGCCCGGCTCGCGTTCGGGCGGGCGACCGTCCACCCGGCGCTCCTCAACACGATCGCGGCCGAGCACGACGCGGCCTGGCGGACGCAGATCAGGAACGCGCGGCGGCTGCTCGGCACGAGGCCCGCGCCCGGGAAGCTGACCGTGCTCGTCACGCACAACGTCGTCGTCCAGGAGACGACGGGGCAGACGCTCGAGGAGGGCGAGGCGATCGTCTTCCGGCCGCTCGGGTCGAGCCGCTTCCGGGTCGTCGGCCGCGTGCTGCCGCGCGAGTGGGGGATTCTCCGAAAGCCAACCGCCGCCGCGGCGACCGGCCTGCGCGTCCAGGAGTACCCCGTCCCCGCGGGCACGCACCCGCACGACGTGGCGGTCGCTCCCGACGGGACGGTCTGGTACACGGCCCAGCACACCGGCAAGCTCGGCCGGCTCGACCCGAAGACGGGTCAGACGACGGAGATCCCGCTCGGGGACGGCTCGGCGCCGCACGGCGTCATCGTCGGGCCCGACGGCGCCGCGTGGGTGACCGACGGCGGGCTCAACGCGATCGTCCGCGTCGACCCCGGCACGTCGGCCTTCCGCGGCTACCGGCTGCCCGCCTGGACCGGCTACGCGAACCTCAACACCGCGACGTTCGACAACCGCGGGATCCTCTGGTTCACCGGGCAGAGCGGGATCTACGGACGCCTGAATCCGAAGACGGGCGCGATGCGCGCCTTCCGCGCACCGCTCGGCCCCGGGCCGTACGGGATCACGACGACCCCGACGGGCCGGGTCTTCTACGCCTCGCTCGCGGGGAACCACATCGCGGAGATCAACGTGAAGACGGGCAAGGCGACGGTGATCCGGCCGCCGACGGCCAACCAGGGCGCCCGGCGGGTCTGGTCGGACTCCAAGGGGATGATCTGGGTCAGCGAGTGGGACGCCGGCAAGGTCGGCCGCTACGACCCGGCGACCAAGAAGTGGCGGGAGTGGGACGTTCCCGGCCCGGCGCAGGTCTACGCGGTCTACGTCGACAGCAAGGACATGGTCTGGCTGACCGACTTCGGGCGCAGCGGCCTCTGGCGCTTCGCGCCGAAGACCGGGAAGTTCACTCGGGTTCCTCTGCGGGCGGACGCGAGCGTGCGTCAGCTGCTGGGACGGCCTGGCGAGGTGTGGGGCGCCGAGTCCGGCACCGACCGGCTCGTCGTCGTCCGCGGCTGAGCAGCGCGCATCAGAGACCGCCATCGCGCATCCGCCGCGCGCACGCGGTACCTTTCCACGTCGATCTAGAGCGGGTTCCGGTCTGCGCTTCTGCGCCTTCCCTTACGCGTTCGTGAAAAGCAGGGGAGGTGTATTTCAATGGCAGAGGGAACCGTGAAGTGGTTCGACGATGCGAAGGGCTACGGGTTCATCACCCCGGCCGAGGGCACGAAGGACCTGTTCGTGCATCACTCGAACATCAACGGCGACGGCTTCAAGTCGCTCCCGGAGGGAGCGAAGGTGACCTTCGAGGCCCGTGAGGGTCAGAAGGGCCCGGAGGCTGCGAACGTCTCCGTCGTCGCGTAGCTCCATCGCTTCGCCCCGCGGCCGCTCCGGCGGCCGCGGGCGGAGCGCCCTGCGGACCGAGAGGAGCTACGTCATCGCAGTCAAGGAAGAGAAGGTCGAGCTGGAGGGCGAGATCACCGAGGCCCTCCGCAACCGGATGTTCCGGCTCAAGCTGGACAACGGCCACGAGATGATCGGCTACACCTCGGGAAAGATGAAGCGGTACCGGATCCGCATGGGCCCCGGCGACCGCGTCCTCGTCGAGCTGTCGGCGTACGACCTCGACCGGGGTCGCATCGTCTACCGGCTCCGCTAGCCGACGTGGCCGACCGAGCCGACGAGCTGCGCCTCGGGCTGGCCGGCCTCCTGGCCGAGCACTGCCCGAACCTCAGCGCCGGTGAGCGGGCCGAGCTCGCCGATCTGGAGGAGCGCAGCGGCTGGCGTCCCGGCCGGCGGCCGATGCGCCCGGATCCCGTGACGCGGGCGTTCCTCGACTTCTTCGACGGCGCCGAGCAGGAGGAGCTCGCCTACGGATCGCTCGCGCCGGGGACGACGGAGGAGCTGCGGGTGCTCTTCCGCGAGGGGCTCTCGGCCGGCGCGCACAGCAGCCAGCCGTAGCACCGGCGTTCGGTTCTCCACCCGAGAGACTCGCGCAGGCCGCATCGTCGCGGCGCCTCCGCGAGGCGAGGCTGCCGTCATGGCCCGCCGGGACACGTTCGCGTCGCCGTCGCTCGTCCTGTTCCTCGCGCTCTTCGCGAGCCAGGCAGGCGTGCTCGTCCTCTCGCCGATCCTCAGCGAGGTCGCGGAGGACTTCGGCGTCTCGATCGCCGCCGCAGGGCAGCTGCGCATCTTCGCGGCGCCGCTTGCGGCGGTCGTCGCGCTCCTCGCCGGCCGAGCGCTGACCCGCTTCTCCCCGCGGGCGCTGCTCGGGGCGGGGAGCGCGCTCCTGGCGGTCGGGTCGGTCGCGAGCGCGGCCGCGCCGACGTTCGCGCTCCTGGCGCTCGCGCAGGTTCCCATGTGGGCCGGCATCGCGACCCTGCTCGCCGCAGGCGTCGCCGGTGCCGCCGCGTGGAGCCAGCCCGAGCGCCGGACGCGCGTCGTCGCGCACGCGCTCGCCGGGCCGCCCGCCGCCTGGATCGCGGGGATGCCGCTGATCGGCGTCGTCGCCGAGGTGCACTGGCGCCTCGCCTTCCTCGCGCTGCCGCTGCCGGCGGCGCTGATCGCCGGTCTCGCCGTCGCCGCCAGGCCGCCCGACGTCGCGCTCGCCGGGCGAGGCACGTCGCTCCGCGGCCTGCTCGGGCTCTCGCTCGGACGGCGGTGGGCGCTGGGCGAGCTGCTTCGCGAACGCCGCATGGGCGGGCACGCTCGTCTACAGCGGCGCGCTCCTGACCGAGGAGTACGGGCTCTCGACGAGCGCGACCGGCTTCGCGCTCGGCGGCGTCGCGGTCGCCTACCTCCTCGGCAACCAGCGGGCGGGGCGGATGCTCCAGGAGGGTGCGCGCCGCGTGATGCTCGCGTGCAGCATCGGCGCGGCGATCGCGGTCGCGCTGACCTGGGGCTTCACCCCGGGAGTCGCCGTCACGCTCGCCTTCTTCTCGCTCGCGGCGGTGATGACGTCGACGCGGACGGTGGCCGGAACGGTCTACGGGTTCACGATCGCCGGCGATCTCGGCCGCGAGGTCGGCGTCGCGCGGGCGGTCACGACGCAGATCGGCTACCTCGCCGGCTCGCTCCTCGGCGGCGCGGCGATCGCGGTCGCGGGCTTCGCCGGGCTCGGCGTCGTCGTCGGCGGGCTCTTCCTCGCCTCGACGCTGCCGTACGTGTCGATCGTCCTCGCGCGCAGGCCGGTCGTCGTCGCGCCCGAGGCCGCAGGCTGACGGCTAGCCGCCGGCGAGCTTCACGCGGTACCCGCGCGACTCGAGGCGGGCGACGACCTTCGGCCGGTGGTCGCCCTGGATCTCGACGACGCCGTCCTTCGCGGAGCCGCCCGAGCCGCACTGCCGCTTGAGGTCGCTCGCGACCTCGTCGAGCTCCCGGGCCGGGACGCCGCGCACGACGGTCACCGTCTTGCCCCGCCTGCCGCTCGTCTCGCGAGAGACGCGGACGATGCCGTCGTTCGGCGTGGCCGGCGGGGTGCGCTCGCGCCTTCGTCGGCCCGGGCGGCTTCCGCAGGTCGCCGTCGGTGGTCGAGTAGACGCGGCGGCTCTCGCCCATACGCATGAGTCTGCCGTGCGATTCGCCGCCGGCGGCGGCGATGAGTTTCGCAGCGAGCGCCGGTAGTACCGGATGACACGTCATCCGGACTCAAGGAGCCACCATGCGCAAGCTCGTCTCGTCCTTCTTCATCTCCCTCGACGGCGTCGTCGAGGCGCCGCACGACTGGCACTTCCCCTACTTCGACGAGGAGATGGGGGCGGTCGTCGGCGAGGCCATCGCGGCCAGCGACACGTTCCTGCTCGGCAGGCGGACGTACGAGGAGTGGGCGGCGTTCTGGCCGCAGCAGGATCCGGCCGAGAACCCGATGGCCGCGGTGATGAACGGCACGCCGAAGGTCGTCGCCTCGACGACGCTCGACTCCGTGGACTGGGAGAACTCGACGCTCGCCGAGGGTGACCTCGCCGGGGCCGTCACGGCGCTCAAGGCACAGCCCGGCAAGAACATCGGAATGTCGGGCAGCGCCACGCTCGTGCGGTCGCTGCTGGGGCACGGGCTCGTCGACGAGCTGCGGCTGCTCGTCCATCCGCTCGTCGTCGGGTCGGGCGCGAAGCTGTTCGAGAACGGCATGGCGTCCGTGCCGCTCGAGCTCGTCGCGTCGCGGACGTTCGCGACCGGCGTCCTCGACCTCACGTACAGCCCGGTGGCCGCCGCATGAGCGGCCACCGGACCGTTCGCTCGCAGGACGGCACGCAGATCGCCTACGACGCGGTCGGCGACGGGCCTCCGGTGATCCTCGTCGGCGGCGCGTTCAGCTACCGCCTCTACCGGAGCTGGGTGCAGCTGGCCGAGCTGCTCGCGCCGCGATTCCGCGTCGTCTCGTACGACCGTCGTGGACGCGGCGACAGCGGTGACGCGCCGGCCTACGCGGTCGAGCGGGAGATCGAGGACCTCGCGGCGCTCGTCGAGGCGATCGGCGGGTCGGCCCACGTCTTCGGGATGTCCTCCGGCGGCGTGCTCGCCCTGCGGGCGGCCGCGGCCGGCGTCCCCCTCGAGCGGGCGGTCGTCTACCAGCCGCCGTTCAGCGTCGACGCGAGCGGTCATCTGCCGCCGCCGGAGTTCGCCGAGCGGCTCGACGAGCTGGTCGCCTCGGGGCGGCGCGGCGCGACGGTCCGGTACTTCATGCGCGAGGGGATGGGCGCACCGCGCGTCCTCGTCGGCGTCCTGCGGGTCGCGCGGCCGATCTGGCGGAACCTCGAGGCGGTCTCGCACACGCTCCCGTATGACTACGCGGTGATGGACGGCACCGTGCACGGGACACCGCTCGCGCGCGAGCCCTGGGCCTCGATCGCGACACCGACGCTCGTCGTCGACGGCGCCAAGAGCCCCGCGTCACTCCGCCACGCGGCGGACGCGCTCGCGGCGCGTCTGCCGCACGCGGACCGCGTGACGCTCGCCGGCCAGAGCCACAATCTCTCCATGAAGGTGCTCGCACCGGTGCTCGAGGGCTTCCTCCTTGATCGTCGCTGAGGCACCCGACCCGCGCATCCTCGAAGCCGCGCGGCGCGGCGACGAGGACGCCTTCCGCGCGCTCGTCGAGCCGTACCGCGGCGCGCTCCACGCGCACTGCTACCGGATGCTCGGGTCGCTCCAGGACACAGAGGACGCCCTCCAGGAGACGCTGCTCCGCGCGTGGCGCGGGCTCGCCGGGTTCGAGGGCGGGAGGTCGCTCAGGCCGTGGCTCTACCGGATCGCGACCAACGCGAGCCTGGATCTGATCGCGCGTCGCCCGAAGCGCGTCCTGCGGCTCGACGACAGCTCCCCCTCGCGCGTCGAGGACGGCCCAGGCACGCCGCTCGTCGAATCGCTCTGGGTCGAGCCCTACCCCGACGAGCACCTCGGCCTCCCGGACGGGCACGCCGCGCCCGAGGCCCGGTACGAGCAGCGCGAGAGCGTCGAGCTGGCGTTCGTCGTGGCGCTGCAGCACCTCCCTGCGCGTCAGAGAGCGGTGCTGATCCTGCGCGAGGTGCTCGGGTTCTCGGCGCGCGAGGTCGCGCAGTCGCTCGACACCACCGCCGCGTCGGTGAACAGCGCGCTCCAGCGCGCCCGGCGGACGGTCGCCGAGGAGCTGCCCGAGCGGAGCCAGCAGGCGACGCTCCGCTCGCTCGGCGACGAGCGGCTGCGCGGGCTCGTGCAGCGGTACGTCGACGCGTGGGAGAGCCGCGACGTGGAGCGGCTGGTCGCGGTGCTGACCGAAGACGCGACGTTCGCGATGCCGCCGTTCCCGCACTGGTGGAGTGGACGCGACAACGTGATCGGGTTCATCGCGTCGACGGGGAAGCCGCCGCTCCGTCACGTGCTCACCCGCGCCGCGGGGCAGCCGGCGGTGGCGTGGTACCTGCACCGCCCGTCACAGGGCCGCTGGGTCGCGACCTCGATCGAGGTGCTCGCGTTCGAGGGCGAGCGGGTGCGGGAGATCACGGCGTTCGCCTCGCCCGAGCTCTTTCCGCTCTTCGGGCTGCCGTCCGAGCTGCCGGACTGACGCCCGTACGCACGCGGCATCATGGACGTGTGCGGATCGAGCTCGTCGAGGGCGACATCACCGAGCAGGCGGTCGACGCGATCGTCAACGCCGCGAACTCGTCGCTCCTCGGCGGCGGCGGCGTCGACGGCGCGATCCACCGGACGGGCGGCCCGGCGATCCTCGCCGAGTGCCGCGAGCTGCGGGCGACGCGCTATCCCGACGGGCTGCCCGCCGGCGACGCGGTGTCGACGACCGCAGGCGACCTGCCCGCACGCTGGGTGATCCACACCGTCGGCCCGGTGTACGACGCTGGGCGCGACCAGAGCGCGACGCTGCGGTCGTGCTACGCGCGGTCGCTCGCGATCGCGAACGAGCTCGATGCGGCGACGATCGCCTTCCCGCTGATCTCCGCCGGCGCGTACGGCTGGCCGCGCGACGACGCGCTCCGGCAGGCGTTCACGGCGATGCGCGAGACGGACACGACGGTCGAGGAGGCGCGGCTCGTGCTCTTCGGCGCGGACGCGTACGCCGCCGCGCAGCGCGTGCTCGCGGGCTAGGTCGGCTTCGCGCCCATCGCCCAGACGGCGACGAGCCATCGCGACGATCAGCGCGATCGCGACGAGGACCCCGCCGACCCGTCGCGAGGCCGCTGTTCTTCGACTTGGCGGAGGCGATCCCCGCGCAGATCGAGCGCGATCAGGAAGAGGAGCGCGCCGACGTCGGCGGTGATGTAGCCGATGCCGACCCAGGCGGGCTCGTCGACGTCGTCCGGCAGGTCGCCGAACTCCTTCGAGTAGAGCCACTCGGCGCCGACCCGCATGAGGATGTACGCCGGCAGGCCCGCGAAGAGCAGCGTCCGGAAGGCGAACCGCCGCAGCGTGACCGGGTCGCCCGCGATCGGTCGGCGTCAGGAGCGCGCCCACGGCAGCGACCACGGAGCCCACGAGGAGCATCGCCCCCCGGACATGGAGGAAGAGCGGGAAGTTCCAGTCGTCCGGCGGATGTTCGCGACGACGTGGCTCATGCGCCGGGCTTCCAGACCATGAGCATCGAGGATGGCGAGGATCGCGACGGTGCTCGCGAGGTGGAACCAGAACGCCCGCGAGGCGCCGAACGTCTCCGCGAGCGCCGGGTTCGTCGTCGTCCCCGGACGTGGCGAGCCTCGGTCGCCTCCATCCCTGCCGAGCCGTAGGCGTTCCCCGCCTGCTGGCCGAGCCCGCCGGCGACGGCCCAGAGGACGATCGCGGCGATCACCCAGAAGTCCCAGAGGTCGTACGGCTCCTTCGAGATCGAGAGCCAGATGCCGAAGACGAGCGTGCCGAGGCTGCCGAGCAGGACGAGGCCGGTGCGCGATGCGCGAGAGCGGCCATGAACGAGGAGACCCGTCGCGTGGACTCCGTCCTCCAGAGCGACGACGATCATCGACCGTGAAGACGACCTCGGCACCCACGTACGCGAACGCGGAGAGGAGGTGGAGCGACAGGATCCAGTCGTTCAGGCTCACGGCGGCGGACGCTATCGATCCCGGCCCGATCGTTCAAGGCATGGCGCGAACGGACAGCTTGCCGTGCGTGAGGCGCCCCGGCACCATGAATCGATGGGTGATGACGAAGCGACCCACCTGATGCTGGAGGCGCTTTTCGACATTCGGGCCAAGGTCGACGAGATCCACGCGATTGTCGTCGAGGAGGACGACGATGAAGAGACGGAAGAAGACGCCTGAGGAGCGTCAGGCAGAACGTGAGCGAAGCGAGGACCTCACGCGGCGCCTGCAGGAGATGATCGAGCGCTACCGCGTTCGGATCGAGCAGAACAAGCGCGCAGACGCGTCCTGACGGTCGTCAGGCGGGCTCGAACCGCACGAGGCGCTGCATCACGTCTGCGGCCTGGAGCCGCACGTCGATCCGCCCGCCGAGGGGCAGGTCGTCCCCGGTGCACCGCGCGGTGACGGCGGGCTCCCGGATCGCGACGACGCCGCCGCCGCGGCGCTCGCTCAGGTCGACGACGATCGCCTCGAACGTGTCGCCCACGCGCGGCGCGAGGAGCGCCGCCTCGATGATCGACACGATCCCCGCCTCGTACTGGCCCGCGCGCCCGCCCGACCGCGCCATCACCTCGGGCAGCGTCGGGAACTCGGCGCGCACCCACTCCGGGATCTCCTCGCCCGGCGGAGAGCGCGACGCACGCCTCGCCGACGTAGCGGTCGACGAGCCGCCGGAGCGGGGCGGTCGTGTGGGCGTACGTCGAGGCGAGCGCGGAGTGGACCGGGTCCTCCGGCGCGTCGCCGGCGAACGCGAGGTACCCGGAGCCGCGGAGCAGGCTCGCCGACTCGATCAGCAGCGCCGCCTGACGGGCGACGAAGGGGCTGAGGCTCCGGATGAAGTCGGGGTACGAGACGCCCTCCGGCCACTCCACGCGGAGCGCCTTCGCGGTCAGCCGGAGGCGCTCGAGACGCTCGGGGTCGGCGACGGGGACGGTGCGCAGCAGGCCGACGTCGCCCTCGAGCATCAGCTCGGCGGCGGCCATCCCGGTCATGAGCGAGATCTGCGCGTTCCACTGCTCGACCGGCAGCGGGGCGCGGAACTGGAGCCCGAAGCCGCCGTCCCGCTGGGTGATCACCTGCTCGGGGATCGCGAGGCTGACCCCGCCGCGCCGCACCTCGCGCTGCCCGCGGAGGATGCCGACCTCGCGCAGGAGCCGGAGCTGCTCGTCGGCCGTCCCGCCGTCGAGGTCCTGCTGGGCCGTCACGTAGTCGAGCTGCGCCCGGCTGCGGACGAGCGCGCGCCCGACCGTGACGTCGACGCCCTCGCCGGTCTCGTCGACGTCCATCGTCCAGACGACGGCGGGCCGCGTCTCGTCGGGCAGCAGGCTCGCGGCGCCCTCCGAGAGCACGGGCGGGTAGAGCCGTGCGTTCTCGTCCGGGGCGTAGAGCGTCTCGCCGCGCTCGTGGGCCTCGACGTCCATCGGGCCGCCGGGGTCGACGAACGCCGCCACGTCCGCGATCGCGTAGCGGACGCGGTAGCCGTCCCCGCGGCGCTCGAAGTGGAACGCCTGGTCGAGGTCGCGGGAGCCGAGCGGATCGAGCGTCACGAACGGGATCTCCGTCTCGTCCGCCTCCGGGAGGCGGGGCGAGCGCGCCGCCTGCTCCGCGTCGGCCAGCACCTCCGTCGGGGAAGTCGAGCGAGACCTTCAGCTGGCGCCGGAGCTCCGTGAACGCCGCCTCGATCTCGGGGCTGTCGGTCGTGAGGCGGAACGCGCGCTTGGGCACGGCGCCAGCGTACGCCGACGAAGGAGTGTGGTTGCCCGTACCGGCCCCGGTGGGGAGCCGGACTGCGTCGCGCGCCGCCGCCCGTCATCGTCCGGGTTGTTGCAGGTGCAAACACTTTCTGAGGAGACGAAACAGATGACCGCTCTCGAGACACCCACCGTTGCCCGAGACCTCCAACGTCGCATGCGCGGGGCCGTGATCGAGCCCGGCGGCGCCGGCTGGGAGGACGCCACGCGGGCGTTCAACCTCGCGTTCACCCAGGAGCCGACGCTCGTCGCCGTCCCGGAGGACGAGCACGACGTCGTCGCCGTGGTCGGGTTCGCGCGCGAGCACAACCTCCAGGTCGCGCCCCAGCGGACGGGCCACAACGCCGAGCCGCTCGGCGACATGGAGGACACGATCCTGCTCAAGACCGACCGCCTCCGCGGCGTCGACTTCGACGTCGAGCGGCGCGTCGCGCGCGTGCGGGCGGGCTCGAAGTGGGCGGAGGTCGTCCCGCGCGCCTCCGAGCTCGGCCTCGCGGCCCTCCACGGGTCGACGCCGGACGTCAGCGTCGCCGGCTACTCGCTCGGCGGCGGGGTCGGCTGGTACGCCCGCAAGCTCGGCCTCTCGACGAACAGCGTCACCGCGATCGAGCTCGTCACCGCGGACGGCCGGCTGCGGCGCGTCGACCACGAGCGCGACCCGGAGCTCTTCTGGGCGCTCCGCGGCGGCGGCGGCAACTTCGGCGTCGTCACGGCGCTCGAGGTCCAGCTCTACGAGATCCCGGAGATCTACGCCGGCGTCCTCTTCTTCCCGTGGGAGCGCTCGTCCGAGGTGCTCCACGCGTGGCTCGACTGGACGCGGACCGTGCCCGACGAGGTCACCTCGGTCGGCCGGATCCTCCAGTTCCCGCCGCTCCCGGAGCTGCCGGACTTCCTCCGCGGCCAGAACTTCGTCGTGGTCGAGGCCGTCTTCATGGGGAGCGAGAGCGAGGGCGCGAAGCTGCTCGAGCCGCTCCGCGCGCTCGGCCCGGCGATCGACACGTTCGCGATGGTGCCGCCGGTCGGGCTCTCCGAGCTCCACATGGACCCGCCCGAGCCCGTGCCGTACACGGGCGAGGGGATGATGCTGGGCGAGCTCGACGCCGCCGCGATCGACGCGTTCGTCGCGGCCGCGGGGCCCGACTCCGGCTCGCCGCTCGTCTCGGCGGAGATCCGCCACCTCGGCGGTGAGCTCCACCGGGCGAAGGAGGGCAACGGGGCGCTCGCCACGTTCGACTCCGAGTTCCTGACCTTCGGGCTCGGGATGGTGTTCGACGACGAGACGTACCGGGCCAACCGGAGCCAGCTCGCGCGTCCTCCGCGAGGCGCTGACGCCGTACGACACGGGCCGCCAGTACCTCAACTTCACCGAGGACCACACCGACCCGGCGACCTTCTACCGCGAGGACGCCTACCGGCGGCTCCGGGCCGTGAAGGCCGAGGTCGACCCGGAGAACGTCTTCCGGGCGAACCATCCGATCGCGGGCGCGTAGACGACTCACGTGAGGGCCGGCCGCTCCGTGCGGCCGGCCCACCGGCGTCGTTCAGGTGCCGACGAACTCCCTGATGATCCCTGCGACCAGAGCGGGGTCGTTCCGATGCGCGAAGTGTCCCTCGCCGTCGAGCACGTGGATCCGCGCGTTCGGGATCGCCGCGGCCGCTGCGTCCGTCGACGCCCGCACGACGGGCGGGCTCTCGGAGCCCGCCAGCAGCAGCGTCGGCGCCGCGATGCCGTCGAACTGCCCCGGACGGTAGACCCACGCCGCCTCGGCGCGGCACTCGCGCACGACGGTTGGCACCGTCGCGAGCCGTGCCTCCCACGGCATGTACGGGTTCGCGCGCATCGCCTGCACCTCGGCGTCGGTCATGCCGACGACGCCGACGAGGAGCTCGAGAAGCGCAGCCTCGAGCTCGCCCGCGGCGACCTGCCGCTCGATCGACGGGAGCGAGTCTCCGAGCGGCAGCGCGAGGCTCGGCTCGTAGAGCACGAGATGGTGGACGTTCCGCGTGAGGGCGGCGCCGCCCATCGCGCAGCTGGCGCCGTAGGAGTGCCCCCAGAGCGCGACGGGGCCGCCGACGCGTCCGGCGACGGCGTCGACGACCGCGGCGACGTCCTCGAACTCGCGCTCGATCGCGTACTCGTGCCGGTCGCCGCTCGCTCCCAGGCCGCGCCGGTCGAGCGCGAACGTGGTCGTGTCCGCGCGGAGCTCCTCGACCAGCGCCCCGGATGCGGTGTGGTCCTGGAGCGAGCCGTGCACCATCACGAGCGGCTGCCCCTCGCCGTCGACCCACACCGCGATCGACGTGCCGTCCCTCGAGGCGACGTCGAACCGCGTCGTCGCTGCGGCGTGTCGGTGGAACCCATGGCGATCCTCCTGGCTCGGTCTCGCGACTGAGTGTCCGCCGCGCGACGTCCGGCGACAATCGGGCATTCGCCCCATGCCGGGCTCAGTCCGCGAGGAGGCCCTGCTCCATCGCGAACAGCGCCGCGCCTGCCCGCGTCCTCACCTCCGCCTTCGCGTAGACCTGCTCGACGTGCCGCCCGACCGTCTTCGGCGAGATCCCGAGCAGGACCGCGACCTGCTTGTTGCCGTGGCCGCGGGCGATCAGCCGGAGGACCTCGACCTCCCGATCGGTGAGCCCTGCCGGGTTGCTCGCCCGGGCGGCTCCGCGCGTCTCGCCTGCGGCGACGAGCACGGCGTCGACCTCCGCGCGCCGGAAGCGCCCGGCCTCCACCTCCGCGAGGAGCCGCTCGGCGGCGTCCGCCGCCGCGAGCGCCGGCCGGTGCGGCCGCCGCTCGGTCATCGCGTGGAACGCGTCCGCCGCCGCGAGCAGGCGCGCGGCGAGCGGCAGCCGGTCGGCCGTCAAGCCGCGGTGGTACCCGGAGCCGTCGGCCCGCTCGTGGTGGCGACCGGCGAGCTCGACGAAGGGGGAGAGGAGCGCCGCGCGCGCCAGGACGCGCTCGCCGAGGTAGCTGTGGAGCCGCACGCGCTCCCACTGCTGGGTCGTGAGCGGCCCAGGGTGGTCCCAGATGCCGCTCGGGACGCCGACTCGGCCGACGTCGTGCACGAGACCGGCCCGGCCCACCGCCGTCGCCTCCGAGGGAGGCAGGCCGGCCGCCTCGGCCGCCGTGGCGGCGAGGCGTGCGACGCCGGGCGAGTGCCCGCGGAGGAACCACGACTTCAGGTCGGCGAAGTCGGCCACAGCCGCGAGCGCGTCGTCGAGCCTCGTGTCGTCGACGACGAGCGCCGGTGCCGGCTCGGCGTCGAGGACGCCGAGCCATTCGTCCTCGCCCGTCTCCGCGAGCCAGGCCAGGCCCTGCTCGAGGAACACGTCGACCACGTCCAGGTCGTGCCCGTGGCCGCGCCGGCGGCGAGCGTCTCGGCGGCGGCCTGCCAGCCGGACGTCCGCGCCCAGAGCTCGGCGTCCCGGGCGACGGTGACGATGCGCACCGCGGCAGGAACGTCGGCCCCGGCGAGGCCGTCGGGCAGCCCGCTCCCGTCCCACCGCTCGTAGGCGTGCCCCAGCGCCTCGCAGACCGACGCGTCCAGGCCGAGCCGGCCTGCGAGGCGCGCCCCGACCTCGCAGTGCCCCGTCAGGCTGCGTCGCTCGAAGCCCGGGTCGAGCAGCGCCCGCGCGATGCGGCCCGCGCGACGGTGGCAGCGAGGTCCTCGGCGAGGTGCCGGACGAAGTGGCGCGTGCCCTCCGCGCGCCCGCCGTCAGCAGCAGGCCCATCGTCGCATTGAGCGCGATGTCGTCTCCGCCAGCGAGCGCCCGGTCTCCGACGCGTCCGACGTGCAGCCGATGAACCGCAGGAGCGCCGTGTGTACACGCAGGCGCGCGCCGACCGGTCGAGCCCGAGCTCGCTGCCGCCGCGACCGCGAGGCAGCAGTGCGGAGCCCGTGCTCCAACGGCTGGCCCGTCCCGATCCGTTGCGAGCGACAGCGCGATCGTCAGCTCGGCCAGTCGTCCCGAGCCGACCTCGCCGTCCACGCCGACACTCTGCCACCGCTGACGCGACGCGGTGAGACGCCCGCGCGTCAGACTCCGTCCGGGAGCGACGACGAGGAGGTAGGGGTGGAGGAGCGCGAGCTCGACGTGATCGTGATCGGTGCCGGAGCGCCGGGCGAGGTCCTCGCCGGGCGCCTGGGCGAGGCGGGGCTCGAGGTGGCGATCGTGGAGGAGCGCCTCGTCGGCGGGGAGTGCTCCTTCTATGCGTGCATGCCCTCGAAGGCGCTGCTGCGCCCGGTCGACCTCGCCGCCGAGGCGCGCCGCGTCCCCGGCGTCGCGACCGGGCCGCTCGACGTCCCGGCCGTGCTCGCGCGTCGCGACGAGGTGATCCACGACCTCGACGACTCCTCCCAGGTCCCGTGGCTCACCGACCGCGGCGTCACGCTCGTGCGCGGGCACGGTCGACTCGACGGCGAGCGACGCGTCGTGGTCGGCGCGACCGTCCTCGGCGCGCGCAAGGCGGTCGTCGTCGCGACCGGCAGCTCGGCGACGATCCCCGACGTCCCCGGGCTCCGCGACGCGCAGCCGTGGACGAACATCGAGGCGACGACGGCGAAGGAGGTGCCGCCGCGGCTCCTCGTGCTCGGCGGCGGCGTCGTCGGCGTCGAGATGGCGCAGGCGTGGTCGGCGCTCGGGTCGCAGGTGACGCTCGTGCACCGCGGCGAGCGCCTGATCGAGCGCGAGGAGCCGTTCGCGGCCGAGCAGGTCGCCGACGCGCTGCGCGAGGGTGGCGTCGACGTGCGGCTCGAGACGAGCGTGACGTCGGTCGCGCGGAACGGCGAGGTGCGGGCCGAGCTCGACCGCGGCGAGCCCGTCGAGGCGGACGAGCTCCTCGTCGCGATCGGGCGGACGCCGCGCACCTCCGACGTCGGCCTCGAGACGGTCGGGCTCGAGCCGGGGAAGCACGTCGCGGTGGACGAGTCGCTGCGTGTCCCTGGCCTCGACTGGCTCTACGCGGTGGGCGACGTGAACGGCCGCGCGCTCCTCACGCACATGGGCAAGTACCAGGCGCGCCTCGCGGCGGACGCGATCCTCGGCAAGGAGGTGCGCCTCCGCTCCGACGGCGGCGCCTCGCCGCGCGTGATCTTCACCGACCCCCAGGTCGGGGCCGTCGGCCTCACCGCGGCCGCGGCCGAGGAGGCCGGGCTGCGGGTGCGCATCGTCGAGGTCGACACGGGCGGGAACGCCGGCGGCTCGTTCATCGGCAAGAACGCGCCCGGCACCGCGCGGATCGTCGTCGACGAGGACCGCCGGGTCGTGGTCGGCGCGACGATCACCGGCGCCGAGGTCGCCGAGTCGCTCCACGCGGCGACGATCGCCGTGATCGGCGAGGTGCCGCTCGACGACCTCTGGCACGCCGTGCCGTCGTTCCCGACCCGCTCGGAGCTCTGGCTGCGCCTGCTCGAGGCCTACGGGCTCTGACGTAGGCTCGCCCGCGTGCGGACGGTCGTGGCGACGCGCTACGTGACGCCCCTGCGCGAGGGCGGCTCGCTGCCCGCGCTCGTCGAGGCGGACGACGACGGGCTCTACGTCCTGAAGTTCCGCGGCGCCGGGCAGGGGCCGAAGGCGCTCGTCGCCGAGGTCGTCGTCGGCGAGCTCGCCCGCGCGCTCGGGTTCCCCGTGCCCGAGCTCGTCCTGATCGAGCTCGACGCGACGATCGGGCGCGCCGAGCCCGATCGCGAGATCCAGGACCTGCTGCTCGCGAGCGACGGGCTCAACCTCGGCGTCGACTTCCTCCCGGGCTCGCTGCCGTTCAGCCCGGCCGCGGGGCCGCCGCCGGCTGCGGAGTTCGCGGCCGACGTCGTCTGGCTCGACGCGTTCGTGACGAACGTCGACCGCACCGCCCGCAACCCGAACCTCCTGTGGTGGCACGAGCGGCTCTGGCTGATCGACCACGGCGCGGCGCTCTACTTCCACCACGCCGCGACGCCCGCGCCGGAGCACGCGCGCGGCCGCTTCGCGGAGGTGCGCGAGCACGTGCTGCTCCCGTACGCCTCGTCCCTCGTCGCGGCCGACGAGCGGCTGGCCGGGCGCGTCACCGAGGACGCGCTCCAGCGTGCAGCCGCGGCGGTGCCGACCGAGTGGCTCGAGGACGGAGCCGGGGAGGAGTACGTCGCCTATCTGCTGCGGCGGCTCGAGGCGCCGCGGGGGTTCGTCGAGGAGGCCGAGGCGGCCCGTGGCTGAGCCGTTCTCCTACGCGGTCCTGCAGCTGGTCCCCGACCTCGAGCGCGGCGAGCGGGTCAACGTGGGGGTCGTCGTCTTCTGCCGGCCGCTCGACTTCCTCGGCGCGCTGACCGCCCTCGACGAGGGGCGCCTCGCGGCGCTCGGCGGCGACGTCGATCTCGACGGCGCGCGGCGCCACCTGGGCGCGATCGAGCGCATCGCGGCCGGCAACCCGAGCGCGGGTCCGATCGCCGCCCTCGACACGACCGCGCGGTTCCACTGGCTCGTGGCGCCGTCGAGCACGATCATCCAGCCGTCCGAGGTGCACACGGGCCTCTGCGACGACCCGGACGCCTGCCTCCGGGAGCTCTTCGAGAGGCTCGTCCGCTGATGCTCGACCCGTCGCTCCCGCGGCCGGCCGTCGGCCGGTCGTTCGCCTCGCGCCGCAACGTGCGGCTCGCGGACATGGATTCGGCCGGCCGCGTCCGTCTCGACGCCGTGACGCGGTTCCTGCAGGACATCGCGATCGACGACGTCCAGGAGACGGGGTGGGGGATGCCCGACCACCTCTGGTTCGTGCGCCGGATCCGGCTGGAGGTGCGCGAGCCGCTCGCCGCGGACCGCGAGCTGGAGCTCGTCACGTGGTGCAGCGGCGTCGCCTCGATCGCCGCCGGGCGGCGCTGGTCGGTGACGGGCGACCGGGGCGGCAGGGTGGAGGTCGACAGCGTCTGGATCCACCTCGGGCCCGACCAGCGGCCGGCGCGCATCGAGTCGTTCGGCATCTATGCCGAGGCCGCGGACGGCCGCCCGGTCTCGACGCGGCTCGAGCTCGCCCCGCCCGGTGACGCCGCGCCGCGCACGGCGTTCCCGCTCCGGACGAGCGACGTCGACCTCCACGGCCACGTCAACAACGCCGTCTACTGGCAGGCGCTCGAGGCCGTTCTCGGCGCCGACGCGGCGCGGCCGCTCGCCGCCGAGCTGGACTACCGCGACCCGGTCGACCTCGCCGACCCGCTCGAGCTCGCCGTCGAGCGCCGCGCGGACGGCGTCACGGTGGGCTACTGCGTCGGCGACGCGGCGCGCGCCGTCGCCCGGGTCGAGCTCAGCGCCGGGGCCTGAGCGCCGCGAACGGGTCGGTGATCTCGAGCGTCCGGTCGCGGAAGCGGAAGACCTCCGCGGGGCGGCCGCCGGCGCGGCCCGACGGGCGCCGCTCGCCCGTCGGGACGATCACGTCGCGGCGCTCCAGCACGCGGCGGAGGTTCGTCGCCGACACCTCGTGCCCCAGCGCGGCGACGTAGACCTCGCGCAGCTCGGCGAGGGTGAACGTCGCCGGCGCGAGCGCGAAGCCGGCGTTCGAGTACGAGAGCTTCCCCCGGAGCCGCTCGCGGCCGGCGAGGACGATCTCGCCGTGGTCGTACGCCGTCGACGGCAGGTCGTCGACCGGATGCCAGCGCGTGTCGTCGGGGAGGTCGGGGTCGACCCCGAGCTGGACGAGCCCGAGGTACGCGGTGGCGAGCGTCCAGGCGGAGGGGTCGCGTCCCGGGTCGCCCCAGGTCGCGAGCTGCTCGAGGTGCGAGAGCTCCCGCACGTCCACCTTGGCGGCGAGCTGACGGCGGATCGACGCCTCGAGCGCCTCGCCGGGGGCGAGCAGGCCGCCGGGCAGCGCCCACGTTCCCTCGAATGGCTCCCGCGCCCGCTGCCAGAGCAGCACCTGCAGCGCCCTCTCGCGCACCTGCAGGACGACGGCGAGGGTCGCGTGGAGTGGTCTGGTAGACTCCGGCGCAAGTTTGCGACTCATAGGCAAAAACTAGCAGCGGAGGGTGACGCGCATGGCCAGGATCACGTCGAGGCTCGCCGGACTCGCGGTCACGGCCGCCCTCGTCGCCGCGCTCGCGGCCGGCTGCGGCGGCGACGACGGCTCGGATGCGGGCGGAGAGACGACGGCGCCGTCGTCCGGGCTCAGGGTCGGGCTCGTCACCGACGCGGGGCAGCTCAACGACAACGGGTTCAACGAGCTCGCCTACAAGGGCCTCCAGCGCGCGGAGAAGGACCTCGGGATCGAGGGTCGCGTCGTCGAGGCCAAGACGGCCGCCGACTACGTCCCGAACATGTCGACGCTGGCGCGCCAGGGGTACGACCTGATCATCGGGGTGGGCTTCGCGCAGGGCGACGCGATCGCCGCGACCGCGAAGAAGTTCCCCGACACGCACTTCGCGATCGTCGACGTCGACCAGTCCTTCCTCAAGGGGAACCCGCAGAACGTCCTCGGGCTGCTCTTCAAGGAGCAGGAGGTCGGGTACCTGGTCGGCTACCTCGGCGCGCTCGAGGCGAAGCGCTCCGGAGCCGCCTCGATCAGTGCCGTCGGCGGCTTCAAGGAGCCCCCGGTCGACCGCTTCATCGCCGGCTACCGGGCGGGCGCCGAGGCCGCCGTGCCGGGCACGAAGGTGCGCTGGGACTACTCGCAGGACTGGGAGGACCAGGCGAAGTGCAAGGAGCTCGCCCTGAACCAGATCGCGGCCGGCTCCAAGGTCGTGTTCCAGGTCGCGGGCGCGTGCGGTCTCGGGGCGCTGTCCGCGGCCCAGGACGAGAAGGTCTGGGGGATCGGCGTCGACGCCGACCAGTCCTTCCTCGGCGACCACGTGCTCACGAGCGCCATGAAGGGCGTCGACGTCGCCGTCTTCCTCACGATCCAGTCGCAGCTGGACGACACGTTCGCCGGCGGCCAGAACGCCGACTTCGGGATCGAGCAGGAGGGCGTCGGGATCGGGACGCTGAGCCCGAAGGCGAACCCCGACGACGTCAAGGCCGTGGAGGACCTCGAGCAGCAGATGGTGGACGGCGAGGACTTCAAGATCCCGACGGCGCTGAAGTAGGGACTCGCCCCGCCCGGGCGGGGAATGGAGGCGCACGCGGCTCGTTGACCAGGGTGACCCCTGGAGAGGAGAGCCGTGGCCGCAGACCTGACCCCCGAGCAGACCGCGTTCCTGCGGGACAACCCCTACTACGGCGTCGTCTCGACCGTCCGCCGGGACGGCTCGCCGCACGCCTCGATCGTCTGGGTCGACGTCGACGACGACGGCAAGCCGGGCTGGAACAGCAACCTCGACGGCGCGAAGGTGAAGCACGTCGCGCGTGACCCCCGCGTCACGCTGATCGTCTACGACCCGGCGAACGCCTACCACTGGGTCAAGGTCGAGGGCACGGCGGAGCTCGTCGAGGAGGGCGCCGACGCCCAGCTCGACAAGCTCGCCAAGAAGTACCTCGGCGCCGACACCTATCCGTGGCGGGACCCCGCGCGGACGCGCGTGCGCATCGCGATCACGCCGAAGCGGATCGAGACGGCGGGCTTCGACGGCGGCTGAGCGCTACGCCGCCCTGACGGAGTAGACGGGCGGCAGGTGCGCCGCGACGGAGGCCCAGCTCCCGCCGGCGTCGCCGGAGCCGTAGACCTCGCCCGACGTCGAGCCGAAGTACAGCTCGAGCGAGCCGCCCTCGCCCGCCGAGTCGAACGCCTCGCGGAGCACGGTGAGGTACGCGTCCTCCGAGGGGAGGCCGTCGCCGCGGGGCGTCCACGTGCCACCTGCGTCCCGCGTCTCCCACACGTTCACCGTCCCGCCGGGCGTCGTCCGGTCCTCCGCGCCGATCAGCGGGATGACGTACGCGCTGTCGGGGTCGGCCGGGTCGACGACGACCGGGAAGCCGAAGTCGGAGGGGAGGCCCTCGCCGACGTCGATCCAGGTTCCACCCGCGTCGTCGGAGCGGTAGACGCCGCCGTGGAACTGCATGAAGAGGCGCTCGGGGCGCCCGGGCGAGCGGCGCACGTCGTGGACGCAGTGTGCGATCGGGTTGTCCCGCGCCTCCTCCGGAAGGTACTCGGGGACGATCCCGGTGTTCGAGTGGTTCCACGTCTCGCCGCCGTCCTCGGTCAGCCAGACCCCGACGGACGAGATCGCGACGAGCAGCTTCGAGGGCTCGCCGGGCCACGGCGCGATCGTGTGGAGGCAGAGCCCGCCGTTCCCGGGGCTCCAGTCCGACCGGGTCGGGTGGTCCCAGAGGCCGCGGTTGAGGCTCCACGTGGAGCCGCCGTCGCGGCTCTCGAAGAGCGGGCCGGGGTCGCCGCCGGCGTACAGGACGCCGTCCTCGGCTCCCGGGACGATCACCCAGATCCGCTCGAGCGCCTGCTCCTCGCCCTCGGGCAGCGTCGTCCCCTCGGCCTGCTCCCACTCGCCCGCCGGGTCGTCGGTGATCCAGATGCGCGGGCCGTAGAACCACGAGGTGACCGACGCGAGGTAGCGGCCCGTCCGCGGGTCGCGCATCGCGTACTCGACGCTCTGACCGGCGAACGCGCGCGCGGTGACGTCGAAGTCGCCGTTCGCGGGGTCGCCCTCGAGCCGGAAGAGCCCCTTCTTCGTGCCGACCAGCAGCTCGGTCATGACGTGCCTAGCCTCCTGTGATCGCGGGCAGGACATAGACGCAGTCGCCGGCGGCGACCTGCGTCCGCTCCTCGCCGGGGGTGCCGTTGACGAAGACGTTGACGTGCTCGCGGATGCGGCCCTGCTCGTCGAGCACCCAGCCGGTGATCGGCGGGTTCGCACGCTCGAGCGCGAGGAGCACGTCGCCGACCGTCGCGCCGTCGACGTCGTGCTCGCGCCCTCCGCAGAGCTCCGAGAGCGGCGCGCGCAGCCTCACCTGGGCCATTCGGGCCATCCTAAGCAGTCCATCTCGACCCTATGACCGCGCGCGCGTCGAAAACTCATCGCTCCTACGACGAACGGGCGAGCGGCGAAATCGACAGCGGCCGTCAACGGCGGAAGAACAGGTTCAGCACGATCGTCCCGACGATCGAGAGGACGATCATCAGGCCGACCGGGACGACGACCGTGACGTTCTCCGACTTCCAGTGGAGCGTGCCCGGCAGCCGGTCGACGCCGAGCCTCGCGAGCACGAGCGCGCCGAGCCCCACGACGGCGAGCACCCCCGCGGCGACGAGCAGCACCTTCCCGGCGGTCTCCATGCGCTCAGGGTAGGCGGCGGCTCAGCCGTCCGCTATCGGCCGGCCGACGGTCAGCGCCTCGCGCAGCGGCGCGGGCAGGTCGTGGTAGGCCGCGTCGGGCTCGACCCCGAGCGCGTCGAGCGTCTTCGAGTAGAAGCAGCGGACCGCGGCCGCGAGGACGACGTCGAGGATCTCCGCGTCCGAGAGGCCGAGCCCGCGGAGGCGGTCGACGTCCTCGCGCCTGACCGCGGTCGCGTCGTGCGCCACGGCGTCGGCGAGGTCGAGCACCGCCCGGTCGACGTCGTCCAGGCTCTCGACCGGCCGCGCCCGGGCGAGGGCCTCGACCTCGGCCTCGCTCAGGAACGCGTCCGCGAGCACCTTGCCGTGGGCGAGCGCGCAGTAGCTCGACCGCAGCCGCCGCGCGGCGGCGAAGGTCGCGAGCTCGTAGCGCCGGGTGTCCATGTTCCCCGCGATGGCGCCGATGAGCCCGCGCCACGCCCGGTAGACGTCGGGCCGGTGGGCGAAGGCACGGGTGTAGTTCGGCAGGTAGCCGCGCAGCGTCGTGTCCGCCTCGAAGAGGTCAGCGGCGTCGCCCGCACGCTCCGCCGGCACGAGCTCGATGAAGGCCATGCTCCTCCGTTCCTGGGTGTCGGACGCGTTCTACTGGATCGTCTAAGGTCGGCGGTCCGCCTGTTCGAGCCGACGGAGGAGCGATGAGCGTTGCGGTGAGCCAGCAGAAGATGTTCGTCGACGGCGCGTTCGTCGACGCGGCCTCGGGCGAGACGATGGAGGTGCTCAACCCGGCGACCGGCGAGGTGATCGCCGAGGTGCCGAGGGCCGGGGTGGAGGACGTCGACCGCGCCGTCGCCGCCGCCGAGAAGGCGTGGGAGACGTGGCGCGACAAGACGCCGAAGGACCGGATGGAGCTGCTGCTGAAGCTCGCCGACGTGATCGACGAGAACGCCGAGGAGCTCGCCCGGCTCGAGTCCCTCAACGTCGGCAAGCCCTGGTGGGTCGCCGTCGACGAGCCGCCCGTCATGTCGGACAACCTCCGCTTCTTCGCGGGCGCGGCGCGCAACCTCGAGGGCAAGGCCGCGGCCGAGTACGTCGAGGGCTACACGTCGATGATCCGGCGCGAGCCGCTCGGCGTCGTGGCCGGGATCGCGCCGTGGAACTACCCGCTCTTCATGGTGATGTGGAAGATGGGCCCGGCGCTCGCGGCGGGGAACGTCCAGATCGTCAAGCCGGCCGAGCAGACGCCGCTCACCCTGCTCCGCTTCGTCGAGCTCGCCCAGGAGTTCCTCCCGGCGGGCGTGCTCCAGGTCGTCACCGGCGAGGGCGTCCCGACCGGCGACCGGCTCGTCCGGCATCCCGCGATCCGGCTCGTGTCGCTGACGGGCGACACCGCGACCGGGAAGCTCATCGCGAAGAACGCGGCGGACACGGTCAAGCGCGTGCACCTCGAGCTCGGCGGGAAGGCGCCGATGGTGGTGCTGGACGACGCCGACCCCGCGACGGTCGCCGAGGCGATCAAGATCGGCGGCTACTTCAACTCCGGCCAGGACTGCACCGCGTCGTCGCGCATCCTCGTCTCGGAGCGGATCTACGACGACGTCCTCTCCTCGACCGTCACCGCCGTGGAGGGCATGACGGTCGGCGACCCGGCGACCGACGACGAGATCGGCATGGGCCCGGTCATCTCGGCCGAGCAGCGGGAGCGCGTGCTGGGCTTCCTCGAGCGCGCCGTCGACGCCAAGGCGACGGTCGTCACGGGCGGCGGCTCGGTGGGCGACCGCGGCTTCTTCGTCGCGCCGACGCTCGTCACGGACGTCGCGCAGGACAGCGAGATCGTCCAGAACGAGGTCTTCGGCCCCGTCGTCACGGTGCAGCGGTTCGCCTCGGACGAGGAGGCGGTCGCGATGGCGAACGACGTCCGCTACGGGCTCGCCGCGTCCGTCTTCTCGGAGAACGTCGGCCGCGCGCTGAAGGTCGCGGGCCGGCTCGACTTCGGCACGGTCTGGGTGAACGAGCACCTCTTCCCGCTCACGTCCGAGATGCCGCACGGCGGGTTCAAGGAGTCCGGCTACGGCAAGGACATGTCGATGTACTCGATGGAGGAGTACACGCGGATCAAGCACGTGTGCGTGAAGCTCGCGTGAGGCCGCCGGGGACGCGGCGCGTGAGCACGGAGACCGTGACACCGGCGGGCCGGCGCGCCCGCCGAGCTCGACCACGACGCGCCGAGCTTCGTCGACGCGCTCGTCATCGGACTGAACGCGACCTCGCCCGCGTACTCGCTCGCGGCGGTGATCGGCCCGATCGTGGCGCTCGTCGGCGGTCGCGGCGCCCGGCGTGCTCCTCGCGTCGTTCGTGCCGATGCTCCTGATCGCGTCGGCGTTCTACTACCTCAACCGCGTCGACCAGGACTGCGGCACGACGTTCTCGTGGGTGACGCGCGCGATGGGGCCGTGGGCGGCTGGCACGGCGGCTGGGCGATCACGATGACCGGCGTGCTCGTGATCGGCGCGCTCGCCGACGTCGGCGTGCGCTTCGGCCTCCTCGACGCTCGGGCTCGACGACCTGCGCCGACGAACAAGGCCGTGATCATGATCGGGGCCGTCGCGCTGATCGTCGTGATGACCGGCGATCTGCGTGATCGGCACCGAGCTCTCCTCGCGGCTCCAGAACGTCCTCATCGTCGCGCAGATGGTCTCGCTGCTCGTCGTTCGCGGTCGTCGCGCTCGATCGCGGTGATCGCCGACGACGCGACGCGGCGACGTCGATCAACCCGTCGCTCGACTGGCTCAACCCGTTCGCGGCGGGCGGCGCCGCGCTGACAGGCGGTCTCCTGCTCGGCGTCTTCGCCTACTGGGGCTGGGAGTCGGCGGTCAACCTCACCGAGGAGACGACGGACTCCGCGATCGCGCCCGGGCAAGGCGGCGATCCTCTCGACGGTCATCCTGCTCGGTCACCTACGTCGCGGTCGCGTTCGCGGTCGTCGCCTACATCGGGCCGACTTCCTCGACCGAGAACGCCGACGAGGAGGAGTTCATCTTCGGCGCTGCTCGCCGACCGAGGTGCTCGGCACGTGGGACTGGATCCTGCTGCTCGCGGTCGACCACCTCGGCGATCGCGTCGACGCAGACGACGATCATCCCCGCGTCGCGCACGGCGCTCTCGATGGCGCGGCGCCGCGCGCTGCCCGCACACGTTCGCCCACATCCACCCGCGGTTCCGACGCCCGACGTCTCGACCTGGTGGGTCGCCGTCATCGCCATCGCCTGGTACGTCGTCGTCAACCTCGTCAGCGAGAACGCGCTCTTCGACTCGCTCACGGCGCTCTCGCTGCTGATCGCCTTCTACTACGCGCTCACCGGGATCGCCTGCGCCGTCTACTACCGTCGCCACCTGACCGAGAGCGTCGGCAACTTCTTCCTGATCGGCGTCGGCCCGGTGGTCGGCGCCGGGCTGCTGGCCTGGCTCCTCGTCGAGTCGATCCGCGACATGTCCGACGCCGCGAACTCCTACAGCGGGCAGACGTGGCTGGGCGTCGGACCGCCGCTCGTGATCGGCATCGGAATCTTCCTCGCGGGGATCGTCCTGATGCTCGTCTGGCGGGCGGTGGACAGCCGGTACTGGCAGGAGCGGCGGGCGTCGTCGACCCCGCGCTCGTCCACGCGGCAGTCCCGCCGTGGACTGAGTCAGATCGCCTTGCCGATCTCGTGATGCCGGGGGCGCCACCAGCGCGTAAGCCCCGCGTGGTCGCTGCCGCCCTCCCGCGCCGTGACGAGGATGTCCCTGTGCGTCGGCTGCCCCAGCCGCTCGTGCGTCCAGACGATCACCGCGTCGTTCCCGTCGAAGTAGCAGAAGACCCGCCCTCCGGGCTTGTCGGGGCCGTGCAGCCAGGGGCGCTCGCCGCCCCACGAGAACGCGTTGCACGTGCCCTTGCCGCGCGGGACGTCCTCGCGCCGGCGTAGCTCGGACTCATAGGCGGCCGCGAGCGTCGGCCCCGTCCGGGTACATGGAGATCTCCCACCGATCGGGCATCCCGTCCGACGGCAGGCACACGGCCGTCTGCACCGCGGTCGGCTCCGGCGATGCTCTGCACCCGGCAGTCCTCCCAGAGGGCCGCAGGGACGATCGCGTCGAGCCCGGCGTCCGCGGCCAGCGTCTCGGTTCCGCCCGACGCGGCCGCAGGCGGCACCCGGAACGAGTTGCCGCCTTCGCCGCCGTCCCCCGCGGTGAGGTACACCACTCCGGCCGCGGTGAGCGCCGCGAGGCCCATGACGCCCGCGGCGAGCTTCCAGCCGAGCTGTCCACCGGGCCTCGCGAAGATCGTCCCCAAGCGGTTCGGCGTCGGTGCGTCCTGCTCGGAGTACACCTTCAGGATGTGGATCGGGTCGCTGATGTTCTTGAGGTGGACGCGACCGCGGTCGCTGAACGTCAGACCCTCCAGTCGACCGGCGAGGCGGTAGGTCGCCTCGGTGACGATCACGTCGCCTGCGTGCGCGCGGGCGCACAGGCGGGCGGCGACGTTCAGCGCGGCGCCGCGGAAGCTCCCGTCCTCGAGCGCCACCGACTCGCCGGAGTCGATGCCGATCCCAACCCGCAGCGGGATCTCGTGGTCGAGCTCCGCCTCCTCGTCGAACCGCCCCTGCAGGTCGACGGCGCACCGGATCGCCTGTGCGACTCCGCAACACCACCGCCCCGCGCCCGACGTGAAGACGCGAGAGCTTCCCGCCGTCCGCTCGTCGTACTCGCGCCGACGTCGAGAAGACGGGCCGAGACGGTGCGCCTCGTCCACCTTGCCCCCGTGCAGACTCGAGCGCCTCGTTCTCGCGCCCGGCCGGATACTGGCGAGACCGTCCGCGGGACTCTGCGACCGCGTACGACATCCTGCTCTACGCCGACGAGGTGATCACGCGCGCTGCGGACGGATCGGCGCCGAGCTCGTCCTCGTACCGCTACTACATCCGCCCGACCTCGATAGTCCGCAATGAGGAACGTGTAGACGACGGGCGTGGGCGGCGTTCATGGATCCCAGTATGGACGGCGCTTCCGCGGTAGGATTCGTTACCGTACGGGAGACCGAACCGCTGGGACCCGGTGCCCTGCGCCGTCGCGCTGCGATCGTCCAGTTCTTGAAGCGCGCGCGTCAGAGCCCGCAGAGCCGGTCGCTCAGCGCGCGCAGCCGGGCGCGGGCGTCGAGGTCGCGCGCCTGCGAGTGCGGCTCGGCGGGCCGCATGCGGTCGAAGTAGACGCCGCTCACGCCCTCCAGCTCGGGGTCGGCGACGAGCCGAAGCGTCGTCTCGACCCCGTCCTCGAGCTCGGAGGTCGGCGAGATCCCGGCCTCCAGCACCATCTTGGTCGGCATGAAGGTGGCGGGGTGGAGCGCGGTCACGGTCACGCCGGTGCCCTCGAGCTCCTCCGCGAGGTCGTAGGTGAGCATGACCTGCGCGAGCTTGCTCTGGCAGTAGGCCTGGACGCCCGTGTAGCTCCGCTCCAGCATCACGTCGTCGAAGTCGATCGCGGCCTGGCCGGCCGAGCTGACGTTGACGATCCGGGCGGGCGCCGAGCGGCGGAGCAGCGGGAGGAGGCGGCGGACGAGCAGGTACCCCGCGAGGTAGTTGACGGCGAAGCGGAGCTCGTGGCCGTCCGCGCTCGTCGACGCGGTGGTCCTGGCCGTTTCCGGCGAAGCCGATCCCCGCGTTCGAGACGAGGACGTCGAGCCGGTCCGTCTCCGCCTCGACGCGGTCGGCGAGCGCCCGCACCTCGTCGAGCGAGGCGAGGTCGGCGCGGAGGAAGCGGACGTCGCCGCCCCGGCGCGGCGAGCTCCGCCACCGTCTCGGCGCCGCGTGTCTCGTCGCGGCCGTGGACGAGCACGGACCACCCGGCCTCCGCGAGCTCGCCCGCCAGCGCGCGGCCGAGCCCGTTCGTCGCGCCTGTGATCAGGGCGGTCCGGGTCTCCGGTCCGGGCATCCGGTCTCCATCATGCAGGAGTAGGGTTTCCCACACTGACCGGGGGGGCAGGCGCGGTCAGGCTGCACCTGTGTCCGTCGAGACCGAGGAGAGACTGATGAGCACTGAGAACGGCACGGTCGTGAGCGCGCGCGACGTGACGCGACGCTACGGCGAGGGGGAGACCGCGGTCGACGCCCTCCGCGGCGTCTCCGTCGAGGTCCTGCGCGGGAAGCTGACGGCGGTGATGGGCCCGTCGGGCTCGGGCAAGTCGACGCTGATGCACATCCTCGCCGGGCTCGACAAGCCGACGTCCGGCTCGGTCGCGATCGCCGGGACGGAGATCACGACGCTGAAGGACTCCGACCTGACGAAGCTCCGGCGGAACCACATCGGCTTCGTCTTCCAGTTCTTCAACCTCCTGCCGATGCTGACGGCGGAGGAGAACATCACGCTCCCGCTCTCGATCGCGGGGGAGAAGCCCGAGAAGGCGTTCTTCGACGAGCTCATCGCCTCGGTCGGGCTCGGGGACCGCCTCTCGCACCGCCCCTCGGAGCTCTCCGGCGGCCAGCAGCAGCGCGTCGCGATCGCGCGGGCGCTCGTCTCGCGGCCGGACGTCGTCTTTGCGGACGAGCCGACGGGCAACCTCGACTCGACGACGGGCAGCGAGATCCTCGAGCTGCTGCGCACCTCCGTGCAGGACCTCGGCCAGACGATCGTGATGGTCACTCACGAGGCGCGCGCCGCGGCGATCGCCGACCGCGTCCTCTACCTCGCCGACGGGCAGATCGTCCGGGAGCTCCAGGGCGCGAGCCAGGCGGAGATCTCCGAGACGATGGACGAGATCGCGCGCACGTGACGCGCTTCGCCCTGAGGAGCATGCTCGGCCGCAAGGTCAGGACGGTCCTGACCGCGCTCGCGATCGTCCTCGGCGTCGCGATGATCAGCGGCACCTACATCCTCACGGACACGATCGACAAGGCGTTCTCGAGCATCTTCGCCGACTCGTACGCCGGCACCGACGTCGTCGTCAGCGGCAAGGCGGCGGACATCTCCGTCGACTTCGAGGAGCCCGCGGCGCCTCCGGTCGACGCGTCGCTCCTCGACGAGGTCCGGGGGGTCGACTCGGTCGACCTGGCGATGGGCGGGATCTACGACGAGGTCAACACGAAGATCGTCGGCGAGGACGGGAAGGCGATCAACACGAACGGCGCGCCGAGCTTCGGCTTCGGCCTCGACACCTCGCCCGAGTACGACGTCTTCAACCCGCTCAACCTGCTCGAGGGCCGCTGGCCCGAGAACGAGCGCGAGGTCGTCGTCGACGCCGGGACCGCCGACCGGGAGGACTTCGCCCTCGGCGACACGATCGCGATCTCGACGTTGCAGCCGAAGCAGGACTTCGAGGTCGTGGGGATCGCGCAGTACGGCGACGTCAAGTCGCTCGGGAGCGCGACGTTCGCGATCTTCGACGTGGGGACCGCGCAGACGCTCTTCGACCGCGAGGGCCAGTACGACGCGATCTCCGTGGCCGGCGTGGAGGGCTCGACCCCTGCGGAGCTGGTCTCGGACATCCAGCCGCTGCTGCCGGCCGACGCGCAGGTCAAGTCCGGCGCGGAGGAGGCGCAGGAGAGCTCCGACGACATCGCCGAGTTCACGACCTTCATCCGCTACTTCCTGCTCGCGTTCGCGGGGATCGCGCTCTTCGTCGGCTCCTTCGTGATCTTCAACACGCTCTCGATCACCGTCGCCCAGCGCACGCGCGAGTTCGCGACGCTGCGGACGCTCGGCGCCTCGCGGCGCCAGGTGCTCCGCTCCGTGCTGGTCGAGGCCTTCGCGATCGGCCTGCTCGCGTCGCTCGTGGGGCTCGTCCTCGGCTTCCTGCTCGCGAAGGGCCTCGAGGCGCTCTTCGGCGCGCTCGGGCTCGGGCTGCCCGCCGCGGACACGGTCTTCGCGACGCGGACGATCGTCGTCTCGCTCCTCGTGGGGACGATCGTCACCGTCCTCGCGGGGCTGTTCCCGGCGATCCGCGCCACGCGCGTGGCGCCGATCGCGGCGGTGCGGGAGGGCTCGACCGTGCCGCGCGGGCGGTTCGCGCGCTTCACGCCGTTCGTCGCGCTCGTGCTGATCGCCGTCTCGCTCTCCCTGCTCGGCTACTCGATGTTCGCCGACGACGTCGGCACGGCGCAGCGCCTGCTCTCCATCGCGGGCGGCGTGCTGCTGCTGTTCGTCGGGGTGGCGATGATCTCGTCCAAGCTCGTCCGGCCGATCGCCTCGGTCGTCGGGCTGCCGGCCCGCTGGATCGGTGGTGCGCCGGGCGCGCTCGCGCGGCGGAACTCCGTCCGCAACCCCGGCCGCACGGCCGCGACCGCGGCGGCGCTGATGATCGGCGTCGCGCTCGTCGCCTTCGTCGCGACGCTCGCGAACGGGATGAAGGCCTCGAACCGCGAGGCGATCGAGGACCAGATCACCGCGAACTTCATCATCACCTCGCAGGACGGCTACACGCCGTTCGTGGCCGCCGCGGGCGATGCCGCCGCCGACGCGCCGTCGGCCGAGACCGTCACCCATGTCCGCTCCGAGGTGGCCGAGATCGACGGCCACGGCGGGTACCTGACCGGGATCGATCCCGAGCAGATCACCTCCGGCTACGCGTTCGACTGGGTCGACGGCTCGGACGCGACGCTCGCCGAGCTGGGCGACGACGGGATCATCCTCAGCCAGAGCTTCGCCGAGGACAACGCCATCACGGTCGGTCAGCAGGTCGAGGTGCTCGTCGGGGACGGGTCGACGATGGAGGCCACGGTCAAGGGCACCTACGAGCCGCCGCCGTTCTACCCGCTCCTCGGCGCCGGCAGCATCTCGATCGAGGCGTTCGACGAGCTCGTCGACCGGCCGCGCAACCAGTACACGTTCGTCAACACGCCGGGCGGCCCGAACGAGACGACCCGGGCCGAGCTCGAGGCGGCCACGGCCGGCTTCCCGGACGCCCGCGTGCAGACGCGGCAGGAGTGGGTCGACAAGGAGGACCGCGAGTTCGACCAGTTCCTGACGATGCTCTACGTGCTGCTCGCCCTCTCGGTGATCATCAGCCTCTTCGGGATGGTCAACACGCTCGTGCTCTCGGTCTTCGAGCGCACCCGCGAGCTGGGGATGCTGCGGGCGGTCGGGATGACGCGTCGCCAGGCGCGGCGGATGATCCGGCACGAGAGCGTGATCACGGCGCTGATCGGCGCGGCCCTCGGGCTCCCGCTCGGGATCTTCCTGGCCGTGCTCGTGACCCAGGCGCTCGGCGAGTTCGACGTGCGGTTCTCCGTGCCGACCGGCCAGCTGATCTTCCTCGTCGTCCTCGCGGTGATCGTCGGGCTCCTCGCCGCGATCACGCCCGCCCGCCGCGCGGCGAAGCTCAACCCCCTCGAGGCGCTGCACTACGAATGACCCGGTCCCGGTCCGCTACCACTGAATCGTGATCCGCTTCGCGCTCAAGGGCCTGCTGTCGCGGAAGCTGCGCACCGGCCTCACCGCGCTCGCGATCGTGCTCGGCGTCGCGATGATCAGCGGCACGTACGTCCTGACCGACTCGATCGACAGCGCGTTCGACCAGATCTTCACGGACGTGCGCCAGGGCTCGGACGTCGTCGTCACGGGCAAGTCCGCGTTCGACCTGAGCGACGGCAGCGGCGTCACCGAGCCGACGCTGCCCGAGTCGCTCCTCGGCGAGGTGCGCGGGCTCGACGGGGTCGGGGAGGCGGAGGGAAGCGTCGACAGCGACTCGACGTCGCTGATCGGGAAGGACGGCAAGGCGATCGTCTTCGGCGGTGCGCCGAACCTCGGCTTCGCGATCGCCGACGGCGACTCGACGTTCAACCCGCTGCGGCTCGTCGAGGGCCAGTGGCCCGGGCCCGACCAGGTCGTGATCGACTCGGGCGTCGCGAAGAAGAAGGACTTCGCGATCGGCGACGAGATCGGCGTCCAGGTCGAGGGGCCGGTCGAGACAGCTCCGCATCTCGGGGATCGTCGAGTTCGGCTCGAACCTCTCGATCGGCGGCGCGACGCTCGCCGGCTTCGACCTTCCGACCGCGCAGAAGCTCTTCGAGAAGGTGGGCCGCCTCGACGAGATCGCGGTCGCGGCGAAGCCCGGGGTCACGTCGCAGCAGCTCCTCGAGGAGATCCGCCCGATCCTCCCGTCGAACGCGCAGGCGGTGACGGGCCTCCAGCAGGCGGAGGAGGACGCGTCCGAGACGAACGAGTTCATCGGCTTCCTCCAGGGCTTCCTGCTCGCGTTCGGCGGGATCGCGCTCTTCGTCGGCTCGTTCGTGATCGCGAACTCGCTCTCGATCACGATCGCGCAGCGGATCCGCGAGTTCGCGACGCTCCGGACGATCGGCGCCTCGCGCCGCCAGATCCTCACCTCCGTGATCCTCGAGTCGTTCGTCGTCGGCGTCCTCGCCTCCGTGGTGGGGCTCTTCCTCGGCCTGCTCCTCGCGAAGGGCCTCTTCGAGCTGTTCGACGCCGTCGGCTTCACGCTGCCGAACGTCGGCCTCCTCTTCGAGACGCGCACGGTGATCGTCGCGCTGCTCGCGGGGATCCTCGTGACGGTGCTCGCCAGCCTCCGCCCGGCGATCCGCGCCACCCGCGTGCCGCCGATCGCCGCCGTCCGCGAGGGTGCGACGCTGCCCGAGGCCCGCCACAAGCGGCTTCGCACCGCAGGCGCGCTCCTGACGATCGTGGCGGGCTTCGCCGCGCTCCTCTACGGCCTCTTCGGCCCCGACCTCGGCACGACCCAGATCCTGATCTGGATGGGGCTCGGCGCGCTGCTCGTCTTCCTCGGCGTGGCGCTCTTCTCCTCACGGCTCGTGCGCCCGCTCGCGCGCCTCCTCGGCTGGCCCGCGACGAAGATCGGCGGCACGGCCGGCACGCTGGCGCGCGACAACTCGCAGCGCAATCCGCAGCGCACCGCCTCGACCGCGTCCGCACTGATGATCGGCCTCGCGCTCGTCACCCTCGTCGCGACGCTCGCGGCCGGGATCGTCAACTCGTTCGAGGGCGCGGTCAACGACCTCTTCACCGGCGACTACGCGATCACGGCGCAGAACAACTTCTCGCCCATCCCGACCGCCGCCTCCGAGGCGGTCGAGGGCGTGCCGGGCGTGACGGCCGTGGGCAACGTGCGCACGGGTGAGGCGCGCATCTTCGGCAGCACGGAGTTCGCGACCGCGGTCGACCCGGGCATGCGCGAGGTGATCTCGATGGACTGGGTCGCAGGCTCGCAGGACACGCTCGCGGACCTCGGCGCCGACGGGGCCTTCACCGACGACGGCTACGCGAAGGACCACGACCTCACGGTCGGCTCGCCGGTGCAGGTCACCTTCCCGAGCGGCGCCACGAAGACGTTCACGATCAAGGGGATCTTCGACCCGCCGAGCGGCGGCTCGCCGTTCGGCGTCGTGACGATCTCGGCCGACACCTGGGACAAGGAGGTCGATCGGCCGAAGAACCTCTACTCCTTCGTGAAGATGACGGGCGGTGAGACCGAGGCGAACCAGGCCGCCCTCGACACGGCCCTCGCGGACTTCCCCAACGCGAAGGCGCAGGATCGGCAGAGCTTCATCGACAACCAGATCTCGGGGCTCAGCTCGATCCTCAACATCCTCTACGTCCTGCTCGCCCTCTCGGTCCTCGTCGAGCCTCTTCGGGATCGTGAACACGCTCGTGCTGACCGTCTTCGAGCGCACGCGCGAGATCGGGATGCTTCGCGCGATCGGGATGACCCGCCGTCAGGTGCGGCGGATGATCCGCCACGAGAGCGTCATCACGTCACTGATCGGCGCCACGCTCGGGATCGTGCTCGGGCTCGTCCTCGCCGGTCTGCTGATCGCCCGCGTCGACTTCATCGAGTTCACGTTCCCGACCACCCAGGTGATCGTCTTCGCGATCGCCGCGATCCTGGTCGGCGTGCTCGCGGCGATCTTCCCCGCCCGCCGGGCGGCGAAGCTCAACCCGCTCGAGGCCCTGCACTACGAGTAAGAACGTGGGGGAAACCATGTTTCCCCCACGAGCCCCCTTCTTCTCCGAACTGGCATTGCGACCGCTCGTTGGCCTCCCGGCCGGCAGAGCCGGCCTCCGGCCGCCACCGCTGCCGAACACACACTCGACAACCCCCAAGCCGGGGGGTTGACCCACTCGGCTACGCGTGCGGCGGGGGCTGGCCGTGCGGTCGTCGTGCGACTCCGTCCTCGTGCGCCGCGCGCGCCACGGCGGCCGCGACGGCGGGTGCGACGTCGCGGTTGAAGACGCTCGGGACGACGTACTCGGCCCCCAGCTCGTCCTGCGGGATGACCGCGGCGAGCGCATGCGCGGCGGCGACCTTCATCCCCTCGGTGATCCGCGAGGCGCGGACGTCGAGCGCGCCGCGGAAGACGCCCGGGAACGCGAGCACGTTGTTGATCTGGTTCGGGTAGTCCGAGCGTCCCGTCGCGACGACTGCGACGCGGCCGGGCGGGAGGTCGCCGGGCGCGATCTCGGGCGTCGGGTTGGCCATCGCGAAGACGATCGCGTCGTCCGCCATCGTCCCGACCCCGGCCGCGCTGACCGCGCCGGGGAGCGAGAGCCCGAGGTAGACGTCGGCGCCGCGCAGGATCGTCGTCCGCGTCGCCCGCCTCGCCGTCCGGGTTGGTGCGCTCCGCGAACGCGGCCTTGACCGGGTTGAGGCCGTCGCGCCCGCGGTGGATCGCGCCGACGCTGTCGCAGCCGACGATCGTCCGCGCGCCCGCCGCGAGGAGGATGTCGGTCACGGCGATTCCCGCCGCCCCGACGCCTGTCAGCACGATGCGCACGTCCTCGAGCCGCTTCCCGACGACGGTGAGCGCGTTGAGCAGCGCGGCGAGCACGACGATCGCCGTCCCGTGCTGGTCGTCGTGGAAGACCGGGATGTCGAGCTCCTCCTGCAGGCGCCGCTCGATCTCGAAGCAGCGCGGCGAGGAGATGTCCTCGAGGTTGATGCCGCCGAAGCCCGGCGCGAGCGCGGCGACCGCGGCGACGATCTGGTCGACGTCCTTCGTCGAGAGGCAGATCGGCCAGGCGTCGACGCCGCCGAACTCCTTGAAGAGCGCCGCCTTGCCCTCCATCACGGGCATCGCGGCCTCCGGCCCGATGTCGCCGAGGCCGAGCACCGCGGTGCCGTCGCTGACGACGGCGACGGAGTTCCGCTTCACCGTGAGGTTCCAGGCGGCGTCGCGGTCCTGGGCGATTGCCATGCAGATCCGGGCGACGCCCGGGGTGTACGCCATCGAGAGGTCGTCGCGCGTGCGGATCGGCGTCTTGCTCCGCATCTCGAGCTTCCCGCCGAGGTGGAGGAGGAACGTCCGGTCGGAGACGTGCTCGACCTCGACGCCGTCGACGGCGCGGACGGCGGCCACGATCCGCTCGAGGTGGTCGGCGTCGGATGCCTCGACGGTGACGTCGCGCACCTTCGTGCCCCCGTCGGCGCGGACGAGGTCGATCGCCCCGAGCGAGCCGCCGGCGTCCCCGATCGCCTGCGCCACCCGAGCGAACGAGCCGGGATCGTCCGCGAGGCCGACCCGGATCGTGGCGCTGAACGAGGCTGAGAGGTGGCTCATAGGCGGACGATCCCGTCTTCGGCGAGCCTAGCGATCTCGTCGTCCTCGTAGCCCGCCTCGCGGAGGACCTCGGCCGAGTGCTGCCCGACGTCGGGCGGCGCGCTGGCGTGGAGCGCTCGCTCGCCGTCGAACGAGACCGGGAGGGCGGGGAGGGTGAGCCCCTCGATGCGCGGGTGGTCGAGCCGCTGGAGGATCCCGAGCGCGGCCGTCTGCGGCGACTCGGCGACGTCGCGGACGTCGGCGACCGGCGCGACCGGGACGCCCGCGGCCGAGAGGCGCTCCTGCCACGTCGCGGTGTCCTCCGTCCGCAGCCGCTCCTCGAGCAGCGCGGCGAGCGCGTCCCGGTTTCGCACCCGCTCGCCGTTCGTCGCGAAGCGCGGGTCGTCGAGGAGGCCCGGCAGCCCGAGCACGCCGCAGATCGCGCGGAAGAGGCGGTCGTTCCCGCCCCCGATCATCAGCTCGCCGTCCCGCGTCGCGAACACCTGGTACGGCGCGACCATCGGGAAGCGCGTGCCGTCGCCGGTCGGGATGGTGCCGTCCGCCAGGTACCCGGCGACGTGGTAGCCGACGTACCCGATCGCCGTCTCGAAGAGCGAGACGTCGACCACCGCGCCCTCGCCCGTCCGCTCGCGCTCGAGGAGCGCGGCGAGGACGCCGAGCGCCGCCCACGTGCCCGTCCCCTGGTCGACGAGCGACGAGCCGACGCGCACGCCCGGCCGGCCCGGCTCGCCCGTGATCGAGATGAGGCCCCCTGCCGCCTGCATCAGCGCGTCGTAGCCCGGCTCGCGCGCGAGCGGGCCCGTGCGGCCGTACGCCCCGAGCGCGCAGTAGACGAGGCGCGGGTTGCGTCCCCGCAGCGCCTCGCCGCCGAGGCCGAGCTCCTCGGCGAGCCCGGGCCGGAGGCTCTGCAGGAAGACGTCGGCGCCGTCGGCGAGGCGGAGGAGCGCGTCGCGCCCCCGCGGGTCGCGGAGCGAGAGGGCGAGCGAGCGCTTGCCCGCGTTCGCCGAGAGGAACATCGTCCCCTCGCCGTCCCAGAACGGCGGGCCCCATGCGCGCCCGTCGTCGCCCGTGTCCGGGCGCTCCACCTTGACGACGTCCGCGCCGAGCGCCGCCAGGATCTGCGCGCAGTACGGCCCCGCGATCGACGTCGTCACGTCGAGCACGCGCATGCCTGCGAGCGGATGGTGCGCCACGAGGCCCATCATCGCGTTCGGTCGAGGGCCGAGAGCCGGTCCTGCGACGATGCAGCCCGATGTTCGATCAGTTCGTCGACTGGGTGTCGGGCTCGTCGTGGAGCTACGTCGCGATCTTCGTCGTGTCGATGCTCGACGCGTTCTTCCCGATCGTCCCGAGCGAGACCGCCGTGATCACGGGCGGCGTCGTCGCGAGCGCGGGCGACCTCTCGCTCCTCCTCGTGATCGTCTGCGCGAGCGCGGGCGCGTTCGTCGGCGACAACATCTCGTACGGGCTCGGGACGCTGCTCGGCGAGCGGACGGTCAAGAAGGTGTTCCGCGGCGAGAAGTCGCGGAAGGCGTTCCAGTGGGCCGAGGAGCAGATCGAGGAGCGCGGCTTCTACCTGATCATCATCGCGCGGTTCATCCCCGGCGGCCGCACGGCCGTGACGTTCTCCTCGGGCTACACGCACGGGATCAGCTACCGCCGCTTCGTCGTCGCCGACGCGATCGCCGCGGTCATCTGGGGCAGCTACGCGGCGCTGCTCGGCTACATCGGCGGCACGCAGTTCGAGGACGACCCGTGGAAGGGGCTGATCTTCGCGTTCGTCGTGGCCGTCTCGGTGGCAGGCCTCGTCGAGCTCGTGCGCCACCTGCGGGAGAAGCGGCGGGCGCGCGCCGAGAGCGCGCCCGCCGACGCCGATTCCGGCTAGGTCGTCGCTGCTCCGGCGCCGAGGACGCCGAGCCGGCGCCGCGACTGGTCGAAGACCCACGCGCCGATGAGGATGATCACGAGCGCGAGGAAGCCGTGCAGGCCGTTGACCCAGCCGCCCGGCTCCTCCGTGTCGCCGAGGAAGGCGAGCTGCGCGACGCTGAGGACGAGGAAGCCGAGCGCCGCGGCGACCCAGCCCCAGTTCCCCCAGAACGCCCAGATCCCGCCGATCACGATCAGGAGCTGCCCGACGTGGACGACGGTCGAGAACCCGCCGTGCGCGTCGAGCGCGCCCTCACCGGCACCGCGGACGTAGGCCGCGATCGTGAAGGCCTGGATGAGCACGCCGATCACGGTGATCGCGCCGCCCGCAAGTAGGAGCCACCACGCTGTTCGTCTCATGCGCGCGACCATACGACACCGCTCGGCCGACGAGAAGCCCCGGCTAGCGTAGGACGATGAACCGGCTCGCCGAGGCCTCGAGCCCGTACCTCCTCCAGCACGCGGGCAACCCGGTCGACTGGCAGCCGTGGGACGAGGCGGCCTTCGCCGCCGCCCGCGAGCGCAACCGCCCGCTGCTCGTCTCGGTGGGCTACAGCTCGTGCCACTGGTGCCACGTGATGGAGCACGAGTCGTTCTCCGACGCGGCGACCGCCGCGGTGATGAACGAGCTCTTCGTCAACGTCAAGGTCGACCGCGAGGAGCGGCCCGACGTCGACGCGATGACGATGGACGCGTGCGTGACGATGACCGGGCAGGGCGGCTGGCCGACGACGGTCTTCCTGACGCCGGCGGGACGGCCGTTCTACGCGGGCACGTACTTCCCGCCCGAGCCGCGCCACGGCCTGCCGAGCTTCCGCCAGCTGCTGCACGCGATCGCCGAGGCGTGGGACGAGCGGCGGGGCGACCTCGAGGAGCAGGCCGAGCGGCTCGTCGCGGCGCTCGGCGGCAGCGGACGCCTCGAGCCGGGCACCGCCGATCCCGGCGCTGACCCTTCTCGAGACCGCCGAGCAGGGGCTCGCGCGCGACTACGAGCCCGCCTTCGGCGGCTTCGGTCGCGCGCCGAAGTTCCCGCCCGCGTCGGCGCTCGAGCTGCTGCTCCGGCGCGGCGGCCCCGAGGCGGAGACGATGGTGCGCGGCACGCTCGACGGGATGGCGGCGGGCGGGCTCTACGACGTGGTCGGCGGCGGGTTCCACCGCTACTCGGTCGACGCCCGCTGGCTCGTGCCGCACTTCGAGAAGATGCTCTACGACAACGCGCTCCTCGTCCCGGCGTATCTCCACACCTGGCTCGTGACCGGCGAGGAGCGCGACCGGCGCGTCGTCGAGGAGACGGTCACGTACCTCCTGCGCGAGATGCGCCTCCCGCACGGCGGCTTCGCCTCTGCGCAGGACGCCGACACAGAGGGCGTCGAGGGGTTGACGTACACCTGGACGACCGAGGAGTGGGCGGGGCTCGGGCTCGACCCGTCGCTCCTCCAGCCCTTCGAGCACGGGCGCTCGATCGTCCGCGGCGAGCTCGACGCCGAGACGAAGGCGCGGCTCCTCGCGATCCGCGACGAGCGGCCGCAGCCCTTCCGCGACGACAAGGCGATCGCCTCCTGGAACGGCCTCGCGCTCGCGGCGCTCGCCGAGGCGGCCCGGAGGCTCGAGCGCGACGACTGGCTCGACGCGGCGGTCGCGCTCGGCGAGTTCCTGCTCCGCGACCTGCGAGGCGGCGACGGTCGCGTGCTCCGGAGCATCCGGGACGGCCGCGTCAGCGGGCCAGGGTTCCTCGACGACCACGCGAACGTCGCGCACGGGCTGCTCGAGCTGCACGTCGCGACCGGCGACCCACGCTGGCTGCTGGAGGCGCGCCGCGTTGCCGACCTCGCCGTCGGGCTCTTCGCGGACGAGGAGCGCGGCGGCTTCTTCCTCGCGCCGCACGACGGCGAGCCCCTCGCGACGCGCCCGAAGGACCTCGACGACGACCCGACCCCCTCGGGCAACTCGATGCTGGCCTCTGTCCTGATCCGGCTCGGACGGATCTGGGGCGACGAGGCGCTCGTCGAGCGGGGCGCCGCCGTCCTCCGGCTCCTCGCCCCGGCGATGGAGCGGATCCCGCGGCCCTTCGCCTGGGCGCTCTGCGCCCTCGACCTGCACCTCGCCCCGCCGCGCGAGCTGGCGATCATCGGGGACGTCCGCTCCGAGGTGGCGCGCGCCGCGCTCTCCGGCTTCCAGCCGCGCACCGTCGTCGGCATCGGCCCGTCCGAGGAGGTGCCGCTCCTGGCCGGCAAGGGCCTCGTCGACGGCGCGCCGGCGGTCTACCTCTGCGAGCAGTTCGCGTGCCGCGCGCCCGTGACGCGGGCGGCCGAGCTCGGTCGCTAGGCTGCCCCGCATGGCGACCACGCTCGTGACCGGGGCAGAGGAGGTCGGCTGGGATCTCGCCGACCTGTACGGCGGTGTCGACGACGCGCAGATCGACGCCGACGTCGCGCAGGCCGAGGCCGATGCGGCGGCATTTCGCGACCAGTACTACGGCAACGTCGGCGGGCTCGACGCGGCGGGTCTCGCCGCCGCAATCACCGAGCACGAGCGGATCGAGGCCGTCATGGTGCGCGCGCTCACGTACGCACACCTGCACTTCGCGACGAACATGGCCGACGCGGCCCGCGGCGCGCTCGTCGCCCGTCTGGGCGAGAAGGCGGCCACGCTCGAGACGCAGCTGCTCTTCTTCGCGCTCGAGTGGGCCGCCCTCGAGGACGACGCCGCCGAGGCGCTCCTCGCCGACGCCGCGCTCGATCACTGGCGCCACCACCTGCGCGGCCAGCGCAAGTACCGCCCGTACCTCCTCTCGGAGCCCGAGGAGAAGATCGTCACCGAGAAGACCGTCTCGGGCGTCGCGGCCTGGTCGCGCCTCTACGAGGAGCAGCTCGGCGCGATGCGGGTGCCGCTCGACGGCGAGGACCATTCGCTCGAGACGGCGATGGCCCGGCTCTACGAGCACGACCGCGACATCCGCCGTGGGGCCGCCGAGGCGATCACCGAGGCGCTCGGCCCCGGCCTGCGGACGCGCACCTACGTCTTCAACACGATCCTCCAGGACAAGGCGATCGACGACCGGCTCCGCGGCTACCCGACCTGGATCTCGTCGCGGAACCTCTCGAACGAGACGACCGACGAGGCCGTCGAGGCGCTGATCGCGGCGACGACGTCGCGCTACGACGTCGCGCAGCGCTACTACCGCCTCAAGGCGAAGCTGCTCGGGATCGACCGGCTTGCCCACTACGACCGGTTCGCCCCCGTCTCCGAGGACGCCGAGAAGACGCCGTGGGACGAGGCGCAGCGTCTCGTCGTGGAGGCGTACGGCGAGTTCTCCGACGAGGCGGGCTCGATCGTCTCACGGTTCTTCGACGAGTCCTGGATCGACGCGCCGGTCCGGCGCGACAAGCGCACGGGCGCCTTCTGCGCCACGACCGTGCCCGGCGTCCACCCGTACATCCTCATGAACTACACGGGCGACCGCCGCTCGATCCTGACGCTGGCGCACGAGCTCGGGCACGGGCTGCACGGCGTGCTCTCGCAGCCGCTGGGCCTCTTCAACTCGTCGACGCCGCTGACGACGGCCGAGACCGCGTCGGTCTTCGGCGAGGCGCTCACCTTCGAGCGGCTGCTCGCCGGCGAGGAGGACCCGCGCCGCAGGCTCGACCTCCTGACCGGCCGGATCGAGGACGCGATCGCGACGACGTTCCGCCAGATCGCGATGAACCGCTTCGAGCACGCGACGCACTCCGAGCGGCGCGAGCAGGGCGAGCTCGCCTCCGAGCGGATCGCCGAGCTCTGGCTCGAGGCGCAGCGGAACCTCTTCGGCGACTCCGTGGACGTCGAGGGCTACGAGCCCTGGTGGAGCTACATCCCGCACTTCACGGGCTCGCCCGGCTACGTCTACGCCTACGCCTACGGCTATCTCTTCTCCCTCGCGATCTACCGCAAGTACGTGCAGGAGGGCGACGCGATGGTCGAGCCGTACCTCGATCTGCTCCGCTCCGGCGGCTCGCGCTCGCCCGAGGAGCTGGCCGTGCTCGTGGGGCTCGATCTCACCGATCCGGCCATCTGGTCGAGCGGCATCGACGCCCTCGCGGAGGAGCTCGACGAGGCCGAGCGGCTCGCCGCCGAGATCGGGCTCGGCGCCGACTAACCGAGCGCCCGCCGACGCCGTCTGAGCGTTTGGCAAACAACCGGTGACGAAGTAGATTCGCCCGGTCCATCAGATCTCCAGAAGGAGCTCGCATGAGGAAGGTCGTGGTCTTGGCGGTGGCCGTCGTGGCGGCACTCGGTGTCACGGCGTCCAGTGCCACGTCCGCCGCGTCGGAGACGGGGGTCACCGCGCGGACGATCGTGATCGGGGGAACCTTCCCGCTCACCGGCCCCGCGTCGCTCTACGCGCCGATCCCTGTCGGCGATGAAGGCGTACTTCTCCTACATCAACTCGCGGAAGGGCCCGGACGGCAAGCGCGGCGTCTACGGCCGCCAGATCGTCTTCAAGTACTACGACGACGGCTACAACCCGGCGAACACGCGTGCAGCAGACGCGGAAGCTCGTCGAGGAGGACAAGGTCTTCGCGGTCGTCGGCTCGCTGGGCACCGAGCAGTCAACGAGGCGATCCGCCCGTACCTGAACGCCCGGAAGGTCCCGCAGATCCTCAACGCGACCGGCGCGTCGGTCTTGGGCAACGGGCACGAAGCAGTACCCGTGGACCGGCGGCTGGCAGCCCGCGTACGACTACGAGGGCCGCATCTACGGCCAGGCGATCGCGCGCAACAGCCCGAACGCGAAGATCGCCGTCCTCTACCAGAACGACAGCTTCGGCAAGGAGCATCCTCGACGGGCTCAAGGCGGGGCTCGGCGCCAAGGCGTCGAACATCGTCGGCGAGGAGTCGTACGAGGTCACCGCGGCCGACGTCCGCACGCAGATCGCGAGGCTTCGCGGCGTCGGGTGCCACGGTCCTCGTGATCTTCGCGACGCCGAGGTTCACGGTGCAGGCCTACGCGATCGCGAACGCGCTCGCGCTGGTCGCCCGCGGTGATCTACACGAACTCCGTCTCGGCGACGGACACGTTCCTCACGCTCGCGAAGATCTCGGGCGGCGGCGACCTGCCCGACCGGACGTACACGGTGCAGTACGCGCAAGGACCCGGCGAACCCGTCGTGGGACAACGACGCCGGCGATGAAGCTCTACAAGCAGGTGATGGCGAAGTACCACCCGAGCGCGTCGGGTCACCGACGGCGCTCAACCTGCTACGGCGTCGCCGTCGCGCACGCGTTCGTGCAGCTGCATGTACAAGGCGGGCAAGAACCCGACGCGGGCGTCGCTCATGCGGGCGTACCGCAACTGGAACGAGGCCAACCCGTTCCTCCTCCCGGGCAACCGGCAGAAGACGAGCCGGCGACCGACCAGCTGCCGATCGAGTGCGAGCGGATCATCAAGTTCACGAACGGGACCTTCCAGCCGGTGTCGAAGCTCAAGTGCGCCGGCGCGGCGACCGTAGGTCGCCGGACGGTCTAGGCGGTGCCGGGCGGCCCCTCGCTCGGGGGCCGCCCGGTACTGCGCCCAGTACTGCTCCATCGTCGTCTGGCGCGTCGACCGGTGCGCGAGGTCGCTCGCCGCGACGTTGACCGCGCGGACGATCCAGTCCGGCTCGCCCCCGTGGGTGACGTCGAGCACGTTGACGCAGCACGGCGCCTGCTCGAAGCGGCCGAGGAAGCTCCGCTCGCCCGTCAGCGCCCACGAGAGGATCGCCCGGTTGACGGCGCCGTGGGCGACCACGAGCGCCGTGTGCCAGCCGTCCTCGGCGAGGAAGCGCTCGACCGCCGGCACGACCCGGTCGACGAGCTCGCCGATCGTCTCGCCGCCGAGGAACCGCCGGTCGTTCGGGACGACGCCGCGGAAGGCATGGACGAACGCCTCCTCCCGCTCGTCGAGCGGGATCTCGGAGAGCTTGCCGCCCTTCAGCTCGCGCAGCTCCGGCCAGATCTCCGCCTCGTGGCCCGGCGCGACGAGGGCGGCGGTCTCCTGCGTGCGCGGGAGCGGCGAGGCGACGACGCGGTCGAGCTCGACGCCCTCGATAGAGCTCGCGCGTCGCGAGCGCCTGCGCCCGGCCCTCGGCCGTCAGCGGGACGGAGTCCTCCGGCACCGGGCGGCCATCCTCGTCGAAGTACGAGACGGCGCCGTGGCGCATCAGGTAGATCCGGCGTCGTTCGCTCACACGAGCTCGGCCAGCAGTCGCACCGCTTCGGGCTGGCGCGCCTGCAGCACGAGCGTCGTGACGCCGCAGTCGCGGAAGGCGGCGACGCGCTCGGCGATGCGGGCGCGGTCGCCGACGAGCGCGACCTCGTCGACGAGCGCGTCGGGGACGGCGGCGGCCGCTTCGCCCTTCTTGCCCTCCAGGTACAGGTCCTGGACGGTCGCGGCCGCCTCCTCGAAGCCGTAGCGCTGCGCGAGGCGGTTGTAGAAGTTCTGGCCCCGCGCGCCCATGCCGCCGACGTAGAGCGCGAGCAGCGGCTTGATGAAGTCCCGGGCGGCCTGGACGTCGTCGGCGACGACGACCGGCACGTGGGCCGCGAGGTCCCAGCCGTCGGGGCGTCCGCCGCCGCGCCGCGCGAACCCCTCCTCGAGCATCGGCCCGTGCGTCGTCGCGAACCGCTCGGGTGAGAAGAAGATCGGCAGCCAGCCGTCGGCGATCTCGGCCGCGAGCGCGACGTTCTTCGGCCCGATCGCCGCGAGGTAGATCGGGAGGTCGGGCCGCGGCGGGTGGACGATCAGCTTGAGCGGCTTCCCGAGCCCGGTCGCGTCCGGGCCGGAGTACGGGATGTCGTAGTGGGCGCCGTGGTGCTCGAGCGGGGCCTCGCGGGCGAGAACGGCCCGCACGATCGAGACGTACTCGCGCGTGCGGGTCAGCGGCTTTCCCCACGCCTCGCCGTGCCAGCCCTCGGCGACCTGGGGGCCGGAGGTGCCGAGACCGAGGAGCACGCGGCCGCCGGAGAGCGTGTCGAGCGTCGCTGCCGTCGCTGCCGTCGTCGCCGGAGTCCGTGCCGGCATCTGCATGATCGCCGTGCCGAGCTTGACGTTCGTCGTCCGTCCCCCGACCCACGCGAGCGGCGAGACGGCGTCGGACCCGTACGCCTCCGACGTCCAGACGGAGTGGAACCCCGCCCGGTCTGCCTCCTCGGCGAGCCCGACCCAGAAGCCGGGGTCGTCGTAGCCGAGTTGCAGTCCGAGGCGCACCTGGGGGATCCTAGACGGGTGGGCGAGACCCTCTTCCCGGCCGAGTACGTCGAGGCCCGCGGGCGCTACCGGGCGTTCATGGACGAGCACGTCTACCCGAGCGAGGCGGCGATCGAGCGCGAGGACGACGACGCGCTCGCGCTCCTCGAGGAGCTGCGCGACAAGGCCCGCGCCGCGGGTCTCTGGGCGCCGCACGTGCCGCCGGAGGCGGGCGGCACCGGGCTCGGGTTCCTCTACTACGCCTGCCTCAACGAGGAGATCGGCCGCTCGCTCTACGCCCAGCTCGTCTTCGGCTGCCAGGCGCCGGACGCGGGCAACGCCGAGATCCTCCACCTGTTCGGCACCGACGCGCAGAAGGAGCGGTTCCTGCGGCCGCTCGTCGCGGGCGAGAGCCGCTCGTTCTTCGCGATGACCGAGCCCGAGGTGGCCGGCTCCGACCCGACCCTTCTGCGCACCCGCGCCGTGCGCGACGGCGACGAGTGGGTGATCGACGGGCACAAGTGGTTCTCGAGCGGCGCGGAGGGATCCGACTTCGCGATCGTCTTCGCGATCAGCGACCCCGAGGCGGACCAGCACCGGCGCGGGACGATGGTCCTCGTCCCGACTGCCACGCCGGGGCTCGAGATCGTGCGCCCCGTCTCGGTGATGGGCCACGCCGGGCGCGGCTGGAACACGCACTGCGAGGTGCGCTTCACCGGCGTCCGCGTCCCGGTCGCGAACACGCTCGGCGGCGAGGGGGAGGCGTTCCGGCTCGCGCAGAAGCGGCTCGGCCCGGGGCGGATCCACCACGTCATGCGCTGGCTCGGCCAGATGCAGCGCGCGTTCGAGCTGATGTGCCGCTACGCGAACGAGCGCGAGGCGTTCGGCGGGCCGCTCGCGGAGAAGCAGACCGTCCAGAACTGGGTCGCGGACTCGGCCGCCGAGATCCAGGCGTGCCGGCTCCTGACGATGGACGCCGCGCGCAAGATCGACGAGGGCTCCGAGGCCCGCGTCGACGTCTCGCTCCTCAAGTTCTACGCGGCGAACGCGCTCGTCCAGGTGATCGACCGCGCGATCCAGGTGCACGGCGCCCGCGGCCTGACCGACGAGACGCCCCTCGCGCAGATGGCCCTGCACGCCCGCGCCGCGCGGATCTACGACGGCCCCGACGAGGTGCACCGGATGGTCGTCGCGCGGCAGATCCTGCGCGCGTTCCGCACGGGCGACGGCTGGTCGTTCTCCTAGGCGTCGGGCGCGAGGAACGACGGCGGCCGGCCGACCGCCCCGTCGTCGCCGGTGCGCGGGCCCGGCACGCGCGGGAAGCGGAACGCGAGCGGCTCGCGGCCCGGCTGCACGACCCACGCCTGGCCCGTCGCCCCGGACGTGAGCGCCGCCCACGCGCCCGCCGCGACGTCGGACGCGGTGAGCAGCGGGAACCTCGCCGCGCGGAAGCGCTCCTTCGTCTCCGGCGCGAGCATCGGCGTGTCCGCGATCCCTGGGCAGAGCACGTTGATCTCGATCCCTCTCGCGGCGAGCGTCGGCGCCACGCTCCGGACGAAGCCGACCACGGCGTGCTTCGTCGCGCCGTAGATCGGGTCGTCGACGATCTCCATCAGGCCGGCGAGCGAGGCGGTGCAGACGATCCGCCCGCCCTCGGGCATCACGCCTGCGAGCCTGCGCACGCCCAGCACGACGCCGTCGACGTTGACCGCGACCGCGCGGCGATAGGCGTCGACGTCGATCTCCACGGGATCGCGCGGTCCGCCCAGCACGCCGGCGTTGAGGCACGCGACGTCGACCGGCCCGACGGCGTCCCAGTGCGACGGGTCGGTGACGTCGAACCCGGTCGTCAGGTCGAGCGACTCGACCGCGAAGCCCTCGGCCTCCAGGCGCTCGACGATCGCCGCGCCGATCCCGGACGCGCCGCCCGTGACGAGCGCCGTCCCGGCGCTCACGGCACGAGCACGACCTTGCCGATCGAGCGGCGCTCGGCCACCGAGCGCAGCGCGGCGTCGGCCTCGGCGAGCGGGAAGGTCGCCCCGACGGTCGGCTCGAACGCGCCCTGCGACCACTGCTCGAGGAGCTCGAGCGCCGCTGCGCGCACGACCTCCGGGCGCAGCTTCATGAAGCGGCCGAGGAAGAACCCCACGACGGTGGCGTTCCGACCGACGAGGAGGGCCGGGTCGACGGGCGCCCACTGCCCGCCCGCGTACCCGATCCCGATGATCGCGCCGAGCGGCTGCAGCTGCTTGAGGCACGTCGCGAAGACCTCGCCGCCCACCTGGTCGAGCACGACGTCGAACGGGTCGAGGTCGGGGATCTGCTCGTAGGTCACGGCCGTCGCGCCGAGCCCCCGGACGTGGTCGAGCTTCGCGTCGGAGCCGACGGCCCCGGTGACCTCGGCGCCGAGCGCCCGCGCGACCTGGACGCCGGCGCTGCCGACCCCGCCGGCGGCCGCCGTGACGAGGACGCGCGTGCCCTCGCCGACGCGCACCTGCCGGGTGAACGGGATCCACGCCGTCAGGAACGCGAGGAGGAACGCGGCGCCCTGCTCGAAGGTCGCCCGCTCCGGGAGGTCGAAGACCCACTCCTCGTCGGCGAGCGCCCGCTCGGCGTAGCCGCCGCCCTGCGCGCGGACGAAGGCGACGACGCGCCGTCCCTCGCCCGTCTCGCCCGCGATCTCCGAGCCCGGCACGTACGGGAGGGGCGGCGACTGCGGGTAGCGGTCCTCCTTGATGAGGACGTCGGCGTAGTTGACCCCTGCGGCCCGGACGTGGACGAGCACCTGCCCCTCGGCAGGTTCGGGCTCGGGCAGCTCGCGCAGCTCGAGCCGGCGCTCCTCGTCGAGGACGACGGCCCGCATCTAGCGGCCGGTGAACGACGGCGCGCGCTTCTCGATGAAGGCCGCGACGCCCTCGCCGCCGTCCTCCGAGCGGAGGCAGCGCATGAACGCGTCGACCTCGCGGCGGAGGCCCTCCTCGAGCGGCAGGTCGCGCGTCGTGCGGGCGAGCTCGCGCAGCACGCCGACCGCGTGGGGCGACTGCGCCGCGATCTGGCCGGCGACGGCGAGCGCCGCCTCCTCGAGCTCGCCGGCGGGGACGACCCGCTCGACGAGCCCCCAGGCGTAGGCCGTCTCGGCGTCGACGAACTCGCCGGTGAGGTTGAGCAGCATCGCGCGGCCCGGGCCGACGAGGCGCGGGAGGCGCTGGGTGCCCCCGCCGCCCGGGATGAGGCCGAGCTTGATCTCCGGCTGCCCGAGCTTCGCGTCGTCGGCGCAGATGCGGACGTCGCAGCACATCGCGAGCTCGAGGCCGCCGCCGAGGCAGAAGCCGCGGATCGCGGCGACGAACGGCGTCCGGGCGGCGTCCATCCGGTGCCCGAGCGACTGGATCCCCCGGGCCGACCCGCCCTCGGGCGCGTCGCCGGCCACCGCGCCCTCGCGCAGCGAGGGGAACTCCTTGATGTCGGCCCCGGCGACGAAGGCGCGCTCGCCCGCCGCCGCGCAGGAGGATCGCGTGAACCTCGTCGTCGGCGTCGAGCGCGTCGACCTCGGCCTCGAGCTCGGCGAGGAGCCCCGTCGAGAGCGCGTTCATCGGCGGGTTGTCGATCGTCACGAGCGCGATCGCGTCGCGCCGCTCGGTGCTGATGTACGTCCCCATCTAGGCCGTCTCCCCGGTCGTCGTCGCGAACTGCTCCCGGAGCGCAGTCTTGCGGAACTTGCCCACGGCGGTCTTCGGGATCTCCTCGACGAACTCGAACCGGTCCGGCAGCCAGAAGCGGGCGAACCTCGGCTCGAGATGCTTGCGAAGGTCGTCGCCGCTCGCGGTCGCTCCCTCGCGGAGCACGACGACGGCGAGCGGCCGCTCCGACCACTTCTCGTCGGGGACGGCGATCACCGCGGCCTCCGCGACGGCCGCGTGGCCCATCAGCTCGTTCTCGAGCGCGACGGTCGAGATCCACTCGCCGCCCGACTTGACGAGGTCCTTCGCCCGGTCCTGCACCTCGACGTAGCCGTCGGGCCCGATCGTGACGATGTCGCCCGTCTTGAACCAGCCGTCGTCCGTCCAGCGGTCGGCCGCCTCGGGCGCCTCGTAGTACGACGAGCTGATCGACGGCCCGCGCACCTCGAGCTCGCCCATGCTCTCGCCGTCCCACGGCACGAGCCCCTCCGCGCCGCGAGCACGGATCTCGACGAAGGGGATCGGCGGCCCCTGCTGGGCGCGCTTGTCGTACGCGGCGGCGCCCGAGAGCCCGCGCTCCTGGCCGGGCGCGCCGGAGATCGTCCCGATCGGGCACATCTCGGTCATGCCCCAGCCGTGGGTGATGTGGATGCCGTGGCGCTCGCCGAACGCCTCGATCAGCGCCCGCGGCGGCGCGGAGCCGCCCACCGTCATCGTGCGCATGCGGGACAGGTCCCAGCCCTGTGGATTCGCATCGAGCGCCTGCAGGATCCCCATCCAGATCGTGGGCACCCCGGCGCTCGCCGTCACCCCCTCCTCGACGAAGGCGTCGAGGAGGCTCTCCGGGTCGAGGTGCGGCCCCGGGAAGACCTGCTTCGCGCCGACCAGCGTGCAGCTGAACGGGAAGCACCAGGCGTTCGCGTGGAACATCGGCACGACCGGGAGAACGGTGTCGCCCTCGTGGAGGGCGAGGAGGCCAACGGCCGTCAGCGCGTGGATCGCGATCGCGCGGTGCGAGTAGACGACGCCCTTCGGCCGGCCGGTCGTCCCGCTCGTGAAGCACATCGCGGCCGCCGCGCGCTCGTCGATGTCGCGGTAGGCGAACGCGCTCTCGTCCGCCGAGGCGACGAGCTCCTCGTAGTCGATCGCGCCCTCCGGCACGTCGCCGGCGCCGACGGCGATCACGTGCTCGAAGCCGACGCGGTCGACGAACTGCGCCGCGAGCGGCCAGAGCACCTTGTCGACGACGAGCACCTTGTCCCCGGCGTGGCTCGCGATGTACGTGTTGTCGTCGGGGTGCAGCCGGAGGTTCAGGGTGTGGGTGACGAAGCCGCCGACGGGCGCGCCGATGTACGTCTCGAGGTGCTCGTGGTGGTTCCACATGAGCGTCGCGACCCGGTCGCCGTCCTCGAGGCCGAGCCCGCGCAGCGCGACCGCGAGCCGCTTCGTGCGGGAGGCGAAGTCCGCGTAGCCGTACCGGTGCCAGCTCTTGTCCGGCAGCCGCGAGACGATCTCCCGGTCGCCGTACAGCTCGTCCGCGCGCCTCAGGATCGCGGGGACGTTGAGCTGGTAGTCCATCATCAAGCCGTCCACAGTTCTCCTTCCGCAAGCGAGAATCCGCAGAAGCGGATTCTCGCCGCTTGATCCTCGCCTTCGGCGAGGCGTGGCGCGAAGCGCCCCCCGAAGGCGCCCGCTTCGCGGTCGCGATGCTCATGCAGTGTCGAGCAGGTGACCCGCGACCTCGGCGCGCAGCTGCGCCGGTGACGCCTCCCAGGACTGGATCCCGAGCGCGCGCTTGTAGAGCCGGTGCAGCTCGTGCTCCCAGGTGAAGCCGATGCCGCCGTGGGCCTGGATGGCGCGCTCGCAGGCCGCGACGGCGGCCTCCGAGGCGGCCGACTTCGCCGACGCCGCGGCGACCGCGCTCTGCGCGTCCTCCTCGGCGACGCACCACGCCGCCCACCACGCGAGCGACCGCGCCAGCTCGAGCTCGCCGTGCGAGCTCGCGAGCGGGTGCGAGACGGCCTGGTAGGTGCCGATGCGGCGGCCGAACTGCTCGCGCTCGGCGACGTAGGCGACGGCGAGCTCGAGCGCCTTCGACCCGACTCCGACGGCCTCGAGCGCGAGGATCGCGAGCGACCGCGTCCGGAGCGCGGGGAGGACCTCCGACGAGCAGAGCTCGCGGCCCGCCTCGCCGCCGGAGACGACGCCGAGCGGGCGCGACTCGTCGTTCGTCGCGAGCACCTCCCGCTCGCCGCCGTCGAGCTCCCAGATCGTGTCGCCTCCGACGATCGCGACGCTCGTGGCCGTGTCGAGGTCGGGGACGAGCGGGCCGAGCGCGAGCGTCCAGCTCGCGTCGCCGGCCGCGACGGCCGCCTGGTCGGCCCCGGGCAGGAACGGCAGCAGGCACGACGTCGACCAGAGCGGGGCGTGGAGCAGCGCGCGCCCGCCCTCCTCGTGCAGCACCGCCTCGTCGAGGAAGCCGAGGCCCGCGCCGCCGTGCTCCTCGGCGACCGAGGCGCCGGTCCAGCCGAGCTCCGCGAGCTGGCCCCAGGTCGGCTCGGCGTTCGACGCGAGGAACGAGCGCGCCTGCGCGCGGAGCTCCTCCTGCAGCGGCGTGAAGGAGAGATCCACTAGCGCGACCTCGGCAGGCCGAGCACCCGCTCGGCGACGATGTTCCGCAGGATCTCCGACGTGCCCGCCTCGATCGTGTTGCCCCGGCTGCGGAGCTGCTGCACCGGCCAGTAGCCGCCGTAGGGCGCGTTCGGCGCGAGAAGCTGCGCGTCCGGGCCGAGCAGGTCGAGCGCGAGCGCCGTCGCGCGCTGGTTCGCCTCGGACCACTGGAGCTTGAGGATCGAGCCCTCGGGCCCCGGGATCCCGGTGCGCTCGAGCGCCGAGAGCGAGCGGTACGCGGTGACCCGGAGCGCCTGGAGGTCGATCCACTCCCGCGCGATCGCGTCGCGCTGCACCGGTGTCGCACCTCGGTCGCGCGCCAGCTCGAGCAGCTTCCCGACCTGCACCTCGAGCCGGGCGACGAGCGCGAACCCGAGCGTGCCCCGCTCGTGGAGGAGCGTCGTCATGGCGACGTCCCAGCCGCCGCCGATCTCGCCGATCACGTTCTCGAGCGGGACCTCGACGCCGCTCAGGAAGATCTCGTTGAACTCGGCCTCGCCGGTGATCTGGGTCAGCGGCCGCACCTCGACGCCGGGCGCGTGCATGTCGACGATCACGTACGTGAGGCCGGCGTGGCGCTCGGAGCCGGGGTCGGAGCGCGCGAGCAGGATGCAGTAGTCCGCGATGTGGGCGTAGGACGACCAGACCTTCTGGCCGTCGAGCACGAAGCGGTCGCCCTCGAGGCGCGCTGACGTGCGGACGCCGGCGAGGTCGGAGCCGGCGCCGGGCTCGGAGAACCCCTGGCACCAGATCTCGTCGGCGGCGAGGAGCGGCGTGAGGTAGCGCGCCTTCTGCTCCTCGGTGCCGCGGGAGATGATCGTCGGGCCGGCCATCCCCAGCCCGATCACGCCGACGTGGGGCGGCGCCTCGGCGCGCGCCTCCTCCTCGAGGTAGATCGCCTGGAACCGCGGGGCCATCCCCCGCCCGCCGAACTCCTTCGGCCACGCGATCCCGACCCAGCCGCCGTCGTAGAGCGCACGGCTCCACGCGCGGACCTCCGGGCCGTCGAAGCGGGCTGCGCCTCCCCGGTGTCCCTTCAGCTCCTCCGGCAGGCTCTCGTGGAGCCAGGCGCGCACCTCCTCGCGGAACTGCGCCTCCTCCGGCGTGTCGCGGAAGTCCACGCGGCGACAATAAAGCTTGTTCGCCGAGCACGATTCCGCAGACGCGGAATCCTGCGGCTCGATCCCCGCCTCCGGCGCGGCGTGGCGCGAAGCGCCCCCTGGCGGCGCCCGCTTCGCGGTCGCACCCCGCCTCACTTGTGCTCAGGAATCCCTCGCGGCGTGCCGACACGAGGACGCGTAACGACTCCGCAACGCGGGCTGTGATCCGGGCTGTCTACCATCGGCGGACGGGCGCGCCGCCCGCGGGCGCTCGGCGACCGTCGTCGAAGCGAGGAGTGTGCGCATGTCTGAACCGGAGAGCGAGCCCATCGCCGCCGCCCCCGAGCCGGCCCCTGCCGCGTCGCAGGGCGAGGACAAGAACGAGGCGCGCGCCCTGCTCGAGGAGTCCCTCGTCGAGATCAAGCGCGTGATCGCGGGCCAGGACGAGATGCTCGAGCGCGTGCTCGTGTGCCTCGTCGCCGGGGGCCACCTGCTGATCGAGGGCGTCCCGGGCCTGGCGAAGACGCTGACGATCAAGACGACCGCCGCCGTGCTCGGGGGCTCGTTCCGCCGCGTCCAGTTCACGCCTGACCTCGTCCCGTCCGACCTCGTCGGGACCCGCATCTACCGGCCCGACCACGGGGGCTTCGACACCGAGCTCGGCCCGGTCTTCTGCAACTTCCTCCTCGCCGACGAGATCAACCGCGCGCCCGCGAAGGTGCAGTCCGCCCTCCTCGAGGTCATGCAGGAGCGCCAGGTCACGATCGGCCACGACACGCACGCCGTGCCGCTGCCGTTCCTCGTGATGGCGACGCAGAACCCGATCGAGTCGGAGGGGACCTATCCGCTCCCCGAGGCGCAGATCGACCGGTTCATGCTCAAGATCCTCGTCGGCTACCCGGAGCGGGACGAGGAGCTGACCGTCGTCCACCGCTCGCTCGAGGACGCGGTCGACGTCCGGCAAGTGCTCCCCCTCGCCCGGCTCGCCGAGCTGCAGGCCGCGGTGAAGGCCGTCTACGTCGATCCGGGCCTGATCTCCTACGCGGTGAGCCTCGCCACGGCGACCCGCGAGCCCGACTCGTTCGGGATCGCCGAGGTCGGCGACCTCGTCGCGTACGGCGCGAGCCCGCGCGGGCCGATCGCGCTCGTCCAGAGCGCGCGCGCCCTGGCGCTCATCCACGGCCGCGACTACGTGATCCCCGGCGACCTGCGGGCGCTCGTCAAGGACGCGTTCCGCCACCGCCTCGTGCTCACGTACCAGGCGCTCGCGGAGGAGCGCTCGGCCGACGACGTGCTCGACGCGGTGATCGCGGCCGTGCCGCAGCCGCGCCTCGAGCTCGGGAGACCGGCCGCGGCGTGACGCCCGCCCTCCGCGCACTCGGCGCCGAGCCGACACCCGCCCGGCCCGGCCCGGGACCCGTTCCGGACGCGCTGCTCAAGGCGCTCGAGCTGACGATCGCCCGTCGCGTCGACGGGCTGCTCTCCGGCGACCACCGGTCGGCGCTGCTCGGGCGCGGCACCGAGCTCGCGCAGGTGCGGCCGTACGTGCCCGGCGACGACGTCCGCCTGATCGACTGGAACGTCACCGCACGGACGCAGGAGCCGCACATCCGCGTCCACCTCGCCGAGCGCGTGCTCGTCACCTGGCTCGTGCTCGACACCTCCCCGTCGATGACGTTCGGCACCGCGGAGCGGCGCAAGGCGGACGTGGCGCTCGGCGTCACGCTCGCCGTCGGACACGCGGCGACGATGCGCGGGAACCGCGTCGGCCTCGTCGGCTTCGGCAGCGGCGCGGAGCGCGTGCTCCAGCCGACCCAGGGGCGCGCGGGCCTCGTCGGCCTGCTCCTCGCGCTCCGCGAGGACGACGACGGGAACGGCGCGGCCGCCACCTCGATCCCGCTCGCGACGGCGCTCAACCGGCTCGCGGGCGCTGCCCGGCAGCGCGCGCTCGTGGTGATCGTCTCCGACTTCCGTGGGCCGCGCGACTGGCGGCGCCCGCTGCTCCGGCTCGCGGGGCGGCACGAGGTCGTCGCCGTCGAGATCCGGGATCCGCGCGAGCAGGAGCTCGAGCCCGTGGGCACCCTGTGGCTCGTCGACCCCGAGTCGGGACGCGAGCTCCAGGTCAACACGAACGACGCGAAGCTCCGCGAGCGGTTCGCGGTCGCCGCCCAGGCGGAGCGGCAGGAGGTGGCGCGCGAGCTCGCGAGCGCGGGCGTCGCCCACGTGACGCTCTCGACCGACCGCGACTGGCTGCGCGACCTCGCCGTCTTCGTGAAGCGGAGGCGCCGATGACGTTCGAGTGGCCGACCGCGCTCGTCCTGCTCCTTGCGATCCCGCTCCTCGTCGGCGTGCAGGTCCTCGGCGCACGGCGCCGCCGGCGCCAGGCCGCCCGCTTCTCGAACCCTGCGCTCGTCCCGAACCTCGTCCCCTCGTCGCCGGGGCTCCGCCGCTACCTGCCCATCGCGATCGTGCTCGTCGCGCTCGCGCTCCTCTTCGTCGGCGTCGCGCGCCCGCACATCGTGCGCGACGTGACGCGGGACGAGGCGACCGTGATCCTCACGATCGACACGTCGCGCTCCATGGAGGCGACGGACGTCGAGCCGAATCGCTTCAATGCGGCGAAGAGCGCCGCGCGCGCCTTCCTCGAGGAGGTGCCGGACTCGTACGCCGTCGGCATCGTCTCGTTCTCGACCTCCGCCGACCCCGTGCTGCCGCCGACGACCGACCGCGAGGCGGCGGAGACGGCGATCAACGAGCTCAGGCTCGGGTCGGGCACCGCGCTCGGCCAGGCGATCGTCCGCTCCGCCGAGCTCGCGGCCGCGCGCGAGGACGGCGAGTCGGCGCCGGGCGAGGGCGAGCGCTCGCCCAGCGCGGTGCTCCTCCTCTCGGACGGCGCCCAGACGACCGGCCAGGTGCAGGTGCCCGCAGCCGCCCAGCGCGCGCGCGAGCTCGGCGTGCCGGTCTCGACGATCGGGCTCGGGACCGGCGACGCGGTCGTGGAGGTGCCCCGGCCGGGCGGGCTCACCGAGCGGGTCGTCGTCGCGCCCGACCTGCCCGCGCTGCGCCAGATCGCGCAGACGACCGGCGGCCGGTTCTTCGAGGCGCCGAGCGCCGCCCGCCTCGAGGAGGTCTACCGCGAGCTCGGGACGCGCCTCGCCGTCGACCGCAAGCGGGTCGAGGTGACATCCGCCTTCGCCGCGGGCGGCGCCGTCCTGCTCCTCCTCGGCGGCGCGCTGTCGTCGTACTGGTTCCGGAGGGCGCTGTGAAGCGCGTCGTCGCGCTCGCCGCGCTCGCCGTCGCGCTCGGGCTCGGCGTGGGGGAGGCCCGCGCCGCGGACGAGTGCCGCGGGCTCCAGACGTGCCTCCCCGTGGAAGGCCCGTGGGTCGCGATCCCCGCGCCGCAGGGCGGCGGGAGCGCGACCGCGGTGTGGCAGCTCCGCTGCCCGCTCCGCGGGTACATCGTCGCGGGGATCGACGCGCGCGTCACCGACCGAGCGATCGACGTGAGCATCCGCGGCGAGAACGGCGCGCCCGTCGGGCCGGGCGTCACGACCGGCGCCGAGGTGCTCTTCACCGCCGTCTACACCGGCGGCGCGCCGAAGCGGACGGCCTTCCGGCCCTACATCGGCTGCATCCCGACCTCCGGCGGCGGCGCGCGCGGCGAGACCGCGGTCCGCAGGCCGACCGCGTTCGCCCCGGCGAAGCCGCTCGACCGCCGCGTGGTCGAGCGCGGGCTCGTCGCCGGGGGCACCGTGCGCGTCGTCAGCCGGTGTCCCGCGGGGACGCGCCTGCTCGGCTCGGACGCCTCGTTCGGCTTCCGCGTCCAGCAGGAGCCCGGCGCCTCGCTCCTGAACGCCGTGCGCGTGCGCCGGGTCGTGGCCGGGCGCACCGTCACCGCGGTCGCGACGGTCGCCGCCTCCGTGCCGCAGCGGCTCCCGGTGCGCCTCCAGGTGCACGCGCTCTGCACGCGGGTGACGCGATGAGCTTCGAGGCGCCGTGGCTCCTCGCCGGGCTGCTGCTCGTCCCGCTCGCGGCGGTCGGGTACTGGCTCCTGATGCGGCGGCACACGCGCTACGCCGTGCGCTTCACGAACCTCGAGGTGCTCGCGGCGGTCGCCGGCCAGCGGCGGTCGTGGCTCCGCCACCTGCCCGCGGCCCTGCTCCTGGCCTCGCTCGCCGCCCTGTGCGTCGCGTTCGCGCGGCCCACCGTCACGACGCAGGCGCCCAACGAGCGGGCGAGCGTCGTGCTCGTCGTCGACGTCTCCGGCTCCATGCGGGCCAACGACGTGAAGCCCTCGCGGCTGGCCGCTGCCAAGCAGGCGATGCGCTCGTTCCTCGACCGCGCGCCCGACAGCCTGCGCGTCGGGATCGTCGCCTTCTCGGACGAGCCGCTCGTCGCGGTCTCGCCGACGGTCGACCGCGACGCCCTCTCGCAGGGGATCGACCTGCTCGGGCCGGGCTTCGGCACCGCGATCGGCGATGCCCTCGGCCGCTCCGTCGAGCTCGCCCGGACGTGCGACCGCCGAGACCGGCGAGGTCGGCCAGGCGCCCGCCCGCGCCCTGAAGGACGAGGACGGCCGCTCGCTCGCGTCGATCCTCCTGCTCTCCGACGGCGCCCAGACGCGCGGGCTCCTCAGCCCCGGCCAGGGCGCCGAGCAGGCGCAGATCGCCGGCATCCCCGTCTACACGGTCGCGCTCGGCACCGACGACGGCACGATCCTGGCCGGCCCGCCCGGGCAGGAGCAGGTGATCCCGGTGCCGCCCGACCGCGAGACCCTCGCGGCGATCGCGGAGTTCACCGGCGGCGAGACGTACGACGCCGAGAGCGCCGAGGCGCTCGAGAAGGTCTACGCGGGCCTCGGGTCGCGCGTCGGGCGGATCGACAGGCCCCGCGAGGTGACGGCGATGTTCGTCGCCGCGGGCGCGCTGCTGCTCACCGGCGCCGTCGGCGCCGCGCTGCTCGGCGCCCCCCGCCTGCCCTGAGTGCCTCCGCGTAGCAGGATTCCGCCGTGCGGAATCCTGCCGCTTGATCCCCGCCCTCCGGGCGGGGCACGCCCCTGAAGGCGTCGGCTTCGCCGCCGCACCCCCTCGTTGCCACGACGGGCTGCGAGCTTCGCTCGACCGGAACCGGTTTAGGATCCCGCCCGCAATGCTGCTCTCGGTTCGCGAGGTCACGCTCCGGTTCGGCGGCATCGTCGCTCTCGACGGGATCTCCTTCGACGTCTCCCGCGGCACCATCTCCGGCCTGATCGGGCCGAACGGCGCCGGCAAGACGACCGCGTTCAACGTCATCACGCGGCTCTACGACCCGGACTCGGGCGAGGTCGAGCTCGACGGGGAGTCGTTGCTCCGCACGCCGCCGCACGGGGTCGTCCGGCGCGGGATCGCGCGGACGTTCCAGAACATCAACCTCTTCAAGACGATGTCCGTGCTCGAGAACGTGCTCGTCGGCGGCCACGCGCTCGGGCGCCGGGGCACCGAGAGCGCCGCCCTCGAGGCCCTCGACGTGGTCGGGCTCGTCGACCGCGCGGCGCTGCCGGCAGCCGCCCTCCCGTACGGGACGCAGAAGCGCGTCGAGATCGCGCGCGCGCTGATGGCGGAGCCGACGCTGCTCCTGCTCGACGAGCCCGCCGGGGGCCTCAACCACGAGGAGGTCGAGGAGCTCGGCGACTTCATCGTGCGCCTCCGCGACGAGCGCGACCTGACCGTCCTCCTCGTCGAGCACCACATGAGCCTCGTGATGCGCATCTCCGACCACGTCAACGTCCTCAGCTTCGGTCGCAAGATCGCCGCCGGCCCGCCCGCGCAGGTGCAGGCCGATCCCGCGGTGATCGAGGCCTACCTCGGGGTGCAGGAGTGACGGCCCTCCTCACGCTCGACGGCGTCGAGGCCCGGTACGGGCCGGTCCAGGCGCTCCGCGGGATCTCGCTCGAGGTGCCCGAGGGGCAGATCGTCGCCGTGCTGGGCGCGAACGGCGCGGGGAAGACGACGACGCTGCGCGCGATCTCCGGCACCGTCCGGCGCTCCGGGACGATCACGTTCGCGGGCAAGCCGCTCCGCGGCGGCCCCGAGGCCGTCGCCCGCGCGGGCATCGCCCACGTCCCCGAGGGCCGGGGCACGTTCACGGAGCTCAGCGTGGTCGAGAACCTCAAGCTCGGCGGCTACGTCCGCCGCGACCGCGAGCTCCGTACCGACATGGACCGCATCTCGGAGTGGTTCCCCTGGATCACGCAGCGCGCGAACCAGCCCGCGGGGACGCTCTCGGGCGGCGAGCAGCAGATGCTCGCCGTCGCTCGCGCGCTGATGGCCCGGCCCAGGCTCCTGATGCTCGACGAGCCGTCGCTCGGCCTCGCGCCGATGATCGTCCGCGAGATCTTCCGCATCGTCCGGGAGCTGAACGCGCGCGACGGCCTCACGGTGCTCGTCGTCGAGCAGGACGCCCGGATCGCGCTCGACACCGCGTCGTCCGCCTACGTGCTCGAGGTCGGGCGCGTCGCGGTCGAGGGGCCGAGCGAGCAGCTGCGGGAGGACGAGTCCGTCCGGCGGAGCTACCTCGGGTACTAGGCGGAGGCGCGTTGGCCGACTTCATGCAGCAGGTGGTGGCGGGGCTCGCGTCGGGGTCGATCTACGCCTCGCTCGCGCTCGCCCTCGTCCTCATCCACCGCGCGACCGGGGTGATCAACTTCGCCCAGGGCGAGATGGCGACGTTCTCCACGTACATCGCGTGGACGCTGACGACGAACCACGGCTGGAACTACTGGCCCGCCTTCGCCGTCACGCTCCTCCTCTCGTTCGCCGGCGGCGTCGGCATCCACCAGGGCGTGATCCGGCCGAACGAGAAGGGCTCGGTGCTGCGCGTCGTGATCGTCACGATCGGCCTGCTCATCCTCATCAACGGGCTCATCGTGATGATCTGGTCGGGCGAGGTGCGCGCGGTGCAGAGCCCCTTCCCGACGCGGACGATCGAGATCGGCGGCGTCGCGATCTCGATCCAGGACATCGGGACGATCGGCGTCGTCCTCGCGACGGTCGTCGCGCTCTGGCTCCTCTTCCAGTACACGAAGATCGGGCTCGCGATGCGGGCCGCGGCGGTGAACCCGGCCGAGGCGCGCCTCGTCGGCGTGCGCGTCACCTGGATGCTCTCGCTCGGCTGGGGCCTCGCGGCCGTGCTCGGCGCCATCTCGGGGATGCTCGCGGCGCCGAGTCTCTTCCTCGACCCGAACCTCATGGCCGCGCTGCTGATCTACGCCTTCGCCGCGGCGGTGCTCGGCGGGATCGACTCGCCGGTCGGGGCGGTCGTGGGCGGGCTGATCCTCGGCGTCGGGCTCAACCTGCTCGGCACGTACGTCGACTTCGTCGGCGCCGACCTGCGGCTGCCGGGCGCGCTGCTCGTGATCCTCGTCGTGCTCCTCGTGAAGCCCTCCGGCCTCTTCGGCCACCGGGAGGTGAAGCGCGTATGAGCAGGTCCCGGCGGCTTGTCCCACTCGCGGCGTTCCTGGTGCTCGCGGTCGTCGTCTTCGTGCTGCCCTCGTTCGTCTCGGCGTTCAGGGCGCAGCAGTTCGCCTACGTCGCGATCTACCTGGTCGCGATCATCGGCCTCAACATCCTCACGGGGTACACCGGCCAGATCTCGCTCGGGCACGGCGCCTTCATGGCGATCGGCGGCTACACGACCGCGATCCTGATGGTCGACCACGGCGTCAAGGACATCTGGACGATCCCGATCGCGGCGCTCGTCACCGGCGTCATCGGCTTCCTCTTCGGGATCCCCGCGCTCCGCCTCTCGGGGCTCTACCTCGCCCTCGCGACGTTCGCGATCGCGGTCTCGATGCCGGCCGTGATCAAGCGGTTCGAGGGCTTCACCGGCGGCGGCGGCGGGATCAACCTCTTCGGGCTGCCCGAGCTCACCGCGTCGCTGACGCCCGTCGAGGTGCTCGGGCAGGAGCTCGTCTTCAACGACTGGCTCTACTACCTCTGCTGGACGATCGCGCTCGTCGGGTACGTGATCGCGTGGCTCTTCCTGGGCGGGCGGACAGGCCTGGCGCTGCGCGCGGTGCGCGACAGCGAGACCGCGGCCCAGTCCTCGGGGGTCAGCCTGCCGCGCTACAAGACGCTCGCCTTCGGTGTCAGCGCGGCCTACGCGGGGGTCGCCGGGTCGCTCTTCGCGATCGCGACGACGTTCGTCAACCCCGACACCTTCCCCGTCGCGCTCTCGATCCTGCTGCTCGTCGGCGTCGTCGTCGGCGGGCTCGGGTCGCTCGTCGGGCTGGTCGCCGGCGCGGTCTTCATCCAGTTCCTCCCGATCTGGTCGCAGGAGGTCTCGAAGTCGCCGGGAGCGCCGAGCGTGGTCTCGGGGCTCATCCTGATCGCGCTGATGTTCGTGCTCCCGATGGGGTTCGCGGGGCTGATCGCCCGGTTGAGAACGCTCACAAAGCGCTGACAACGGGCGGCTACGATCGCCGCACGCTCCTCCGCGAGCGACTCGTTCCCTGCCAAAGGAGCTCATCACCGATGATCAGGAAGCTCGCGCTCGCCCTGCCCGCGCTCGTGCTGGTCCTCGCGCTCGGCGCGGGCGCCGCGCTGGCCGGCTCGGCCCGCAGCCAGGCCGACCCGGGCGTGACGGAGACCTCGATCCTGCTCGGCACGACCTCGCCGCTCTCCGGCTCGGCGTCCGCCTACGCCTCGGTCGCCCGCGGCGCCAACGCCTACTTCGAGTACGTCAACTCGAAGGGCGGCGTCCTCGGCCGCAAGATCACGAACACGATCCTCGACGACGGCTACAACCCCGCCCAGACGATCCAGCAGACGCGGAGGCTCGTCGAGCAGGACAAGGTGTTCGCGATCTTCAACGCGCTCGGCACCGAGCACAACGAGGCGACCCGCGACTACCTGAACGCGCAGAAGGTGCCGCAGCTCTTCGCCGCCTCCGGCGCGACGAAGTTCGGGAGCGAGGCGGCCAAGTACCCGTACACGATCGGGTTCCAGCCCAGCTACCAGGCCGAGGGCTGGGTGCTCGGCAAGTACCTCGCCCGCACGCAGGGCGCCGCCAAGGTCGCCGTCATCTTCCAGAACGACGACTACGGCAAGGACCTGCTGAACGGCCTCAAGAAGGGCATCCAGCGCTCGAAGGTCAGGATCGTCGCGGCCGAGCCGTACGAGGTGACCGCGTCGGACGTCCAGGCGCAGGTCGCGAAGCTGAAGGCGTCGGGCGCGAACACGTTCGCCGTCTTCGCGACGCCGAAGTTCGCGATCCAGTCCTACGTCTACGCCTCGCGCCTCAACTGGAAGCCGAAGCTGACCCTCGCGAACGCGGTCTCGTCGGCGTCGAACATCATGCAGCTCGCCTCCGAGGGCGGCCAGAACCCCGTCGTCAACGGCTCGGTCTCGATCGTCTTCCTCAAGGACCCGACCGACCCGAAGTGGAAGAACGACGCGGCGATGAGGCTCTACCGCCAGGTCATGCGCCAGTTCGCCGCGGGCGCGAACCCGAACGACGTGTACCACGTCTACGGGATGGCGTCGGCCTGGACGGCCGTCGAGGCCCTCAAGAAGGCCGGCAAGAACCTGACCCGCGCCGGGCTCGTGAAGGTCGTCGACTCGATGAACTTCTCGTCGAACCCGTTCCTGCTGCCGGGGATCGCCCTGAAGACCGGCCCGTCGGACCACTTCCCGATCGAGCAGATGCTGCTCCAGCGGTGGCAGAAGGGCTCGTGGAAGAGCTTCGGGGGGATCTGGGGCTACCGCGCCGCGTAGCCGCCGGCCCGACGACGTCTCCATGCGAGGGCCCGCGCGAGCGGGCCCTCACTCGTTCCGGAGCCTCGGCGGCGCGGTGGGGGCCGGCACGAGGGCGCGCGCGAGCTGCCCGAGCAGCTCCGCATCCTGGCCCGCGAGCTCGACCACCGTCCCGTCGCGCTCGAGCCGGACGTGGTGGCGCGGCTCGACGTGCGCGCCCGCGTCGGCGCGCTCGAGCCCGTCGTCCCGCCTCCAGGCGAGCCACTCGTCCGGCTCGGCGCCGGCCGCGCGCTCGCGTACGGTGACGACCGACCCGCCGTCCCGGGAGCCGTAGACGAGGCTGACCGACGCCTCCACCGGCGGGTGCTCGTGGCCCGGGACGAGCAGGCTCTCGTGCAGCCGCCAGCCGTCCGGCAGGTCGCCGGGCACGAAGACGGGGAACGGCGCCTGGGCCGGGAGCTCGTGCAGCTCGAGCCGGAGCGGCCGGAACCAGCCCGCGGTCGCCTCGACGCCGTCCGGGAGCGAGAGGTCGAGCGCCCCGGGCGCGAGCGGGCCGAAGTCGATCGCGGTCACCTCGAGCCGGTGGAAGGGCGCGCCGTCGATCGTCGCCTCGACGCGCAGGAGCGCGCCGCGCTCGGCGTCGACCGCGAGCTCGATCGCGTCCGCCCCCGCGCCACCCACGCGGAAGAGCGCGGCGAGGCCGCTCCCGTCGTCCGGCCGTGGAGTGGCCATGACGCGCACGGCGGGGCGCCCCGCGACCTCGGTCGGGCCGCCGGGCTCGAAGCGGAGGACTGCGGTGAGCGGGCTCGGGTCGAGGAGGAACCCGTAGGACGAGGATCGCGCCCCCTCGTCCTCCGCCGACTCGCTCGTGACCGCGCCCCAGTCCTCGTCCCACGAGGCCCAGCGCTCGCCGTCCCGCACGAGGAACCGCGTGCCGGCCTGGACGCCTGCGGCCTCCTCGCGGAAGCGGGTCGGGCTCTCGAACGCGAGCCGCGTCGACCAGGAGGACTCCTCGTTCCCCGTGCCGCGACCCGGGACGCCGTGCACGAGCGTGCCGGAGCGCGCCGCCATGAAGCGACGGAACGCCTCCTCGCTCCGCGGCGCGTGGCGCCAGTCGACGACCGTCAGCGTCGCGGGCCGCGCGCGCTCGGACGCGTCGTGGAGGAGCACCAGGAGCTCGCCGAGCGACGGCATGGCCGCAGTGTGCATCGGAGCGACGCCACCGGGAACCCCTCACGTATGCTCGGAGCTCCGGCGCGAGGAGACCGCCCGGCGACAACCCAGACGCCGATGGCACACCTCGCTCGCGATCTTCTCACGACGTCCCTCGACGACCTCATGGCCGAGGCCAGGCGCCTGCGTCCGGGCACGCTCGTCACCTACTCGCCGAAGGTCTTCATCCCGCTCACGACGCTCTGCCGCGACGTCTGCGGCTACTGCACGTTCGCCCGCCCACCACGGCGCGGCGAGCGCGCGTACCTCTCGGAGGACGAGGTGCTCGCCATCGCGCGGGCGGGGGCGGAGGCCGGATGCACCGAGGCGCTCTTCACGCTGGGCGACCGGCCCGAGGCCCGCTATCGCGTCGCGCGCACGGAGCTCGAGGCGCTCGGCTGCGCGACGACGCTCGAGTACCTCGCCCGCTGCGCCGGCCGCGTGCTCGAGGAGACGGGGCTCCTGCCGCACCTCAACCCGGGCGTCATGTCCCGCGACGAGCTCGCGGCGCTGCGGCCCGTCGCCGCCTCGATGGGGATCATGCTCGAGACGACGGCGGAGCGGCTCGCCGCCCGCGGAGGGCCGCACTGGGCCTCCCCGGACAAGGATCCCGCCCGGCGGCTCGAGACGATGCGGCTCGCCGGCGAGCTCGAGATCCCCTTCACGAGCGGCATCCTCGTCGGGATCGGCGAGACGCGGCAGGAGCGGATCGACGCGCTGCTCGAGCTCGGACGGCTGGCGCACGAGCACGGCCATCTCCGCGAGGTGATCGTCCAGAACTTCCGCGCCAAGCCGGACACGCGGATGGCGGAGCACCCCGACGCGTCGCTCGAGGAGCACCTCTGGTCGGTCGCGGTCGCGCGGATCGTGCTCGGCCCCGACGTCCACGTCCAGGCGCCGCCCAACCTCGCCTACGACGACTTTCCCCTGCTGCTCGACGCGGGCATCGACGACTGGGGCGGCGTCTCGCCCGTCACCGTCGATCACGTCAACCCCGAGGCGCCGTGGCCCGAGGTCGAGCGGCTGCGCGCCGCGTGCGCGAGCCGCGGGCTCGAGCTGGCCCCGCGCCTCCCCCTCTATCCCGAGCACGTCGCCGACCTCGACCGGTGGGCCGATCCGGCCGTCGCCCCGGCCATCCGGCGCGCCGCCGACGCGCACGGCCTCGCGCGCGAGGATCGCTGGGCTCCCGGCGAGCCGGGCACGGTGCCCTTCGTCGTCGCGCGCGACCCCGTACCGGTCGAGCTCGTCGGCGAGGAGCTCGGCGAGGCCGAGCTCGTGCGGCTCTTCGCGGCCCGGGGAACCGAGCGCGAGCGGGTCCTCGCGGCCGCCGACGCGCTGCGGCGCGAGGTGTGCGGGGACGAGGTGTCCTACGTCGTCACGCGGAACATCCAGTACACGAACGTCTGCTACTTCCGCTGCGGGTTCTGCGCCTTCTCGAAGGGGAAGCTCGCGAAGAACCTCCGCGGGCCGGCGTACCTCGTGCCCGACGAGGAGATCGCGCGGCGCGTGCGCGAGGCCTGGGAGCGCGGCGCCACGGAGGTCTGCCTCCAGGGTGGGATCCATCCGTCGTTCACGGGCGACTACTACGCGGGCGTGATCGAGACCGTGAAGCGGGCCGCGCCCGAGATCCACGTGCACGCCTTCTCGGCGCTCGAGATCTGGCAGGGCGCCGCGACGCTCGGGCTCGACCTCGGCACGTACCTCGAGCGGCTCCGCGACCTCGGGCTGGGCTCGCTGCCCGGCACGGCCGCCGAGGTGCTCGACGACGAGGTGCGGGCGATCATCTGCCCCGACAAGGTGACGACCGAGCAGTGGCTCGCGGTGCACGACGCGGCGCACCGCGCCGGTCTTCGCTCGAACGTGACGCTCATGTTCGGCCACGTCGAGCGGCCGGTGCACTGGGCCCGGCACCTGCTGCGCGCGCGGGAGCAGCAGCTGCGCTCGGGCGGCTTCACGGAGTTCGTCCCGCTCCCGTTCGTCCCGATGGAGGCGCCCATCTACCTCGCGGGCCGCGCGCGGCGGGGGCCGACGTTCGGGGAGGCGCTCCTGATCCACGCGGTCGCGCGCCTCGCGCTGCACCCCGTCGTCACCAACATCCAGGCGAGCTGGGTCAAGCTCGGGCCGGACGGCGTCCGCCAGGCGCTCGCGTCCGGCGTCAACGACCTCGGCGGCACGTTGATGAACGAGTCGATCTCCCGCTCCGCGGGCTCGGAGTGGGGCCAGGAGCTCCCGCCCGAGGCGATGGAGGAGCTGATCCGCAGCGCCGGCCGGACGCCGCGCCAGCGGACGACGACGTACGGCACCCCGCCCGAGGCGCAGGTGCGGCGCTCGTTCGGCGCGGAGCCGCTCGCCGAGACGCTCAACCCCGCCGTGCGCGAGGCAGGGCTGCAGCGGCCCGCGAAGCTGCTCCGCCCGGCCGCGCTCTCGCCGGCGCGCTGATGGCCGACTGGGTCGGCTGGCACGCGCGCTACGACGACCCGGACTCCACGCAGTCCCGCCGGCTCGTCGTCGTCCGCCGGCGCGTGGGCGAGGCGCTCGACGGCCTCGGGCCGCGGGCGCGCGTGCTGAGCCTCTGCGCGGGCGACGGACGAGACCTGCTCCCCGAGCTCGCGGCCCGGCCCCGGCTCGCGCCCGACGTGCTCCTCGTCGAGCGCGACGAGACGCTCGCCGGGCAGGCGCGGTCGGCCGCGGCCGCCCTCGGCGTCGGCCGCGTCGACGTCCGCGCCGCGGACGCCGCCCGGCCCGCGTCGTTCGCCGACGCGCTGCCCGTCGACCTGCTGCTCCTCTGCGGGATCTTCGGCAACGTGCCCGACGAGGACATCCGGCGCACGGTGGCCGCCGTCCCGCTCCTGCTGGCTCCCGACGGCATCGTGATCTGGACGCGCGGCCGGTTCGACGGCCCCGACCTCCGCCCGGCGGTGCGCGCCTGGTTCCGGGAGGCGGGCCTGACCGAGATCGCCTACGACGAGGAGGCCGAGGGGTACGGCGTCGGCGTCGCACGCGCCGGGGACGTCGCGCCGCGCGCGGCGCCGATCCCCGATCCGCTCTTCACCTTCGTCCGCTGAGCCTCAGCGCCGTCGCCGACGCGCGTCGAGCGCGAGCGCCGGGAGCCGCAGCGCGAGGCGGGGGAGACCTCGTGCGGGAGCGCGCGAGGGCCGCGCGGAGCCCGGCGGCGGCGTCGGGGCCGTGCAGCCCCTCGCCGTGGCCCAGGAGCAGGTGCTCCGGCTCGAAGCGCGAGAGCACGTCGCGCGGCGGCGTGAGCCGTAGCAGGAGGTGGACGCCCACACGCTCGTCTCCCGCCCGGAAGAACCGGTTCGCGCCCACCGCCTCCGCGACGACGAGCGTCCGCTGCTCGTCCCACCAGAGCGCCCGCTCGCGCCAGCGCGGCGACTCGCGCACCGTCACCGGCTCGAACGGCGTCGCGGGCAGCGCGTCCGGCGTGACGACGTGCGGCACCCCCAGCTCGCCGGCGAGCTCGACGCAGTCGCGGTTGTGGCGGTCGAGGAGCTGGAGGACGGCGACCGGCTCGCCGAGCTCCCGTGCGCGGGAGAGCGCCGGCTCGTGCCGGACGGGGTCGACGAGCCAGACGCGGCCGTCGGCGGCGAGCACGTGCGACGTCCGCGTCATCGGCTCCTCGACGAGCCAGGAGAAGCCGTGCGCGCCCCGGTCGTCGCAGAAGCGGATCGTCACCAGGCGAGGGTATGCGCCGCGGGGACGAGGTCGCGTAGCCTCGGGCCGGTGACCGGTCGGCTCGAGGCGATCGTCGACAGGCTCGATCTCCGGCCCGGCGACCGCGTGCTCGAGATCGGTTGCGGGCACGGCGTCGCGGCGACGCTCGTCTGCGAGCGCCTCGAGACGGGGCACCTGACGGCGATCGACCGGTCGCCGGCGATGATCGCCGCGGCGGCCCGCCGGAACGCGGAGTTCGTGGCCGCGGGGCGTGCGGAGTTCCTCGTCGCAGCGCTCGAGGATGTGGATCTCGGCGAGCGTCGCTTCGACGTGGCGTTCGCCGTGCGCGTCGGGCTGTTCCGGTCCGAGCCCGAGCGTGCGCGTGAGCTCGTGGCGCGCTGGCTCGCACCGGGCGGCCGCGTGCTCGCGGTGTTCGACCCTCCGACCCGCTGACCGCTCCCGGGCTCAGCCGGCGACGGCCGCGAGCGCCTCGGGCAGCGTGAACCGACCCGCGAGCAGGGCGCTGCCCGCGATCGCGCCTTCGCAGCCGAGGTCGCGGACGGCGACGAGGTCCGCGAGCGACGCGATGCCGCCCGCCGCGATCACCGGGAGCCCGACCGCCGCGACGGAGGCCAGGAGCTCGAGGTCGGGCCCCGCGAGCGAGCCGTCGCGGTGGGTGCTCGTGACGAGGAGCCGCGCGACGCCCGCCGCGGCGCAGTGCGCCGCATGCTCGGCGGCGGGCGTGGTGGAGGTCTCCGTCCAGCCGCTCGCCGCGACCATCCCGTCGCGGACGTCCACGGCGACGACGAGCGCGTCGCCGAACTGCGCGACCGCCCGGTCGAGGAAGACGCGGTCGAGTGCCGCAGTGCCGATCATCACGCGGTCGGCGCCGGCTCCGAGCGCCGTCTCGATCGCCGCGAGCGTCCGGTAGCCGCCGCCGACCTGGATCGGGAGGCTCGTCGCCGCCGCGAGGCGCTCGAGGAGCGCGGGCGTGGGGGCGCCGTCGAACGCGCCGTCGAGGTCGACGACGTGGAGCCGCACCGCGCCCTCGTCGCGGTACCGCCGGGCGAGCGCCTCGGGCTCGCCGCCCTCGAGCGTGACGGCCTCGCGCCGCCCCTCGGAGAGCCGCACCACGCGGCCGGCGAGCACGTCGATCGCGGGCAGCACCTCGAAGCTACGTGTTAGCACGCTATCATGCTAACATAGCCTCATGGCACCACGATCGATCACTCGCGGGGAGGCCCGGCAGCCCGTCGAGCCCGTCCCCGGCCTGGACGCGCTGGCCGACGCCGTCCTGCTTCTGCGCACGCGCGACGAGGCGCGGCGGTTCCTCCGCGACCTCTGCACGCTGCCCGAGCTCGAGGCGCTGACGCACCGGTGGCAGACGGCCCTCCTGCTCGAGCAGGGCATGCCCTACCTCGAGATCGCCGAGCGCGTGCCGACCTCGACGGCGACGGTGACCCGGGTGGCCCAGTGGCTGCGGCACGGCGCCGGCGGCTACCGCCTCGTGCTCGACCGCCTCGGGAAGGGCACGCGGTGACGGCGGCGTTCTCGCGCGCCGGTGCGGACGGCAGGCTCAAGCTCGCCGTCCCCGCCAAGGGTCGGATGTCGGAGCCCGCCGTCCGCCTCTGCGCCGACGCGGGCCTCTCGTTCGAGCTGACCGAGCGCTCGCTGGTCGTCCCGTGCGCGAACGCGCCCGTCGACCTGCTGCTCGTCCGCCCGAGCGACATCCCGGAGTACGCGCAGGACGGCGTCGTGGACGTCGGGATCACCGGCGCGAACCTCGTCGCGGAGGCCGAGGCGGAGGTCGTCACGCTCGCGGAGCTCGGCTTCGCCCGCTGCTCGCTCGACGCAGCCGTGCCCGTCGACGCCGCGCAGCAGTCCGTCTCCGACCTCGCCGGGCTGCGCGTCGCGACGGCCTACCCCGTCTCGACGAAGCGGCTCCTGGCCGAGGTGGGGGTCGAGTGCTCGCTCGTCCCCGTCTCGGGCTCCGTCGAGGCGGCGCCGCGGCTGGGCCTGGCCGATGCGATCGTCGACCTCGTCTCGACCGGCTCGACGATGAGCGCGAACGGCCTGCGGCCGGTCGGCACGCTCCTCTCGTCCCAGGCCGTGCTCGTCGGCGGCCGTGCGGCCGTCGAGGAGCGCGCGGAGCTCGTCGGCCGGCTGGAGCTGATGCTCTCCGGCGTCGTCGCCGCCCGCCGCCGGCGCTACGTGATGCTCAACGCGCACCGCGACGACCTGCCCGCGATCCGCGCCCTCCTCCCGGGCATGGGCGCGCCGTCCGTCCTGCAGCTCGCCGACGAGGGCGAGATCGCGGTGCACGCGGCGGTCGAGGCGGACGACGTCTGGACGCTCCTGCCCGCCCTCAAGGAGGCGGGGGCGTCGTCGATCCTCGTGCTCCCCGTGGAGCGGCTCGTCCCGTGAGGGCCTCGCTCGACGAGGCGCTCGGCGTCGCGGCGCCGATCGTCGCCGACGTTCGCGAGCGCGGCGACGCCGCGCTCCTCGAGTGGACGGAGCGGCTCGACGGGCCGCGCCCCGACGGCCTCCGCGTCCCGAGCGGGCGCATCGCGGACGCGACCGTCGACGACGACGTGCTCGAGGCCATCCGGGCCATGATCCTCGCGGTCACGCGCTTCAGCGAGGCGCAGCGTCCGGCCGACACGTCGGTCGAGGCCGCGCCCGGGATCGTCTCGGAGCGCCGGTGGCTCCCGCTCGCGAGCGTCGGGCTCTACGTGCCGGGCGGGCGGACGCCGCTCCCGTCCTCGCTCGTGATGACCGCCGTCCCGGCGCGCGTCGCCGGCGTCGGGCGCGTCGCCGTCGTCACCCCCGATCCCGCGGACGCCACGCTGGTCGTCGCCCGCGAGCTCGGGATCGACGAGATCTACGCCGTCGGGGGCGCCCAGGCGGTCGCGGCGCTCGCCTACGGCACGGACACGATCCCGGCGGTCGACGCGATCGCCGGTCCCGGCAACGCGTACGTGACCGCGGCGAAGCTGCTCGTCTCCAGTCGGGTGCGGATCGACCTTCCCGCCGGGCCGAGCGAGGTCGTGGTGATCGCCGACGGCTCCGCGGATCCCACTCGGGTCGCGACCGACCTCCTCGCGCAGGCCGAGCACGGCCCCGACAGCGAGGCGCTCCTCCTGACGCCCGACGACGCGCTCGCCGCCGCCGTCGAGACCGCCGTCGGTGGTCACGCGAACGCCCGCGTCGAGCGCGTGGGGACGCTCGACGAGGCGCTCGCCCGCTCCGAGGCGTACGCGCCCGAGCACCTGGAGCTGCACGGCGAGGACGCCGTCGCGCTCGCCACGCGCGTCCGGAACGCGGGCTCCGTCTTCGTCGGCTGCTCCTCCGTGCTGGGCGACTACGCCGCCGGCGCGACGCACGTCCTGCCGACCGGTGGGCTCGCCCGCTCGACCGGCGGGCTCGGGATCGAGGCGTTCCTCAAGCCGCTGCAGGTGGTGACGGCCGACGAGGGCGCGGCCGGGCGCGCCGCCGCGGTCGTCGGCCCGCTGGCGCGGGTCGAGGGGCTCCCGCTGCACGCCGCGGCGGTGCCCGCATGAGCGTCGCGCGCGCCCGGGCCAACGCGGTCGCCGACGGCTACGCGCCGTACCGGTGGGCGGCCGCGGTCGACGAGGTCGCGGAGCGGCACGGCGTCCCGCGCGAGGCCGTCCTCAAGTTCGACCAGAACACGCCGCCGCTCCCGGGCGTGCCGCAGGTGGCGCTCGGCACGAGCATGGCGCGCCTCAACGAGTACCCCGACGGCACGTACCGCGACCTCCGGGAGGCGGCCGGCGGGTACGTGGGCCTCGACGCCGAGCACGTCGTCGTGGGCGCGGGCGCGGACGACCTGATCCTGCTGCTCGCGCACACCTTCCTCGCGGCGGGACGACGCGCCTCGGTCGACCCGCCGACCTACGCGCTGTACCGGATCGCGACGACGTTGACGGGTGCGGAGGTGGTCGGACCGGACGACGAGGCCGAGCTCGACTGGGTCTGCAACCCCCAGAACCCGACCGGCACCTGGGTCGAGCCCGAGTCGATCGTCGAGCGCGCGCGCACCAGGCCCGAGACGATCGTCGTCGTCGACGAGGCGTACGTCGAGTACGGCGCCCGCTCGTGCGCGCCGTGGGTCGACGAGCTGCCCAACCTCGTCGTCCTGCGGACCATGTCGAAGGCCTTCGGCTTCGCCTCGCTCCGCGTCGGCTACGCCGTCGCGCACCCCGAGACGGCGGCGCTGCTGACCGAGCGCCGCGCTCCCGCGCCGATCTCGGGCCCGGCGGCGGCGATCGCGACCGCTGCGCTGCGCGAGCCGCGCCTCGGCGACGTCGAGGCCACGATCGCGGAGCGCGAGCGCATGCGGGAAGCGCTCTCGGCGGCGGGCTACGACTGCCGGCCGGGAGCGGCGAACTTCGTCTTCGTCCACACCGACGAGCCGCTCGCGGACCGCCTCGAGGCGCAGGGCATCGTCGTGCGGTCGTTCCCGCAGGGGATCCGGGCGACCGTGCGGCGGCCCTCCGAGAACGACGTCCTCCTGCAGGCGCTCGGCGCGGAGCCCGGGGAGCGCGGCGGCCGTGAGGCGACGATCCTCCGCACGACGACCGAGACCGCGCTCCGGCTCACGCTCGCGCTCGACGGGACGGGGCGGTCGCGCGTCGAGACCTCGCTCGGGTTCCTCGACCACCTGCTCACGCTGCTCGCCTTCCACGCGGGGTTCGACCTCGAGCTCGCCGCGGCCGGGGACGTCGACGTCGACGAGCACCACACCGTCGAGGACGTCCACGCGGCCCTCGGCGCGGCGCTCGCAGAGGCGCTCGGCGCCCGTGAGGGCGTCGCGCGATACGGCTCGGCGGTCGTGCCGATGGACGAGGCGCGCGCGACGGCCGCCGTCGACCTGGTGCGGCGGCCGCACGCCGAGGTCTCGCTCGCGTTCGGCGGCGAGCGGGTGGGCGCGCTGGCGGTCACGCTCCTCGCGCACGCGCTGGAGCGGTTCGCGATGGAGGCCGGCTGCACCGTGCACGTCGAGTCGGCGGGCGCCGACGACCACCACGTCGCGGAGGCCGCCTACAAGGCGCTCGGCCAGGCGCTGCGGCACGCGGTGGCGCCCGGCGACGCGGGGATCCGCTCGACGAAGGGCGCGGCGTGAGGGTCGTGCTCGCCGACTACGGGGCCGGCAACCTCCGCTCGCTCTCGTCGGCGCTCGCGCGGGCCGGCGTGGAGCCGGTCGTGACCGTCGACGCGCGGCTCGTGCGCGAGGCGCCGCTCGCGCTGATCGCGGGCGTCGGTCACGTCCAGAGCGCGGCCGCGGGGCTCGCGCGCCACGGGCTCGACGACGCGCTGCGCGAGCGCGTCGCCGCCGGACGGCCGGTGGCAGGGATCTGCGTCGGCCTGCAGCTCCTCTTCGGCGCGAGCGACGAGGGCGGCGAAGGCCTCGGGCTGCTCGCTGGCCCGGTTCGCCGGCTGCGTGCGCGGCGCGTGCCGCACATGGGGTGGAACACGCTCGCCTGTCGGCGCGCCAGCACGCTGCTCGACGGGCTCGATGGCGCCGACGTCTACTTCGCGCACAGCTTCGCCGCCGAGCCGACCGACCCGGACGTCGCAACCGCCACGGTCGAGCACGACGGGACGATCGTCGCGGCGGTGGAGTCCGGCCCACTCGCCGGTGCGCAGTTCCACCCGGAGCGGAGCGGCCCGGCGGGCGCCCGCGTCCTCGAGAACCTCGTGCGATGGTCAAGAAGCGCGTGATCCCGTGCCTCGACGTCGCGGGCGGCCGCGTCGTGAAGGGCGTCAACTTCGAGAACCTGCGCGAGATGGGGGAGCCCGTCGAGCTCGCGCGCCGCTACTCCGAGCTCGGCGCCGACGAGCTCGTCTTCCTCGACATCACGGCGACCCTCGAGGGCCGTGGCCCGACGCTGGAGATGATCGGCCGGGCCGCCGACGAGCTGACGATCCCGTTCACCGCGGGCGGAGGCGTCACCGGCGTCGAGGACGCGCGGGCGCTCCTGCTCGCCGGCGCGGACAAGGTCGCCGTCAACCGGGCCGCCTTCGACGACCCGGGCATCCTGACCGCGCTGGCCGACGAGTTCGGCGCGCAGGCCGTCGTCTGCGCGATCGACGCGCGCGGGGGCGAGGTCGTGACGCACGCGGGCCGCGAGCCGCGCGGCCGCGACGCCGTCGACTGGGCGCGCGAGGCCGTCGCCCGAGGGGCGGGCGAGATCCTCCTGACCTCGATCGACGCGGACGGGACGCGCGCGGGCTACGACCTCGCGCTGACCGCGGCGGTCGTCGACGCGGTCGAGGTGCCGGTGATCGCCTCGGGCGGCGCGGGGGAGGGGAGGCACCTCGTCGAGGCCTTCGAGGTCGGCGCGGAGGCGGCCCTCCTCGCGTCGATCGTCCACGAGCGCCCCGAGCGGCTCGTCGAGCTGAAGGGCGAGATCGAGGAGGCGGGATGGCCGATCCGCAGCTGACCCCCGTGATCGTCCAGGACGCCGACACCGGCCGCGTGCTGATGCTCGCGTACGCCGACGACGAGGCCGTCCGGCGGACGCGCGAGACGGGCGAGGCGTGGTTCTGGAGCCGCTCGCGCCGGGAGCTCTGGCACAAGGGCGCGACCTCGGGGAACACGATGGCGGTCGAGGAGATCCGCGACGACTGCGACGGCGACGCGCTGCTCTACCGCGTCCGGCCGAACGGGCCGGCGTGCCACACGGGCGCGGAGTCGTGCTTTGCGCCGTGGCTCTGGCGCATCGTCGCCGAGCGCGCCGCGCAGCGACCCGCGGGCTCCTACGTCACGAGCCTCCTCGAGGACGGTCCCGCCGCCGCCGCCCGGAAGGTCGGCGAGGAGGGCGTCGAGGCCGCGCTCGCGGGGGTCGCGGAGAGCGACGAGCGGCTCGTGGAAGAGCTCGCGGACCTCTGGTTCCACTCGTACGTCCTCCTCGCCGCTCGGGGGCTCCAGCCCTCGGCGGTCGAGGACGAGCTGCAGCGGCGCCACGCCTCGCGTGCCGGAGGCGCGTCGGAATGAACCGGGCGCTGGTCCTCACCGGCGGGAGCCGCGGGATCGGCCGCGCGACCGCGCTCGCGGCCGCGGCGGCCGGCTGGTCGGTCGGCTTCGGCTACCGCGCGGACGAGGAGGCCGCCCGCGAGGTCGTCGCTGCGATCGAGGAGGGAGGCGGCCGCGCCGTCGCAGTCCGGGGCGACGTCTCGGTCGAGGCCGACGTGCTCGCGCTCTACGCGGCCGTCGAGGAGGCGCTCGGGCCGCTCGACGGCGCCGTCGTCAACGCCGGGATCGCCGGCCGGCCCGTCCGACTTCGTCGACGTCGAGGAGGCGCGGATGCGCCGGATCCTCGAGGTGAACGTCCTCGGAGCGCTCCTCTGCGCGCGCGAGGCGGCCCGGCGCCTGGCCCGCTCGCGCGGCGGGCGCGGCGGGTCGATCGTCCTCGTCTCGTCGGCCGCCGCGCGCCTCGGCTCGCCGCACGAGTACGTCGACTACGCGGCCTCGAAGGGAGCGGTGGAGTCGCTCGGGGTCGGTCTCGCGAAGGAGCTCGCGCACGACGGCGTGCGGGTCAACGTCGTGCGCCCGGGGATCATCGAGACCGACATCCACGCCGCGGGCGGCGACCCCGACCGCGCGGCGCGGCTCACGCCGACGATCCCGCTGCGCCGGCCCGGGACCGGGGACGAGGTGGCGGCCGCGATCCTGTGGCTGCTCGGTGAGTCGTCGTCGTACACGACCGGTTCCATCGTCGAGGTCACGGGCGGGCGCTGAATCGACGCGCGCCGCGCCGGCGGGTAGCCTCTCGCCGTGCATCGCTTCCGATCCTGGTCTGCCACCGTTCTCCGCCAGAACGGCTGAGTCGCCGCTTCCCGCTCACGCGTCGAGGGAAGCGGTGGGAGCCGTGACGCGCGCTCCGGCCCACGGCCGCGCCCGCGCGCGCTCGCTCCCGCCCCGATCGGAAGGAGGACAGCGATGCCCATGCCGCATCGCACGTTCGCGGAGGTGGCGAAGCGCCGCCTCGTCGGGAAGGAGGGCAGCGAGCGCGTCGCGACGATCCGCGCGCTGCTCGCAGAGCTGCCCGGGTACCGGAACGGGCCGTACGCCGACCTGCGGAAGTGGCTCGAGGGCGAGCTGGAGCGCACGCGCGTCCGCGGCAAGGTGCTGCACCGCGACTCGCTGCAGGTCCGCCGGGAGGGAGCGGCGCAGATCGCGCTCGTCGGGCCGCCGAACACGGGGAAGTCGTCGCTCCTGCAGGCGCTCTCCGACATCCAGATCAGGACGGGCGACTACGCGTTCACGACGCTGAGGCCCGTCCCCGCGCTGACGCGGATCGGCGGCGTGCTGGTCCAGCTCGTCGAGATCCCGGGTCTCATCGAGGGTGCGCACGAGGACCGCGGCGGCGGCCGCGCCCTCCTGGGCGTCCTCCGCAACGCCGACGCGATCGTCTGGTGCCGGGCGGCCGCCGACCGCTCGCCGGCGCTCGACGTCGTGCGCGCCGAGGTGGCGGCCGCGGGGATCGAGAAGCCCGCGATCCTGGCGCTGACGAAGGCCGACGAGCTGGACGACGCGGCGGCAGCCGTCGAGGACGCCGTGCCCGTCTCGGTGCTGGACGATGCGAGCCTCGACCGGCTGCGCGAGGCGATCTGGGCGCTCACGGGCCTGATCCGCGTCTTCCCGCGCAGCGCGGGGGCGACGGACGACGAGCCGTTCGCGCTGGCCGTCGGCGCGACGGTGGCCGAGCTCGCCGACCACGTCCACCACGAGCTCGGCGCCCGGTGCTCCGGGGCGCGCGTCTGGGGCCCCTCCGCGAGGTTCGAGGGGCAGCGCGTCGGCCGGGCGCACGTCCTCGCGGACGGGGACGTGGTCGAGGTGCTCGCCCGTTAGGTTGGTCTCCGTGGCGGATGCAGCCGCGATCGCGACGCACGGGCTCACGAAGCGGTATCGCGCGGACGTCGCCGCGCTCGACGGGCTCGAGCTCGAGGTCGGTCGCGGCGAGGTCTTCGGGTTCCTCGGCCCGAACGGCGCCGGCAAGAGCACGACGATCCGGCTCCTGCTCGACCTGATCCGCCCGACGGCGGGGACGGCGTCGCTGCTCGGGCTGGACACGCGCCGCGACGGCGTCCAGGCGCGCCGGCGGGTCGGCTACCTCCCGGGCGACCTGCGCCTGGCCGACCGGCTGACGGGCCGGAGCAGCTCGACTCGCTCGCGCGGCTGCGCGGCACGACCCGCCCGGAGCTCCGCGACACGCTCGTCGAGCGGTTCGGCGTGACCCTCGACCGGCCCATCCGCGAGCTCTCGAAGGGAAACCGCCAGAAGCTCGGGGTCGTGCAGGCGTTCATGCACCGCCCGGAGCTCCTCATCCTCGACGAGCCCACGAGCGGGCTCGACCCGCTCCTGCAGGAGGAGTTCCGGCTGCTCCTGCGGGAGACCGCCGCGGACGGGAGGACGGTGTTCCTCTCGTCCCATTCGCTCGACGAGGTGCAGCACGCTGCCGACCGCCTCGCGCTGATCCGCGACGGGCGGCTCCTCCGCGTCGACACCGTCGCGGCGCTGCGCGCGCACGCCGTCCGGCACGTGACGGTCACGTTCGCCGAGGCCGCCGACCCTGCAGCCTTCGCCGGGATCGAGGGCGTGCGCGTCGAGTCGGCGGACGACCGCGTCGTCCGGCTCGCGCTCCCCGCGGGCGCGATGGACGCCGTCGTGAAGGCTGCCGCCCGCCACCGGATCGTCGACCTGGTCTCCGCGCCGGCGCAGCTCGAGGAGATCTTCCTCGACCTCTACCGAGCCTCGCCCGATGGCCGCTGAGCTCTTCCGGCGAGGGCTCCGCGACCACGGCCGCGCGCTGCTCGGATGGTGCGCGGGCGCGGCGGCCTACGTGCTCTTCCTCTGCGCGATCTACCCGTCGATCGGGGGCTCCGCCGACATCGAGGAGGTCATCCAGAACCTGCCCGACGCGGTGAAGGGGTTCTTCGGCCTCGGGGCCGTCGACCTGACGAGCGGCAGCGGGTTCGTCGACACCGAGCTCTTCAGCATCGTGCTGCCGCTCCTCGCGATCGCGCTCGGCATCGGCTCGGGGGCCCGCATCCTCGCGGGGGAGGAGGAGTCGGGCCGCCTCGAGCTGCTCCTCGCCTACCCGTTGCGGCGACGGAGCGCGACCCTGGCGAAGGGCGCCGCGGTCGGCGTCGAGCTCCTCGTGCTGGCGCTCGTCATGCTCGTTGCCCTGGCGGCGGCGGGGCTCGTCTTCGGGCTCGACCTGCCCTTCGGGCACCTCGTCGGCGGTGTCGTCGGCGTCGGCCTGCTCGGCCTGCTGCACGGCTGGCTCGCGCTCGCGCTCGGCGCCGCGGTGCCCAACCGCGGGCTCGCGATCGGCGTCGCCGCCGCGTTCGCCGGAGTCGGCTACCTGATCGGCGGGCTCTTCTCGCTGGCCTCCTGGCTCGAGCCGTTCCGCTTCCTCTCGAGCTTCTGGTGGGTCGGCCAGTCGCCGCTCTCGAGCGGCGTCACATGGTGGCACCTCGCCGTCGTCGCGGCCGCCGCTCTCGCCCTGCTCGCTCGCCGCGTCGCTCCTCTTCGAGCGCCGCGACGTCGAGACGCCCTAGCGCAGGCTCAGAGGTCCCACTCGCCGGCGAGCAGCCGCGGCAGGAGGGCGTCCAGGAGCCGCAGCGTCATCCCCCAGAGGACGTGTCCGTCGACGTCGATCCCGTCGACGAGGAGCGGCTCCGGGAACCGGCGGGACGTGAACGGAAGCGTCGCGCGGGCCTCCGGGTCGGCGAGCGCGCGCGCCGAGGGCGTCAGGATCCCGACGATCTCGGCCTCCTGGAGACGCCACGCCGTGTCGGCCGGGATGCGGCCGAGGAAGGGATGGACGCGCCAGCCGGTGTGCTGCGTCTCGAAGACGGGGAGCTCGGCGACGACCTCGACCGTCGCCGGCGCGAGCCCCACCTCCTCCTCGGCCTCGCGGAGCGCCGTCGCGAGCATGTTCGCGTCGCCCGGCTCGGGCTTGCCGCCGGGGAGGCCGAGCTGGCCGCCGTGCTGGCCGCCGTCGTCGGCGCGCGCGACGACGACGATCCGCAGCTCGCCGTGCGCGTCGCGGTAGACCGGGACGAGGACTGCCGCGTCCCGTAGCTCGGCCATCACGCCTCCTGCCGGAGGAGGTCGTCGACCGTCTCCCGCCGACGAACGACGCGCGCCGCCCCGTTGGCGACGAGCACGGCGGCGGGCCGGCCGACGCCGTTGTAGTTCGAGGCCATCGCGAGCGTGTAGGCGCCCGTCGCCGGCACCGCGAGCAGGTCGCCGCGGCGCGGCTGGGGGAGCGCGACGTCGTCGATCAGGACGTCGCCCGACTCGCAGTGCATCCCCGCGACGCTCACGACCTCCGTGACCGGCTCGTCCGCGCGGCTCGCCGAGAGCGCCGTGTAGCGGGCGTCGTAGAGCTGCGGCCGGGGGTTGTCCGACATGCCGCCGTCCACCGCGGCCCACGTCCGGCCCGGGAGCCGCTTGACGCTCCCGACGCGGTAGAGCGTGACGCCCGCGCGGCCGACGAGGCAGCGGCCGGGCTCCAGCCAGAGCTCCGGTTGCGGCAGCCCCGCCTCGACGAACGCGATCCGCGCCGTCGATGCCGCTCCGTGCGCGAGCTGGGCCGCGTCGGGGACCTCGTCGGACGGGTGGTGGCGGATCCCGAAGCCGCCGCCGAGGTCGGCCACGCGGAGCACCCAGCCGAGCTCGTCGCGGCAGCTCGCCGCGAAGGCCGCCAGCCGGACGATCGTCTCCGCCTGCGCGTCGAAGTCCTGGAGCTGCGAGCCGACGTGGACGTGCACGCCGAGGACGTCGAGCCCACGGTCGAGCGCGTCGGCGACGAGCGCCCGCGCTCCGTCGGGCGGCAGCCCGAACTTCGAGCCGTGGTGCCCCGTGCGGATCGCCTCGTGCGTATCCGCGTCGACACCGAGCGTCACCCGGACGAGGGCGCGCTCCACGCCGGCCTCGGCCGCGAGCGCCGCCTCGTCGGGCGCGTCGAGCACGACCGGGGCGCCGACCCGCCCCGCCTCCGTCAGGAAGCGCTCGCTCTTGTTGTTGCCGTGGACGACGAGCTCCGCTCCCCCGAGCCCCGCGGCCGCCGCGAACGCGAGCTCGCCCTCGGACGCGACGTCGGCGCCGATCCCCTCCTCGGCCAGGAGGCGCAGCACGGCCACGTTCGGCAGGGCCTTCGTCCCGAAGAAGACCCGGCCGTCCCCGATCGCGTCGCGGAGCGCCCGCGCACGGCCGCGGATCGTCTCCTCGCAGAGCACGACGAGCGGCGTCCCGTGCTCGGCGGCGAGCTGCGACGCCGGCACGCCGCCGAGCGAGAGCTGCCCGTCGTCGACGGACGCCGAGTCGGGGAAGAGGTCGAGGATGGGTGCCGCCTAGGTCCGCGCGGCAGCGGTGGCGTAGCGCTCGCGCATCTCCTCGAGCGAGAGCGGCTCGTAGTCGCCGGCGTGGCCCGCCTGGCCGAAGTCGCCCATCCGCTCGGCGATCAGCGCCTGCATCGCCGCCCGCGCCGGCTTCAGGTAGTCGCGCGGATCGAACGCCTCGGGCGTCTCGACGAAGACCTGGCGGATCGCGCCGGTGATCGCGAGGCGGGAGTCGGTGTCGACGTTGATCTTGCGGACGCCGTGGCGGATCCCGAGCTGGATCTCCTCGCGGGGGACGCCCCAGGCCGGCTTGAGCGCACCGCCGTACTGGTTCACCTTGGCGACGAGCTCCTGCGGCACGCTCGACGACCCGTGCATGACGAGGTGCGTGTCGGGGAGGCGCCGGTGGATCTCCTGGATCAGGTCCATCTTGAGGACCTCGCCGTCGGGCGCCTGGGAGAACTTGTACGCGCCGTGGGACGTGCCGATCGCGACCGCGAGCGCGTCGATCCCCGTCTCCTCGACGAACTCGACCGCCTGCTCCGGGTCGGTGAGGTGCACCTCGCCCGAGCCGTGCCCGTCCTCGATCCCGCCGAGCGTGCCGAGCTCGCCCTCGACGGTGACGCCGCGCGCGTGGGCGTAGGCGACGACCTCCTTCGTGACGGCGACGTTGTACTCGAACGAGGCGGGCGTCTTGCCGTCGGCCTCGAGCGAGCCGTCCATCATCACGCTCGTGAAGCCCAGCTCGATCGCCGAGATGCAGGTCGCCGGGTCGTTCCCGTGGTCGAGGTGGAGCGCGACGGGGATCTCCGGGTAGAGCTCGACCGCCGCCTGCATGAGGTGCCAGAGGAAGCGGTCGTTCGTGTAGGCGCGCGCACCGCGCGACGCCTGCACGATCACGGGCGAGCGCGTGTCCCGCGCCGCCTCCATGATCGCCTGGATCTGCTCCATGTTGTTGACGTTGAACGCGCCGACGCCGTAGCCGCCGGAGGCGGCCTCGTCGAGGAGCTGGCGCATGGAGACGAGCGGCACGGAGCACAGCGTAATCGGGACGGCGCGGACGCGAGGTGCTAGCATCGCTCCCGTGAGACAGCTTCTTCCGTAGTCCAGGGAGCGAACGCGGCAGGCGCCGCGGCGACTCCCCGTGAGCCTCTCGAGCGAGAGGCTCTTTTCGTTTCAGAGGAGCGATCGACGATGGAGCACGAGGACACCGAGCGCTACGACCCCGGGGCCGTCGAGGCCAAGTGGCAGGCCGTGTGGGCCGACGAGCGCGCGTTCGAGGTCCCGAACCCGGACCTGGCGTCCCCGCCGGACGCGCCCTCGACGTACGTCCTCGAGATGCTCCCGTACCCCTCCGGCGAGCTCCACATGGGGCACGTCTTCAACTACACGCTCGGCGACGTCTTCACGCACGTCCGGCGGCGCCAGGGCTCCACGGTCCTGCGCCCGATGGGGTACGACGCGTTCGGCCTGAACTCCGAGAACGCGGCGATCAAGGAGGGCGGCCACCCCCGCGAGATCACGAACCGCAACATCGAGGCGATCCGCCGCCAGATGAAGCGCATGGGGTGGGCGATCGACTGGTCGCGCGAGGTCTCGACCGCGGAGCCCGAGTACTACCGCTGGACGCAGTGGATCTTCCTGAAGTTCTTCGAGCGCGGGCTGGCCTACCGCAACGAGGCGCCCGTCAAGTGGTGCCCGAAGGACCAGACCGTGCTCGCGAACGAGCAGGTGATCGACGGCCACTGCGAGCGCTGCGGGACGGAGGTCGAGTCCCGAAGCCTGACGCAGTGGTTCTTCAAGATCACGGAGTACGCCGACCAGCTGCTGGACGAGATGGACACGCTCGAGTCCTGGCCCGAGCGCGTGCTGACGATGCAGCGGAACTGGATCGGCCGCTCGGAGGGCGCCCGCGTCACCTTCCGCGTCGACGGGAGCGGGGAGGAGCTGCCCGTCTTCACGACGCGGCCGGACACGCTCTTCGGCGCGACGTTCTTCGCGCTGGCGCCGGAGCACCCGCTGATCCCGCAGCTGACGGCGGGCTCGGAGCACGAGGCCGCCGTTGCCGACTACGTGCGCCACACGGCGGCGCGCTCGACGGTCGAGCGCGAGACGAAGGAGAAGGACGGCGTCTTCACCGGCCGCTACGCCGTCAACCCGGTCAACGGGGAGTCGATCCCGATCTGGGTCGCCGACTACGTCCTGATGGAGTACGGCACCGGCGCGATCATGGCGGTGCCCGCGCACGACGAGCGCGACCACGCGTTCGCCGAGCGCTACGGGATCGAGATCCGCCAGGTCGTCGCGCCGGCCGACGGCTCGGCCCCGGAGAACGACGGCGCCTACGTCGCGCACACCGACGACGAGGTGCTCGTCAACTCGGGCGAGTTCACCGGCGTCTCCGCCCCGGAGGGGAAGCGCGCGATCACCGCGTGGCTGCACGAGCGAGGCCTCGGGGAGGCGACGATCGGCTACCGGCTGCGCGACTGGCTGCTCTCGCGCCAGCGCTACTGGGGCTGCCCGATCCCGATCGTCCACTGCGACGCGTGCGGCGTCGTCCCCGTTCCCGCCGACCAGCTGCCGGTGCTCCTGCCGGAGATCGACGACTACCTGCCGAAGGGCCGGTCGCCGCTCGCCGCCGCGGAGGACTGGGTCGCGACGGCGTGCCCGTCGTGCGGCGGCGCGGCGCGCCGCGAGACCGACACGATGGACACGTTCGTCGACTCGTCCTGGTACTTCCTGCGGTACGCCGACGCCCGCAACGACGACGCGGCGTGGGACCAGCAGATCGTCGACTACTGGCTGCCCGTCAAGCAGTACATCGGCGGGATCGAGCACGCGATCCTGCACCTGCTGTACGCGCGGTTCTTCACGAAGGTGCTGAACGACATCGACCTGCTGGGGTTCCGCGAGCCGTTCTCGCGCCTCTTCACCCAGGGGATGATCTACCGCGACGGCGCGAAGATGTCGAAGACGAAGGGCAACGTCGTCGCGCCCGACGAGGCGATCGCCCGCTACGGCGCCGACGCCCTGCGCCTCTACATCCTCTACATGGGGCCTGCCGAGCAGGACAAGGAGTGGCACGACGCGGGGATCGAGGGCACCGCGCGGCTGCTCGACCGCATCTGGCGCCTCGTCCTGGAGGTGGCGGCGCGCGGCGAGGTCGAGGCGCCCGCCGACGGCGAGCTGGTCCGCGCCGCGCACCGGACGATCGACCGCGTCACCGACGACGTCCTGCGCCGGTTCCAGTTCCACACGCCGATCGCAGCGCTGTTCGAGCTGGTCAACGAGAGCTACCGGGTGAAGGACGACCCGGCGCGCGCGGGCGAGGTCCGCCTCGCGACCGAGACCGTCCTCTCGCTGATCCAGCCGTACGCGCCGCACGTCGCCGAGGAGCTGTGGGAGCGGCTGGGGCACGAGCGGCTCTGGGAGCAGCCCTGGCCGACCGCCGACCCGGCGCTGCTGACCGCCGAGACGGTCGAGGTCGTCGTCCAGGTGAACGGCAAGCTCCGCGACCGGCTGAGCGTGCCCTCGGGCACGGCCGAGGACGAGCTGGTCCGGCTCGCGCTCGGCTCCGAGCGCGTCCAGGCGCACGTCGACGGCGAGCCCCGTCGCACGATCGTCGTGCCCGACCGGCTCGTGAACGTCGTCACCTAGCCGCGACGCCCGTCCCGCGGCGGCACACATCCGGCACGAAGCCGGCACACCTCCGTGACGGCTCGGCGGGCGAGCCTGGAGGCGTGGTCAGCCTCACGCGCACGCAGCTCGCCCTGCTCCTCGTCCCGCTGCTCGCGCTCCTGACGCTCGCCGGATCGCGCCTCGCCGGCGTCGGCGCGAACGAGGGGCCGGCGCGGGCCGAGCCGCTCGTGCGGATCGACGGCGACGGAGCCGTCCCCTGCCCGGACGCGGCTCGTCGTCCACGTCGTCGGCGCCGTCCGCCGGCCGGGGCTCTTCCGGCTCGTCGAGGGCTCCCGCGTGGCGGACGCGGTCGCGCGTGCCGGCGGGCCGACGCCGAAGGCGGAGCTCTCGGCCGTCAACCTCGCCGCGCCGCTCGCGGACGGGCAGCAGGTCGTCGTCCCCGTCCGCGGCGCCGCAGCCGCGGCGGTGCGGCGCCGGGCCTGCCGCCGGGACGAAGGTCAGCCTCGGCGCGGCGACGGTCGAGCAGCTCGACGAGCTGCCCGGGATCGGGCCGGTCACGGCAGCAGAAGATCGTCGACTGGCGCGCCGCGCACGGGCCGTTCCGGTCGGTCGAGGACCTCGACGACGTGCCCGGGATCGGCCCGGCGCGGATCGAGCAGCTGAGGGAGCTGGTGACGCCGTGAGCGCCCGCGCCACCGTCCGCCGCGCGGTCGCGACGAACTGGCCCGCGCTGCTCGTCGCGGCGACGTGCGCTGGGATCGCCGCCGGCCACGGCGTCGCGCGCGCCCCTCGTCCCGCTCGGGCTCCTCGCGGCGGCGATCGCCGGCGGCGCGATCGCGGCGCAGGGTGCGGCGAGGCTCGCGCTCGCGGCCGCCGCGCTCGCGTGCGTCGGCCTCTGGTGGGGCTCGCTCCGCGCCGACGCCCTGGCCGAGAGCTTTCTCGCCGGGCACCTCGGCGAGCCGGCGCCGGTGCGGCTCGTCGTCACCGGGCCGTCGCGACGCACGCCGTTCGCCCTCCGCGTGCCCGCCGAGGTCCGTCGGTACGGCGCCGCTCGGATCCGGGAGCGCGTGCTCCTCGAGCTGCCGCCGGAGCGGGCGCCGCCGCAGGGAGCGGTCCTCGAGCTGTGGGCGCGGCCGGTCGCGCCGCGTGGGCCCGAGACCGGCTTCGACGAGCGCGGGTGGCTCGCCCGCCGCGGCGTGCAGGTCGTCCTGCGCGGCGAGCGGCCGCGGATCGTCGGCCGGCGGGGCGGGATCGGTGGCGTCGCCGACCGGCTGCGCGCACACGTCGAGCGGACGCTCGCGAGCGGGACCTCCGGCGAGCGCCGGCAGCTCGTCGCCGGAATCGTCCTCGGCGAGGACTCGGGGATCGACCCGGCGCTGCGTGACGACTTCGAGGACAGCGGGCTGATGCACCTCCTGGCCGTCTCTGGCCAGAACGTCGCGATCGTCGCGATCGGCGTCGTCGCGGCGCTGCGGATCGCCGGGATCGGACGCCTCGTCGGCGAGGCGGTGGCGATCGCCGTCGTGCTCGCCTACGCGATGGCGGTCGGCTGGCAGCCGTCGGTCGTCCGGGCCGCCGTCGCAGGCGTGCTCGCCTCGCTCGCGTGGATCGCCGCTCGGCCGCGCGACCGGTGGCACGCACTCGCGGTCGGCGCGCTCGTCCTGCTCGTGTGGATGCCGGCGTCCGCGCTGGAGCCCGGCTTCCAGCTCTCGTTTGCCGCCGTGGCGGCGATCTTCGTCGTGCTCCCGCGCGTCGCGGGCGTTCCGGACGCATACCCCGTTCCCAGGGGGCTCTGGGACGTGGCGGTCGTCGCCGTCGCCTGCGGCTGCGTGACCGCGCCGATCGTCTGGCTCCACTTCGGCGCCGTCGCGCTGTGGACGGTGCCCGCCAACGTCGCCGCCGAGCCGGCGATGCCGCCGCTGATCGCGCTGTCGCTCGCGTCCGCCGGCCTCGAGCCGGTGCTCCCCGACGCGGCTGCGGCGCTCGCCTGGCTGGCGGGCTGGTGCGCGGCCTGGATCGCCCTCGTCGCGCGGGTGGTCGCCGGCTGGCCCGCCGCCCGCGTCGAGTCACCCGTCGTCCTGGTCGCCCTCGTCGTCGCGGCGCTCGCGGTGGTCGGCGTCCGTCGGCTGCCGCGCTACCGGCGTCGCACTGCGACGGTCGGGCTGCTCTCGGTTGCGCTCTGCCTCGCGACAGTCGGCTGCGCGCTGCGTCCACGCCCGACGTGGACGCCGCCGGACGGCCTGCGGGTGACGTTTCTCGACGTCGGCCAGGGCGACGCCGTGCTCGTCGAGACGGCGGGCGGGTCGATGCTCGTCGACGAGGGGCCGCCGGAGGCGGACGTCGCCGGCCAGCTGCGACGCGCCGGCGTGCGGTCGCTGACCGCGCTCGTCCTCACCCACCCGCAGCGGGACCACATCGGCGGTGCGGCGGAGGTGGTACGGAGGCTGCGGGTCGGCGCGGTCGTCGATCCCGAGCTCGCCGTCGACTCGCCCGACCGCGCCGCCGTGCTCCGGCTCGCGCGCGACACTGCGGTGCCCGTCGTCGTGGCGCGCACGGGGCGCTCGTTCCGGCTCGGCCGTGCGGTCGTCCGCGTCCTGTGGCCCGAGGACGAGGGCCTTGCGAGCGAGGACCCGAACGAGAACGCCGTCGTCCTCGTCGTCAGCTTCGGCCGGACCGACGTCCTCCTGACCGCCGACGCCGAGAGCCCGGTGACGTCGCGCCTCCGCCTCGGCCCGGTCGAGGTCCTGAAGGTCGCCCACCACGGCTCCGAGGACCCTGGCCTGCCCGAGCTCCTGCAACGGCTCGCTCCGCGCGTCGCCGTGATCTCCGTCGGCGAGGGCAACGACTACGGGCACCCGCGGCCCGAGACGCTCGCCGCGCTCGCGGCCGCGCCGGGTCTCGCGACGTGGCGGACGGACGAGGACGGCCGGGTCGTCGTCGAGTCCGACGGGCGCAGCCTCACCGTCCGCTCGGAGCGATGACCGCCGCAGGACGGGCAGTAGGCTGAGAGCGTGGCCGACCTGAAGCCCGCGTACCTCATCATCGGGAACGACCGTCCGAAGGTGGAGGTCGCCCTCGGCCGGCTCCGCGCGCGCTTCGACCCGGGCGCCATCGAGCGGCTGGTGGCGGCGGGCAAGGACGCCGCGACCGGGGCCGACGTCGTCGCCGCCTGCAACGCGGGCACGCTCCTCCTGAGCGAGCGCCTCGTCCTCGTCACGGAGGTCGACGGGCGCCGCGACGAGCGCGGCCGCCTGAGCGGCGGCTGGAAGGCGGCCGACACGGAGGCGGTCGTCGAGTACCTCGGCGCGCCCGCGCCGGGAACCGTGCTCTGCCTCGTCGCGGAGGAGCTGAAGCGCGACTCGGCTCTCGCGAAGGCGTGCCAGAAGGTCGGCGACGTCCTCGTGTGGGAGGTCGACCGCAGGAAGCTCTGGGAGTGGGTCGCGCGCAGCTTCGCCGAGCGCGGCGTGAAGGTCGAGCGCGACGCCTGCGAGGTCCTGGTCGATCTCGTCGGCGAGGACAAGCTCGCCCTCGCGCTCGAGATCGACAAGCTCGCGATCTGGGCGGCCGGAGAGCCGATCGGGGTGGAGGAGGTGCGGCGCCTCGCGATCCCGGTCGCCGAGACCCCGCCCTGGGAGCTGACCGACGCCTGGGGCCGGCACGACATCGGCGCCGCGCTCGCCGCGATGGACGCGATGCTCGACGGGAGCGCGCGGCCCGCGCGCGACGGCGCCGCGGCGCTCGGCGGCCTCCTCGGCGGCCACCTCGGCAAGCTGACGCGGATGAAGGCGCTGCTCGAGAGCGGCATGCCGCCGAAGGACGCCGCCGCGAAGCTCGGCCTGAAGCCGTTCCCGGGCCAGAAGCTCGCGCGGCAGGCGGAGGAGTTCTCGGTCGAGGAGCTGCGCGACGCGACGCTCCGGCTCGCGCACCTCGACCATGCGCTGAAGGGCGGGAGCAGGCTCGCGCCCGAGCTCGAGCTCCAGCTCGCCGTCGCCGACGTCGCGCGCGCGCCGCGCTGATTCTTGTTCGCCAGCGGGATTCCGCAGTCGCGGAATCCCGCGGCTTGATCCCCGCCTGCCGGCGGGGCAGACCCCTGAAGGCGCCCGCTGTCGCGGTCGCACTGCCTCGCTCTCCGAGGAGCGTGAAACTCGTCGTCGTCGCAACTTCCTCGCTCGGCAAGAGCGGGCGCCAGGTGTCGCGGCCGCCGCTACGTCACGTAAGGAAGGTGCGCCTGGAGGCGCGGGGCGCTACTCGGCGACGGCGGCGGCGGGGCGGATCATGCGCGCGGCCTGCGCCTTCTTGCGCGCGGCCGTGTTCTTGTGGAGCGCACCGCGGGCGGCAGCCTTGTCGATCGTCCGGACGAGCTCGCGATGCTCGGCGGCGGCAGCCGCCTCGTCGCCGTCCGCGACCGCGATCTCGAGCCGCTTCGCAAGCGTCTTGATCGTCGAGCGGTAGCGGAGGTTCTCGAGCCGCTGCCGCGTGGCGATGCCGACGCGCTTCTTCTGCTGCTTGATGTTCGCCATACGTGAGGGAGCCCGTGCCGGAATCGGCCGTCGGGCCGCGTGATGGTAGCAGAGGGCCTTCCGTCGCTTGCACGAAACTCCCGGTGATGGCCGAGCTCGACACCGAGCCAGCGCTCCACGACGAGCGCGCCCACCGGCGACGCCTTGCGCGCTCGACGGCGATCTTCGGCGCCGCGACCGGCCTCTCCCGCGTGCTCGGTCTCGTCCGCGAGATGGTCGCCGCGTACTCGTTCGGCGCGGCGGGACGGATCAACGCGTTCACCGTCGCGTTCCAGATCCCGAACCTCGTGCGCGCGCTCGTCGCGGACACCGCCCTCTCCGGCGCCTTCGTGCCGGTCTTCAGCGAGCTCCTCGAGAAGGGCGAGCGGCTCCGCGCCTGGCGCGTCGCCTCGACGATCTTCTGGCTCGTCCTCCTCTTCACGACGGGACTGACGGCGATCTTCGTGCTCGCCGCGCCGCTCATCGTCGAGCTCTTCGGCGATCCGGGCGGCGACTTCGACCTCGCCGTCGGCCTCTCGCGCGTGCTCTTCCCGATCGTGATCCTGCTCGGGCTCTCGGGGATCGTGGTCGGGATCCTGAACGCGTACGACCACTTCACCGTGCCGGCGCTGACGCCGGTCGCCTGGAACCTCGTGATCATCGCGGGCCTCGTCTTCGGCGTCCCGCACGCGGGCAGCGAGGACGCCGAGCTCTACATCTACGCCGGCTCGATCGTGATCGCGACCCTCGTGCAGTTCCTGCTGCCGCTCCCCTGGCTCCGCGGCCTCGACGGCAGGCTCCGGATCGCGTTCGACTGGCGGGACCCGGCGGTCTACCGGTTCCTCGTCCTCATGCTCCCGGTGACGCTGACGCTCGGCCTGATCAACGTCTCGACGGTGATCGGCACGATCTTCGCGTCGCGGCTGATCGACCCCGAGCTGGCGCCGCGGGCGATCGACCTCGCGTTCCGCCTCTACATGCTCCCGCAGGGGATCTTCTCCGTCGCGGTCGCCACGGTGCTCTTCCCGACGCTCTCGCGCCTCGCCGCGCGCGCCGACCACGGAGGCTTCGCCCGGACGCTGGACGCCGGGATCCGCCAGATCGGGTTCCTGCTGATCCCCGCGGGGCTCGTCGCCGCGGCGCTCGCCGAGCCGATCACGCGGCTCGTCTACCAGCGGGGCGAGTTCGCGCCCGACCAGACGCCGGTCGTCGCGGGCGCGCTCGCCGCGTTCGCCGTCGGGCTCGTCTTCAACGGCTGGATGCTGCTCCTCAACCGTGCGTTCTACGGGCTGCAGTCGAACTGGATCCCGACCTACGTCGCGCTCGGCAACCTCGCCCTCAACGTCGCCCTGTTCGCCGCGTTCTACCCGCTCGGGGTCTGGGGGCTGCCGCTCGCGACCTCGCTCTCGAACCTCGCGGGCGCCGTCGTGCTCTTCGCCCTCATGCAGCGGCGGGGGATCGGCCTCGAGCGCGGGCCGACGGTCACGGCGATCGGCCGGATCCTCGTCGCGTCCGTCGCGGCGACGGGCGTCGCGACGCTCCTCTGGTGGGGGCTCGACGAGGCGCTCGGGCGCTCCCTCCTGGCGCAGATCGTCTCGCTGGGGACGGGTCTCGCGGTGGGGACCGCGGTGTACCTCGGTGCGTGCCGGGTCGTCGGCGTGCGCGAGCTCGGCTCGCTCTTCGCGCTGCGCCGCGGCGCGGGCTGACCCCTGCTCGAGCTGCCCGCGGCGCGCCCGCCTAGACTGGCGCCGTGAGCTTCGAGGTCGCCGCCGAGGCCTACGACCGGTTCATGGGGCGCTACTCGGCCCTCCTCTCGCCGCAGCTCGCCGACCTCGCGGGCGTGACCGTCGGCACGCAGGTGCTCGACGTCGGCTGCGGCCCCGGTGCGCTCGTCGGGGAGCTCGTCGCGCGGGTCGGCGCCGACCTTGTCACCGCGGCCGATCCCTCCGAGCCGTTCGTGACCGCCGCCCGGACGCGCTACCCCGGCGTCACGGTCGAGCAGGCGCCGGCCGAGCGCCTGCCGTTCGACGACGACGCGTTCGACGTGGCGCTCGCACAGCTCGTCGTCCACTTCATGCAGGACCCGGTCGCCGGCCTCCGCGAGATGGCGCGGGTGACGCGGGGCGGAGGCGTCGTCGCCGCGTCGGTCTGGGACCTGGCGGGTGGCCGCGCCCCGCTGAGCGTCTACTGGGAGGCGGCGCACTCCGTCGATGCGGGCACGATCGACGAGTCGGGGCTCGCGGGCACGCGCGAGGGGCACCTGGCCGGCCTGTTCGCCGCGGCGGGGCTCGTCGAGCTCGAGGAGACGACCCAGACCGTGCGCTCGGAGTTCGCGACCTTCGACGAGTGGTGGGAGCCGTACACGCTCGGCGTCGGCCCTGCCGGCGCGCACGCGGCCGGGCTCGACGCCGGGCTGCGGGAGCGCGTCCGCGAGGCGTGCCGCGCCCGGCTGCCCGAGCCGCCGTTCACGGTGACCGCGACCGCCTGGGCCGTGCGCGGCGTCGTCTGAGCGCCCGCGGACCCGGGCCGAAACGCGCGAGAGCGGGGAAATCCCGCACCACGGCTACGATCGACGCCGATCAGCCATGGACCAGAGCCGCATCCGCAACTTCTCGATCATCGCCCACATCGACCACGGGAAGTCGACGCTCGCGGACAGGGTCCTCCAGCTGACCGAGACGGTCTCCGAGCGCGAGATGCGCGACCAGCTGCTCGACTCGATGGAGCTGGAGCGCGAGCGCGGCATCACGATCAAGGCGCAGGCCGTCCGCGTCCAGTGGAAGGGCCACGAGCTCAACCTGATCGACACCCCGGGGCACGTCGACTTCACGTACGAGGTCTCGCGCAGCCTGCAGGCGTGCGAGGGCGCGGTGCTCGTCGTCGACGCGGCGCAGGGGATCGAGGCGCAGACGCTCGCGAACGCGTACCTCGCGATCGAGAACGACCTCGAGATCGTCCCGGTCGTCAACAAGATCGACCTCCCGTCCGCCGACCCGGACGCCGCGGCCGCCGAGGTGTGCGACCTGCTCGGCGGGAGCCCGGAGGGCGTCGTCCGCATCTCCGCGAAGACGGGGACGAACGTCGACCAGGTGCTGGACGCGATCATCGAGCGGATCCCGGCGCCGGAGGGCGACCCCGACGCGCCCGCGCGCGCGCTCGTCTTCGACTCGAGCTACGACCAGTACCGCGGCGTCATCGCGTTCGTCCGCGTCGTCGACGGCCGCCTCCCGACGGGCGTCGGGCTGCGGGCGATGGCGATGGGCACCGACTTCGACGCGGAGGAGCTCGGCTTCATGTCGCCCCAGCGCGTCCCCGTGGAGGCGCTCGAGGCGGGCGAGGTGGGCTACGTCGTCACCGGGCTCAAGGACGTCTCCCGGCTCCGCGTGGGCGACACCCTGACGACGCGGAGGGCTGGCGCGACCGCGCCGCTCCCGGGCTACAAGGACGTGAAGCCGATGGTCTTCGCGGGTCTCTTCCCGACGGACTCGGACGACTACCCCGAGCTGCGTGACGCTCTCGAGAAGCTGAAGCTCAACGACGCGGCGCTCTTCTACGAGCCCGAGACCTCGCAGGCGCTCGGCTTCGGCTTCCGCTGCGGCTTCCTCGGCCTGCTGCACATGGAGATCGTCCGCGAACGGCTCGAGCGGGAGTTCGACCTCGACCTCCTCGTCACGGCGCCGAACGTCGCGTACCAGGTGCGGCAGAAGAACACCGAGGAGTGGATCGAGGTCCACAACCCGGCAGAGATGCCGCGCGAGGCCGAGGAGGTGCAGGAGCCGTACGTCCGCGCGCAGGTGATCGTCCCGAAGGACTTCGTCGGCCCGGTGATGGAGCTCTGCACGGAGCGGCGCGGCCGCTTCGACCACATGGAGTACCTCTCCGAGACGCGCGTGCTCCTCAACTACGAGCTGCCGCTCGGCGAGATCGTCCTCGACTTCTACGACCAGCTGAAGTCGCGGACGCGCGGGTATGCGAGCTTCGACTACGACCTCGCCGGGTTCCGCGACGGCACGCTCTCGCGGGTCGACGTGCTCGTCGCCGGCGAGCAGGTGGACGCGCTCTCGCTCATCGCCCACCGCGACGCCGCGTACGAGCGCGGCAAGCTCCTCGTGGAGCGGCTGCGCGAGGAGATCCCCCGCCAGATGTTCGACGTGCCGATCCAGGCGGCGATCGGCTCGCGGGTGATCGCCCGCGAGACCGTCAAGGCGAAGCGCAAGGACGTGCTCGCGAAGTGCTACGGCGGCGACATCTCGCGCAAGCGCAAGCTGCTCGAGAAGCAGAAGAAGGGCAAGAAGCGGATGAAGCAGGTGGGCGGCGTCGAGGTGCCGCAGGAGGCGTTCCTCGCGGTGCTCAACCTGGACGGCGAGAAGAAGCGATGACCCGCCGCCCGGCCGACGGGTCGTGAGCGGCGCGGCGTCCGGGAGCGCGCCGGGCGTGCGCCACCTGTACGTCCACCTCCCGTTCTGCGTCCACCGCTGCGGCTACTGCGACTTCGTCACCGCCGTCGGACGCGTCGACGAGCACGGCGCCTACGCGGACGCCGTGCTGCGCGAGCTCGACCGGGAGCGGCCGCTCCTCGCCCCCCGCCTCGCGACCGTCTTCGTCGGCGGCGGGACGCCGACCTTCACCGAGCCCGCCGCCCTCGCGCACGTGCTCGCCGCCCTGCCCGAGGCCGACGAGGTGACGGTCGAGGCGAACCCCGAGACCGTCACGGCCGAGCTCGCCGCCCTCCTCGGCGACCACGGCGTCACCCGCGTCTCGCTCGGCGCGCAGTCGTTCCGGCCGCATCTGCTCGAGGTGCTGGAGCGCCGGGCGACGCCCGAGGACGTCCGGCGCGCGGTGCAGACTCTGCGTGATGCCAGTTTCGACAACATCTCCTTCGACCTGCTCTACGGGATCCCCGGCCAGAGCGCCGCCGACCTCGACGCGGACCTCGCGGACGCCCTGGCGCTCGCGCCCGAGCACCTCTCGTGCTACGAGCTCGAGGCCAAGCCGGGCACGCGGTTCACGCACGCGCACGGCACGGAGCTCCGTCGCCAGGCCGAGGCCATGGAGGACTACGCCGCGCGGGTCGCGGAGACGCTGACCGGCGCCGGCTACCGCTGGTACGAGACGGCGAACTTCTGCCGGAGCGACGACGGCCGCGACCTCCGCGCGCACCACAACCTGGCGATCTGGCGCGGCGCGGACTACGTCGGGATCGGGGTCGGCGCGGTCTCGACGGTGGACGGCGTCCGTCGCCGGAACCTCCCGTCGCTCGCGGGGTACGTCGGCGCGCTCACCCGAGGCGAGGCGCCGCCGCGCGAGCTCGAGCCGCTCGACGCCGAGACGCGCCAGGTCGAGCGCCTGATGCTGGGGCTCCGCCTCGACGAGCCCTTCGCCCTGGCGGGCGCCGAGCGGGTGGTCGACCCGGACGCGCTCGAGCGCCTCGTCGCGGGTGGGCTCGTCGAGCGGGTCGAGGGCGGCGTGCGCCTGACGGGCAGAGGCCGCCTGCTCGGCGGCGCGGTGACCGTCGAGCTGCTCGCCTGACGCCCGCGAGCGGCCCGGTCGGACGACGGCGCGCCGGTACGATCGGTGCATGGTCCTGCGGTCGCGTGACGGAGCGAGTCGCCGTCGCCTGCTGTTGCTGAACGCGCTGCTCGTCGCGTCCGCGCTCGTCACCGCCGCCGTCGCCGTGCGCGTCGTCGTGACGCAGAGCGACGGCACGAGCGGGCTCGTCTGGAACCTCTTCCTCGCCTGGATCCCGTTTCTGCTCGCGCTCGGGGTCTACGACGCGGCGCGCAGACGGGCGTCGGCGTGGACGCTCGCCGGCCTCGGGGCGCTCTGGCTCCTCTTCCTCCCGAACGCGCCGTACATCGTCACCGACTTCAAGTGGCTGCGCCACATGGAGCCGACGTACTGGTTCGACCCGCTGACGATCGGCGCGGCCGCGGCGCTCGGGCTCGTGCTCGGGTTCGTCTCGGTGTACCTCGTCCAGGCCGTCGCGGCGCAGCGGCTCGGCCGGCTGGTGGGCTGGGGGATCGCGCTCGGCGCGCTCGTCCTCAGCGGAGCGGGCGTCTACCTCGGGCGCTTCCAGCGCTGGAACTCGTGGGAGGCGGTGACGGAGCCGTCGAAGATCTTCGGCGGGCTCGCGCGAGGCCTCCTCGACCCGCTCGCGCACGCCGAGCCGCTCGCGCTGTCGGCGTTCTTCGCCGTCGCATGCTGCGGCGGCTACGCGCTCTTCTACTCCCTGTTCCGGCCGCACCTGCACCGCCTCGAGGACCGCTGACGGCGCGGCGGCGGCGGCCGCAGGCCCCGACCGTACGATTGGCGTGATGGACCTCACACCCCGCAAGCGCGAGATCCTCCGGCGCGTCGTCGAGGAGTACGTCGCCACCGGCCTGCCGGTCGGCTCGAAGTCGCTCGTGGAGCGCTCGGGCCTCGACGTCTCCCCGTCGACCGTCCGCGGCGAGCTCTCGGAGCTGGAGGCGATCGGGCTGCTGACGCACCCGCACACGTCCGCGGGGCGCATCCCCACGGAGAGCGGCTATCGCATCTACACGGAGGAGCTCGTCGGCCTCATCGAGGGCCGGCCGGCCCCGTTCGAGCTCGACCTGACCGCCATGCGCAACGAGCTCGAGGAGGCGCTACGCCGGACGACGGAGACGCTCTCGGACGCGACGCACCTGCTCGCGCTCGTGTCGGCGCCCGCGCTGCAGGCGGCCGCGGTGCGGCACGTCGAGGTGCTCGAGCTCCAGTCCCGCGTGGTGATCGTCGTCGTGATCACGGCCTCCGGCAGCGTCTCCAAGCGCGTCTTCGAGTTCGAGGGCGGCGTCGACCCCGGCCTCGTCGAGTGGGCGCGGGCCTATCTCGAGGAGACGGTCGTCGGCAGGCGGCCGAGCGCGTCGGTGCTCCGCCGGGCGTTCGAGGACCCGGGCCTCTCGACGCGCGAACGGCTCTTCCTCGAGACGGTGCGGCCGGCGTTCGCGGACGTCGTCGCCTCCGCGACCGACCTCTACGTCGGCGGCGCCGCGGGACTCCTCGGCGACGCGCGCGGCCCCGACCTCGAGGCGTGCCAGCGGCTGCTCGAGGTGCTCGAGCGCCGCGCCGCCGTGCTGGGCCTCCTGCAGGAGGCGCTCGACCCCGACCGGACGGTCGTCCGCGTCGGCCCCGAGTTCGAGGGCGAGGAGCTGCGCGGCGCGTCGTACGTCGGCACGACGTACGGGCTCGCGAACCGCTCGCTCGGGGTCGTCGGCCTGCTCGGGCCGCTGCGGATGGACTACGAGAAGGCGATCCGGTCGGTGCGCGCGGCCGCCTTCGAGCTCTCCCGCCTCGTCGAGGACGTCTACGGAGCCTCCTGATGGCGACGACCCAGGACGACTACTACGCCCTGCTCGGCGTCCCGCGCGACGCGAGCCACGACGAGATCAAGCGGGCGTTCCGCCGGCTCGCGCGCGAGCTCCACCCGGACGTCAGCGAGGACCCCGACGCCGGGCGGCGGTTCCGCGCCGTCGCCGAGGCGTACGAGGTGCTGTCCGACCCCGAGCGGCGTCGGACGTACGACCGGTTCGGCCACGCCGGCCTCCGGAGCGGCGGATACGCGCCGATGGACGCCGACTTCGGGAGCCTCTCGGACGTCTTCGCGGCCTTCTTCGGCGAGGCGCTCTTCGGGCAGGCCGCGGGCGGCCCCGCCGGCCCGGCCCGCGGGCCGGACGTCGCGGCCCACGTCGAGATCGACCTCGCGGAGGCAGTGACGGGGACGACCCTCGAGGTCGGCGTCCGGGTCGCGAGGACGTGCCAGGCGTGCGGCGGCAACGGCGCGGCGCCGGGCACGGCGCCGACGACGTGCCCGGGGTGCGGCGGCGCGGGGCGCATCCAGCAGGTGTCGCGCACGGTGCTGGGGCAGATCGTGCGCACGGGGGCCTGTCCCCGCTGCGACGGGGTGGGGACGATCGTCGAGCAGCCCTGCGAGCGCTGCGAGGGCGACGGGCGGATCCTCGAGGACGTCCCGCTCGAGCTCGACGTCCCGGCCGGGATCCACGACGGGCAGCGCATCCGGGTCCGCGGTGCGGGGCACGCAGGCGTCCTCGGCGGCCCGCCCGGCGACGTCTACGTCACGGTCGGGGTGCGGCCGCTCGACGCGGTCGAGCGCGACGGCGACGACCTCCGGGTCCGCACGACGGTGACGATGACCGAGGCGGCGCTCGGCGCGACGGTGACCGTGCCGACGCCGGAGGGAGCGCTGGAGATCGAGCTCGCGCCGGGCACGCAGCCGGGCGCCGTCCATACCGTCCGGGGGCGCGGGATGCCGTCCCTCGAGTCCGGCCGCCGCGGCAACCTGCTCGTCGCCGTGGACGTGCGCATCCCGACCCGGCTGACGGGCGAGCAGCGCGCCGAGCTCCTGCGCTTCGAGAGCGAGCTCGGGGACGACGCGTACCGCGGCGACGACGACGGCTTCCTCGGAAAGCTGAAGAGCGCCTTCCGGTGACCGGCGAGCCGTCGCGGACGGCGCTCGTCGTGGTCGCCGACGCCGTCGACGAGACCCTCGCGCCGTGGCGTCGCCGCTTCCATGCCTGGTCGGTCGAGCGGGGGATCCCGGCCCACCTGACGATCCTGTTCCCGTTCGTCCCGGCCTCGCGCGTCGACGGCGAGCTGCTGGCGAGCCTGCGGGCGCTCTACGCGCCGGTCGCGCCGTTCGCGTACGAGCTCGCGCGGGTCGAGTCGTTCCCTGGTGTGGCCTGGCTCGCACCGGAGCCGGCGGCCCCGTTCCTCGACCTCATCGCCGCCACCCGGGCCGCCTTTCCCGATCATCCGCCGTACGGCGACCCGACCCTGGAGCCGGTGCCGCATTGCACGGTCGGCGGGGACACGGGCGACGAGGACGACGACCGCACGCTCGCGGCGATGCTCGCGGAGCTCCGCGACGGGCTCGGCCCGTCCCTGCCGCTCGCCTGCCGCGCCGAGGCCGCGACGCTGCTCGTCGAGCAGGCCGACGGCACCTGGGCCAGGGGACCGGCGTTCCCGTTCGAGGGCGACCGGGCGTGAGCCACTTCCGACGCGTCTCCGTCCGGGCGCGGGGCGACGACGCCGAGCCGCTGCGCGCGCGCCTGCTCGACCTCGTCCCCGCCGGGCTCGAGGAGCGGCCGCTCGACGGCGGCGGCGTCGAGCTCTCGGCGTACGTCCCCGCCGACGCGGTCGAGCGGCTGCTCACCGAGCTCCCGGACGCCGCGGTCGAGGACGTCCCCGACGGCTGGGAGGACGCCTGGCGCGCGTTCCACCACCCGGTCGAGGCGGGCGGGCTCTGGATCGGGCCGCCGTGGGAGACGCCGCCCGAGGGTGCGCGCACGGTCGTGATCGACCCCGGCCGAGCCTTCGGGACAGGTGCTCATCCCACGACGCGGCTCTGCGTCGAGCTGCTCGCCGCCGAGGAGCACCGCGGCTCCGTGCTCGACGTCGGCTGCGGGTCGGGCGTGCTCTCGATCGCGGCGGCCCGCCTCGGCTTCGGCCCCGTGACGGCGCTCGACAACGACGCGGTCGCGGTCGAGACGACCCGCGCGAACGCGAGCGCCAACGGGGTGACGGTCGTGGCGGCCACGGCCGACGCGCTCGCCGACCCGCTGCCGACCGCCGACCTCGCGGTCGCGAACGTCCTGCTGGCACCGGTCGAGGCGGTCCTCCACCGCCTCGAGGCACCGCGCGCGATCACCTCCGGCTACGTCGTCACCGACCGTCCCCGCGCGCCGCGCTGGACGAGCGTCGCGCGGCGCGAGCTGGACGGCTGGGCGGCCGATCTCCTCGTCCGGGAGCGGCCCGCAGACCGATCGGCCGATTCGACCGTCTAAGCTCTTGGGCTCGCATGGCGACCTTCTCGACGCGCTTCCTCGGCTGCAAGGTCTCGTTCGCCGACGCACAGGCGATCCGTGAGCGCCTGCTCGGCGACGGCCACACCGAGGTCGCGAGCGGTGGGGAGATCCAGGTCGTCAACAGCTGCTGCGTCACCCACGAGGCCGTCTCGAAGTCGCGGCAGGCCGCGGCCCGGGCGGCCCGCACCGCGCGCACCGTCTACGTGACGGGCTGCGCGTCGCGGCTCGAGGACGCGTTCCCCAACGCTCCCGGCAACGTCGTCGTGACGGAGCGCACCGGGGACGAGGCGGCGGCCTTCGTCGCACGGGACGTCGGCGCGCTCGGCTGCGTCGACGCCGAGCACCGCCTCGACCGGTGGCGCGCCTTCGTGCGGATCCAGGACGGCTGCTCGTTCGCCTGCGCCTTCTGCGTCATCCCGCACGTGCGCGGCGCGACGCGGAGCCGCACGGCTGCGGCCGTGCTCTCCGAGATCCGGCGGCGCGTCGACCAGGGCCACCGCGAGATCGTCCTGACCGGCGTCAACCTCGGCTGCTTCCGCGACCGCGCGGCGGGCTACACCCTCGCGCGCCTCGTGCGCGAGGCCGGCGCGGTGCCCGGGCGTCGAGCGGCTCCGGCTCTCGTCGATCGAGGTGAACCACGTCGACGACGAGCTCGCCGCGGCCGTGCGCGAGACGCCGACGGTCTCGCCGCACCTGCACGTGCCGCTCCAGTCCGGCGACGACGGCGTCCTGCGGGCGATGGGCCGCCGCTACACGGCGGCGGGCTTCGCACGCAGGCTCGAGCGGCTCGAGGGCATCCATCTCACGACCGACGTGATCGTCGGCTTCCCCGCCGAGGACGAGCCGGCGTTCGCCCGGACGCTCGAGCTCGTCGAGCGCCTGGGGATGACGAAGGTGCACGTCTTCCCGTACTCCCCGCGACCTGGCACCCGCACGGCGGCGGACGACCGCGTGCCCGCCGAGGTGAAGCGCGAGCGCGGCGCCCGGCTGCGCGCGCTCTCCGACGAGCTCTGCCGGCGTCGCTGGCAGGCGCGGGTCGGCTCGACCGACCGCGTGCTGCTCGACCGCCCCGGTCGCGGCTACGCCGACGACTACACCCCGTGGCTCGTCGAGGGCGTCGAGGGGACGTTCGTCACCGCGCGCGCGATCGGCCTCGCCGACGAGGGGGTGCTCGCCGTTGCCGCCTGAAGGCTCGGACTGCCTCTTCTGCTCGCTCGTCCGCGACGGCGAGCACGTCAACCGGGCCGACGGCTTCGTCGCGATCCGCGACATCGCTCCCCAGGCGCCCACGCACCTGCTCGTCCTGCCCGAGCGGCACATCGACACGTTCCGCGAGATCGGCGAGTTCCCGCCGGACGAGTCGAAGCGCATGCTCGAGTTCGTCGCCGACACGGCGCGCAAGGCGGGGCTCGAGGACTATCGGGTACAGGTTCACGTCGGCCCGGGCGCCGGGCAGACGGTCTTCCATCTCCACTGGCACATCATGGGAGGGCAGCCGACGTGACGCTGATCAAGGAGATCGAGGGCGAGCTGACCGCCGCCCGCAAGGCGCGCGACGACGAGCGGCGCGACGCGCTCGCGCTCCTGCTGAACGCGCTCCGCGGGGCGGAGAAGGAGCTCCAGCGCGGGCTCTCCGACGACGAGGCGCTCCAGGTGCTGCAGCGCGAGCGCAAGAAGCGCGTGGAGGCGATCGACGCGTTCGCGACGGCGGGGCGGAGCGAGCGCGCCGAGCGGGAGGAGTTCGAGCTCGAGGTGCTGGAGGAGTTCATGCCCGAGCCGCTCACCGAGGAGGAGCTCGAGGAGATCGTCGACGACGTGATCGCGGAGGTCGGCGCGACGTCGATCCGCGACCTCGGCCGCGTGATGGCCGACGCCATGACGCGCGTCTCGGGCCGCGCCGACGGCTCCGTCGTCAGCCAGCTCGTGCGCGAGAAGCTCGCCTAGCGTGACCGACCTCCTCCGCTGGGCGCGATCGCTGGAGGCGATCGCGCGAAGCGGCCTGACCTACAGCGAGAACCCGTTCGACCGGGGGCGCTTCGAGGCGGTTCGCGAGATCGCAGCAGAGCTTGCGGCGAGCGTCACCGGCGAGCCCTCCACGGAGCTCGCCGTGCGCTTCGCCGAGGAGTACGGCTACGGGACGCCGAAGATCGACATGCGGGGCGTCGTGCTCTCGGAAGGGCGCGTGCTCCTCGTCCGCGAGATCGGCGACACGCGCTGGACGCTCCCCGGAGGCTGGGCGGACGTCGGCGAGAGCCCCCGGCAGGCGATCGAGAAGGAGATCCGGGAGGAGGCCGGGATCCCCAGCCGCGCCGCCCGCGTGCTCGCCGTGTTCGATCGCGACTTCCGCGGCCGGGCCGTGTGGCCCGCCCACGCGTACAAGGTGTACGTCGAGTGCGAGCCGGGCGACGGCACGCCGGCCGGCGACGGGGTCGAGACCGAGGCCGCCGCGTACTTCGACCCGGAGGAGCTCCCGGAGCTCTCGGTCAAGACGCCGGCCGAGCACCTCGCGAGCGTGCTCGCGCTCGCCGCCGACCCCGCGGCAGGCGCGGCGCTCGACTGAGGAACGAGAGGCGTCCGCCTGTTGCGCGCGACGAGCCCGTAGCCGAGGTGCGTGGCACGCGGCGTGCGTCGCGCGAGCGCCGCGGGCAGCCGGCCGCCGGGCAGGGCCTCGAGCACGAGCGGGACGGCGGCGCCGCCCGAGCGACGTCGGCCGGCTCCGTCGACCGCGTGGAAGGCGGCGTACCGGTCACGACGATCCAGGTCGCGGAGCCACGTGTCGCCCGCGGGCGAGCCGATCGCCGCGACGGCGAGCCCGCGTGCCGCGAGCGCCCCGGCCACCGCGGTGCAGAACCGGCACCCCTCGTCGTAGAGCACCAACGCGGCTCCCCGCTGCACGAGGCCACGCTAGCCGCGCCCCGGGAGGGGCCGGGTCGCGCCCTACACTGAGACCGTGCAGGACGTGCTCACCGTGCCCAATGAGGTCGCCGCGGAGCTCGCCGGCGTGGGCGACGGCGTGCTCGACTCGCTGCGCGAGCGGCTGGGCTGCTCGATCTCGCTCCGCGGGAACCGGCTCACGCTCGACGGCGACGAGGAGCGGGTCGTGGAAGCGCGCGCGGTCGTCGACGAGCTCGTCGAGCTCGTCGAGGGGGGCCACGCGATCGGCCCGGACACGGTCGGCGCCGTCGTCGCGGCGCTCGACCAGGCAGCCGACATCCGCGACGTCTTCGACGACGTCGTCTGGCGGCACCGGGGCAAGAAGATCGCCCCGAAGACCGTCACCCAGAAGCGCTACGTCGACGCGATCCGCGCCGCGACGGTCACCTTCGGGATCGGCCCGGCGGGCACGGGCAAGACGTACCTCGCAATCGCGCTCGCGGTGAAGGCGCTCGCCGAGCGCGAGGTCGGGCGGATCATCCTCACGCGCCCCGCGGTCGAGGCCGGCGAGCGGCTCGGCTTCCTGCCCGGGGACATCCTCGCCAAGGTCGACCCGTACATGCGCCCGCTGTTCGACGCGCTGTACGACACGATGGACGCGGACCGCCTCAACGCGTACATCGACCGCGGGACGATCGAGGTCGCGCCGCTCGCATTCATGCGCGGCCGCACGCTGAACGACTCGTTCGTGATCCTCGACGAGGCGCAGAACACGACGCCCGAGCAGATGCAGATGTTCCTGACCCGGCTCGGGTTCGGCTCGAGGATGGTCGTGACCGGCGACGTGACGCAGATCGACCTGCCGCGCGAGCAGGCGTCCGGGCTCATCCACGTCCGCGACATCCTGCGGCCGATCGACGGGATCGGGTTCGTCGAGTTCGGGCACGAGGACGTGGTGCGCCACAAGCTCGTCCAGCGGATCGTCGAGGCGTACAAGCTGCACGCCGAGGAGACTGGCTCCGCGCGGCAGCACTGATGGTCGAGGTCGAGGTCTCGAACCGCAGCGGCCTCGCGGTCGACGAGGCCGCGGCGGCGGCGCTCGCCCGGCAGGTGCTCGCGACGGAGGGCGTCGCGGACGGCGAGCTCGGGCTCGCCTTTGTCGCCGCCGACGAGATGCAGGCGTTGAAGCGCGAGCACCTCGGAGTCGACGAGCCGACCGACGTGCTCTCGTTCCCGATCGACGGCCTCGACGAGCTGCCCGACGGCGAGCCGCGCGCGCTGGGGGACGTCGTCCTCTGCCCGCAGATCGTGGGCGACGAGTGGCGCTGGCCGCTCGTCCACGGGCTCCTCCACCTGCTCGGTCACGAGCACGGGGCGGCGATGGAGGCGCGGGAGCGCGCGCACCTGTCGTGATCACGCCCCGCCGCGCGCCCTCGATCATCGAGAGCTTCAACTTCGCGATCGAGGGGATCATCCACGTGCTCCGCACGCAGCGGAACATGCGGATCCACTTCGCGGTCGCGGTGCTCGTGCTCGTGCTCGCGCTCGCGACCGACGTCTCGCGGCTCGAGCTGATCGCGCTGCTCCTCGCGATCGCGTTCGTGCTGATCGCGGAGATGATCAACACCGCGATCGAGGCGGCCGTCGACGTCGCCTCGACCTCGTTCGACCCGATGGCGAAGCTCGCGAAGGACATCGGCGCCGGCGCCGTCCTGATCGCCGCGATCAACGCGATCGCGGTCGGCTACCTCGTCTTCTCCGGACAGGTCTCCGAGGAGAGCTCGCGCCTGCTCGACAAGCTCGCGGACGCACCGGCGAAGCTGACGATCGTCGCGCTCGTGCTGACGACGGCCTTCGTGATCGCCCTGAAGGCGCTCTCCGGCCGGGGGACGCCGCTGCGCGGCGGCTGGCCGTCCGGACACGCGGCGGTCGCGTTCGCGGGCTGGATGGCGGTCACGCTGATCCTCGACGACTCGGATCAGCGCTTCCTCGTGTCCTCCCTGGCGCTCATCATGGCGTTGCTCGTGGCGCAGACGCGGATCGAAGCCGGTGTCCACACGACCCTCGAGGTCGCAGCCGGCGGCGCGCTCGGCGCGCTCGTGACGCTCGTCGTCTTCCAGGGGTTCTCCGCGTGACCGACGCCGAGCTCCTGGCCGCGGCCGACGCGATCGCCTCGCGCGCCTACGCGCCGTACTCGAACTTCGAGGTGGGGTGCGCCGTCCTCTGCCGCGACGGCCGCGTGATCGAGGGCGTCAACGTCGAGAACGGCGCCTACCCGCTCGGCATCTGTGCAGAGCGGACGACGTTCTCGCGCGCGATCGTCGAGGGGTACCGGCCCGGCGACTTCGTCGTCGCCGCGATCACCGCGTCGCCGTGCGGCGGCTGCCGGCAGTGGCTCGCCGAGATGAAGGTCGAGCGGGTCGTCTTCCGGAACGGCGGGCGGATCGTCGAGATGTCGGTCGACGAGCTCCTGCCGGAGCAGTTCGAGCTGTGACGCCCGCGGCGGCCCGCCCGGGTGTGGGGGCGATCGGGTGTGGGGCGATCGTGACGCTCTCGGCACGGCTCGGGCACGGACACGGCGCGCTTTCCGACGTACGCTCGTGGCGTGGGGAGGAGGCCGGTGGCCCAGGTCGGGGGGCCAGGCCGGACATGGCCGGAGCGGACGGCGGCGGGAGGCCGGCGTGAAGGTCGGCCTCGTGGCCGTCGCGGGGCGGCCGAACGTGGGCAAGTCGACGCTGGTCAACGCCCTGACGGGCGAGAAGATCGCGATCACCTCGACGGTGCCGAACACGACGCGGCGGCGGATCTTCGGCGTCGCGAACGGGGACGACTGGCAGCTCGTGCTCGTCGACCTGCCGGGCTTCCAGCGGCCGATGGACGCGCTCACCGCGCGCATGCAGGAGACCGTGGACGGCTCGTTCGAGGACGTCGACGCCGTGCTCTTCGTGCTCTCCGCACGCGACCGGATCGGGGCGGGCGACAGGTTCGTGGCGCGGCGGGTCTTCTCCCTCGGCGTCCCCGTCGTGATCGCGCTCAACAAGATCGACCGCCTGAAGCACGGCCACGTCGCGTCGCAGATGAAGGTCGCCGCAGCCCTCGGCGACTTCCACGCGCTCCACCCGGTCAGCGCCAAGGTGCGCGACGGCATCGACGAGCTGCGCGGCGACCTCGTCCACCTCCTGCCCGAGGGCGAGCCGCTCTTCCCGCGGGAGCAGACGACGGATCAGACGCTCGACGAGCGCATCGCGGAGGTGATCCGCGAGAAGGCGCTCCACCTGACGAAGGACGAGGTGCCGCACGCGCTGACGGTCGAGGTCGACGAGCGCGACGAGCGCTCGGTGCGCGCGTTCGTGCTCGTCGAGACCGAGTCGCAGAAGGGCATCCTCGTCGGCAAGCGGGGCGCGATGATCCGTGAGATCGGCACGCGCGCGCGACCGGAGGTGGAGGCGCTCGTCGGCGGCAAGGTCTTCCTGGAGCTCGTCGTCAAGGTGCGGCCGCGGTGGCGCCGCGACCGCCAGACGCTCGAGCGCCTCGGCCTCTGAGTCGGCTCCCGGCTCAGCGGAGCCGCTGCCGGTCGGGCGCGATCCGGAGGATCACGCGCTCCGAGCCGATGTTCGCCTCGTCGTAGTCCCGGTTCCGGTACTTCCGCGAGAGCGCGTCGATGTGCTCCCGCGCCTCCTGGCCCGGTGACGGTCTCGACGACGCGGCCGCGCACCTCGGCGAACCGGTAGGGGTCGTCGCGCTTCCAGATCGTGACCGTCACGCGGGGATCGCGCCGCACGGCCTCGTACTTGGCGCGGTGCACCTCGGTGTTGATCAGCACGTGGTCGTCGTCCGCGTCCACCCACATCACGTGGGTCATCGGCTGGCCCGAGCGGAGGAGCACCGTGAACGCCGCGAAGTTGGCCTCCCGTGCGAGGTCGCGGATCCCGGGCTCGACGGCGCCCATCAGGCGCGTGCCCCGTCCATCGCCTCGTCGGCGTCCACGCGGTCGGCCAGCGTGCGGGCGACCTTGAGCCACAGCTCGGGCATCGAGTCGAGCAGCTGCACGAAGTCGCGTCCGGCGATCGCGAGCACGCGGAGCGGCGTCGACGCGATCACCGTCGCGGTGCGCGGCGAGCGGGAGAGGAGCGCGATCTCGCCGACGTAGCTTCCGTCGCCGAGCCGGGCGACGCGGCGCCCCCGGCGGCGCACCTCGACCTCGCCCTCGACGACCACGAAGAACTCGGTGCCGGGCTCGCCCTCGCGGATCAGCTCGGTGCCCGCGTCGACCGTGCGCTCCTCGCCGAGCGCGGCGATGCGGCGCAGGTCGCGCTTCGAGCAGAGCTCGAAGAGCGGCAGGTCGCGCAGCAGCTCGACCTTCGTGTCGGCGCGGAGGAGCACGGCGGGCACACTCTAGACTGCGTCCCATGAGCCAGACGCTCGCTCCGCGGGCGCTCGAGCTGCCGGGCGGCGGGCGCCTCCCGCGCGTGGGCGCCGTCGACGCCGTCGCCCTCGAGGCTCGCGCCGCCGAGCTCGCGAAGCGCTCGATCAAGCGCGAGTCGAAGCTCTTCGCGCTCGACCTCGCGATCCGGATGATGGACCTGACGACGCTCGAGGGCGCGGACACGCCGGGCAAGGTGCGCGCGCTGAGCGCGAAGGCGATCCGGCCCGACCCGCTCGATCCCTCGGTTCCCTCGGTCGCGGCGGTCTGCGTCTACCCGAGCCTCGTCCGCGTCGCCCGCCGCGCGCTCGCGGGCAGCACCGTGAAGGTCGCGTCGGTCGCCACGGCGTTCCCGTCGGGACAGTCGGCCCTCGACGTGAAGCTCGAGGACGTGCGCGCGGCCGTCGAGGCGGGCGCGGACGAGATCGACATGGTGATCGACCGCGGCGCGTTCCTCTCCGGGCGGATCGGCCAGGTCTACGACGAGGTCGTCGCCGTGAAGGACGCGTGCGGCTCGGCGCACCTGAAGGTGATCCTCGAGACCGGTGAGCTCGGCACGTACGACGCCGTCCGTCGGGCCTCGCTCGTGGCGATCGCCGGCGGCGCCGACTTCATCAAGACCTCGACGGGCAAGGTCGCGCCGGCGGCGACGCTGCCGGTCACGCTGTGCATGCTGGAGGTGATCCGCGACGTCCACGAAGAGACGGGCGCGGTGATCGGGATGAAGCCTGCGGGCGGCATCCGCACGGCGAAGCAGGCGATCCAGTACCTCTGTCTCGTGCACGAGACGCTCGGCGCCGAATGGCTCACGCCCGATCTCTTCCGCTTCGGCGCCTCGTCGCTCCTCAACGACGTCCTCCTCCAGCTCCGCAAGCAGCGGACGGGGATCTACCGCTCGCCCGACGAGTTCACGCTCGACTGATGGCGGTCGAGAAGCAGCGGGGCGGCGTGCCTGCCGTCGCGACCTGGGAGTACGCCTCGGCGCCCGAGTCGCGCGAGATCGTCTCGTTCAAGGAGCGCTACGGCCTCTTCGTGGGCGGGGAGGAGGTCGCGCCGCGGTCGCGGTCCTGGTTCACGACCGTCTCCCCTGCGACGGAGGAGCCGCTCGCCGAGGTGGCGCAGGCCGGGCCGAAGGACGTGGAGCTCGCGGTGGACGCGGCCCGGGATGCCTTCGAGCCGTGGAGCGCCTGGAAGCCGGCCGAGCGCGCCAAGGTGCTCTTCCGCATCGCGCGCGTCCTGCAGGAGCGATCGCGCGAGCTCGCGGTGGCGGAGTCGCTCGACGGCGGCAAGCCGATCAAGGAGTCGCGCGACGTCGACCTCCCGCTCGCCGCGGCCCACTTCTTCTACTACGCGGGCTGGGCCGACAAGCTCGAGTACGCGTTCCCGAACCGGCGACCGCGCCCGCTCGGCGTCGCGGCGCAGATCGTGCCGTGGAACTTCCCGCTGCTGATGCTCGCGTGGAAGATCGCTCCCGCGCTCGCGTGCGGGAACACCGTCGTGCTCAAGCCGGCCGAGACCACGCCGCTCACGGCGCTGCTCTTCGCCGACGTGTGCCGGCAGGCGCAGGTGCCCCCCGGCGTCGTCAACATCGTCACGGGCGACGGCGAGACCGGCGCCCACCTCGTCCGCAACCCCGGGATCGACAAGGTCGCGTTCACGGGGTCGACCGAGGTCGGGAAGGCGATCCAGCGCGAGCTGGCCGGGCGCGGGATCCCCCTCACGCTCGAGCTCGGCGGCAAGGCGGCGAACGTCGTCTTCGAGGACGCGGCGCTCGACCAGGCCGTCGAGGGGATCGTCAACGGCATCTACTTCAACCAGGGCCACGTCTGCTGCGCGGGCTCGCGGCTCCTCGTCCAGGAGTCGATCCACGACCAGCTCGTGCGCAAGCTGAAGCGCCGCATGGCGACGCTGCGCCTCGGCGACCCGCTCGACAAGAACACCGACATCGGCGCGATCAACTCGCGGGCGCAGCTCGACCGGATCACCGAGCTCGTCGCGAGCGGCTCCGAGGAGGGCGCGGAGATCTACCAGCCGCCGTGCCGGCTGCCCGAGAAGGGCTGGTGGTTCGCGCCGACGGTCTTCACGAACGTCGCCCAGAGCCACCGCATCGCCCGCGAGGAGATCTTCGGCCCCGTCCTCAGCGTGCTCACGTTCCGCACGCCGGACGAGGCCGTCGAGAAGGCGAACAACACGATGTACGGGCTCTCGGCGGGGGTCTGGACCGAGAAGGGCTCGCGGATCCTCTGGATGGCCGACCGGCTTCGCGCCGGCGTCGTCTGGGGGAACACGTTCAACCGGTTCGACCCGGCCTCGCCGTTCGGCGGCTACAAGGAGTCCGGCTTCGGCCGCGAGGGCGGCCGCCACGGGCTCGAGGCCTACCTGAGGTTCTCGTGAGCGAGCGCGCGACGACGGGCCGCCTGCCGGTGCGGAAGACGTACAAGCTCTTCATCGGCGGCGCCTTCCCGCGCTCGGAGTCCGGGCGGACGCTCGAGCTCGAGGGGCACAACGTCGCGCGGGCCTCGCGCAAGGACGCGCGGGACGCGGTCGTCGCGGCGCGGCAGGGCTTCGCGGCGTGGAGCGGCGCCACCGCCTACAACCGCGGCCAGGTGCTCTACCGGCTCGCCGAGACGATGGAGACGAGGCTCGGCGCGCTCGCCGCCGTGTGCACGGGCCGCCGGGAGGTCGCACGCGCGATCGACCGCGTGGTCTGGTACGCGGGCTGGGCGGACAAGCTCGCGCAGGTGCTCGGCTCGTCGAACCCGGTGGCAGGCCCGTACTTCAACTTCACGCAGCCGGAGCCGACGGGCGTCGTCGCGGTGGTCGCGCCCGACGAGCCGCCGCTCGACGGCCTCGTCGCCCGCGTCGTACCGGCCCTCGTCGGCGGCAACGCGGTCGTCGTCGTCGCGTCCGAGCGCCATCCGCTCGCGGCGATCGAGCTCGCCGAGGCGGTGGCGACCTCCGACGTCCCCGGCGGCGTCGTCAACGTGCTCACCGGGCTGCGGGACGAGCTCGCGCCGGTGCTCGCCGCCCACATGGACGTCAACGCGATCGACGTGACCGGGGCCGACGGCGACTCGGCGCCGCTCGAGGCGCTCGCGGCCGAGAACGTCAAGCGGGTCGTCCGGGCGCGGGAGGACCGGAGCCCCTGGGAGATCGGCGCGTTCATGGAGCTCAAGACGGTCTGGCACCCGATCGGCCGCTGAGCGGCGCGCACGGCCGACGCTCCTCCGGGGCACCCCAACCCACCACCCGCTGCCAATTCTATCGCTCCCGTTGCCTGACTTGGCGACGGAAGCGTGCCACCTTCGTGCCGACCTCGTGACGTCGGCGCGCGCGCCTACTGCGCCTCGGCGAGGACGCCGTCGACCGCCGCCGAGGCCGCCTCGAGCCGCTCCGCCAGCGGGCCCTCGACGAGCAGCCACGGACGACCGCTTGCCCGGGCGTGCTCGACGTAGCGGTCGTGCATCGTCCGGCGCTGCTCCTCGAACTCGCGGATCCCGTCGTGGCGCCACGGCGCGTCGAGCCCGCAGACGAGGTACAGGTCGTACGTCCGGGCGACGAGCTCCGGGAACGCGGTCGCGGGCCGGCCCAGATAGACCTCGTGGAAGACCGCGGTCGTGAACGCGTCCGTGTCCCCGAACAGCACCTCGCGTGCGAAGCCGGCGAGGAAGTCCTCGTACCAGCAGTGGATGCGTGCGATGTGCGTGAACTCCTCGCTCGTCCACGGCGCGTCGGGCGGGCGCCCGATCTGCGTGTACGGGCGCCCGTACTCGGGGTTCCAGACGGTCGCGTAGCGCTCCGCGAGCGCGGCGGCGAGCGTCGACTTCCCGGTCGACTCGGCTCCGAGGAGCACGACGCGCTTCACCCCCGCCACGACGCGCGAGCCTACGGCATGCGTCCGCGGGTTCGGGCGCGGGTGGGGCGGGGGGCTTCGTCTAGCATCCCGCTCCGTGACCGCGCGACGGCTCAGCCAGGCGATCGCGGAAGGGGATGGAATCTCGGTGCTCGTCGAGGTGCGGGACGCGCACGCCGCCCAGCAGGCCGAGGGCGGTGGCGCGGAGGGCCTCGTCGTCCGGGTCGCGACGGGCGACCTGCGCGACCACACCGCGCTGCCGTTGCTCGCATACGGGCCCTCGCCGGACGAGCGGCTCGCGAACGCCGCCGACGCCGTCGTCCTCACGGCCGAGGACGACGAGGCGCTCGAGCACGAGGCCGAGCTCTGCCGCGAGCTCGGCGTCGAGGTCGTCGTGCGCGTGCGCGACGACGACGAGCTCGAGCGCGCCCTCGAACAGGTCGACCCGGAGATCCTCTTGCTCACCGCCGAGCGCGCCGAGGACGAGCAGGAGCCGCTCGACCGGCTGCTCGAGCTGCTCCCGGACGTTCCCGCCGGGAAGCTCGCGATCGCCGAGCTCGCCGACGCGTCGCGCAGCGACGTGGAGGAGCTCGAGCGGGCGGGCGTCGACGCCGTGCTCGTCACGGGCGACGTCGCCGCGCTCGTCGGCGACGGCGTGCCCGACGTCTAGCCCGGCGCCGTGCGGCTCCCGGCACGGCTCGACCGCGGCGCTTCGGTCGCGGCCCTCGGGGCGGTGCTCGCCCTCGCCGCGGCGCTGCGGATCGTCGGCGCGGGCTCGGGTCTCCCGCTCCCGCTCCTCAACCCGGACGAGACGAGCATCGTCCCGCGCGCGTGGGAGCTCGCGAGCCGCGCGGGGCTCGACCCCGGCTGGTACGACTACCCGAGCCTTCTCTTCCTGCTCGTCGCGCCGACGCAGATCGGGCTCGACGAGCCGTCGTACGGGACGGCGCGCGTCGTCGCCGTCGCGCTCGGGCTCCTCGGGGTCGCCGCGGCGTGGTGGCTCGGCCGGGTCGCGGTCGGCGCGCTCGCAGGGATCGCCGCCGCCGTCGTCGTGGCCGTCGCGACGACCCATGTCGCGTACTCCCGGATGGCCGTCACCGACGTCCTGTTGACGCTCGGCGTCACCGTGTGCCTCGCGCTGCTCGTCACCGACCGCCTCGAGTGGGCAGGGGTCGCGGCCGGCCTCGCCGCGTCGGCGAAGTACCCCGGGGCGCTGCTCCTCGTGCCGCTCCTCGTCGCCGGCTGGGGCCGGTGGCGCCGCGTCGCCGTCTCGGCGGGGCTCGCGCTCGCGGGGTTCGCGCTGACCAGCCCGTTCGTCCTCGTGCACGCCGACCAGGCGTGGGACGACTTCCGTCGCGTGCAGTCGCTCGCACGGGACGGCTGGCTCGGCTTCGAGGACGACCCGGTCGCGCCGGTCGCCTACACGCTCCGCCTCTGGGACACGGTCGGCCCGGTCGCCCTCGTGGCGCTGGCGGGGCTCGGCGTCGCCGTCTGGCGGCACCGGCGGAGCGACCTGATCCTGCTCTCGTTCGCCGCCGTCTACGGCGCGTCGCTGCTCACCTCGAGCGCGCACTTCGACCGCTACGTGCTGCCGCTCGTGCCCGTCGTCGCCGTCCTCGCAGCCCGGACGCCGCCGCTGGCCGTCGCGACGCTCGTCGCCGCGCTCGTGCCGCTCTGGTGGTCGATCGACGACGCACGGTCGCTGACCGGGCGCGACCCACGCCTCGACGCGGCCGCCTGGATCGACCGCACGATCCCGCGCGACGAGCGGATCGCCGCCGACTCGTCGACGCTCCCGCTGCGCGGGCGTGACGTGCTCCGGCTCGAGCTGCCGGGGCCGGGTCGCGGGTTCGACCCGGATCGCGACCTCGAGCGCCTCCGGGCGCGAGGGATCCGCTGGCTCGTGCTCGGCGGGAGCGTCGCCGACCGGGTCCTCGCGGCCGCCGAGGACTACCCGCGCGAGGCGGCGTTCTACCGAGCCGCCGCGCGCCTGCGACCCGCGTACGCGACGCCCGACGACGACGGGCGCCGATCCCGCCCGTGGCTCCGGGTCTATCGCATCTACCCTTAGCCGATGGAACGGGGTCGGAGGCTCGACGGGCTCGCGGTCGGCTGCGCGGTCTTCCTCTCCGGGGCGGCGCTCCTCGGGGTCGAGATCGCCGCGAGCCGGGTGCTCGCGCCGACGTTCGGCAGCTCGCTGTACGTCTGGGGCGCGCTCATCGGCGTCGTCCTCACCGGTCTCTCGATCGGCTACTGGGCGGGCGGCGCGCTCGCCGACCGATGGCCGTCGCCGTACCTCTTCGTCGGGGCGATCGCGCTGGGGGCGGGGCTCGTGCTCGCGATCCCGGTCGTCGACGAGTGGGTGCTGGAGCAGGTCGTCTCCTGGGATCCCGGCCCGCGGCTCGACCCGCTCGTCGCCGCGATCATCCTCTTCGGCCCGATGAGCGTCGTGCTCGCGTCGGTCTCGCCGATCGCCGTCCGCCTCGCCGCGCGCTCGCTCGACCGTCTCGGGACGGTCGCCGGCCGCCTCTTCTCGATCTCGACGGCCGGCAGCATCGCCGGGACGTTCGTGACGGCCTTCTGGCTCGTGCCGGAGTACGGCACCGACCAGGTGCTCGCGGTCGGCGCGATGGTGCTCCTCGCGGCCGCCGCGTCCGTCGCGCTGCTCCAGCGCCTCTGGATCCCCGGGGCCGCGCTCGTCGTGGCCGCGGGCGCCGCGCTCCTCGCCGTCGGCGCGCTCTCACCCGACACGACGGGCCGGGTCGTCCGCGGCGCGGCGGCCCAGAACTGGTCGCCGCTCTACCGCGAGCGCGACGTGCGAACGCCCCGCAAGCTCGATCCCGCGGAGGTCGCGCTCTCCGGCTCGGGCTTCACGGTGCGGGAGGCGCGCGACACGCGCTACCACCGCCTCTTCGTGATGGACGACGAGAACTCGCGCTACCTCCGCTTCGACAGCTCGTTCCAGAGCGGCATGTACCTCGACGACCCGGTGCGGACCCGGTTCTCCTACAGCGACTACCTGCACCTCGGTCTCGCGTACAACCCGAACGCGAAGCGGATCCTCATCGTCGGCCTCGGCGGCGGCTCGACGCAGAAGCGGCTCTTCCGCGACTTCAAGGACGTCGAGATCACGACCGTCGAGCTCGACCCGGAGGTCGTCTCGACCGCCTACAAGTGGTTCAAGCTGCCGCGGAGCCCGCGCGTCGTCGTCGAGGTGGACGACGGTCGCCGGTTCCTGCAGCGGCACGACGACCGCTACGACGTGATCATGGTCGACGCCTTCTACTCGGACGGCGTCCCGTTCCACCTCACGACGCTCGAGTTCGTCGAGCTGATGAAGGAGCGCCTCACGCCGGGCGGGGTGATCGCGACGAACGTGATCGGCGCGATCACGGGCGGGAGCTCGCAGATCACGCGGGCGCTCTGGAAGACGTACGGCGCCGTCTTCCCGACGGTCGAGCTGCACCCGGTCTTCGAGGGGGCGTCCGACCGCCGGTCGGACGACATCCGGAACATCATCCTCGTCGCGACCGAGCGCGCGTCACCGTCCCGCGACCGCCTCGCCGACATCTGGGACGAGGTACGGGAGACGCGCGCGCCCGACGCTCCCGACCTCACGGCGGCCGTGCGCGACCGCTGGGAGCGCGACGTGCGGACGGGCGACGTGCCGCTCCTCACCGACGGCTACGCGCCGACGGACGCGCTGCTCCTCGGCTGAGCGACGCGAGGCGCTCGAGCACGAGGGCGACGCCGTCCTCGTCGTTCGACGCAGTCACCTCGTCGGCCGCCTCGAGCGCGCTGGGATGGGCGTTCGCGACGGCGACCCCGAGGCCCGCCCACGCGAGCATCCCCGCGTCGGTCAGCTGGTCGCCGAACGCGACCACCTCGCCGGGCGCGATCCCGCGCTCGGCGGCGAGCGCGGCGAGCGCCGCCTCCTTCGCGACCCCGGCCGCCATCACCTCGACGAAGGCGTCGCCCGTCAGGGTCACGGACGCCTCGTCGGCGCCGAGCTCGCGGGCGTGGGCGAGCACGTCGTCGAGGTCGACGCCCGGCAGCCGCGCGAGCAGCTTCGTCATCGGCTCGTGCCACTCGAGCACGTCGCAGGCGGGGTAGGCGTCGTCCGGGCGCGGCCACCAGGCCGCGTCCCGCTGCGCCTCGTACGCCGGCTCGCTCCCGAACCGGAGCTCGAGCTCCCAGCCGAACGCGATCCCCGGGATGCGCTCGCGGAGCCCGCGCACGATCCGGTGCACGGTCGCCGCGTCGAGCGTCGTGTGACGGACGATCGTCTCGGTGTCGAGGTCGTAGAGCGTCGCGCCGTTGGCGCAGATCGCGAGCCCGTCGAGCCCCGCGTCGCGCGCGATCGCGCGGACGGAGCGCGGCGAGCGCGCCGTCACGAGCACGACGTCGATGCCCGCGGCCCGCGCGTCGGCGAGCGCCGTGCGCGACCGGTCGGAGATCGTCGTGTCCGAGCGGAGGAGGGTGCCGTCGAGATCGATCGCGGCGAGCCGGGCCGCCGTGGGCGTGTGGCTCACCCGGTCAGCCGAAGAACGCGCGGGCGACGTCGTACCACTCGGGCGGGACCGTCTTCAGCTCGGCGGTGGCCTCGGCGAGCGAGACGTCGACGATCGCGTCGCCGTGCAGCGCCGCCATGCGGCCGAAGCGCTGCTCGTGGACGAGCTCCGCCGCCTTCAGCCCGTAGCGCGTCGCGAGGACGCGGTCGCGGGCGGTCGGGGTGCCGCCCCGCTGGACGTGGCCGAGCACCGTGACCCGCGTCTCGAAGCCCGTCCGCGCCTCGATCTCCTGCGCGAGCGCGTCGCCGACGCCGCCGAGCGCGACGTGGCCGAACTGGTCGGTCGACCGCGCCTCGCCGGCGACGAGCCGCGACTCGCCGCTCGAGTAGGTGAGCTCGTAGCCCTCGCTGACGACGACGATCGAGAAGTCCTTCCCGCGCGCGTGGCGCCGCTCGATCTCGGAGCACGCCTCCTCGACGGTCAGCGGCTGCTCGGGAATGAGGATCACGTCTGCGCCGCCGGCGATCCCGCTCATCACGGCGATCCAGCCCGTGTGGCGGCCCATCACCTCGACGACCATGACGCGGTTGTGCGACTCGGCCGTCGTGTGCAGCCGGTCGATCGCCTCGGTCGCGATCGACACCGCCGTGTCGAAGCCGAAGGTGTAGTCGGTCGCGGAGAGGTCGTTGTCGATCGTCTTCGGGACGCCGACGACGGGGAACTCGTGCTCGGCATGCAGCCGCGCCGCGACTCCGAGCGTGTCCTCGCCTCCGACCGCGACGAGCGCGTCGAGGCCCGTGGCCGCGAAGTGCTCGAGCACGCGCTCGACGCCGCCGTCGACCTTGTACGGGTTCGTCCGCGTGGTGCCGAGGATCGTGCCGCCCCGCGGGAGCAGCCCTGAGATCTCGCGCCGACCGAGCGGCTCGGTGATCCCTTCGACGAGGCCGCGCCAGCCCTCGCGCACGCCGATCACGTCGTGCCCGAGGTCGAGCCCGCGCCGCGCGACCGCGCGGATCACCGCGTTCAGCCCCGGGCAGTCCCCGCCGCCGGTCAGGATCCCGATGCGCACGCGTCGATCGTAGAGCCCGGGCCGGGCGCGCGCGGCAGCGCCCTCTACCATCACCCTGCCGGCCGAAGTGGCGGAACTGGCAGACGCGGCGGACTCAAAATCCGTTGCCCGCGAGGGCGTGTGGGTTCGAGCCCCACCTTCGGCATACCTCGCTCGGACCGGCGCCGGTTTCGCGCAGCCGCCGGCCCAGCCGACGTCGGGACGCTTGCGCCGACGGTGACTTACACTCCACGCCACGCAACGGAGGGCCCCCGGTTCGCATGCCGGGCGCCGGTCCCCCAAGAAGGAGGAGAGGCTTGACGTTCAAGAGGCATGGGGTATTCCTTGCCGGTCTGCTCGTCGTCGCACTAGCGCTCGTCGCCGCGGGCTGCGGTGGAGACGACGGCGGCGAGGCGCCCGAGGCGCTGCCGTCGTCGTCGTGCACGGCGATCGAGTACGAGGGCGATGGAGACCCCGACTACATCATCGCGTCCGACTTCCCGCTCCAGGGGTCGTCGCGGACGCAGACCTTGCAGATCGTCGCCGCCATCCGCTACGAGCTCGGCCAGCGTGACTGGAAGGCCGGCGACTACAACATCGGCTACCAGTCGTGCGACGACGCGACCGCACAGGCCGGCAAGTGGGACTCCGGCAAGTGCTCCTCGAACGGCAACGCGTACGCGGCGAACGACAAGGTGATCGGCATCATCGGCACCTTCAACTCGGGCTGCGCGGCGATCATCATCCCGGTCGTCAACCAGGCGCCCGAGGGCGGGATCGCGATGGTCTCGCCGGCCAACACGTACCCCTGCCTGACGGTGAACCTGCCGGGCGGCTGTGACTCGACCGAGCCCGACAAGTACTACCCGTCGGGGACGCGCAACTACGCGCGCGTCGTGCCGCACGACGCCTACCAGGGCGCCGCGGTGGCCGAGTTCATGCAGTCGCAGGGCGTGAAGAGCGTCTACATCCTGAACGACAAGGAGGCCTACGGCCTCGGTGTCGCGACGACGACGCGCAAGGCGGCGGAGTCCCTCGGGATCAAGATCGCGGGCTTCGAGGCCTGGGATCCGAAGGCGACGAGCTACACGTCGCAGTTCCAGAAGATCAAGTCGACGGGCGCCGACGCGGTGTTCCTCGGCGGTCTCATCGACGAGAACGGCGCGCAGGTGATCAAGGACAAGGTCGCGGTCCTCGGGCCGAACGACGGAGACGTCGGGCTGTACGCGCCGGACGGCTTCACGACAGCAGTCGACGATCGACGAGTCGGGCACGGCGGCCGCAGGCATGTTCCTGTCGGTCGCGGGAGTGCCGATCGACGAGTTCAAGGGCCCCGCCCTCGACTTCATCGACGGCCTCCAGAGCGGGCCGCTCCAGGGCGCCGCGATCGATCCGTACGCGATCTACGGCGCGCAGGCGGCGCAGGTGCTGCTCGACGCGATCGCGGGCTCGGACGGCACGCGTGCCGACGTGATCACGAAGCTGTTCGAGACGAACGTCACGGACGGGCTGCTCGGCTCGTTCAAGATCGACGAGAACGGCGACCCCGAGGACGCCTCGGGCGCGGTCGTCGGCTTCACGATCTACGAGGCCACGGACGAGCTGACCACGAAGGCGACGGTCTCGCCGAAGCCGGAGACGGTGGCGGCGGCCAGCGGCCAGTAGACCCAACGCACGATCGGTCGGGGCGGGAGGGCTGTTGCCCTCCCGCCCCGCTTCGTTCTAGAGTCCCGCGATCGGCGTGCGCGAAGCGGGCTCCAACATCCTCCTGAAGCTCCGGAACCCGAAGGTCGTCAACGGCATCGGGCTCTTCCTCCTCGCGCTCGTCGGCGTCTGGCTCCTCGTCAACTTCATCAAGGGGCCGGAGGAGTTCATCAACGTCGCGTTCGACGGCCTCACGCGCGGCTCGATCTACGGCGTCGTCGCGCTCGGCTACACGCTCGTCTACGGGATCCTGCAGCTGATCAACTTCGCCCACGGCGACGTGTTCTCGCTCTCCGGGCTCATCGCGAGCACCGTGCTCCTCACGGTGCTCGGGCTTGACGCATCCTCGAGCAACCTCGTCGTCGTCGGTGGGATCATCCTGACGCTCGCGATCACGATCCCGGTGTTTGCGCTGTTCAACGCGGCGATCGAGCGGGTCGCGTACCGGCCGCTCCGCAACGCGCCCCGGCTGACGCCGCTGATCACCGCCGTCGGGATGTCGTTCATCGTCTCGAACATCTCGCTCGCGCTCTACGGCGTCGACTACGAGAGCGGCTCCGACCTGCTCCCGCAGGGAGCCGCGTTCACGATCGGCGAGATCCGCGTCACCTGGAAGCTGATCTTCGCGCTGGCGATCATCGTGCCGGCGCTCGTCGCGCTCAGCTGGTTCGTGCGCTACACGCGGCAGGGCAAGGCGATGCGCGCCGTCGCCCAGGACACCGAGGCGTCGGCGATGATGGGGATCAACGTCAACCGCACGATCTCCGTGACGTTCTTCATCGCGGGGTCGTTGGCCGCGGTTGCCGGTCTCGTGTTCCTGCTCGAGTACAACATCCGCTACGACACCGGCTTCGAGCTCGGGCTGATCGCGTTCACGGCGGCGGTGCTCGGCGGCATCGGGAATCTCGCGGGAGCAGTCGTGGGCGCTCTGGTGATCGGCTTCGTCCAGTCGTTCAACGAGGGCCTCACGTGGCTCGCGCCGGGAGGTGACTGGACCCGCTCGATCGTGTTCGGGATCCTGATCGCCGTGCTCGTGTTCCGGCCGGAAGGCATTCTCGGCGAGCAGACGCCCGAGGGTGCATGACGGGTCTCGCCGAGCGCGCGAAGGGCCTCGGCGGAAGCCGGAACCTCTGGCTCGTCCCGGCGCTCATCCTGCTCGGGATCGTCTACCCGTTCATCGAGGAGGGCCTCTCCGACCTGCCCCTGATCGGCGACTTCATGCCGAGCACCGGCACGCTCGTCGTGATGATCGCGTTCACGATGATGGCGGTCGGGCTCAACATCGTCGTCGGGTACTGCGGGCTCCTCGACCTCGGCTACGTCGCGTTCTACGCGGTGGGCGCGTACACCGCCGGCTGGCTCGCGTCCCAGCACTTCAGCGGGGTGACGCTCCACTTCGGGTCGTCCGTCGACAACGACCTCGTCGGGATCCACATGACGATGTGGATCGTCCTGATCGCTGCCGGGCTCCTGACGATGCTCGCCGGCATCATCATCGGCCTCCCGACGCTGCGCCTGCGCGGCGACTACCTGGCGATCGTCACGCTCGGCTTCGGCGAGATCATCCCGCAGGTCGTCCGCAACGGCGACAGCTTCGGCGGCTTCAACCTCACGAACGGCACGTTCGGGATCGCGCCCATCGACCCGGTGGGCTTCCCGCTCCTCAGCGCGATCGGGCTGCCGGACAACTTCCAGACCTCGGACAACCGCGAGCGCTGGTACTACCTCGTCGCGCTCCTGCTCCTGCTCCTCACGATCTTCTGCTCCGTCCGGCTGCGGGACTCGCGGCTGGGGCGGGCGTGGATCGCGATCCGCGAGGACGAGACGGCGGCGGCCGCGATGGGCGTGCCCCTGATGCGGACGAAGACGTGGGCCTATGCCCTGGGCGCGTTCTTCGGCGGCGTCGCGGGCGCGTACTACGCGAGCTTCAAGTCCGGCGCCTTCCCGGCGGACTTCTACTTCAACATCTCCGTGTTCCTGCTGTGCATGGTCATCCTGGGCGGCATGGGGAGCGTCTGGGGCGTGGTCGTCGGCGGGATGATCCTCGCGTACCTGAACTTCAGCGGGCTCTCGACGATCGGCTCGAAGATCCAGGACGCCGGGCTCGACTTCGACCCGACGAAGTACCAGTTCGGGATCTACGGCGATCATCATCGTCCTGATGATGCTGTTCCGTCCCGCCGGCCTGATCCCCGAGCGCCGGCACAAGATCGAGCTCGAGGAGGGCGTGCACGACACGCCGTTCTACGACGTCCAGACCGAGGGCACGCTCACCGACCGCGATCGGAGCGACGACTGATGGCCGCCGACGACCTCGTCGTGGTCACGCAGCTCCGCAAGGAGTTCGGCGGCCTCGTGGCGACCGACGACGTCGACTTCACGATCCCGCGCGGCTCGATCGTCGCGCTGATCGGGCCGAACGGCGCGGGCAAGACGACGTTCTTCAACCAGCTCACGGGCGTCTACAAGCCGACGTCGGGCTCGATCGTGTTCGACGGGACCGAGGTCTCCGGGCTGCCGCCGCACGCGATCACCGCGCTCGGAGTCGGGCGGACGTTCCAGAACATCCGCCTCTTCGCCCAGATGACCGCGATCGAGAACGTGCTCGTCGGCATGCACTGCCGGCTGCACAGCGGGATCATCGGCTCCATCCTCCGGACGCGAAAGGTCAAGCGGGAGGAGGCGGAGTCCCGCGAGCGCGCCCGCGAGCTCCTCGTCTACAGCGGGCTCCCGCGCCGCCACGAGGACCGCGCCGGGAACCTCCCGTACGGCGACCAGCGCCGGCTCGAGGTGGCGCGCGCGCTCGCGACCGACCCGAAGCTGCTGCTGCTCGACGAGCCGACGGCAGGGATGAACCCGCAGGAGACCTCGGACTTCACGTCGTTCGTCCGCCGTGTGCGCGACGAGAAGGGGCTCACCGTGCTCCTCATCGAGCACGACATGAAGGTCGTGATGGGCGTCTCCGAGCGGATCACGGTGCTGGAGTACGGCGGGAAGATCGCCGAGGGCTCACCGGCCGAGATCCAGGCGGACGAGCGCGTCATCGAGGCGTACCTCGGGAAGGGGGCCGCGGCGTGAGCGCTGCCGCCGCCGGCACGGACATCCTCTCGCTCGAGGACGTCCACGTCTACTACGGCGCGATCCACGCGCTGAAGGGCGTGTCGCTGCGCGTCGGCCAGGGCGAGATCGTCACGCTGATCGGCGCGAACGGCGCCGGGAAGTCGACGACCCTGCGGGCGATCAACGGGCTGAACCGGCCGCGGCAGGGGACGATCCGGTTCCAGGGCAAGCCGATCACGACCGCGTCGCCGCACTCGATCGTCAAGAACGGGATCGCACAGAGCCCGGAGGGCCGGCGGCTCTTCCCCCGGATGACGGTGACCGAGAACCTCGAGATGGGCGCCTTCCAGCGGACCGACCGCGAGAACTTCCAGGCGGACATGGATCGCGTCTTCGAGCTCTTCCCGCGGCTCTACGAGCGGCGCACGCAGAAGGCCGGGACGATGTCCGGCGGCGAGCAGCAGATGTGCGCCATCGGGCGCGCCCTCATGGCCCGTCCCAAGCTGCTCCTGCTCGACGAGCCGTCGATGGGCCTCGCGCCGATCTTCGTCGAGAAGATCTTCGAGATCGTCAAGGAGATCAACACGGAGGGCACGCCGGTCCTGCTCGTCGAGCAGAACGCCCTGATGGCGCTCGACATGGCGCACCGCGGCTACGTGATGGAGACCGGGCGCATCACGCTCGAAGGCCCCGCCGCCGAGCTCAAGACCAACGCCGCCGTGCAGAAGGCCTACCTCGGCCTCGATTGAGCCGCGCCCGTCAGGCCTCGCCGCCGACGACGATCCCCGGATAGGGCGGCCCGAGCACGACGCCCGTGCGCGCCTCGCCGCCGGCGATCCCGGCCGCCATCGACAGTGCGGTCGAGGTGCTGTGCGACGGGACGAGCCCGAGCGCGCGCGCAGCCGCGGCGTCTCGGCAGCCCGCGACGATCACGCGCCCGGCGCGCTCGAGCACCGGTGCGCATGTCTCCCACTCGGCGAACGGGAGCCGCGGGTGGGGCGCGCTCCCGCCCCGGTACGCGGACAGCGCGCGCCGGTCGCGGGCGGCGACCGCCTCGGCGCCGCCGAGGCGCGCGCCGGCCGTCCCGTCGCGCAGGACGGCGAAGAGCGTGCGGTACGGCGCCTGGGCGCGCGTCCCCATCACGCGCGAGAACGGGTGGAGGAGCACGACCGTCCCGCCCTCGACGAGCGGTGGGGCGTTTCGCCAGAGCCGCAGCACGTAGCCGAGCCCGAAGGACGCGGCCGTGATCGGGTTGAGCGGCTGCCGCGGCAGCTGCAGGCTCTCCCACGGCAGCGGGACGACGAGGGTCTCGAAGGGCGCCTCGACGGTGACGCTGCGGACAGCGGTGCCGCGCACGAGCGCCTCCGCGTGGGCGACCGACGGCGGCCCGGCGAGCGCCGCGACGACGCTGAGCGACCGGCGGCCATTGGTCAGCACGCGGCGGCGGAGCCCGGCGGGCAGCACGTTGAGGCAGTCGGCGGAGCGGCGAGTGGGCGACGCTCCGCAGCGAGTCCGGCTCCCACGGATAGCCGCGATGGAGCCCCGTCTCGCGCGGGTGGTCGAGGACGAGCGAGAGCCCGACGACCGGCACCTCCTGCCGCAGACGCGCCTCGAGCTGCGCGGCCCAGCGCCAGCCGCCGGCGCCCGACACCTCGAGCAGCGACTGCGCCCGAGCCCGGCGGATGCTCCCGGGCGCCGACGCGTCGAGGAGCGCCGAAGCGCCGCCATGGAGCCCGGTCTCGGCGGCTCCGACCGTCACGACCAGATCGGTCTCGACGAGAGCGGGATTCAGGCGGAGGGTCCACCCGTCGACCGTGAGCGGGTGGAGGTCGTCCGCCTCGCAGTCGTGGACGACGATCTCGCCGCGGAAGTCCCGCGCCCGGTCGGGGCGGAGGAGGCCCTCGAGCTCGCGGCGCCCGGGCTTGCGGCCGAGGCCGGCGGTCACGAGCAGCGTGACCTTGGCTACGCCCGCCTCCGTCAGCGCGTCCAGCACGGCGGCGAGCGCGTCACGGCGCGGATCCTCCTCGACCGTCGGGAGCGGGAGGGTCGGCGTCTGGACGACGACCGTCGCCCGGCCGCCGCGCGTCGCGGCATCGGCGAGAGACGGCCCGGCGAGCGGGTAGCGCAGCGCCTCGGCGACCGCGGCCGGGACATCGGCGAGCGGGTCGAGCGGCGGCGGCGCAGCGAGCAGCTCCGTGTCGTCGGGCAGCGTGACGAGCGGGAGCCGCGAGCCCGAGTGGAGGGGGACGCGGGGCACGTTCTCCGATCGTATGGTCAGTCTCCCGGGCGCGGTCTTCCCGACGATCCGTCGCCTCGGGTGGGAGCCGGAGGCCGGCTTTGCCGGCCGGGAGGCGCGCAAGCGCACACCCGGTCACGGACGCCGTAGAAGGGGGCTCGTGGGGGAACATGGTTTCCCCCACGTTCAGGCGCGAGCCCGAGTGGAGGGGGACGCGGGGCACGGCGGCATCGTAGGCAGGGCTACCCGCGGCTTGCGGATTCACGCGACGCCGCTGGACGTACCCTTGTCGGATGCGCCCTCGCTGGGACATCGACGAGCGCGGGCGGGGCGTCGCCTCGGCGGAGGCGGCGGTCCCCGACCTCGATCGCCTACGTGACGCCATGCTCGTCCCCGACTGGGTGACCGAGGAGCCCGACCTGCACCTGCTGCCGCACGTGCGGCGCGTGTGCGAGGAGCGCGGCTGGCGGCTGGAGCGTGCAGAGGTCGTCGACGCCGTGCTCGAGGTCGATGCCGTCACTCCCGCGAGCTCCGCGCCGCCTCGGGAGGCCGCCTTCGCGCTCATCGCGAGCTTCGCGGAGGCGTCGACGCACGTGGTCGAGCGCTCACCCGACGTCGGGCGGGACGTCGAGCTCTTCGTCACGACGGGGATGCTCGAGGGCGACGGCAGCTTCGCGCCGCACGGCCATACGGTGCGCGTCCGCGTCCGCCGCGCGGAGTCGGCCTAGGCGATCGCGCGGAAGAGCCGGAAGAACGTCGGGCGGTAGCCGAGCCGCGGCCACGTGCGGGACGCGAGGAGGTTCGTCATGCGCCAGTCGGTGACGACGCTCGGATGGCCCGCGTCCCGCGACCAGGCGAGCACGGCGTCGCCGAGCACGCGCCCGGCACCGAGCCCGCGGTGCTCCGGCAGCACGGCCGCGAAGCCGAGGAACCCGGCGCCTGGCGGCAGCGTGAGGCTCTTGTGCCCGGACGACACCTCGATCGGGCAGCCGACGGCCGCGCCGATCACCTCGCCCTCGTGCTCCACCACGAACGTCGCGAACCGCGGGTCGTCGAAGTCGGCCTCGTACTCGGCGCGCGCCTCCTCGACCGACGGCAGCGGGAGCAGCGAGAACACCGGCGACCGCGCCTGGTGCGCGGGGAGCGCGACGTCGATCCGCGCGAGCGCGTCGATGTCGTCGCGCGTCGGCGCACGGAGCGTGAGCTCCGGCGGCACCTCGACGACCGCGTCGGCGGGCCACGGCTCGCGGATCGCGTGGACGTGCTGGTGCCCGAAGCCCACGCGGAACCATGCGTCCACGACGGCCGGGTCGGTCGCCGGGACGACGGCGTAGTGCGAGGTGCGGCCCTCCGCGACCCACCGCTCCGCGGCGGCCGCATAGAGGTCGCGCACGAGCTCCGGCTCCACCGCCGCGTGGCCGGCGGGCTCGACCCAGACGTTCGGCCCCCAGCTGGCGTCGCGCGGGGCGCCGAGCACGAAGCCGACCACCTCGCCGTCGCGGACGGCGGCGGCGCCCGAGGCGCCGTCCGTCTCCCAGAGCGCCTCGACCTCGGCCGTCGCCCGGCCGGGCTCCTCGTAGGCCGGGTCGAGCAGGGGCTCGACGACGCGCTGAGCGCGGTGGCGCCCGGCGAGCAGCGTCCCGGCGCCGGGCAGGTGCTCGTCGGTGAAGGGGACGATCGTCGGGACGGCGAGGGTCGCGGTCGCGCTCATGTGGGCCAGGCTAGAGCGCGGGCGAGGGGCGCGCATCGTCCGTGGGGACGGTCTCGCGTCGTCCGGGAGGAGGATCCTCGTCGGTTAGGCTCGACCGGTGAGCCCGAAGACGCTGACCGGCGAGGAGCTTCAGCTCGACGACGGCCCGGCGAAGGACGCGGAGCTCTTCCTCGTCGACGGCAACAACCTCGCCTACCGCGCGTACTTCGCGCTCCCGGAGGAGCTGCAGACGACGTGGGGCCAGCCGACGAACGCGCTCCTCGGGTTCACGAACATGCTCTTCAAGCTCCTCTCCGACTACAAGCCGCGGGGGGTCTGCGTCGCGTGGGACACCCGGCCGACGCACCGCACCGAGATCGCGGAGACCTACAAGGAGGGCAGGCGGCCGATGCCGGACCTGCTCCGGGAGCAGTTCCCGCACTTCCGGCCCATCGTCGAGGCGTTCGGCTACCGGAACCTCGAGTTCGAGGGCTGGGAGGCAGACGACGTGATCGCGACGATCGCGACGCGTGCCGACGAGGCGGGGGTCCGCACGTGCGTCGTCTCCACCGACCGTGACGCGTTCCAGCTCTGCAGCGAGAACATCTGCCTGATGATGACCCCGCGCGGGGTCGCCGACGTGCACGTCTACACGCCCGACCGCGTCGAGCTGCGGTACGGCGTGCGCCCCGACCAGGTGCCCGACTTCATCGGACTGAAGGGCGACACGTCGGACAACATCCCGGGGATCCCCGGGATCGGTGACAAGACCGCCGGGCAGCTGGTCGCGCAGTACGGCTCGCTCGAGGCCGTGATCGAGCACGCCGACGAGCTCTCGCCGGCGCGGGGCAAGGCGGTGCGCGAGCACGCCGAGCAGGCGCGCGAATCCAAGCTGCTCGCGACGATGCGCCGCGACCTGCCGCTCGACGTCGACCCGTCGGAGCTCGTCTCGGCGCCTCCCGACCGCTCGACGCTGAAGGAGATCTTCCGCCGCTTCGAGTTCCGCGCCTTGCTCGGGCGCGTCGACACGCTGGACGAGGCGATCCCGGCGGCCGAGGTCGTGCTCGAGACGGAGGCGGTCGGGTGGCGCGAGGAGCTGCTCGTCCCCGTCACGGGGCCGGTCGGCGTCCAGTGGGACGGCGAGCGCGTCGGCCTGGCGAGCGGGGGCGAGGTCGTCGTCGCCTCGGCCGGGCGGGACGAGCTGCGGTCGGCGCTCGGCGGCGCCGAGATCGCGACCCACGACGCGAAGCTCCTGCGGCTCGGTCGTGCACCTGCGGACGACACGCTGATCGCGGCGTACCTCGTCGAACCCGGCCGGGCCGGCTACGAGCTCGACGACCTCGCGCAGGAGCACGGGCTCGAGCTCGTCCCCGAGCCGCTCGCGGAGGAGGAGACCGCGGCGCTCGTCCGGCGTGCCGAGGCGGCTCGCCGGCTCGCCCCGCAGCTCCGCGCGCGGCTCCGCGAGTGGGGCTCCGAGCAGCTCTACGACGAGATCGAGCTGCCGCTCACCGCCGTGCTCGCGGACATGGAGGACGCGGGCATCCGCATCGACACGTACCGCATGGGCGAGATCACCGCGCGCCTCGCAGGAGCGGGTCGAGGAGCTCGAGGGGCAGGCGTACGAGCACGCGGGCGAGGAGTTCCAGATCGGCTCGACGCAGCAGCTCGCCCGGATCCTCTTCGAGAAGTTCGAGCTGACCGCCGGCCGCAAGGGCAAGACCGGCTACTCGACCGACGCCCGCGTCCTGCGGGCGATCCGCGACGACCACCCGCTCGTCCCGGTCGTCGAGGAGTGGCGGGAGCTGACGAAGCTCCTGAACACGTACCTGCTGCCGCTCCCCGAGCTGATCGACGAGCGGGACGGCCGGCTGCACACGACGATCAACCAGGCGGTCGCCGCGACCGGGCGGCTCTCGACGACGAACCCGAACCTCCAGTCGATCCCCGTGCGCACCGACCTCGGGCGCCGGATCCGCTCGGCGTTCGTGGCCGCCGAGGGCACGCGCCTCCTCTCCGCGGACTACAGCCAGGTCGAGCTGCGCATCCTCGCGCACGTCTCGGGCGAGCCGGTGCTCCGCGAGGCGTTCGCGCGGAACGAGGACATCCACGCCGCCACGGCCTCCCAGGTCTTCGGCGTGCCGCAGGCCGAGCTCGCGCGCCACCAGCGGGAGACGGCGAAGATGGTCAACTTCGGGATCATCTACGGGATCTCGTCGTACGGGCTCTCGGAGAACCTCGGGATCCCGCGCGAGGAGGCGCAGGACCTGATCGACGCGTACCTCGAGCGCCTCCCGCGCGTGCGCGAGCTGATCGCCCGCACGATCGCCGACGCGACCGACCAGGGGTACGTGACGACGCTGCTCGGCCGCCGCCGCGCGATCCCCGAGCTCCGCGCCGCGAACCGCCAGACGCGGTCGCTGGGCGAGCGCCTCGCCGTCAACACCGTCATGCAGGGGACGGCAGCCGACGTGATCAAGGTCGCGATGGTGCGGATCCACGAGCGGCTCCGCCGCGAGGGCCGGAGCGCGCGGCTCGTGCTCCAGGTGCACGACGAGCTCCTGCTCGAGGTGCCCGAGGTCGAGACGAGCGCCGTGCGCGAGCTCGTGCGCGAGGAGATGGTCGGCGCGTACCCGCTCGACCCGCCGCTCGCGGTCGAGGTCGGGGTGGGGGACACCTGGGCGGACGCGAAGGACTAGCCGCCTTCGGGTGAAGAAGTGCCACGTCGCGCTTCCCGACGGCGCGGAGCGGGATTAGGATCCTGCCGTTCCGGGCACTCCCGTCCGTCAGGGGAATCGAAAGGGGATGACACGTACATGAGACGACTCATCGCTGTCCTTGCCGCGCTCGGGCTCGTGCTCGCTGCTCGGCGCCTCGCAGGCGCTCGCGGCGGACAGGCCGAACGACAGCGGCAAGGGGCCGAAGGACAACGACACCAAGGTCCAGCTGCTCGCGATCAACGACTTCCACGGCCATCTCGAGCCGACCACGCCCGGGCACGATCCAGGTCGGGTGCTGCATCCCAATGCTCAACTCGCCGGCGTGCAGACGGCTGGGCCGCGCGGCCGTTCCCGCCGGCGGCGTCGAGTACCTCGCCACGCACATCAAGAACCTGCGCGAGCAGAACCGAACACGATCACCGTCGGCGCCGGCGACCTGATCGGCGCCAGCCCTCTGATCTCGGCGCTCTTCCACGACGAGCCGACGATCGAGGCGCTCAACGCGATCGGCCTCGACGTGTCGGGTGTCGGCAACCACGAGTTCGACGAGGGCGTCGGCGAGCTCCTGCGCATGCAGAACGGCGGCTGCCACCCGGTCGACGGCTGCCGGCGGCGACGGTTTCGCCGGGCGCCGTTTCCAGTACCTCGCCGCGAACGTGTTCTACGAGGGCGACGGACGAGACGATCCTGCCCGCGTACGAGATCCGGAAGATCGACAACGCGAAGATCGCGTTCATCGGCCTCACTCTCGAGGGGACGCCCGACGATCGTCACGCCGTCCGGGGTCGCCGGCCTCGACTTCAGACGAGGTCGCGACCGATCAACGCGCTCGTGCGAGAAGCTGCGCAACGAGCAGGGCGTGCGGGCGTTCGTCGTCCTGCTCCACCAGGGCGGCTTCCAGAACCCGCCGGCGCCCGGCCGTTCCGCGGCGCCGGCGAATCCCGACGGCCTACACGGACGTCAACAAGTGCGTCAACTTCGGCGGGCCCGAGATCACGGCGATCGCCGAACGGCCTCGACCCGCAGGTCGACGTCGTCGTCAGCGCCCACACGCACGCGCCGTACATCTGCACGATCGGACGGGCAAGCTCGTCACGAGCGCGTCGTCGTTCGGCCGGGTGGTCACCGACATCGACCTCGTGATCGACCACCAGACGAAGGACGTCAAGTCGGCGACGGCGCGACAACGTGATCGTCACGCAGGACGTCGCGAAGGACGCGGCGTCTGACGGCGATCGTCGACGCAGTACCGGCAGGCTCGCGCGCCGATCGCGAACCAGATCGTCGGCACGATCACGGCCGACATCCGCTCGCGGCGCGACACGCCGAGCGGCGCGAACGCCGCCGGCGAGAGCTCGATCGGCGACGTGATCGCCGACGCCCAGCTCGAGGCGACGAGCGCCGACGGACTTCGGCGGCGTCGCAGATCGCGTTCATGAACGCGGGCGGCATCCGCGGCGGCCTGATCTATCGCCAAATCGCCGGGCGGCGAGCCGCCGGGCAGGTGACCTACGGCGAGCCTTCACCGTCCAGCCGTTCGGGAACTCGCTCGTCGTCAAGACCTGCACCGGCGCGCAGATCAAGGCACGTGCTCGAGCAGCAGTTCACGGCGACGGCCGCGCGGCCGCATCGGGATCCTGCAGATCTCGGACGGCTTCACGTACCCGTGGAACTCGACGCTCGCCAGGCCGGCGAACCGCGTCAGCAACGTCATGCTCAACGGCGTGCCGATCGCGCCGGCGACGACCTACCGCGTGACGATGAACAACTTCCTCGCCGACCGGCGGGGACGGTTCACGGTCTTCCGGCCAGTGCACGGAGCCGCTCGGCGGCGAGATCGACCTCGACGCGCTGGTCCGGTACTTCCAGGCGCACAGCCACTCGCGCCGCCGCCCTTCGAATCAGTGCGCCGGCAGCCGCAGAACCGCATCACCGAGCTCGGCTGGCACCGGAGGCCGCCGTGCCGCGGGCCTGCATCGTACAGCGGGGGATTCGCGTCGCGAATCCCCCGCTATACTCCAGCGCTCCGATGAGCAACAACGCACTCGAAACCCCGACGCAGGCAGAGGCCGGCGTCTGGACGACAGGCCCTGACGGGGAGCTGATCCCCGACTACGAGGGCACCTTCCCGACGATCAACGAGGGAGAGGTCGTCCACGGCACCGTCGTGCGCGTCGACAAGGACGAGGTGCTCGTCGACATCGGCTACAAGTCCGAAGGGGTCATCCCCGTCGCCGAGCTGTCGATCCGCCGCAACGTGAACCCCGCCGACGAGGTGTCGGTCGGGGACGAGATCGACGCGCTCGTGATGACGAAGGAGGATGCCGAGGGCCGCCTCCTGCTCTCGAAGAAGCGCGCCCGCTTCGAGCTCGCCTGGAAGGCGATCGAGGCGGCGGCCGAGAGCGGCGAGCCCGTCAACGGCAAGGTGATCGAGGTCGTCAAGGGCGGCCTGATCCTCGACCTCGGGGTCCGCGGGTTCCTGCCGGCGTCGCTCGTCGACATCCGCCGCGTGCAGGACCTCGACGAGTTCCTCGGCAAGGAGCTCCGCTGCAAGGTGATCGAGCTCAACCGCTCGCGGAACAACGTCGTCCTCTCCCGTCGCGCCGTCCTCGAGGACGAGCGCAAGGAGATGCGCCAGGCGATCCTCGACCGGCTCAACCCGGGCGACGTGGTCGAGGGCACGATCTCGAACATCGTCGACTTCGGCGCGTTCGTCGACCTCGACGGCATGGACGGCCTGATCCACATCTCCGAGCTCTCCTGGTCGCACGTCAACCACCCGTCGGAGGTGCTCGAGATCGGCCAGACCGTCCAGGTCAAGGTGCTCGACATCGACCGCGACCGCCAGCGGATCTCGCTCGGCCTCAAGCAGACGCAGTCCGACCCGTGGCAGCAGGTGCTCGACAGCTACGGCGAGGGCGACGTCGTCGAGGGCCGGGTCACGAAGGTCGTCACGTTCGGCGCCTTCGTCGAGATCCTCCCCGGCGTCGAGGGGCTCGTGCACATCTCCGAGCTCGCCAACCACCACGTCGAGAACCCGCGCGAGGTCGTCTCCCAGGGCGACCCCGTCAACGTGCTCATCCTCGAGATCGACGGCGACCGCCGCCGGCTCTCGCTCTCGCTGAAGCGGGTCGAGGAGGGCGCCGTGCCGGTGCCGCGCGCAGACGGCGGCGAGTCCGTCCACTCGACCCCCGACCTGAAGCTCTCCGAGGAGGCGTTCCCGACGGGCGCCGCCGCCGTGGCGACGGAGCCCGAGCCGGAGCAGACCGAGACCGAGGCTGTGGTCGAGACCGCGACCGAGGCCGCGGCCGAGCCGGAGGCGGAGACCGAGCCCGAGACGCGTGGAGGCCGAGGCGACGGAGGAGATCGTCGAGCCGGAGGCCGTCGCGAGCGACGCGGCCGACGCGACGGAGACGGTCGAGCCGGAGGCCGTCGCGAGCGACGCGGCCGAGGCGACGAAGGACGCCGAGCAGGCCGAGGAGATCGCGGTCGACGAGGCCGCGGAGGCGCTCAACATCGAGGCGTCCGCCGAGGACGCCGAGCCAGAGCCCGAGTCCGACCAGAGCTAGTGACGGGCAGCCCGCGGCCGATCGCGGTCGCGATCACCGGGGGCATCGGGGCAGGGAAGTCGGCGGCGCTCGACGCGTTCCGCGTGCACGGCGCGGCGGTGGTCTCGAGCGACGCGATCGTCCACCACCTGCTCGCGACGGACGACGGCGTCCGCGACGCGCTCGTCGCGAAGCTCGGCCCGGAGATTCTCGGCGAGGACGGGCGACCGGATCGCGCGCGGATCGCGCGCGAGGTGTTCGGCGACCCGGAGCGGCTCGCGTGGCTCGAGCAGCTGGTCCACCCGCTCGTCTCGCAGGAGTACCTCGAGTGGCGGGAGCAGCTCGCCCGGCTGGACGAGCCGCCGCGCGTGTGCGTCACCGAGGTGCCGCTGCTCTTCGAGGTCGGCGCCCAGGAGCGCTTCGACCGCGTCGTCGTGATCACGGCGCCCGCCGCGCTCCGCGAGCAGCGGCGGCGGGTCGCCCGCGACGACCGCGACGCCCGGCTCCTGCCCGACCGGGAGAAGGTGCGCCAGGCCGACTTCCACTACGTCAACACCGGGACGTTCGAGGAGCTGAACGCGTGGGTCGGCGGCGTCATGCGCGAGCTCGAGGCGGAGGCGGGCGCCGCGGCGTGAAGCGCCTCGCACTGGTCGCGCTCCTCGCGCTCGTCGTCGTCGCCGGCGCAGCGGCGTGGGTCGTGACCGCCGAGCCCGAGTGGTACCAGCGCGCCCGGTACCCGCTGCGCTACGAGGCGATCGTCCGCACGCACGCGCGCAACTACGACCTGCCGCCGACGCTCCTCGCCGCGGTGATCTACGCGGAGAGCAAGTTCGACCCGTCGGCGCGGTCGGGCGCGGGCGCGGTCGGGCTCATGCAGCTCCTCCCGGACACCGCGCGCGGCATCGCGACCCGGACCGGCGGCGACGGGTTCGTCGTCTCCGACCTCCTCGACCCGGAGATCAACGTCCGCTACGGCTCCTGGTACCTCCGCAACCTGCTGAACCGGTACGACGACGACCTGCGCACCGCGCTCGCCGCCTACCACGCCGGGCCGGGGAACGTCGACGCCTGGCGGCGCGAGGGCGTCGGGATCCAGTTCCCCGAGACGCGGGCCTACGTCGACCGCGTCCTCGACGCGCAAGAGGTCTACGCCGACGCCTACGCGGAGGAGCTCGGGCGCCCCTGACGCGCGCCGATCGCGTCGGCGGTGAGCCGCCGCAGCAGCTCGGGGTCGGGCGCGGCGAACCCGAGGGCGCGCTGGACGACGATCCCGTCGAAGATCACGCCGAGGAACTGGCCGATCTCGCGGACGGAGACGTCCGAGCGCAGGCGGTTCGCGGCCTGGCCGTCCTCGATCCACGCGCGGCTCCGGTCGCGCGCCGGCTCGGGCGCGATCGTCTCCCAGCGCTTGCGGAGGTCCGCGTCCGCGCGCAGCCGGCGCCCGAACTCCAGGTAGACGGCGAGCCAGTCCGGGTCGTCGCGGAGCAGGGCGTCGAGGATCCCCTCGAGCCCCTCCTCGGCGAAGAGCAGGAGCAGCCGCTCGTTGTCGCGTGCGGCCAGCGCGATGAAGAGCTCCTCCTTCGAGGGGAACCAGTTGAAGATCGCGCCGCGGGAGAGCCCGATCTCCTTCTCGAGGCGCACCACCGTCGCGCCCTCGTACCCGTGTCGCGCGAAGCACCGGCGGGCCCCCTCGAGGATCCGCTCGCGGCGGTCGGTCTTCTCGGCTTCGCTGAGTCGGGGCACGAGTCGACTTTACAAAACAGTACGTACGTCTTATATAGTCCTGCGCATGCCGGATCCGCGAGACCGTCAGCTGGCGGAGCTGCTCGTCGACACCTGCGTGGGCGTCCAGCCCGGCTGGCAGGTGCTCGTCATCGGCACGCCTCCCGGGCGGCCGCTCCTCGAGGAGATCGAGCAGCTGCTCGGCGAGCGCGACGCATACGCGCTCCTGCGCCTCGGGTTCGGCGGCACGTTCGCGTCGCGCACGTGGCTCCGCGCGGTCTCGCTCGAGCGGATCGCCGAGGTCCCGTCGATCGAGCAGCACACGCTGGAGCATTGCGACGCGCTGATCGTCGTCGAGTCGCCGGAGAACACCCGGGACGCCGCGAGCCTGCCTGCCGACCGCCTCGGCGCCATGCAGGCCGCGTTCCGCCCCGCGATGGAGCGGGTCTTCCGTCATGAGCTGCCGTGGGTGGGCTGCCAGTACCCGACGCCGGCGCTCGCGCAGGAGGCGGGGATGGCGACGGACGAGTTCGCCGACTTCCTCTACGGCGCCTGCCTGCGCGACTGGGACGCCGAGCGGGAGCGCATGCAGCGCTACGCCGACCGGTTCGACGTGGCCGACGAGGTCAGGATCGTCGGCGGGGAGACGGATATCCGGCTCTCGCTGGCGGGACGCACCATGAAGGTCGACGCCGGCGGCGCCAACATCCCGGGCGGCGAGTTCTTCGGCTGCCCCGTCGAGGACTCGGCGGAGGGGACGATCGCCTTCACCGAGTTCCCCGCCGTGTACCAGGGGCGGGAGTACACGGGGATCCGCCTGCGGTTCGAGGGCGGCCGCGTGGTCGACGCCTCGGCGGACACGAACGAGGCCGACCTGATCGACGTCCTCGACGGCGACGAGGGCGCGCGCCGCCTCGGCGAGCTCGGGATCGGCTGCAACCCGGGGATCACGCGATACATGCGCAACACGCTGTTCGACGAGAAGATCGACGGCACCGTCCACCTCGCGCTCGGCAACGGGCTGCCCGACCTCGGGGGGACGAACGTCTCGCGGATCCACTGGGACATCGTCAAGGACCTCCGGCTCCCGGGCACGCGAATCGAGCTCGACGGCGTCGTCGTGCAAGAGGACGGTCGCTGGCTCATCTGAGGGAGAGCTCGCTGCTTCGCCGGCGGCCCGTCGTCGCGCTGCTCGCCGCCGAGGTCGTCTCGACGACCGGCGCCCAGATGACGTGGCTGGCGCTCCCGTGGTTCGTCCTCGTGACGACCGGCTCGGCGACCCGGATGAGCGTCGTCGTCGGCGCCGAGCTCGTCGGGCTCGCCGCGCTCGGGATCCCCGGAGGCGCCGTCCTGCGCCGGATCGGCGCGTGGCGGACGATGGTCCTGGCCGACGCCGTCCGGGCGCCGTTGATGCTCGCGATCCCCGCGTTGCACTGGCTCGGGAGCGACGCGTTCGCGCCGATCGTCGTCCTCGCGTTCCTGCTCGGCGCGCTCGCGGGGCCGTACTTCGCCGCGCAGAAGGTGATCGTCCCGGAGCTGATCGGCGAGGACGAGGCGCTGGTCGGGCAGGCGAACGCGCTCTTCCAGGGCGCGACGCGGATCACGATGCTGCTCGGCCCGGTGCTCGGTGGCGTCCTGATCGCGGCGGTCTCCGCGCCGTGGGCGCTCGTCGTCGACGCGGCGACCTACGTCGTCTCGGCCACGATCCTGCTCACGCTCGTACCGCGACCGAGGACGGCGCCGCCGCCCGAGGAGGACGTCGGCGTGCGTCGCGGGCTGCGCTTCCTCGTGCGCGAGCCGCTCCTGCGGCTCTGGGTGCCGATCTTCGCGGTCGGGGACACCGCCTGGACGGCGTTCTTCGTCAGCATCCCGGTCCTCGTCGTCGCGCGCTTCGACGCGGACCCCGAGACCGCGGGCTGGCTGCTCGCCGCCTTCGGCCTCGGCGCGGTGCTCGGCAACGTCCTCGCCTACCGAGTCCTCCTGCGGCGGATCGACGGTCTGCGGCTGATCGCCCTCTTCGTGCTCGGCCAGGCGGCGCCGCTCTGGATCCTGGTCACGTACCCCTCGGCGCCGCTCGCGGCCCTCGCGCTCGGGCTCTCGGGCGTCGCCAACGGGATCGTCAACCCGCCGATCCACTCGCTCCTCACCCTGCGGGTGCCTCCGCCGCTCCGGCCGAGCGTCCTCACCGTGCAGATGATCGTCTTCGGGCTCGCGCAGCCGCTCGGCGTGTTCGGCGTCGGCCCGGTGCTCGACGAGTTCGGGCCGCAACCCGTCCTCGTCGCCTTCGCGGCCGTGCAGACCGTTGCGATGTCGCTCATCGCCGTCTCGTGCATTGTCAACCGGCGCGCGACCGCCCGGACGGACGAGACGCTGGAGGTCGCGACATGAGCATCCTCCGGGCTCCCGGGATCGCGGCGCTGCTCGCGTCACAGGTCGTCTCGGCGCTCGGCTCGCAGATGACGTTCCTGGCGCTGCCGTGGTTCGTCCTCGCGACGACGGGCTCGCCGACGAAGATGAGCATCGTGCTCGCGGTCGAGCTCGCGCCGGTCGCGATCCTCGGCATCCCGTCCGGCGCGGTGATCGCGCGCTGGGGCGCGCGCCGGTCGATGCTCGTCTCGGACCTCGCGCGCGCGCCCTTGATCGCGTCGATCCCGCTCCTCCACGAGCTCGGCTGGCTCAGCTTTCCGATGCTGCTCGTGCTCGTCTCGTTCGTCGGGGTCTTCATGGCGCCGTACTTCGCGTCGCAGGCGCTGATCCTGCCGGAGCTCGTCGGGCACGACGAGCGTGTCGTCGCGCAGGCGACGGCTCTCGTCGAGGGCGCGCGTCGGGCCACCTCGCTCCTCGGGCCGGCGGCCGCGGGCCTGCTCATCGCGACGTTCAGTGCCCCGGTCGTCCTCTACGCGGACGCCGCCACCTTCCTCCTCTCGTTCGCACTGCTCCTGGTCTTCGTCCCGCACCGGCCGCCGCTGCCGCAGACCGACGAAGGGAAGGGCCTGCTCGCGGGGATCCGCTTCGTCCTCCGCGACCGGATGCTGCGCGTCCTGTGCTTCACCTCGCTCCTGGCGAACGGCTTCGGCCAGATGCTCGTCGCGGGGCTGACCGTGCTCGCCTACGAGGAGTACTCGAGCTCCCGCGTCGCCGGCGTCTTCTTCGCGGCCTTCGGCGCCGGCGCCGTGCTCGGGAGCCTCGTGGCGGTGCGGCTCGTCGGACGGTACGACCCGCTTCGGCTCGGTGCGACCGCCTTCGTCGCGCTGACCCTGCCGGTCTTCGCGCTCGCGATCGAGCTGCCGGTGCCGGCGGTCGTGGTCGCGCTCGCGCTCTCGTCGTTCTTCGGCCCCCTCGTCAACGCGCCGCTGATCGGCGTGATCACGATGCGCACCCCGGAAGCAGTGCGGGCCAAGGTGATGACCGCGGTGATCACGCTCGCGGTCCTGGCCGGTCCCGCGGGAATGCTGATCGCCGGGCCGTTCCTCGAGACCTGGGGCGCGCGGCCGATCTTCCTGCTGGTCGCGGTCGGCCAGCTGCTCGCCGTGATCCCGTTCGCGGTCGTCGCGTTCGGGAGCAGGGAGGCTGCCTCCGCGCCCGCGACCTCCTAGGGAGTCGTCGCCGGGAGATCCTCGAGCATGTGGCGCCAGAGGTTGTCCATCAGCCGGAACCCGGCGGCGTAGAGCAGAACGGCGGGGAAGTCCAGCACGCCGGCCGAGAAGACCCGCGCGCCGGCCGTGGTCTCGTAGTAGCTCATCTCGGCGTGGAGGCCGAGCCCGAAGAGGTTGGGGATCAGGGCGAGGACGCGCGTCCCGGGGGGCGAGTCCGGCGTCGTCATGTCGATCTCGATCCCGAACCCGCCGACCTCGTCCCCGAGGGTCTTGCCGAGCGCGAGGCCGGTGCCCTCGAAGAGCCACGGCGCCGCGTCGGGATCGCTGACGACGAACGGCCCCTGCCGGCGGCCGTCGTCGTTGGCGCGGTACTGGACGCCGCAGAGCCGCGCCTCGGGCCGGGATGCCGCTCGCCACTGCGTCGTGCGCCGCATCACGTTCCCCTGCTTCTCGACGCCCCAGAAGAAGTTGTTCGCGGAGAGGAAGACGAGCCGGCCGCCGAGGTCGCGGAACCGCTCGACGACGTCGTACGCGTGAGCGGTCATGTACTCGCTGTGACCGGGGAAGACGACGAGGTCGTAGTGGCGCCGTAGCTCGTCGCCGCTCGGGATCGCCTCCAGGTCGTCGTCGGCGAGGATGTCCGCCTCGCGGCGCGACTTCTCCAGCCAGCGGAGGAACGGGAAGTCGTACCGCCGGAAGCGCGGTGGGACGCCGCGCTCGCGATAGGGGCGGTCGAGCACGACGGGCGGCAGCCCGCCGGCGTACCACGTGTCGCCCCAGCCGTCGCCGTCCGCGTCGTAGAGGTTGTAGGCCTGCCAGGTGTTCGTGGGCAGCACCGCCGCCACCCGTGACGCGCCCGGTGCCAGGGGCCGGAGGACGAACGGCGCGAAGCCGAGCCGCCCGTCGTCGGTCTCGAGCCTCACGGCGTAGAGCCCCGACGGCCAGTCGCCCGACTGCACGGTGATCACCCGCGGCCGCGAGCGCTTGCCGCTCCAGTCGATCGCGACGGGGTCGCCCATCGGGAGCCCGGTGAGCTCGTCGCTGCGGAGGTTCGGGTCCGGCCCGTGCCCGACGCGGAGGAACGTGAGCGTGAACGACGCCGCGTCCGCCTGGATGCGGAGCGACATCGGCTCCTCGGGGACGTACGAGCGCCGCGTGAACGCCGCCTCGACGCCGAGCACGCGCACGACCGGCGCGGCGGCGCGGTCGGGCGCGACGGGGCGGCGGCGCCCGTAGACCCGGCGCCGACCGTTCTCGCCGACGGTGAGGCGCATCACGTACGAGCCGACCGGCGTGTCGGCGGCCGGCCGCCAGACGAGCGACTGCGAGCCGGGCCCGAGCGTCCTCGCCGTGCTCCAGCGAACCTCGGTCCGGCCGATCCCCGTCCGGACCGCGTCGAGCTGCACCCGCGCGCGCCGCTCGAGGTCGAAGAGCACCGACGCCGTGTCGCGTCCCTGGACGCCCGGCGCGACGGTGACGAACATCGGGCGGTCGCCGGCGAACCGCGCCCTGGCGCCGCGGACGCTCAGCAGGGTCGCCTTCGGCGCGGTCCTCTCGCGCGCGAACCCGACCGCCGGCAGCGCGCCGAAGACGGCCGCGGCGCCCGCCGCAGCGCGCAGCAAGCGCCGCCGTGTGAGCCCCGGTCGCACCGCCACGCAACCGTAGCGGTGCGACCGGCGCGGTTACCGGTCGAAGCCGTCCCCCAGAGGGCGCCGACCGGATTCCCCCAGTCCCTCCTCAGGGACTACTGCGGGGCGCGTGCCGTTCACCGGCGCGGAGGACGCGCCGCGTCCGTCCGCCGCCGCTACCGGATTCTCGACCTCGCGCCCACGCATCGCGGGCAGCGTCCACGAGACCGCTAACCGTCGTCTAATCGAGCGGCTCAGGTCGACTGGAGCAGCTCGACGCGCGCGACGAGCCGCCCGTCGTGCGACTCGGACGTGCCGATCTGGGCGAGGAGCGTGTCGCCTGCCTCGACGTCGACGGTCAGCGCCAGCTGCGCGTTCCAGATCGGGCTCGCGCAGCCGAGGAAGACGAGCGTGGCGGGATGGCTCCCGACGCGGCGGTAGAGGCGGACGAGCGGATCGACGGGCGTGCTCCCCGCGAGGTCGACCACGACGCGGCCGCGCGAGACGGGCCGGAGCTCGAAGAAGAGCGCGGCCGCGGTGGGCAGGCACGGGGACGGCTCGTCCGGGCGCGCGGAAGCGTCCTCCACCTCGATCGTGGTCACGAACGGGAAGGTCGACACGGGGATCGGCCGCGCCAGCCGCCCGGACTCCTGGGCCGTCCTCACGTCCCTCCCTCCCGCGTCGCTGGCAGAAGCCTCGGGGAGGGCGCTAACGACTCGCTAATCGCGCCCCTGTACGGCCGGTGCGGCCGGTGGTACGGTCGCGCCGCGGGCGATAACGGGAGGCGGTGAGATGGAAGTCCTCCTGCTCGGACCACTTGAGGTTCGCTCCTCGGGTGAGAGGCTCCCGCTGGGTGGTCCGAGGCAGCGCGCCCTGCTCGCCGACCTCGCGCTCCACGCGGGATCGGTCGTCTCGATGGACACGCTGCTCGACGACCTCTGGCACGGCGAGCCGCCGGCGACCGCCGAAGCGGTCGTGCAGAACGCCGTCCACCGCCTCCGGCGATCGCTCGGTCGGGAGGCGATCGAGACCCGCTCCCCCGGATACGTCCTCCGGATCGACCCCGGCGCCATCGACGCGAGGCGCTTCGAGCGTCTCGTCCGGGATGCGGCGCCCCTGCCGCCGGCCGAGCGCTCGGCGGCGCTCGCGGACGCGCTGGCGCTCTGGCGCGGGACGCCGTTCGCCGACCTCGCCTTCGAGCCGTTCCTGCAGGCCGAGATCGCGCGCCTCGACGAGGTGCGTCTGACGGCACTCGAGGACCGGCTCGAGGCCGAGGTCGAGCTCGGCCGTCACGACGAGGCGATCGCCGCCGCGACGTCGCTCCATTCCCTCCACACCGACCGCGAGCGCGTTTGTCGGCTCACCATGCTGGCGCTGCACCGGGCGGGACGTCAGCAGGATGCGCTCGACACGTACGAGGCCACCCGGCGCGCGCTCGACGAGCAGTGGGGCCTCGAGCCCTCGCCCGAGACGCGTGCCCTGCAGATGATGATCCTGACGCAGGATCCCGCGATCGCCTCCAGCCAGCCCGTGAGGCGGGCGGTGGGCGCGGTGCGCCGGCCGGTCTCGCTCCTCCTCGTCGAGCCGCTGCTCGACGACGACCTCGAGCTGGAGCTGGCGGGAGCCGCGTTCGAGGACGTGCGCAAGGCGGCCGGCAACGTCGCGGCGCGTCACGGCGGCCTCGTCTCGCCCGAGTCGGGCATGGAGCTCGTGGTGGCCTTCGGCGTCGACGGCGCCCACGAGGACGACGTCGTCCGCGCGGCACGCGCGGCGGTCGAGCTCCGCGAGATCCTCCGCGGCCAGGACGTCCGCGCCCGGTACGCCGTCGGCACGGGTCGCGTGCTCGTCTGGGACTCCAATCCCGTCCTGGTCGGCGCGGTGCTCGGCAGGACGCGGCGTGCGCTGCACGACGCCGAGGCGGACGACGTCCAGCTCACCGAGGTCGCCGCTGGTGTCGGCGGCGACGCGTTCGACCTGGACGTGGACGGGCGACTGCTCGCCGTTCGGTCGATGCGCCCACTCCCGGCGTCGACTCTCGCGCCGCTCGTCGACCGCACCGACGAGCTCGCCGCCCTGCACGACGCGTTCGACGCGGTCGTGTCCACCGCCCGGCCACGCCACGTGGTCGTCGTGGGCGAAGCCGGCATCGGGAAGAGCCGGCTCGTCGAGGCGTTCGCGGACGAGGTCCCGGCGGCCGTGCTCCGCGCGGCGTGCGTCTCCTACGGCGAGGGCATCTCGTTCCTGCCGCTCCTGGATCTCTGGGACGGAGCGGCGGAGATCGACGACGGCGTGCCGCCACTCGGCGAGCTCGCGAGCGCCGACGCGGCATTCGCAGCAGCCCGTGCGCTCGTCGAGCACTTCACGCGGTCGGGCCCAGTCGTCGTCGTCCTCGACGACATGCACTGGGCGGTCCCGACGTTCCTCGACCTGGTCGAGTACGTCGTCCGCACGGTCGACGGGCCGCTGTTCGTCGTCTCCATGACCCGTCCCGAGCTCCTCGAGCAGCGGCCATCGTGGCGCGAGGGCGCGATCGGCCTGACGCAGTTGACGGCCGAGGACGCGCGGCGTCTCGTCGACGCGCTTCCCGAGCGCGACGCGGTCGACGACGAGCTCGCACTCACGATCCTCGGCGCTGCAGAGGGCGTCCCGCTCTTCCTCGAGCAGCTCGTGGCCCATGCGGTGCACTCGGGCTGGTCGGACGACGACCGCGTGCCTTCGACGCTCGACGCCCTCCTCGCGAGCCGCATCGACGCGCTCGAGCCCGGCGAGCGCGACGTGCTCTCCCGGGCCGCGGTCGCGGGTCGCGAGTTCTCCGCCGTGGAACGTGCGTGCGATCACGCCGGAGCCGGAGCTGCGGGAGCTGGACGGCCGTCTCGCGTCGCTCGCCCGGCACCGGCTCGTGCGGCCGAGCGCCGACGAGCACGAGTTCGTGCACCCGCTCGTCCGCCGCGCGGCGTACCTCGCGATCGGGCGTCCCGACCGCGCGGCGATGCACGAGGGGCTCGCGCGATGGTTGGCCGGCGAGGGCGCGGCCGACGAGGTCGTCGGCGCGCACCTCGAACGTGCCGCGTCCGACTCGGCTCCCGGGAGCTGATCGCGACGCGTGGTCGCGCGAGGCGGCCGAGCGTGCTCGGGCGGCGCCGGGTTCTGGGCCCTGATGGCATCGGATCACGCCGCGGCGGCGAACCTGCTCGGGCGTGCAGCGAGCCTCCTCCCGGAGGACGATCCGGCCCGGATGGAGCTCGAGTGCAGCCTCAGCCAGGCGCTTCGAGGGCTGGGCGTCGCCGACGAGCGGATCGCACTCCTCGAACGGCGTCGTGGAGCGAGCCCAGCGCGCAGGCGAGCGCCGGCTCGAGCTGCGCGCGCGGGTCGAGCTGGTCCACTCCGAACTGGAGGCCGGCACAGTTTCGGCGGAAGCACGCGATCGAGCTCCTGGACGCCGCGCTCGCCGTCTTCCACGAGACGCGGGGACACGCTGGGCGTCGCCCGTGCGGAGTACGCCTACGCTTCGGTCGCTCGGCGACTGGCAGTTGCGCGTCGATGTCGGCACTCACGCACGTGGAGCGCATGCGCGACGCGTACGCGCGCATCGGGCTTCCCCGGTCAGGGCGCAACCATGATCGTCACCTACGCCACGGCCGGCGGCGCCCATCTCGAGGGACGTCAGCCGACTCTGCGAAGACGCGCTCGCAATCCGTGCGGACTCGCCGCAGATCCAGGCGTACATCGCGGATGCAGCTCGCGCGCGTCCAGGCGCTCTCCGGAGACATCGCGGAGGCCCGCGCGAACGCCACGCGCGCGACCGCCGAGCTCGAGTCGCTCGGCGAGGAGGTCGGACGCGGCGTGGCAGTCGGCTCGCAGGCGGCGGCGGTCGAGGCGCTTGGCGGGAGACTGGCAGCAGGCGGAGCGACTGCTGCGGGTCGCGCTCGCGTCGGTGCGCGAGCATCCGACGCAGCGGTCGTGGGAGGCCTACTTCCTCGCGCGCCTGGGCGAGGCGGCGCTCGGACGAGGCGACGCAGCTGCCGCGGCCGCTCTCGTCCGGGAGGCACGCGCCGCCGTCGTCGGAGACGCCGAGACCGAGATCTGGTGGCGACGGGTCGCCGCACGGGCGCACGCGGTCAACGGGCGGCAGCGCGAAGCGCTTCGTCTCGGCCCGCCAGGCGGTGCGGCTTGCCGACGGAACGGACGACCTGCTCGCGCAGGCCGGCGCGCGTCTCGACCTCGCCGAGGTGCTCGTACACGCGGATCGGGAGGCCGAGGCGGCCGTCCTCGTGGAGGAGGCGCTGCTCGCCTCGACCGGAAGGGTGCGACGCTCCCCGCCGCGAACGCACGAGCGCGGTTCGCCGATCTCCTGGAGCGTCAAGGAGAAGGGGGCGCGGCCATCGCCGCGCCCCGCGGGTCGGGCTCCTAGCAGCTGCGGCGGGCACTGCCCGATCGGCATGCGGGCGGGCTCGCCCTGCGCCTGTGACACGGCCTGGGCCATCGCCACACCGACGACAATCGTCGCGACGATCGCGATGAACGTGCGGAGCTTCGTGGACGCTGCCTCCATCTGTCGCTCACCTCCTCTCGTGGTCGGAGGCGAGCGTCCGATCGGGCCCAAATCGCTCGGTCACGACGTGCAAACGGGTCGGCAACGGCCAGCGCCGGCGTCTCGCGCGTTACATCCCGCGGTGCCTGGCGGGGTCCCGACAGGCTGCCTGCGGGAGAATCCCGTCCCGACACAGCTCCGGCTCGGGAGCGCGGATCGCGAATGCGCTCCGCAGATCGCTCGTGAACCAGAGGTGCAGCATCTCGCTGCCCTGTCGGAGCCGTCGCCCCTTCGGGCACGAGCCATCGTTGCGCGGCTTCAGACCGCGGTTTCCGCCGGCTGCGCAGACGAGGTGCGCGTGCCAGCGCGTGATCGGGCCCCCGGGGGTGGGTCCCAGTTCGCTGCGCTTCACGCTGAACATCACGCCTACGACAACGAGCGGGCGGCGACCAGGCATGTTCGCGTAGATCAGCGCCTTCGGGTCGCGGGGGTTGAGCAGTTGGGAGGTGCGGCGATCGCCTCGCTCCGCGTGGAAGTAGCCGACCGCGCCACGGTCACGGCTCACGGCCGTGCGTGTGACGTATCCGGCCGCCGCGGCGGCGCGGAGCGTCGGCCAACGGCGGACGGCGCGTCGACTCGCCTCGACGAGCGCCTTCGCGGTGCGGCGCTCGTGAGCAGCCGCCAGAGCCGGGACAGGGTACTGCTGGAGATGATCGATGAGGCCGCGTCGCGCGTTCGCGGGCAGCAGATCACGGCCAGGACGGAGCGAGCAGAGGAATCCCGTTCGAGAGGGAGCGCCGCGAGGCTCCGTCCCGTGTGCGCCTGCGAGCCGATCTCCGGACGGACCGGCTGCCGGCGTCAGCCCGAGGCACACGAACGTCAGCGCGGCGAGGAGTTCTCTGCGTCTCACGGCCGTACCGTGCGCTTCCACGCCAACGAACGGGTAACTGCAGCCGACCTCGGGTCGACGGCCGCAGGGGAGAGTCTCCGCCACAGGTTCTGCACGAGCCTCGCTACCTCCGGCTCCCTGATCCCGCCCGCAAGCGAGAACGCACCGGCGGCGAAGACCTTCGCTCCCGCCCGGGTCTCGTAGTAGGTCATCTGGCCGGTGAACCCGGGCCCGAATAGGTTCGGAATCTCGGCCACGACCTGCGTACCCGCAGGTGAGCTGTGCGTGGTGGCGTCGATCTCGATCCCGGCGCCGCCGAACTCGTCGCCGTTCTGGAGGCGGATCCCGTCGAACAGCCACGAGGCCGCGGGTACCCGCCGGACGAGCCACGGAGCACGGCGTTCGCCGCGGTCGTTGGCGCGGTACTGGACGCCGAGCAGGGACGCCTCTGGCCGTCCGAGATCGCGCCACTTGCGGATCCGCAGCATCGCGTCGCCCTTGATGTCGATCCGCCAGAAGAAGTTGTTCGCCGACAGGAACGCGAGGCTGCCGCCCAGGTCCCGAAAGCGCTCCACCGCGTCGTACTCCCGTTCGGTGACGTACTCGTGGTGACCGGGGAAGACGATCAGGTCGTAGGCGCGACGAAGCTCCCGTCCGTCGTCCACGGCGTCGAGCTCGGACTGCGAGAGGATGTCGGCGCGCTTCCCGCCCCAGTGCAGCCAGTGCAGGAAGTGGAGGTCGTACTGGCGGAAGTGCGGCGGGACACCACGGTTCAGATACGGGCGGCCAAGCCGCGCTGTCAGGTGGCTCCAGTCCGCGTACCAGGTGTCGCCGCGACCGTCGCCGTCGTCGTCCCGGAGGTTGTAGGCCTGCCAGGTGTGCGTCGGAAGCACGACGGCCACGCGGTGCACGCCGAGCCGCTCGGGGCGGAGGATGAACGGTGCGAAGCCCACGCGGCCGCCGCCGGCTGTCAGCTTCGCGAAATAGAGCCCACTCGGCCAGTCGCCGAGCACGAGGCGGACGATGCCGTGACGCCGGATCGGGCCGACCGACACCCGCGCGGACATCGGTACGCCCTGCATCTCCTTGTTTCCCACCGTGCGGACGCGCTCCGGGCCGACGCGGTACAGCCGGATCTCGACGCGATCGAGCTTCGTCCACACGCGAAGCGCTACCGTCATGCCCGGCCCGTAGCTCTCGCGTGGAAAGGCGGCCTCGATCGCGAGCGGGTCCTTCTCGCGGACGAGGTCCGCGAGCGCGCTGCCGTCGATGCCGAAGTCCTCCTCGAGCTCCTCGAGGAACTCCTCCTCCGACTCGACGTAGGGAAAGACGGGATCGGTCGTGTAGTGCTCGAAAGCGGCGGCGGCCGCGAAGAACGCGGTGATGACGGCCACCGCGACGACGATGGCGCGGGGCTGGACGCCGCGCGCTGTGCTCGGTGCGCATGAGGTGGACATGGGCGCACGCTCGGATCGCCGCCAAACGGGCGATCAACGGGGGGCCCACGGTCTCCTAACGGAGGGATGCGGTGCAGTTAGCGCTCGGTTAGGACGCCGCCTTGCGGTGGGTGCTACAAACGTCACACGCATGCAGGAATTCCGGATCCTCGGTCCGCTCGAGGTGAGGGACGAGCAGAGGGCGGTCGCACTCGGAGGTCCGCGGCAGCGCGCGCTCCTCGCCGCGCTGCTCCTGCGCGCGGGCCGCGTCGTCCCCACGGAGCAGCTCGTCGACGAGCTGTACGGCGGGGAGCCGCCGAAGACCGCGACGGCGTCGCTCCAGAACGCCGTCGTCGCGCTCCGCAAGGCTCTCGGGCCCGATGTCCTGGTCACGCGACCGCCCGGCTATGTCCTTCAGGTGGCGCGGGATCAGGTCGACGCGTACCGCTTCGAGTCGCTCCTCGCGGACGCGCGCCGCGCATCCGCTCGGCGAGCGTCGAGCTCTGCTCGAACGCGCGCTCGATCTCTGGCGCGGCCCCGCGCTGGCCGAGTTCGCGTTCGACGACTGGGCGCAGCCCGAGACCCGGCGGCTCGAGGAGCTCCGGCTCGTCGCGCTCGAGGAGCGGATCGGGACGGACATCGAGCTCGGCCAGCCCGACGTCGTCGTTCCCGAGCTCGAGGCCCGCACGCGCGAGCATCCGCTGCGCGAGCGCCTCTGGTACCTGGCCATGCTGGCGCTCCACCGGTCAGGGCGCACGGCGGAGGCGCTCGAGACGTACACCGCCGCGCGTGCGGCGCTCGACGAGCACGGACTCGAGCCGGGCGAGAACCTGCGTCGCCTCCAGGGCGAGATCCTCCGCGGCGAGGCGAAGGCCGCACGATCGAACGGCCACGGCACGCGCGGATCGCCGACGCCGAGGTCGTGAAGGCCCTCGTCTCGGGACGCGTCGTTCCCGTGCTGGGCCTCGACGGCGGGCCGGACCTCGCCGCGCGAGCTCGCTGCGGCCTTCGGGTATCCGGCCGAGCGGTCGACCTGATCTCGCGCGCGTCTCGCAGTACGTCGCGACGATGAACGGCTCGGGCCCGCTCTACGACGAGCTACATCGCCGGTTCGAGGCGGCGGCCGAGCCCCAGCGCGTGCACCGCTTCCTCGCCGGCCTGCCGCCGCTGCTCCGCGCCCGCGGCGTGCCGCACCAGCTGATCATCTCGACGCGTACGACCTCGGCCTCGAGCGGGCGTTCGAGGCGGCGGGCGAGGAGGTCGACGTCGTGACCTACGTCGCGAGCGGGCCTAACCGCGGCAAGTTCTGGCACAAGGCTCCCGGCGAGGAGCCCCGCCCGATCGAGGTGCCCAACACCTATGCGACCGAGCTCGTCGCTCGAGCGCCGCACCATCCTCCTGAAGCTGCACGGCGCGGTCGACCCCTTCCCGGATCGCGCCTGGGAGAGCTTCGTGATCACCGAGGACGACTACATCGAGTACCTCGGGCGCTCGGACCTCGTCTCGGCCGTTCCCGTCGCGCTCGCCGCGCATCTGCGCCGCAGCCACTTCCTCTTCGTCGGGTACGAGATGGTCGACTGGAACCTCCGGCTCGTCATGCATCGGGTGTGGGGCGACCGGCCGCTCGCGTATCGGTCGTGGGCCCTCGACCCCGAGCCGACGGCGCTGGAGCGCGGCGTTCTGGCGCCGCTTCGACGTCGACGTCCTCGACGTCGAGCCCGATGCGTACGTCGGGCTCCTCGAGCGTCGGCTGGAGGCGGTGGCGTGAGCCTCACGTCCCCGTACCGCGGCCTCGCCGCCTTCGAGGACTCCGAGCTCGACGCGCTGTACTTCTTCGGCCGGGAGCGGACTCCGAGATCGTCGTCGCGAACCTGATCGCCGCGCGGCTCACGGTGCTCTACGGCCCGAGCGGCGTCGGGAAGTCGTCGCTCCTGCTCGCGAGCGTCGCGCGCGCGCTGCGCGCGCTCCCCGAGGAGCCGCTCGTCGTCGTCTTCTCGAGCTGGAACGAGGCGCCGGAGCAGGCGCTGGCGCGCGCGATCGCTCAGGGCGCGGGCGTCGAGCCGGGCGCGCTCGTCGACGTCGCGACGCTCGCGCAGACCGGCCGCGACGTCTACCTGATCCTCGACCAGGCGGAGGAGTACTTCACCTACCACGGCGAGGGCGACGGCTTCGACGCGGCGCTCGCCGCCGTCGTGGACGCGCCGCTCCGCGTCAACGTGCTGCTCTCGCTGCGGGAGGACACGCTCGCCTCGCTCGACCGGCTGAAGGGCGCCATCCCGAACCTGTTCGGGAACGTCCTCCGCCTCGATCGCCTCGACCGCACGGCCGGGCGCGCGGCGATCGTCAAGCCGCTCGAGCGGTGGAACGCGCTCGAGGGGGACGCGGTCGCGATCGAGGACGAGCTGGTCGCCGACGTGCTCGACGGCGTCGGCGCCGGCCGGATCGAGCTCGGCCCGGGCGGCCTCGGCGCATCGGCTGGCGAGAACGGCGGCCGTCGGGGATCGAGGCGCCGTACCTGCAGCTCGTGATGCAGCGACTGTGGGAGGTCGAGCGCGCGCAGGGCTCGTCGAGCCTGCGGGCCGCGACGCTGACGGGGCTCGGCGGCGCCGCCCAGGTCGTCGCCGACCACCTCGAGCGGGCGATCGAGGCGCTGACGCCCGGCGCAGCGCGACGTCGCGGCGCGGCTCTTCGACCACCTCGTCACTCCGTCGGGGACGAAGATCGCACACGCGACGTCCGACCTGGCGCAGTTCGCGGGCGCGCCGGAGAGCGAGGTCACGGACGTCCTGGGCGTGCTCGCGGAGCACCGGATCCTGCGGACGGACGAGGCCGGACGCTGGGAGATCTTCCACGACGTGCTCGCCGGCGCGGTGCTCGGCTGGAAGACGCGTCACGAGGCGGAGCGGGCGGTCCAGCGCGCGAAGGACGAGGCACGGCGACGCCATCGGCGCCTCGCGTTCCTCGCGTTCGGCGCGCTCGTCGCCCTCGCGGCCACGGGCGCGCTCGCGCTTTTCGCGTTCTCCCAGCGCAGCGAGGCGCGCGATCAGGCACGGGCCGCGCGGAGCGGCCAGCTCGTCGCGAGCGCGCTTCCGTCGGAGGACACCGATCCCGAGCTCGGCATCGAGCTCGCCCTCGAGGCGGCCCGGCTCGAGCCCACGCAGCGAGCCGAGACGGCACTCCGTGACTCGCTCGACGCATCGCGGCTCCGGGCGGTCATCGACACGGGTCACCCGGTCCTCGGGTTGGATCTCGATCCGTCCGCGGCCCGCGCGCTCGTCGTCGGCGACGACGGCATCGCGCGTCTCTTCGACCTTGCGACCGGCGATCTCCGGTGGTCGCATCGCGTGGACGGTGGCGGGGCGGCGTTCGCGAACGGTGGGCGGTCGGTCGTGCTGATCGAGAACTCGTCGCTCGTGACGCTCGATGCGGCGACGGGTGCGCAACGCCGGAGCCGGTCCCGGTCGCGCTCGCCGGGCCGGTCGAGGAGCTGGTCCCGAGCACCGACGGCAGGTCGGCGATCGTCGTGATCGCTCGGCAAGCCCCGGGCGCGCGCGGTCGCGCTTGCGACCGGGGACGTCATCGGCCGCGTCAAGCACCTTCGCGCCGTCACCGACGCCGCGTACGCGCCGACGGGGCGACTCGCCGCGAGCAGTGGGCGTGACTGGGCGGGGCGAGTCTGGGACACGGCACGTGGCGCGAGGTCAGGGCGCCTCTCCTCGGGCACAACGGCCAGGTCCTCGCGATCGCATTCGACGCGGCCGATACCGGACGGATTGCGACTGCCAGCACGGATCAGACGGCGCGCGTCTGGCGGCTTCGCGCGAGGCGGTCGTCCGCGACCCTCTTCGGGCACACCGCGCCCGTGAACGACGTCGCCTTCGGCCCGGGAAGCGTCCTGGCGACCGCCTCGGGGGACGGAACGGCGAGGACGTGGCGCGCCGAGGGAAAGGCCGCGCGAGAGCTCCTCGGTCACGAGGGCCCGGTCCGGAAGGTCGAGTTCGCCTCCGACGGACGTGTCGTGACGGGCGGCGCGGACGGCACGGTCCGCATCTGGGACCCCGGCACCAGCGTCGACCTCGCCCGCGCCCCGACCACGCCCGGGCCGAGCCCTCCGCGGAAGACCGCGTCGACTGCCGACGGCTCGGCGAGTGCGACCGCGGACGGCGACGTCGATCCGCCTCCGCACCGGGTCGAGGGAGACGGTCGCTCGAGGGCCACGACGACGACGTCAACAGCGTCTCGTTCAGCCCGGACGGCCGCCTGCTCGTCAGCGCGGGCCGCGACCACGACGTGATCGTCTGGGACGTCGCCGGCGGACGTGAGGCGTTCAGGCTCGACGAGGCGCAGTCGGCGTCGGTCCAGGACGCACGGTTCAGCCCCGACGGTCGGTGGCTCGTCACCGCCGGCCCGAAATCCGCGCGCCTCTGGACCGCGGAGGGCGAGCTCGGCCGCTACCTCTACGGCCCGAGGTCGGCCGTCACCGCGGTCGCCTTCGAGCCGGACTCGCGCGGTGTCGTCAGCCTCGAGCAGGACGGTGACGTACGTGTCGTGCGCCGCTGGAGCTGCGAGATCTGCGGCGACCTCGACGAGCTGACGGCGCTGGCGCGTGCGCGTCTCCGCGGCACGGGCCGGACGCTCAGCGACGAGGAGCGCGCGCGCTACCTGCGTTAGCGCGAACCCGCAGGGCCCGCGCCGGCAGCCCGAGCGCGGCGAGCTTCCGCGCCAGGCCGGCGGCGCCGTCGCCGCGGTCGACCCTCACTCGCGCGAGCGTGAACCGGCCTTCGCCAGGCGACGCGAGGCCGAACGACGTCGTCGTGGCGCCCTCGAACCCGGCGGCCTCGACGGCTGCGACCGCTTCCGCGTCGTAGCGGCCCGCGGGGTAGCAGAAGAACCGCGGCGTGATGCCGAACAGGCGGCGGATCGCGCGCCGTGAGCCCGCCGACCTCACGCGCGAGCGCGGTGCCGCCCAGCGCCGCAAGATCGGCATGCGTCATCGAATGGGCATCGATCTCCCAGCCTGCGGCGATCAGCCGGCGGACGCCGGCGTCGCGGGATCCCCCAGGCGGGGGCGAGGTTGGAGAGGTCGAGGTTGAGCACGCCCGGCCAGCCGTGCGCCGCGAGGATCGGCAGCGCCGCGGTGACGTGGCTCCGGTAGCCGTCGTCGAACGAGAGGACGATCGGCTCTCGCAGGGAGCGTTGCTCGGCCGTTCCAGGCGTCGACCACGCGTCCGAGCGTCACCGCCTCGTACCCTGCGCGTCGCAGCCAGCGGACCTGCGCCCGGAGCTCGTCCGGGGAGACGTAGAGATCCGGGAACGGCGCCGAGCGCGGCGGCTCGTCGATGACGTGGTACATGAGGACCGGAACCGCCCGTCGGTCGGGCTGCATCGTGCGTCGCGGTCGCCGCCGCGGCCGTCGCGTGGCGAGGCGACGCGACGCTCGCGGCCACCGCCACGAGCACCGTCGCCGCTCCGATTCGTCGCCTCGTCTCCACGAGGCGCACCGTCGGCGGCGGCGCCAAACCGGCCACCAACGGCCGGGCAACGGATCGCCAACCGCTCCTGCCGGCGGCGCTCGAGAACACCCGTTCGTCCCGTTGCTACGCTCGCACGTGGATGCCCGACCTGCGCGTCACCTCCGCCTACCGCCCCACGGGCGACCAGCCGCGCGCGATCGCGGAGCTCGCGGCCTCGCTCCGCGACGGCAACCGCGGGCAGACGCTCCTCGGGGCGACGGGGACGGGCAAGACGGCGACGATGGCGTGGCTGATCGAGGAGCTGCAGCGGCCGGCGCTCGTGATCGCCCACAACAAGACGCTCGCGGCGCAGCTCTGCAACGAGTTCCGCGAGTTCTTCCCCGGGAACGCCGTCGAGTACTTCGTCTCGTACTACGACTACTACCAACCCGAGGCGTACGTCCCGCAGGCCGACCTGTACATCGAGAAGGACTCCTCGCGGAACGACGACATCGACCGCCTCCGGCACGCGGCGAGCACCTCGCTCGTGACGCGGCGCGACGTGGTCGTGGTCGCCTCCGTGTCGTGCATCTACGGGATCGGCTCGCCTGCGGAGTACGAGGAGCGGGTCGTCCACCTCGCCGTGGGGGAGGAGTTCGACCGCGACCTGCTCCTGCGGAAGCTCGTCGACATCCAGTACGTCCGCAACGACACGCTGCTCGGGCGCGGGCGGTTCCGCGTCAAGGGCGACGTCGTCGAGCTGCAACCGGCGTACCTCGAGACCGCGTACCGGATCTCGTTCTTCGGGGACGAGATCGAGCAGATCTCGCACTTCGACCCGCTCACCGGCGAGGTGCTCGGCCGCCTCGACGACCTGACGGCGTTCCCGGCGACGCAGTACGTCACGTCGAAGCCGACGATCGAGCGTGCCGCCGACGAGATCCGCCACGAGCTCGAGACCCAGGTCGCGACCTTCGAGACCGAGGGCCGCATGCTCGAGGCGCACCGGATCCGGCAGCGCACCGAGTACGACCTCGAGATGATGAAGGAGCTCGGGTTCTGCAACGGGATCGAGAACTACTCGCGGATCCTCGACGGGCGGCCCGAGGGGTCGGCGCCGTACACCTTGCTCGACTACTTCCCGTCCGACTTCCTCTGCCTGATCGACGAGTCGCACCAGACCGTGCCGCAGATCGGCGGCATGTACGAGGGCGACCGGTCGCGGAAGCAGACGCTCGTCGACTTCGGCTTCCGTCTCCCGTCGGCGCTCGACAACCGGCCGCTGCGCTTCGACGAGTTCCTCGGGAAGGTCGGGCAGATGGTGTACGTGTCAGCGACGCCCGGCGCCTACGAGCTGCGGCACTCCGCCGTCGTCGCCGAGCAGCTGATCCGGCCGACCGGCGTCGTCGATCCCGAGGTCGAGCTCCGCGCGACGCGCAACCAGATCGACGACCTGCTGGGCGAGATCCGCAAGCGCGAGGCGGCCAACGAGCGCGTCCTCGTCACGACGCTGACGAAGAAGATGTCCGAGGACCTGACCGACTACCTGCTCGAGTCGGGCGTCAAGGCGCGCTACCTCCACTCGGAGATCGACACGCTCGAGCGGATCCAGATCATCCGCGAGCTGCGGCTCGGCGAGTACGACGTGCTCGTCGGCGTCAACCTCCTCCGCGAGGGGCTCGACCTCCCCGAGGTGTCGCTCGTCGCGATCCTCGACGCCGACAAGGAGGGCTTCCTCCGCGGCAAGACGGCGCTCCTCCAGACGATCGGGCGCGCGGCGCGGAACATCCACGGCACCGTGCTGATGTACGCGGACAAGGAGACCGAGGCGATCCAGGGTGCGCTCGACGAGACGAACCGCCGGCGTGCGCTCCAGCTCGCCTACAACGAGGAGCACGGGATCACGCCCGAGTCGATCGTCAAGGGCGTCTCGGACATCGCCGAGCTCCTCGCGCTCGAGTCGCCGACCGTGCCGGGGCGGCGACGGCGCGGCCAGCGCGACGTGGAGGGGATGAGCCAGGAGGAGCTCGAGAAGCTCGTCGTGACGCTCGAGGAGGAGATGTCGGTCGCCGCCGAGGAGCTCCGCTTCGAGTACGCCGCGAAGCTCCGCGACGAGATCAAGGAGCTCCGCCGCGAGCTCCTCGCGTTCGCCGACAGCCCCGTCTGAGGCAGGAAACGCGCGCCGCAGGGCGCATTCGTCCGCATGCCGGGCGGCATGCGGCGGTACCGGGCGGCGCCCGACCCGCGCACGATCCTTCCGCGGCTCCTCGCCGTCGCGGTGCTGCTCGGGGTCCTCGACGTCGGGCTCGCGCACGGCCTCTTCGCCGACCGGGACACGCGGAGCGCTCCGAGGGCGCGCGCCGCTGCCGCCGTTCCGCCCGCGCGTCCGGCGGCGCCGCTCCTGCCGCCGCGCTCCCTGAAGCCGCCGGCCGCGGGGCTGTGGACGTTCCGCGGCAACGCGAGCCGGAGCCTGACCGGCGTCGGCCCCGTGCCGCGCCGGCCGCGCATCGCGTGGCGGTATCCCGCCCGCGGCGGTCTCTGCTCGCGGTCGACCGACGAGACCGGCACGTCGACCTGGTGCGGGGTCGGCTGGACGGGGCAGCCGAACGTGATCCCGCGGCGCAGCGGGCGGCTCGAGGTGCGGATCGGGGCGTACGACCGCCGGTACCACTTCCTCGACGGCGCCACCGGGCGGCCGGTGCGCGCCGCGCTGCCGACCGGCGACCTCGCGAAGGGCTCGGCGACCTCCGACCCCGACGGCTTCCCGCTCTACTACGCGGGCTCCCGCGACAACCGGCTCCGCGTGGTCGCGCTCGACCGCGGGCGTCCGACCGTCCTCTGGGAGCTCGACAGCCACGCGGGCGGCAAGGTCGTGTGGAACGACGACTGGGACGGCGCGCCCCTCGTCGTGCAGGGCCACCTGCTCGTCGGCGGCGAGAACTCCTGGTTCTACGTCATCCGGCTCAACCGCTCGTACGGCCCCGGCCACAGGGTGCGCGTCCGGCCGCGGGTCGTCGCGCGGGTGCCGAGCTGGGACGGGCGCCTCCTGGCAGCCCGGCGGGACAGGGCCTTCTCGATCGAGTCGTCCGTCGCGTACCACCGCGGGATCGCGTACTTCGCGAACTCGGCGGGTCTCGTCCAGGGCTGGGACGTCCGCCCGACGCTCCGGCGCGGCGCTCCGCCGCGGCGCGTCTTCCGCTTCTGGATGGGCGACGACACGGATGCGAGCGTCGTCGTCGACGAGAAGGGCTTCCTCTACGTCGCGAGCGAGCTCGAGCGGTACACCGAGCGGTCGCGGCAGGTCGGCCAGCTCGTCAAGCTGAACCCGAGGCGGACGGGCTCGCCGCTCGTCTGGTCGGTGCAGCTCCGGCGCGCGGGCAACGGGGGCAAGGGCGGCTCGTGGTCGACCCCGGCGGTCGTGGGCGACACGGTCTACGTCGCGACGAATGCGGGCGGCGTCGTGGCGGTCGACCGGCGGACGGGCCGGCCGCGCTGGAAGCTCTCGCTCCCGGGGCCGACGTGGGGCTCGCCCGTCGTCGTCGACGGGGTCCTCGTGCAGGGCGACTGCCGCGGCAACCTGAGGGCGTTCGACGTGACGGGCCGCCGGCCGCGGCCGCTCTGGTCGATCCGCCTCGGCGGCTGCATCGAGTCGACCCCGGCCGTGTGGCGCGGCCGGATCTTCGTCGGGACGCGCGGCGGGGCGCTCTACGCGCTGACCGGGCGCCAGGCACCGGCGCACGGCTAGGCTCGGGGCATGTGCCGGAACATCAAGACACTCCACAACTTCGAGCCGGCGGCGACCGACGACGAGATCCGGGCCGCCGCGCTCCAGTACGTGCGCAAGGTCAGCGGCGCGACGAAGCCGTCGAAGGCGAACGAGGAGGTGTTCGCGCGGGCCGTGGACGAGATCGCCCACATCACCGCGCACCTCCTCGAGGACCTCGTGACGGCGGCGCCGCCGCGCGACCGCGCGACCGAGGCCGCGAAGGCGCGCGCCCGCGCCGAGAAGCGGTTCGGCGCCGCCGCCTGACGCGTCCGCGGCTGCGAGACTCGCGGCGATGAGCCGCCCCGAGTCCCACGTCGTCGACCCCGCCCTCCGGGCGGACGTGCGGCTGCTCGGCGACACGCTCGGCCGCGTCCTCGCCGAGCAGGAGGGCGACGCGACCTTCGAGCTCGAGGAGCGGATCCGCGGGCTCGCCCGGCTCGGCCGCGGCGGCGACCGCGGCGCGTCGGCCGAGCTGGCCGCGACCGTCGCGGCGCTCCCGGTCGAGACGCAGGCCGTCGTCCTGCGCGCCTTCACGATCTACTTCCACCTCGCGAACATCGCCGAGCAGCACCACCGGGTGCGCCGGCGGCGCGAGATCGAGCGCGAGGGCGGGACGCTGCGCGAGTCGCTGGACGAGGCGCTCGGCCTGCTCGCCGCCGCGGGGGTCGGCGAGGACGCGATCGCGCGCGCCGCGGCGGACGTCTCCGTCGAGCTCGTGCTGACGGCCCACCCCACCGAGGCGCTGCCGCGGACGATCCTGGAGCAGCACCGGCGCCTCGAGGGACTGCTCGACGAGCTCGACGATCCGCGGCTCACCCCGGTCGAGCGCGAGCGCCTCGTCGCGCGGCTCGCGGAGGAGGTGACGATCCTCTGGCAGACGGACGAGGTGCGCTCCGACCGGCCCCGCGTCGTCGACGAGATCCGGCAGGGGCTGTGGTTCGTCGAGGACACGCTGTGGGACGCGGCCGGCGACCTGCTCGCCGCCTGGCGCAGCCGGCTGCCCGGCGCGCCGCTCCGGTTCGGCAGCTGGATCGGCGGCGACCGCGACGGGAACCCGAACGTCGGGCCGGCGACGGTGCGCGAGGCGGTCGAGCGGGGGGCCGCGCTCGTGCGCGACCTGCTGCGGCGCGACGTCCGTGAGCTCGCCGTGGCGTGGGGCATGTCGCGCACGCTGGTCGAGGCGGATCCCGCCGTGGCCGACGTCGACCTGCCGGAGGAGTCGAACCCGGAGGAGCCGTACCGGCGGCGGCTGACGTCGATGTGGGAGCGGCTCGGCGCCGACGACTACGCGGACGTCGAGGAGCTGCGCGCCGAGCTCGACCTCGTGGAGACGAGCCTGCGTGAGCACGGCGGCGAGCGCATCGCCGACGGCGGCCTCGCCGCGCTGCGGCGGCGCCTCGACGTCTTCGGCCTCCACGGCCCGACGCTCGACCTCCGGCTCCACTCGCGCTCGCTCGCCGACGAGCCGGACGAGGTGCGCGCCTTCCTCGCCGAGGCGGCGGCGCTCCAGGCCCGGCGCGGCGCGCGGTGCATCGACACGCTGATCGTCTCGATGACCCGGACCGCCGGGGACGTGCTCGCGGCCGAGGAGCTCGCCGCCGAGGCCGGGCTGGACGTCGCTGTCGTCCCGCTGCTCGAGACGATCGACGACCTCCGCGGCGCCCCCGCCCTCGCCGCCGAGGTGCTCGACCGGTCGCCGCGGGAGCGGCTCGAGGTGATGGTCGGGTACTCCGACTCGGGGAAGGACGGCGGCATCGTCACCGCCCAGTGGGAGATCTTCCGCGCCCAGGAGGCGCTCGCGTGGCTGGCGGGAGAGCGCGGTGTCGAGCTGACCGTGTTCCACGGCCGGGGCGGCAGCGCGGGGCGGGGAGGAGGCCCCACCTATGCGGCGATCCTCTCGCAGCCGCCTCACGCCGTCGGCGGCCGCCTCAAGCTCACCGAGCAGGGGGAGACGATCGCCTTCAAGTACGGCTTGCCCGGGCTCGCGCTGCGCAACCTCGAGGCCGCGGTGGCCGGGACGCTCCTCACGGCGTTCCCGAACCGCGTCGTGCGGGAGGCGCCCGAGGGGGCGCGCGAGACGATCGAGACCGTCTCGCGGGCGGCGCACGCGCTCTACCGCGAGGTCGTGTGGGAGGACGACGGCTTTCCCCGCTTCCTGCGCGCGTTCACCCCGCTCGACGAGCTCGCGCTGCTCGACCTCGGCTCCCGCCCGGTGTCGCGCCCGGAGGCAGCCGGCCGGGACGAGCTCGCCGCCCTGCGCGCGATCCCGTGGGTCTTCTCGTGGACTCAGACGCGGTGCATCGCCCCCGCCTGGCTCGGCGTGGGCGCCGGGCTCGCAGCCGCCCCCGTCGACGAGCTCCGGCGGCTGTACCGCGGCTGGCCGTTCTTCGCCGCGCTCGTCGAGAGCGTCGAGATGTCGCTCGCGAAGACGAGCATGGGGATCGCGGAGGGGTACCTCTCGCTCGTCGACGACGACCGCCTGGCCGAGCGGGTCTTCGGCACGCTGCGCGCGGAGCACGAGCGGGCGCGCGACGCGATCCTCGAGGTGGTCGAGGCGCGCGAGCTGCTCGACCGCCATCCGGTGCTTCAGCAGTCGATCCGGCTGCGGAACCCCTACGTCGACCCGATGAATGCGATCCAGGTCGAGCTGCTCCGCCGCCGGCGCGCCGGCGACGAGACCGCGCTGCGGCCGCTGCTCCGCTCGATCGCGGGAATCGCGGCGGCGCTCCGCAACACCGGCTGACCGCGCGTCCCGAGGACGGCGTCAGGCAGGCGCGAGCGACGCGTTCTTGTCCGCGAGGTAGCGGAGGTACGGCTCGGGGTCGATCGGCCCGCCCGCGACCCGGTCGATCGTCTCCCGCGGCGTGAACTTGCGGCCGTGCCGGTACAGGTGCTCGCGCAGCCACTCGTAGATCTCGCCGAACGAGCCGCCCTCGACCTGCTCGTAGGCGTCCGGGAGGTCGGCGAGCAGCCGCTCCCAGATCTGCACGGAGAGGACGTTGCCGAGCTGGTACGTCGGGAAGTAGCCGAACATGCCGCCCGACCAGTGGACGTCCTGGAGGCAGCCGAGCCGGTCGTTGGGCGGCCGGATCCCCAGGAGCTCCTCGAACTTCGCGTTCCACGCCTCGGGGAGGTCGGACGTGGGGAGCGAGCCGGAGAGGAGCTCCTGCTCGAGCTCGAAGCGGAGGATGATGTGGAGCCCGTAGGTCGTCTCGTCCGCGTCCACGCGGATCAGCGACGGCTGCGCCCGGTTGATCGCCCGGTGGAACTGCTCGAGCGGGACGTCGGCGAGCACGTTCGCGAACCCGTCGCGGAACTGCGGGTAGAACCAGCGCCAGAACGGCAGGGAGCGCCCGATCACGTTCTCCCAGAGGCGGCTCTGCGACTCGTGGAGGGCGGAGGAGCAGCCGGTCGCGAGCGGCGTCCGGTCGAGCGCGGCGTCGCCGCCGTGCTCGTAGAGCCCGTGCCCGACCTCGTGCATCGTCGAGAAGAGCGAGTTGCCGTGCAGGTCGTCCTCGGCGTAGCGCGTCGTGAGCCGGACGTCCCGGCTCGAGAGGGACATGCAGAACGGGTGCACGGTCGGGTCGAGCCGGAAGTACTGCTCCGCCGCCCCGTAGGCGCGGGCGACCACGACCGAGAGCTCGTGCTGGACGTCGCGGGCGTACGGACCGGTCAGGAACGCCTCGGGCGGGTCGTCGGGCGCGGCCCGGACGAGCTCCTGCAGCGCGGGCCGGAGCCGGTCGAACACGGTGCGCACCTCGTCGGTGCGCATGCCCGGCTCGAAGTCGTCGAGCAGCGGGTCGTACCGGTCGCCCGTGTCGGGGAAGCAGTCGACGTACCGATGCTTGAGCTCGAGCGTCCGGTCGAGCAGCGGGCGGAAGCTCGCGAAGTCGTCCTCCGCGCGGGCCTTCGCCCAGGCGTCCATCCCCTCGGAGCCGAGCTTCGTCATCTCCGACGTGAGCTCGGGCGGCACCCGGCGCGCCTTGTCCCAGTCGCGGCGTGTGACGGCGACGAGGCAGGCGTCGTCCGAGTCGGGGTCGAGATCGGCGACCTCGGGCTCGAGCGCGGCGAGCAGCTCCCCGATCTCGTCGCGGACGAAGAGCTCGTGGCCGAGCCGCTGGAGCGTCGCGAGGGTGTCGGGCCGGGTCGAGGCGCCGCCCTCGGGCATCATCACGAGCTGGTCCCACTCGAGCGCCCGTGCGGCGACCGTGAGGTCGGCGATCTGGGCGAGCTCGAGGCGGAGCTTCCGCAGCGCGTCCGGCACGGGGCCTGATCCTAGCCGAGGGGCTCCGCGACGAGGTCGCTGCCCGAGACCCACACCGCGTGGTCGGCGCCCGCGAGGAGCTCGGCGTCGCCGGCGGAGTCCCCGTAGGCCCAGAGCTCGGCCTCCTCGAGCCCCTTCGCCGCGAGCCAGGCGCGCAGGCGCCGCTCCTTCTCCGGCCCGCGGCAGTTCTCGCCGACGAGGCGGCCGGTGAGGCGGCCGCCGGCGTCGCGCTCGAGCACCGTGCACACGACGCCGTCGACCTCGAGCAGGCGCCCGAGCGGGACGAGGTACGGGTCGAGCGAGGCCGAGGCGAGGACGACGGTGTGGCCCAGCTCGCGGTGGCGGCGCAGCCGGGCGGTCGTGTCGGCGCGCAGCCGCGTCTCGGCCACCTCGCGCGCGAACCGCTCGCCGAGGCCGTCGAGCGCCTCCCCGTCGAGCCCCGCCAGCGAGGAGCAGGCGAGCTCCTTGAGCGAGTCGCGGTCGCGCCGCGCGAGCGCTCCGAGGAGGGCGCGCGGATGGCCGAGGAGGGCGCGCGCGAGCCGCATGCCCCCGGCGCGACGGAGGAACGGAGTGACGCAGTCGCGGGTCGTCAGGGTGCCGTCGACGTCGAAGGCGGCGACGACGGGACGCGGGTCTGGCGGCGAGTCGGGCACGAGCCGAACGAGGCTATACACTCGTTTTGGTGTCCGACGGGCCCGAGATCTTCGATGACCTCTACCTCGGTCTCCAGGCCGGCGGCGCCCTGCGGAAGCAGCGCCGCGGCGAGGAGCTGACCGACGAGGAGCGCGAGGCGATCGGCCGCTGGCAGCAGATGTCCATGTGGCGGAAGGGTCTCGCCGTGGGGGCGTTCGCCGTCGGCACGTTCGGGCTCGGCTTCACGCTCGGCGGCCTCGTCTTCGGCCGCTGGCGCCGCGCCAAGGCCTAGCGAGCCGCCCCGAGCCGGTCCGCGCGACGGACCTGTTGCGAACACCTGTTCGGAGGGTAATATCGACGCCGTATGCCCTCGGAAGAGCTCGTCGTCCACGGCGCCCGCGAGCACAACCTGAAGGACGTCACGGTCCGCCTCCCGCGGAACGCGCTCGTCTGCGTCACCGGCCTCTCGGGGTCGGGCAAGTCGAGCCTCGCCTTCGACACGATCTACGCCGAGGGGCAGCGCCGCTACGTCGAGTCGCTCTCCGCGTACGCGCGCCAGTTCCTCCAGATGATGGAGAAGCCCGACGTCGACTCGATCGACGGGCTCTCGCCGGCGATCTCGATCGACCAGAAGACCACGTCGCGCAACCCGCGGTCGACGGTCGGCACGGTGACCGAGATCTACGACTACCTCCGGCTCCTCTACGCGCGCGTCGGCCGCCCGCACTGCCCGATCTGCGGCCGCCCGATCGCGGGTCAGAGCCTCGACCAGATCGTCGAGCAGGTGCTCGCGCTCCCCGAGGGGACGCGGTTCACCGTCAACGCTCCGGTCGTCCGCGACCGGAAGGGCGAGTTCCGCGACGTCCTCGAGGAGCTCCGCAAGGACGGGTTCACGCGCGTCAAGGTCGACGGCGAGCAGCGGCTGCTCGAGGAGGAGATCGTCCTCGACAAGAAGTTCAAGCACACGATCGAGGTCGTCGTCGACCGGCTCGTGATGAAGCCCGACCTGCGGCTGCGGCTGACGCAGTCGATCGAGACCTCGACGTCGCTCGCCGAGGGGCTCGTCGCGATCGACGTCGTCGACGGCGACTACCACCTCTTCAGCGAGAACTTCGCCTGCCCCGAGCACGGCGTCTCGCTGCCCGAGCTCGAGCCGCGGATCTTCTCCTTCAACGCCCCGCACGGCGCCTGCCCGCGTTGCACCGGCCTCGGCTCGCAGCTCGAGATCGACCCCGACCTCCTCGTCCCGGACCCGGGCCGCTCGATCGACGAGGGCGCGCTCGTGCCGTGGTCGCTCGGCGGGCAGGGCTTCTACGAGTCGGTGATCAAGGCGATCGCCGACCGGTACGAGATCGACCTCCACACGCCGTGGCGCGACCTGGGGCAGGAGGATCAGGACCGGTTCCTCTTCGGCACGGGCGGCGACCGCCTCCTCGTCACCTACAAGAACCGGATGGGCCGCAAGCGCCAGTACACGATGGCGTTCGAGGGGCTCGTGCCGAACCTCCAGCGGCGCTACCGCGAGACGGACTCGAGTCAGCAGCGCGAGCGCATCGAGGAGTACATGTCGATGCGCCCCTGCCCGGTCTGCAACGGCGCGCGGCTCAAGCCGGAGGTGCTCGCGGTCACCGTGGGCGGGTTCTCGATCCACGCGTTCGCCCAGCAGTCGGTCACCCGGGCGCTCGCGTGCCTCGACGAGCTCGACCTCACGCCGACCGAGGAGCTGATCGGACGCCGGATCGTGAAGGAGATCCGCGAGCGGCTCACGTTCCTCGACGACGTCGGCGTCGGCTATCTCAACCTCGACCGTGCAGCGCGCACCCTGTCGGGCGGCGAGGCGCAGCGGCTCCGGCTCGCGACGCAGATCGGGTCGCAGCTGGTCGGCGTCCTCTACATCCTCGACGAGCCGTCGATCGGCCTCCACCAGCGGGACAACGGGCGGCTCATCGCGACCCTCGAGCGGCTCCGGAACCTCGGCAACACCGTGCTCGTCGTCGAGCACGACGAGCAGATGATGCGCATGGCCGACTGGCTCGTGGACATGGGGCCTGGTGCGGGGGAGCACGGCGGCGAGGTCGTCGCCGAGGGCACCGCGGCGCAGGTGATGCGGAACCGCCGGTCGGTGACGGGCGACTTCCTCTCGGGCAAGCGCCGGATCGCCGTCCCGGCCCGCCGCACCGAGGATCGAGGCCACTTCTGCGTCCGCGGCGCGCGCGAGCACAACCTCAAGGGGATCGACGTCGACTTCCCGGTCGGAAAGCTCGTCTGCGTCACCGGCGTCTCGGGCTCGGGCAAGTCGACCCTCGTCAACGAGATCGTCTACAAGGCGCTCGCGAACAAGCTCAACCGGACGCGGACGAAGCCGGGCGCGCACGACGACGTCGAGGGGATCGACTGCTTCGACAAGGTGATCGAGATCGACCAGACGCCGATCGGGCGCACGCCGCGCTCCAACCCGGCGACCTACACCGATCTCTTCACCCACGTGCGCGAGCTCTACTCGCTGACGCCCGAGGCGAAGGTCCGGGGCTACAAGCCCGGTCGGTTCTCGTTCAACGTCCGCGGCGGCCGCTGCGAGGCGTGCAAGGGCGACGGGCAGATCAAGATCGAGATGCACTTCCTGCCGGACGTCTACGTCCCGTGCGAGACGTGTCACGGGCGCCGCTACAACCGCGAGACGCTCGAGGTGCGGTTCAAGGGGAAGTCGATCGCGGACGTGCTCGAGATGTCGGTCGAGGAGGCACTCGAGTTCTTCTCCAAGATCCCGAAGATCCGCCGGCGGCTCCAGACGCTGCACGACGTGGGGCTCGACTACATCAGGCTCGGTCAGCCCGCGACGACCCTCTCGGGCGGCGAGGCGCAGCGCGTCAAGCTCGCGGCCGAGCTCTCGAAGATCGCGACCGGGCGGACGCTCTACATCCTCGACGAGCCGACGACGGGACTCCACTTCGCCGACATCGAGAAGCTGCTCGAGGTCCTGCAGCGGCTCGTCGACGCAGGGAACACCGTGCTCGTGATCGAGCACAACCTCGACGTGATCAAGCAGGCCGACTGGATCGTCGACCTCGGCCCCGAGGGCGGCGAGGCGGGCGGCGAGGTGATCGCGACGGGGACGCCGGAGGACGTCGCCGCGGTCGAGGAGTCCCACACCGGGCAGTTCCTCCGCGAGGTCCTCGCGGAGCCGGCCGCGGCCGCGGCCGCCTGAGCAGAGCCCCGGCGGTTCGCCGGCGGCTCCCGCGTCGCGCCGGGATCCGCCTGGACGTGACGCGACCACCCTGAGATGTTCGGCGCGTGAGCGTCGGGGTCGGTGGCGTCGGAGGGCGATTGGCAGCGGTCCGCGAGCTGTGGCACAACCCCGCGCTCCGCCGGGCGCAGCTGGCGTGGGGAGGCTTCCACGCCGCGGAATGGGCGTCCGTCGTTGCGTTGAGCGTCGTCGCGTTCGAGGCCGACGGTGCGGGTGCCGTCGGGCTCGTCCTGTTCGCCCGCATGGTGCCGAGCGCGCTCGTGGCACCGTTCGTCGCCGTCGTCGGTGATCGCTACCGGCGCGAGCGGATCCTGCTCGTCGTCCACCTCGTCCGGGCCCTCGCGTGCGTCGGCGCCGCGGCCGCGCTGGCTGCCGGCTCGAACACGATCGTCGTCTACGTCCTCGCGGTGCTCGCAGCCGTGCCGCTCGCAGCGCATCGCCCGAGCCACCTGGCGCTCGCGCCGTTGCTCGCACGAACACCTCGCGAGCTTGCCGCGTCGAACGTCGCGGCGTTGACGTTCGAGTCGGGCGCCGTGCTGCTCGGCCCGGCGGTCGCGGCGCTGCTCCTCGCGGTCTCCGGACCTGCCGCCGTGTTCGGTGCGTGCGCGGTCCTCTCGTTCCTCTCGCTCGTGGCGATCGCGGGCGTGCGGCCCGCGGCATCCTTCGAGGCGCCGGCAGTGCGGACCGGGGTGCTCCACGAGCTCCGGGAAGGCGCTCGCTCGCTCGTCGGGAATCGCCCCGTTCGCCTCGTCGTCGGGCTCGCCGGCGCGCAGGCGTTCGTCCGCGGCGCCCTCGGCGTCCTGCTCGTCGTGGTCGCGATCGACGTCCTGGGAATGGGCGAGTCGGGCGTCGGCGTCCTCACCGCGGCATTCGGTGTGGGCGGGGTCGTCGGCGCCGCCGCGGGAGTCTCGCTCGTCGGCCGCGGGCGCCTCGGCCGTCCTTTCGGGCTCTCGGTCGCGGGCTGGGGGCTGCCGCTGGTCGTCCTCGGGCTCTGGCCCGAGCCCTGGGTCGCGGTCGTGTGTCTCGCGCTCTCGGGGCTCGCGAACAGCCTGCTCGACGTCTCGGGGTTCACGATCATGCAGGAGAACGCAGACGGGCGCGTGCTCGGGCGCATCTTCGGCCTGTTCGAGCTCGTCGTCATCGTGACGGTCGGGATCGGCTCCCTCCTCGCACCGGTCGCGATCGACGTGCTCGGCTCGCGCGGCTCGCTCGTCGCCGCCGGCGCCTTCCTCGCCGTGCTCGCGGCGCTGGCGGCTCGACCGCTGCGCAGGATCGACGACGCCGCGGAGATCCGCGTCGCGGAGGTCGAGCTTCTCGGGCGGACGTCCATCTTCGCCCCGCTGCCGTACGCGGCCCTGCGTGGGCTCGCGGCCTCGCTGGGCGAGCGTCGCGGCCAGGCCGGCGAGGTGATCGTGCGCCAGGGCGACGAGGGCGACGTCGTCTACGTCATCGCCGAGGGCCAGGTGTCGGTCACCCAGGACGGCGAGGCGCTCAGGGAGCTCGGACCGGACGACGTGTTCGGGGAGATCGCGCTCATCCTCGACGTGCCACGCACGGCGACCGTGACCGCCTCCGGGAGCGTCGTGCTGCGCACACTCGCTCGCGAGCCGTTCCTCGCAGCCGTGACCGGGAACCAGTTGAGCCACGCTGCCCTGCGCCGCCTCGTCGAGGCGCGCGCGCAGGGCGGGGTGGCGGAGACGGTCTGAGGGGCGGCGCCCCGTCCGCTCCGCCGACGTCCGCCCGGCGGCCTTGTAAGGAAGTCGTTCGGCCTCGCAACCGCCGACGGGGTCCGACGTCTCCTTGTGCATGGACGCGAACGGACGACCGGAGGCGGGCGAGGTCGTGTATCTCGCGAGCGAGCTGGTCGTCGAGGGCGCGATCCACGAGATCGGGACGCGCGCGCTCGTGCTCGAGGACCGCACGACCGCGCTTGCGCTCGAGGTCGGCGGGCACGCCGTCACGTGCCCGCGCGAGGCCGTCGCGCCGAGGCGCCATCGCTCGTCGCGTGCCGCCCCCTGGCGCGGCGGAGCTCGCGCGCCGCGCCGTTCTCGCGCGCGAGTAAGGCATCCGGTCGCTCGTGGTGGCGCCCCGCAGTACCCTCGTGGTATGAGCGAGCCGCATCCCGTCAAGCCGGTCGCACGGGCCGACCGCCGCGGCGCCGAGGCGGCGGCGGCCGGCGAAGCCGCGGCGCGCACCTGGTGGCGCCGCGTGCCGCGCGTCGTGACCGCTCCGACGCCGGTCTTCGCCGCGCTCGCCGCGACCGACGACGCCGACGTGGACGCCCGCTCCGAGCCGATCCTCGCGATCGCGATCCTGGCCGGCATCGCGGGTGTGCTCCTGACGCCCGCGTGGGGGCGGCTCATGGACGACCCCTCGGTCGACGCGCTGACCGCGACGGTGATCACGTTCATCGCGGGCGTCTTCTACGGTGCCGCCGGGTACTTCCTGCTCGGGCTCGCGCTCTGGCTCGGCGCGAAGGCCGTCGGCGTCGACGCGCCGTTCCGGATCGCGCGCCACGTGCTCGGCTTCGCGGCGCTGCCGCTCGCGCTCTCGCTCGTCGTGCTCGTCCCGGCGATCGTGGTCGGGTTCGGGGCCGACTGGTTCCGCAGCTGGGACGGCGAGAACGGCACCGGGCACGACGTCGTCGTCGGGATCGGGCTCGTGTTCCTCGCCTGGTCGCTCGGGCTCGTCGCGCTCGGGCTGCGGACGACGTTCAAGCTCCCCTGGCGCGGTGTCGTCGGCGCACTCGCGCTCGCGGGCGTGATGGTCGCCGCGTTCGCCGTGCTGCCGAAGGCGCTGTAGGCCGGGCGGGCGCCCGCGGGGATCCCGCGAGCGCCGCACCCGCCGTCGCTAGCGAAGCCTGATCGGTGCCTCCGCGTCGGCGCCGACGGCGGCCCGGAAGGCCTCCTGCTCGTCCTCGGACATCGAGTAGGTGTGCTCGGGCCCTGGGAAGGCGCCGCTCCGCACCTCGCCGGCGTACGCCTCGAGCGCGTCGCGGATCTCGCGCGAGAGGCTCGCGTAGCGCTTGACGAAGCGGGGGAGATGGCCCTCGGTCAGGCCGAGCAGGTCGTGGTAGACGAGCACCTGGCCGTCGCACGCACCGCCTGCGCCGATCCCGATCGTCGGGATCGCGAGACGGCGCGTGATCTCCTCGGCGACCGGGCCCGGCACGGCCTCCAGCACGAGGGCGACGCAGCCGGCGTCCTCGAGCGCGAGGGCGCCGTCGACGAGCTCGCGGGCCGCGTGCGCGGTCTTGCCCTGCGTCTTGAAGCCGCCGAGCATCGTCGCCGACTGCGGGGTGAGGCCGATGTGGCCGACGACGGCGATCCCCGCCTGCACGATCGCGCGGGCGCGCGAGACCATCGGCCCCGCGCCCTCGAGCTTGACGACGTCCGCGCCCGCCTCCTTGACGAAGCGGATCGCGTTCCGCACGGCGTCCTCGTCGCTCACCTGGTACGAGCCGAACGGCATGTCGCCGACGACGATCGGCCGGTTCACCGCGCGGGCGACCGTCCGGGTCAGGAAGAGCATCTCGTCCATCGTCACCGGGACCGTCGTGCCCTCGTGGCCGAGCACGACCATCGCCGCCGTGTCGCCGACGAGGATCATGTCGATCCCCGCGTCCTCGGCGAAGCGCGCACCCGGCATGTCGTACGCCGTCACCATCACGATCCGGTCGCCGCGGCGCTTCATCTCGGCGAGCTCGGGGAGGGCAAGCTTTCCTGCGGGGACACTCATGTCGGTCACCTTTCCTCGTCGAGAGGGACGTTGTCGATGAGACGGGTCGAGCCGGCGCGGACGGCGGCGGCGAGGGTCGGAGGGTCGAACGGCGCGACGGCGACGTAGTCGACCTCGAGCCCCGACGCCTCGAGGATCGCGCGCGCCGTCTCGGCGTCGCGCGTCGCGAGGGCGCGGGGAAGGGCGAGCGCGCGACGGCGCTCCTCGGGCGTGAGCTGCACGTTGCGCGACGAGAACGCGAGCCCGTCGGTGTCGCGCACGGTCGGCACGACCACGAGCTGCAGCTCGAGCTCGAGGTCGGCGATCATCCGGCGGAGCACGTCGACCTGCTGGGCGTCCTTCTGGCCGAAGAAGGCGAGCTCCGGCCGGACGATGAGGAAGAGCTTGAGGCAGACGGTCGCGACGCCGCGGAAGTGACCGGGCCGGTGCTCGCCCTCGAGCACGGCCCCGAGCTCCGTCACCTCGACCCACGTCTGGTAGCCCGGCGGGTACATGACCCCCGCCGACGGCGCGAAGACGACGTCGACGTCCTCGGCGCGCGCGGCGACGAGGTCGGCCGCCTCGTCCGTCGGGTAGCCGTTCAGGTCGGCCGCCTCGCCGAACTGCGCGGGGTTGACGAAGAGGCTCATGACGACCGTGTCGCACCACTCGCGCGCGCTACGGAGGAGCGCACGGTGGCCGTCGTGCAGCGCGCCCATCGTGGGGACGAGGCCGATCCGGCCGTCGCGCCGGTCGGCGAGCGCGGCGCGGACGTCCTGGACCGTGCGCGCGACGATCATCCGCCGGCCCTCGTGCCCGCCTCGCGGGCCGTCAGCGCCGCGAGGGTGTCGTACGCCTCCAGTAGCTCCGGCGCCTCGGCGGCGATGGCCGTGCGATGCCGCTCGACCGTCTCCCAGTCGCCGCGCTCGATCGGCCCGGTCAGCTGGAAGCCGTTCTCGATCACGCGCCGCATCAGCGGCTCGAGCGCCTCGGCCGGCACGTCGGCGGCGGCGAGCAGCTCGCCGGCCGCGCGGCGGAGCGTGACGAGGTAGTTCGACGCCATCGCGGCGCCGGCGTGGTAGAGCGCGCGGCGCTCGTCCGCCAGCACGAACGGTCGGAGGCCGAGGAGCTCCGCGAGCTCGACCCCCGTCGTGATCGCCTCGGGCGACTCGCCCGTGACCGCGGCCCACGCGCCGTCGAGCTGCTCCGGCCCGCGCTCGTGCGTGAACGTCTGGAGGGGGTGCACCGAGAACCGGCGCCGGTGCGGCGCCAGCGCCGCGAGCGGCGTGCCGCCGCTCACGTGCGCGACCCACGGCCCGGGCTCGACCGTGGTGGCGACCTCGGGGATCGCGCGGTCCGGGACGCAGAGGAGGACGAGACCGGCCCCCTCCTCGCGGAGGGTCACGCCGCGCTCGCGCAGCCGCGCGCTCACCGCGCTGCCCACGCGTCCTCGCGTCCCGATGACAACGGCGTCGTCGACCATCTCTGCTGGCTCCAGTTCCTGGCGGATACCGGGCGCTGGCAGTGTAAACGCTGGAGGGGCTGCTGTCAGTCCCGGAGGCGCGCGCGCAGCCCGCGCGCGACGTCAGGCCACTCGTCGTCGACGATCGAGTACCAGGCGCTGTCCCGGTTCTCGCCGCCGCGAACGAGCATGTGCTTGCGGTGGATCCCCTCGAAGCGCGCCCCCATCGCCTCCATCGCGCCCCGCGACCGGGCGTTCTGCGCGTCCGTCTTCAACTCGACGCGCCGGCACCCCCAGACCTCGAACGCGTGCCCGAGCATCAGCAGCTTCGCCTCGACGTTCACGCCGGTGGCCCAGACGGACGGGTCGAGCCACGTCCAGCCGATCTCGACCGATCCGTGCTCGGGCCGGAGCGCGAGGAACCGCGTCGAGCCGACCACCCGCCCGCCCGCGACCGTCGCCAACGGGATCTCCGTCCCGGCCGCGGCCGCCTCCAGAGCCGCGTCGACGTAGGCATCGAGCTCCTCGCGCGTCGACGGCTGGACGATCGAGAGCCACGTCCACGTCCTCGGATCGCGCGAGGCGGCCCAGAGACCGTCCGCATGGGCGGGCTCGAGCGGCTCGAGCCGCACGCGCGTGCCAGCGAGCGTCGGTGCGCGCCAGGGCTCCGTCATGCGGATGACTAGACTACGGCCGTGCCCATCTACGAGTACGCGTGCATGGAGTGCGAGGAGCACTTCGACGAGCTCGTCCGGAACGACCAGCAGGTCGTGACCTGCCCGAGCTGCGGCGCCGCCAAGGTGCTCCGGCAGCTCTCGGCGTTCGCGGTGCACGGCGCCGCGACGAAGCCCAGCTTCGCGTCCGGCGCGGGCGGTGGCTGCTGCGGCGGCGGCTGCGGCTGCGGCCACTGACGACCGCGTCGAGTCCTCTCAGCGCGCCGGCGCCGGCTGCGCCCGGACGACATCGCGCAGGAAGAAGAGCGTCCCCGCGACGAGGATCGCCGCGACGACGAGCACGATCCCGACGTCGTCCCCCGTGGGCTTCACCGTCATCGCGAAGACGATCGCGAAGAGGAAGAGCAGGTCGACCCGGAGCACCGCGAAGACCTTGCGGATGAGCTGCTGCCCCTCGGCCGTCTCGGGCCCGACGGCCTCGATCCGCTTCGCGGTCGGCCCCAGGAAGCCGATCCCGACGAGGAACGAGCCGATGAACGCCACGAGCGCGAAGTCGACCCAGAGCAGGCCCCACGACCAGCTGCCCTCGATCATCAGCCCGACGCCCGCGAGGACGACGAGCAGCGACGCCGGCGTGAAGAGGCGCTCGCCGATCCGGCCGGCGTTGCCCGCGAACCGGGCGATCGCAGCGGTGTCGCCGGAGCGAAGCTCCACGAGCCCGTAGACCTGGAACAGGAAGCCGCCGCCGATCCAGATGATGGCGAACGCCACGTGCACGAACAGCAGGAACTCGTACCAGGTCACCGCAGACCCCCCCGGGCTCGACGTCCGCCCGATCCAACAGGACGGGCGCGGCATGCGTCAAGTGCAGGGTCGCCGATCGCGGCCGTAGAGTGTTCGGGGTGGACGCGGCGGAGCGCGCTTCGAGCCTCGACGCCGTCGCCGCCGAGGCGGCGGAGTGCGTGCGGTGCCCGCTCGCGGAGGGGCGCACGCACGTCGTGTTCGGCGAGGGGAACCCCGACGCCGACCTCGTGCTCGTCGGCGAGGCACCGGGCTTCCACGAGGACCGCGACGGCGTTCCGTTCGCCGGGCGCGCCGGCGAGCTGCTCGAGCGGCTCCTGGCAGCCGTCGGGCTCTCGCTCGACGACACGTACCGCGCGACGGTGCTCAAGTGCAGGCCCCCCGGCAACCGCGACCCGCTCCCGGCGGAGACGTCGGCGTGCGAGCCGTACCTCTATCGGCAGCTGGAGCTGATCCAGCCGACGGTCGTCGCGACCCTCGGGAGCTTCGCGACCGCGCTGCTCTCCGGCCGCGCCCTCGGGATCACGCGCGTGCACGGCGAGGAGCAGCAGGTCACGCTCGGCGGCCGGGCCGTCACGCTCCTCCCGCTGTACCACCCGGCCGCCGCGCTCTACACGCCGACGATGCTGGCGGTGCTCGAGCGCGACGTCGCCCGCCTGCCCGATCTCCTCGGCGAGACGCCGCTTCCGGTGCCGCTCGTGGACGAGCCGGTGCGGGTCGAGGCCCTCGCGGGCGCGCGGCCGGTCCAGCTCGGGCTCTTCTGAGCACGGTGGCGCACGCGCGCCTCGAGACGGCGTCCCCGGAGGCGACGGAGGCGGTCGCGGCGCGCCTCGCCCGCGCGCTCGCGCCGGGCGACGTCGTCCTCGTCTCGGGCGAGCTCGGCGCCGGCAAGACGACGTTCGTCCGCGGCGCATGCCGCGCGCTCGGCGTCACCGCCCGCGTGACCAGCCCGACGTTCACGATCGGACACCGCTACCCCGGTGCCGGCCTGGACGTCTCGCACCTCGACCTGTACCGGTTTCGCGGCCTCTCGGCGGCCGAATGGGGCGACCTGGAGCCGTACTTCGACGACGCCGTCGTCTTCGTCGAGTGGCCCGAGGCGGGGGCGGGAGCGCTCCCCGAGCCGCGCGCGCACGTCCGGCTCGGGCACCTGTCGCCGGAGGCGCGGGAGATCCGCGTCGACGCCGCCGAGGAGTCGTTGCTACAAGGGATCGCAGGTGCTGATCCTGGCCTTCGACACGGCGACTGACGTCGCGACGAGCGCGCTCGTCGAGGACGGCGAGATCCTCGGCGAGCGCGTCTCGATCGCGCGGACGCTGCTCGAGGACGTCGACGCGCTCCTCCGGCAGGCGTCGGCGCGTCCCGCCGACCTCGACGCGCTCGCCGTCGGCACCGGGCCGGGCAGCTTCACGAGCACGCGGCTCGGGCTCGCGGTCGCGCGCGGGCTCGGCGTCGCGCTCGGCGTGCCGGGCGCAGGGGTCTCGACGCTCGACGCGCTCCGTGCAGGCGCAGGGGACGAGGCGCTGGCCGTGATCGACGCGCGTCGGGGTGAGGTCTTCGTCCCCGGCCCGCGCGCGGTCGCGCCCGCCGAGCTCGACGCGCGCGGTCGCCTCTGCGTCGGCGACGGCGCCGTGCGCTACCGCGAGGTGCTCGAGGCGAACGGGGCGGTGATCCCGGCGAACGACGACCCGCGGCACCGTCCACGGGCGAGCCTCCACGCGGGCCTCGCCACGGGGTTCGGGCCGGTCGACGAGATCGAGCCGCTGTACGTGCGCGAGCCGGATGCGAGCCGATGGCGGCCGTAAAGCTCGAGCTGCGGCGGCTGGAGCTCGCCGACCTCGACGCGATCGAGGAGATCGAGCGCGTCTCGTACCGGACGCCCTGGTCGCGCTCGATGTTCGCGTCGGAGCTCGCCAAGCCGAGCTCGCTCTCGCTCGGCGCCGTCGACGAGGACGGCGCGCTCGTCGGCTACCTCGTGCTCTCCCGCTACGTGGACGCCTGGCACGTGATGAACGTCGCCGTGGCGCCCTCGCAGCGACGCTCGGGCGTCGCGTCGGCCCTGCTCGAGCACCTCCTCGACGTGACCCGCGACGAGGGGCAGCGCGGCTACACGCTCGAGGTCCGCGTCTCGAACCTCGGCGCGATCAAGCTCTACGAGCGGTTCGGCTTCACGGCGCGCGGCGTCCGGCGCGGCTACTACACGGACAACCGCGAGGACGCGCTGATCATGTGGCGCGACGCCGACCCCGAGCCCGACGGCGCCGCGTGAGCGGGCTCGTCCTCGGCCTCGAGACGTCCTGCGACGAGACGGCCGCCGCCGTCGTCTCCGAGGACGGCGAGCTGCTCTCCTCGGTCGTCGCCTCGCAGGCCGAGCTCCACGCGCGGTACGGCGGCGTCGTGCCGGAGATCGCCTCGCGACGGCACCTCGAGCTCGTTGCGCCGGTCCTGCGTGCGGCGCTCGACGACGCGGGGACGAGCCTCGACGACGTCGGCCGGGTCGCCGTCACCCAGGGCCCGGGTCTCGTCGGTGCGCTGCTCGTCGGCCTCTCGGCCGCGAAGGCGCTCGCCTGGGCGCGCGGCCTCCCGCTCGTGCCGGTCGACCATCTCCGCGCGCACGTCGCGACGCTCTACCTGCGGCCCGAGCCCCTCGAGCCGCCGTTCACCTGCCTCCTCGCGAGCGGCGGGCACACGCTCCTGCTCTCCGTCGTCGAGCCGTCGGGCTTCGAGGTGCTCGGCGCGACGCTCGACGACGCCGCCGGCGAGGCGTTCGACAAGGGCGCGAGGCTGCTGGGGCTCGGCTACCCGGGCGGTGCCGAGCTCGACCGGCTCGCCCGCGACGGCGATCCCGAGGCCTTCGCGTTCCCCGTCGCCCGCGTGCCCGGCCTCGACTTCTCGTTCTCCGGGCTGAAGACCGCGCTCCTCTACGCGGTGCGGGAGCTCGACGAGGCCGAGGTCGAGCGCCGGCGGGCCGACCTGGCCGCCTCGTACCAGCGGGCGATCGTCCGGGCGCTGGTCGGACGGCTGGCTGCCGCCGCCGAGCAGACCGGCCACGAGACGGTCGCGGTCGTGGGCGGCGTCGCGGCGAACTCCGAGCTGCGTGCGTCGCTGCCGGAGGCGCGGTTCGCGCCGCTCGCGCTCTGCACCGACAACGCGGCGATGGTCGCCTCGGCAGGCCGCTTCACGGCTCCCGTCCCGCTTCCCGGCTACCTTGGCCTGGATGCGTACGCGTCCTCTCCGTCGCTCTAGCGTCGCGGTCCTCGCCACGCTCGTCTCCGCGGCCGCGCTCGTCGCGGGCGGCGCCTCGGGGGCGGCCGACGCTGACGTCGGCGCCGAGGGCTGGCAGGGGCTCCTCGGGAGCCGCTCGCAGCCCGAGCTCGGCGGCAGGTGGATCGTCGTCCTCCGGGCGCCGTCGCTCGCCGACCGCGTGCGGCGGGCGGGCGGACGCGCAACCGAGCTCCAGATGCGCACCTGGACCGCGACGGCCCGAGCCGCGCAGCGCCTGGCGATCGCCGGGCTCTTCAGCCGCGGGGCGCCGGTCGATCCGGAGCAGTCCTACATCCGCGTCCTGAACGGGTTCGCCGCCTCGGTCGACCCGATGCTGCTGCCTGCGCTCGAGCGCGACCCCGCCGTCGCGGGGGTCTACCCCGTCCGGGCGTCCTACCCGGCCGCGGTGCGCCCGTCGGCATTCGAGACCGAGGCGTTCGGCCCCGCGAGCGGCCGCCGCGTGGGGCTCGAGCTCCCGGGCGCAGACGGGACGGGCATCACGGTCGCCCTCCTCGACACGGGGATCGACACGCGCCACCCGTTCCTCCAGGGGCGGCTCCTGCCCGGGATCGACGTGCTGGACGCGGACGGCGACCCGACGGCCGCGCAGAACCCCACGGCGCCCGGCCGTCCCGAGCGCCACGCGACCGAGCTCGCGGGCCTCATCGCGGGCGTCCGCGGGCCGGCGGGCCTGCGCGGCGTCGCGTCGCGCGCCTCGATCCTGCCGATCCGCGTCGCGGGCTGGCAGCCGGACACCGACGGCGGCGTCTCGGTGTACGCCCGCACCGACCAGGTGCTGGCCGGGCTCGAGGCCGCGGTCGACCCGAACGGCGACGGGGACGCCCACGACGGCGCCCGGATCGCGCTCGTCGGCGTCGCCGAGCCGTTCTCCTCCTTCTCGGACAGCCCGCTGGCGCGCGCGGGCCGCGGCGCGCTGGCGCTGGACACGCTCGTGGTCGCGCCGGCGGGGAACGACGGGCCGGCCGGGCCGGGCTACGGCAGCATCGCGGCGCCCGCCGGGACCTCGGGTGTGCTGGGCGTCGCGGCGGCCGACTCGCGCGGCCGGAGCCCGACGGTGCACGTGCTGCTCCGGGCGGGGCTCCGCGTGCTGGCCTCCGGCGAGACGCCGCTCGGCGGCGCGGTGGGGCCGGACGACGTCGTCACCGCGCCCGTCGTCGCGCTCCCGCGGCGGCAGATCGTCGCGGTGACGCGCGGGAACGCGCTCGCGCGGCTCTTCGACGGCGCGGGCTACAGCCGCGTCGCGGGCAAGGCGGTGCTCCTCCCGTCCGGGCCGACGACGCCGGAGGCCGTGCGCGAGCTCGCCGCGGCCGGGACGCGCGCGGTGCTCGTCGACGGGCCGATCCCGGCCGGCTCGCTCGGGCTCGACGAGACGGTCGACGTGCCGATCGTCGGGGTCTCGGCGCAGGCGGCCCGCGCCGTGCGGACGTCCCTCGCCGAGGGGATCCCGGTCGAGCTCGGCGTCGGCGCAGCCGCGCTCGGCGCGAACGAGCAGCTCGGGGCCCTCGCGCCGTTCTCGAGCCTCGGGCTGGCGCTCGACGGCGGCGCCCGGCCGGCGATCGCCGCTCCCGGGGTCGGTCTCGTGACGTCGGTGCCCGGGCGGAACGAGGGCGGTGCGGCCCGCTACGGGACGATCAGCGGCTCGAGCGCCGCCGCGGCGCTCGTGACGGGCGCGGCGGCGCTCCTCGCCGACGCCCGTCCCGATCTCGACGCGGCCGGGCTCCGCGGCGCGCTCGTCGCGACCGCGCGGCTCGGGCAGGGCGGCTCGGACGCCCGCCTCGCCGATCCTCTCGCGGCCTCCGCGGTCGAGCTCGTCGCCGACCCGCCGGTCGTCCCGTTCGGCGCGATCCACCGCGGCCGGCGGGCGCTCTCCGCCCGCTTCACGCTGCGCAACGTCTCCAGTCGGCCCCTCGTCGTGCGGATGCTGCCGGGGACGGCCGCGGCCGGCGTCGCGGTCAGCGTGGCGCCCGCGCGATTCGCGTTGCAGCCGGGCGACGCGCGGGTCGTGCGCCTCTCGATCCGCGCCCGCGCGAAGCTCGAGCCGCCCGGGTCGCTCGAGGGGGCCGTCCGGGCGGTCGTGGGACCGGGGGCGCGGCTCCGCATCCCGTGGAGCGTCGCCGTCCCGATCAGCGACCGGCCCGTCGTCTCCCGGGTGACGCTCTCGACACCGTCCTTCCGACCGAACGACGCGCAGCCGGCCGTGCTCTCGCTCGTCGCGGGTCGCGTCGACGGCTCCGCCGAGCGGCCGCAGCTCCTGCCGCTGACGCGCCTCGAACTGGAGCTTCGCCGCGGCGGGCGCCGCCTCGGGATGCTCGTGCGCCTCCGTGACGTCCTGCCGGGGCGGTACGCCTTCGGCGTCACCGGCCGCGGGCCGGGCGGCGTGCGGCTCCGTCCCGGGCGCTACGTGCTCCGTGTCGTCGGGGTCCCGGTCGGAGGCGGCCCCGCGTCGACGGTCGACGTGCCTTTCCGCGTCCGGTAGCTCTGAGCTACAGTCCCCGGCGTCGTGCGACTCGCGCGAAGCAGCCGATGAGCGCCACCGCGGCGCCGACCCACCTTCGCGAGGATCCCTACGAGCTTGCGCGGGCGCAGCTCCGCCGCGTCGGCGAGACGTTCGGCGTCGACCAGGACCTGATCGGCGTCCTCGAGCAGTGCAAGAAGACCGTCGAGGTCTCCGTGCCCGTCGCGATGGACGACGGCAGGGTCGAGGTGTACGAGGGGTACCGGGTCGTCCACAACATGACGCGTGGGCCGGCGAAGGGCGGCATCCGCTACCACCCCGGTCTGACCCGGAACGAGGTCAAGGCGCTCGCGATGTGGATGACGTGGAAGTGCGCGCTGATGGGCCTGCCGTTCGGCGGGGCCAAGGGCGGCGTCGTCTGCGACCCGAAGGTCCTCTCGCGATCCGAGCTCGAGCGGCTGACCCGCCGCTACACGACGGAGATCATCAACGAGATCGGGCCAGAGAAGGACATCCCCGCCCCCGACGTCGGCACCGACGCCCAGGTGATGGCGTGGATCTTCGACACCTACTCGATGAACGTGGGCTACTCCGTCCTCGGCGTCGTGACGGGCAAGCCGCTGGCCGTGGGCGGGTCGGTCGGACGTGACGGCGCCACGGCGCGCGGCGTCCTCTATTGCATCCGCACGGCCCTGCAGAAGGAGGGCCGCCGCTTCCCCGACACGCGCGTCGCGATCCAGGGCTTCGGGAACGTCGGCCGCAACCTCGCCGGTCTCCTCGCGGAGGAGGGCGCCCGGGTGGTCGCGCTCTCCGACTCGCAGGGCGCTGTCGTCAACCCGTACGGGATCGACGTCCCCGCGGCGATCGCGCACAAGGCGGAGCACGGCGTCCTCGCCGCGCTCCCCGGCGCGGAGGAGGCGACGAACGAGGAGCTCGTGGAGCTCGAGTGCGACGTCCTCGTCCCCGCCGCGCTCGAGCAGGTGCTGACCGCCGAGAACGCCCCGCGCGTCCGCGCCCACATGGTCTGCGAGGCGGCCAACGGGCCGACGACGCCCGGGGCCGACGAGGTGTTCGAGGACCGCGGCATCCTCGTGCTGCCCGACGTCCTCGCGAACGCCGGCGGCGTCGTCGTCTCGTACTTCGAGTGGGTCCAGGGCCTCCAGGAGTACTTCTGGAAGGAGTACGAGGTCAACGCGAAGCTGAACGACATCGTGGTGCGGGCCTTCGAGGAGACCTGGTCGGCCCGCGAGCGCTTCGGGACGAGCATGCGGACGGCCGCGTACGGCATCGCCGTGCAGCGCGTCGCCGAGGCGACCACGACGCGCGGTCTCTACCCCTGAGCCGCGTCGTTCTCTACACCGCGCCCGGCTGCCACCTCTGCGACCCGGCCCTCGAGACCGTTCGTGCGGTCTGCGGCGACGACTACGAGCTCGTCGACGTCAGCGCCGACGCCGAGCTCGAGCGGCGGTACCGAACGTGGATCCCGCTCGTGAAGGTCGACGGGGTGGAGCGGTTCCGCTACGAGGTGGACGGCGACGGCCTGCGGGAGCTCCTCGCCTAGCCGCCGGGCGGGCGCCTTTGACGGTTCTCGACCGAGCGCGCGCGACGGGTCGGCACAATGTGCGCGGTTGTCACAAACTCGAACGGGAGGACGTACGTGCCCGAACGCCTGACCGTGGGCGTCGCAGCGCGTCTGAGCCGGTACCTGCAGGTGCTGACCCAGGCGAAGAAGATGGGCAAGGACCGCATCTCCTCGCAGGAGATCGCGGAGTACACGAACATCAACGCGACGCAGATCCGGCGCGACCTCTCGTCGTTCGGCCGGTTCGGCAAGCGCGGGGTCGGCTACTCGGTCGACTCGCTCCTCTCGGAGATCCGCAAGATCCTCCGCACCCAGGGGCAGCACAACATCGCGCTCGTCGGGGCCGGCCGGCTCGGCGCGGCGATCGCCTCCTCGCCGATCTTCGCCGAGCACGGGATCACGATCGCCGCGGTCTTCGACAAGGACCCGGCCAAGGTCGCGACGAGCCTCGGCGGCGTCTCCATCAGCCCGCTCGACGAGCTCGACGAGATCGTCCGCGACCGGAGCATCGTCGTCGGCGTCCTCGCCGTCCCGGAGGACGCGGCGCAGGACGCGGCCGAGCGGCTCGTCGGGGCGGGCGTCAAGATCGTCTTCAACTACTCGCAGGCCCTGATCGACACGCCGTCGGACGTGCAGGTGCACACCTCCAACCCGGCCGTCGAGCTCCTCTACGCCCTGTACTTCCACCTCACCTGAGCCCGCCGCCGGGGCGATCGTGCGCATCCTCCTCTGGCACGGCTACCTCCTGGGCGGCACGGGGTCGAACGTCTACACCCGTGCGCTCGCGCGCGAGTGGAGCCGCGCGGGGCACGACGTGACCGTGCTCAGCCAGGAGCCGCATCCCGAGGCGTACGACCTCGGCGGGGCCGCGACGGCGCGCCCGGACGTCGACGGGTTCCTGCCCGTCTTCGTGCTCGACCGCTACGAGGGCTACGAGGTGCAGCGGCTGCCCGACGCGCCGCGCGAGCGCGTCGAGCGGTGGGTCGCCGCGAACGCGGCCGCCGTGCGCGAGCACCTGCCCGCCGACTTCGTCTACGCCAACCACGTTCTCCTGGGCGGCCCCGTCGGGGCAGCCGCGGGCGCGCCGTACGTCGTCAAGGCGCACGGCTCCGAGCTCGAGTACGCGATGCGCGACAACGAGGAGCTGTCGGCGTGGGGCGCCGAGGCGCTGGCCGGCGCCCGCGCGACGGTCGTCGGCTCCGAGCACATCCGCACGGTCGTCGCCGAGGTGTGCGGTCACACCGACCGCGTCCTCGAGGTGCCGCCCGGGGTCGACGTCGAGCTCTGGCGCCCGGAGGCGCGGGGCGACGCCCTCGCGGCCCTCCTCGCGGCGGCCGCGCTCGATCCGCCGAACCCCGGCAACGCCGAGGAGCGCCTCCCGGACGAGGGGAACGCCGGGCGGCTCGAGGCGTTCCTGGCGGCCGACCGGCCGACGGTCGTCTACTTCGGGAAGCTGATCCCGCAGAAGGGCGTCGACGTGCTCCTGCGGTCGCTGCGGGGGCTCGACGCGCGCGCCGTGATCGTCGGCTTCGGACCGGAGCGCGCGGCGCTCGAGGCGCTGGCGGGGGCGGAGGGCGTCGAGACGCTGTTCACCGGGCCTCTCGAGCACCGCCACCTCCGCCACCTGCTCGCGCTCGCCGACGCCTGCGTCGTCCCCTCGGTCTTCCCCGAGGCGTTCGGGATGGTTGCGGCGGAGGCGGCGGCTGCGGGCTGCCCGCCGATCGTCGCGCGCCACTCTGGCCTCGCCGAGATCGCCGTCGGGCTGGAGGAGGACCTGCCGCCCGCTCTCGCGCGGCTCGTCAGCTCTCCGACCGGCGACGTCGGCGCGCTGCACGAGCGCCTCGCGACATTGCTCGCGCTGGGCGCCGACGACCGAGAGACCCTGCGGGCGGGCGTGCGGCGGGCCGTCGAGGCCCGCTGGAGCTGGGAGAGCGTCGCGTCGCAGCTCGCCGCGATCGGCGCAGGCTGACCGGGCCGCGAGGCGCGGCACCCTAGAATGACGCGCTCCATGAGCGCGCGCCCGGCCTACGAGCGGCTCCTCGACGACGCGCGCGAGCGCTTCGACGCGGCCGAGGACTTCACCGTCTCGATCGAGGAGGAGTTCGCGCTCCTCGATCCGGAGAGCCTCGAGCTCGTCAACCGCTTCGAGGACGTGCAGGCGGCGGCGCAGGGCACCGTGCTCGAGCCGAACCTCGTCGGCGAGCTGATCGCCTCGGAGGTCGAGGTCAAGACGGGGAAGCAGCCGTCGTTCGCCGAGGTCCCGGCCGCGCTCGCCGAGCGGCGGAGCGAGCTGAGGGCCCTCGTCGAGCCGCTCGGCCTCCAGCTCGGCGCGACGGGCACGCATCCCTGGGCGAGCTGGCGCGACCAGCGGATCATCGACACCCCGCACTACCGCCGGAACGACGAGATCCTCAGGTACGTCGTCTGGCGCAACAACACGTTCGGCATCCACACGCACGTCGCGGTGCGCGGGGCAGACCGCGCGGTACAGGTGACCTCCGCGCTTCGCAACTGGCTTCCGGAGCTCCTCGCCGTCTCCGCGAGCTCGCCCTTCCACGAGGGCGTGGATACCGGGCTCCACTCCGCGCGGACGCAGGTCTTCACGCGGTTCTTTCCCCGCTGCGGCGTGCCCGACGTCTTCCGGTCCTGGGACGACTACGCCGCCTACGTGCGCTTCCTCTACGACACCGGGTCGATCGACGAGGTCACGCAGCTCTGGTGGAGCGTGAGGCCGCACCTCCTGTTCCCGACCGTCGAGCTCCGCATCTGCGACGGGCAGCCCGACGTCGCCGAGGCGCAGGCGCTGACGGCGCTGATGGTCGCGGTGACGGCGCGGTGCGCAAGGGCGATCGACGAGGGCGAGCCGCTGCCCGAGCATCCCCACCGCCTGATCGAGGAGAACCTGTGGCGCGCGATCCGCTTCGGGCTCTCCGGTGAGCTGATCGACCTCGACCGCGGCGACGTCGCGCCGGCCCGCGCGCGGCTCGAGCGGCTCGTGGAGTGGGTGCTCCCGGTGGCCGAGGAGATCGGCGCGGCGCCGTGGCTCCGGATCCCCGACCAGAACGCCGCCGAGCGGCAGATCGCGCGCCGCGCCGAGGGCGCCTCGTTCGAGGAGATCTACGCCGAGCAGGTCGGGCTGACCGTCCCCGCCGGCTCCTGAGCGTCGGTTGTACGGGGCGGCACTCCGGCGCGTCCTGCATAATCCCCGCGCTGACGCCAGATCCGGCGTCTCTTTGTATGCCTTGACCCGGAGGATGGATGGACTTCTTCGTTGATCACGCCGTGCTGTTCGCGCTCCTCAGTGCAGGAGTGGCGATCGCGTTCGGCCTGTACCTCACCTACTGGCTGCTCAAGCAGCCGGCCGGCAGCGAGCGGATGCAGGAGATCTCGCGCGCCGTGCAGGAGGGCGCCGCGGCGTACCTCAACAAGCAGTACCGCACGATCGCGATCGTCGCGGTCGTCCCGTTCCTCGCGATCGGGTTCTACAACGAGCTCGGCTGGGGCACCGCGATCGGGTTCCTCATCGGCGCCGTGCTCTCCGCCGCGGCCGGCTTCATCGGCATGAACGTGGCGGTGCGGTCGAACGTCCGCACGGCCGAGGCGGCCCGCGAGGGCGTCGGCCCGGCGTTCAAGGTCGCGTTCCGCGCGGGCTCCGTGACCGGGCTTCTGGTCGTCGGGCTCGGCCTCTTCGGGGTCGCGGCGTACTACGGGGTCCTCACCGGGGTGCTCGACAACTCGCCGGAGTCCGCGGTCGACGACCTGATCGGCCTCGCCTTCGGCGGCTCGCTGATCTCGGTCTTCGCCCGGCTCGGCGGCGGCATCTTCACGAAGGCCGCCGACGTCGGTGCCGACCTCGTCGGGAAGATCGAGGCCGGGATCCCCGAGGACGATCCGCGCAACCCGGCCGTGATCGCCGACAACGTCGGCGACAACGTCGGCGACTGCGCCGGCATGGCGGCCGACCTGTTCGAGACGTACGCGGTCACCGCGGTCGCGGTGATGCTGCTCGGGACGGCGTTCCCGTCGGGCGAGCTGTGGCTCTACCCGCTCTCGCTGGGCGGCATCTCGATCATCGCCTCGGTGATCGGGACGTACTTCGCACGCGTCGGCCGCGGCGAGAACGCGATCATCAACGCGCTCTACAAGAGCGTCATCGTCGCCACGATCCTCTCGGCGATCGGGTTCATCCCCGTCACGATGGCATTCGACGAGGATCGCTTCTCGTTCTGGCAGCTGTACGTGCCCGCCCTGATCGGACTCGCGATCACCTTCCTGCTCGTCGCCATCACCGAGTACTACACGGGCTCGCGGTGGGGCCCCGTCAAGAAGATCGCCGAGGCCTCCCAGACCGGCCACGCGACGAACATCATCGCCGGCCTCGCGTACGGCATGCAGGCGACCGCGCTGCCCGTGATCGCGATCGCGGCCGGCGTCGTCGGCGCGTACTACGCGGCCGACGAGTCGATCTACGGGATCGGCGTCGCCGTCATGGCCCAGCTCTCCATGACCGGGCTGATCGTGGCCCTCGACGCGTACGGCCCCGTCACCGACAACGCGGGCGGCATCGCGGAGATGGCCGACATGCCGGAGTCGGTGCGCGGCGTCACCGACCCGCTCGACGCGGTCGGCAACACGACCAAGGCCGTCACCAAGGGCTATGCGATCGGCTCTGCGGGCCTCGCGGCGCTGATCCTCTTCGACGAGTACGTCCGGGGCCTCGCGGACGAGGGCCTGAACGTCAGCTTCAGCCTCGAGGACCCGTGGGTGATCGCGGGCCTCTTCGTCGGCGGGATGATGCCGTTCCTCTTCGCCTCGCTGGCGATGACGGCCGTCGGCCGCGTCGGCGGCGAGGTCGTCGAGGAGGTGCGTCGCCAGTTCCGGGAGGACCCGGGCATCATGGAGGGCACCTCGCGGCCGGACTACGCGACCTCGATCTCGATCGTGACGGGCTCGGCCCTCAAGAGCATGCTCCTGCCGGCGCTCATCCCGATCGCGATCCCGATCGTCGTCGGGATCATCAAGCCCGAGATGCTCGGCGGGCTCCTGATCGGCACGATCGTGACCGGAATCTTCCTCGCGATCGCCATGACCTCCGGCGGCGGCGCGTGGGACAACGCGAAGAAGCTGATCGAGGACGGCGCCTACGGCGGCAAGGGCTCCGAGGCCCATGCGGCGGGCGTCACGGGCGACACGGTCGGTGATCCCTACAAGGACACCGCCGGCCCCGCGATCAACCCGATGATCAAGATCGCGAACATCGTCGCGATCCTCCTGATCCCGGTGATCGCCTCGATCCACGGCTAGATCGGAACGGCGGACGCCGGGCACCCGCCCGGCGTCCGCCGCCTCCGGTGAGCGCCACCGGGACGATCAGGCGCAGGTCGGTCACGCGGCGACTCTAGACTCGTGCGGTGCCCGGCAGTCGCCGTCGCCGCGAGGTGAAGCTCGAACGGGTGCTCGGCACCCCGGCGCTCTTCGCCACCGCCTACGGCAACGTCGGCTCGTCGATCTACTACGCGCTCGGGCTGACGGCGGTCTTCGCGCTCGGACTGACCCCGCTCGTCTTCGTGATCGCGGGCGTCGTCTTCGCGATGACGGCCGCGACCTATGCGGAGGGGACGGCGCGGTTCCCCGAGGCGGGCGGCTCGGCCAGCTTCGCGCGGCACGCCTTCGACGAGCGGCTGAGCTTCGTGGCCGGCTGGGCCCAGCTCCTCGTCTACGTGGTCACGATCGCCGTCTCGGCGTTCTTCGTGCCCGCACTACCTCTCGATCTTCTGGGAGCCCCTCAAGTACGAACCCGTGGGACATCGTCGGCGGCGCGATCGTGATCGTCGTCCTCGTGGCGCTCAACGTCGTCGGCGTCACGGAGGCGGCGAAGCTCTCGATCGGCCTGGCGGTGATCGACTTCGCGACGCAGGTGCTGCTCGTCCTGCTCGGCTTCGTCCTCGTCTTCAGCCCCGAGACGCTCACCTCGAACGTGCACTGGGGTGTCGCGCCGACCTGGTCGAACCTCGCGATCGCGATCCCGATCGCCATGCTGGCCTACACCGGCGTCGAGACGGTCTCGAACCTCGCCGAGGAGGCGCGCGACCCCGTGCGCACCGTGCCCGCCGCGTACAAGCTCGTCGCGCTCGCGGTCTTCGCCATCTACTTCACGCTCCCCGCGATCGCGCTCTCGGCGCTGCCCGTCACGCTCGTCGACGGCGAGTACACGACGCTCCTCGCCCTGCCCCCCGAGGAGGGCGGCTACGCGAACGACCCGATCCTCGGCCTCGTGGAGAACATCGGGCTCGAGGGCGCGCTCCTCGACGGGCTCGAGATCTACGTCGGCGTGCTGGCCGCCACGATCCTCGTGATCGCGACGAACGCGGGCGTGATCGGCGCCTCGCGGATCACGTACGCCATGTCGAGCTACCGGCAGCTGCCGGAGGTCTTCCGGCGGCTCGACCCACGGCTCAAGACCCCGGTCGTCTCGCTCGTCGTGTTCGCCGGGATCGCGCCGATCGCGCTCCTCCTGCCGGGCGACGTGAACTTCATCGGGACGCTCTACTCCCTCGGCGCCACGCTCTCGTTCACCGTCGCGCATGCGGCGCTCGTCCGGATGCGGGTCGCCGACCGCGGCGCGACCGAGCTGACGCCGTATCGCGCCCGGCCGAACCTCCGCGTGGGGTCGATCGACTGGCCGATCTTCGCGATCGTCGGCGGGCTCGCCACCGGGGCGTCGTTCCTCGTGATCGTCGTGCAGAACGCGACCACCCGCTGGGTCGGGCTCGGCTGGGTCGTGTTCGGGCTCGCCGCGTACGTCGTCTACCGCCGCCGCTTCGTCGGAGCGACCGCCGCGCAGACGCTGCGCGCGCCGCCCGCGTTCGGCCCGGCGCTCGCGCTCGAGTACCGCCGGCTGCTCGTCCCCGTCGTGCCCGGCCGTGCCTCGGACGAGGCGATCGACGTCGCCTGCCGGCTCGCGGCCGAGCGCGGCGCACGCGTGACGGCGCTCAGCGTCGTCGAGGTCCCGCGCGAGCTGTCGCTCGACGAGCCGCTCGCCGAGGAGGAGCGTCTCGCCGATCTGGCGCTCGACGACGCGGTCGCGGTCGGCGACGCGTACGACGTGCGGGTGACCCCCCGGCTGATCCGCGGTCGCAGCGCCTCCCAGGAGATCGTGCGGGAGGCCAAGCGTCGCGGAACCGAGATCATCGTGATGGGCTCGCCGCGCAAGGGCCTCACCGTCGCGCGCCGCGGGGTCTTCGGGTCGACGGTCGACCGCGTGATGCGCCACGCTCCGTGCCGCGTCATGGTGACCGCCGCCGGCAAGGAGGCCGCATGAGCTGGTACCGCGGCGCCGTGTACGGGATGGCCGTCCTGCTCGCCGCGATCGGCGTCGCGCTGCTCGTGCGCACGGCCGCCGAGGGCGGGGGCGTGATCGGCTTCGTGCTCGGCGGCCTCTTCCTGGCGCTCGGCATCGCGCGGTTCACGCTCGAGCGCAAGCGCGACGCGATCGCGCCGCGCCGGAAGGACGAGTAGGTGGCACGGAAGGTCCGCGGGCTTCGAGCGGGTGCTGGACGCCCCGGCGCTCTTCGCGATCGCGTACGGGGAGATCGCGGCCGTCGATCTACGTCGCGCTCGGCATCGTCGCCGCGGAGGCGCTCGGGCTGACGCCCGTCGTCCTCGCCGTCACGGGCGTCGTCTTCGGGCTCGTGGCGCTCTCCTACGCGGAGGGCACCGCGGCGATCCCGGAGGTCGGCGGCGCCGAGACGTTCACGCGGCGCGCCTTCAACGACCTCGTCGGGTTCATCACGGGCTGGGCGCTCTTCCTCGACTACCTGATCGTGATCGCCCTCTCCGCGCTCTTCGTGCCGCACTACATCGGCGCGGCATTCGGGTTCGACAGCATCCGCGACGCGCCCTGGGACATCGTGTCGGGCGTCGTCGCGATCGCCGTGATCGGGGTCGTCCGGCTCGCCCGGCGCTCGCGCCTGCACAAGCCGGCGCTCGTCGTCGCGCTCCTCGACCTGGCCGTCCAGGGCCTGATCGTCGTGCTCGGCCTCGCGCTGGTCTTCTCGCCGGAGATCCTCGTCGACGGGCTCAGGCTCGCGCCCGGGCAGGACTGGGTCGACGACCTGCTCTTCGCCGTTCCGCTCGGGTTCCTCGCGTACACGGGGCTCGAGACGGTCGCGAACCTCGCCGAGGAGGCACGCGAGCCCGGACGCACGCTGCCGCGCTCGCTCTTCTCCGCGATCGGGCTCGTCGTCGCCCTCACGGTGCTCGTCGCGATCGTCGGTGTCAGCGCGTTCCCGGCCGAGGGCGGCTCGACGGAGCTCGGCGAGGAGTGGCTCGAGGCTCCGCTCGTCGGGATCGTCACCGCCTTCGACGGCGAGCTGCCGGGGCTGGTGGTCGATGCGCTCCAGGTGGTGGTCGGGCTCTCCGGCGCGCTCGTGCTGCTGATGGCCGTGACGACCTCGATCTCCGGCTGCGCCCGGCTCGCCTTCTCGATGGGCGCGCACGGGATGCTCCCGCGCGAGTTCGGACGCCTCGAGCGCAAGACGCTCGTCTCGCGCGAGGCGATCGCCGCGATCATCGTCATCTCGACCGGAGTTCTGATCCTCGCCGCCGCGCTCGGGAACGAGGCGACGTTCCTGGCCAGCACGTACTCGTTCGGCGTTCTGCTGGCGTTCACGCTGGCCCAGCTCGCCGTGATCCGGCTGCGGCGGCGCGAGCCCGACCTGCCGCGACCGTTCCGGGCCGGCCCCGACGTGACCGTGGGCGGACACCGGCTGCCGCTGCCGGCGCTGATCGGGGCGCCGCTGACCGCGGCGATCTTCGTGATCGCGCTCGGCACGCACCACGGCGCGCTCGTCGCCGGCCCGATCTGGCTCCTGATCGGCCTGGGCGTCTACTCGGCCACGCGCGTCCGCCAGCGGCGCGGGATGCTCGAGGGCGTCGACCCGCGGACGGCCCCGGCAGGCTCGTCGTTCAGCCGCATCCTCGTCCCGATGAAGCTCGGCGACATCGGCGAGGAGATGGTCGCCACCGCGATCGCGCTCGCGAAGGAGCACGAGGCGACCGTCGAGGCGATCACGGTCATCAAGGTGCCGCGCGAGCGGGCGCTCGACGACCCGCTGCCGGACGACCTCGCCGAGCGTGCGGAGGCCTCGGTCGCGGAGGCGCGGGCGCTCGGCGAGGAGAACGGCGTCGAGGTCGTCTCCGAGGCGGTGCGCGCGCGCTCGATCGCGCACGCGATCGTCGAGGAGGCCGAGCGCCGCCAGGTCGACCTGATCGTGCTCGGCTCGTCGCCCCGCTGGCGGCGGCAGTCGCGCTTCTTCTCGCCGACGGTCGACCACGTGCTCAAGCACGCGACGTGCGAGGTGCTCGTCGTCGCGTTCCCCGAAGGCGTCTTCGACGAGTAACCTCAGACCGTGAAGGTGATCGTCGTCGGGTGCGGCCGCGTGGGGTCGTCCGTCGCGAAGGAGCTCGCGGGGGAGGGATGGGACGTCACGTGCGTCGACGAGGACGAGGGCGCGCTGGCGCGCCTCGGTGAGTGGCGCGGCGGCTTCGTCGTCGGCCACGGGATGGACGTCGCGGTGCTCGAGCGGGCGGGCGCGGCCGAGGCGGATGCTGCCGTCGTGGCGACCGACGGCGACAACTCGAACATCGTGATCGGGCAGGTCCTGCAGCGCCGCTACGGCCTCGAGTGCGTCGTCGCGCGGATCCTCGACCCGAAGCGCGCGGCGTTCTACGGGACGCGGGGCCTCCGCACCGTCTGCCCGACCCAGACCGCGATCGCGACCCTGACGGACGTCGTCCGCTCCTGCAGCGCCGCCCCGGTCGGCGGCGCCGGGTAGGCCGCGCATGTACGCGATCGTCGCGGGGGGCGGCAAGGTCGGGGCGAACGTCACGCGGTCGCTCCTCCGCATGGGCCACGAGGCGACGCTGATCGAGCAGCGGCGGGAGCGGTTCGAGCAGCTCGAGGTGGAGCTCGGGCCGACCGCGATGCTCGGCGACGCCACCGAGATCCACATCCTCGAGCGCGCGGGCATCGCCCGGCCGCCCGAGATCGTGCTCGCCGTGACCGGGGACGACGAGGACAACATCGTGATCTCGCAGATCGCGAAGGAGGGCTACGGGGTCAAGAAGGCGATCGCCCGCGTCAACGACCCCCGGAACCAGCAGCACTTCGACCTCCTCGGGATCACCCAGACCGTGTGCGCGACCTCCGGCCTCCTCGGGCTCGTCGAGCACGAGGTGCCGCAGCACGGCCTCGTGAAGCTGCTCGAGCTGCGGAGCGAGGGCCTCGAGGTCGTCGAGCTGCAGGTCGAGGCGAACGCCCCTGCGGCCGGCAAGCGCGTCGCCGGCATCTCGCTCCCCGAAGGCGCGCAGCTCGTCTCCGTCATGCGGAACGGCGTCGCCGAGCTCGCGCGCGACGAGACGGTCGTCCGCCCGGGCGACCAGGTGATCGCCGTGCTCAAGCCCGGCGTCGAGGAGAAGCTCCGCAAGGCCGTCGTCGGCTAGAGCGCGGCACGCCCGCCGCGTCGCGCGACATCACACGCGCTGATGGCAAAGAGGTCGTGCGACCGCGACAGCGGGCGCCTTTAGGGGGCGCTTCGCGCCACGCCGCGCCGTAGGCGGGGATCGAGCGGCAGGTATCCGCTCCTGCGGATTCCTGCCTTGCGAGAATAGCGCCCGTGACCCTTGCCGAGCTCGCCGTCACGATCGGTCTGCTCGGCGTCCTGGGTCTCGCGGCGAGCCACTTCGGGCTCTCCGCGATCCCCGCCTACCTCTTCGCCGGGATCATCCTCGGGCCGAACGATCCGAGCTTCATCCAGCTCGTGCAGCCCTCCGAGGTGACGGACTTCGTCGCCGAGATCGGGCTCATCTTCCTCCTCTTCTTCCTCGGCCTCGAGTTCAGCGTCGAGCGGCTCGTCCGCAGCGGCAGGCACGTCGGGCTCGGCGGGGCCGCCGACCTCGTCGTCAACTTCGGCCTGGGGCTCCTGGTCGGCGTCGCGGCCTTCGGCTGGAGCTTCGCCGCGTTCGTGGTCGCCGCGTGCGTCTACGTGTCGTCGAGCGCGATCGCGGTCAAGGCGCTGACGGACTTCCGGCGCCTCGCCGACGACGAGACCGACCTCGTCCTCGCCGTCCTGCTCTTCGAGGACATCGCGATCGCGGCCGTGATCGGCTTCATCGCGACCGGAGGCGGCGGGGCGGGGACGACCGCGCTCGTGACCACGAAGGCCCTGCTCTTCGTCGCCGGCTCGCTCGCCGCGTCGCACTGGCTCGGCGCGCCGATCGGCCGCCTGCTCTCGCGGCTCGACCTCGAGTTCTTCCTGCTCGCGGTGTTCGGCTTCGTCGTCGGGATGAGCGCCTTCGCCCACTGGCTCGACCTCTCCGAGGCCGTCGGCGCGCTTGATGGCGGGCGTGATCCTCTCGGAGAGCGGCGTCCGCGAGGAGATCGAGCAGCGGTTCTTCTCGGTCCGCGACGTCTTCGCGGCGCTCTTCTTCTTCACGTTCGCCCTCACGATCGACCTCGGGAAGCTCGGCGAGGTCGGCTGGCTCGTGGTGCTCGCGCTCGCGGCGACCGTGATCGGGAAGTTCGGCGTGGGCGTCTTCGCCGGGCGCCTCGGCGGCTTCAGCGTCCGTCAGGGGGTCAACGCCGGCTCGGCGCTCGTCGCGCACGGCGAGTTCACGATCATCCTCGCGCAGCTCGCCGCCGGCAACGCGGCGCTCGCGCTCGCGGACCGTGACGACATCGTCGCCTTCGCCGGCCTCTACGTGCTGGCGACGGCGACCGTCGGCGTGGTGCTCATGAAGGAGTCCAAGCGGATCGGCCGGGCGCTCGCGCCGAGCCCGGCCGTAGACTGAGAAGGGAGAGCGATGCCGCTCGAGCTCAAAGAAACCAGGCTTCCCGGGGTCGGGGTCAAGTGGTCGCTCGTGACCGCGAGCGGAAGCCGCGTGACCGTGATCCAGCACAACGACGGCGACCGCGAGGTCTACGTCCACCGCCGCTCGCGCGACGATGACCCTGCCGTCGTCCTCGAGCTGCACGACGACGAGGCGCGCCAGCTCGGCGCTCTCCTGGGCGGCGCCTACGAGCGGCCGAAGATCGTCGAGGAGCTCGAGATGGCGCTCGGGGAGTTCCAGATCGAGTGGATCAAGGTGCCGAACGGGAGCTGGGTGAACGGCCGCACGCTCGCGGCGGTCGCGTTCCGCAAGCGCACCGGCGTCACCGTGATCGCGATCCTCCGCGAGTCGGAGTCGATCGCGGGCGCGCAGCCCGAGGACGTGATCCTCGACGGCGACACGATCGTCGTGGTCGGCCAGGCGGGGCAGTTCGCCGCCGCCCGCAAGCTGATCACCTCGGGCCCCGAGGACGGAGCGTGAGGCTCAGACGCGCCAGTAGTTGCGCGTGAAGAGCACGAGGACGGGCAGCACCTCGAGGCGCCCGATCCACATGAGGAACGTCATCACGAGCTTCGAGAAGTCGCTGAACGGCGCGTAGCTGCCCATCGGCCCCGCGAAGCCGAACCCCGGGCCGACGTTGCCGAGCGTGCCCGCCGAGGCGGCGATCGCGTCGGTGACCCCGAGCTCCACCTCCGAGATCCGCGCGTCGATCGCGAGCAGCGCCGCGCCGATCACGAAGATCCCGATGTAGAGGAGGACGAAGGCAAGCACGGCGCGCAGCGTCCGCTCGTCGACCGGGCGCCGGTTGAGGCGCACCGGGATGATGAGCTCCGGGTGGATCGTCTGGCGGAGCTCGCGGCGGAGCAGGCGGCCGACGAGCAGGTGCCGCACGATCTTCACCGAGCCGGTCGGCGAGCCCGCCGAGGCGCCGACGAACATCAGCCCGATCATCGCCATCACGCCGAGCGTCGGCCAGTCGATGTAGTCCGTGATCGCGAAGCCCGTGCCCGTCATCAGCGACGTCGTCTGGAAGACGGCCTGCCGCACCGCCTCCTCGCCGGCGAAGAGGTCGGAGCTCACGAGCTCGAGGAAGACGAGGGCGGAGCCGCCCAGGAGCAGCGCGACGTAGAGCCGGGCCTCCTCGTCGCGGTACAGCGCGCCCGGCTCGCGGCGGACGATGGCGCGAAAGAGGAGCGCGAAGTTGAGGCCGGCGATCGCCATGAAGAGCGCGATCACCCACTGCGTGATCGGCGCGAAGAGCTCGAGGGAGCGCGGCTCGGTGGAGAAGCCGCCGAGCGGCATCGTGCTGAGCGCGTGCGCGATCGCCTGGAAGGGCGAGAGCTCGTCGTCGAGGCCGCTGACCCCGATCCCGACGAGGAGGACGATCAGGACGAGCGTGAGGCCGATGTAGAGCAGCCAGAGCCGCCGCGCGGTGTCGCGGATCCGCTCGGCGAGCTGGTCGACCTCGGGCCCGGGCAGCTCCGACTCGAACATCTGACGGCCGCCGATCCGGAGGCGGGGGAGCACCGCGAGCGCGAGGACGATGATCCCCATGCCGCCGAGCCACTGGCTCAGCTGCCGCCAGATCAGCACGGACTGGTCGAGCGCGTCGACGTTGGTGACGACCGTCGCGCCGGTGGTCGAGAAGCCCGACATGCCCTCGAAGAGCGCGTCGACCGGGCTCGAGAGCTGCGCCTCCCCGGCGAAGAGGTACGGGAGGGCGGCGTAGATGGCGGCGAGGAGCCAGGTGAGCGACACGACGAGGTAGCCCTCGCGGAAGCCGATCGGCCCGGGCGAGCGTCGGCCGAGGCGCGTCAGGCCGAAGCCGACGGCGGCGGTGATCGCCCCTGCGGCCAGGAACGGCCAGAACGGCTCGCCGTAGCCGACCGCGACCGCGGCCGGCACGAGCGCCGTCGCGCTGAGGTACATGATCAGCTGCCCGGTCAGCGCGAGCGCGCCGGCCAGGTCGATCCCCAGCGTCGCCCGGTCGCCGATCGGAGCGCGACGCTCGGCCGTCACAGGACGCGCTCGACCTCCGGCACCCGCGCCGTCTCGGTGAAGACGATCACGCGGTCGCCGGCCTGCAGCACCTCGTCGCTCCGCGGGAAGATGGCGTGGCCGTCGCGCACGATCGCACCGATCAGCGCGCCGCGGATCGGCATGTCGCGGAAGCGGAGGCCGACGTACTCGCTCGTCGGCTTGGTCGTGATGTCGAGCACCTCGTAGCGGTCGCCCTCGAGCATCGCGACCTGCTGGGTGCGCGGGTCGTGCGCGAAGCGGACGATCTCCTCCGCCGTCACGGCCCGCGGGTTGATCGTCACGTCGACGCCGGAGAGCTCGTAGACCTCCGTCGAGATCGTGTCGTGGACGACCGCGATCGTGAAGCGGACCCCGTGGACGCGGGCGAGCGTCGCGGCGTAGTGGTTCTTCGGGTCCTCCTTGAGCGCGAAGACGGCGGCCTGTGCGCGCCCGATCCGCTCGCGCTCGAGGAAGTCGACGTCGGTCCCCGAGGTGTTGAAGACGCGGCACTGCGGGAGCTCCTCCGCCACCTCGCGGGCGCGCTCGCGCTCCGGCTCGATCACGCGGACGCCGATCCCCTGCGTCGTGAGCGCGCGGGCGATCGCCACGCCGATCTGGCCGGCGCCGTAGACGACGACGTCCTCGACGGGATGCTCGCCGGGAGCGAGCAGCTGGCCCCACTCGCGCGCGGCGCTGGGCGAGCCGATCACCACCACGCGGTCGCCGGCCTCCATCACGTCGTTTCCGCCGGGGAGCGTGAGCGTGTCGCCGCGGATGATCGCGAAGACCCGGGAGTCCTGGGGGATCGCGGCGCCGTGCAGCGGCCGGCCGACGATCGTGGTCGCCGCGTCCGGAGGGATCTCGAACTCGACGATCTGCACCTGGCCGTCGGCGAAGACGTCCGTCTGCCGCGCCGAGGGCATGCCGATCGAGCGAGAGACGGCATGGGCGGTCTCCACCTCCGACGAGACGGCGAAGTCCACGTCGAGCCGCCCTTCGTGCCAGAGGTCGATGTACTCGATGTTCGAGGTGCGGATCACCGTCGTCGCGCGCGGCGCCTCGACGCGCGCGAAGGAGCAGGCGACGAGGTTCACCTCGTCGCGCGACGTGCAGGCGATGAAGAGGTCGGCGTCGCTCGTGCCGGCCTGCTGGATCGCACGCCGGCTCGCGCCGTTCGCCTCGATCGTGCGGATGTCGAAGCGGTACGCGAGCGGCTCGAGGCGGTCGCGTACGACGTCGATCACGGTCAGGTCGTGCTCCGTGTGGAGCGCCTCGACGATGGTCGATCCGACCTGCCCTGCCCCCACGACGACGATCTTCACGGCGCGGGGGAGCCTACCCCGCTCGCCTGTCGGCGGCGGCGTCGCCGCAACGTGGACGCAACGTTCCGAAGGGCGTACGGGGTTGCCCGGCTGGGTACCGTGGAGATCGTGGGTCGCCCGTGGTGGACAGCGCTCGGCGCCGTCGTCGTGCTCTCCGCGTGTGCCGTGCTGCTCGTCGGCGCGACCGCGGTCGCCGCGCCGTCGGCGACGTCGCCTCGCCTCGTGACTGCGATCCGCGGGCTCGCGGCGCCCGTCTTCGTCACGCAGGCGCCGGGCGAGCCCAACCGCTTCTACGTCGTCGAGCAGGCGGGGACGATCCGGGTCGTCGAGAAGGGCCGCATCCGCAGGGCGCCGTTCCTCGACATCCGCTCGCGGGTCGTCGCGGGCGGGGAGCAGGGCCTCCTCGGCCTCGCGTTCCCGAAGGACTACGCCAAGTCCCGCACCTTCTACGTCAACTACACGGCGCAGGGCTCCGGCGCGACCGTGATCGACCGCTACCGCGCCCGTGCGGGGCGTGCCGTGCCCGCCACGCGCCAGCAGCTCCTGACCGTGCCGCAGCCGTACGCGAATCACAACGGCGGCCATCTCGCGTTCGGCCCCGACGGCAAGCTGTGGGTCGGCCTCGGCGACGGGGGCGCGGGGGGCGACCCCGAGAACCGCGCGCAGGACCGCTCGAGCCTGCTCGGCAAGATGTTCCGGCTCGACGTGACGAAGCGGTCGCCGAGCCCCGAGCTCGTCGCGGTCGGCCTCCGGAACCCGTGGCGCTACGCGTTCGACCGGCGCACCGGGGACCTCTGGATCGGCGACGTCGGCCAGAACCAGGTCGAGGAGGTCGACGTGTGGCGGCAGCCGTTCGGCGACCTCGTCAACTTCGGCTGGGACGTCTACGAGGGCCGCCAGCGCTTCGAGGACAAGTCGCTCGGGCCCGGTCGGCTGATCCAGCCGATCGCCCAGTACACGCACGACTCCGGCTGCTCGATCACCGGCGGCTACGCCTACCGAGGCACCGCTGTCGCCGCGCTCCGCAACCGCTACATCTACGGCGACTACTGCAGCGGCACGATCTGGAGCATCCCGCTCTCCGGCGGCGAGCCGCGCGTCGAGCCGATTCGGGTCGAGGGCCTCGTCTCGTTCGGCGAGGACCTCAAGGGCGAGCTCTACGCCGTCGCGCACGGCGGCACGATCTACCGCCTCCGGTAGCCGTCAGCCGGCGCGGCGACGGACCTGCGGCGTCTGGCCGAGCGCCGCGTAGGCGACCGCGTTGAGCGAGTCGTTCAGCGCGCGGAGCTCGCGGCTCACCTGGAGCAGGCCCTCGCTCGCCTCGAGGCGAGCGTCGATCCGCTCGAGCTGCTCCGCGATCCGGTCGAGCCGCTCGAGCAGTGCGTCCAGCTGGCGGTCGGGGACGTCGAGCCGGTCCATGGGCGAAGTCTAGGCGCGGGCGCTCCACGCCCGTTCGAGACGAAGCCAGACGAGGACGCCGACGAGCGCGCCGACCGTGTCGATCGCCACGTCCAGCGGAGCGCCGACGCGCCCGTCCACGAACATCTGGTGCACCTCGTCCGTGACGGCGTAGAGGCCCGCGACGAGCACGGCGAGGGCCGGGGCCCGCGTCGCCCGCGTGAGGAGGGCGCCGAGGATCGCGTACTCCGCCAGATGCGCGCACTTGCGCAGGATCAGGTCCCAGGTGCCGAGGTCCGTGCCCAGGCTCGGCACCGAGGAGAAGGCGAAGATCACCGCCGCCCAGGCGACCACGGGGAGCCAGGCGGAGAGAGGCGACCGGCGCGCGCCGGCGGTGTGCACGGACATCGCCGAATGGTAGGCTCGCCCGCGACAGACGGAGCACGGTGAGGGAACCCGGTGCAAGTCCGGGACGGTCCCGCCGCTGTGAGGGGAGACGCTCTCCCGCCACGACGCCACTGGCCCACGGGCTGGGAAGGCGGCGGGGGAGGGGGCCCCGAGTCAGAAGACCTGCCGCTCTCCGCTCATAGCCCGAACCCCCTCGTGGAACAGGGAGGAAAGGAGATGGAGAGATGTCTCGGCGTCTCGCTCTAGCGGCGGCTCTCGTCGTCGTCGCGCTCGTCCCCGCAGCGGGTGGCACGGCCGCATCGGGTGCCACGACGGCCGCACCGTTCCCCGTCACCGTCACCGTCGGCAACGGGAAGGTGACCGTCTCGAAGCGGCCCGCGCGCATCGTCTCGCTGTCGCCCACCGCGACGGAGACGCTCTTCGCGATCGGCGCCGGCTCGCAGGTCGTCGCGGTCGACGACCAGTCGGACTACCCGAAGAGCGCACCGAAGACGGGGCTCTCGGGCTACACGCCGAACGTCGAGGCGATCGCCGGGTACCGGCCCGACCTCGTCGTCGTCGCGGCCGACCCCAAGGACCTGGTCTCCGCGCTGACGCGGCTCGGGATCCCGGTGCTGTACCACAAGCCCGCGTCGACGATCCCCGGCGCCTACCAGCAGATCCGGCAGCTCGGCACGGTCACCGGGCGGGGGCCGCAGGCCGCGCGTGTCGTCGCACGGATGAAGGCGCGGATCTCCGCGATCGTGGCCAAGCGGAAGCCGTCGGCCCAGGGGCTGAGCGTCTACCACGAGCTCGACCCGAGCTTCTTCTCCGCCACCTCCAGCACGTTCGTCGGGCGCGTCTACGCGCTCTTCGGCCTGAGGAACGTCGCCGACGCGGCGCCCGGCGGCTCGGACTACCCGCAGCTCTCGCCGGAGTACATCGTCGCGTCGAACCCTGAGCTCGTCGTGCTCGCCGACTCGATCTGCTGCGGCCAGACCGCGGCGACGGTCGCCTCGCGCCCCGGCTGGTCGGGGATCAAGGCAGTGCGCAGCCGGTCGATCGTGCGCGTCGACGACTCGGTCGCCTCGCGCTGGGGCCCGCGGCTCGTGGACTTCGTCCGCGCGGTCGGCACCGCGCTGCGGCGGCTCGAGAGCTAGCGCGGCGCGTACGGCCGTGCCGGGCACGACGCTCGAGCTGCCGTCGGCCGCCCCCGCGGCCGGCGAGGTTCGCGCCCGCGGCGTCGTCGCCCGGCTGGGCGATCGCCGCGGTCGCGTTCCTCGTGGTCTCGCTCGTCATCGGCGTGCTCGTCGGCCCGCTCGACATCGCGCCCGGCGACGCCGTCCGGTCGCTGCTCGCGCGCCTCGGGCTGATCGACTCGACGCCGCTCGACGAGACGTCGGAGACGATCCTCTGGCAGCTCCGCGTGCCCCGCGTCGTCCTCGCGGCGCTCGTCGGGGGCATGCTCGCCGTCGCGGGCGCGACGTACCAGGGCGTCTTCCACAACCCGCTCGCCGACCCCTACCTCCTCGGCGTCGCCGCGGGTGCCGGGCTCGGCGCGACCCTTGCGATCTCGTACCTGCCGCGGGTGCTGAACGGGCAGCAGCTGCTGCCGCTCGCCGCGTTCGTCGGAGGCGCCGTCGCCGTCGTCGTCACGTGGGCCGTGAGCCGCTCTGCGGGACGGGAGCGCGATGCGACGACGTTCGTGCTCGCGGGCGTGGTGGTCGCAAGCTTCCTCACCGCGCTGCAGACGTTCGTCCAGCAGCAGAACTCCGACACGCTCCAGGAGGTCTACTCGTGGATCCTCGGCGCGCTGCCGAGCTCGGGCTGGAGCGACGTCGCCCTCCTTGCGCCGTACGTCGCCGTCGCGACCGGGTGCATCCTCGCGTTCCGCCGTGTCGTCGACGTGCTCAGCCTGGGGGACACGGAGGCCGCGAGCCTCGGCGTCGACGTCGCCGCGCATCCGCCTCGTGCTCGTCGTCGCCGCCACGCTCGGGACGGCCGCCGCGGTCTCCGTCTCCGGCCTGATCGCGTTCGTCGGGATCATCGTCCCGCACACGATCCGCATGGTCGCCGGGACGAGCTACCGCGGCCTCCTGCCGCTCTCGTTCATCGTGGGCGCGGGCTTCCTCGTGCTCTGCGACGTGATCGCCCGCACCGCGCTCTCGCCGGCGGAGCTGCCCATCGGCGTCGTCACCGCGCTCTTCGGCGCCCCGTTCTTCGCGCTCGCACTGCGGAGCCTGCGGGGCCGCTCGTGAACGCGATCGAGGCCAACGGCGTCACCGTCCGCCTCGGGGGGAGGGAGATCGTGCGGGAGGTCGATCTCGCCGTCCCGGGCGGGCAGTGGGTGGGGCTGATCGGCCCGAACGGCGCAGGCAAGACGACGCTCCTGCGCGCGCTCGCCGGCCTCCTCCCGTGCACGGGGACGATCGCGGTCGACGGGCTGACGGGCCGCTCCCTCCGGCGCCGCGACTGGGCGCGCGCCGTCGCGGTCGTCCCGCAGGAGCCGGTGACCCCGCCCTGGATGACGGTCGCCGAGTACGTGCTCCTCGGGCGCACGCCCCACCTCGGGCGCCTCGCGCGCGAGTCCGCCGGCGACCGCGACGTCGCCTCGCGCACGCTCGCGCGGCTCGACCTGCTCCCGTACCGCGATCGGCAGCTCGGGACGCTGAGCGGCGGCGAGCGTCAGCGCGTCGTCGTCGCCCGCGCGCTCGCGCAGGAGGCGGCGATCGTGCTCCTCGACGAGCCGACGGCCGCGCTCGACATCGGCCACCAGCAGCAGGCGCTCGAGCTCCTCGACCTCCTGCGCGCGGAGTCAGAGCTGACCCTCGTCGCGGCGATGCACGACCTGACCCTGGCCGCGCAGTACGCCGACCGGATGGTCCTCCTCGACGAGGGCCGCGTCGTCGCGGACGGCCCTCCCGCGGAGGTGCTGACCGAGGAGCTCGTCGCCCGCCACTACGACGCGAACGTCCGGATCGTGCGGGTCGACGACCGCCTTGCGATCGTCCCTGCGCGCGGTGCCCGGTGAGCCTCCTCGTCCTCCTCGGCGGCGCCCGGAGCGGCAAGTCGCGCGCCGCGGTCGACCTCGCCCGTGCCAATGCGGCCGACGTCGTCTTCGTCGCGACCGCCGAGGCGCTCGACGACGAGATGGCCGCGCGCATCGCCGCCCACCGGGAAGAGCGGCCCGAGGGTTGGACGACCGTCGAGGCGCCCTTCGAGCTCGAGCGCGCGATCGCCGCGGTCGACGCGGCCGCCACGTGCGTCGTCGACTGCCTCTCCCTCTGGGTCTCCAACCTGCTCCTCCGCGGGGACGGGCACGACGCGATCGAGGCGGCGGCCCGCGCCTGCGCCCGCTCGGCGGCCGCGCGGCCCGGGCTCACGGTCGCGGTCACGAACGAGGTGGGGCTCGGCGTCGTCCCGGCGACGCCGCTGGGGCGCGAGTACCGCGACCTGCTCGGGACGGTCAACCGCATCTGGGTCGAGGCGTCGGAGCGCGCGGCGTTCGTCGTCGCCGGGCGGCTCCTCCCGCTCGTGGCGGGCCGGGACGCCCTCGAAGGGCTCGGCGCCCCGTGACGGACGAGGCGGAGCTCGCCGGCGCGACCGGCGGGCTCGTCCTGCCGGAGCCGGCGCTCGCGGACGCGGCGCGCGCGGCGCTCGACGCGAAGACGAAGCCGCCGGGCAGCCTCGGCAGGCTCGAGGATCTCGCCGTGCGCATCGCCTGCGCGCGGGGAACGGTCGAGCCGCCACCGCTCGCCCCCGTCGTCGTCGTCGCGGCCGGCGACCACGGGATCGCGCGGGAGGGCGTCAGCGCCTACCCGCAGGCCGTCACGGGGCAGATGCTCGGCGCCTTCGCCACGGGCGGCGCCGCGGTGGCGGTCCTGTGCCGGGCCGCGGGCGCGCGGCTCGTCGTCGTCGACGCCGGCGTCGTCGCGCCGCCCGAGGTGGAAGGCGTCCTCGACCTCTCGCTCGGGCCGGGAACCCGGAACGCGGTCGACGAGCCGGCGATGGAGCGCGCCGTCGCGGCCGAGGGGATCGTCCGCGGCCACGCGCTCGGGCGGCGGCTCGTCGCCGAGGGGGCAGGGGCCGTCGCGCTCGGCGAGATGGGCATCGGGAACACGACGGTCGCGGCGGCGCTCGCCTGCGCCCTGCTCGGCTGCCCGCCGGAGGCCGCCTGCGGCCGCGGGACGGGCCTCGACGACGCGGGTCTCGCGCGCAAGGTGACGGTCGTCGGGCGGATGCTCGCGGCCCGCCGGCCGGACCCGCGCGACCCGCTCGGGGTGCTCGCCGCCGTCGGCGGCTTCGAGCTCGCGGTGCTCGCGGGCGTCGCGCTCGGCGCCGCGCGCGGCCGTGCCGTCGTGCTCGTCGACGGGTTCATCTCGACCGTCGCGGCGCTCGTCGCGGCGCGGCTCGCGCCGGCGCTGGGCGGCTACCTCGTCGCGTCGCACCGCTCGCCCGAGCCCGGGCACGCGCTCGTGCTCGCGGAGCTCGGGCTCGACCCGCTGCTCGAGCTGGAGCTACGGCTCGGCGAGGGCAGCGGCGCCGCGCTCGCGCTCCCGCTCCTCGTCGCGGCGCGGGCAGTCCTCGTCGAGATGGCGACGTTCGACGAGGCGGGCGTCTCGGGCACGGGCGGATGAGCGCCGGCCCCGGCCGGGCCGCGCTGGCGGCGGTCGCGTTCCTGACCCGGGTGCCGGTCGGGCGGGCGGTGGCGCTCGACGCCCGGGACGTCGCGCGCGGCGCACCGCTCTTCCCGGTCGTCGGCGGCGTGCTCGGCCTCCTCGCCGGGCTGCTCGCCGACGCGCTCGTCCCCGGCCTGCCGGCCCTCGCGGCGGGAGCCCTTGCGGTCGGCGCGACCGCGCTCCTCACGGGAGCGCTGCACCTCGACGCGCTCGCCGACACGGCGGACGCGCTCGGCGGGACGAGCCGCGAGCGGTCGCTCGAGATCATGCGCGACCATGCGATCGGCGCCTTCGGGGCGGTGGCGCTCGTCGTGGTCTGCCTGGTCGACGCCTCCGTGCTCGGCGCCCTCGCAGAGGCGGGCGACGCGGCGCTCGCAGGGCTGGTCGCGGGCGCCGCGGGCCGGGCGGCGATCCTGCCGCTCGCGCGCGCGCTGCCCTACGCGCGGAGCGGGCCGGGACAGGGACGGGTGCTCGAGGGGCTGGGCTGGTGGGGCGTCGCCGCGGGCATCGCCATCGCCGCCCTGGCGGCCGTGCCCGGGGGGTGGCAGGGCATCGCAGCGCTGGGCGCCGCGGCGGCTCGTGGCGACGCTCGCCCTCGTCTGGTTCAGGGCGTGGCTCGGCGGCGTCACGGGGGACACGCTGGGCGCGACCGCGAAGCTCTGCGAGACCGCTGCGCTCGTCGCGTTCGTGGCGGCGGCCTGATGCGGCTCGTGCTCGTCCGGCACGCGGAGGCCGAGCCGTCGGCGCGGGGACGGTGCTACGGGTCCCTCGACGTGGGGCTCTCCGCGGGCGGCCACGCCCAGGCGGAGGCGCTGGCCGCGGCGCTCGAGCCGGAGCCCGTCGGGGCCGTCGTCTCGAGCCCGCGTCGCCGGGCGGTGGACACGGCGACGCCGATCGCCGGCAGGCACGGCCTCGAGGTCGAGATCGTCCCCGACCTGCGCGAGCTCGACTTCGGCGAGCTCGAGGGGCGCACCTACGACGAGATCGCCGACTCGCTGCCGGAGCTCTACGCGGCATGGATGACGGAGCCCACCCGGGTCCGCTTCCCGGGCGGCGAGTGCTACGCGGAGCTCCGTGCGCGCTCCGTCGCGGCGGTCGCCGCGCTCCGCGCCCGGTTCGGCACCGAGACGGTCGTGGTCGTGGCGCACGGCGGCGTGGTGCGGTCGGTGCTCGCCGACGTGCTGGGGCTGCCGGACGAGCGGATCTTCCGGCTCGCCGTCGAGCCGGCGTCGCTGACGACGGTCGAGTGGCTCGGGGACGAGCCGGTCGTGACGGCGGTCAACCGGCGGGTCGAGCCGGCTCCACGACGCGCTCCCAGGTGAGCCGCCGCGCGAACGGGCGGTAGCCGAGCCGCAGTGTTGACCGCGAGCATCGGCGCGTTCGCCTCCTCGTTGTCGGTGATCGCGATGGTGGCGCCGAGCTCCGCCGCGCGGCGGAGGCTGTGCGACTTGAGGAGCGTCGCGAGGCCGCGGCCGCGGAACTCGCGCAGCGTGCCGGCGAGGTTGCTCTGGGCCCGGCCGCTCGGCCGGTCGATCCGGATCAGGGTGATCGCAGCGAGGCGGCCGTCGACGAACGCCGCCATGCTCGCGTCGTCGTCGAGGATCGGCGAGCGCCAGTAGTCGCTCGTCCACTCCTCGAGGGGGATGGACTCGAAGGTCTCGTTCGGGATGTCCTGCGAGACCTCCATGTCGAGCCTCCAGATCGGCTCGGGGTCGTCGAGCTCGGCGAAGGGGACGATGCGGACGCCCTCGGGGACCGGCAGCGGCTCGACGGTGGCGGGGTCGACCGCCGAGACGCTCGACGAGCCGACCTCGCGGTAGCCGCGGCCGCTCGCGAGCGCGCGTGCCCCGGGCTCGTCGAGCGAGTCTCCCCGGGTCGTGGTGAGTCCCAGCGCGCTCAGGTGGGGCTCGATCGCGTCGGCCAGCCGCCCGCCGACGCCGCGTCCGCGGTGCGCGGGGTCGACGGCGATGGTGACGTGACCGTGCGTCGTGTCGGCCATCCACCACGCCCGTGCGACCGTGGCCCAGCCGACGAGCTCGTCCCCCTCCTCCCACGCGAGCAGGCGCATCTCGGCCCGGTCCGGGACGTTCTCGAGGAAGTGGCGCATCCCCTCGGCCGTGACGATCGAGTCGGGCCAGGCACGCTGGCGCATCGGGGCGGCGCGCGGGATGTCGTCGTACGTTCCCTCTCTGAGCATCGGCGGGACGGTACCTCGCGGCCGAGACGGGGCCGTTGCGGACACGGCAAGTGCCGCCGGCGGGGCCGCGGCTAGCATCGGCGGGGTGACGGTCGCCCCCCACGAGGAGCTCCTCGCGGGCCTCAATCCGGCCCAGCGCGAGGCGGTGCTGCACGTCGACGGGCCGCTGCTCGTCGTCGCCGGCGCGGGCTCCGGCAAGACACGCGTGCTCACGCATCGGGTCGCCCACCTCATCCGCGCCCACGGCGTGAAGCCGAACGAGATCCTCGCGATCACGTTCACGAACAAGGCGGCGACCGAGATGCGCGAGCGGCTCGAGCGCACGCTCGGGGGGATGGCGCGCGCGATCTGGATCCTCACCTTCCACGCGGCCTGCGGCCGGATCCTGCGGCGCGAGGCGGAGCGGCTCGGGTACCGCTCGACCTTCACGATCTACGACCAGGCCGACCAGGTGCGGCTCGTGAAGGCGTGCCTCGAGGAGCTCGGGAAGGACCCGAAGCGGTTCACGCCGCGCGGGATCCACCACCAGATCTCGAACGCCAAGAACACGCTCGTCTCGCCCGACGAGTACCAGCAGCGCGTCGCGTCGTTCTGGGACCAGACGGTCGCGGAGGTCTACACCCTCTACCAGCGGCGGCTCGCCGCCTCGAACGCCGTCGACTTCGACGACATGCTGATGCTGACGGTCGAGCTGCTCGAGCGGTTCCCCGACGCGCGGGCGCACTGGCAGCACGCGTTCCGCCACGTCCTCGTCGACGAGTACCAGGACACGAACCACGCGCAGTACCGCTTCCTCCAGCTCATCGCGGGCGAGCACCAGAACCTGATGGTGGTCGGCGACCCCGACCAGTCGATCTACGCCTTCCGCTCGGCCGACATCCGCAACATCCTCGACTTCGAGCGCGACTTCCCCGGCGCCCGCTCGGTCGCGCTCGAGCAGAACTACCGCTCGACGAACGCGATCCTCGGGGCGGCGAACGCCGTCATCGACAACAACCGCGACCGGAAGCCGAAGCGGCTCTGGTCGGAGCTCGGCGAGGGGGAGCCGGTGGAGGTCGTCGAGGTCGAGGACGAGCACGCCGAGGCGCGGTTCGTCGCCGGCGAGATCGCCGCCCGGATCGAGCAGGGCTGGTCGGCCTCCGAGCTCGGGGTCTTCTACCGCACGAACGCGCAGTCACGGGTGCTCGAGGACGTGCTCGTCCGGCAGGGCGTCCCGTACCAGGTGATCGGCGGGCCGCGGTTCTACGAGCGCGCCGAGATCAAGGACGCCGTCGCGTACCTGCAGGTGCTGGACAACCCGTCGGACGCCGTCTCGCTGATGCGGATCGCGAACCGGCCGCGCCGCGGGATCGGCGACACCTCGATCCAGCGCCTCGTCACCTACGCCGAGTCCCTCGGGATCCCGCTCTTCGACGCGATGGCCGACCCCGCCGCCGCCGGGCTCGGGACGGCCGGGGTCAAGGCCGTACGCGGCTTCCACACGGTGATGCTCTCGCTCCGGTCGGCCGCCGGCGAGCTGGCGGTCGACGAGCTCGTCGAGACCGTGCTCCAGCGCACCGGCACCCTCGAACTGCTCGAGGCCGAGCGGACGATCGAAGCGCGCGGGCGGATCGAGAACCTCGAGGAGCTCGTCGGCGTCGCGCGCGAGTTCCGCGGGGAGCGCGAGGACCCGACCCTCTCGAGCTTCCTGCAGGAGATCTCGCTCGTCTCCGACCAGGACACGCTCCAGGCGGGTGAGGCGCAGGTGACCCTGATGACGATCCACAACGCCAAGGGCCTCGAGTACCGCGGCGTCTTCCTGATCGGCATGGAGGAGGGGATCTTCCCGCACGCGCGCTCGATCGAGGACAACGAGGTCGAGGAGGAGCGGCGCCTCGCGTACGTCGGCATGACGCGCGCGATGGAGCGACTGACGCTCACCCATGCGACCGCCCGCGCCCTGTACGGACGGCGCGAGTACAACCTCCCCTCACGGTTCCTCGACGAGCTGCCGGACGGCATCGCGCGCGAGCGTCTCCGCCCGACCTCGTGGTCGGGGTACGCCTCCTCGCCGCGCCAGCTCCCGCCGCGCGAGACACGCGCGCTGCCGCAGATCTCGACGGGCGACTCGGTGCGGCACGGCTCGCTCGGGGAGGGTGTCGTGACGCGGATCGAGGCGGACGGCGTCGTCACGGTGCGGTTCGCCGCGGACGGCAGCGAGCGGCGGCTGATGCTCGAGTACGCGCCGCTCGAGAAGCTCTAGGCGCCCTCCGCAGAGGGCGGATATCCGTACCCGCATCGCCCGCCGCACGCTTAGGGTTGCGCCATGGCATTTCGTGTGCGCACCGTCAGATCGCTCGAGGAGTTCCGGCTCGCGATCGGCTCGATCGGGCACTACTTCGGGTGGCTGCCGACCGAAGACGACGCGACGCGCTTCTCGACCGTGCTCCCGTTCGACCGGATGCACGCCGTCTTCGACGACGGCCGCGTCGTCGCGGGCGCCGGTGCCTACCCGTTCGCGCTGACGGTGCCCGGCGGGCGGCTGCCGTGCGCGGGCGTGACCGTCGTCGGCGTCCTCCCGTCCCACCGCCGCCGCGGGCTGCTCCGCCGGATGATGGACGTGCAGCTCGCCGACATCCGCGAGCGCGAGGAGCCGATCGCCGCCCTCTGGGCGTCGGAGGAGACGATCTACGGCCGGTACGGCTACGGCCTCGCGTCGCTCGCCCTCTACGTCAAGGCCGAGCGGAGGGCTCTGCGCATCGGAGGCGAGCGCACCTCGAGCGCACGGCTCGTGGACACCGACGAGGCGCTGAAGGCGTGCACGAAGGTCTACGAGCGGGTCACGCGCACACGGCCGGGGATGGTCGTCCGCTCGGCCGACTGGTGGCGCCTCCGGACGCTCGACGACGACCCGCAGCGCCGGCGCGGCGCCGGCCCGCTCGTCCGCGTCGTCTTCGAGCGGGGCGGCCGACCGGTCGGATACGCGATCTACCGCCTGTCACAGGACGGCTCCACTCCCGAGGACTGGACGAAGACGATCCGCGTCACCGAGGCCGTCGGCGTCGACGACGACGCCACGCGCGATGTGTGGCGGTTCCTCTTCGAGATCGACTGGACCGATCGCGTCGAGGCCTTCCACCTGCCCGTCGACCATCCGCTGCCGCTGCTCGTCGACCGGATCAACAAGCTCAACCCGCGCCTCTGGGACGCGCTCTGGGTCAGGCTCGTCGACGTGCCGCGATCGCTCGCCGGTCGCACCTACGGGCCTGGCCGGGTCACCGTCGAGGTCACCGCCGACCCGTACTTCGAGGACAACGTCGGGACGTGGACGATCGAGGACGGCGAGGTTCGCAGGGCCAGGCGGCGGCCTGACGTGCGCCTCCCCGTGACGGCGCTCGGCTCGGCGTACCTGGGCGGGATCTCGTTCACGCAGCTCTGCGCCGCCGGTCACGCCGAGGAGGCCGCGCGCGGCGGCGCGCTGCGGGCCGACGCGGTCTTCGCGGCGCCCGCACCGTGGTGCGCAGAGATCTTCTGAGGTCGATCGCGCCGTAGGCAGCGGCCGCCGGTCCGATCGGGTGAGCGCCGCGTAGACCGGGCCCCATCGGCTACAACGAGTTCATGAGGGACCGCCGACGCATCGTCGGCGCGCTGTTCGTCGTCGCCGCGACGATTGCGGTGGCTCCGAGTGCCGGAGCCGCGAGTCCTCTCGCCGACTGCGCACAGCGCGTCATCCGCGACTGGGCCGCCGATGGCAGCGTCGACGACGTGGTCCCGCTCGGGTGCTACCGGGCCGCGCTCCGGGCGCTGCCCGAGGACGTCCTCCAGTACTCGGACGCCGGGCAGACCATCCAGGATGCAATGGCGTTCGCGCGCGGGCGCCTGCCCGAGGCGCAAGTTGTGACCGGGACAGGCGCGACGCCCGGGGTCGAGTCGTCGGCGACGACCGAGCCGCCGCGAACGCGGAGAACGGAGGGCGTCACCCGCTCGACCGCGTCGCCGCCCGCGTCCGCCCGGCGTCGTCGCGGCGAGCTCCGCCCCGTTCCCGTCTCCGATCGTCCTGACGGGGACGCTCGCCCTCGTCCTGCTCGGCACCGCTGCCGCCGGCGTCGTCGTGGCGCGTCGTCGCTGAGCGCCGGCTACGCCGCGTCGCGCTCGAGCCGCTCCTCGGCGAGCTCGACCGACCGTGCGAGCGAGCCTCGCTCGACGAGCATCAGCACGACGTCCAGCGGCTCGACGTCGCTCTCCACGCACGCCTCGAGCACGCGAAGCGCGACGAGCGTCAGCGGGTCGAGCTCGAGCCCCGCGTCTCTCAGCGCCAGCACGAGGTGGTACGCCTCGTCGGCGAGCGCGTACTCCATCGTGGCGAGCGAGTGCGCGGCAACGAGCTCTCGCTCCTGCTTCGCGCGCAGCTCGTCGGGCGGCGGAACCGCCATGGCTTCAGACCCCTTCTCGCATCTCGACTCCTCGCCAGTGAGACGACGGGAACGGCGCGACGGCTGTTGCGTGGTGAGAAACGCGTAGGCGCATCGCGGGCCGTCGCGGGTCTCGCCGGCCGGGGAGCCGCTAGGATGCTGGCTCCGGGCGCTTAGCTCAGTTGGGAGAGCACCAGCTCGACAAGCTGGGGGTCACTGGTTCGAGCCCAGTAGCGCCCATCACGAAACCCGCCGCAAAATGGCGGGTTTCGCCTTTCAAGGAACGCAAGGCCGGCGCGGTCGCGTCCGTCAGGAATGAACGCGCCGAGCAGCGACGGAGGGAGCCATGACGAGCGACGAGAGACTCGATCGGGAGTACTGGGAACGGCGCTGGACGCAGGTCCTGCGCGACCATCCGGGCAAGATCGCGGGTCGCCGGGCGAACGCGCACCTGCTGACCGAGACCGCGGATCTGCATCCGGGGCGCGCCCTCGACGCCGGTTGTGGGCACGGGGCCGAGGCAGTGTGGCTCGCGTCGCGCGGCTGGCGGGTCACGGCGGTCGACTATTCGGTCACCGCCCTGGACCTCGCCCGGTCGCGAGCGACGGCCATCGGCGCGGACGTCGCCGAGCGCATCGAGTGGACCGAGGGCGACCTCACGACCTGGACGCCACCGCCGGGCTCGTACGACCTCGTGCTCAGCCTGTACGTCCATGTGCAGGGATCCGTCGGCGAGATGGTCAGACGCCTCGGGGCTGGTGTCGCGCCCGGCGGGACGCTGCTCCTGGTCGGCCACCGCCCGATCGACCCCGCAACCGGTGCTCCGACCCGCGGCTGCCGGCCAGGTGCAGGTCTCGGTCGACGCCGCCGTCGACGCTCTCGACCCGCGCGAATGGCGGATCGAGGTCGCCGAGGAGCGGCCACGGGCCGAGGCCGGCGCGGGCGTCGACGCGGTGGTGCGCGCGGTCTTGTCCGCCGCGGCCGTCTAGTCAGGCATTCGTCGCGCCACCGGTTGCGACTTCGGCCCTCCCACGGAAGGCGTGCCTACTGGGACGACGTGAGCCGGCGTCCGAGGCGCGTGAGGCCGGCGCCGAGTGCGATCACCGCGGCGAGCGCCCCCGCGATCGCGTTCGTCTGGACGCAGGCACGGCAGGCGTTGCAGCAGACGGCCGCCATCGGGGCGTGCTCGCCGTACTTGGCGGTGGCCCGAGTGACGCGACCCTGCCAGACCGTCTTCATCGCCGCCATCGTACGACCTTGGCGGGAGTCCGGCTCGCGGCCCGTCGTGGGCTCGTCACTCGAGGGATGTGCTGGACTCGTCTAGCGGGTCATCCGACCCGAACGACCCGCGAGCTGGTCACGCAGGTCGCCGCCCCGGACTCGTGGACGACCACCCTGTCGCACGACCGTGTCTCGGGCGAGGGCGTCGCGAGTGCGGGTCGCCCGACGAACCAGATCGTCGCCACGGCGAGTCCGACGAAGAGCACGAGCAGGGGAAACAGGTTGCTGCGGCGCGGCTGCGCGCTGACGTCGGAGACGGCGATCGGGAGGCCGTAGTGCGGTTCGGTCGCGGACATGGGTCGTTCATCGGCCGAACGGGGGTGTGCCCGCTACCCCGTTCGGGGGATGCGATCCCGAAGGCGGCGACGTCGCTCGGCTACGCGCGTCTCGGCGCCGGCGGCGGCGGGACTCGGCGCCCGAGCTCGTGCACCACGACCCGTCCGTCCGAGGCCGTCCCGGTCAGCGCGAAGCGCATGGGGGCGATCCGCACGATTCGTTCCCACTTCGGCTGCCCGCCCCAGCCCGCGAGGCCGTCATGCCTCACGCGGCGACCCACCTAGCTGGCGCGCCCCTGGCGCAGCTGCATCTTGTGGACGCGCTCCTGACTCTTCGCGCGGCGGACGCGAAGCTCGCGCTGGCGCAAGAGGGCCGAATGGAGCCCCACGAGCGCACCCGGCGGCGCGTCCCCGAGTGCCACGAGGATGCCTTCGCGTTGCCCGTCGCTCAGGGCGAAGATCGTGGTGTCGGTGTCGAGAGCACCGACGAGCCTCGTTGCCAACGCGTCGTCGCCCAGCATCGCCGCGAGCAGGCGGACGCCGTCGGGCCGCACCTGCTCGCCGGCAAGGATCACGAGAGCCTCCAGTCTGTCACGTCGGAGCGTGCGCCGCGGTCCCACGGCGGTCGCGCGAGCCAGGCGTCGCCGCCCGGTCAGCGCCTCGAGGCTCCGGGGCCGGCCCGTTGCACATGTCCCTCGAATGAGGGACGATGTGGTCAAGGGGGGTGCCACGGCCATGGCGTCCTCGCCGCGGTCGTGGCTCGGGTGTGCGGACAACGCTCACCCTGAGACGCTGGGGCGGGCGGCCGCTGGCACCTCTCTCCAACGCCGGCCGGCGCCGTGTCTCCGGGGTCAACGCCTGGCGTTGCCTGCGGCCTCCCTCGCCGACGGCGCGTCGGTTCCACGTGCAACGCGTCGTCCGGTGGGTCAAGATCGCTCGTCGGGAGGGGGCGGCGCGTGCCGTGTTTGGTTCGTGCAACCCCCTCGCGCGGACCGGGCGTTGGTGCGCTCCGCTCACCTCCCGGCTCCGGCCGTCCCCGAGTCCGAACCGCGGTCTCGTCGCGGTTAGGCTGGCTGCGTGCCGAACGGCTGGACCCCGACGCCGCTCTACCGGCCCCACCGGATCATGGTCGTGGGCACCGGGCTTCCGACCTTCTTCGCAGCATCCGAGGAGGAGAAGGAGACGGTGTTCATGCCGCGGTTCCGGCAGATGCTCGGCGAATGGGAGGAGCTCGGGGCGCGCGTGGTCGCGTCGTTCTGCGACGACGTGTTCCAGGTCGGGCCGGCGGACGCGCCGTTCTGGGCGTGGTACCTGATCTTCGAGGTCGATAGCCTCGACGTCGCCGCGGCGATGATCCAGGCCGCGCGCGAAACGGTGGGCGGCGTCCGCCTCGACACGTACGTCAAGCTCGAGCTCCGCGTGGGCCGCCCGTTCTGGGCCCGCGAGGAGCAGCCGCAGCCCGTCCCGTAGGCGGCCCTCGAGAGGCGACGGCCGGGCCACGGCCTCCATTCCCGCCGGCTAGCGGCGCGTCGTGACGTAGAGGGGCGGCGTAGGCGGCGTCGTTCGTGGCTGGCGCGCGCCGGGAGGCGCCCCCGTAGCATCAGCTCACCCCGAGAGCAGCGAGAGGAGCAGCGTCGATGGCGCAGCGAGACGAGATCCAGCGACAGGTCCTGCCGATCCCGGACCGGCCCGTGGCTGGGCTCGTCACGTACGACGCGAAAGATCCGGCAACCTCGTTTCCGCCGATCGAGCCGCTGCTCCCGCCGGAGGGCGCGCCGAACGTCCTGATCGTCCTGATCGACGACTGCGGCTTCGGCGCATCGAGCGCGTTCGGCGGCCCGTGCTCGACGCCGACCGCCGAGCGGCTCGCCGCGAAGGGGCTCAAGTACAACCGGTTCCACACGACGGCGCTCTGCTCACCGACGCGCCAGGCGCTGCTCACCGGCCGGAACCACCACTCGGTGGGGATGGGCGGCATCACGGAGATCGCCACCTCGGCGCCCGGCTACAACTCGATCCGGCCCAACACGTGCGCGCCGCTCGCGGAGACGCTCAAGCTCAACGGGTACTCGACCGCGCAGTTCGGCAAGTGCCACGAGGTGCCCGTCTGGGAGACGAGCCCGATGGGGCCGTTCGGCGCGTGGCCGACGGGGTCAGGGTTCGAGCATTTCTACGGCTTCATCGGCGGCGAGACGAACCAGTACGCACCGGCCATCTACCGCGACACGGTCCCGGTCGAGCCGGACCGGACGGCGGACGAGGGCTACCACTTCACCGAGGACATGACCGACCAGGCGATCGACTGGATCAAGCAGCAGAAGGCGCTGATGCCCGACAAGCCGTTCTTCGTCTACTACGCGCCCGGCGCGACGCACGCGCCGCACCACGTGCCCACCGAGTGGTCGGACAAGTACAAGGGCGCGTTCGACGACGGCTGGGACGCGCAGCGCGAGCGGACGTTCGCGAAGCAGAAGGAGCTCGGCGTGATCCCCCCCGACGCGGAGCTGACGGCGAGGCCGGAGGAGATCCCCGCCTGGGACGACATGCCGGACGACCTGAAGCCGGTGCTCGCACGCCAGATGGAGGTGTACGCGGGCTTCCTGGAGCACACGGACCATCACGTCGGGCGGCTGGTCGACGCGCTGGCCGAGCTCGAGATCCTCGAGCGCACGCTCGTCTACTACGTGATCGGCGACAACGGCGCCTCGGCCGAGGGGACGCCGACCGGCTGCTTCAACGAGCTCGTCGTCCTGAACGGGGCGTTCGGACTCGAGACGACCGAGTTCATGGTCTCGAAGATCGACGACTTCGGCACCCCGGCCGCCTACAACCACTACGCCGTCGGCTGGGCGCATGCGATGGACACGCCGTACCAGTGGACGAAGCAAGTCGCATCGCACTGGGGCGGCACGCGGAACGGGACGATCGTCCACTGGCCGGGCGGGATCAAGGCGCGAGGCGAGGTCCGCTCGCAGTTCCATCACGTGATCGACGTCGCGCCGACCGTCCTCGAGGCCGCCGGCCTGCCGGCCCCGCTGAGCGTCAACGGCGTGCAGCAGCGCCTGCTCGAGGGCGTCTCGATGACCTACTCGTTCGACGACGCGGACGCCGACGATCGCCACACGACCCAGTACTTCGAGATGTTCTGCAACCGGGGCATCTACCACGAGGGCTGGACCGCCGTGACGAGGCACAGCATCCCGTGGGTGTCGACCGAGATGCCCGCCTTCGACGACGACGTCTGGGAGCTCTACGCGCCCGACGACTGGAGCCAGGCGCACGACCTCGCGTCGGAGCAGCCCGAGAAGCTCGCGGAGCTCCAGCGGCTCTTCCTGCTCGAGGCGGCGAAGTACAACGTCCTGCCGCTCGACGACCGCCGTTTCGAGCGGTTCAACCCCGACCTCGCCGGGCGCCCGCAGCTCGTCCGGGGCTCGTCCCAGCTCCTCTTCGGCCGCATGGGACGGCTGACGGAGAACTCCGTCGTCGCGATCAAGAACAAGTCGCACGCGGTCACGGCGCAGATCGAGGTCCCCGAGGATGGCGCGAACGGCGTGATCCTCTCCCAGGGCGGCGCCTTCGGCGGCTTCGCTCTCTACGCCAAGGACGGTCGGCCCGCGTACTGCTACAACCTCTTCGGCCTGCAGCAGTTCAAGGTCTACGGCGACGAGCCGATCCCCGCGGGCGAGCACCAGGTGCGGGTGGAGTTCGCCTACGACGGCGGTGGGCTCGGCAAGGGCGGCACGGTCGCGCTCTACGTGGACGGCGAGCAGGTCGGCGAGGGCCGCGTCGAGGGCACGGTCCCGATGCTGTTCTCGGCCGACGAGACGACCGACGTCGGGAGCGACACGGCGACGCCCGTCAGTGACGACTACGGGCCGAGGGACAGCGAGTTCACGGGGACGGTCCGCTGGGTGCAGATCGACGTCGACGCGGCGGCCGAGGACGTCGACCACCTCATCGGCCCGGAGGAGCGCCTCAGGGTGGCGATGGCGCGCCAGTAGTCGGCAGCGGCCTCGCGCCGGGCGCGTGCCGCCTCGTGCGCCGGTCGCCGCCCCGGCGTCGGTAGGTTGCCCGCGTGATCGAAGTCGACGGAGTCACCGTGCCGCGGGCGCTCGTCACCGAGCTCGCGCACCGGCTCGTGTACCGGGGTGAGCTCAAGACCGCGAACCACCTGCTCTCCGGGCTCGCGAGCAACACGCCGATCACCCTCGGCGACGGTGACCGCGAGATCGTCCGTGTCGCGCTCGAGGAGCCCCTCGCCGGGCTCGAGCCGCTCCGAGAGGTGCTGACCGGGAAGCGCGCAGCGCAGGTCGAGCGGGAGCCGCTCCCGAACCGCGTCGACGACGGCGCCTAGCTCACGGCGCACGGCGTCGGCTCGCCGCACCTCGCGGCGCCCGTCGTGGGATGATCGCGCGATGCACGGGGCGGGTGGGACGCACGACGCGGTGCGCGGCGCGAGCGCCGATGGCCGTACGACCGTCGGGAGCACCGCAGGACCTGCCCTCCAGCCCCAGCGCCTCGTGCCCGAGACGAAAGGCCGCTCGCTGGAGGAGATCCAGGAGCGCTGGGTGGTCGGCGGCGACAAGATGCTGGACGAGGAGACCGCATGACCCGCGCCTCGGAGACGCCGTCCCGAGGCGACGCCTAGAGAGGAGCGCCGATGGCCACGGACACCCCCATGCAGCTCGGAATGGTCGGGCTCGGCCGGATGGGAGCGGGCATCGTCCGCCGGCTCCTCGAGGACGGGCACCGCTGCGTCGGCTACGACATCCACCCGGATGCCGTCGAGGCGGTCGTCGCCGACGGCGCCGAGGGCGCCGCGTCGCTCGAGGAGCTCGCGGCGAAGCTCGAGAAGCCCCGTGCGGTCTGGGTCATGGTGCCCGCCGGCGAGATCACGAACTCGACGATCGCGGCCGTCGCCGAGGTGCTCGAGCCCGGCGACGTCGTCATCGACGGCGGCAACACCTACTACCACGACGACCTCCGGCACGCGGCCGCGCTCCGGGAGAAGGGCATCCACCACCTCGACGTGGGGACGAGCGGCGGCGTCTGGGGGCTGCGCCGGGGGTTCTGCCTGATGATCGGCGGCGAGACCGAGGTCGTCACGCGGCTCGAGCCGATCTTCGGCTCGATCGCGCCGGGGATCGACTCCGCGCCTCGGACGCCCGGGCGCACCGGCGAGCCGAGCATGGCCGAGCACGGCTACTACCACTGCGGCCCGAACGGCGCGGGGCACTTCGTGAAGATGGTCCACAACGGCATCGAGTACGGCCTCATGGCCGCGTACGCGGAAGGCCTCAACATCATCCGCAACGCGGACGCGGGCACCCGCTCACGGGACGCGGATGCCGAGACCGCGCCGCTCGAGCACCCCGACTACTACCGCTACGCGATCGACACGACCGAGGTCGCGGAGGTCTGGCGCCGCGGCAGCGTGATCGGCTCGTGGCTGCTCGACCTCACCGCGCAGGCGCTGCACGACTCGCCGACGCTGGAGGAGTTCGGCGGCCACGTCTCGGACTCGGGCGAAGGGCGCTGGACCTCGATCGCGGCGATCGAGGAGGGCGTGCCGGCGCCGGTGCTGACGACGGCGCTGTACTCCCGCTTCGCCTCGCGCGGGCTCGACGACTTCGCCAACCGGGTGCTGTCCGCGATGCGGAAGCAGTTCGGAGGCCACGACGAGAAGGCGTAGCGCCGGCCGGTCGAGGACGACGACGTGACCCCACAGGACGACATACCGTTCGAGCCGAAGGCGCCCGCCGTCCTCTCGGTGGACGTCGGGGGCTCGCACGTGAAGATCCTCGTGAACGGGCACCACGAGCGGCGGCGGTTCGTCTCGGGGAAGCGGATGAGCGCCGAGCAGATGGTGACCCGCGTGATCGCGCTCGCGGAGGGGATCGACTACGAGCTCGTGACGGTGGGCGTGCCCGCGCCGGTGCTCGCCGGTCGCGTGCTGCACGAGCCGGCGAACCTCGGGAAGGGCTGGGCCGGATTCGACTTCCCGTCCGCCTTCGGCAAGCCGACGAAGGTGATCAACGACGCGGCGATGCAGGCGCTCGGCAGCTACGCCGGCGGTCGCATGCTCTTCCTCGGTCTCGGGACGGGCCTCGGCTCGACGATGATCGTCGACGGGATCCTGGAGCCGATGGAGCTCGGCCACCTGCCGTTCCGCAAGGCGACGTTCGAGGACTACGTCGGCAAGCGGGGACGAGACCGGCTCGGCGACACGCGCTGGCGCAAGGCCGTCCGCGAGACGATCGCGACTCTCGCGGCGGCGCTCGAGCCCGAGTACGTCGTCCTCGGCGGCGGGAACGCCTCGAGGGTCGGGAAGCTTCCCCCGAACTGCCGACTCGGCGCGAACGAGGACGCGTTCCTCGGCGGGTTCCGCCTCTGGGTCGACGTCTGACCGTGCCGTGAGCGAGGGCGAGACAGCGCTCGACGCGCGCGCCGGCGAGCCACCGTCACCCACCGTCCTCCGGCGCGTCGTCCTCGTGGTCGGGTGGCTCGCGGCGGTCGCGCTCGTGCTTCTCGTCCTGCACCTGCTCGGCGTCGACGTCGAGGGGTGGTTCACGTCGCTCTGGGACGCGCTGACCGCCGTCGACCCCGAGTACGTGGCCCTGGGGCTCGGCCTCCAGACCGTCGAGACCCTGCTCTCCGCGATCGCCTGGCTGGCGATCGTCCGTGCGGCCTATCCGAATGCAGGCATCGGGGCGCTGCCGATCGTGACGGCGTATGCGGTCGCGGTCGCCGGGAACGACGTGCTCCCCGCGAGCCTCGGCACGATCGTGATGCTCGTGATGCTCGCGACGATCATCCCCGGTGCGACGTTCCCCGGGCTCGTCGGGGCACAGGTCGTTCACAAGCTCTTCTTCGTCGCTGCCGGAGCGTTCGTGTACCTCTACCTCGTCCTCTCGGTGCCTGGCTCGTTCTCGCTCCAGCTCGGGCTCGTCGCCGACCACCTCGCCGCCGCGATCGCGATCGGCCTCGCGGCGATCGTGGGCGTCGTCCTCGTGGTGCGGGCGTTCTGGAGCAAGCTCCGTGGGCTCTGGGCGCGTGCAAAGCAGGGAGGCGCGATCCTCGGCGACACGCGCGCGTTCGTCGTGAAGGTGCTCGTCCCCGAACTCGGGGCGTGGATCTGCAAGCTGGGGGTGATCGGCGTCTTCCTGGCGGCCTACGGGATCCCCGTGACCCTCCACACGATCATGAGCGTCGCCGGCGGGAACTCCCTGGCCAACGTCGTCTCCGTGACGCCCGGCGGCGCCGGCGTCAACCAGGCCGTCAACTCCGCCACCCTCACGCACGAGGACGTCGACCGCTCGACCGCGCTCGCCTACTCCGCCGGCCAGCAGCTCGTGACGACGGCGTGGAGCGTCGGGCTCGCCGTGATCCTCGTCGCTGTCGCGTTCGGCTGGAACGGCGGGAAGGAGCTCCTGCGGCAGTCCTACGGCGAGGCGCGCACCCGCGCGCACCGCACGAAATCGTCCGACTCGCACGACCCGGATCCGTCGTGACCCGCCCTCGTCACCAAGCCAGAGAAAGGACGCCCATGCGCCCGACCCTTCGCCTGTCCCTCCTCGTGGCCGCGCTCTCGCTCGCGCTCGTCGCGCTCGCATCGGCCTGCGGGGGGTCGGACGGCCCCGAGACCGTCGACGGGTGCGAGATCCAGGCGGGGACGTCGTGCCCGGGCGCCGACCTCTCCGACGCCGATCTCGAGGGCGCCGACCTCTCCGGGGCGGATCTTGCCGGGGCGACCCTCGACGGGACGAACCTGAGCGGCGCGAACCTGAGCGAGGCGAACCTGACGGACGCCCAGATCAGCAATGCCGACCTCTCGGACGCGGATCTGACGGGAGCTACCCTCGAGGGCGCCGCGATCAGCGGCACGAATCTCGACGGCGCGACGCTCTGCGGGACGATCAGGACGGACGGGACGACCGACGACTCGAGCTGCCCCGCGTCGTCCGACACGACGGACACGACCGAGACCACCGGCACCGACACGACCGGCGCGCAGGGCGCCGAGGTCACGTCGTTCACGGTTGGCGACCTCGACTGCCCGTCGGGCGGCGGCGACGGCTCGGTGGGCGTCTCGTGGGCGACCGAGGCCGCGACGGCCGTCCGGCTCGAGGTCGACGGCGCCGAGGTGCAGAGCGCCGGCCCGAGCGGATCCGCCGACCTCGCCGTCCCGTGCGACGGAGCGGAGCACGAGTCTCCGTCGTGCCGCTCAGCGACGCCGGGGCAGGCGAGGCGGACACCGAGACGGTGTCGTCCGGCTGAGACGCGGCCGGGCGCACTCCTGAGCGGGCGGCGCTCGGGCTACGCGGGCAGCTGGCCCTCGTAGAAGCCGAGGCGCGCGAGCGGCTCGACGAGCTCGTGCTCCTCGTACGAGAGGTGGGAGAGGAGCGCGTCGCCGAGGAAGTCGATCGCCGCCTGGAGGCCGTCGAAGTCGGTCGGCCGCGCGATGTGGTCGACGAGGGCGCGATCGACCGCCTGGATCGCGTCGTGGATGACGAGGTGCTCGTCCTGCAGCCGCTCGACCACCGGGGCGAGCGCCGGCTCGCGGCGCACGAGATGCGGGAAGATCGCGTCGTCCTCCAGCCCATGGTGCTGGGCGACGATGCCGCAGTAGCGGGCGCAGAACGCGCCGAGCGCCCAGTCGTTCTGGCGGAGGGCCATCTCGTTGAGCGCGGAGCGCGCGTCACCGGCGCTGAGCGTGCCGTCGCGCACCTGGCCGAGGATCCCGCGCAGGTCGGCGAGCTCGGTGCGCAGCATGTCGTGGACGTCGACGAGGTGCTGAGCGACGAGCCGTCCGCGGCGCGTGTACGTGACCCCGGGGGCCGGCGCCGAGGCGTGCGGGCGGGTCGCGTCGTCCCAGGCCGTCCTGTCGCTCGCCCGCATCCCGGTGTCGGGCGTCGGCGTCACGCCGAGCTCGTGCTCGGCCGGCGCATCGACGACGACGGTGGGCGGCGTGCCGCCCCGAGCGGCCGTCACCCGCTCGCGCACCGCGGGGGCGACCTCGGTCGCGAACGCCTCGATCGCCGTCGCGTCGTCCGCCATGAGGACGAAGACCGAGACCCCGTCCTCCAGCGCGAGGCGCGTCAGCTCCGGGATCCAGTCCGCCGGCGCCCCGTCGAGCCCGGCCACGTTGAGAAGCCTGCGGATCTCCGCCGGATCGCGGCCCGCGGAGCGGGCGGCGGCGTCGATGCGCTCGTTCCCGCGCGCGAGGTCGCCTGGCTGGAGGTAGGGCATGCTCGGCAGCCAGCCGTCCGCCTTGCGGCCGACGAGGTCGAGCATGCGCGGCTTGAGCGCGCCCACCCAGATGCTCACGTCGTGCAGCGGCGCAGGTCCGCGGGACGCCCCCTTCAGCGCGTAGTAGGTCCCGTCGTACCGCGCGCCGCCGGGCTCGTCCGTCCGCCAGAGCTCGCGGATGACGTCGATCGCCTCCTCGAGCGCGTCGACGCTCTGGCCCGGGGTCAGCTGCGTGCCGCCCATCGCCGCGATCCCCTCCCAGAACGCGCCCGCCCCGAGCCCGAGCTCTGCGCGCCCACCGCTCAGGATGTCCAGGCTCGCCACGGCTCGCGCGACGACGGCGGGCGGTCGCAGAGGGAGGTTCAGGACGTTCGCGGCCAGCCGGACGCGCTCCGTCCGCCCTGCGACGTACGAGAGCAGCGTCCACGTGTCCAGGAAGCGGCGCTGGTAGGGGTGATCCTGGAACGTGACGAGGTCCAGCCCGACCCGCTCCGCGTGCCGCGCGAGCTCGACGACGGTCTCGGCGCTCTCGTGGGCCGGCGTGATGAACGCGCCGAACTCGAGCGGATGGCCATAGTCCATGCGGTTCGACGATAACCGCCACCCCCGGCAGCCCGGTCACCCGGAGCCGAGCGCGGGCGTTCGGCCGCTCAGGCGGCCTGTTCGGCGTCGCCGACGTCGCCGCCGGGGCGGCGAACCTGCTGGGCGAGCAGCGTGTCGCGCACGTCCTCGAAGCCGGGGGGAGGGTTGCCGAGCGCCTGCAGGACGATCGCGCGCTCGTCCTGGTCGAGCCTGATCGCGATGGCGTCCTGCTTGACGCCGAGCTCGAGCTTCTTCGTCAACGCAGGCTCCTTCACCAGCTGGGCGAGCTCGGCGACGAGACTGCTGTGGACCGGGACCCCCGCGAGGAACACCCTCATGTCCTATCCGCACGCGGCAGAGCCGGCCAGTCGCCACAAAGGGGGAATCGAACGGGGGAGCCCGAGACGACGGCGGGTCGCGAGGTGCCGCCGGGCGTCGCGCTCGGGTAGCGTCGAGACGCCCCAGACGAACGGAGGTCAGACGTGTCGGAACACGACGAGAGCACTGACGACGTCGCCGAGCTCGAGGACGAGAGCGACGAGGCGACCGACGACGACGAGAAGGACGGCCCCAAGGATCGCCGCGGGGACGACGACGCGCGGAACGTCGGCGGGTAGCGCGGTGCGCGGGCGCGAGCGTGCCCCGCGTCCGGCCGTCAGGTCGGCGCGAGGCCCTCGCGCCGCCAGTTGAGCTCGCCGAAGAGCACCGCACGGAGCTCGCCGAGCGCCCGCGGCGGGTCGTCCAGCACCGCCAGGATCCGTGCGCGGTCGCCGTCGGTGAGCGCGACGAACTCCTGACCGCTCGTGATCGCCGAGATCAGCAGGCGCGCGGTCTGGTCGTGCCCGTCGGCGCGCAGCATGCTCGCCAGCTCGAGCGCATGCTCGCGGCGAAGACGGACACCGGCGACGGCAAGCACGCTCCCGAACGTACACCCGCGATGGTGGTCTCGCAAAGCCCACGGTCGCGGCCCGAGATGCCGCTCCCCTCGTGGCAATGCCGGACCCGTTCTTGGCAAAGAGGGTTGCGACCGCGACAGCGGGCGCCTTCAGGGATCTGCCCCGCCCGCCAGGGCGGGGATCGAGCCGTGGGATTCCGCTTCTGCGGCATCCCACCTGGCGAAACGAACACCGTGCCGGCCCGTTCAAGTGAGAGGCCGCCCGCGTCCGATGGAAGCTGGGTGGGCGTGTTGCGGCGCGCCACAGCCGAGATGCGCTCGACCGTCGCCCGACTCTCGCTCCTCGCCGCCCTCGCGCTCGTCGCCGGGGGCGTCACGATCGTGGTCCTCGCCGGGCGGGAGGGCACGACCTCCGAGGCCGTCTCGTGGCGCCCCGGCGCCCGCGGCCGTGGGCGGCGCGTCGGTGGTCGCACGGGCCGGCGATGGACGGTACGCCCTGCACACGCGGCACGGCGACGTCACGTTTCTCCCCGGGATCAACCTCGGCGCGACGACGCCCGGCCACCAGCCCGGCGAGCTCGCGATCGCGGCGTCGGACTACCGGCGCTGGTTCACCGAGATGGGCGAGCTCGGCCTTCGCGCGGTCCGGATCTACACGATCCACCCGCCCGCGTTCTACACGGAGCTCGCCCGCTACAACGCCGCGCACCCCGATGCGCCCCTGTATCTGCTCCAGGGCGTCTACCTCCCGGACGAGACGTATCCCTCCGCGCCGCGGGGCCTGTACGACCCGGCCCCCTAGGTCGCGCGCCACACTCGAGGCACGGGATTCGTTCAGCACGACGTGGTTCCCACTCGTACGCCATGTGGCTGGGCTCCACCTCCGCATCCGCCTCGATCGGCCGGCGGAGGGGACGCCCCGCCTCGGCTTCGACCTCGTCCCCGGAGGCGCCGACCAGTTGCCCGGCTCGGGCACGCGGGACGGCGCGAGCGACTACGCGGTCGCCCTCGACCTCGAGCGGCGCTCCGGTCAGGCGTATGTGCGGGAGGCCCTCGAGCCGTTGCATCTCGACTTCTCGCCGCTGCCGGCGGGCGTCGTCCGCTCGGTCGACGGCTGGAACGAGATGCTCCTCTCGACGAATCGGGAGCAGACGATCCCGACGACGGGGGAGACGCTGCCGTACGAGACCTTCGACGTCGGCGTGCTCCGTCACGGCACGTGGGACCCAGCCGCGAGCGACTTCGACAGCCGCGCCACGTGGCGTACGAGTGGGCACGACGTCGTGCTGCGGATCCCATGGCTCCAGCTGGGAGTCATCGACCCGTCGTCGCACCGGGCGCTCGTCCCGGTCGTCCGTGACGGCGTCCCGACGGCGACGGCCGTCCCGTTCAGGCACGTGACGCTCCGCGTGGTGCCGTCGCGCGGCGAGGCGGCGGTCGCCCGGCTGGCGTGGGACGGCTGGAACCGAGTGCAGGCGACCGAGCGCCTCAAGGCGGGAGCCGAGGCCTACGTCGAGGCGCTGCGGACGCGTCCTCGCGGCCCCGCAGCGGGCTTGATCCCCCTTCCGAGGCATGCAGTCTCACCCGATCGTTCGCACGGTGTGGGCATGCCCGCGCATCACGGATGGAGCGTCACCGCCACCGCCCGGCCTCCGAGGCGCGAGCCGCGCGTGACGGCCGTCCCGTCCCGGCGTGGCCCCGCTCTCGCCGGCGCCACGCGGCGCGACGACGTCGTCCGTCAGCCGCCGTGCCGCAAGGAGCGGTCCGGCCGCGACGCCGCCTGAGCCGCCTCTGCGCGACCCGCGCTAGACGAGCCGCTTCTCGAGGTACGCGGCGAGCCGCGTCAGCGGGAAGGAGATCAGGAAGAAGATCACCATCACGCCGGCGAAGATCTCCGCCGCGTGGATCTCGCCGATGCCTGCCGGCGGGAAGAAGGTCAGCCGCTCGGACTGGGACTTCGCCGCCTGGAGGAGCTCGATCCCGCCGATGACGGCGGCGAGCGTCGAGTTCTGGATGATGTTGACGAGCAGGCTGACGCCCGGAGGGAGCAGGCGGCGGTACGCCTGCGGCAGGATCACCGAGCGGTGCCGGCCGACCCAGCCGAACCCGAGCGCCGCCGCCGCCTCGTGCTGCTCACGTGGGATCGACTGCACCGCGCCGCGGGTCGCCTCGGCGACCTGTGCGCTGCCCCAGAGGGTGAGCGCGATCGAGGTGGCGGCGATCGCCCCGAACTCGAGCGCCGGGTCGACCGACGGGAGCCCGAAGTAGACGATGAAGACGGTGACGAGGATCGGGAGCCCGCGGAAGACCTCGATGTAGAAGCGGATCAGGAGGCGGGACGGGCGCCACTCGATCGTCAGGAGCGTCCCGAGGACGATTCCGATCAACGCGCTGCCGACGACGGCGATGGCCGAGATGAGCAGGGTCGCGGGCAGGCCCTCGGTGAGGATGTAGCGCCAGACGGGCTCGACCCAGCTCGGCATCTACCGCGTCTCCGGGAGGGCGAGTCGGGACTCGAGCAGCCGGATGGCGGCCGAGAGGCTCCAGACGAGGGCGAGGTAGCCGACCGCGAGGACCGTGAGCGCCTCGAGCGTCTCGAGGGTCAGGTTCGCGATGTTGATCGCGGTCGTCGTCAGCTCGGGGTAGCCGATCACGTACATCAGCGAGGTGTTCTTCACGACCGAGATGTACGTGTTGATCGACGACGGCAGCGAGATGCGGCCGCCGATCGGGAGCGTCACGTTGAGGAAGGTGCCGATCGACCCGAATCCGAGCGCCTGGGCGGCCTCCCGATATCGCGTCGGCACCGCCTCGAAGCCGGCGCGGAAGTTCTCGGTGTTGAACGCGCCGCCCCACAGCATCACCGCGAGCCAGGCGGCCGTGAAGGCGTTCAGCCGGATCCCCGCCTGCGGCAGCGCGAAGTACAGCATGAAGATCTGGACGAGGATCGGCGTGTTCCGGATGATCTCGACGTAGACGGCCGCGAGCTGGCTGACGACGGGGATGCGGTACGCGCGTGCGGCGCCGAGCACGATCCCGATCACGAATGCGCCCGCGATCGCGATCAGGGAGACCTTGAGCGTGTTGACGAACGCGTCGAGAAGCTCGCGCCAGTTCTCCGACACGAACGCCCAGAGGTCGTAGGTGACGAGCAGCATGGAAGCGTGCGGGAGGCGGCCGCTACCGGGCGGCCGCCTCCCGCGGAAGCCTCGTCAGGCTACGGGCACACCGTGTCGAGGCTCGGCAGGCTCGGCGACCGGTACGTGAAGTTCTGGTTCGGCCGCAGGCTGTTCTTCAGGAACGCCGGCACGAAGCGCGGCGCGATGTTGTTCCGGATGATCGGGACGAACAGGTCCTTCTGCTTCATGAGGTTGAGGCGGGCGTCGACCCAGCGCTTGAGCTCGACGTTGCCCTGCTTGATGCCGATGCCGTACGGCTGCTCGAGAAACACGTCGTCGATCATCTTCGACGACGGGTCCGTCGCCGCGATGAGCGCCAGCGACGTGTCGTCGAACATGACGGCGTCCGCGCGTCCCTGGTTGAACGCGAGCACGGCGTTCGTGACGCTGTCGAGCACGACGACCTGGGTCTGGGGGAAGCAGCGCTTCATCCAGCGGTCGTAGATCGAGCCGCTCGTCGTCGCCACGCGCTTGCCGCTGATGTCGGCGAGGCGCTGGATCGGCGAGGTGTTCTTGACGAGCACTCGCCCGGAGGCGTTGTAGTACGCCCGCGAGAAGTCGATCCGCGTGTCGCGGTCGGCCGTGTACGTGAACGTCGAGATGACCATGTCGACGCGGTTCGTCGTCAGCAACGGCTCCCGCACTGCCGTCGGGGCGCACACGATCGAGAGCCGCTGGGCCGTCCCGAACGCATACCGGGCGAACTGCCGTGCGATCTCGATGTCGACGCCGGCGTTCTTCCCCCGCACGTCGATGTAGCCGAACGGCGGCGTGTCGCACTTCGCGCCCACGATCAGCCGCTTGCGGCTCGCGATCTCCGCGGGCAGCTTGGGTAGCACCGGCGCCTTGGCGACGGCCCTCGTCGTCGCGGTCGACGCGGTCGGCTGGGCGGAGCCCATCGCCGCGACCACGAATGCGACGACGGCGACCCCCGCCGTTGCCAGGATGACCTTCCTCATTCGTCCTCTCCTTCCGCCTCGGTGATTGTCAGGTCCTCGAGAGAATGGGTGAGCTGGAGCGAGCGGCGCAAGAACCGCCGCGTGCGCTCCTCGCGCGGGCTGTCGAGCACGTCGGCCGGCCGGCCCTGCTCGACGATCTTGCCGTCGTCCATGAAGATGACGCGGTCACCGACCTCGCGCGCGAACTGCATCTCGTGCGTGACGACGAGCATCGTGGTGCCGTGGCCGCGCGCGAGGTCGCGCATGACGACGAGCACCTCGCCCACGAGCTCCGGGTCGAGCGCGGAGGTGACCTCGTCGAAGAGGACGACCTTCGGCGACATCATCAGCGCCCGGGCGATCGCGACTCGCTGCTGCTGCCCGCCGGAGAGCTGGTGCGGGTGCTGTCCGGCCTTCTCCGGCAGCCCCACGACGTCGAGGAGCTCCCGGGCGCGCGACTCGGCCTCCGCGCGCGGGAGCTTCCGGATCCTCCGCGCGGCGAGGGTCAGGTTGTCCATCACCGTGAGGTGCGGGAACAGGTTGAACTGCTGGAAGACGATGCCGATGCGGGCGCGGAGCGCTGACACGTCGGCGCCCTTCCGCGTGATCTCCTCGCCCTCGAAGAAGATCCGCCCGTCCTGGATCGGCTCGAGCAGGTTGACGCACCGCAGGAGCGTGCTCTTCCCGCTCCCGCTCGGGCCGATCACGACGAGCACCTCGCCCGAGGCGACCTCCAGGTCGATCCCGTCGAGGACGAGGTTGTCGCCGAAGCTCTTGCGGACGCCCTCGAGCCGGATGATCGGCCCGAGGTTTCCGTTTCCAGTCGGCGATACCGCCTCGTCGACAGCGCTCACGCGTCAGGGCTTTTGATGGGCGGCGGTTGCGGTAGCAGCATCGGAGACCGGATTAGAGGCGAGCGCGGGACCGGTGTCAAGCACCCCGAGCTGACACTGTTTGAGACGAACTGGCGACCAACTTGTTTGGAAAATGCAAAACTAGGGGTACCGGGCTGCACTGTCGTGCCGCCCGTTCCAGCCAGGGGAGCCCATATGTCGTACGAGATCACCGTTGCACCGTTGATGCTTCGCACTCACACCGACCGACCGCTGCTCGTCCCGTGCTCCGCGCCGGGATGCGTGACGCTGACGATGGGGGGCACCTGCGTCGAGCATGACGTGCCGGTCGTCGTCGACTTCCCGCGCGGGCGCCCGTACCCGTCGCCCACGGCGCGCACCGTGCTGGCGGACGCCGCCGCGTAGGCACCGCAGACGTCGCGCGCGGGCCGGGGCGTAGGATCGGCGCGTGAAGATCCGCGCCGCCGTGCTCGAGGAGTTCGGTCGGCCGCTCTCGGTCCAGGAGGTCGACCTCGCGGAGCCGAAGGCGGGCGAGGCGCTCGTGCGCCTCGTCGCGTGCGGGGTGTGCCACACCGACCTCTACACCGCCTCGGGCGCCGACCCGACCGGCTACGCGCCGTGCGTGCTCGGCCACGAGGGCGCAGGCGTCGTCGAGCGGGTGGGCGAGGGCGTCACGCTCGTCCGTCCCGGCGACCACGTGATCACGCTCTTCGCCCCGGAGTGCGGCGTCTGCGTCCACTGCCGGAGCGACCGCACGAACCGCTGCGTCGCGATCCGCGACCAGCAGGGCCTCGGGTATCTCCCGGACGGCACGACGCGCCTGTCGCGGAACGGGGAGGAGCTCCGCCACTTCATGGGCACGTCCACCTTCGCGGAGTACGCGGTGATGCCGGAGATCGCCCTCGCGAAGGTCAGCCCCGAGGCGCCGCTCGACGGGTGCGCGCCGTTCGCGTGTGGGCTCTCCACCGGGATCGGCGCGGCGCTCTACACCGCCCGGGTGGAGCCCGGCTCGACCTGCGTGGTGTTCGGCTGCGGCCTCGTGGGGCTCGGCGCCGTGATCGGGGCGCGGCTCGCCGGCGCGGAGCGGATCGTCGCGATCGACCTCTCCGACGACCGCCTGGCGCAGGCACGTCACCACGGCGCGACCGAGGTGCGCCGGGCCGGGGACGACTCGGTCGACTGGATCCGGTCGGAGACAGGCGGTTTCGGGGCCGACTACACCTTCGAGGCGACGGGGAACGTCGCGGTCATGCGACAGGCGGTCGAGGCCGCACGGGAGGCGTGGGGGCTCGCGACCATGTGCGGCGTCGCGGGCAAGGGGGAGACGCTCGACGTCGTCCCCCGGTTCCTGATCACCGGCCGGCGGGTCACGGGCTCGTCGTTCGGCGGCGTCAAGGGCCGCACGCAGGTGCCGCTGCTCGTCGACCGCTGGCTCGCGGGGGAGATCGACGTGGAGTCGCTGCTCTCGCATCGGCTGACGCTGGACGAGGTCGATCGCGGCTTCGAGCTGATGGAGCGCCAGGACGGGATCCGCAGCGTGATCAGCTTCGCGTGACGCCGGCCCGGAAGTTCGGGAGCGAGACGGGAGACCGGGTGGAGACCCCCGTGGGGGCCTCCTCCCGGCGAGAGAGCTGCGATACGAGCGGCGGGACGTGGCCGTCGTAGCCCAGACGCAGCCCCAGACGCACGAGCCCTGCGCCGATCGCCCGACGGACCGGGCCGACCGGGCCGTGCTCGGCCGAACGGCGGAGAGCGGACACCCTGGTCGCGGCGAGCTCCTGCCTGATCTCGGGAACGTGCTGCTCCAACATCCGGTGGCCTCCTCTCCTTCAAGTATCTTTGTCTCGAACTACTTCAGGCGAAGTTACACGGAAAGAAGCTTGACGTCAAGAGTCTCTAGGTGGAGAATCCGACCGTGACGCAGAAGCGGCCCCCCGCGGAGCCCGATTCGATCGATCCCCAGCTCGAGGTCTGGGGACGCGAGCTCCCGTCACTCGATCTCGAGACCGAGGGAATCGTCGAGCGGATCTGGCGCCTCGAGAACCACCTCGCCCGGTCGATGAAGGAGACGCTCGACGTCTACGACCTCAACCAGGGCGAGTGGAGGCTGATGGGGCACCTCCGCTACTCCGGGCCGCCGTACCGCGGCAAGCCGGGCAAGCTCGCGAAGCACCTGGGGCTCTCGAGCGGCGCGATGACGAATCGCCTCGACAACATGGAGCAGCGTGGGCTGATCCAGCGGCTCGACGACCCGGACGACCGGCGCGGCGTGATCGTGGAGCTGACCGACGCCGGCCAACGGCTCTGGGAGGAGTCCGTCGGCACCCAGGCGCAGAAGGAGGCGCTCGTCGCCGCCGCGCTCCACGAGGACGAGAAGCGCGCGCTCAACGACCTCCTCCGCCGTCTCATCCATGCGTTCGAGGCGTTCCACGGCCCGGTGCACAAGCGGCACCACGACGAGAGCGACGAGGCTGCGAGCTAGGCCGGAGGCGTCGACGCGAGCCGCTCGATGCCGTGGGCGGTCGGCTCCACGGCGCCCGACTCGAGCGCCTCGCGGATCCGCTCCGCGAGCAGCACGGCCTCGTCGTGGTCGTCCGACGAGAGCGGCGTCTCGACCGCCGCGAGCGGCGTGCCCGCCCGGTCGAGCTCGACGACGACGGTGTCGAGCTCCTCGCGGCGCACGTACGGGTCGTCCGGGACGACGATGCGGATCTCGATCGTGCCGCCACCAGGAGGCTGCGCATGCCGCACGACCGGATCCTCCCGCACGCCCACGGCGGCATCATGCCCCGTCGGCGCTCGGTCGAAACGGCAGCAACTATCCTCGCCCCGTGAACGTGACCCTTCCCGACGGCGCCGTCCTCGAGCTCCCGGACGGTGCGACCGCGCTCGACGCCGCGCGCGCGATCGGCCCGAAGCTCGCCGAGCAGGCCGTGCTCGCGCGCGTGGACGGCGAGACGCGCGACCTCCGGCTGCCGCTGCCCGACGGGGCGAAGCTCGAGCTGCTGACGACGCGCGACCGGCACGACCCCGATGCCCTCGCGGTGCTCCGCCACTCGGCCGCCCACCTCCTGGCGGAGGCGGTGCGCCGGCTGTACCCGGGCGTGAAGGTCGCGATCGGGCCGCCGATCGAGAACGGGTTCTACTACGACTTCGAGTTCCCGGAGCCGATCCGCGAGGAGGACCTCGCCGCGATCGAGGACGAGATCCGCCGAGAGCTGGCCGAGGGACGGAGCTGGGAGCGCGTCGAGATCGGCCGTGACGACGCGCGTGCCCGCTTCGAGGCGGAGGACGAGCCGTACAAGACGGAGCTCGTCGACACGGCGGAGGGGGACATCTCGCTCTACACGCAGGGCGACTTCACCGACCTCTGCCGCGGACCGCACCTGCAGGACTCGAGCCCGATCAAGGCGGTCAAGCTGACCGGCCTCGCCGGCGCGTACTGGCGCGGCGACGAGCGAAACACGCAGCTGACGCGCATCTACGGGACCGCGTTCTTCACCCAGGCGGACCTCGACGCCTACCTCGAGCGGCTCGAGCAGGCGCGCGCCAACGACCACCGGCGGCTCGGCCAGCAGCTCGATCTCTTCCACTTCGACGAGCGCTCGCCCGGCTCGCCGTTCTGGCACCCGAAGGGCATGGCGATCTTCAACGCGCTCGACGACCTCCGGCGCACGGAGAACGCTCGCCGGGGCTACTCCGAGGTGAAGACGCCGCTCATCTACGACAAGGCGCTCTGGGTGACCTCGGGGCACTGGGAGAAGTTCCGCGAGAACATGTTCCAGATCCCGGTCGACGAGGAGCACACCTACGCGATCAAGCCGATGAACTGCCCGGGCCACATGGTGCTGTTCGGCAGCCAGCTCCACAGCTACCGCGACCTCCCGATCCGCTACGCGGAGGCCGCGCCGCTGCACCGCAACGAGCTCGCCGGGACGCTGCACGGGCTGACGCGCGTGCGGTACGTCACCCAGGACGACGCGCACATCTTCTGCACGCGCGAGCAGATCGACGACGAGCTCGACGGCTGCCTGTCCTATCTGCGCTTCACCTACGACATCTTCGGCATCGAGCCGCGCGCCGAGCTCTCGACACGTCCGGACAACAAGCTCGGAGAGGATGCGGAGTGGGACTTCACCGAAGGGAAGCTCGTGGAGGCGCTCGAGCGCCACGCGATCGACTACTTCGTCGGCGAGGGGGAGGGGTCGTTCTACGGTCCGAAGATCGACCTCCACGCGACCGACTCGCTCGGCCGGTCGTGGCAACTCGGGACGATCCAGCTGGACGCGCAGATGCCCGCCCGTTTCGGGCTCACGTACATGGGCGCCGACAACCACGAGCACCCGGTCTTCGTCGTGCACCGCGCGTTCTTCGGCTCCCTCGAGCGGTTCATCGGGATCCTCATCGAGCACTACGCCGGTGCGTTCCCGGTCTGGCTCGCGCCCGTCCAGGTCCGCGTGCTCCCGGTCGCGGAGCCCCACGCCGAGCCCGTGGCGGAGCTTGTCCGAGCGCTCGCGCTCGCCGGCGTCCGCGCAGAGGCGGACGACCGCTCCGAGACGCTCGGCAAGCGGATCCGCGACGCGGAGCTCCAGAAGATCCCCTACGTCGTCGTCTGGGGCGACCGCGAGACACGCGAGGCGATGGCCGTCCGCAAGCGCGGCGGCGAGGGGGTCACGTCGCTCTCCCTCGAGCAGCTCGTCGACGAGATCGCCGAGCAGAGCCCCTCCGAATAGCCTTGCGATCGCTCTGAGGGCTGCTACGCTCATTTCCTGCAAGCAGGAGCGGCATCGCCCCTCACCTCGCCGGCCGAGCGCCGTGCGGGGTTCAACCGAGTCGGTTCCGACGAGGGAATGCCGCCGCTGCATGCAGTGGCGTTTCCACGAATGAGGAGGATCGACTCGACTTGGTGATGAGCGTTTGAGACCGCGGCGTCGTCCCGAGGACAGGACGCGTCCCGTCGTCCAGCAGGATCGGATCAACGAGCAGATCCGCGTGCCGCGGGTCAGGCTCGTCGGCGAGGACGGGGAGCAGATCGGGATCACGGACACGAAAGAGGCGCTCGAGTACGCGTACGCGCGCAACCTCGATCTGGTCGAGGTGGCGGCGGCCGCCGATCCTCCGGTCGCCCGCGTCATGGACTACGGGAAGTGGCGCTACGAGCAGGAACAGCGGGCCAAGCAGGCGCGAAAACACCAGTCGACGATCAACATCAAGGAGATCAAGCTCAGGCCGAAGATCGGCGACCACGACTACGAGACGAAGAAGGGTCACGTCGTCCGCTTCCTCAACCAGCGGGCGAAGGTGAAGGTGACGATCATGTTCCGCGGGCGGGAGAACCTGCACCCGGAGCGGGGTCGCACCCTCCTCATGCGTCTCGCCGAGGACGTCAAGGAGCTCGGGCTCGTCGAGCAGCAGCCGACGCTCGACGGCCGGAACATGGTCATGGTGCTGGGGCCGACGAAGAACGCAGGGGTGAAACGAGATGCCGAAAGTGAAGACGGGCAGCGGAGCGAAGAAGCGGTTCAAGGTGACCGGGACCGGCAAGGTGCTCCGCCGCCACGCGATGAAGAGCCACAACCTGACCAAGAAGTCGTCGAAGCGGAAGCGTGACTTCGGCCGCGACCATGCGGTCGCGAAGGTCGACGTCAAGGCCGTCAAGAAGCTCCTCGGGAGGTCGTAGCCGATGCCTCGCGTCAAGCGCTCCGTCCACGCGCAGAAGAAGCGCCGGAAGGTCCTCGAGCAGGCCAAGGGCTACTACGGCCGCAAGAGCACGCACTACCGCTACGCGAAGGAGCAGGTCGAGCACTCGCTCGCCTACGCGTATCGCGACCGCCGGAACAAGAAGCGGAACTTCCGCTCGCTCTGGATCGTGCGCATCAACGCCGCGGCCCGCGCGAACGGCCTCTCCTACAACCAGTTCATGCACGGCCTGAAGGGCGCCGGGATCGAGCTCGACCGGAAGTCGCTCGCCGACCTCGCGGTCGCCGACCCGAAGGCGTTCGCCGCCGTGGCCGAGAAGGCCAAGGCCGCGTTGCCGCAGGACGGCGACGCGAAGGCCGCCTGAGCATCCGCGCCCATCCGCTGATCCGCGGCCGGTCTCTGGGAGACTGGCCGCGTGATCACCTCGCGTGACAACGCGACGCTGAAGCTCGTCCGGAAGCTCCTCGGGCAGCGCAAGCACCGTGACGAGACAGGCCTCTTCGCCGTCGAGGGCGAGGACCTCGTGGACGCGGCGCGGGTCGCCGGCGTCGAGCCCGTCCACCTGCTCGTCGCGGGCGAGTCCGTCGAGGCGGAGCTCCTCGCCGGCGTGTCGACGCTGCCGCACCCCGCGCGCGCGATCGGCGTGTACCGGCGCTCGGACCTCCCGCAGGCGGTGCGCGACACCTGTCTCGCGCTCTGGCGGCTCGCCGACCCGGGGAACGTCGGCACGCTCGTCCGCACCGCGGATGCGTTCGGCGCCGCCATCGCCCTCTCCGACGGCTGCGCCGACCCGCTGTCGCCGAAGGCGCTGCGCGCGTCGGCGGGGGCGATCTTCCGGGTGCCGCTCGTCGCGTGGGACGCCGTGCCCGGACGGAGGGTGGCCCTCGCGGCCCACGGTGGCGAGCCCCTCGGGGAGGCGGATCTCACGTCGCCGCTCACCTTCCTCCTCGGCGCCGAGCGCGAGGGGCTCCCGCCCGACCTCGCACCGGGCTCTCTCACGATCACGATCCCGCTGCCCGGCGAGGCGGAGTCGCTCAACGTGGCGGCCGCCGGGGCGATCGCGCTCTACGAGCACGCGCGCCGCGGGCGCCCGCCGGGCTAGCCGAAGCCGCCGCCTCCACCGCCGCCGCCGCCCCCGCCGCCGCCGGAGAAGCCGCCTCCGCCGCCGCCCGAGCCGGACGAGGGGGGAGCGAGCGCGGAGCCGAAGCCCGAGGCGAGATCGCCGATCGACATGGCGGAGGCGCCGCTTCCGAGGTCGCCGGTCCCCGAGATCCAGTAGATGGAGCTCGCCTGGGCCATCGCCTCCGGCATCGCGAGATGGGCCGCCTGCAGGACGCGGTCGGCGATCCCGAACGCGATCCCGTAGACGAGGTAGCGCTCCCAGAGGGCGAGGGTGGCGGGCGGCGCCTCGTCGAGGCGCGGGAAGTCCTGCAGGTAGCGGCGGAACGCCTCCCAGCGCTCCGCCTCGACCGCCGCCTCGGGGCTGCGCCGCCGCCAGAGCTTGCGACGGGTCGAGGCGCCGAGCAGCACGGCGGCGTTGACGAACGCGGCCGCCGCCAGGCCGAGGAGCACGACGTCGCTCCAGCGCGGGTAGACGCCGCGCCAGCCGTCGATCGCGATCCACGCCAGGAGCGCGCCGATCGCCGCGAAGACGACGATCCCGACGATGAGCGGGACGATCCCGAGCGAGCGGAACCAGCCCCGGTTCGTCACCTCGCCGCCGACCGCCTCCTTGAAGCCCTCGAAGCGGGGCGCCATCTCGGTGCGCTCGTCCTCGATCTCGCCGCGGAACTCCGAGAGCCGCACCGGGCCGTCCGAGAGGACGTCGTCGACGACGCGGGTGACGGAGGTCTCCCAGGTGGTCAGGTCGACGGGCGTGCCCGGCGAGAGCTCGAGGTCGGAGACCCGCTCCGTCCGGAGCCCGCCCCAGATGCTCCGCTCGGTCACGGCGGGCACGGCCGTGTAGTGGCCCCGCCGGATCAGGTCGAAGAGCGTCGCCGTGAACTCGTACGAGCCGGCCTCGCCGCCCTGGCGCAGCAGGGTCGGGACGAGCGCGGGCTCGGTCTCCGTCGGCGGCTCCTGCTCGTACTCGCGGTCGTAGCCGGTCTCGGGCTCGCGGCCGAAGCGCCAGAAGACGAGACCGGCGATCACGAGGGCGGGGAGCGTGCCGAGCGCGAGCAGCAGGAGGAGCCAGCGTCCCGGGCTCGCGAGGGCGTCGTCGATCCGCTCGCGGTCGCGCTCGTAGGCGGCGGCGTCGGCGGCCTCGTCGGCCGTGATCTGCTCGAGCCCGTTCCCCTCGCGCACCTGCATGCCGGCGGTGGAGGTGAAGGACTCGCGGGGATAGAGCGCCCGGAGCTCGACGAACTGCCCGGGGGCGATGTCGAGGGCGCGGAGGATCGCGGAGCGCCCGTCGATCGTCACGTCGCCGCGCACCCACACGGGGTGGCCCCAGGCCCGTACGACGTTGCCCGGCCCGCGCATCGTCGAGGTCAGCTGCCCGAGGCGCTGCTCCCACTCGTCACCCCAGACCTTGAGGTTGACGTCGACGACGTCGTCGTACCCGACGGCGAGCCCGGTCAGCCGGTAGTGGACGCGAAAGGTGCGCTCCTGGAAGCCGTCCGACTCGAACCGCCACACGATCCGGGTCCGACTGCCGAGGTCCTCGACGCCGAACGTGCCCGGCGGGCCGCCCGGCTCGAGCTCGGTCGGCGCGCCCGGGCCGTACGCCTTGCCGTTCTCGGAGACGCCGATCTCGTCGATCCGCTCGCCGGAGCGCAGCGGGATCTCCCGGAACCCGTAGGTGAACGAGCCGGAGAACGCGACCGTGATGTTCTCGTCGACGCCGACCGACCCGTCCGGGCGGACCTCGACCTGGACGTCGCTCGAGACGAGCGAGTAGGTCTGCGCCTGGGCGGCCCCTACGAGACTGAGGGCGGCGACGACGGTCGCCGCGAGCGTCAGGCTCCTACGTCGTCCCACCGGGGGCGCCGCCCGGGCCGGGGTCGGCGGGCGGGGCAGACGGAGCGGCCGGCGGCGTTGCGGCCGCGGAGCCGGCGTCGGGCGAGAAGTCGACCTGCGGGACCTCGCGCTGCGTCTCGTCCGTCTCGAAGAACTCGCGCTTCGAGAAGCCGAACGGGCCTGCGAGGAGGACGCCCGGGAACGTCTGGATCGCGTTGTTGTAGGTCAGCACCGTGTCGTTGTAGACCTGCCGCGAGACCGCGATGCGGTTCTCGGTGCCGGCGAGCTCGTCCTGGAGCTGGCGGAAGTTCTCGTCGGCCTGCAGCTCGGGGTAGGCCTCGGCCACCGCGAACAGCCGCCCGAGCGCTGCGCCGAGGATGCCCTCCGCGGCCGCCGTCTCGGCCGGCCCGCTCGCGCGCTGGGCGTTCGCGCGCGCCTCGGTGACGGCCTCGAACGTGCCGCGCTCGTGCTCGGCGTAGCCGCGCACGGTCTCGACGAGGTTCGGGATCAGATCCCACCGCCGCTTCAGCTGCACCTCGATCTGCGCCCACGAGTTGTCGACGCGGTTCCGCAGCTGGACGAAGCGGTTGTAGAGGAGGACGAGCCCCAGGAGGAGCAGCGCCACCACGACGAGGATCACGATCAGCCAGACCACGCGGGTCGATCCTAGTGACTCCGCGGAAGCGGCGTCCAGGCGCGTCAGTAGCATCGTCCGCCGGATGGCAACGGCGCGCGTCTCCCGCATCAACGTCACGCCGGTGAAGAGCCTTCGCCTGCAGCACCCCGACTCGGTCGAGCTCGTCGCGGACGGCGCCGCGGAGGATCGACGCTTCCTCCTCGTCGACGACGGCCGGCGCCTCTACAACGGGAAGCGCGACACGTCGCTCGTGCGGGCGGCCGCGAGCTGGGATCCCGTGAGCCGCGTCCTCGCGATGGAGCTGCCCGGCGGCGGGCGGCTGGAGTCGGAGGTCGCGCGCCGCGAGCCGACGGTCGTCGAGGTCTACGGCCGGCAGGTGCGCGGGCACGTCGTCAACGGGCCGTTCGCCGATGCGCTCTCCGACCTCGCGGGACGCTCGCTCGCCCTCGTCGAGCGCGACGACGGCGCGTGGGCGACGGACTCGCGACCCGCGACCGTCGTCTCGCAGGCGTCGCTCGGGCTGATCGACGGCGACGGCCGCCGGTTCCGGATGCTCCTCGAGCTCGAGGGGCTCGAGCCGCTCGCCGAGGAGGAGTGGCGGGCGCGCCGCGTCCGCGTGGGCGAGGCCCTGCTCCTCGTGGGTGAGCCAACACCCCGCTGCGCCGTCCCGTCGGCGAGCCCGGACAGCGGCGTCCGCGACCGCGACGTCCTGCGCGAGCTCGTCGAGCGCCGCGGACGGGTGGGAGGCGAGGCCTGCCTGGGCGTCTACGCCGAGGTGCTCGAGCCGGGTCGCGTCCGGGTCGGGGACGAGGTCGTCGAGGTCACGACGTGAGCTCGGCGCGGCGGCAGACCCAGATCTGATCCTCGCCGCCGTCCCACGCGCGGCGGTCGAACCAGCCGTAGAGCGCCTCGACGGCGAAGCCCGCCTCCTCGAGCAGCGCGTTCCACTCCGCGGGCGAGAGCCAGTGGAGGTGCATCGTGGCGGCCTGGTCGTCGCTGCGCACGGAGAGGACCAGCGTCCGCGCCCGCGCGTCCCAGTCGGCGCGCTCGAAGATCCCGCGCTCGCGCTCGAGCCACAGCCCGTCCGTCTCCTCGATGTCAGCCGAGGACGGCGCGAAGACGTCGAAGACGAGGCGGCCGTCGGGCTCGAGCATCGATGCGGCAGCCTGGAGCGCCCGGAGCTTCTCCGCCTCGTCGGGCATGTGAAGGAGCGACCGGAACGGGATCGTGACCAGGGGCACGCGCTCGTCGACCGGCGGCTCGCGCAGGTCGCCGAGGCGGAGGTCGAGCAGCTCCCCGACGCCCTCCTGCTCGGCCCGCTCGCGCGCCACGGCGATCATGCCCGGCGACTCGTCGACACCGATCACGGGGATCCCGGCACGGGCGGTCGGGACTGCGATCCGCCCGGTGCCGACGGCCAGCTCGACGACCGGGCCGCCCGACGCGACGGCCTCGTCGACGTAGAACTCGACGTCCTCGGTGACGGACACCGACCAGGGGTCGTAGATCCTCGCGATGCGGTCGTAGAGCGCGTCGCTCACGGGCGGCGCACGACGTAGATCGCCTCGCGGCTCGTCTCGTCGAGCGGCTCGCGGTCGAAGGTCCCGTAGCGGGCCTCCACCTCGAGCCCGGCGTCGGCGACGAGCCCGTCCCACTCCTCGACCCCGACCCACCAGATCGGCACGGTGGCCCCGCCGGCGAGCGTCAGGTCGATGCGTCGGTCGTCGAAGTCGTAGTCGACGCGGTGCTCGACGCCGCCCTGCTCGCGCCAGGCGCCGCCGATCTCGTCGGCGACCGCCTGGTCGAAGACGAAGGCGTTCCAGGCGAAGCGGCCGCCCGGCACGAGCGCCGCCGCCACCCGCTCGAAGACGCGGAGCCGGTCGGCGCGCGTCGGGAGGTGGAGCAGCGAGCGGAACGGGCAGATGACGAGGTCCGTCGGCTCGTCGAGCCGGAGGTCGCGCATGTCGCCCTGCCGGAGGTCGAGCTCGACGCCCGCGCGGGCGGCACGGTCGGCGGCTCCGGCGAGCATCGCCTCCGAGAGGTCGAGCCCGATCACCCGGCGCCCCGTCCGCTCCGCGATCGGCACCGCGATGCGGCCGTTGCCCACGGCGAGCTCGACGACGGGTCCCTCCGCCTCGGCGGCGAGGGAGACGTAGAAGTCCACGTCCTCCGTCATGTGGCCCGACCACGCGTCGTAGACGGGCGCGAACGCGTCGTAGTCGCTCATGCGGCCGATTCAAGCAGCTTGCCGGGCGAGGCCGGTGCTAGCCTCGCCCCTCCGATGGACGTCCCGACGCTCGAGGAGGCGGCTCTCGCTGCGGTCGCCGCGGCGGGCTCGACGGACGAGCTCGAGTCCGTCCGCGTCGAGTACCTCGGCCGCAAGAGCGAGCTGAAGCTGGCGCTCAGAGAGGTGCGCGACCGCGAGACGGGCATGACCCTCAACGCGGCGCGCGTGCGGATCGAGGGCGCCGTCGACGCCCGCGAGGCCGAGCTCGCGCGCCAGGAGCTCGATCGCCGGCTGAGCGAGGAGCGCGTCGACGTGACGCTCCCCGTCGGCGGTGACACGCGCGGACGGCTGCACCTGATCACGCAGATCCGGCGGGAGGTGGAGGACGTCTTCCTCGGGCTCGGCTACCGCGTGATCGACGGGCGGGAGGTGGAGACGACGCGGTACAACTTCGACGCACTCGCGTTCCCGCCGGGGCATCCCGCGCGCTCGCCGCTCCAGACCTTCTTCTTCGACGACGAGACCGTTCTCCGGACGGAGACGTCGCCCTCGCAGATTCGGACGATGGAGGCCCAGGAGCCGCCCGTCTACATCGTCACCCTGGGCCGCGTCTACCGGCGCGACACGCCGGACGCGACCCATACGCCCGTCTTCCACCAGGTCGAGGGCCTCGTGGTCGACGAGGGGATCACGCTGGGCGACCTCGAGGGGACGCTCGACTACCTCCTGCGCAAGCTCTTCGGCGAGGAGCGGCGGACGGAGTTCCGGACGCACTTCTTCCCGTTCACGGAGCCGTCGATCGAGGCCTACGTCTCCTGCCACGTCTGCGACGGGGCCGGGTGCGCCGTGTGCCGGCACTCGGGGTGGATCGAGGTCGGCGGCGCGGGCATGGTCGACCCGCAGCTCTTCGAGTTCGTCGGCTACGACCCGGAGCGCTACTCCGGCTTCGCGTTCGGCTGGGGGCTCGAGCGGATCGCGATGCTCCGGCACGAGTTCCCGGATCTGCGTGAGCTCTGGCGCAACGACCTTCGCTTCGTGAGGCAGTTCTAGCCGTGAAGGCTCCCCTCTCCTGGCTCCGCGAGTACGTCACGACGCCCGCGACGGACGAGGAGATCGCGCGCCGCCTGACCGTCTCGAGCCTCGAGGTCGAGCGCCTGCTCGACGTCGGCGTCCAGGACGACGGCTCCAACCTCGGGTTCTTCGTGGTCGGGCGGGTCGTGAGCGCCGAGCGGCACCCGAACGCCGACCGCCTCCAGCTCTGCCAGGTCGACGTGGGGCTGCCGGACCCGCAGCAGATCGTGTGCGGCGCGTGGAACTTCGGCGCGGGGGCGACGGTCGCGGTCGGGCTCCCCGGCGCGCAGCTCCCCGGCTTCCCCGGCCCGCTCGAGGAGCGGCCGCTCCGCGGCCAGGTCTCGCGCGGGATGATCCTCGCCGAGGACGAGATCGGCCTCGGCGCCGATCACGACGGGATCATGCTGCTCCCGGTGGGGCTCGAGCCGGGGACGCCGCTCGGCGACGTGCTCCCGCTCGCCGACCGCGTGCTCGACGTGCTGCCGACGATGAACCGGCCCGACCTCCTGTCGATGGTCGGCATCGCGCGGGAGATCGCGGCGCTCTGCGGCGGTGAGCTGCGGCCGCCGGCGCCGGAGGACCCTCCGTCGACGGGCGCCGTCGACGTGGACGTGCGGGTCGACGACTTCGAGGGCTGCCCGCGCTACATCGGTCGCGTCTTCCGCAGCGTCACCGTCGGCCCGTCGCCCCAGTGGCTGCGGTCGCGGCTGCACCTCGCGGGCATGCGCTCGATCTCCAACGTCGTCGACGTGACGAACTACGTGATGCACGTCTGGGGGAGCCCGCTCCACGCCTTCGACCGGACGAAGCTGGCCGGCGGTCGCATCCTCGTGCGCCGCGCGGGACCGGGCGAGACCCTGCGCACGCTCGACGGGACGCAGCGCGAGCTTCTGACGACCGACCTCGTCATCACGGACGGCGAGCGCCCCGTCGCGCTCGCGGCGATCATGGGCGGCCTCGAGTCGGAGGTCGAGGAGGCGACGAGCGACGTGCTGCTCGAGGCGGCGAACTTCGAGCCGATCGGCGTGCTCCGCACGTCGGAGCGCCTCGCGCTGCGCACGGAGGGCTCGAACAAGTGGGAGAAGGGCGTCGACCCCTACTCGGCCGAGCCCGCCGCGGTGCTCGCGAGCCGGCTCCTCGTCGATCTCGCGGGCGCCGAGCTCGCAGGGCACGCGGACGTTCACGACGGGCTTCCGGTCCGCCCGCGGGTCTCGCTCCGACCCGAGCGGGCGCGGCAGCTGATCGGGCTCGACGTGCCCGACGACGAGCAGCGCGCGATCCTCGGCGGCCTCGGCTTCGAGCTGGACGGGTGGGACGTGACGGTCCCGACGTGGCGCGCGCGGGACGTGCGGCGCGAGATCGACGTCGTCGAGGAGGTCGCGCGGGCGGTGCTCGACCGGGTCCCGCACACGATGCCCCTCCGCCGGTACGTCGCCGGCCACCTGACGCCCGAGCAGCGGTTCCGCCGCGCGCTCGAGGACGTGCTCGTCGGCGCCGGCTTCTCCGAGGCGTACACGTGGAGCCTCACGCCGTCGGACCCCGACCCGCGCGCGCTCCGGCTCTCCGAGCCGATGAGCGGCGAGCACGCGGTGCTGCGGACCACGCTGCTCGCGGGCCTCGTGGAGGCGGCGCGCGTCAACGTCGACGCGGGCAACACGCCCGTCCGCCTCTTCGAGCTCGCGCGGGTGTACCTGCCCGCCGCGGACGGACAGCTCCCCGAGGAGCGCTGGCGCGTCGCGGGGATCGCCACCGGCGGCTTCGCGGCGGCGCGGGCGGCCGTGGAGGCGATCTACGCCGCGTTCCACATCCCGCTCGACGCGCGGCGCGCGCCGCGCGAGGAGCTGCATCCCGGCAAGGCGGCCGAGACGGACGCGGGCTGGCTCGGCGAGCTGCATCCGACGCTCCTCGAGGGGAGCTGGGGCGTCTTCGAGCTCGACGTCGAGGCGCTGATGGAGCCCGTGCCCGAGCGGATCCTCTACGACGACGTGATCACCTACCCCGCGAACCGGCAGGACCTCGCCGTCGTGGTCGACGAGGACGTCGAGGCGGCCGCGCTGGTCGCGGCGGCGCACGAGGCGGCGGGCGCGACGCTCCGCGAGGCCCGCGTCTTCGACGTGTACCGGGGCGACCAGGTCGGCCCCGGGCGGAAGTCGGTCGCCCTCCACCTCACGTTCCAGGCACCCGACCGCACGCTGACCGACGCGGACGCCGCGGAGGCGCGTGACCGGATCGTGGCGCTCCTCGCCGAGCGCCACGGTGCGGAGCCGCGCGGGTGAGTGGAAATCCGATCCGCGCCGGCGCGCGTACAGAGCGTGTGATGGGGAAGTGGGTCGGACTCGCTCTGGTCTTCGCGGCCGGGCTCGCGATCGCCGCGGTCGCCGGGGCGGCGGACACGAAGCTGACCGGCGTCGTCGGGCCGGGCTTCACGATCTCGCTCGTCGATGCGCAGGGGCAGTCGGTGACGCGGCTGCCCGCGGGGGAGGTCGACATCACGGTCGACGATCGCGGCAACGAGCACAACTTCCATCTCCGCGGCCCCGGCGTCGACTTCTCGACGGGGGTCGAGGAGGTCGGCCAGCGCACGTTCACGGTGACGCTGCGGGACGGGAACTACACGTTCGTCTGCGACCCGCACGCGGGGCAGATGGCCGGCGCGTTCCAGGCCGGCACCGGCGGCACGACGACCCCGCCGCCGACCACGAGCCCTCCGCCCACCACCACGACGCCGTCGCCCACGCGCCCCGCCGCGTCCGCGCCGGTCGGCTCGACGCTGAACCTCACGGTCGGCCCGGGCTTCACGATCTCGCTCCGGACGCGCGCGGGGAAGAAGGTGACCGTGCTGCGGCCCGGCAGCTACACCGTCGTCGCGCGCGACCGGTCGAGCGCCCACAACGCGCGCCTGCGCGGGGCCGGGGCGTCGAAGGCCACCGGCGTCGGGTTCGTCGGGACGAGGACGTGGCGCGTCACGCTCCGGAACGGCCAGCTCGTCATCCAGTGCGACCCGCACAAGACGAGCATGCGGGCCACCGTCCGCGTCGCTGTAGCGACCGCGCGGTTCCCGCCAAGCATCGACGTGGTCCGAGAAGAGGTAGTTGCGACCGCGACAGCGGGCGCCTTCAGGGGTCTGCCCCGCCGCAGGCGGGGATCAAGCCGCGGGATTCGGCTCCTGCCGAATCCCGCTTGGCGAACGGATCAGAGCACTTTGCCGCCGACGTACCAGACGGCGCCCTGGGTGGCGACGTGGTCGACGTCGGAGAGCAGGCGCAGGACGGTGGCCCGCGCCGGGATCCCCTCGGCGTCGAGGCGCTCGAAGCAGCGGCGCGCCATCGCCGGCGAGACGCCGTAGCCGACGCTTTGCGCGGCGCGGAACGTGAACCCGGTGCGCGTCTTGTCGCGCGCCGGGTTGATCGGGGCGCAGAGGAGCGCGGCCCGCGGCAGGAGCGCGCTCGACTCGATCTCGAGGAAGCAGAGAAGGTCGCTCCAGTCGGCGGGAAGCTCGGCGAGCGCGGCGTCCCAGCCGGCCGCGACCGAGCCGGACGGAAGCGTCCCTGTCTCGGTCTCCGGCGCAGGCGGGGCGGGCTCGGCGACGTCGACCGCGTCCTGCTCGAGCAGCGACCAGACGCGGCCCTCGTCGAGCCGAGCGAAGAGCCGCCGTGCGGCCTGCGGCCCTGCGGCGCCGCCCGCGCGGCGGACGGTGACCACCAGGTGGTCGCCCGCGCGGCCGACCCCCATCGGGCCGAGGATCCGCGCCGCCTCGGAGAGCTCGTGCGCCTCTTCGGTGCGCAGGCGGAGCGTGACGGTCTCCCAGTCGGGGGGGAGCCGCCGCTCGACCGCATCCCACTGGTCCCGGAGCTTCACGCGGTCAGCATAATGACGCCCGTGATCCGGGTCTCCGACCAGGCACGATCCGCGCCGACCGCGCCCTCGCGCGCCACCGGGAGGAGCTGATGGCGACCGAGGTCAAGCTGCCGCGGCTCGGACAGGGGATGGAGTCGGGCGTGATCGTCCGGTGGCTCAAGGCCGAAGGCGACACCGTCGCGAGCGGCGAGCCGCTCTACGAGCTCGACACGGACAAGGTCACCCAGGAGGTCGAGGCGGACGTCGACGGCGTGCTGCTCCAGATCGTCGTCCCCGAGGGCGAGGTCGAGGTGGGGTCGACCGTCGCCGTGATCGGCGAGGACGGCGAGAGCGCCGGCGGTGCGAAGGACGCGGCGCCGGCGGACGCCGAGGAGACGGAGCCGGCGTCCGGGAACGGCCAGGCTGCGGAGCAGCCGGCGAGCGCGGCCGCGGCCGAGACCGCCGAGCAGGCGGAGCCCGCGGCGGCAGAGCCCGCCCGCGCGGAGAGCCCGGAGCCCGCCGCGCAGGCGCCGGGCCAGGAGGGCGTCCGGGTCAAGGCGTCGCCCCTCGCCCGGCGGATCGCGCGCGAGCGGGGTGTCGACCTGACCGCGATGACGGGCACCGGCCCCGAGGGCCGCATCCTGGCGGAGGACGTCGAGCGCACAGCGGCGGCCGGGCCCGCGCAGCCGGCCGCGCCGGCGGGCGTCGCGCCCGCGCCGCCCCCGGGCGAGGTCGACGTCGTCCAGCTCTCGTCCATACGCGCGACGATCGCCCGGCGGCTGACCGAGGCCTGGGCGGCGCCGGTGTTCCAGCTCGGCGTCTCCGCGGACATGCGGCAGACGCTCGCCCTGCGCGAGCAGCTCGTCGAGCGTCTCGCCGAGGGCGACGTCAAGCCCACCGTCAACGACGTGCTGGTGAAGCTCGTCGCCGCCGCGCTGATGCGGCACCGGCCCGTGAACGCGACCTTCACCGGCACGGAGATCCACCGCCACCCGACGGCGAACGTCGGGATCGCGGTCGCCGCGCCGCAGGGGCTGGTCGTGCCGGTCGTCCGCCAGGCGGAGCGCCTGACGGTGCAGGAGATCGCCCGGGCCCGCGCCGACCTCGTCGGGCGCGCCCGCGACGGCAAGCTCAAGCTGCCCGACCTCGAGGGCGGGACGTTCACGGTCTCGAACCTCGGCATGTTCGGCGTCGAGCAGTTCACAGCGGTCCTCAACCCGCCGCAGGTCGCGATCCTCGCGGTCGGCTCGGTGAAGGACGAGGCCGTCGTGCGCGACGGAGAGATCGGGATCGCGCCGCTCGTCCACCTGACGCTCACCTGCGACCACCGCGCGATCGACGGGGCCGACGGCGCCGAGTTCCTGCAGACGCTGGTCGCGCTCGTCGAGCAGCCCGCGCTCGCGCTGTGACCGACGAGCCCTCCCCGATCGTCGTCCGGCGCGGCGGCGAACAGGACGTGCGCTTCCTCCGCGACATGCTCCATCACGCGTACTACTGGAAGGAGCGCGCGCCCTCGACCGGCCCGGGGCCGGTCGCGCTCTACGTCAAGGCGTGGGGACGGCGCGGCGACACGGCCGTGGTCGCGATCGAGGACGGCTTCCCGGTGGGGGCGGCCTGGTACCGCCTCTTCGGCAACGACCGCCCCGGATACGGCTTCGTCGACGAGGAGACCCCGGAGCTCGCGATCGCGGTCGTGCCGAGCGCGCGCGGCCGCGGCGTCGGGACGAAGCTCCTCGACGCGCTCCTCGCCCGCGCCCGCGAGGCGGGCCACGACGCGCTCTCGCTCGGCGTCGACCGCGAGAACAGCGGCGCGATCGAGCTCTACGAGCGACACGGCTTCGAGCGAGTGGGGGAGACCGAGGACACGGTCACGATGCTCGCGCACCTCGAGAAGACACCGACAGAAGGGACCGATTCCGCATGAACGTCGACGTCGCCGTCCTCGGAGGCGGCCCGGCCGGGTACACGGCCGCGATCCGCGCCGCCCAGCTCGGGGCCAACGTCGCCTGCATCGAGCGCGAGCCTGCGCTCGGCGGGACGTGCCTCCGCGTGGGCTGCATCCCGACGAAGGCGTGGGTGCAGAGCGCGCACGCCTACCACGACGCGCGCGAGACCTTCGCCAAGCTCGGCGTGCAGGTCGGCGAGCCGACGCTCGACTTCGGCACCGTCGCCTCGTGGAAGGACGCGGTCGTCGATCAGATGACGGGCGGCGTCGCGTCGCTCTTCAAGGCGAACGGCGTCGAGTGGGTGAAGGGCGACGGGACGTTCACGAGCCCGACGACGATCGGCGTCGAGGGCGCGGAGGAGGTGTCGTTCACGAGCGCGATCGTCGCGACCGGGTCGTATCCCGTCCGCCCGCCGATCCCCGGCATCGACTCGCCGCGGTGCGTCGACTCGACCGGCCTCCTCGCGCAGACCGAGATCCCGCGCCGGCTCGTGATCCTCGGCGGCGGGATCATCGGCTGCGAGTTCGCCTCGATCTTCGACCGGTTCGGCACCGAGGTGACGATCGTCGAGATGCTCCCGCACCTGATCCCGCTCGAGGACGAGGACGCCTCGAAGGAGCTCCAGAAGGCCTTCAAGAAGCGCTCCATCGCGCTGCACCTCGAGAAGCAGTGCACGCAGGTCGACGACCACGGCGAGCACCTCACGGTGCACTTCGGCGACGGCGAGACGGTCGACTGCGACCTGATGCTCGTCGCGGTCGGGCGCGCCGCGCTCGTGGACGGCCTCGGCCTCGAGGCCGCGGGCGTCACGTTCGACCGCAAGGGGATCGGGACGGACGACCAGCGGCGGACGAACGTCCCGCACATCTACGCGGCGGGCGACGTCGCGGGGTACTGGCAGCTCGCGCACACCGGGTTCCGCGAGGGCGAGGTCGCCGCGGAGAACGCGACGGGCCACGAGGCGACCGTCGGCGATCCCGCCGTGCCCCGGCCGATCTACACGGATCCCGAGGTGGCGGGCGTCGGCCTCACCGAGGCGCAGGCCCGCGAGCGGCACGGCGACGACGTCGTCGTCGGCCGCTGCCCGTGGGTCGCGATCGCGCGCGCGGTCATGTCGGGGCAGACGACGGGCTGGGTCAAGACGATCCACGAGCAGCGGTACGGCGAGCTGCTCGGCGTCGTCATCGTCGGGCCGCATGCCACCGACCTGATCGGCGAGGCCGTCGTCGCGCTCGACGCGGAGTCGACGATCGAGACGGTCGCCGACGGCGTCGCGCCGCACCCGACGCTGGCCGAGGGCATGAAGGAGGCGGCGCTCGCGGCGCTCAACCGCGCGATCCACCTCCCGCCTCGTCGGCGTTGAGCGGGCGGTAGTAGGCTCCGGCCATGCGTGACCGCAAGACAGCGCTCATGTGGGCCGTCGCCTGGTGGTTCGCTCGGCGGTACATGCGTCGCCGCGCGGCTCTCGCGGTCGCGAACGTCAGCGGCGGCGTGGCGTCCCGGCGCCGGCCGATCGCGGCCGTCGCCGGAGCGCTCGGCCTCGTCGCCGTGCTCGCCACGGCGTTCGTCGTCTGGCGGAAGCTGAGCGGCGGCTCCGCCGAGGAGGCGCTGCCGCCGCGCCCCCGACACCGCCTGCGCCACCGACGCCGATCCACGAGCCGACACCCCCGCCGGCAGCGGCGTGACCCGCGCGGCGGGCCGGGTGGGCGGCCCGATTCGGCCTGCCCTCGACGGGCTCGTGCCGTACGAGCCCGGGAAGCCCGTCGAGACCGTGCAGCGCGAGCTCGGGCTCGAGCGCGTCGTCAAGCTCGCGTCCAACGAGGGGCCGTTCGGGCCCTTCCCCGAGGCGATCGAGGCGATCCACCGGGCGCTTCCGGAGTCGAACCGCTACCCGGACGGCGGCTGCTACCGGCTGCGCGAGGCGCTCGCGGAGCGCCACGACGTCCGCTTCGAGGAGGTCGTCGTCGCCGCGGGCGCCGACGCCGTGATCGGCTACGCCTGCCAGGCGCTGCTCGACCCCGGCGACGAGATCGTCACGCCGTGGCCCTCCTTCCCGAGCTATGTCATCGACCCGCTCAAGCTCGCGGCCGTGCCCGTCCGCGTCGACCTCGCCGACGGCCGCGTCGACGTGGACGCGCTCCTCGCGGCGGTGACGGAGCGGACGAAGATCGCGTTCCTCCCGACCGTCAACAACCCGACGGGGCCTGCGCTCACCGCCGGCGAGCTCGAGCGGTTCGTCGACGAGGTGCCCGACGGCGTCGTGACCGTCGTCGACGAGGCGTACTTCGAGTACGTCGACGATCCCGCGTTCCCCGACGCGATCGCGTCGGCCGTCCGCGGCGGGCGGCCGGTGCTGGCGCTGCGGACCTTCTCCAAGATCTACGGGCTCGCCGGGCTGCGGATCGGCTACGGCGTCGGACCGGCCGACGTGATCGCCGCGATCCGCAAGGTGCAGCGGGCGTTCGACGTGACGACGCCCGCGCAGGAGGCCGCGCTCGCGAGCCTCGACGCGCCGGCGGAGCTTGCGCGGCGCCGCGCGGTCAACCGCGAGGCGATGGCGGCGCTCGAGGCGGTCCTGCGCGACCGGGGATTCGAGCCGATCGGGCCGGCCGCGGGCAACTTCCAGTTCGTCGACGTCGACGAGGACGCTGCCGCCCTCAACGACGCGCTCCTCCGGCGCGGCGTCATCGTCCGGCCGATGGGCTCGTTCGGCGCCCCGACGGCGCTGCGGATCACCGCGGGCACGCCTGACGAGATCGCGTTCCTCGCGGAGCAGCTCGCCGCGGTCGCCGCTCGCTGAGCGAGCGGAGGGCCTGCCCTCCGCGGGCCGAATTACGGGAGGAGAATCCGGGGCGTGGGGTACCGTTAAGCCGATCCGGCGCGGCGCCGCGCCTCTTCTCCCCATGCGGACCACACTGAAGCGAGGACTCGGCCGCGGAGCCGGCCCGACCGGGGCGGACGAGCCTGCCGGTGCCGTCAACGGGGCGCCGATGGCGATCTACCGGCAGCCTCCGCCGCCGTCGCGGAGCGGCCGCTCGCTCGTGGTCAGGATCCTCGGCTGGTCGGCGCTCGTCCTCGCGGTGCTCGTCAGCGGGACCGCGGGGGGCGCGTATCTCTACCTCCACGAGACCGTCGCGGCCGTGGCGCCCAGGTCGGTCGAGGTCAAGAGAGCGCTCAAGTCGCTCAAGGTCGCGCTCCCCGGCCAGCCGGCGACGGCGCTCGTGATCGGCTACGACCGCCGGAAGTCGGACGGCGCGAACGCGCCGAGCCGCTCCGACACGCTGATGCTCGTGCGCGCCGACCCGGACGAGAAGTCGATCTCGCTCCTCTCCTTCCCGCGCGACCTCCGCGTCGAGGTCCGCTGCCCGGGCCAGGCGCCGTACGTCGACAAGATCAACTCGGCCTACGCCACGTGCGGCCCGCGCGGGACGGTGGAGACCGTCCGCAACCTGACGGGCGTCCCGATCAACTACATCATCACCGTCAACTTCCGCGGCTTCCGCCAGCTCGTCGACAAGGTCGGCGGGATCTGGATGGACATCGACCGGCGGTACTTCAACGACCGCGGCGGCTCGTGCACGGGGTGCTACGCGAAGATCAACCTGCAGCCGGGCTACCAGCGGCTCACGGGACTCCGCGCCCTGGACTTCGTCCGCTTCCGGCACACGGACTCCGACCTCTACCGCAACGCGCGCCAGCAGCTCTTCGTCCGGTCGTTCAAGGACCAGATCGAGGCGAACTTCTCGCTGCTGAAGCTGCCGCAGGTGATCAAGGTGATCACGTCGAACGTCGAGGTCGGGCAGGGCGGGGGCGAGGACGTCAGCCCGAAGACGGTGCTGCGCTACGCCGCACTCGCGTACTCGCTGCCGCCGGGGCACATCTTCCAGTCGCGCATCGACGGTCTCGAGGGCTTCTCCGACCTCGTCACGGCGCCGGAGAACATCGACAAGGCCGTGCGGGAGTTCAAGAACCCCGACGTCGAGTCGCCGCGCAAGGCCACCGCCGTGGCGCTCGGCGAGAAGCTGAAGCAGAAGGTGCCAACGCCGCGCGCGACGAGCGTGCTCGTCCTCAACGGCAACGGAGTCGAAGGCTCCGCCTCGACCGCGAGCTACCTCCTCGGGCAGCGGGGCTACCGGATGCTGACGCCCGCCGCCGGGCTCACCGCGAACGCCCCGACGTACGACTACTTCCGCACCGAGGTCTACTTCGACGCCCGCAAGGCCGGCGCGCAGCCCGCGGCCCGGAAGCTCGCGAACCTCTTCGGCTCCGCCGACGTCAAGAAGCTGACGCCGAAGATCCGCGCGCTCGGCAACAACGCGATGGTGGTCGCGGTCACGGGCCAGACGTTCCACGGCCGGCTCGCGTCCGCACCGGTCGACCAGACGCCGAAGCGCCAGCCGGCGAGCGTCGTCTCCGGCACGAGCGCGGTCGTCGACCTGCTGCGCCAGCACCGCCGCGAGATCGACTTCCCGCTGATGGTGCCGACGAAGATCGCACGCTCCTCGTGGATCGCCGACGACACGCCGATCCGCGTCTACCCGATCGACCCGGACAAGGAGCACAAGGCCGTCCGCCTCACGTACGAGCACGGCTACAACGAGTACTGGGGCGTCGAGATGACCGACTGGGAGGACCCGCCGGTGCTCGGCGGCCGCAACTTCGTCCGGAAGATCGGCGGCCGCACGTACGAGCTCTACTACAACGGCCCGCGCCTCCACATGGTCGTCCTGAAGACCGACGGCGCGTCGTACTGGGTGGTCAACACGCTGCTCGACAGGCTCTCGAACGAGACGATGATCGCGATCGCGAAGAGCCTGCGCCCGCTCGCCAAGGTGAAGCAGACGTAGCCGGCGGGGTCACGACTATCGTGCCGCCCCGATGAGCGAGAGGGGACAGCGCATCGCGGTGTTCGGCGCGGGCTACGTCGGTCTCGTGACGGGCGCCTGCTTTGCCGAGCTCGGCCACGACGTCGTCGTGCGCGACATCCTCCCGGACCGCATCGAGGCGCTCCGCCGCGGCGAGGTGCCGATCTACGAGCCCGGTCTCGAAGCCCTGCTCGAGCGGAACGCCGAGCGGCTCACGTTCACCACCGACGTGGGCGAGGCGATCGAGGGCGCGGATGTCGTCTACGTCGCGGTGGGGACGCCGCCGACCTACTCGGGCGACGCCGACCTCTCCGCCGTCTGGACGGTGATCGACGAGCTGCCCGACGTCGAGCGGCACATCGTCGTCGCGATGAAGAGCACGGTCCCGGTCGGGACCGGCGAGAAGGTGCGCCACCGGCTCGACGCGCGCGGCCTCGCCCACGTCGGCTACGCCTCGAACCCGGAGTTCACGGCGGAGGGGACGGCCGTGAAGGACTTCATGGAGCCCGACCGGGTCGTGATCGGCGCGTTCGAGGAGGCGGACGGCGACCTGATCGCCAGGCTCCACGACGGCATCGAGGCCCCGATCGTGCGCAGCGACGTGGCGTCGGCCGAGATGATCAAGCTCGCCGCGAACGCGGCCCTGATGACGCGGATCTCGTTCATCAACGAGATCGCGAACGTGTGCGAGGCGACGGGCGCCGACGTCGTGAAGGTCGCCGAGGGCATCGGCCACGACCGCCGCATCGGCAAGAGCTTCCTCCAGGCGGGGGTCGGGTTCGGCGGTTCGTGCTTCCCGAAGGACTCCCTCGCGCTGAAGCAGCTCGCGGCCAACTCGGGCTACCACTTCCAGGTCCTGAACGCCGTGATCGAGGTGAACGAGCTCCAGAAGCGGCGCGTGATCGGGAAGCTCACGCAGCTCCTCGACACGCTCCGCGACCGACGGATCGCCCTGCTCGGGCTCGCGTTCAAGCCCGGCACCGACGACACGCGCGAGTCGCCGGCCTTCGTCCTCGCCGGCCGCCTGCTCGCCGAGGGAGCGCAGGTCGTCGCGTGGGACCCCGTCGCCTCGTCGGACGGCCTCAGCGGCGTCGTGCAGGTCGACAGCGTCGCGGAGGCCCTGCGCGACGCCGACGCCGTCGTCCTCGTGACCGCCTGGCCCGAGCTGGCGGACGTCGACTGGGCGGCGCTCGCGCCGACGATGCGCACCGCCGTCGTCGTCGACGGACGCAACATGCTCGACCCGGAGACGATGCGCGCGGCGGGCTACCGGTACGACGCGATCGGCCGCGCGGCCACGAACGGCCTCGACTGATGGAGGCGATCGTGCTGGCGGGCGGCAAGGCCGAGCGCCTCGGTGACGCGGCGGGCGGACGCCCGAAGTCGCTCGTGCCGGTCGGCGGGCGCCCGCTCCTCGCCTGGCAGATCGGCAGGCTGGCCCGCGCCGGGGTCGGCCGCGTGATCGTGAGCTGCCTCGGAGGCGAGGAGGAGACGTTTCTCGAGGAGCTCCACGGGCTCGGCCTCGACATCGTCTGCGCAGGCGAGCCGGAGCGCCTCGGTCGCGGCGGGGGGATCCGCTTCGCGGCCGCCTTCCGGCGCGAGACCGGCGACGTCCTCGCGATGAACGGCGACGAGCTCGTCGCGGTCGACTTCGAGGCGCTGCTCGAGCGGCACCGGTCGACGGGCGCCGCGGCGACGGTCACCGTCGCGCAGCCCGCGTCGCAGTTCGGGCGGGTCGAGCTGACCGACGACGACGTCGTGACGGGCTTCGAGGAGGCGGGTACGGTTCCGTACTGGGTGAACTGCGGGATCTACGCCCTCTCGGACGAGGCGCTAGCGCGCTTCCCCGAGAAGGGCGATCACGAGACCACGGTCTTCCCCGCGCTGGCCGCGGAGGGGCGCCTCCACGCGTTCCGCCACACGGGCACCTGGCTCACGGTCAACACGCCGAAGGAGCTGCGCCGCGCCGACGAGTACGTCACCGAGCACCCGGAGTGGCTCGCGTGAGCGCCTACGCGACGACCCCGCGGCGCGTCGAGAAGCCGTGGGGCTGGGAGCTCGTCTGGGCCGAGACCGAGTCGTACGTCGGCAAGCTGCTCCACGTCCGCGCCGGGCAGGCGCTCAGCCTGCAGTACCACGAGGTGAAGGACGAGGCGTGGCTCGTCCAGGAGGGCCGCGCGAGCCTCGAGCTCGGCGAGGTCGGCGGCGAGCTCGAGACGGTCGAGATCGGCCCCGGGGACACGTTCCGCTTCCGCCCGCGCACCGTCCACCGCGTCACGGCGATCGACGACCTCACCGTCGTCGAGATCTCCACGAACCACCTCGACGACGTCGTGCGGCTCGAGGACCGCTACGGCCGCGAAGGCACGTCCGCGCCGTAGCGCACCGGGGCGCGCTCCCCTCGTCGGCAAGGAGGGGGTGCGACCGCGACAGCGGGCGCCTTCAGGGGTGTGCCCTCGCCGAGGGCGAGGGATCGAGCCGCGGGATCCGGCTTCTGCCGGGTCCCGCTTGGCGAACGAGGGGGGTGCGACCGCGAAGCGGGCGCCTTTAGGGGTGTGCCCCGCCGTAGGCGGGGATCCAAGCGGCGTGATCCCGCTTCTGCGGAATCCCGCTTCGCGAACTAGAAGTAGAAGGCCTTCCAGGCCTCCCACCAGGTGTCGGCCGTGACGGAGATGGTGCGGTCGTCGACGCGCACGACGCCGGGGCGGAAGCGCAGCTTGTCGACCGCGAGGGTGTGCTTGAACTCGACGGTGATCTCGCACGGGCTGCCGGGGCTCCACGGCGCGACCGCCGAGAGATCCGAGAGCGCCTGCCTCGCACCGGCCTCGATCAGCTCGCGCGCGCGGACCGGGGGGATCTGCCGGGCGGACGTCGCGCCGAGGCCCCGCTTGACGGCCACCGTCGTGAGCCCGTCGCCGACGAGCGCCTTCCCCTCGGAGCAGGCGACGTCGTCGCCCGTGACGAGCAGGATCGGGCAGCCCCACGTCCCACAGAGGGCGGCGTGGATCCCGGTCTCGCCGACGAGCGTCCCGTTGAAGCGCAGGTTGAAGTAGTCGCGGCCCGAGACGGTGTGGTTCATGCCGCCGCGCCCGGCGCCTGCCATCGCGTGCATTCCGACGAGGAGCGCGGCGTCGCAGCCCTCCTCGAGGAAGCCCGTGTACTCCGTCCAGTCCTCCTGCACGACGTACTCGCAGTCGGGGTGGAGGAGGTCGGGCACGAGCGAGTTGAACGACCACTCCTCGCCGGCGCCATGGCAGTCCATGACGACGATCTCCGTCGCGCCCGCAGCCTTCGCGCCGCGGATCGCCGCGTTGATCTCCTCCGTATAGAGCCGCCGGCCCTCGTCGTACATCGGCGCGCCCCCGAGCGTCTGGCGGCCCCGGACGATCCCCGAGACGCCTTCCATGTCGCTGATCACGTGGACGCGCACGGCCCGAGCCTAGACGCACGGCCAACCTTCACACAACTATGGTAAGGTTGCCGCGTGCCGAGCTCGACCGTGAGCCAGGCGGCCGCCCAGACGGGCTGGTCGCCCCGGATGCTTCGCTACCTCGAGGCCACCGGCCTCGTCGTCCCGGAGCGGAACGCGTCCGGCTACCGCTGCTACGCCGAGCACGAGCTCGAGCTGCTGCGCGCGCTCGCGGAGCTGCGGCGACGACACGACGTGGAGCTCGACGACGTCGCGTTCGTCGTCCGGCTGCGTCGCGAGCCTGAGCTGCGCGCCGCCGTGGAGCGCTGGCTGACCGGCGCGACCGTGCCCGCCGAGGGCGCGAGCGAGGCCGACTGGATCGAGTGGGAGCAGCGCAAGCACGAGCGGCTGCTCGTCGCCTGAACGAGACCGAGCCCGACCGAGACCGACCGAAAGGAATCATGGCCACGACCATCAAGCACGACGTCAAGGATCTCGCCCTCTCCGCCGAGGGCGTGCGCCGCATCGAGTGGGCCGACCGGCAGATGCCGGTGCTCATCGCGATCCGCGAGCGCTTCGAGCGCGAGCAGCCGCTCGCCGGCTACCGCGTCTCCGCCTGCCTCCACGTCACGACCGAGACCGCGAACCTCATGCGGACGCTCAAGGCGGGCGGCGCCGAAGTCGTGCTCTGCGCCTCGAACCCGCTCTCGACCCAGGACGACGTCGCCGCGGCGCTCGTCGACGCCTACGGGATCGGGACGTTCGCGATCAAGGGCGAGGACCACGACACCTACTACCAGCACCTCGAGGCGGCGATCGACCACCGCCCGCACGTGACGATGGACGACGGCGCCGACGTGATCGGGATCCTCCACTCGGCCCGCCGCGAGCAGCTCGGCGACGTGATCGCCGGGACCGAGGAGACGACGACCGGCGTCATTCGCCTGCGGGCGCTGGAGCGCGACGGCAAGCTCGGCTTCCCCGTCGTCGCGGTCAACGAGGCGCGCACGAAGCACCTGTTCGACAACCGGTACGGCACCGGCCAGTCGACGATCGACGGGATCATCCGCGCGACCAACGTCCTGATCGCGGGGCGGACGTTCGTGGTCGCCGGCTACGGCTGGTGCGGCCGCGGGGTCGCGATGCGCGCCAAGGGCCTCGGCGCACACGTGGTCGTCACCGAGGTCGACGCGATGAAGGCGCTCGAAGCCGTGATGGACGGCTTCCAGGTGATGCCGATGGCGGCGGCCGCCCAGGTCGGCGACATCTTCGTCACCGCGACGGGCGACAAGCACGTGATCTCGAAGGCCCACATGGACCGCCTCAAGGACGGCGCGATCCTCGCGAACACCGGGCACTTCAACGTCGAGATCGACATCCCCGCGCTCCGCTCGCTGGCGACCGACACGCGCGAGGCGCGTGCGTTCGTCGAGGAGTTCACCCTCGGCGACGGCCGCAAGGTCTACCTCCTGGCCGAGGGACGCCTCGTCAATCTGGCCGCGGCGGAGGGCCATCCCGCGCAGGTGATGGACATGTCGTTCGCGAACCAGGCGCTCGCCGCCGAGTTCGTGATCGCCAACGCGGCCTCGCTCGAGCGGAAGGTGTACGACGTGCCGACCGAGATCGACGACGAGATCGCGCGGTTGAAGCTCGCGACGATGGGCGTCGCGATCGACGAGCTGACGGAGGAGCAGGCGACCTACCTCGCCTCGTGGGACGAGGGAACCTGAGCCGACCCCAGCTCTCCGGACGGACTGCGAGCGCGCCCCTCGGGGCGCGCTCGTCGTTTCGGGCTCGTCTAGGCTCGCCGAGATGACGGGCGAGCTGCCGCCGCATCGGATCGTCAGGCTCGAGCAGGACGCGGTCGTCCTCCTCGATCAGCGGCGCCTGCCCGAGGAGGAGCTCGAGCTGCGCTGTGCGACCGCGGCCGAGCTCGCCGAGGCGATCCGCGTCCTCGCCGTCCGCGGCGCCCCTGCGATCGGGGTCGCGGCCGCGTACGGCCTCGCGCTCGCGGCCGAGCGTGGCGACGATGTCGACGAGGCGCTCGAGATCCTCGCCGCGTCGCGTCCGACCGCCGTCAACCTCCGCTGGGCGCTCGAGGCGATGCGCCCGGAGCCGACCCGCGAGCGGGCCGAGGCGATCCACGCCGACGAGGTGGAGCGCTGCCGGCGCATGGGTGCGAACGCCCGCGAGCTCTTTCCGGGCGGTGCCCGCGTCCTCACCCACTGCAACGCGGGCGGGCTGGCGACGGGGGGCTACGGCTCGGCGGTCGGCGCGATCCGCGCCGCCGCGGAGGCCGGTCTCGTCGAGCACGTCTGGGTCGACGAGACCCGCCCGCTCCTCCAGGGCAGCAGGCTGACCGCCTGGGAGCTCGAGCAGCTCGGCATCCCGCACTCGGTGATCGTCGACGGGGCCGCCGCGTCGTTCATGGGCCGCGGCGAGGTCGACCTCGTCGTCACCGGGGCCGATCGGATCGCGGCGAACGGCGACGTCGCGAACAAGGTCGGCACGTACTCGCTGGCCGTGCTCGCCGCCCACCACGACCTCCCGCTCGTCGTCGTCGCGCCGACGACGACGCTCGACCCGGACGCGCCCACGGGCGCGGCGATCCCCATCGAGGAGCGGGACGGCGCCGAGGTGACCGCGCGGTTCCCCGCCCGCAATCCGGCCTTCGACGTCACGCCCGCCGCGCTCGTCGCCGCGATCGTGACGGAGCGCGGCGTCCACCGCGCGCCCTACGCCGCGAGCCTGCCCCGGGAGGTCGCGGCCGCGCGATGAGCCTCGGGGCGGTCGACGAGCGGACGGCGGAGCTGCTGGAGCGGTTCGGCTTCGACGCGGAGGAGTTCGACGAGCTCCGTGCGCAGGTCGCGAGCGGCGCGCTCTCGGCCGCGTCGAACGTCGTGAGCGGCGTCGTCGGGCCGCCCGCGCCGGAGGACGTCGTGCGCCCTGCCCGAGCCGGGCTCGGACGCGTGGCGGGAGGCCCGCGACGCGGGGCTGGAGGCGCTCGCCGCGGGGCGCGTCGCCCAGGTCGTCCTCGCCGGCGGGATGGCGACGCGCTTCGGCGGTGTCGTCAAGGGCGTCGTCGAGGCGTTGGACGGGCGCAGCTTCCTCGGCTGGAAGCTCGGCGAGACCGGGCGGCTCGGCGCGGACCTCGGCGTCCGGATCCCGGTCGCGCTGATGACGAGCTTCGCGACGGACGAGGGGACGCGTGCCCACGTCGCCGCGCTCGAGGTGGACGAGCCGCTCTGGTTCTCGCAGCGCATCTCACTCCGCCTGACCGGCGAGGGGCAGATCTTCGAGGAGGAGGGTCGGGCGTCGGCGTACGCACCGGGGCACGGCGACCTGCTCGAGACGATCCGCGCGTCCGGGACGCTCGCCGCGCTCCGCGGACGCGGCGTCGAGCACGTGGCGGTCTCGAACGTCGACAACCTCGGGGCGCGGCTCGATCCCGTCGTGGTCGGCGCACACCTCGTCTCGGGGCGGCCGATGACCACCGAGGTCGCCCGCAAGGAGGGCGACATGGGCGGCGCCCCGGCACGGGTGGACGGGCGAATCGGGCTCCTCGAAGGCCCCGAGTTCCCCGCCGACTTCGACCAGGACCGGATCCCCGTCTTCAACACGAACACCGCGCTCTTCGCGCTCGACGCGCTCGACCGGGCCTTCGACCTGCGCTGGCTCGTCGTCCGCAAGTCGGTCGACGGTCGCGAGGCGGTGCAGCTCGAGCACCTCTACCACCACGCGTCCTGGGAGCTCGAGACGACGTTCCTCGAGGTGCCGCGGAGCGGGCCGCGCGGGCGGTTCTTCCCGATCAAGGAGCCCGTCGACCTCGAGCGCTCCCGCGAGGGGCTGCGCGAGATGCTCTCCGCCTCCGTGCTCGACTGACGCCTCGCCCGCGCTCGGCCGACGGGGTGCGCGAAGGCGGCACACAGACGGCACGAAGCCGTCACGGCTTGTCGCCTACGGTCGGGGCATGGGTCTGCTCGGCCTGCTCCTCCCCTCCCGGTGCGCCGGCTGCGAGGTGCCCGGTGCCGCGCTGTGCGACGCGTGCCGCGACGCGCTCGTCCGCGTCGCCCCGCCGGTGTGCGAGCGCTGCGGCTGCCCCGGCGCCTGGCCCGTCCGGCGCTGCGTCGAGTGCAGCGGCCGCCGGCTCGGGTTCGCCCGGGCACGCGCGGCGCTCGTCTACGACGCCCGTGCCCGAGCGCTCGTCTCCGCCTGGAAGGAGCGTGGACGCCGCGAGCTCGCGGCGGTGCTCGCCGGCCTCGTCGGGGAGGTCGTCGCACGCCCCGCCGTCGCCGCGCTGACGTTCGTGCCGGGCGACCGCGAGCGCGGCCGGGAGCGCGGGCACGTGCCCGCGGCGCGCCTGGCGGCGGCGCTCGCAGAGCTCTGGGACGTGCCCCTCCGGCCGCTCCTCGTCCGCACCGGCGCCGCATCGCGGAGGCAGGCCGGCCTCCCGCGTGCAGACCGCGCGGCGAACGTCCGGGGCGCGTTCGCGGCCTCCGGGATCCCGCCGCCGACCGTGGCGATCGTCGACGACGTCTACACGACCGGCGCCACGGCGGCGGCGTGCGCGACCGCGCTTCGGCGGGCAGGCGCATCCCGCGTCGAGGTGGTTTGCCTCGCGAGAGCGGTGCGGTAGCGTGGAAGCGACCGCGAACGGGAGGCACCATGCGACTGAAGGTCACGGTGCGGCACGGGCACGTGAACGACGGAGTCCGGAGCTACGTCGAGTCGAAGTTCGCGAAGCTCGGGCGCCGCCTCCACGACGAGACCCTGGTCGAGGTCGTCCTCGACCGGGAGCGCAATCCCAAGATCCCGGACGACCACCTCGTCGAGGCCGAGGTGCACATGAAGGGGCCGAACCTGCACGGGCGTGAGGCGGCCGCGACGTACGAGGCGGCGTCCGACCTCCTCGTCGACAAGCTCGAGCGGCAGATCGAGCGCAGGCGCGACAAGGTCGTCCACGAGCCCCGGCGGCGCGCCCAGGGCACCCCGCCCGAGCCGGTCCCGGTCGAGATGATCGAGGAGTCGCTCCGGTCGACGAGCGAGATCTGAGCCGGCCGGAGCCGTGCCGCTGCCGCACGACCCCGGGCCTCACTGGGGCGAGGTCGGCATCCACGGCCTGCACCGGCAGCGGGAGTGGGATGCGCTGACGACCGTCGACGCACCGGAGGTCGTGGGCGACGAGCTCTGGTTCGTGGCGCTCGCCGACGGCCGGACCGTCGTCGAGGAGGGCGAGGGCGACGGCGCGCGGCTCGCCGCGGCGCTCGAGCTGGACCGGCCGTACCGGGCGCGCGCCGTCCGGCGCGAGGGCGCGGTCTGGGTGGTCGCCGGGCGGCGGCTCGAGACGGTGGAGCTCGTCGAGGATCCCGGCGGCGACACGATCGAGCTTGCCTGGACGGGCCGGGAGCGGAGCGTGCGGATCGACGGCTCGCCGACGTTCGGGGGCGTCCCCGAGCTCGAGCGGCTCGGGAGCCGACGTCACGCGGCGTTCGTCGTCACGGCGGCCCGGATCGACGGCAGCACGTGGGAGGTGGCGGTGACGCCACTCTGAGCCAACGGGTGTCCCTCAGGGGAGCGGGCCGCCGCGCCAGCTCACCGACGTGGCCTTGGCCCAGGCGGAGCCGTACGCGTCGGTCGCGAAGAGCGGCGGACGCCGCGAGCCGGAGGGGAATGTCTGCAGCAGCGTGTCCGTCCCGTCGGCGATGCGGCGGGAGCGCACCTGCAGCCCCTGCGCGTAGACGAGCCGACCCTGGCGGAAATCGAGGAGCAGCGCGCCCGGCGGCAGCGTCACCGTCTGCGTCCCGACGCGCACCTCCGTCCCCGCTTGCACGACGGCGCCGGGGAGCGCGAGCGCGACGGCCTTCACCTCGCCCGGGTCGTACGCGAGCGTTCGAAGCGTGGCGCCGCTCGACGAGAGGACGACGACGCGTCCGTCGGCGAGGGCGGCGACGACGCGCTGCGCGCCCGGGCCGGCGCCGGCCGCCAGCAGCACGACGGGGCTGCCGACCGACACGCGGAAGAGCCGGCGTCCGTCGTCGGCGACGTAGGTGATCGTGTCCTCGAGGGCATAGGGGACGCCCTCTCGAGAGCCGACGCCGAGGACGAGCGGCCGCTCGCTCGAGTCGACGTCGATCGACGCGTCGGCGAGGCGGCGTGGGTCCTTGCGGGCCGGCGTGGCGGTCCAGAGGGTGTACTCGCGGATGTTGCCGCCCCCGTACGTGACCCAGTAGACGCGCCGCCCCGAGGTCGCGACGGCGGAGACGCCGCTCCCCGTGCTCAGGCCCTCACGGCAGATCCGGGTCGTCGACTCGCCGAACGTCCAGAGGCCCCGCGTCCCGGTGTCCCAGAGCTTTACGGCCGCACAGCGCGTCCGCGCCGCGTTCTCGTCGATCGCGTAGACGACGGAGCGTCCGGTGACGCCGAGCGACGTCACGGCGGTGGGCTCGACGACCGTGCGGCCGGGCGCGAGCAGCGCGGCGGCGGCGCCCGTCAGCGTCAGCGCGGCAAGGCCGGTCACGACGAGCGCGCGGAACATGCCCGCATGTTCGCCCTCCCGCGTGACGGAATCGTGAAGCCACGGTTCGGAAACGTGCGCGGCGATGGGCCGCGCGGTGCCGGGCCGGTACCCTCTCGGCATGCCTGGATCGAGTCTCGGCCGCTTCGAGAAGGTCCTCCGGCTCGGCGAGGGTCGCCGGGTCAAGCGCCTCGCGGAGCAGGCGGCGTACGTCACCTCGCTCGAGGCCGACTTCGAGGCGCTCAGCGACGCCGACCTCCAGGCGAAGACGGCCGAGTTCAAGCAACGGCTCGACAACGGCGAGAGCCTCGAGGACATCCTCTTCGAGGCGTTCGCGGCGGTGCGCGAGGCGCGCAAGCGCGAGTCCGGCCAGCGGCTCTTCGACGTGCAGCTGATGGGCGGGATCGCGCTCCACGAGGGCGACATCGCCGAGATGAAGACGGGCGAGGGGAAGACGTTCGTCGCGAGCGCGCCGCTCTACCTCAACGCGCTCACGGGCGAGAACGTCCACCTGGTGACCGTCAACGACTACCTCGCCAAGCGCGACGCCGAGTGGAACCGGCCCGTCTTCGACCGGCTCGGGGTCACGGTTTCCGCGATCGAGAACATGATGCCGTTCGCGCGCCGCAGGGAGGCCTACGCGGCCGACATCACCTACGGCACGAACTCGGAGTTCGGCTTCGACTACCTGCGCGACAACATGGCCGTCTCGCTCGACAACACCGTGCAGCGCGGCCACACCTTCGCGATCGTCGACGAGGTCGACTCGATCCTGATCGACGAGGCGCGGACGCCGCTGATCATCTCGGGCGAGCCCGAGACCGCGGCGAAGACGTACTACGACTTCGCGCGCGTCGTGCAGGAGCTCGAGGGCGCGCCGCTCACCCGCAAGGTGATGAAGGGCGAGGACGAGACGGAGCTCTCGGGCGCGGACTACCTCTTCGACGAGAAGTTCAAGACGGTGTCACCCGCGCAGTCGGCGCTCGACAAGGTCGAGCGCGCGCTCGGGATCGACAACCTCTACGACCCGCGCCACGTCCAGCTCGTCAACCACCTGACGCAGGCGCTGAAGGCGCAGTCGCTCTACAAGCGCGACGTCGACTACGTCGTCCAGGACGACGAGGTGAAGATCGTCGACGAGTTCACGGGCCGGATCATGGAGGGCCGCCGCTGGAGCGAGGGCCTCCACCAGGCGATCGAGGCCAAGGAGGGCGTCGCGATCCGGGAGGAGAACGTCACCCTCGCGACGATCACGCTCCAGAACTACTTCCGCCTCTACGAGAAGCTCGCCGGGATGACGGGCACGGCGAAGACCGAGGAGAAGGAGTTCGTCGAGATCTACGACCTGCACGTGATCGAGATCCCGACGAACGTCCCGGTCGCGCGCGCCGACGAGAACGACTTCATCTTCAAGTCGAAGGACGCCAAGTGGAACGCCGTCCTCGAGGACATCGTCGAGCGGCACGAGGCCGGGCAGCCGGTCCTCGTCGGCACGATCGCCGTCGAGACGTCGGAGTACCTCGCCGAGCTGCTCAAGCGCCGCGGCGTCCCGCACAACGTGCTCAACGCGAAGGAGCACGAGCGCGAGGGCGAGATCATCACGGACGCGGGTCAGTCCGGCGCCGTGACGATCGCGACGAACATGGCCGGCCGCGGCGTCGACATCAAGCTCGGCGACGGCGTCCGCGAGGCGGGTGGGCTCTACGTGCTGGGGACCGAGCGCCACGAGTCACGCCGGATCGACAACCAGCTCCGTGGCCGCTCCGGGCGGCAGGGCGACCCGGGTGAGACGCGCTTCTACCTCTCCGCCCAGGACGACCTGGTGCGCCTCTTCGCCGGCGACCGGATCCACGGGATCATGGAGCGCTTCAAGATCCCGGACGACCAGCCGATGGAGGCGTCGATCCTCTCGCGTCAGATCGAGAGCGCGCAGAAGAAGGTCGAGGAGCAGAACTTCGTCGCTCGGAAGAACGTCCTCAAGTACGACGACGTGATGAACACGCAGCGCATGGTCATCTACGAGCAGCGGCGCCGCGTGCTCGAGGGCGACGACCTCTCCGACGAGATCCGCCAGTGGATCGAGGAGGTCATCGCCGCCAACGTCGCGCAGTTCACGGACGCCGACATGGCGGACGAGTGGGACCTCGACGGGCTCGTCGCCCAGATGGCGAGCCTCTACGGGAGCGACATCACCGTCGCCGAGCTCCGCGACGAGACCGACACCGACAGCCGCGACGCGCTCGTCCAGGAGTTCGTCGACGACGCGCTCGACACCTACGCCGAGCGCGAGGAGTCCTTCGGCTCCGAGCTGATGCGCGAGATCGAGCGCTACGTGATCCTGCAGATCGTCGACACGCGCTGGCGGGAGCACCTCGAGTCGATGGACTACCTCCGCGAGGGCGTCCACCTGCGAGCGATGGCGCAGAAGGACCCGCTCGTCGAATACCGCGGCGAGGGCCACGCGATGTTCGAGGACCTCGGCCGGGTGATCCGCGAGGAGACCGTCCTGACGCTCTTCCACGTCGAGGTCGAGCGCGACGACGCCGAGCGGCAGCTGCAGCCGGTGCAGGCACCGGAGCCCGTCGCCTACGAGCACGAGAGCATCCATGGCGCCGACGCCATCGCAGCCGCCGGCGGCGCGGCGACGGCGCTCGCCGAGCAGCCGCGCACCGCGATGGGCGCGCCCGTGCCCGCCGTGAACGAGCATCGCGACGTCGGCCGCAACGACCCGTGCTGGTGCGGGAGCGGCAAGAAGTTCAAGCGCTGTCACGGCGCCTAGGCGCCCGTCGGAAGGCGCCAGACCCCGCGGTGGCAGTGACGTCGGTCGCGCCGCTGCCAGAGGGGGTCGCGCGCCCGTACCTCGAGCTGCTCGGCCTCGATCTGGACCCGGGCGACGTCGATCGCGCCGCGCTGCGGCGGCTTCAGCGCACCCACCTGGAGCGAGTCCCCTACGAGAACATCGACATCGTGAGAGGCCGGCCGCCGGCGATCGACCCGCTCGCGTCGGCGCGGCGGATCCTCGGCGGCCGTGGGGGGTACTGCTACCACCTGAACGGCGCGCTCTCCGCGCTGCTCGCCTGGCTCCGCGTCGACGTCACGCGGCACCTCGCCGGGGTCTACGGCGGGCGGGTGCAGGAGCCTCCCGGCCCGGACGGGAACCACCTCGGGGTGACCGTGAGAGTCGGCGACGACGACACGTGGCTCGTCGACGTCGGGCTTGGCGACGGGCCGGCTGAGCCGCTCTCGCTCGTGGCGGGCGAGCACGTCCAGGGCGACGCCGTGTACCGGCTCGGGCCGTCGCCCTTCGGCGACGGCGCGTGGCGCTTCGAGCACGAGCCCCGCGGCGGCTTCGGCGGCTTCGACGTCGCGTCGAAGGATGCAGCGATCGACGACTTCGAAGCGATGCACGCGTTCCTCTCGACGCGCTCGAGCTTCGCGACGACGGTAACGGTGCAGCGCCGCGTCGGCGAGCGCATCGACGTCCTGCGCGGCTGCGTCCACAGCGAGCGCTCGGGGCAGGGCGCCCGAAGCCGCGAGATCTCTGCGCTCCGGGGAGTGGTGGGAGCTCGTGCTCGACCATTTCGGCGTCGCCTACGGCGATCTCGCACGGGACGAGCGCGCTGCTCTCTGGCGTCGCGTCCGGGACCAGCACGAAGCGTGGAAGGCAACGGCCGGATAGGCGCACCAGCGGTCTCTCGGGGGCAAGCGGCTACGATCGCCCCCATGGCAGTCACCGACGACAAGCCCGTTGCCGAGCAGCTCTCGGAGCTCGGGGCCCAGCTCGCCTGGGTCCGTGACTACCTTTGACCCCGATGCCCTGACGTCACGTCTCGCCGTGCTCGAGGCCGAGATGGGGGCCCCGGGGTTCTGGGACGACCAGGCGACGGCCGCCCGCACCTCGACGGAGCACTCCCGGGTCTCCCGCAAGCTCGACCGCTACGAGACGCTGCGCCGCGAGGTCGACGACGCGACGGAGCTCCTCGAGCTCGACCCCTCGCTCGAGGCGGAGGTCGCCGAGCAGGTCGCGCCGGTTCGGGCCGAGCTGGCCCGGCTGCAGGAGGAGGCGCTCTTCGACGGCGAGTACGACGCCGGAGACGCGGTCGTCACGATCACCGCCGGGACGGGCGGCACCGACGCGCAGGACTGGGCCGAGATGCTCCTCCGGATGTACCTCCGCTGGACATCCGACCGCGGCTTCGACACCGAGGTCGTCGAGGCGAGCGCGGGGGAGGAGGCGGGCCTCAAGTCCGCGACGGCCACCGTTCGCGGCGAGAACGCGTACGGGCTCTTCAAGGCCGAGCGCGGCGTCCACCGGCTCGTGCGCCTCTCACCGTTCGACTCGGCGCATCGGCGCCACACCGCCTTCGCCCAGGTCGTCGTCGCGCCGCTCCTCCCCGAGAGCGACGCGATCGAGATCGACGAGAGCGACCTCCGGATCGACACCTATCGCGCGAGCGGCGCCGGCGGCCAGCACGTCAACAAGACGGACTCAGCGGTGCGGATCACGCACCTGCCCACGGGGATCGTCGTGCAGTGCCAGAACGAGCGCTCGCAGACGTCGAACAAGGCGACGGCGATGCGCATCCTCCGCTCGCGGCTCGCGGAGCTCCAGGAGGAGCAGCGCGAGGCCGAGCTCGCCCGGGAGCGGGGGAGCAAGGTCGACGTCGGCTTCGGGAGCCAGATCCGCTCGTACGTGCTGCACCCGTACCAGATGGTCAAGGACCACCGGACGGACTTCGAGGCCGGCAACGCGCAGGGCGTGCTGGACGGCGGCCTCGACGGCTTCGTCCAGGCATACCTCCTGGCCAGGGCGACGGGCAAGGCCTAGCGCTTCGGCGCGGTCAGCTCGACAAGCGGCGGCGCACTGCTCGCATCGGCGGCCGTGCGTGTCCGGAGGCGCAGGCTCGGGCGGAGCCATCGGGGCCTGCGGCTCTCGAGGGCCAGCATGGAGTGGTGGTCAAGTCCGTCACGTGATTACATCTGCGGCGCGAGCGCGCGGTTGATCGCGCGCGCGAAGGCGCTCGCCCGGACGGGCTTGCCGTCGCTGAAGCGGAAGCCGCTCCGCAACGTGAACGTGTACGTCTTCAGGTCACTCGCCACCTTGGGCGGACCGCTCGCGACCTCTGGCGCGAGTCTGAACGCCGCGGGCGGCGGCTTGTCCTCGTACGACATCAGCCGGGCGCAGGTCGTGTCGCCGAGCGCCCAGGCGGCCCGTGTACGCGAGAGCGCCGTCGACATCGTCTATCCCCTATCCTATCGCGTAGGTGATCCGCAAGCTGCCTCCCTTCCCCTCGTCAGATCCGGCCATGCCCGCGCCCTCACTTCACCAGTGCCTCACGATCGCCCAACGCCAACCCCTACACCCAGCTCCGCACCGCTACCCCCCGCCTCTGTCACGTATCTGCACGAATGCCCCTCCGTGTCCAGCACTGCGGCCGCAGGGGGCCGCAAGCCCGCTCCAGGCCTTGCGCCGAGGGGTCTGGCCGGAGGACTCGGCTACACTGGAGCGAACCCAGAACCGGAGCGCCACGGGCCCGTTCCCGGCAAACGCTCTCGCCCGGTATGGACGACCTGCTCATCACTCCTCCCGACTCTGCGGCTGCGCTCCTCGAGGGGCCGGACGTCGGCTCGACGAACGGCTCGAAGTCGGCCAGCCCGGCCGCGATGATCGTCTTCGAGGACGTGCGCAAGGTCTACGAGCCCGACGTCGTCGCGCTCGACCGCGCGTCGTTCGTCCTCGACAAGGGCGAGTTCGTCTTCGTCGTCGGCCCGTCGGGCTCGGGCAAGTCGACGATCATCCGGCTCCTGCTGAAGGAGCTCGAGCCGACGAGCGGGCGCATCATCGTCGGCGGCCGCGACCTGACGCGGCTCAAGCGCTCCAAGGTCCCGCTGCTGCGCCGCAACGTCGGCTGCGTCTTCCAGGACTTCAAGCTGCTCCGCGACCGGTCGGCCGCCGAGAACGTCGCGTACGCACTGCGCGTCCAGGGCGAGTCTTCGACCTCCGTCCGCCGCAAGGTGCCCGAGGTGCTCGCGCTCGTCGGGCTCGCGCACAAGGCCGGCTCGAAGCCGGACGAGCTCTCCGGCGGCGAGCAGCAGCGCGTCTCGATCGCGCGCGCGGTCGTGAACCACCCGCCGCTCCTGATCTGCGACGAGCCCACCGGGAACCTCGATCCCGACACGTCGGTCGGGATCATGCAGCTGCTGCACCGCATCAACACGGCCGGGACGACGATCCTGATGGTCACCCACGACCGCGAGATGGTCGACAAGATGCGCAAGCGCGTGATCGCGCTCGACAGCGGCCGCATCGTCCGCGACGAGCGCCGCGGCGGGTACGAGACCGAGTGACGGCCCGATGACTCGCACCAAGCTCGTCCTCTCCGAGGCGCTTCGCTCGATCGGCTCGAACCTGTCGACGTCGTTCGCCGCGACGATGACCGTGCTGATCGGGATGTTCCTGCTCGGGCTCCTGATCGCGCTCGGCTCGTGGGTCGTCTCGTGGTCCGACCACGTGAAGGACCAGCTCGAGGTGAAGGTGTTCTTCGTCGACGGCGTGACGCCGAAGCAGGTGAACGCGGTCGGCGCATATCTGCGCACGGACCCCGAGAAGATCGCCGACTACCAGTTCGTCTCGCGCGCCGAGGCGCTCCAGCGGATGCGGAAGCGCTACCCGGAGCTGACCGAGAACCTGCCGACGAACCCGCTGCCCGCGTCGTACGAGATCACGCCGCAGCGCGCGGAGGAGGTCAAGGAGATCTCGGCGGCGATCCGCGCGCAGAAGTTCGCGGGCGTCGAGCGCGTCAAGGACGGCCAGCAGACCTCGAAGCGGATCCTCCAGGTGGCGCGCGTGATCGAGGTCGTGTTCCTCGTCGCGGTCGTCGTGCTGCTCGCCGCCTCGGTGCTCCTGATCGCGAACACGATCCGGCTGTCGATCTTCTCCCGGCGGCGCGAGATCGAGGTGATGAAGCTCGTCGGCGCGACCAACTGGTTCGTTCGCGGGCCATTCATGGTCGAAGGGCTCCTCTGCGGCCTGCTCGGCGCCTTCGCCGCGGTCATCCTCCTGCTGCTGGGGAAGGAGATCGCGCTGCCCTCGATCCTCGGGCAGATCGACTCCTCCGACGACGTCCGCGCGCTCGGCTTCGGCCTGACCGCGCTCATCCTCCTCGTCGTCGGCCTCGCCGTCGGGGCGCTCGGCTCCGGGCTGACGCTCCGCCGCTACCTCAAGGTCTGATCCTGTTTCGCGAGCGGAAATCCGCCGGGCGGATTCCCGCCGCTTGATCCGCGCCTGACGGCGCGGCACATCCCTGAAGGCGTCGACTTCGTCGCCGCACTGCCTCTCTTCCTCGCGCGGCTACCGTTGCCCGATGCCCAGGAGCCGCCGCTCGCGCCCGCCCAAGCGCCCGTCCCGGGCTGCCCGCCACGCCCGCGCGACGGGCGCCTACCGTCGCGCCGCCGTGAACCGGGCCGAGCGGAACATCGAGATCAGGCTTCCCCAGCGGCGCCGTGAGCCGGCGACCGTGGTCGCCCACCTCGGGCCGACGAACTCGGGCAAGACGCACGACGCGCTGGCGTTCCTCGCCGAGCAGGGCCGCGGGGTGTACGCCGGGCCGCTGCGGATGCTCGCGCAGGAGGCGCATCGCCGCCTCGGCGCCGTCGTCGGCGTGGACCGGGTCGGCCTGATCACGGGCGAGGAGCGGATCAACGAGAACGCGCCGATCCTGTGCTGCACCGTCGAGATGGCGCCGGACCGCGGCGAGGTGCTCGTGCTCGACGAGGTGCAGTGGGCCGACGACGAGGAGCGAGGCGCCGCGTGGACGGAGCTGCTGCTCGCCGGCGAGTTCGAGCACATGCGGCTGCTCGGGGCGCTCGACGCGCTGCCGCTCGTCCGGCGCGCGTTCCCTGCGGCCGAGCTCCGCGTGCACGAGCGGAAGCTGCCGCTCGAGTTCGTCGGCGCGAGGCAGCTGCGCTCGCTGACGCCCGGGACGGTGCTCGTCGCCTTCAGCCGCAAGGCCGTGCTCGCGCTCGCCGGTGAGGTGAACCGGGTCAAGCCCGACCGCGTGGCGGTGCTCTACGGCGCCATGCCGCTCGCGTCGCGGCGCGAGGAGATCGACAGGTTCCTCTCCGGTGCCGCCGAGGTCTGCGTCGCGACCGACGTGCTCGGCCACGGCGTCAACCTCCCGTGCGAGACGCTGCTCTTCGCCGAGACGACGAAGTTCGACGGTGAGCAGCGGCGCAACCTGCTCCCGTGGGAGCTCGCCCAGATCGCGGGGCGGGCGGGCCGCTTCGGCCTCGTCGAGCGCGGGCACGTCGGCGTGCTGGTCGGCGTCTCCTGGGCGAGCGCCGACCCCGAGCTCGTCGAGTCGGCACTCGAGCCCCACGTCGAGCTGCCCGAGGGGCACCGCGGCTACCGGATCGTCGACGAGGCGCGCATCGGGCCGCGCCTCGGCGACCTCGGCGTCGACGACGCGCGTGAGCTCGACTCGGCGCTCGCCGCCTGGCACCGCGTCGCGACCCGCCAGTGGGCGCACGAGAGCTGGCTCGCAGTCGAGTCGCTGCAGCCCATCCGCGGCCGTCTCGCGATCGTCGACCGTCACCTGCGGGAGCGCGGCCGCCGGCTGGGGCTCGAGGACACGTGGAAGCTCGCGAACGCGCCCGTCGACCCCGACGGCGGCGAGCTGCTGGGCCTCCTCGCGCTGGCGGTCTCCGGCGACCGGGCGCAGCGGCCGGTCCTGCAGTTCCTCCTCGACACGGCGCGGCTGCGCGACGCGACGCTCGCGGAGGCGGAGGAGGCCGGCCGTGTCGCTGCGATCCTTCGCTGGTTCGCGCTGCAGTACCCCGGGGTCGGCGGGGTCACGATCGAGAAGGCCGCGGCGCTCGAGGAGGCCGCCGCAGCGCGCGTCGTCCGCCGCCTCGCCGTCGAGGTCCGGGAGGGCACGCTCGGACGCTGCCGTTCCTGCGGGCGCAGCTGTCCGCCCTGGTTCCCGCTCTGCGAGCGGTGCGCCCGGAGCGGACGTCGGTGAGCGGACCCGGGCGCAACTGATATAGGACGACGGTGGAGAACGACAGGCTGCGAGCGCTGCCGCCCTTCGCGGGCATGTCCGACGCCGGTCTCGCGCGCGTTGCTGCGTGCGCTGCCGAGCTCGAGGCCGAGGCGGGCCAGGTCGTCGCGCTCGCCGACGACCGCGGCACGGGCATGTTCGTGCTCGAGGAGGGGAACGTCGCCGTCGAGCTCCGGGGCGACTCGATCGAGCTCGGGCCCGGCGACTTCTTCGGTGAGCTCGCGCTCCTCGTCGAGGACGGAGCCCGGGTGGCGCGCGTGCGGGCGACCACCAAGGTGTGCTGCCTGACGATCCCCCGCGAGGACTTCCTCGCGCTCGTGGAGACGGAGCCGACGTTCGCGCTCCACCTGCTGCGGGAGCTCGCCCGGCGCCTCGCCGAGGCGCGCGCGGGCGCGTAGCCGGCTCGAGACCGGCCCCTACACTGCCGGGATGCCCGGCACCAAGCCCATCGCCGAGAACCGCCGCGCGCGGCACGACTACCACCTCCTCGAGCGCGTCGAGGCGGGCGTCCAGCTGACGGGCACCGAGGTCAAGTCGCTCCGCGAGGGCGGCGCGCAGCTCGCGCAGGCGTACGCCGAGATCCGCGACGGCGAGGCGTGGCTCGTCGGCGCGACGATCGCCGAGTACGCCCAGGGGAACGTCCGCAACCACGCGCCCGACCGGCCGCGCAAGCTCCTGCTGCACCGGCGCGAGATCGACTCGCTGTACGGCATGGTGCGGGAGAAGGGGCTGACGCTCGTCCCGACGCGCCTCTACTTCAAGGACGGCCGGGTCAAGGTCGAGCTGGCCGTGGCGCGCGGCAAGGAGCGCATCGACAAGCGGCGCGACCTCGCCGAGCGCGACGCCAAGCGCCAGATGGAGCGCGCCCTCAAGGCGCGCCGCTGACGGTCAGTCCCGGCCGCGCGCGATCGCGCGCTCGATCGCCGCGATCGCCCAGTCCACGTCCGGCGTCTCCGTCGACGTCCAGCGCTCGACCTCCGAGCGGGCCCAGTGCGCCCAGTCGACCGCGGCCCGCGCCTGGTCGATCGAGAGCGATGCGAGGAGCGTGTTCACGTGGATCCGGTCCGGGAAGAGCCCTTCGCCACGCGCGTACTCCTCGCACAGCGTCGAGTAGTGCTCGATCGTCTCCCGAGCATCGGTCTCGATCCTGTCGATCGTCCGGAGCAGGTCGGCCTTCGTGCCGTAGTTCGCGAAGAGGAGCCGGAGGTGCGGCTCCGACTCGAGGCGTGGCGCCGCAGTCTCACCCGCGAGCCACGTGCCGAGCGCCTCGCGTCCGGCGTCGGTGATCGAGTAGACCGTCCGGCGGCGGTCGCCCGTCCACTCCTCCTGCACCTCCGCGAGCCCGGCCTCGACGAGCCGCTTCGGCTCCGCGTAGAGGTTGCTCTCGGCGCGCGGCCAGAAGAAGTGCAGCGAGCGCCGCATGAGCTTCGCGAGGTCGTACGTGGCCCACGGCCGGATCGCCAGGAGGCTGAGGATCGCGTACGAGGTGGTGGAGGGAGGTCGGGTTGACATTTGCTCCTGTCAGGAGTATAGCTTACTCCTATCAGGAGCATTTCTCGACAGGGAGGGAACATGTCTCTCGCACCACGGCGGTACCTCGTGCTCGGACTCGCGACGGTCGTCCTGGCGACGGCCTCGCTCGGCACTGCATCCGCGGCCTTCGGCGACGCGTGGGGACGCGACGATGCCGTCGCGCAGCGGGTGCAGCAGCTCGACCCTGCGATCCGGACGGCCATCGCGGCGCGGACCGTGGTGCCCGTGCCCGTCGCCGCGGTCGAGGTCGCGGCTCCCGCGACGGACGCGGGCTTCGCCTGGGGCGCGGCGGCGCTCGGCGCGGCCGCCGGCGCACTGGCCCTCGCGGCGCTCCTCGGGTGTGTCACCCTCGTGCGGCACGATGGCCGACTCCGCAGCGCCTGAGCAGACACAGGGGAGCCGGGTGCACGCGCACCCGGCTCCCGGTGACGCGGCGACCTCGCCGGTCGTCCGACGTGCGAGGACGGACGAGTTCGACGCCGTCGCAGGGCTCTTCGCGCCCGGGCTGGCTCCCTATCGAGGCACCGACGCGGATCCGTTGCTCGACGCGTACCTGGCCGACCTCGAGGACATCCGGCCCCGCTTCGAGGTCGCCGAGGTCTACCTCGCCCTCGACGGCGACCGGCCCGTCGGCTCCGTCTCGTTCTACCCCGACGTCCGGCTCGAAGGATGGAGCACCTTCCCGGCGGGGTGGTCGGGCTTTCGCGCCCTCGTCGTCCATCCGGACGCACGCGGGTCGGGCATCGGCCGCGTGCTGCTCGAGACGTGCATCGCGCGCACCCGGGCCGTCGGGGCGCCGGTGCTCGGGCTGCACACGATCGAGCTGCTCGCGGACGCCGTCCGGCTCTACGAGCGGCGCGGCTTCGTCCGGTGCCCGGAGTTCGACCTGCGTGCGGTCGACGTCTTCCCCGGCTCCTACTCGGGCGCGATCAACAGCCCGGCGTACAAGCTCGAGCTCGGCGGCGAGCGCCCGGACTAGCGGCCGCGTGACAGGCCGTTCAGCGCCACCGCCTCACGGACGAGCGCCGTGAACGCCGACTCGTCGAGCGTGTCGCCTTCGTGCAGATCGATCGCGCGCCTGACGTTGCCATCGAGGCTGGAGTTGAAGAGCTTCGACGGATCGTCCAGCTGAGCACCCTTCGCGAACGTCACCTTGACCGCGTTCTTGTAGGTCTCGCCCGTGCAGATCATCCCGTCGTGGTACCAGGTCGGGACGCCTCGCCACTTCCACTCCTCGGTGACGTCCGGCTCGGCCTGCTTGACCAGGGAGCGGATCCTGGCCAGGGTCTCACCCCGCCAGTCGCCCAGCTCCTCGATCCTCGCGTCGATCAGCTCCGAGGGCGTCGTGCCGCTCGGCGAAGCGTCGTCTTCCGTCTTCTTCATGTCTCTCGCCCGTCTCCCGCGTCGATTCTCGAACGTGCCAGAGGCTATCGCGCCCCTTGGTGCTCCTACCCGTTCTCTCGGTCGACGAGCGGGCCGCGGACGGTGACCGAGCCCGGCTCGACGACGTACCCGTGGCGCTGGTTGAGGCGGCGGATGGGCTCGTTCCGCTCCTCGTTCTGCGTCTCGAGCCGCTCGAACCCGTTCTCCTTCGCCCACGCGATCTCCGCCGCCTTGAGCGCGCCCGCGATCCCGCGGCCGCGCCAGGCGCGCTTCACGCCCGTGATGTCGTGCATCGCGACGGTGGGACGGGCGCGCGAGAGCGCGAGCTTCGCGTACGCGACGACCTCGTCGCCCGCGAGCGCGACGAACGTGGCCTCGGGCCGGTCGCCCGCGCCCTGCATGTCCATCGAGAGCCACTGCTCGAAGGGCTCGATCTCGGCCTCCTCCTCGCCCGGGACGTCGGGGTACGCCTCGCGGGCGACCTCGTACATGCCAGCCGCGGCGTCCGGGCGCTCGGCCCATGTGACGAGCTCGATCCCCTCGGGGACGACCACCGCCGGAGCCTCGACCGTGCGGAGGTCGAGCGCGAGGATCGAGTTTCGGCCCACCTCGGTGAAGCCCCGCTTCTCCGTCCAGGCGAGGGACTCCGTGTCGACCTCCTTGACCGGTCCCATCAGCTCGGTGTACCGAAGCCGGCGCGCCCAGGCGGAGAGCTCGGCGAGCAGGGCGGAGCCGACCCCGCGACCGCGCGCGGCGGGGGCGACGCGGACCTCGCCGCGGGCGACGCCCTCGGGCGCGTGCCAGCCGCCGATCCCGATCGCGGCGCCGACGTCGACGCCGTCACCGGTCGCGAGGAGCCAGACCGTCTCGCGCGCCTGGCGCTTCCAGTCGAGGTATCCCTCGGCGGTGTCGGCCTCGTCGAGGCCGGTTCGCATCGCCGCGACCCAGCGGTCGAGCTCGTCCTCGTTGACCTCGCGGATCTCGGGCACGGGCGGCAGGGTACTCGTGCGTTACCGGTCCCGTTGCGGGCGGGTATAGGGTCGAGCGACCGAGCGGTATCGGCGAACCCCCGATGAAGGGAGGCCTGCGTGCGCAACGTCGCGCTGACCGTGAACGGCACGAGGCACGAGCTGGAGCTCGAGCCGCGCGAGCTCCTCGTCTACGTGCTGCGGGAGCGGCTCGGGCTGACCGGGACGAACGTCGGGTGCGACACGTCGTCGTGCGGCTCGTGCACGGTGCTCGTCGACGGCGCGTCCGCGAAGGCGTGCACGCTCCTCGGCGTCCAGGTCGACGGCGCGGAGATCACGACGATCGAAGGCCTCGCCTCGAACGGCGAGCTGCACCCGGTGCAGCAGGCGTTCCACGACCACCACGCCCTCCAGTGCGGCTACTGCACGCCCGGCATGGTGATGGCGGCTGTCTCGCTGATCGACCACGGTGAGGCGACGAGCGAGGCCGCGATCCGCGAGGGTCTCGAGGGGAACCTCTGCCGATGCACGGGGTACCACAACATCGTCGTCGCCGTTCAGGCCGCAGCGGCAGGGAGGGCGGCATGAGCGCCACCGAGGAGCGACGCCTCGTACGTCGGCTCGCCGGTCAAGCGCCGGGAAGACCGGTCGCTGCTCACCGGGCGCGGAACGTATGTCGACAACATGGCGCCGCCGGGAACGCTCGCGATGATCGTCGTCCGCAGCCCGTACGCGAGCGCGCGCGTGACGGGGATCGCGGCCGACGAGGCACGGAAGGCCGACGGGGTCGTCGCCGTCTTCACGGCCGCCGACCTCCAGGACGACTGGAAGGCGGCGATGCCGTGCGCCTGGCCGGTGACCGAGGAGATGAAGAACCCGCCGCACTATCCGCTCACCGAGACCCCCCGCTTCCAGGGCGACGGCGTCGCGGTCGTCCTCGCCGAGACGCGGGCGCAGGCGAAGGACGCCGCGGAGCTGGTCGAGGTCGACTACGAGCCCGGCGAGGCGATCGTCGAGGTCGCGCAGGCCCTCGAGGACGGCGCCACGCTCGTCCATCCCGACCTGGGCACGAACGAGTGCTACGTCTGGCGGCTCGACACCGACGCGACCGGGCAGGCGCTCGAGGACGCCGACGTCGTCGTCACGCGGCGATACGTCCAGCCGAGGCTGATCCCGAACGCGATCGAGCCACGAGGCATGCTCGCCGTCCCCGGGCCGCTCGGCGACACGACGCTGTACTCGGCGACGCAGGTGCCGCACATCCTGCGCGTGCTCGTCGCCGCGACGCTCGGCATGCACGAGACGAAGCTGCGGGTGGTCGCCCCCGACGTCGGCGGCGGCTTCGGGTCGAAGCTCGACGTGTACGCGGAGGAGCTGCTCGCCGTCGCGCTCGCGAACCGGCTCGGGCGGCCCGTGAAGTGGGTCGAGGAGCGCTCGGAGAACTACCTGGCGACGATCCACGGGCGGGACTTCGTGACCGAGTACACGCTCGCGGCGACGAAGGACGGGACGATCACGCACTGCCGCGCGAAGGTGCTCGCGGCGATGGGCGCGTACCTCCAGCTCGTCACGCCGGGGGTCCCGCTGCTCGGGGCGTGGATCTACGGAGGCCCGTACGCGATCCCCAACTACAGCGTCGAGTTCCGGGGCGTCTTCACGAACACGACCCCGACGGATGCATATCGGGGCGCGGGTCGCCCGGAGGCGACCTACGTGATCGAGCGGACGATGGACGCCCTCGCCGACGAGCTCGGCATGGACCGCCTCGAGCTCCGCCGGAAGAACTTCATCGAGGAGTTCCCGTTCACGCTGGCCTCGGGCCTGACGATCGACTCTGGCGACTACCACGCATCGCTCGACCGGCTGCTCGAGGTGCTCGACCTGGACGGGATCCGGAGCGAGCAGGCGAAGCGGCGCGAGAACGGCGGCGTCAAGCAGCTCGGCGTCGGCTTCTCGACCTACACCGAGATGTGCGGCCTCGCGCCGTCCCGCATCCTCGGGGCGATCCGCTACGCGGCCGGCGGCTGGGACCAGGCGACGATCCGCTGCCTGCCGACGGGCTCGGTGCAGGTGATCACCGGCACGTCGCCGCACGGCCAGAGCCACGAGACCGCCTGGGCCCAGATCGTCGCCGACCAGCTCGGCTGCGACATCGACGCGGTGGAGGTGCTCCACGGCGACACGTCGATCTCGTCGATCGGGATGGACACCTACGGCAGCCGCAGCCTCCCGGTCGGCGGCGTGGCGCTGTGGCACGCCGGCGAGAAGATCATCGAGAAGGCCCGCCAGATCGTCGCCCACCAGTGGGAGGTGGCGGCCGACGACCTCGTCTTCGAGCACGGCACGTTCTCGGTGGCGGGATCGCCGGACAAGGAGACGACGCTGGCCGCCGTGGCGTTCGGCGCCTGGTCGGCGCACGACCTGCCCGAGGGCATGGAGCCCACGCTCGAGGCGACGGCCGTCTACGACCCGCCGAACTTCTCCTGGCCGGGCGGCGCGCATGCCGCGGTCGTCGAGGTCGACACGGAGACGGGCGACACGCGGCTCGTGCGGTACGTGGCCGTCGACGACGTCGGCGCCGTCGTGAACCCGGTGATCGTCGACGGACAGGTGCACGGCGGGATCACGCAGGGCATCGCGACGGCCCTCTACGAGGAGGGCGTCTACGACGAGGACGGCAACCTGCAGACCGCCAACCTCATGACGTACCTCGTCCCCTCGGCGGCCGAGCTCCCGTCGTACGAGCTCGAGCGAACGGAGAGCCGGAGCCCGACGAACCCGCTCGGGGTGAAGGGGGTGGGGGAGACCGGGACGATCGCCGCGGCGCCTGCCGTGATCGGTGCCGTTGTCGACGCCCTCGCTCACCTGGGCGTGAAGGACATCCAGATGCCGGCCACGCCCGAGCGTGTCTGGCGCGCGATCGAGGAGGCACAGGCGTGATCCCCGCAGCGTTCGACTACGACGTCGCCGAGAGCGTCGAGCACGCAGTCGAGCTCCTCTCCGACGGAGGGAGCGACACGAAGCTCCTGGCGGGCGGCCAGTCGCTGATCCCGGCGCTGAAGCTCCGGATCGCACGGCCGACGAAGCTCGTCGACCTCGGACGGCTCGGCGACCTCGCGTACGTCCGCGACGGCGGCACGCACGTCGCGATCGGCGCCCTCACGCGGCACGCGGCGGTGGCCGCCGACCCGCTCCTGGCCGAGCACTGCCCGATCGTCTCGCAGACGGCCGCCCAGATCGGCGACCCACAGGTCCGCTCGCGGGGCACGCTCGGCGGGACGATGGCCCACGGCGACCCCGCCTCCGACATGCCCGCGGTGATGCTCGCGCTCGGCGCCGACGTCGTCGTCCGGGGGACGGCCGGCGACCGGGTGATCCCGGCGACGGAGTTCTTCACCGGCGTCTTCCAGACGGCGTGTGCGCCGGACGAGGTCGTGGTCGAGGTGCGGGTGCCGAAGCTCGCTGCCTCGACGGGCTGGAGCTACGTGAAGGCGCAGCGCCGCGCGCAGGACTGGGCGACCGTCGGCGTCGCGGCGCTCGTCCACCGTGACAACGGCTCGGTCGCGGGCGCGTCGATCGGCCTCGTCAACATGGGCGCCACGCCGCTTCGCGCGAAGGCCGCAGAGGATGCGCTGGCGAGCGGGGCGAGCGTCGCGGACGCGGCGGCGGTCGTCACCGACGGCGCAGAGCCGCCGACCGATCTCGCCGGGTCGTCGGAGTACCGCGCGCATCTCGCACGGGTGATCACGCGGCGTGCGCTCGAGGAGGCGCTCGCGGGCTAGGACCTAGTGCCCGTGCTGGAAGGGCCGGGCCCCCGGCCGTTCGTCCGCTTCCGTGAGAATCGGGTCGTTGAGCGCGATCTCGAGCGCGGCCTCGGGCGTGAGCGCCGGGTCCTCGGAGATCAGGCGGTGGGGCAGGACGTAGCGCGCCATCTCGCGGACGTCGTCGTTCGTGACCGTGTCCCGTCCCTCGAGCCGCGCGTTCGCCTTCGTCGCGCTCATCAGGTGGATCGCCGCGCGGGAGCTCGCGCCGAGCATCATCCCCGGGATGACGCGCGTCCTGCGGGCGACGCCGACGACGTACCGGGCGACGTCCTCGGGGACGATCGTGCCGTCGAGCTCGACGCGGGCCTTGTCGAGGCCGACGATCCCGAGCAGCGGCATGATCTCGCCGAGCATGTCCGGAGTGATCCCCGTGTGGGGCAGCCGGAGCATGTCGACCTCGTGCTCGAGGCCCGTGTAGTCGATGTAGATCTTGAAGAGGAACCGGTCGAGGTTCGACTCCGGCAGCGGGAACACGCCTTCCTGCTCGAACGGGTTCTGCGTCGCGATCACGAGGAACGGGTCGGGCAGCCGGTGGACGCGGCCCTCGACGGTCACGCTCCGCTCCGCCATCGCCTCGAGCAGCGCGGCCTGGGTGCGCGGCGGGGTTCGGTTGATCTCGTCCGCGAGCAGGACGTTCGTGAAGATCGTCCCCTCGATGAACTTCTGCTCGCCGGCCCGCATGACGTTCTCGCCGACGAGCTCCGTCGGGGTCGTGTCCGGGGTGAACTGGACGCGATTGAAGTCGGCACCCAGCACGTATGCGGTCGCGCGCCCGAGCAGCGTCTTCGCCGTGCCCGGCGGGCCCTCGAGGAGGACGTGACCGCGCGCCATGGCGGCGATCAGGAGCAGCTCGACGGCGCGGCCCTGGCCGACGACGACCTTGCCGACCTCGGCCTTGGCGCGCTCGCGCAGTTCGGCGAGGCTGGTGTATTCGGGCGCAATGGCCACGCGGGCGTTCCTCCTGGGGTCGATCAGTTGCCGCTCAGACGATAGTCGGCACTTCGGCCGTCGGGCTATAGCCCGACGCCACCGCCGCGGGGGGATTCCGGCAGCCCTAGACTCGCTGGACGATGGGCAACTACTGGCGGAGGCCGCTCGGCGCGAAGCTGATCCTGCTGCTCGCCGTCGCGTTCCTCCTCGAGATGCTGGCGCCGTGGCAGCGGATCTGCGCGGTCACCTCGGAGGCGGGCGAGCGCACCTGCGGCTGGCGCACGGCGTACGAGGGCTCCCAGTTCGGCACGTACATGGCGCTCCTCGCGGTCGCAATCGTGATCTGGGAGCTCCTGCCGGTCATCTGGCCGCGGCTCTCGATGCGCGGCTGGCCGACCGCGACGATCACCGCCGTGCTCGGCGTCGCGCTCGTCGTCGCGACGCTCGTGAAGATGATCGACGACAACGAGTTCCAGACGGTCTGGGCGTGGATCGGCCTCGCCATCGCCCTCGCGATCATGTTCCTCGCCCTGATCCGGGTGCGCTACCGCTGGGGCACCCGGGGCGGCGACGAGCCCGACGACGACGTCCCGAGAGCCGTGTCCGCGCCGCCGCCGCCGCTCGCGACGGGGGAGAGCCGGGAGCCCCCGCCCGAGTAGCGTGCTCGGCCGCGGCGGCTATGCTTGGTGGACAACATACGGGGGCGACCAGGTCTCGACGTGGTCGGTTCTCCGGTCGAGCAGCGAGCCGAGGTCGCCGGTCGGCCTCGTAAAACAACCGGCACACAAAGCAAGTGCGAAGCATGATCTCGCACTCGCCGCCTAGTTCACTCTAGGTCTGGCGACGTCCCACCCGGTTCGGCCCGAGGCCGGGGACGGGGCGCCAACGATCGGGCTCGGTACCGAGGGAGCGCCAATCGCCTGAGGTACGACGCTCAAGGATGGCTGGCCCGCCGGTAGGTCGTCCGCGAACCGGCCGGCGGGTGAGAGCAAAGCGCGGACTACGCTCGTAGACGTTCGGACGGTGCGGCTGCGGACGCGGGTTCGATTCCCGCCGCCTCCATAAATCGCTATTTGCAGGGATTTTCTGGTAGGGCGGGGGAATGATCTCTCCACCGCGCCTCCCGGCTCGTCTCCCTTGAGCCTGGGTCGGAGCGAGATTTCTCCACCAGGGCGCAGGTCACCCGACCGCCGCCCGTGAAGAGGCGTCTCCGGACTATCGGAATCTCCTTGAGTGCTACGCGCCAGGCGCTCGGTACTTGATCTGCTCCGCCTTGCCCAACGCATCCATCGTTTCCTCGACAGTCAGGAGCACGGTGGTCTCAAGCGAGCTGAGGGCACCGCCGCTACCGATTGCCAGCGCAACCGCCGACATGGACACGTTGTCTGGGGCCTCCCAAAGGGTGTAGCCGTCGTGTTTGCCGAAGCCGTACCAGAAGCCATGGAGCTTCCCGCCCACTGACTCGATGTACGACTCAGCGGCCTTTCGGCGATCCTCTGGCTTGGCGATCAGCCGGGCCCAGGTCTCGGGCGTATAGCTGAACTTCGAGAGATAGAGCGGCATTTGATCCCTTCTCTTCGCCGATGCGACAAAGCCGGAGCCGTGGAGGCTCGCCGCATGCTACTCCGGCGTGAACGTGGCGACGACTGGCTGGTCGCCGGTGTTGTCGGTAAGGCGTGTACTCGGCGCCCTGTGGCAGATCGATGTCGATGAACACTGAGTGCCAGCGGGGATCGTCTGCATCGCGCCGTAGAACTGCGCCGCTGGCTCGCCCTTCCCCTCGCCTTGCTCGAAGAAGCGGTCCGTTCGCGAAGCTGGACTCGAACCGTCGTGTTGCACCCCCCTGACCCGGGGGCTACGTTCTCGGCCGTGGCAGAGGCGGAGCAGGCGGCTGCAAGCGCAGAGACTCTCGACTATCGCCTTGCCGCCGCAGGCCGGGAGGCCGCGGAGGATGAGCGGCTGGATCTTCTCGAGCAGATCTACGATCCGGTCTCGCGCCGGCGACGCGCACTGGTCCAGCCTGGGTGGCGATGTCTCGAGGTCGGAGCAGGGCGAGGCTCGATGGCGGTGTGGCTGGCCGAGCAGGTCGGTGCGACCGGCCAGGTGGTCGCGACCGACGTCGACACCCGTTACCTGTCGCGGCTCGAGCTTCCGAATCTCGAGGTGATCGAGCACAACATCCTCGAGGACCCGCTCGACGCGCTCCGGCCTGGTTCGTTCGATCTCGTCTGCTCGCGATTGATGCTGTTCCATCTCAAGGGACGCCAGGAACACGCGATCAGGCAGATGGCCGAGTGCCTGCGCCCGGGTGGCTGGCTCCTCGACGAAGACGCCGATTGGGGGACAGCCGCTCCCGTCGATCCTGCGCACCCGCTGTACGACGACTACCAGTGGGTCTGGCGCGACGGAGACTGGTGGGTGCCTCGTGGATACGACAAGGCGTTCGGTCGAAAGCTGCCGGCCCTGTTCGAGCGCTGCGGGCTCCAGGACATACGCAACGAGGCGTCCACCGAGGTGGTGCGCGGAGGCTCCCTCTGGGCGAGATGGTGGATCCCGACCCTGGAGGTCATCAACGAGCTCGGCGGTGGCGACGAGGCGTCCCGGCGTGAGGTCGAAGTGATGACCACCGCGCTCGCCGACCCGACGCTCTGGCTCCAGCGCGAGCTCTTGCACGCCTGCTGGGGCAGGAGAGGCCCGTAGGTCTCGGTCGGGCTGAGGCTCTACGCCCGCCGCGTCGCCGCGAGGCCCTCCAGCTCCTGCCGGTCGATCAACCCTCCCGGGATCACGGCGACGCGGCAGCGCGTTCGCGCGCTGAGGGTCGCTGTTCGCGTGCCGCCTTCGAGCAACGCCCGCTCGCCGACGATCGCGCCGGGCCCGATCTCCGCAACCTCTTCGCCGTCGATCTCCACGGCGAGCACGCCGTCGAGGACCAGGTAGAGCTCGTCGCCGGGCGCGCCCTGCTCGACGAGTGTCTCGTCCGGCTCGAGTGTGCGCCGCTCGGGGATCTTCTTGCCCGCCATCAGCTCGCGCGAGATCTCTCGTTCGAGGGCGCTCTCTGCGGCCGTGACGAACGCGTCCGACTCCTCGTCGCCCCATGGCGTTCGCTCGCCGTGCGCCCCGCCGTACCAGGCCTTGAAGTCGATCGTCCCGGACTTCGCGGCGAGGTCTCCGTCCCGGTCATAGATCCAGTGCCTGGGGAACGTGCTCGCATCGACGAGCTGGTGTTCCGAGGAGCCGTCCGTTCGGATCGTGAGCGCGAGGGTCGTCCAGGCGTTCGCGGAATGGACCCGGAAGGACTGCCCCCCGATCACCCTGCGCGGAGCCGGGAACCCAGCGCGGCCGCCAACCGTCTGCACGAAGCGGACGGCGTCCTCCTGAACGTCCGGCTCGGGCCGCATGACCTCGAAGACGACGGCGGGAATCGTGATCTCCGTGACGCCGAGGTTCAAGAGCCGTCGAGCCGACCAGTCCGGTGCCCTCGTACCCGTGGCTGACGATCCTCCCGTCCTCCACGTCGATCCAGGCGGCGAGGCGATTGGCCTCGCGAAAGCGATCCTCGGCGCGCAGGCGCTCGAGGTCGCCTTCCTCGAGGTGCTCGGGCGGCGGCTCGTCGTAGCGCGCGACGCCGAGCTCGAAGGGAAGCTTCGGCATCCCCTCGATCGCATCCGACGGAATCCAGGAAATCGCCGTGACTGATGACTCGATGCGCATCTCGCACCCCGCAGTCGACCCTCCGCACGCTAGAGCATCAAGAGGGCGTTTGCCTAGTCGAGCGAATGCCCGCCGAGTAGCAGCTCTCGCGACGTGGGGCGGGCGACTCCGGCACGGCTCAACCGATGTGTCGGGCGCCGCGGGCAACGGCCCGCCAGTGAGCATCGTCGGCGGGTCCACGTTCAGCGGCTGCGTCGAGCGCCGCTCGCTCGGCGCCGGTGAGCACGCGAACGAGGCAGAACTCGTTTCCGAACGGATCCTGCATGACCGCCCAATCGATCAGCGGACGTGCACCCGCATAGTCGTGTGGCACGGGGTAGAGGCTCGGCGGGTACTTCAGACGGCCGCCGATCCTCTCGACCTGCGCGATCGCCATGTCGACGTCATCGACGCCGATGTCCATGTGCGCTCGATTCGCGGCAGGGTCGATGCGTCGCGCGACGTCGACCGCATCCGGGTCCGACCGCTTCGCCGTCGCCACCCGGTGAAGGATGACCTGGTGCTGCCAGGTCGTCTCGTCTTCGTGGCCCAGGTAGGCAAAGCGGTCAGGCCAGGGGACGAGATGCGTGGAATCCCGGTCAGCTCCGACCAGAACGACGCGCCGAGCTCGAGATCCTCGACATCGATCGCGAAGCAGCGAATCGTCCCGATCGCCATGCACTCGATCCTGCCGCATGCGGACGCGGTGCCCAGGTCGAGAGCGCTCAGTCGTGGTCCTCAGTAGTGGCTGTTGTTCCCGAGCGCGTCGCCGCGGCCGAGCTTGCGGCCGGACGTGTCTCCGATCTCGAGGTACGGCCACATCACCACCGTGTGGTCGCGCTTCGAGGAGTTCGTGACGTGGTCGAACAGGATGGCGTGGCCGATCTCGTGCGCCGCCACGGACTGGATGTCGTAGGCGTTCGAGGCGCCGGTCGTCGACCACTTGATCTCGGTGTTGAACCGGATGTCCGCCTCGACCGGGTTGCCCTGCTCGTCGTACGCGATCACCGTGCACGCGAGCGCCCCGCTGCAGTTCTGGTCGTTCTTCAGGCTGCCCCAGTCGACCGTGCTGTAGCCGTCGTGCTTGGCTGCGCGCGACGTCTTGCCCTCGTAGTGGGCGGGCGGGTTCGCCTGGTCTGCGATCCCGCACCAGTTGACGTTGTTCGTCCACTGGCTCTGCGCGTTCCGGACCGCCTTGACGACCGTCTCGCGGTCGATCCCCGGCGCCGTCGCGCCGATCCACCACTTCCTCGTCGTCCGCCAGTACGTCGTCCCGATCGACGCCTGGGACGAGCTGTCGCACTTCACGTCCGCGCCGGTCTCCGCCGGAGTCACGGCATAGACGGCATCGGACGCACTCCGCAGCACCCCTGACGGTCGGAAGAACGCCACCGAGAGGACGCGTTCCTGCGGGTCGCTGGTCAGGTGCGCGAAACGCGTCCCGTCCCTGCGGTACAGCGTGCAGAGCAGCAGCCGCCCGGCCAGCCGACGACGGGCAGCGCGACCGCCGGAGGGGATCCTGAAGGCGAGCTCGCCCCGCACCGGCGGCGCGAGGCGCAGGCCGCAGGGCGGCGAGACGGCGGCGGCACCCGGCGCCCGAAGCGCGACGGACGCGGCATTCTCCGCGGCGCTGCCGGCGCAGGCTGCGGCGGCGACCACGATCGCGACGGGCAGGAGGCGGCGCCCGGAGAGCGGCATTCAGCCGGGCGTGCCGATGCGCGGCGGGTAGAGCCTTCGGACGGCGATACCCCAGCCATCGGCCGGCCTGGCGAAGGGCCAATCCCTCAGGCGAGGATGGGGCCTACGGCGCGCGTACGGCTCCGTGGCGCCTCGGTCGTTCGCTCACGCGGAGACGATCTTCCAGTCCGAGTCCTTGCGCACCACCAGCCCCTCGCGGAACGTCCAGAGATCACAGCCGCGCAGCTCGAGGCGCGCGCCCATGCTGCCTCGTCCGGCCGCCCGCCGGGAAGCCCGCGTCGATACTCCGGGAGTGCCCCTCGTGGTCGTCGACGCGGAGAACGTCCGCCGCTCGCGCTGGCCGAACCTGACGCGCGAGGAGCTCGTCGCCCGCACGCGCGAGTGGGCGACCCGCGAGGGCCACGAGCTCGTGATCGTGTTCGACGGCCCGACCCCCGAGGAGGCGCCCGACCTCGTCGGCTCCGGGAACGCGGACGACGCGATCGTCGAGCTCGCGGCGACCATCGACGGTCCGTGGTGGCTCGTCAGCTCCGACCGGGGTCTCCGCCTGCGGGTGGGGGACCGGCCCGAGCGGCTCGTGGGCGGCGGCTCGTTCGTCCGCTCGATCTGAGTGCGGGAACCGTCCGGAGCGCCGGCGGTCGGCCACTAGAGTCGGCGGGGTGATCGAGCGATACCGGGACGGGAGCGCCTTCGAGGCCGTCGCGAGCTACTGCCGCGCCGTGCGCTCCGGGCCCGCCGTCGCCGTGAGCGGTACCGCCGCGATGGGGCCCGAGGGACGCGCCCTGCATCCCGGGGACACGTACGCGCAGACGAAGGACGCCTTCGAGCGCGCCGTCGAGGCCGCCGGAGAGCTCGGCGCCGACCCCGAGCACGTCGTCCGCACCCGGATCTACCTCGGACCCGGCAGCGACTGGCGCGACGCCGTCCGCGCCCATCACGACGTGTTCGAGGGCGTCGACCCCGCCAACACGACCCTCTATGTCGCGGGCTTCATCCCAGAGGGCGCGCTCGTCGAGGTCGAGGTCGACGCGTGGGTGCCGTCGTGAGCGAGATCCTCGTCGTCGGCCTCGGTGACTCGATCACCGCGGGCAACCCCGGCTGGGACCCCGACCCCGCCCGGCGCGAGCTCGATGACCCGGGCGACGACGAGACGAGCCAGTACCTCTACTGGGCGGCGCTGGCGCACCCGGGCATGCGCTTCCGCAACCACGGCGTGGGCGGCGAGCGCACCGACGAGATCAGGAGCCGCCTCGAGGCGGCGGTCGAGGGCGCCGACGTGATCGTCGTGCAGGGCGGGATCAACGACGTCGTGCAAGGACGCGCGATCGAGCTCGCGGCCGCGGACCTGCTCGCGATGGTGCGCCGCTCGAAGGAGATCGCGCCCACCGTCCTGCTCGCGGACGTCCTGCCCTGGAACAACGGGTGGCCCGCGGCGGAGCCCTCGATCCGCGCGCTCAACGAGCTCGTTCACGGCATCGGCCGGTCGGAGGACGTGCCGGTGCTGCCGTTCCACGACACGCTCGAGGATCCCGAGCTCCCGGGGCGGATGAGGCCCGAGTGGACGCCCGACGGCAATCACCCCTCGGTCGAGGGGCACCGGCGCCTCGGCGAGCTCGCGTTCCGGCTGCCCTAGAGGTTCGGCGGCGAGTCGACGCAGATGATCCGCAGCGGCGCGGTGTCGCTCGCGTTGCGGAAGAGATGGGGGCGCTCGGCGCTGTAGTACGCGCTGTCGCCTGCCTTGAGGATCCGCGGCTCGGAGCCCTCGAGCTCGAGCTCCAGCTTCCCCTGGAGGACGTGCACGAACTCCTCCCCGGCGTGACGGCCGTACTCCGCGAGGTGCGCGCTCGGCTCGAACTCGACGATCATCGGCATCATCGAGCCACGGGTGTTCGGCGCGAGGAGGCGGAACTCGATCTCCTCGGCCGGCGACGGGAGCGTCCGCTGCTCGCTCTTGCGCACGACGTCGGGATCCGCGGCCGGGTCGGTGGGGAGGAGGTCGGCGAGCGAGAGCCCGTAGAAGGCGACGAGCCGCACGAGGCGACCGATCGTGATGTCGCTCTTGCCGTTCTCGACGAGCGAGAGAAACGACGCCGAGATCCCGGTCGCCGAGGCGACCTCGTTGAGCGACAGCGACCGGTCGCGGCGCGCCGAGCGGAGCGCGGATCCGAGGCCGCTCGGTGCGTCGACGATCGTCATCGCGTCCAACCCTACCGCGCTCCCCGGCGTTTGACTTCCCCCTCGTGGCCAATAAACTGCATGCTCCGTGCACAATATTGAACACCCTGGGAGGGTCCGCTCGGCGTGAAGGTCGCGGTGATCGGCGCGGGGATCACGGGGCTCTCCGTCGGCTTCCATCTCGCCGAGCGCGGCGCCGACGTGGTGGTGCACGAGCGCTCCGGCGTCGCAGCGGAGGCGTCCGGCGTGCAGCCCGGCGGCGTCCGCCAGCAGTGGGGGACCCGCGTGAACTGCCTCCTCGCCCGCGAGTCGATCGCCTTCTTCCGGGAGCTCGAACGGCGGCTCGAGCCACGGACGAGCCCGACGCTCGAGGCGGGCGGGTACCTCTTCCTGGCGCACTCCCCCGAGCGGCTCGAGACACTCGCCGCCGACGTCGCGCTCCAGAACGACGTCGGGGTCCCGTCGGTGCTCGTGACCCCGGCCGAGCTCGAGGTCCTCGTGCCCGGCATGGACGTCGCCGGCGTGACGGGGGCCGCGTACTGCGCCGAGGACGGCTACTTCGACCAGCCGCAGGCGGTCGTCGAGGCGTTCGCGGACGCATGCCGGCGCCGCGGTGTGGCGATCGAGCGGTCGAGCGTCAGCGCGATCGCCGGCGGGGCGGGCGGCTGGTCGCTCGAGCGCTCCGAGGGGCCACCGGCGCAGGCCGACGCCGTCGTCGTCGCCACCGGGTACGACACGCCGTCTTTGCTCGCCGGTCTCGCGGTCGATGTGCCGATCACGAAGCAGGCGCGCTATCTCCTGCTCAGCGAGCCGATCCGCGAGCGCCTGCTGGAGCCGCTCGTCGTCTCCGCGGAGCGCCGGTTCGCCGCCAAGCACCTCGGCAACGGCCGGATGCTGGCCTCCGACCTTGCCGCGTCGGGCGATCCGGAGGAGGGCGCCCCACGGTGGAGGGCGCACGTGGCCGAGACCGTCGCGGAGCTCCTGCCGATCCTCGAGTACGTCACCTACCCGATCCTCGTCGAGGGCTTCTACGACGTGACCCCCGACCACCAGCCGCTGATCGGACCGGTCCCCGGCCACGAGGGCCTCTGGCTCGCCGCCGGCTTCAGCGGGCACGGCTTCATGATCGCGCCGGCCGTCGGCCGGATCGTGAGCGAGGGCGTGCTCGGGCTCGGCCGCGACTCGGCCCTCGAGTCCTTCGCGCTCGACCGCTTCGAGCGCGGCCACGTCATTCCCGAGCTGCAGATCGTCTGAGTGAACAGGTGTTCAACCCCACCACCCCCAAGGAGGGACCACATGCATAGGGCGGCCAAACCACGACGCCGCATCCTGACGGCCGTTGTCGGAGGGCTGGCGCTCCTGGCTCTCGTGGCATCGGCCGCACTCGCGCAGCCGCAGGCGAAGAGCGCACAGGCCGCGGGCACGCTCGTCGTCGACACGTCGTTCGTCGTGCAGACGATCGACCCGGCCCGGATGTTCGAGCCGACGTCCCAGATCGCCGTGAAGGGCATGTACGACACGCTGCTCACCTTCCGGGGCGGCGACACCACCCCGAGGCCCTGGATCGCCCGGTCGTGGCGCGTCTCGGCCGACGCCAAGACGTTCACCTTCAACCTCCGCCGGAACGTCCGCTTCTCCGACGGCACGCCGCTCACCTCGGCCGACGTCGTCTTCTCGTACCGGCGGCTGATCAACCTCAAGGGCTCGCCGTCGTTCCTGCTCGCCGGCGTCCGGGTCTCCGCCCCGAACGCGTACACGGTCGTGCTGCGCTCGTCGAAGCCCAACCCGGCCCTGCTGCGGATCGTCCCGAACCCGTCGCTGGGCATCGTCAACTCGAAGGTGGTGAAGGCCAACGGCGGCACCGACGCCGTCGGGGCGGACAAGACGGACAAGGCAGAGCCCTACCTGCTCGCCAACTCCGCCGGCTCGGGGCCGTACGTCCTGAAGAGCTACAACAACAAGACGCAGATCGTCCTCGACGCGAGCCCCAGCTTCTGGGGCCCGAAGCCGACGTTCCAGACCGTCGTGATCCGCAACATGCCTGCGGCGACGCAGCTCCTGAACGTGCAGCGGGGGACGAACGAGGTCGCGCTCGACCTCTCGGCCCAGCAGGCGTCCACGCTCCGTGGCAAGTCGGGGCTCCGCGTCGTCACCGACGCGTCGGCGAACCTGTTCAACATCGACATCAACACCGATCCGAAGATCTCGCCTGTCGCGGCGAACAAGGACATCCAGACAGCGATCCGCTACGCGCTCGACTACCAGTCGTTCGTGAAGCTGTCGGGGCCGGGCGCCGTGCAGGCCCCCGGGATGATCCCGACGCGCTTCCTCGGGCATCTGCCGCCGTCGGCGGCGGTCAAGCGCAGCCTCCCGAAGGCACGGGCGGCCGTGCAGCGCTCCGGGATCCAGGATCCGAAGATCACGCTGACCTATCCCTCCGAGCTCACCGTCAACGGCGTCTCGTTCGCGACGCTCGCGCAGAAGACGAAGGCCAACCTCGAGGAGGTCGGCATCGAGGTGGAGCTCGTCGGGAAGCCCGTCAACGCGTTCCTCGAGACGTACGCCGCCGGGAAGCACGAGATGAGCCAGTCGTACTGGGGCCCGGACTATCCCGACCCGAACGACTACCTCGTCTTCACGCCCGGAGGCCTGGCCGCGAACCGCGTCAACTGGGGCGCGGGCGACGACAAGGCGCTCGCCGCGCTGGCGAAGCGGGCCGAGCGGACCGTGAACGACGCGCGTCGCGCGGGGCTCTTCCGCACGATCGGCCGGATCATGAACCAGCGGGCGCCGTTCTACCCGCTGTTCCAGCCGGCGCAGGCGATCGTGTCGAGCGGCAACCTCACGAACGCCACCCTCGGCGTCATCTGGCCGCTCGACGTCAGGGCGGTTGGAACCCGGTAACACAGCCGCGATCGAGCCAGGGCGCCCGCGTTCGCGGGCGCCCTGGCCGTTCCTCCGGTTCCTCGGGAGGCGCCTCGCGGCGCTCGTCGTCCTCGCGCTCGGCATCACGCTGATCGCGTTCGTCCTGACACAGCTCGTGCCGGGCGACCCCGCGCTGTCGGCGCTCGGGCCGGTGACCTCCGCCGACCCCGAGGCGGTCGCCGCCTACCACGAGCACTGGGGGATGGACGATCCCCTGCCCGTCCAGTACCTGACCTACCTCGGAAACCTCCTGCAGGGCGACCTCGGCGTCTCGCAGCTCTCGCACCAGCCCGTGCTCACCGACCTGCGGGAGGTGATCCCCGCGACGGCCGAGCTCGCGTTCCTCTCGATCGCCTTCGCGATCCTCGTCGGCGTGCCGCTCGGGGTCGTCGCGGCGATCCGGCAGAACAAGGCGACGGACCACACCCTGCGGGTCGTCTCGCTGGCCGGGATCTCGATGCCGACGTTCTGGCTCGCGCTGGTCGCGCTGTACGTGTTCTTCTTCCGCCTCGACTGGTTCCCGGGCGGCGGGCGGCTCGACCCGGGCGTCCTGCCTCCGGATCAGGTCACCGGGATGTACACGATCGACGCCGTGCTGCAGGGCCAGTGGTCGGTCGCCCGGGACGCCCTCCACCACCTGATCCTGCCGGCGCTCGTGCTCGCCGCCTTCAACGTGAGCCTGATCATGCGCTACACGCGGTCGGCGATCCTCGAGGTGCTGAACGACGACTACGTGCGCGCCGCCCGCGCCAAGGGGCTGCCGGAGCGGACGGTGGTACGGCGCCACGTGCTCCGCGCCGCGCTGCCGAGCATCGTCACGGTGCTCGGGCTCGTGTTCGCGAACGTGCTGACGGGCGCCGTGCTCGTCGAGAACATCTTCTCCTGGCCGGGCGTCGGGCAGTACGCCTACCAGGCGTCGATCGAGCTCGACCTGCCGGCGATCATGGGCGTGAGCCTCTTCGTCGCGATCGTCTACGTCACCGTCAACTTCATCGTGGACGTGCTCTACGGCGTCATCGACCCGCGTCTCCGGCTGCAGTGACGAGCGCTCCCGCACCCACGCCGGTCGCGCCTCCGGTCGCCGCGACGCCGCGCCGTCGCCGGCGCGGGCGCGAGGTGCTGCGCCAGCCGCTCGCGCTCCTCGGCCTCACGATCGCGCTCGCCTGGTTCGTGATCGCGGTCGCGGCACCGCTGATCGCGCCGTACGACCCGCTGGCGCAGGAGTTCGAGCTCTTCCAGTCCCCGTCGCGCGAGCACCTCTTCGGCACCGACGAGCTCGGTCGCGACGTCTTCAGCCGCGTCGTCTACGGCTCGCGGCTGTCGATCCCGCTCGCGCTGCTCCTCGTGGCGCTCGCGACGCTGCTCGGCGGCGTCCTCGGGGCGCTCGCCGGCTACTTCCGCTCGTGGGTCGACCCCGTCGTCATGCGGAGCACGGACCTCGTCTTCGCGTTCCCGGCGATCATCCTCGCGATGGTCGTGACGGCGTCGCTCGGCCCGAACATCCGGAACGCCGTGCTCGCCATCGTGATCGTCGCCTGGCCGGCGTACGCGCGCGTCGTGCGCGGGCTCGTGCTCTCGCTCGGGGACTCCGAGTTCGTCCAGGCGTCACGGCTGCTCGGCTCGTCGTCCCGGCGCGCGCTCGTGCGCGACATCCTCCCGAACGTCGCTGGCCCGGTCGTGGTGCTCGCGACGCTCGATCTCGCGAACGCGATCCTGCTCCTCGCCGGGCTCTCGTTCCTCGGCCTCGGGGCGCAGCCGCCCGATCCGGAGTGGGGGTCGATGGTCGCCGTCGGCACGCAGTACTTCCAGTACTGGTGGATGGGCACGTTCCCTGGCCTCGCGATCTTCAGCGCCGTGATCGCGTTCAACTTCCTCGGCGACAGCCTGCGGGACTGGCTCGACCCACGCGGATTCTCGCGCGACCGCGGGCGGGGAGCGACGTGACGCTGCTCGCGGTCGACGACCTGCGCGTGAGCGTGCCGACGAGCGACGGGCCGCTCGAGGTCGTGGGCGGCGTCTCGTACGACGTCGGCGAGGGGCGCGTGCTCGGGATCGCCGGAGAGAGCGGCAGCGGCAAGACCGTGTCGGTGCTGGCGCTGATGGGGCTGCTCCCGCGGGGTGCGTCGGTGAGGGGCGAGGCGCGCTTCGCGGGCGACGACCTCGTCTCGATGCGGCCCTCGCGGCTGCGGCGCATCTGCGGGCGCGAGATCGGCCTCGTCTTCCAGGACCCGATGACGTCGTTCCACCCGATGCTCTCGGTCGGCCGCCAGCTCACCGAGCACCTCCGCTACCACTACGACACGAGCGTGGCGGACGCGCGCGCCCGCGCGACCGCACTCCTCGAGGAGGTGCGGATCCCCGATCCCGAGGCCGCGCTCGGGCGATACCCGCACGAGTTCTCGGGCGGCATGCGCCAGCGCATCGCGATCGCGAGCGCCCTCGTCTGCGAGCCGAGGCTCCTGATCGCCGACGAGCCGACCACGGCGCTCGACGTGACCGTGCAGGCGGGGATCTTGCGGCTGCTCGACCGCCTCCGGCGCGACCGGGCCCTGTCGGTGATCCTCATCACGCACGACCTGGGCGTCATGTCGGCGGTCGCCGACGATCTGACGATCTTCTACGGCGGACGGATCGTCGAGGACGGGCCTGCGCCGGAGGTCCTGCGCGCGCCGCGCCACCCGTACACCCGGGCCTTGCTCGACGCGCTCCCGCATCCCGAGCTGCCGCGCGGCTCGGTGCTCCGCGGGATCCCCGGCCCGCCGGCCCAGCCCGGCCACCTGCCGCCCGGGTGCGTCTTCAACCCACGCTGCGACTACGCGGTCGACACGTGCCGCACCGAGCCGGCCTCCGACGATCACCGAGGGGACGCGGAGCTTCGCGTGCCCCGTCGACCCCTTCCGACCGTGAGCGCGGCGCTCGAGGTCAACGAGCTCGCGGTCGAGTACGCGCAGCGCGGCGGCCCGCCCGTGAAGGCGGTCGTCGACGCGACCCTCGCCGTCGCCTCCGGCGAGATCGTCGGGCTCGTCGGCGAGAGCGGGTGCGGCAAGTCGACGCTCGCGCGCGCGGCCGTCGGCCTCGTCGCGCCGAGCGGCGGCTCGATCGTGTTCGACGGCCGCGAGCTGGCGCCGCTCGGGCGCCGCGCGCGCAGCCGTCACGACGTGCGGCTGCAGATGGTGTTCCAGAACCCGTACGCGTCGCTCAACCCGCGGAGGCGCGTGGGGCGCCAGATCGGCGACTCGCTCGCGACCCTCGGCCAGGGGAACCGTGGCGACCGGCGACGTCGCGTGGAGGAGCTCCTCGAGCAGGTCGGGCTCTCCGAGAGCGCCGCCTCGCGGTACCCGCACCAGTTCAGCGGCGGCCAGCGCCAGCGAATCGCGATCGCGCGAGCCCTGGCGGCGGAGCCGTCCGTGCTCGTCCTCGACGAGCCGCTCTCCTCGCTCGACGCCTCGGCCCAGGCGCAGATCGCGAACCTCCTCGTGCGGCTCGCGCGCGAGCTCGGGCTCGGCCTCCTGCTCATCTCGCACGACCTCGGGATCGTCCGCCAGGTCGCCGACCGGGTCTGCGTGATGTACCTGGGCGAGATCGTCGAGAGCGGGCCGACCGAGGAGCTCTGGACGCGGCCGATCCACCCGTACACCGAGGCGCTGATCCGCGCGATCCCGCACGCCGACGGCGCCGGGTTCATGCCGGAGGCGCTGCCCGGCGAGGTGCCCGATCCCGCCCGGCCGCCGCAGGGCTGCCGCTTCCACCCGCGCTGCCCCCTCGCCTTCGACCGCTGCAGCACCGAGCACCCGCAGCTCGAGGCGGTCGCGGCCGGGCGGCTGAGCGCCTGCTGGCTCAGCCGCGAGCGCGCCGCTCAGGCCGCGCCGGACTGAGACAGCTCTTCGAGCAGGCGCAGCGTGAAGCGCACGTGGTCGAGGTAGTCGGCCACGGCGCCGTGCTCGTTCGGCCCGTGCAGGCCGCTCGTCAGCCGGGTCGTCCCGGCGGGTGAGACCGTCGTCGCCCCGAGCACGTCGAGCATGACGCGCGCCGGGCCTGCGCCCGGGAGCTGCGGGTAGACGACCGGCTCCCCGTAGACGGCGGCCGCGGCCGCGAGCGCCGCCTCGCCGAGCGGCGTGCCGAGCACGCCCGGGGCGGGGCGGATCCGTCCGCCCACGCGGAGCTCGACCTCGCCGAAGCCGTGGGCGTCGAGGTGGCGGCGCACCTTCGCCTCGACGTCGGCCGGGTCCTGCTCCGGCACGAGGTGGAAGTCGACCCGGGCGCGCGCCACGGCGGGCACGACGGCGTTCTCGCTCTCCGCGTCGCCTGCCGCGAGCGCCGAGACGTTCGCGTTCGGCGTGTACGAGAGGCGCAGAGCGAGCTCCTCGTCGGTCAGGCCGGGCAGCGACCCGGAGGCACCGCCCGGACCGAGCCCCGGGCCGGGTGCGACGAGGCGGCGGGCGACGTCGGCCGCCGCCGGGCTCGGTGCCACGACGTCGTCGTGGAACCCGTCGACGAGGACGTTGCCGTCCTCGTCTGCGAGGCTCGCGAGCGCCCGCGTGAGCGTCCACGGCGCGGACCGCAGCACCGGCGAGAACGCGGCGTGCTGGTCGGTCTCCAGCAGGCGCACCGAGAGCTCCACGGCGAGGAGCCCGCGACACCCGAACGCGACCTCCGGGCGGCCGTCGTCACGCCGGACGAAGCTCTCCCAGAGGCAGTCGCCCGCCGAGAGCCAGTCCGCGTGGCGCTCGAGCACGGCGGCCAGCCCTGGGCTGCCGACCTCCTCGGCGCCCTCGCAGACCCAGAGGAGCGTGACCGGCGGCGCGCCCTCGTGGGCGTCGAGCCAGAGGTCGATCGCCTGCAGCCGCGCGGTGATGTCCGCCTTGTCGTCGCAGGTGCCCCGCGCGAAGACGGCGCCGTCGCGCAGGTCGGCGCCGAACGGATCGCTGTCCCAGGCAGCGGGGTCGCCCGGCGGCTGCACGTCGTAGTGCGAGTAGACGATCAGCCGCGCCGGCCCGTCCCCCCGGAGCTCGCCCAGCACGACCGGGACGCCGTCGGGCGTCCGCTCGACGACGACACGGTCGAACCGCTCCGCCACGCGGCGCTCCACCCATGCGGCCATCTCCTCGATCGGCCCGCGGTCGCCGCTGACCGACGGGATCCGGCACGCGGCGCGCCACTCGTCGACCAGCCGGTCCGCGTCCGCCGCGATCGGGTCGGCGCTACGGCTCAAGCGAGAAGGGATACGACGTGAGCACCTCTGCGCCGTCGTCCGTGACGAGGACGATGTCCTCGAGGCGCACGCCGCCGTAGCCCTGGCGGTAGACGCCGGGCTCGACCGTGACGACGTCTCCGGCCTGGAGGACGCCGCCGGACAGGTCGAGCTGCGGCTCCTCGTGCACCTCGAGCCCGACGCCGTGCCCGAGCCCGTGGAAGAACCCGTCGAGGAGCACCTCGCCCGGCGCCTTCGAGAGCTGCGAGCGGTAGCCCCCCGCCTCGACCACCTCGGAGGCGAGCACGTGCAGCTCCTTGCCCGTCACCCCGGGGCGGATCGCCGGGATCACGCGCTCGTGCACCTCCTGGCACAGCCGGTGGTAGTCCGCGAGCTCGTCGGAGACCGGGCCGACGACGAACGTGCGCGTCATGTCGGTGTGAAAGGTCGAGGCGACGTCGCGCGGCCAGACGTCGATCGTGATCGGCTCGCCCCAGCCGATCGGGCCCGAGCCCATGTGGTGTCCGATGCAGGTCTGGGGGCCGTGGGCGACGATGAAGTCGTCCGCGACGGCGCCGTGCTCGAGGAACGCGACGGAGACGGCGCGCTTCAGGCGCTCCGAGGTGAGCGGCTCGCCGTCCAGGTGCAGGATCCCGTCGACCGGCTCGGCGCGCCGGAGCAGCTCCGCCGCGGCGCGCGTGCCGGCCTCGGCCGCGCGCTGGGCCCGCCTGATGCCCTCCACCTGCGCCGCGGTCTTCGTCCGGCGCCGCTCGGCGAAGAGCCGGCGATCGACGTCGAGCCGGATGCCGCCGGCGCGCAGTCGGTCGGCGAGCTCGGTCGGGAAGCCGGGAGGGATCGTGGCGGCGTCGACGCCGAGCTGGGCGCAGGCGCGGGCCGCGATCTCGAGCATCGCGGTCTCGCCGTCGCTGCCCGCGGCCACGAGCTCGTCGAGCCCGAAGTCCTCGAGCGGCAGCACGGTCATCCGCTCGACCTCGCTCATCCGGGCCGCCTCGAGCGAGCGGACGACGGCGTACCGGTCCCCGTTGCGCTCGACGTAGAGGAAGGGGTCGGCGACAGAGTGCGGGACCTCGATCCGGAGCTCCGGGCAGCGCACCGTGTCCCCGTAGATGAGGATGCTGCCCACGCCGCGAGCTTATCGACGCGCTCGCAGCGCGCTCGGCAGCAGCCGCGGGCGTCGCCGAACCCGGCTCTGCCATGCTGAGCGGGTGCACGCGCTCCGACTCGTGGCGCTCGGGCTCACCGTCGGCCTGCTCACGGCGGGCGCCGCTCGGGCGGCCGAGCCGCCGTACCTCTCGACCGTTCGACCGCTCCCGGCAGGGCTCGCGGAACGCCTCGAGGGAGAGTTCTGGCGGCCGGGCTGTCCCGTCGCGCTCTCCGAGCTGCGGCTCCTGACGGTCCGCCACTGGGGCTTCGACGGCGCGGTGACGACCGGCCAGCTCGTGGTCGGGCGCGAGTACGCGAACGCGCTGCGGGGCGTCTTCCGCGTGCTCTACGACGAGGGCTTCCGGATCCGCCACCTGCGCCTCGTCGACATGTACGGCCCGGCGGCGGCGCGGCCGGCACGGGACGTCAGCGGCTCGTTCGAGTGCCGGCGGGCGGTGCCGTCGCCCTGTGGCTCGGGCTCCGGCAACTGGTCGAACCACGCCTACGGGCGGGCGATCGACCTCAACCCGGTCGAGAACCCCTACGTGGGCTGCGGCCGCACCCGCGAGGCGGCGAGCCGCCCGTACCTCGACCGGTCGAAGACGCGGCCCGGGATGGTCACGCCTGCCGTCGTCAGGGCCTTCGCGGCGATCGGCTGGGGGTGGGGCGGCAGCTGGACCGGGGACACCAAGGACTACATGCACTTCTCGGCGAGCGGCCGCTAGGCGTTCGCGGCGCGAGGAACCCGCATAGGCGGAAGCTCCGGACAGCGTTACGATTCGTCGTCTCGGTGGACGAACAGGCGCCCAGGGCTGACGGCCCGGCCAGAACCGTGGCCAAGCCGTCCGCTGCGCGGCAGCGCATCGTCGACGCCGCGTACGAGCTCTTCTCGCGGAACGGCCTCCGCGCGGTCGGCGTGGACACGATCATCGCCGAGTCGGGCGTCGCGAAGATGACGCTCTACCGCAACTTCGCGTCGAAGGACGAGCTGATCCTCGAGTTCCTCCGCGTGCGCGAGGAGCGGTGGACGCGCGACTGGCTCCAGGCGGAGGCCGAGCGCCGGGCGACGACGCCCGAGGGGAGGCTGCTCGCGATCTTCGACGTCTTCGACGAGTGGTTCCAGCTGGACGACTTCGAGGGCTGCTCCTTCGTCAACGTCCTGCTGGAGGTGACCGACCTCGAGAGCCCCGTCCGCAGGGCGAGCGTCGAGCACCTGGCGACGATCCGCACCTTCGTCTCCGGGCTCGCGGTCGAGGCGGGGGTCGCGGACCCCGACGGCTTCTCCCGGCAGTGGCACATCCTGATGAAGGGCTCGATCGTCTCGGCCGGCGAGGGCGACCGGCAGGCGGCGCGCCGGGCGCAGGAGCTCGGGAGGCTCCTGCTCGCGCAGGCGCTCCCGGCTCCCGCCCCCGACCCGGACTAGACGATCACGACCTGGAAGGGCGTGTCGACGGCGTCCTGGCGTCCCGGCACCCAGAGGCTGACCCGGAAGACGCCGCCGCCGAGGGCCGCGACCGTCGTCTCGGCCGCACCGGCGCTCGCAAGCGCGACCTGCGCGCCGTTGCCGGCGAACCGGACCTCGTAGACGCCGGTGTTGACGCGCCGAGCCTGCGGCGCGGCGCCGGCGCAGTTGAAGCGGACGCCGACGGCCGGCCTCGCGCTCGTGTACTGGTCGCCGATGTTCGCGATGCCCTTCGTCGGGTCGCCGTTCACGGCGATGAACCCGCGCACCGCGCCGGGCGCGCACCGCGCCTGCGGCCTGACCGCCTCGGTGACGGCGACGGCCGAGCCGCCGAGGGCGAAGAAGAGCGCGAGGAGCGCGATGACGGTCGTGGGAGTGATGCGCATGGGAAGGCCTCCGTGGTCGGGACGACGGGCGGATCCTGGCCCCGCGGTCGGACGGACGGCGCGCGGCGCGCGGCGCTTCGCCCCACGCGGGCTACGCCGGCCCGCTCCCGTCGATCACGACGTGGGCCGACGGGATCGGGTCGTCGCGCGCGACGTAGCGGTCCTCGCTCGGCATCCACCGCTCGACCCAGGTCCGGCGCGCGGCCTCGCCGTCCCGCGCGATCCCGCGGGCGAGCCGGACCGCGTACGGCGCCTCGACCCAGACACGCACGTCGTACTCGCGCCGGAACATCCGGTGGAGGGCGCAGACGCCCTCGACCACGACCAGTCCCTCGGGACGAACGCTGCGGCGGTCGCCGGGGCGCCGCGCGGGCCAGTCCCAGGCCGCGTACTCGGCCGGCTCGCCTGTGAGGAGCGGCTCGAAGACCTCGGCGCGGAGCCGCGCGAGGTCGAACTCCTCGCCGTCCCAGAACTCGTCCGTCCCGACGACCTGCGCCTCCGGCAGCCGCGCGGCGAGGGTCGACTTGCCGGCGCCGCCGCGGCCGCCGATGCCGACGAAGGTGAAGCTCCGGGTGGGCCGCGCGGCGGCGATCAGCTCGAGCACCGGGCCGGCATCCACGCTCCCACGCTAGCCGTGCCCGCACCGGCGGCCGCCCGTCCGCGGGCCGCCTACGATGGTCTAGGCTCGCGCTGAGGCCCCGCGAGCACTGGAGGATCCCGATGAGCGAGACCACCCGCGTCGTCGTCCCGTACGAGTCGATGGATCCGCTCGCGATCGGCGCCACCGACGACGAGTCGAAGAAGCATCGCGACACGCTCGAGGTCGACGTGCCGACCGCGAGCCTCCTCGCCGTCGTGCAGCCCGACGAGCCGGGGCCTGTCGGAGACCCGACCGAGGCGGCACGCGCCGCGCTGGCGGAGCCGGTCGACGGCCCGACGTTCGCAGAGCTCCTCGACGGGCGCAGGAGCGTCGCAGTCGTGATCGACAACCAGTTCCGGCCGACGCCGTCCTCGAAGCTGCTGCCGGCGGTCTTCGACGCGATCGACGCAGCCGGGATCACGGACGTCCGCGTGTGCTGCGCCAACGGGAAGGTCTTCCCGATGTCGGAGTCGGACACCGAGCAGAAGGTCGGCCGCGAGAACCTGGCCCGCATGGAGCGAAACGGCTGGTCGTTCTCGCAGAACGACCCGCAGAACGCGGACGCGTACACGTTCGTGGGCGTCTCCTCCGGGGGGACGCCGGTCTGGCTGCTCGACGAGGTCGCCAGTGCCGAGGTGAAGATCACGATCGGCCAGGCGCAGGCGAACCACTGGGGCGCCGGGGGCGGGGGCAAGCTGATCCTGCCCGGCGTCGTCTCCGACGAGACCGTCGAGTCGAACCACTGCGCCTTCGTCACGTCCCCGCAGACGCACTACGGCGCGTACGTCGGCCCCATGCGCTCCGACATCGACGAGGTGGCGTCGATGTGCGGGCTCGACTGCACGATGAACGTCCTGCTCGACACGCACGGGCGCGTCATCGACGTCGTCTTCGGCTCGCACCCCGAGGCGCACCGCGAGGCGATCCGGCGCTTCAACGCGATCTACGCGTACGAGTCGTTCGTGCCCGAGCACGGCCAGGCGGACATCGCGATCTGCGGCGTCTTCGCGCCCACCGACCACCTCTTCTTCCACACGGGCTGGGGCTGCATGTCCGCCGACCTCGTCGTCAAGGACGGCGGGACGCTCGTCTACTGCTCGCCCTCGCCGGGCGTCTCGACCGCGATCGGCGACTTCCCCGGCTTCGCGCTGATGGACCTGATGAAGCCGTACATGCCCGCGACGGCCGAGAACTACCAGCGCGTCCTGCGCGACATCCACGCGCGCGCGATCCAGATGTGGGCGGGCTGCATCTGGGTGCCGATCTACGAGGTGATGACCCGCAAGCACCTCACGGTCGTCACGCTCGAGGAGAACCTCGGGATGGCCGCGGACATCGGCCTCGACGCCACGACCTCGATCGACGAGGCGCTCGCGCAGGCGTTCGCGCGCCACGGCGACGACGCGAAGGTCGTCGTGCTCCCGTACGCCCGGTACCAGCTGCCGCGCAACGCCGTGCGGATGGAGCACGCGGACGCGCACGTCTTCGCCCAGGCGGGCGCGTCGTAGATGACCGCCGACGCGCGCCGGACGATCCCGGGCCTGCGCGCGTCCGGTGTCGCCGCGAACGAGCCCGTCCCGCGCGGGATCCGCGGCTCGACGACGATCCTCGAGCTCCTCCGGCTCTTCCCGGACGGGCGCGCCGCGCAGCTGATGAGCGAGATCCAGTTCCCGTGCGCGCACTGCGGCGGGGCCGTCCGCGAGCCACTGACCCTCGCGGCGAAGCGCCATCGGCGCGACCCGCGCGCGGTGCTCGAGGCGTTCCGCGCGCTCGAGGAGGGCGGGCCGGACGCCGAGCAGATCGCGCACGCGACCCGCCGCGCGTCGTAGCGATGGCGGTCGCCGCGGACCGCCGGACGTGGGTCGGCCGCGCCGTCGAGCGGTTCGAGGACGACGCGCTGCTCCGCGGGCGCGGGCGGTTCATGGACGACCTGCAGCCGGTGCCGCACGCCTGGCACGCGGCGATCGTCCGCTCGCAGCTCGCGCACGCCCGGATCGCGGTCGACCCGGCGGCCGCGCTCGAGGTGCCGGGGGTGCGCGGCGTACTGACGGGCGCCGACGTCGCGCGGCTCTCGAAGCCGTTCCCGGCGGCGATCGACTCGCCGGCGCCGCAGTACGCCGCCGCCGTCGAGACCGCGCGCTACGTGGGGGAGCCGCTCGCCGTCGTCGTCGCCCGCGACCGGTACATCGCCGAGGACGCGGCGGAGCTCGTGGCGGTCGAGTACGACCCGCTCGAGGCGGTCGTCGACGTGACCGCAGCCGAGCCGATCCACGAGCGCTCGTTCCACTACGGCGACGTCGACGACGCGCTCGCCCGGGCCGACCTCGTCGTCCGCACGACGTTCCGCGTGCCGCGCTTCACGGGGCTACCCGTCGAGTGCTACGGCGTCGTCTGCGACTGGGACGTGGGGGCGGGCCGCCTCACGGCCTGGGCGAACTTCCAGGGACCGTTCACGCTGCACGGCGTCGCGGCGGCGGCGCTCGGCCTGCGCGGCGACCGCTTCCGCCTCCTGACGCCGCCCGACTCGGGCGGCTCGTTCGGGATCAAGTCGGCCGTCCTCCCGTACGTCGTCCTCGTGGGCCTCGCGTCCCGGCTGCTCGGCGTCCCCGTCCGCTGGACCGAGGACCGGCTCGAGCACCTCGCCGCGAGCGCGGTCGCGACCGGGCGGGTGACCGAGGTCGAGGCGGGCTTCACGCACGACGGCGAGCTCGTCGCGCTCCGCTACGACGCGCTCGAGGACGTCGGCGCGTACGTGCGGGCGCCGGAGCCGGCCACGCTCTACCGGATGCACGGCTCGCTCTCGGGCGCCTACCGCGTGCGGAACGTCGCGACCCGGAACCGCGTCGCGCTGACGAACACCGTCCCCTCGGGGCTCAACCGGGGCTTCGGCGGCCCGCAGCTCTACTTCGGGCTCGAGCGCACGATGGCGATCGCCGCGCGCCGCCTCGGCCTCGATCCGGCGGCGCTCGCGCGCCGGAATCTCGTGGAGGCCGACTCGATGCCGTACCGCACGCCGTCGGGCGCGCTGTACGACTCCGGCGACTACGCCGCGTGCCTCGACCGCGCGCTCGAGCTCGCCGGGTACGACGGCCTCCGTGCCCGCGCCGCGGCGGCGCGCGACGACGGCAGGCTCGTCGGGGTCGGGCTCGCCTGCGTCGTCGAGCCGTCGATCTCGAACATGGGCTACGTCACGCTCGCGCAGACGGCCGTCGAGCGGGAGGCGACGCTCCCGAAGTCGGGGAACGTCGAGGGCGCCTCGGTCGCGGTCGACCCGCTCGGCGGGATCACGGTCCGGCTCGGGACGACGCCGCAGGGCCAGGGGCACCGCACCGTCTGCGCGCAGGTCGTGGCCGACGAGCTGGGCTGCGCGCCCGAGGACGTGACCGTCCTCTCGGAGCTCGACACCGCGACCACGCCGTGGACCGTCGCGTCCGGGAACTACTCGTCGCGGTTCGCCGGGGTAGGCGTCGGGGCGGTGCAGGCGGCGGCGCGGAAGGTGCGGGCCAAGCTCGACGCGATCCGCGACCACGTCGGCGACCCCGACCTCGCCCTGCGCAGGGCCGCAGGCATGGCCCACTGGAACCCGGAGGGGCTGCCCGAGGGGCTCGAGCCCGGTCTCACCGCGGTCGCGTTCGTCGCCGCGCCGAACCTCGACCCTCCCGACGTCGAGGACCGCGTCGCCTCGTCGGGCGCGCACGGCTTCATCGTCGACGTGTGCGCGGTGGAGATCGAGCGCGAGACGGGGGCGGTGCGCGTCACCGACTACGTGACCGTCCACGACGCCGGGACGCTCCTCAACCCGCTCCTCGCCGACGGGCAGGTCCTCGGCGGGTTCGCCCACGGGGCGGCCGCAGCCCTCTTCGAGGCGCACTCCTACGACGAGGACGGCAACCTCCGCACGGCCTCGCTCGTCGACTACCTGACCCCGACCGCGCCCGACATCCCGCCGCTCCGGATCGACCACCTCTCGTCGCCGTCACCCTTCACGGCGCTCGGCGCCAAGGGGCTGGGGGAGGGGAACACCATGTCGGCGCCCGCCGCGATCGCGAACGCGGTCGCGGACGCGCTCGGCCGCGACGACGTCGAGCTGCCGCTCACCGCACCGCGAGTCTGGGCGCTGCTCCAGGACGGCCCGGCGTGAAGCCTGTCCCGTTCGACTATGTCCGCGCCGGCTCGCGCGAGGAGGCGCTCGCGGCGCTGGCCGAGGGCGGGGAGGACGCGAAGCCGATCGCGGGCGGCCAGAGCCTCGTGCCCGCGCTCGCGATGCGGCTCGTACGGCCGACCCTGCTCGTCGACCTGAACCACGCCGGGCTCGACGGCGTGGACGCGAACGGCGCGCTCCGCCTGGGTGCGACGGTACGGCAGGCGGCGCTCGCCGACGACGACCGCGTCCACCCGCTCGTGCGCGCGGCCCTCCCGTACGTCGGCCACGTCGTGACGCGGAACCGGGGAACGGTCGGCGGGTCGATCGCGCACGCCGACGGCGCGGCGGAGCTGCCGCTGTGCCTCGTCGCGCTGGGCGGCACCGTCGTCGCCGACGGCCCGGGCGGCCGGCGCGAGATCCCCGCGGACGACTTCTTCGTGACGCACTTCCTGACGACGCTCGCGCCGGGAGAGCTCGTCGTCGAGACGGTCTGGCCGCGCGCCGGTGGGGAGGCGAGCGCGTTCGAGGAGTTCGCGCTCCGCCACGGGGACTTCGCGCAGTCGATGGCGTGCTGCGTGCTGACTCGCGACGACGACGGCGCGGTCGTGGAGGCCAGGGTCGCGGTCGGCGCCGTCACCGACCGGCCGACGCGGCTCGCCGAGGTCGAGGCGCTCCTCGTCGGGTCGCGCGGCGTCGAGGCCGCGGCCGATGCGGGCGCGCTGGCCGCGCGGCTGGTCGACCCGCCGGGGACACTGCACGCCAGCGATGCGTATCTCCGCTCGCTGACCGGCACGCTCGTCCGCCGGGCCGTCGAGGCGGCGTCGTGATCGAGGTCGAGGCGACGGTCAACGGCCGCGTCGTCCGCGAGGCCGTCGAGCCGCGGCTCGTCCTCACGGACTTCCTGCGGCACCGGCTCGGGCTCACCGGGACGCACGTCGGCTGCGAGCACGGGGTGTGCGGCGCCTGCACGGTGCTCCTCGACGGCGTCGCCGTCCGCGGCTGCTGCCTGCTCGCCGTGCAGGTCGACGGCTGCGAGGTCGAGACGGTCGAGTCGCTCGCGGCCGCCGGCGCGCTGACGCCCCTCCAGGAGTCGTTCCGCCGCCACCACGCGCTCCAGTGCGGCTTCTGCACGCCGGGGATCCTGATGGCGGCGACCGACCTCCTGCGGCGCGGCGCGCCGACGCGGGCGGAGATCGTCGACCTGCTCTCCGGTCACCTCTGCCGCTGCACGGGCTACGCGCCGATCGTCGACGCGATCGAGGCGTGCGCGACGTCGACCCGAGCGCGAGACCCGGCGTGAACCTCGCCCGCTCCCTGCTCGCCGCGTGCGAGCGCCATCCGGAGCTCGAGGCGTTCCCCGGGCTCACCTACGGCGAGCTCCTGCCCCGCGTGCGCCGGCTGGCCGGCGGGCTCGCGGTCGAGCCGGGCGAGCGGGTCGCCGTCGTCCTCGACAACCGGCTCGAGACCGCGCTCCTCTACTGGGCGGCGCAGTGGTGCGGCGCCGTGGTCGTCCCGCTCTCGTGGCGGCTCTCGGAGCAGGAGCTCGGCTACTGCCTCGAGGACTGCGGCGCGCGCGTCGTGCTCCGCGACGGCGACGCGCTGCCGGACGGCGAGGAGCACCCCGGCGCACTCGACCGCGACGAGCGCGAGGTCTCGCTGCTGCTCTACACGTCGGGGACGACCGGCAGGCCGAAGGGCGTGCCGCGCAGCCACGCGGCAGACCGGGCCGGCGGCTGGTCGCAGGCGCTCCAGCACGGCTACGGCTTCGGCGACCGGACGCTCGGCGTGATGCCGCTCTACCACACGATGGGGATCCACTCCCTCGTCGCGATGCACCTCGTCGGCGGGTGCTTCGTCCCGCAGGCGCGGTGGGACGGAGGCGAGGCGCTCCGGCTCATCGAGAGCGAGCGGATCACGTCGCTCTACCTCGCCCCGACGCTCTTCCACGACCTCGTCAACCACCCCGAGCTCGGCCGGCGCGACGTCTGCGTCCGTCCGCGCACTCGGGTACGCGGGCGCCGCGATGACGTCGACGCTCGTCCGCCGCTGCGCCGAGATCTTCGAGCCCGACGTCTTCGTGAATCACTACGGGTCGACCGAGATCTACACCTTCACGATCGGGCGCGACCAGCTGGGCAAGCCCGGCTGCGCGGGGCGCCCGGCGGTCAACACGCGGCTCCGTCTCGGCCGCGACGGCGAGATCGAGGTGGAGCTCGCCTCCGACGAGGCGTTCGCGGGGTACTGGAACCGGCCCGACGCCGACGCGAAGGCGATCCGCGACGGTTGGTACGCCACCGGCGACACCGGGCATCTCGACGAGGACGGCGACCTGTGGGTCGACGGCCGGGTCGACGACATGATCGTGACCGGAGGCGAGAACGTGCACCCGCTCGAGGTCGAGGACGTGCTCGCCGTCCCACCCGGGCGTCGTCGAGGTGGCCGTGATCGGCGTCCCCGACGAGCGGTGGGGCCAACGCGTCGCGGCGGTCGTCGTCGGCGCCGCCACCGGCGAGGAGCTCGACGCGCACTGCCTCGCCTCACCGCTCGCGCGGTTCAAGCGGCCGCGCGAGTACCGTCACGTCGACGCGCTCCCGAAGTCCGCTTCGGGGAAGATCCTTCGCAGGATGCTGCGCGACGAAACGGGGGCGACGGGATGACGGACTACGACGGGTTCCGGGTGGAGCGCGACGGCGCGGTCGCGACGATCACGCTGGACGTGCCGGGCAAGCTCAACCGGGTCTCGATGACGGCGCGCGACCAGCTCTCGGCGGTCTTCGCCGAGCTCGACCGCGACGACGCCGTCGCGTTCGTCGTCGTCACGGGTGCCGGCGGCGCGTTCACGGCCGGCGGCGACATCGCGGGCTTCCTCCAGCGCTCGCCGTGGGAGGTCTCGCAGCTCGCGAAGAACGTCGCCGCGCCGGAGCGCTGCTCGAAGCCCGTGATCGCGCGGCTCGAGGGCTACGTCTTCGGCGTCGGCCTGGAGCTCGCGCTCGCCTGCGACTTCCGCCTCGCCGCGGAGGACATCCAGCTCGGGCTGCCCGAGGTGACGATCGGGATGATCCCCGGCTCGGGCGGCACGCAGCGGCTCGCGCGGCTCGTGGGGCTGGGCCGGGCGAAGGACATCGTCATGCGCGGGCGCCGGATCGCGGCCGAGGAGGCGCTCGCGCTGGGCCTCGTCACCGACGTGGTGCCGGCGGCGGAGCTCGACGCGGCCGTCGCACGGCTCGTGGAGGAGCTCTCGCGCCACTCGCCGCTCGCGCTCGCGATGGCCAAGCGCGTGCTCAACACCGCCTACGACGGCCCGCTGCACCTCGGGCTCGAGCTCGAGGGCCTCGCGTACGGCCTGCTGCGCCAGACGCACGACTTCCGCGAGGGCGTCGAGGCGTTCGGCGAGAAGCGCGCGCCCGAGTTCACGGGCGAGTGAGGGAATGGAGCCGCGGGAGCTCGAGCTCCGGAACACGACGTACGGCCTGCTCCGCGAGCTCGGGCGCGCGCCGGCCGCGGTGGAGGTCGCGACGCGGCTCGGCCTCGCGGTCGACGACGTGCTCGAGGGCTGGCGCCGGCTCGACGCCCAGCACGCGATCGTGCTCGACGGCACCGGCGCAGCGCTGCGGATGCTGCATCCGTTCTCGGCCGTGCCGACGGGTTACCGCGTGCGGGCGGCCGATCGGTGGTGGTACGCGAACTGCGCCTGGGACGCGTTCGGCGTCTGCGCGGCGCTCGCGGCCGACGGGCGGATCGAGGCGCGGTGTCCCGACTGCGACGAGCCGCTCGCGATCGAGGTTCGCGACGGACGTCCCGACGACGAGACTCTCGTCTTCCACGCACTCGTCCCCGCGGCGGCGTGGTGGGACGACATCGTCTTCACCTGAAGCACGATGCTCCTCTTCCGGTCGGAGGAGCACGTCGAACGGTGGCTCGCGGGACGGAAGCCCGGTGCGACGATCCCGGTCGCCACGCTCGCTCACCTCGCGAGCGCGTGGTGGCACGACCGGCTGTCGCCGGTCTGGCGTCCTCGAACGCGCGACGAGAGTCAACGGATCCTCGAGCGGCTCGGGTTGACGGACGCGTTCTGGCGGCTGCCCTGACGTTCAGTCGCGCTGCGCGAAGCCGCCTCTGCGCAGATCCGCGCCACGAGGTCGTGTACCGTCGGCCCCGTGAGCGCGACGGACGCCTCGCAGCCCTTCGCCGGGTGGGACGACGGGCTCCGCGCAGAGCTGGAGGCGAACACGTCGAACGCGTCCGTCCTCGAGTACCTCGACAGCGCGAACCCGCCGCTCCCGCTCGCGACGACGGCCGTCTGGTGAAGCCGGCCCCCTTCGTCTACCACGCGCCCGAGTCGGTCGACGAGGTGCTCGACCTGCTCGCGCGCGGCGACGACACGCGCGTGCTCGCGGGCGGCCAGAGCCTCGTGCCGCTGATGAAGTTCCGCATCCTGAAGCCCGCGGTCCTGGTGGACGTCAACCGCGTGGCGGGCCTCGCGGGCGTCGAGGAGCGCGACGGCGCGCTCAGGGTCGGCGCGCTGACCCGTCAGCAGGCGCTCGTCGACGACGACGTCGCCGCTCGCGCGCAGCCGCTCCTCCGCGCCGCCGGCCGCCATGCGGGGTATCTCGCGACGCGCCACCGGGGGACGGTGGGCGGCTCGCTCGCCTACGCCGCCCCGTGGGCGGAGCTGACGGCCGCGGCCGTGGCGCTCGACGCGACGGTGCACGTCCGCTCCATCCGCGGTGAACGCACCATCGCCGCGCGCGACTTCTTCCACGGCCCGCACGAGACCGCCCTCGCGCAGGACGAGCTGCTGACGGACGTGTCGTTCCCCGCGCGGTCGCCTCGCTCGGGCGCGGGCTTCCACGAGGCGACGACGGGGCACGGCGGCTATCTGAACGTCGCGGCCGCCGCGACCGTCGCGCTGGACGAGGCGGGCGCCTGCAGCGCCGCCGAGGTCGTCCTCCTCCGCGTCGCCGCGACGCCGTACCGGCTCGACGCGGCCGCGCTGCGCGGCTCGACACTCGAGGACGACGCGCTCGCCGAGCTGGACGGCGAGCTCGCGGGCCTCGACCCTCCCGGCGACATCGAGGTCTCGGGGTCGTACCGGAAGCGCGTCGCCCGCTCGCTCGCGCGCCGCGCCCTCCTCGACGCGCTCGACGCCGCGAGGGCGGCATGACCGACCTCGTGCGCGTGGAGGTGGAGGTCAACGGCGTCCGCCGGGACGGGCTCGTCGAGCCGCGGGTGACGCTCGCCGACTTCCTGCGCGACGGGCTCGGCCTCAAGGGGACGCACGTTGCGTGCGAGCACGGTTTCTGCGGGAACTGCAACGTCCTGCTGGAGGGCGAGACGGTGCGGTCGTGCCTCCTCTTCGCCGTGCAGGCAGACGGGAGCACCCTGACGACGGTCGAGGGCCTCGCCGACGGCGGCGCGCTCGGCCCGCTCCAGACCGCGTTCCACGAGAACGGCGGGCTCCAGTGCGGCTTCTGCACGCCCGCGATGCTCCTCACCGCCCACGAGTACCTCGAGGCCCACCCGGACGGCGGCACCGACGAGCAGATCCGCGAGGCGATCAACGGCGTCCTCTGCCGGTGCACGGGCTACCAGCACATCGTCGACTCGATCCGCGCCGCGGCTCGGGCTCCCGGTCTCCCCGACCCGTCGCCGGAGCTCGTGCGCCAGGAGGCGGGCACGTGAGCATCGCCGAGCAGGATCCGAACGCCGCGAAGGTCGCCGCCGACACCGCGGCGGGCGACACGCCGCGTCGCTGGCTCGGCAAGAGCCTGAACCGCGTCGAGGATCCGCGCTTCCTCCGCGGCCAGGGGCGCTACCTCGACGACATCGTCCTCCCCGGGATGCTCCACGCGGCCGTCGTCCGCAGCCCCCATGCGCACGCGCGCATCGTCTCGGTCGACACGTCGAAGGCCGAGGCGCTGCCGGGCGTCGTCCGCGTCGTGACGGGCAAGGACGTCGCGGAGCACGCCGCGCCGCTGCCGTCGTTCGGCGCCGGCCCGATCGTCCAGGACATGATCGCGATCGAGAAGGTGCGCCACTACGGCGAGACGGTCGCGGCGGTGATCGCCGAGAGCCGGTACGTGGCGGAGGACGCCTGCGACCTCATCGAGGTCTCCTACGAGGAGCTGCCGGTCGTCCTCGACCCGGTGGCGGCGCGGGCCGACGACGCGCCGCTCGTCCACGAGGCGCTCGAGACGAACACCGCGTACGAGCGGACGTTCTCCTTCGGCGAGGTCGAGAAGGCGTTCGCGGACGCCGACCGCTCGGTCTCGACCGAGCTCTACTGGCCGCGCTCGACCGGGATGCCGATGGACATGAACGGCGCGATCGGCGACTACGACCCCGGCACCGGCGTCGTGACGATCCACGCCAACTCGATGAACTTCACGTACTTCCTGTGGCTCATCGCCGCGACGCTGAAGATCCCGGCGAGCAAGCTCCGGCTCGTCCCGGTCGTCGCGGGCGGCAGCTTCGGGTCGAAGTTCTTCATGCACAAGGTGCCCGCGTTCGCGGGGTTCCTCTCGAAGCTCGTCGAGCGGCCCGTGAAGTACGTCGAGGACCGCGTCACGCACATCACGGCGAACGACCACTGCGGCTCCGACCGCCGCTACGAGGCGGCGCTCGCGTTCGACGACGACGGCACCTTCCAGGCGCTCCGGATCTCGTGCGTCGACGACTACGGCGCCTACCTCCAGTTCGGCACGGGCACGCACGGCAACGCGCTCTCCCAGATCGTCGGGCCGTACCGGATCCAGCACGTCGAGTACTCGCTCGCGGCCGTGCTGACGAACAAGAACCAGCAGGGCGCCTACCGGGGGTTCGGCGCCGAGGTCTCCAACTGGGTGCTCGAGCGGCTCGTCGACATGGCCGCCCGCGAGCTCGAGCTCGACCGCGTGGAGATCCGCCGACGGAACCTCATCCCGGCGGGCTCGTTCCCCTACCGCACCCCGACGGGGAACATCTACGACAGCGGGAACTACCAGGGCGTCCTCGCCCAGGTGCTCGAGGAGTCCGAGTACGAGCGCTGGGTCGCCTACCGCGAGCAGGCGCGCGCCGAAGGCCGCCACGTCGGGATCGGCGTCGTCGCGTCGCAGGAGCGGAGCGTCTTCAGCTCGACGGAGTTCTGGTTCTGGTTCGACGACCCGCAGTTCACTCCGACCTCGAGCCCGGAGAGCGCGACCGTCACGATCGACCCCACCGGCGCGATCGTCGTCACCCTGCACTCGCAGTCGATGTGGGGGAACAGCCCCGAGACCGTCGTCTCACAGGTCGTCGCGGAGGAGTTCGACGTCGACCCCGCCTCGATCGTCGTCACGTACGCCGACTCGCAGAACGCGCTCCCCGGCACCGGGCCCGGGGGCTCGCGGTACACGGTGATGGTCTCCGGCGCCGTCGCGGGCGCCTCGGCCGAGCTCAAGGACAAGATCCGGCGCATCGCGAGCGACAAGCTCGAGGTCGCCGAGGCCGACCTCGAGTTCCGGAACGGCGCGGTGGGCGTCGTCGGCGTCCCCGACCGCCAGCTGACGCTGGCCGAGGTCGCCCTCACGGCGTACATGTTCCGGCTCGACCTGCCGCCCGACATGCCGAGCGGCCTCGCGGCGGCCTCGACCTACGACCACCCGCTGACGACCCTCCCGAACGACGACCGCTCGGACCTCGGGATCTTCTATCCCTTCGTCGGGCACGCCTGGCACATCGCCGTCGTCGAGGTCGACGTCGAGACCGGCGCGGTCGAGTTCCTCCGCTACGCGGCCGTCCACGACGCCGGCACGATCGTCAACCCGCGCACGCTCGACGGCCAGGTGATCGGCGGCACGGTGCAGGGCCTCGGCACGGCGCTCTTCGAGGAGATCCTCTACGACGAGGCCGGGCGCGTCCGCAACGAGACGTTCGAGCACTACCACCTGCCCACGGCGCTCGACGCGCCGACGATGACCGTCGGGCACCACGAGACCCCGTCGCCCTACACCGCCTACGGGATCAAGGGAGCGGGGGAGGGCGGCCGGATGCTGACGCCGGCGATCATGAGCGCCGCGATCGAGGACGCGCTCTCGCCGTACGGCGTCACGATCACCTCGCTCCCGATCCGGGCCGAGCACATCGTGGACTGGGTCGCGCGCGCCACGAGCGACGCGTAGCGCGCCGAACACTTCCGGTCGAGCACCGAGGCGTCGCGGCACGGAGCGCAACCAGTCGAGGCCGCCCTTCCGGCGGCCTCGACCGGCCCAAGGCCAACGATGGCCTGATCAGTGCGCAGGTTGGCGGACTCGGGTCGCCCGCATCGCCAGGAAGAAGACAATCGCGAGCAGGGTGCCGGCACCGAAACCGATTGCGATCTGCAGCCAGTCGATCGCACGGGCCGAGTCGACCGTGGCGGCGGGAGTCGGGATGGCTCGCCGGGGCGAGCCGGAAGCGATTGTCGCGAATCGGATCGGGGGCGACGATGGTCGTCGCCTCGCTCTTCGCTGCGAGCGACCGCTCGCGGGCGTCGAGCATGCTCCACAGTTCCCGCTGTCTCACGGCGGCGGCGCGATCGACGAGATCCGGCGAGACGCGGACCGTCTCCTGATTCCGGTCGGTGCCCCAGGCGTCGCCGAACGCAGGAGCGGCGAACACGAGCGCTGCGCCGACGACGGCGGTGACGAACGAGATCTTGGGTGTCATCGCTCCTTCTCCTTGTCCTCCGGTGGCCCTCCTGACCACCTGGCTCGAGGCTAGGGAGCGATCGGACCTGCTCGAAACGGGCGAGTCCCCCGTGTTTGACTCCGCGATCCCCTGTGTTTGACGGGTGGCCAGCGCTCGTGCCAGCTCGGTGCGGTGGCGGACGCCGAGCTTTCCGAAGATGCGCGAGAGGTGGCCTTCGACCGTGCGGTCGGAGAGGAAGAGCGTCGCCGCGACCTCGCGATTCGTCTTTCCCTCGGCGACGAGTGCCGCGACGCGTTCCTCGGCGGGGGTGAGCGCGCCCGTCGTCGGCGCGCGCCCGCTGATTCGGCGAAGCTCACCGCGAGCACGCTCCGCCCAGAGCGCGGCGCCGATCTTCTCGAACAGCGCGAGAGCCTGCTCCAGCGTCGCACGGGCCTCCCGTCGCCGTTTCACTCGACGCTGGGCGGCGCCGAGCGCGAGCAGCGTCCGGCCCCGGTCGAGGGGGAGCTCGACCCTGTCATGCAACGCGAGCGCCTCCTCGTAGTCGACGAGCGCAGCTTCGAGCTCGCCAGCCTCAGCCGCGAGGAGCCCTCGGCAGCGTCGGCAGTTGGCGAGCGCCGAGGCGCGCTCGAGCCGCCGAGCGTTGCCCTCGTACCAGTCGAGGATCTCGAGGGCCTCGTCACTGCCGTCCGAGCTCGATCAGGGCCTCGATCAGATCGACGGTGAAGCGACGTCACGCCGGGCTCGACGATGGCCTCCCTGCGAACGACAGCGAGCGGCGGCTCGAGTTGCGCAACAGCTTCCTCCGGCGTGCCGAGGACGAGCCCGAGGTGGCCGAGGGCCTCCGCGGCCATGATGCGTCCGTAGTTGTCGCCGGGCGCTCCGAGCATGCGGCGGGCGGCGTCTCTCGCCTCGTTGGGCCGACCCAGCTGGGCCTGAACAAGGGCCTCGAGCGCGAGGTTGTGCCTGGCGAAGAGGGGCTGTCCCGACTGGTCGGCCGCCTCTTGTCCGGTTCGGGCACAATCGAGCGCGGCTTCGAGATTTCCGAGAAGGCGCTCGACGTCGCCAAGTAGGAAGAGAAGCCACGGTGGAGCGTTCTCGTCGCCGAGGTCGTGTGCATGTCGCATCAGGTCGACTAGCGCTGCGCGTGCCCCGTTCGTGCGAATCGACCCACTTCCAGTACTCGGCAAGAGCGACGAGTGGTTGGTCGATGATGCGCCGGTCCGCCGCGGAGTCCTGAAGTGCCGCAGTCCTGTCGGCCGTCGTCTCAGCGGAGGGTCGGCCCAGCAACGCCTCGGCCGAAAGCAGCGTTATGAGCACGTCCGCGGCAAGCGCCTCGTCGCCGATCTCCAGGGCGAGGGCCAAGGCGACCTCGGAGTGCCGGAGCCCCTCGTCGAGTTGCTTGAACATCCAGAAGCTGCACGAGGCGAAGCCCTCATGGGCGACTGCGAGCGTCTCGCGATCGCCCTCCGCCTCCGCCACGACCTGGGCGAAGAGCTCTTCTGCCTCGTCGGGCGCCTCGTAGAGGCGGATGCGCGCGAGGATGAGCACTGCGCTCGTGCCCGCCGCGGCCCGGCTGCCAGCGGCGCGATCACGTCGCCGGAGCTGCGCCTCGGCTCGGCGAGAGTCCCCTGACTCGAAGTGCAGGTATGCGCGCGTCCACCGCCCGCCGCACGCGCGTCGTCGACGGCGATCGGTGGGAGTCAGCTCGCTCGCGCGGTCGAGCATGAGAGCTGCGGGCCGTAGTGCGCCCCGGCGCCGTGCATGCTCGGCGGCCTGTCCTCGAGCGCGTCCGCCACCGCCTCGTCCGGCGACCCGATCGACGCGGCGAGTTGCCACGCTCGTGCCTCGGGATCGTCGAGGAGCTCGGCGAGCCGGGCGTGAATCTCGGCTCCGACGAGCTCGATCGGCCGTCTCGTACGCTCCCGCAGCCAGGAGCGGGTGCGTGAAGCGGATGCGGTCCCTGTCGAGCTCCGACGACCCGCGCCTCGAGCGCGGGGCGGAGGCCTGCCTCGCACGATCGACTCCCGAGCGCTGCTTCCGTGACCGCGATCGTGGGATGTGCATGTGCTGCCGCCGCGAGCAGGAAGTCACGGCTCTCCTGCGGAAGGCAGCGCGCGCAGCCGTCCGTGGACGAGATCGTGCAGCGACTCGGGAATCGAGCAACGGCTGCCCGCCATCGACGGAGACGCCGCTGCGCTGCAGTGCGCGAACGATCTCCAGGGCGTAGAACGGGTTGCCACCGGACACGTCCCTCACTTCGTCGAGAACCGGCCTCGGCAGGATCAGTCCCAGATGCGACTGCACGACGTGTGCAGAGCGGCGGCGTCGAGCGGGCCGACCTCGAGGGTCCCGACGCGGTCAGCAGGGCAGCGCCGCGTCGAAGCTCCTCCACGAGGAGGCTGTCGAGCCCCGCACGACGCGAGCAGAGCAACCCGACGCGCTCGGATCGAAGCCGCCGGCCCGCGAACGCGAGGCCACCGGCCGAGGCCGGGTCGAGCCACTGGACGTCGTCGATCGCAACGACGACGGGGCGCTCGTCGGCGAGCGCGCGCAACGCGTTGAGGAGCGCGAGGCCGATCGCGTGCGGATCCGGTGGCGGCCCCTCGTCGTCCTCGAGGACGAGCGCCAGCGAGAGCGCTCGTCTCTGGCCCGCAGGGAGAGCCGCGAGCGCCTCGTCGAGCACCGTGTCCAGAAGATCCCCGATGCCGGAGAACGACAGCGCTGTCTCGCTCTCGGCCGGGCGCGCCACGAGGATGCGGAACGCCATGGTCGCCCGCCTCATCGAGACCGGCCTGCCAGAGGGTGGTCTTCCCGATCCCGGCTTCGCCTTCGAGCGCGAGCGCCAGGGCACCCTCGGGGATGCCGGACACGAACCCGCGTACGGACGCGAGCTCGGTGTCCCGTCCCACGACGCCGGTGGACATGACCCGACGATCGTACGGCCGATGCCCTGCCCCGGAAAGCCCTCAGCCGATCGCGTTCGCGACGGGGCCGCGGCCGCGTCTACATCCGGAAGACGCCGAACGTCGTCTCGGGCACAGGCGCGTTCGCAGCGGCCGCCAGGCCCAGCGCGAGCACCCGTCGCGTGTCGCGCGGGTCGATGATCCCGTCGTCCCAGAGGCGGGCGGTCGAGTAGTACGGCGAGCCCTCGTGCTCGTACTTCGCACGGATCTCGTCGGCGTCGGCGTCGCCGACCATCGTGAGCACGGTCGCCGCCTGCTCGCCGCCCATCACGCTGATCCGCGCGTTCGGCCACATCCACAGCTGGCGCGGCGCGTACGCGCGACCGCACATCGCGTAGTTGCCCGCTCCGAACGAGCCGCCGGTGACGACGGTGAACTTCGGGACGTCGGCGCAGGCGACCGCCATCACGAGCTTGGCGCCGTCGCGGGCGATGCCGCCCTCCTCGTACTCCCGCCCGACCATGAAGCCCGTGATGTTCTGCAGGAAGACGAGCGGGATGCGGCGCTTGCAGGCGAGCTCGACGAAGTGCGCTCCCTTCTGCGACGACTCGGCGAAGAGGATCCCCCGGTTCGCGAGGATGCCGACCGGGAAGCCCTCGATGCGCGCGAAGCCGCAGACGAGCGTCTCCCCGTAGAGCGCCTTGAACTCGTGGAAGCGGCTGCCGTCGACGATGCGCGCGATCAGCTCGAGGGGGTCGAGCTCGTGGCGGAAGTCCTCCGGCACCAGGCCGACGAGGTCGTCGGGGTCGACGACGGGCGGCTCCGGGTCGACCAGCTCCCACGGGACGGGCGGAGGATCGCCGAGGTGGCGGACGATCTGGCGCGTCAGCGCGAGGGCGTGCTCGTCGGAGGTCGCGTAGTGGTCGGCGACGCCCGAGCGCCGGGTGTGGACATCGGCGCCCCCGAGCTCCTCGGCGGTGACCTCCTCGCCGGTGGCGGCCTTCACGAGCGGCGGCCCGCCGATGAAGATCGTGCCGGTGCCGCGGACGATGATCGTCTCGTCCGACATGGCAGGCACGTACGCGCCGCCCGCGGTGCACGAGCCCATCACGACGGCGATCTGCGGGATCCCCTTGGCCGACATCCGCGCCTGGTTGAAGAAGATGCGCCCGAAGTGGTCGCGATCGGGGAAGACCTCGTCCTGCAGGGGGAGGAAGGCCCCGCCCGAGTCGACGAGGTAGAGGCACGGGAGGTGGTTCTGCTCGGCGACCTCCTGCGCGCGCAGGTGCTTCTTCACCGTGAGCGGGAAGTACGTGCCGCCCTTCACCGTCGCGTCGTTGGCGACGATCACGCAGGCGCGGCCCTCCACGACGCCGACCCCCGTGACGATGCCGGCCGACGGCGCCTGGCCGTCGTAGACGTCCCACGCGGCAAGCGCGTTCAGCTCGAGGAACGCCGAGCCCGGGTCGACCAGACGGTCGATCCGCTCCCGCGCGGGCAGCTTGCCGCGCGAGCGGTGGCGCTCGAGCGACCGCTCGCCGCCGCCCGCGGCGACGAGCGCCGTGCGCTCGCGGAGCTGCGCGACGAGCGCCTCCATCCGCGCCGCCCGGTTCGTGAACGCGTCGTCCCGGAGGACGTGGCTCGAGAGGACCGTCATCCGGTCTCCAGCTCGACGAGGAGCGCGCCCGTCGTCACCTGGTCGCCGACGCTCACGTCAACCGTGCGCACGCCGCCACCGTACGGGGCGGAGACGACCTGCTCCATCTTCATCGCCTCGAGCACGACGAGCGGCTGGTGCGACTCGACCTGCTCGCCGGCTGCGACCCGCACCTCGATCACCTTGCCCGGCATCGGAGCGGTGACGCGCCCGTCCCCGCCGCCGGCGCCGGCCGCGCCGGCTGCCGTGTCCGTGACGGGCGCCGGACGAAGCGGCGCAGCGGGCAGGTTGAGCCGGAACCCGTCGCCCCACGGGCCCGACGGCGGCCGCCGGGGCGGGGAGGAGAGCGGCGGATGGCGCTCGAGGAAGTCGATGGAGAGCTCCGCCGCCCGGAACGCCGGATGCGCGACGAGCCAGCGGAGGAACGGGAGGTTCGTCGTCACACCGCCGACGGCGGTCACGGCGAGTGCCGCGGCGAGCCGGTCGAGCGCCTCGTCGCGGTCGGCGCCGTGCGCGATCAGCTTCGCGATCATCGGGTCGTAGTCGCCGCCGACGACGTCGCCCTCGGCCACGCCCGCGTCCACGCGGACGCCGTCCGGGAGGACGAGACGCTCGACGAGGCCGGGCTGCGGCAGGAACGAGCGGGGATCCTCGGCGTAGAGCCGCGCCTCGACCGCGTGGCCGCGCATCGGCACCTCGAGGCCCGCCAGCGGCTCGCCGTCGGCGACGCGGAGCTGGAGCTCGACGAGATCGAGGCCCGTGACGGCCTCGGTGACCGGGTGCTCGACCTGGATCCGCCCGTTCAGCTCGAGGAAGAACGCGTCGTCACCGTCCACGAGGAACTCGGCCGTCCCGGCGCTCTCGTAGTCGATGGCCGTCGCGAACGCGACGGCGTGCGCCTCGAGCCGCGCGACCACGGCGCGCGGGAGGTTGGGCGGCGGCGCCTCCTCGAGGACCTTCTGGTGGCGGCGCTGCACGGAGCAGTCGCGGGCGCCGAGCGCGAGCACCGTCCCGTGGCGATCGCCGAGGACCTGCACCTCGACGTGGCGCGGCCGACGGAGGTAGCGCTCGCAGTAGACCGTCCCGTCGCCGAACGCGGCCTCGGCCTCGCGGCTCGCCGCCTCGAGCGCCTCGTCGAGCTCCTCCGCGCGCTCGACGACGCGCATGCCGCGTCCGCCGCCGCCGGCGGCCGCCTTGACGAGGAGCGGGAAGCCGAGCTCCTCCGGCTCGCCGGTGGGGAGCGTGGGCACCCCGGCCGCGGCCGCGATCCGCTTCGCCTCGAGCTTGTCGCCGCCGCTCCGGAGCGCCGCAGGCGGGGGGCCGACCCACGTGAGCCCCGCGGCGAGCACGGCCTCGGCGAAGCCGGCGCTCTCGGCGAGGAAGCCGTAGCCCGGATGGACGAGGTCGGCGCCGGCCTCGACGGCGGCGGCCACGAGCGCGTCGGCGTCGAGGTACGAGGCGACCGGAACGGACGTCTCGGCGACACGGGTGTGGAGCGCACCCTCGTCGCCCGGTCCGGCGACCGCGGCCGTGCGGAGGCCGAGCCGGCGGGCGGTCGCGAAGATGCGGACGGCGATCTCGCCGCGGTTCGCGACCAGGAGCGTCCGGGCGCCGGTCATCGGGGCACGAGCGTAGTCCATCGCGCCGGCCCCCTCGTCGGGGTCGTGCTCAGGTGGTGTCGCGCGTCTCGCTCGAGGGCCGACGCGGCGCCTGCGTCGTGTCGCCGGGTCGGCGGCTTGACCGGGCCGTCGGCCTCGTCGCCCGCCTCGAGCATCTTGCGCGGATCGACCTCGGCCACCGCGTCCTTGACCTCGCGGACGCCCGTCCCGAGTCGGCGGGCCATGGCCGGCACGCCCTTCGTGCCGAACAGGAGCGCGAGCACCGCGAGGAGGATCACGATCTCCCAGATCCCGAGGCCGAACGGCACGGGCTCAGTCTAGACGGGGGACGAGGACGCCCGGCCCTCGTCGTACCATCCGTCACGAGATGAGGGCGGTGATGGTCGTCGCCGTGCTGGCGGCGCTGGCGCCGGTCGCGGGCGCGGCGCCGCCGGAGCGACGGCCGGCGGGCCTCGCGCTGGTCGACGCCCGCGCCTGCAGCTCGCCGACCGCGTGGACGGCCCGCGGGCCGCTCGCGATCGCAGCGGGCGTCGACGGGACCGGCGGCTGCGCCGCGCTCCGGCTGCGCCTCGAGCGCGCCGCGGAGCTCGAGTTCCTCGTCCTCCAGCGAAAGCCCCGGCCGCGTGTCGTCCACCGCGAGCGCCGACTGGGCGCGGGCTGGGCTGACCACGGTCGTCTGGCGGCCCGCGCCGGGAAGCGAGTCCCGGACGTACGTCACGCAGCTCCGGATCCGTGCGGGACCTCCGACGGGTCGTGGCTGCCGGGCCCGGTGATCCGGATCCGCGGCACGACGGCGCGCTTCGCGCAGGAGCGTGCGCACCCGGGCGACGCGGTGTCGCTCGTCGTCGACGACGCGCCGGGCAGCGCGACGGTCGACGTCGTCGATCCGGCGACGGAGCAGGTCGTCGCCGGCCCGAGGCCGCTGCGTCGGCGGACGCTGCGGCTGCGGGTCGGCTCGTGGGAGCCAGGCGTCTACGCCGCCCGGATCCGAACACGAAGCGGGACGCTCGTCCACGCGCCGCTGGTCGTCGGCGCGCCGCCGTCGTCGCGCCCACGCGTCGCCGTCGTCCTCCCGACGAGCACGTGGCAGGCGTACAACCTGCGCGACGGCGACGGGGACGGGTGGGGCGACAGCTGGTACGCGACCGACCGGCGCGAGAGCGCGCGGCTCGACCGTCCGTACATGGGCGACGGGCTGCCGCCGTTCTTCGGCCGCTACGACCTGCCGTTCCTGCGCTGGTTCCGGAAGACGGGGCGCAGCGCCGACTTCCTCACCGACGAGGACCTCGACCGGGTGCACGTCGGCGGACGCTCTCGCGCGGCGCTACGACCTCGTCGTCCTGCCCGGCCACCACGAGTACGTGACCGAGCACGAGCTCGACCTCCTCGAGGGCTTCCGCGACCGGGGCGGCAACCTCGCGTTCCTGAGCGCCGACAACCTCCACTGGCGCGTCGAGCGGCACGGCTCGGTGCTCCGCCGGAAGGAGCAGTTCCGCCGCACGCGGCCGCCTCGGCCCGAGGCGGCGCTCGTCGGCGTCCAGTACCGCGCGAGCGACGACGGCACGCACAAGGGGCACTACGTCGTCCGGCGCACGGACTGCGCGCCCTGGCTCTTCGCGGGGACCCGGCTCTCCGTCGGCTCGCGCTTCGGGTGGAACGGCGTCGAGATCGACGCGACGACGGCCGACTCGCCGCGCGGGACGTGCGTCGTCGCCGAGATCCCGCACCTCCTGGGCCCTGGCCGCAGCGCGCAGATGACGTACTACGAGACGCCGAGGGGGGCGAAGGTCTTCGCCGCCGGCGCCTTCGCGTTCCCGAGCCGGACCTGGGTCGTGCGGACGCTGCTCGACAACCTCTGGGAGAGGCTCTCGCGGCCGTGAGGCCCCGTCGCGCGACGCTCCTCGGCCTGGCGCTCGGGCTCGCGCTCGCCTCGACGGCCGCCGCCGCGCGGTCACCCGTCGCCGCGCCGCTCTGCACGCTCCCCGCCGGGAAGGCGAGGCTGCCGCCGGAGACGCGGCGCGGGCTGATCGGCCACCTCGAGCAGTATCCGGCGCTCGCGCTCGCGACCCCGGCGCAGCGGCGCGCCGCGGCGCACGTCCTCGCCGTGCTTCGCGCGGTCTCCCGCGACTGGACGACGCTCCCGGCCGCGCAGCGGGCCGGCTTCGAGACGCGGACGGCACGGCGCCGCGCAGGCGACGCGACGGCGCACTACCTCCACGCCGAGCAGCTCCGCGAGCGGCGGTCGGGACGGGTCTTCGACCCGCGGCGGCCGAAGGCGCTGATCTTCGCCCGCGAGCCCGGCCGGCCGGCCGTCCTCGTCGGGGCGATGTACAGCGTGCAGCGCGGCGAGCACGGCCCGTCCCCGGGCGGCCCGGTGACGCGCTGGCACGCGCACCGCGTCTGCGTCGTCGGCGTGAAACGAGGGCGGAAGCCCGGCGACGACGGCACGTGCCCGGCCGGGGCACGTGCCTACCAGGGCAGCGAGATGATGCACGTGTGGTTCACCCGCGACCTGCGTAGCGCGTTCGCGATCGGCGCGCCCGAGCCCGAGCTCTGCCGCGAGGGGCTCCTCTCGGGGGCCTTCTGCCGCGCACCGGGCACGCGACGGGCGATGTGAGCGCCGTCTAGGGCAGCGACCAGTCGACCGGCGGGAGGGACGCCTCCTCGAGCAGCGCGTTCGCGCGCGAGAAGTGCGCGCAGCCGCGGAACCCGTCCACGCTGTAGGGCGACGGGATGCGCCGCCGTCAGCACGTGGTGCCTGCCCGCGTCCACGACCTCGCCCTTCTGCTGGGCGTACCGGCCCCAGAGGAGGAAGACGACTCCCTCGCGCCGGTCGGACAGCTCGCGGATGGCTCGCGAGGTGAACTGCTCCCAGCCCTTGCCCGCATGCGAGGCGGGCTTGCCCGGGGAGACCGTCAGGACCGCGTTGAGGAGGAGCACGCCGCGCTCGGCCCACGGCGTGAGGTCACCCGTCGTCGGCCGGGTCACGCCGACGTCGCGCACGAGCTCGTCATAGATGTTCCGCAGTGACGGCGGGAGCGGCACGCCGTCCGGCACCGAGAAGCAGAGCCCCATCGCCTGGCCCGCGCCGTGGTACGGGTCCTGGCCCAGGATCACGACGCGCACGTCGTCGAACGGCGTCAGGGCGAGCGCGTTGAACACGAGGCCCGGTGGGGGGTAGAAGCGGCGGCCGGCGGCGACCTCGTCGACGAGGAACGCGCGGAGCGCCTGCATCGACGGCCCCTCGAGCTCGTCGCCGAGCACCGCCAGCCAGCTCTCGTGCATGCGGGCCTGCACGGCCGGAGCCTACGTCGTCGGGTCGTCAGTCCTCGCCGCTGCGGCCCGACCAGTGACGCCACGCGCTCTCGACGTGCTCCCGCATCAGCGTCTCCGCGCTGTCGCCGTCCCCCGCCTCGATCGCCGCGAGGAGCTCCTCGTGCTCGGCCACGTCGGACGCCTGCCAGTCGGGCTGCGACCGCCGGCTCGCGAGGAGCCTGCGGCCGACGTCGGCGATCCAGAGACCGTCGAAGATCCGCGCGAGCGCCTCGTTCCTCGTCGCCGCGACGAGCGCCGCGTGGAACGCCCGGCTCGCGTCGTGCGCCCCCGCGGCCGTGCGCGCGGCGCGCTCGGTCGCGATCGCCTGCCGGAGCGACGCGAGGTCGTCGTCGTCGCGTCGTGCGGCCGCGAGGCGGGCGACCTGCGGCTCGAGCAGCAGCCGCGCCTCGAGGCGGTCGAGGACGCCCTCGAGGCCGACGTTCGCGACGAAGAAGCCGCGGTTCACCTCGAAGGCGACGAGCCCGTCGCCGGCGAGCCGCCGGAGCGCCTCCCGGACGGAGCCGCGCGAGATCCCGAGCGCGTCGGCGAGCTCCGCCTGGCCGATCCGCGCGCCGGGGGCGAGCCGACCGTCGACGATCATCGCCCGCAGCTCGTCGTAGGCGAGACCGACGACCGACCGCACCCGGAGCGGGCTCGGGGTGGTGCTCATCTGCGTGCTCGCGTCAAAGTTGACATTCGATGTTCGAACCTTTATACCCGCCTCGTCCCCGGCGCAAGGGGCGCCGGACTGCCTGAGGAGGGTGCACCGCATGAGCGAGACGCAGCCCGGCGGCGAGGCCGGGACGCTCGGGGAACGAAACCTCTCGACGCTCCACGCCGTCGCCCAGTCGCTCGCGATCGGGCCGATGTTCTCGACGGCGCTGCTGCTCGGCCTGATCTCCAACCCCGTCACGGGCGCCGGGTGGAACTCCGCCCTCGCTGTCCTGCTGGCGGGCCTCGGCGTGCTCGCGATCGGCTACGTCGTCGCGCTCTACGCGCGCCGCTTCGCCGGCGCCGGCGCCGTCTACGAGTACCTGACCCACGGCGCGCACCCGTGGATCGGCGTCCTCACGGCCGGGATCTTCTTCATCGGCACCCTCTTCCTCGGGGGCGGCGGGATCTACCTCGGCGTCGGCAACCTCGCCGAGGGCTTCTGGAACACCCACATCTCCGACAACGGCCCGGCCTGGTGGGTCTGGGGGCTGATCGCGCTCGCGATCGTGCTCGCCCTCAACTACATCGGCGTCCGCATCGCGGTCGGCGCGATGCTGACGTTCGCCGCGGTCTCGTTCGTGCCGATGCTGATCCTCGCGATCGTGATCGTCGCGAAGGGAGGCGCCGACGGGATCTCGCTGAGCGTCTTCGACCCCGGTGAGACGGGGCTCCTCGACCTGACGGGCGGGGGCGTCCTCGGCGGGGTGCTCCTCGGGATCCTCCTCTTCGTCGGCTTCGAGGCCGCCGCCTCGATCGGCGAGGAGTCGCGCGACCCGCACCGCTCGATCCCGCGCGCCGTGCTCTTCACGATCGCCGCCGCGGGCGCGTTCTACGTCGTCATGTCGTTCGCCTTCTCGATGGGCTACGGCAAGGCGGCCGTCGAGCAGGGGGCCTGGGCTGCCGACCCGGCGGCGGTCAACACGATGGCGACCGAGTACATCGGCTCCTGGTTCGCGACCATCCTCGACCTCGTCGTCATCCTCGACGCGATGGCGCTCGCGCTCGCGATCTGCGTCACGATCGGGCGCGGCTTCTTCGCGCTCGGACGCGACGGCCTCCTCCCGTCCGTCTTCACGAGGACGTCGCGGTTCGGCACGCCGTGGGTCGGCAACCTCGTCGTCGCGATCGGCGGGATCGGCCTGATGCTGCTCTCGTGGCTCGCCGACTACGGGTCGCGCCTCTTCCTCGCGCCCGACGACTCGGGCAACCTCGTCCCGACCCTCCCCGACGGGTTCGCGACGTTCATCCTCTCGGCGACGATCGGCTCGCTGGCGGTCGAGCTCGTCTACCTGATCCTCGCGCTCGCGGCGTTCGGGCTCGTGCGGCAGGCGGGCAACAAGTGGTGGCAGTACGTGATCGTCGCGATCGCCGTGCTGACGCCGGTGCTCGGCTACCTCGGCGCCCTCAAGCCCGAGCCGCACGACCGCTCCAACGTCAACTGGGAGGCCTTCTACTGGACGATCGGCGTCGTGGTGGTCGCGCTGCTCTGGTTCGTGATCCTGATGATCACGCGGCGGAGGAACGTCGACAACGCCGCCCAGCACGCGGCCGAGCACCACGGCGTCCCTCCGCTCGACGAGACGCTCGACTACCGTCCAGCGTCGTAGTGGCGGAAGCACCCTGGCACGACGTCGGCCTCGCGGACGACTCTCCGGAGGGCGCGCTCCGGAGAGTCGAGGCGGGCGGCCGTGCCGTGTGCCTCGGCCGGCTCGAGGGCGCGTGGATCGCCTTCGACGACACCTGCACGCACGAGGACTGCTCCCTCGCCGAGGGCGAGCTCGACGGGGCGGTCGTCGTCTGCCCGTGCCACGGCTCCGAGTTCGACGTCCGCACGGGCGACGTCCTCACCCCGCCCGCGCTCGACCCGCTCCCGATCTACGAGGCCCGCGAGGAGGACGGCGCGCTCTTCGTACGGCTCTCGGCGCCCGCCGCGGCGGACGCGGCGGCCCACGCACGCGACGACCACGTCCCGGCCGCGACGGCGGCCGCCGCCACCGTCGCCGGGCCGGCGCTCGACGGGCTCTCGCTCGACGACGTCGACCTCACCGACCTCGACCGGTGGGAGCAGGGGGTGCCCTACGACTGGCTCGCGCTGCTCCGGCGCGACGCGCCCGTGTTCTGGCAGCCGGAGCGCGACGGCCGGGGCTTCTGGGCGCTGACGCGCTACGACGACGTCGTCGCCGTCTCGAAGGACTGGGAGACGTTCTCGAACGAGCTCGGCGGGACGTCGCTGCAGGACCTCACGCCGGCGGAGCTCGAGGCGCGCAAGTCGATGCTCGACACCGACCCGCCGGCCCACACGCGCATGCGGGCGATCGTCAACAAGGGCTTCACGCCGCGGGTGATCACCGCCTACGAGGAGCGGATCCGCGCGCTCGCGCGCGGGATCCTCGAGGCGGCGTTCGAGCGCGAGGCGTTCGACTGGGTGGAGTCGGTCGCCGCCGAGATCCCCATGTGGGTCTTCTCCGAGATCATGGGCCTCCCCGTCGACGACCGGAAGCTGATCATCGAGCTCGGCGACAAGATCCTCGGGAACACCGACCCGGACGTCGTCGGCGAGGAGTACGTCGTCGAGAAGGCGCTCAAGGATCCCGAGCTCCGGATGCTGCCGTTCTCGAGCCCCTTCTCGCTCGACCTCATCGAGTACGGCCGCGCGCTCGGCGAGGCGCGGCGCCACGAGCCCCGCGACGACATCACGACCCGCCTCGTCGAGGCCGAGCTCGACGGCTCCCGGCTCAGCGAGCAGGAGTTCGGCACCTTCTTCATCCTCCTCACGACGGCGGGCAACGAGACGACCCGCCACACGATCAGCCTCGGCCTGATCGACCTCCTCGAGCACCCCGACGAGCTCCGCCGCCTCGTCGCCGACCCGTCGCTCGCGGGCACGGCGGCCGACGAGCTGCTGCGCCGCGCGCATCCCGTCCACCACTTTCGGCGCACCGCGACGCGCGACGTCGAGCTGCACGGGCGCCGGATCGAGGCGGGGGACAAGCTCGCGATCTGGTACGCGGGCGCGAACTACGACGGCGAGAAGTTCGCCGACCCGTACCGCCTCGACGTCGGCCGGGCGCCGAACCGCCACGTCACCTTCGGTCTCGGCGGGCCGCACTTCTGCCTCGGGGCCCACCTCGCGAAGCTGGAGGTCAGGCTCTGGCTCGAGGAGATGATCCCGTACCTCGAGCGCCTCGAGCTCGACGGCGAGCCGGTGCGGCTACGCTCGAACTTCTTCAACGGGATCAAGCGGCTCCCGGTGAGGGTCGCAGCATGACGAGCCAGGAACGCGAAGCAGAGGCGGCGCTCGAGGCGCTCGACGCACCCGGCCTGAAGGCCGTGCGAGTCCTCTACCCCGATCTCCACGGCGTCGCGCGCGGGAAGGACATCCCGCTGCGCCACTTCCCGGCGCTGGCGGCGGAGGGCGTCACCTTCTGCGCCGCCGTGATGGGCACCGACCTCCGCCACACGCCCGTCGTCGGCGGTGAGCAGGGCTACGTCGATCTCGCGATCCGGCCGGACCTCGACACGCTGCGCGTCGTCCCGTGGCAGCCGGAGGTGGCCTGGTGCCTCGGCGAGGCGCGCACGCTCGACGGCTCGAGCCCCTGGCCGGTGTGCCCACGCTCGCTGCTGCGCCGCGTCGTCGACGCCTACACGGAGCGCAACCTGCGACCGGTCGTCGCGCCCGAGCTCGAGTTCTTCCTCGTCGAGCGTGACCCCGAGGCGCCGAACGGGATCCGCCGGTACGTCGACGAGCTGTCGCGCGTCTACACGGTCGGCGCGGTCTCGGATCCGCGGGACCTCGTCCTGCAGATGCTGCTCTGGTGCGACGAGCTCGGCCTCGAGGCGTTCGCCGCGAACCACGAGTTCATGAACTCCCAGTACGAGATCAACGTGAAGCACTCCGACGCGCTCGACGCCGCCGACCGCGCGTTCATGCTCAAGGCGGCGGTGAAGGAGATCGCCGTCCGCGAGGGGATGCTCGCGACGTTCATGGGGCGCCCGTTCGCCGACCAGGGCGGCTCGGGGTTCCACGTCCACCTCTCGCTGGGGGACGGGATGGCGGCGAACGCGTTCTCGGACGACGACGGCGCGGACGGCCTGAGCGGGCTCGCGCGGAGCTTCCTCGCGGGCGTCCTCGAGCACGCGCAGGGCCTTCAGGCGCTGCTCGGCCCGACCGTCAACGCGTACAAGCGGATCCTCCCCGACTCGCTCGCCCCGACGCACGCGAACTGGGGGCACGACAACCGCACCGCGTTCTGCCGCGTCCCGCTCGAGCGCGGGAGCCGCGCCCGGGTCGAGGTGCGCACCGGTGACGGCGCCGCGAACGCCCACCTGATCGTCGCGGCGATCCTGCTCGCGGGGCTCGACGGGATCGAGCGCGAGCTCGAGCCGCCGGAGCCCGTGGTCGGCGACGCCTACCGGGCGGACGACGCCCACGCCGGCACGCGGCTCCCGGGCGACCTCGGCGCCGCGCTCGACGCGCTCGAGGCGGACGAGGCGCTCGTCGACCGGCTCGGCGGGCCGCTCGTCGACACGTTCCTCACCATGAAGCGCTTCGAGCTCGAGCGGTTCGCCCAGGAGGTCGGCGAGCTCGACGTCGAGACGGTCTCGGAGTGGGAGGTGCAGGAGTATGCCGCCCACCTCTGAGCTCCGGCTCGACGGGCGCCGCGTCCGCGTCGAGGTCGACGGCGAGCCGCGCTGGGGGAGGCGCGAGGGCGACACGATCGCGCTCGACGACGGGTCCACGGTCGCCGAGCAGGACGCCGCGTACCTCGCGCCCGTCGAGCCGTCGAAGATCCTCGCGGTGCACCTCACGTACCGGTCGCGCGTCGAGGAGTACGCCGCGCGCACGCCGCCCGAGCCGTCGTACTTCGTGAAGCCGCCGACGACGCTCAACGGCCACCGCCGCCCGGTGCCGATGGCGCGCGGCGCGCGGTTCCTCAACTACGAGGGCGAGCTCGCCGTCGTCGTCGGCCGCCGCATGAAGGGCGTCGCGCTCGACGACGCACTCGCCCACGTCGCGGGCTACGCGTGCGCGAACGACGTGGGGATGCACGACTTCCGGCACGCCGACCGCGGCTCGATGCTCCGCGTCAAGGGCCAGGACGGCTTCCTCCCGCTCGGCCCGGAGCTCGTCCCGGCGGCCGAGTTCGACCCGACCTCGTACACGCTGCGCACGTTCCTGAACGGCGAGGCCGTCCAGGAGGCGACCGCCGGCGACCTGCTCTTCCCGGTCGCGTACCAGCTCGCCGACCTGAGCCGGACGATCACGCTCGAGCCGGGCGACGTCGTCCTCACCGGGACGCCGGCCAACTCGCGCCCGATGCGCCCCGGCGACGTCGTCGAGGTCGAGATCACGGGGCTCGGCCGGCTCACGAACGAGATCGTCGAGTGGGACGTCGACCTCGCCGGGCCGGGAGAGCAGCTCCAGGTCTCGGCCCAGACCCTCCACGTCGCGCTCGCCATCCCCGAGGACGAGGCCGAGCGCCGGGTCGCGGAAGGCCGCGCCTGATCCGCCTCGGCCGCATCGACCACGTCGGGCTGCGGGTCGCCGACCTCGACGAGGCAGCGGCCCGGTGGTGCGTCCAGCTCGGGCTCGTCGAGCGCGAGCGCGGCGACGGCCGCGCCTTCCTCGCGTGTGACGACGAGCCGTACTCGCTCGAGCTGATCGCCGGCGGCGAGCCGGGGTTCGACCACGTCGGCTTCGAGCTCCACGCCGCCTGCGCGCCGGACGAGGCGGCCGCCCACCTCGACGGGCTAGGGCTGCCGCGCGAGGAGCGTGAGGGATCCGTCTGGGTCGCCGACCCCGACGGACGCGCAGTGCAGCTCCTGCCGCACCGTCCGGCGGTGGACGAGCGCGACCGCTGGCCGCAGCACGCCCGCGCCTCGGGCGCCGTCCACCTGGGCGGGCCGCGCCGGCTCGGGCACGTCAACAGCCTGACCGGCGACCTGGCGGCGAACGAGGCCTTCTACGTCGAGGCGCTCGGGATGCGCGTCTCCGACCGGCTCGGCGCAGCGGGCGTCTGGTTCCACACCGGCCCCGAGCACCACGTCATGGCGCTCGTGGAGACGGGCCAGGCGCACTTCCACCACCTCGCCTTCGACGTCGTCGACATCGGGAAGATGCGCGACGTGCTCGACCACCTCGCGCGGCACGGACGCTGGGTCGCGTGGGGCCCGACCCGCCACGGGATCGCGGGGAACATCGCGACGTACGTGCGGATCGTCGAGGAGCCCTGCTTCGTGGAGCTCTACTGCGACATGGAGATCCTCGCGGACGACCACGTGCCGCGCACGTACCCGGACGACCGCTACTCGTCGAACACGTGGGGACCGCTCCCGCCGCGCTCGTACTTCCGCTTCGACCCGGTCGCCGTCGAGTCCGAGCGGGAGAGCTGGGAGACGCGCGGGCGGCTCCTGCCGCCGCCGGAGGCCGCGTGAGCCTGAAGGGCTACAGCGCCCCGCGCACCCCCGAGGGCCGCTCCTCGCTCGTCCCGTACCCGCCGTGGCACTACGTCGGCGCGTTTCTCGTCGTCGACTACTGGGCCGACCCGGAGCGGGCCGTCGCGTTCCTGCCCGAGGGGATCGAGCCGCACCCCGATCCGGGCCGCTGCGCCTTCATCGCCGCCGACTGGCAGTCGTGCTCGGCGGCCGGGGACGAGCTGGTCGACCCGTCGCGGTCGCAGTACAAGGAGGTGTTCGTCGTCGTCAACGGCCTCCTCGACGGCGAGGAGGTCACGGTCTGCTCGTACATCTGGGTCGACCGCGACTTCGCCCTGACGCGCGGGTGGATCCAGGGCTTCCCGAAGAAGCTGGGCTCGATCTGGATCACCCGGAGCTTCGGCCTCGGCGGGCCGGCCGACCCGGGGATGGAGCCGGGCGCGCGGTTCGGCGTGACCTGCGCCGCGTACGAGCGCCGGGTCGCGCAGGCGACCGTGACGCTCGAGCAGCCCTCCGCGGGCGGGCCGTTCCACAACGCGCCGCCGATCGTCAACGTGCGCCACTTCCCGCGGCTCGCGGCCGGGCGCCACGACGAGCCCGCAGTCCACGAGCTCGTCCGCGCCCTCTCCCGCGACCGGGCGATCTCCGAGGTGTGGGAGGGGAGCGCGACGCTCGAGCTCTTCGGGGCGGGCCACGAGGAGGTCGACGCGCTCGCGCCCGTGCGTCTCGGCCGCGGCTACCGGTTCACCTTCGGCTACACCGTCGACGACCTCGAGACGGTGCGCGAGCTCGGGCCGTGACCCGCGTCGAGGTCGCCGGCGTCGAGGTCTCGACCGAGCACTTCATCGGCGGCGAGCGCGTCGGGAGCGACGCGACCTTCACCGACCTGAGCCCGATCGACGCGCAGCCCATCGCCGAGGTCGCGCGTGGCGGCGAGCGCGAGGCGGACCTGGCGCTCGCGGCGGCGACGGCCGCGTTTCCCGAGTGGGCGGCGCTCGGCGCCCCGGGTCGCGCGGAGGTCATGCACCGCCTCGCCGACCTCGTCGACGAGAACGTCGAGCGGCTCGCCGCGGTCGAGTGCCTCGACATGGCGATGCTGCTCCGGTCGCTCCGCGCACGGGTCATCTCGCGGGGCGCGCGCAACTTCCGCGCCTACGCCGATCTCGCGGTGGCGCACGAGGAGCGGGTCTGGGAGTCGAACGGGACGCGGAACCGCGTCGTGCGGATGCCGAGCGGCCCCGCCGTCGTGATCACGCCCTGGAACGCGCCCTTCATGCTCTCGACCTGGAAGACCGCGCCGGCGCTCGCCGCCGGCTGCACCGTCGTCCTGAAGCCGGCCGAGTGGTCGCCTCTCTCGTGCTCGCTCCTCTGCGACCTCGTCGCCGAGGCGGGCGTCCCGCCCGGCGTCTTCAACGTCGTGCAGGGGATCGGCGAGGAGATCGGCGCGGCGCTGACCCGGCATCCCGGCGCGCGGCGCATCTCGTTCACGGGCTCGCCCGAGACGGCGGTGCACATCGGCACCGCGGCGGCCGCGAACGTCGTCCCGTTCACGGGCGAGCTCGGCGGCAAGGGCCCGCTGCTCGTCTTCGCCGACGCCGACCTCGAGGCGGCGGCGCGCAAGGCGGCCGGCCAGTACGACGACGCCGGCCAGGTGTGCCTCGCGGGCACCCGCCTCCTCGTCGAGGAGAGCGTGCGCGACGCGTTCCTCGAGCTCTTCCACCGCTTCACCGACGAGCACGTGCTCGGCGACCCGCGTGACGATGCGACCACCGTCTCGCCGTTGATCCATCCCGAGCACCTCGCGCGCGTCGAGGGCTTCGTCGAGCGCGCCCGTGCGGCCGGCGACGAGATCGTGCGCGGCGGCCGCCGGCGGGAGGAGGTCGGCCCGCTCTTCTACGACCCGACGCTCGTCGTGCCGCACGCCAACGACGCGGAGATCGTGCAGCGGGAGGTCTTCGGCCCGGTGCTCACCTTCCAGACGTTCGCCGACGAGCAGGAGGCCGTCGCGCTCGCGAACTCGACCCGCTACGGGCTCTCCGGGATCGTCTACACGGGCTCGGAGGAGCGGGCGGAGCGCGTCGGCCGCGCCGTGCGGGCGGGCACCGTCTGGGTGAACACGTTCCTGGTGCGCGACCTCACGGCGCCGTTCGGCGGGATCGGCATCTCGGGGATCGGGCGCGAGGGCGGCGACTACGCGCTCGACTTCTACTCCGACCTGAAGACGCTCCAGATCCTCGACGGGACGACCGCGTGAGCACCGCCTCGGAGCTCCCGTCGCTGCGCCTCGACGCGACCCGCGAGGAGGCGCTCGAGCGGGCGACGACGATCGTCGCGGAGGCGTGGCGCAGCTTCGACCGCGCCCGCCCCGACCAGCCCGGGATCGGCGAGCGGCTCCAGGCGCTCCTCCGCGCGGAGCTCCCCGAGCAGGGCTCGAGCGCGCTCGGCGCCCTGCAGGACGCCGCGCAGATGCTCGACGTCTCGCTCGCGCAGCCGCGACCGCGCTTCTTCGCGTTCGTGGGCTCGTCCGGGCTCGAGATCGGCGTGCTCGGCGACCTGCTCGCCTCGTGCTTCGACGTCAACCTCGCGGTCTGGGCCGGAGCCGCGTCCGAGGTGGAGGACCAGGCGATTCGCTGGGTCAGCGAGTTCATCGAGTTCCCCGCCGCGGCGGGAGCGTTCACGAGCGGCGGGACGATCTCGAACGTGACCGCGCTCGCCGCCGCGCGGGAGCGCGCGCTGCCGGGCTCGCGCCGCACCGGGATGGGGGCGGCGCACGGCGCGCTCTACTGCTCGGCCGAGGCGCACTACTCCGTCGTCCGCGCCGCGGAGCTGCTCGGGCTCGGCTCCGACTGGGTGCGCGGGCTGCCGCAGGACGACCGTCGCCGGCTCGTGCCGGAGGAGGTCGCGCGTGCGATCGACGCCGATCGCGCCGCCGGGATCGCTCCCGTCGCGGTGGTCGCGACCGCGGGGACGACCCTGACCGGTGCCGTCGACCCGATCGAGCCGCTCGCCGACGTCTGCGCGGCGCGGGACGTGTGGCTGCACGTCGACGGCGCCTACGGGCTCGCGGCCGCGACGACCCCGTCCGCAGGGCATCGCTTCCGCGGCGTCGAGCGGGCCGACTCGGTCACGCTGGACGCCCACAAGTGGCTCTTCCTCCCGAAGGCGTGCGGCGTCGTCCTCGTCCGTCGCCGCGAGGACCTGCACGGCGCGCTCGCGCACGAGGAGGACTACATCCCGCACGAGCGGCCGGAGCACCACATGGTCGACATCACGCTCGAGTACTCGCGGCCGTTCCGGGCGCTCAAGCTCTGGCTCGCCTTCCGCGCGCACGGCGCGGCGGCGATCCGCGCCGCGATCGAGCGCAACCTCGCCCAGGCGCGGCTGCTCTACGAGGAGGTCGGGCGCCACGACGACCTCGAGGCGCTCTGCGGCGAGCCCGAGCTCTCCGTCGTCCCGTTCCGCCACGTGCCGGACGGCGTCGCCGACGTCGACGAGCACAACGCGCAGCTCGTCCGTGCGCTCCAGGAGGACGGCGGCGTCTGGATCGCGCCCGCGCGGGTCGACGGGAAGGTCTGCCTGCGGCCGTGTGTCGTCAACTACCGGACGACCGACGAGGACATCAGGGCGCTCGTCGACCTGACGCGCGAGCTGGGCGACCGCATCGCCCGCGGCGACTAACGCTTCTTCTTCGTGCCCTTGCCGGTCTTGCGACCGGCCGAGCCGGGACGGTCGGAGGCGGGCTTCGTCTTCACGGGCACCCCGGCGCCGCCGTACTCCATGCGGCGGCGGATCTGGCGGTTCGCCGCACTCCGGCACCTCTTGCTCCTGGCCCACGGCCGCCATGTACGCGCGCCGTTCGGACGGGGTGAGGAGGTTCAGCATCCGCTGGGCCTGCTCCGGGGTCTTCGGCTCGCCGAACTGGCTCATCTTCTTCATCGCCGCGGCGAGGTCCGGGTTCTGGCGCTCGAGCGCGGCGATCGACGCCTTCTGGAACCACCGCTTGAAGAGCGGCACCTTCGAGAGGAACGTGATGACCGGGCGCAGGTACCGGCCGTTCTGGATCCGGCCGAGCAGCACGAGGATGCCCAGCAGGACCGCGACGACGAGCAGCACGACGAGTGGGAGCCAGGCCCAGAACGGCACGGCGCGATGGTACCCGGCACGACGCGGCCGCGAAGCGGACGCCTTCAACGGCTGCCCCGCCGCAAGGCGCGGATCCGAGCGGGAGGGATCCGCTCGGCGGGTTCCTGCTCGCGGGCCGGCTCTAGAGTGGCGTCGTGGGTGCGGGCAGCCGGCGTCGCCTGGTGGGGCTGGGGATCGCCCTGGCGCTCGCCGACTCGTCGGTGGTGACCCTCGCGCTCCCGGACATCCTGCGCCGGTTCGACGTCGAGATCCCGGAGGTCGCGTGGGTGCTGACCTCGTACAACCTCGTGCTGGCGGCCGCCGCGGTGCCGGCCGCGTACGTCGCCCGACGGCGCCCGGTGCCCGTGTTCGTCCTCGGGACGCTCGTCTTCGCGGCCGCCTCGCTCGCATGCGGCCTGGCGCCGTCCTTCGGCGTGCTCGTCGGCGCGCGGTGCGGACAGGCGGTCGGCGGCGCCCTGCTCGTCTGCGCCGCGCTCGACCTCCTGACGGAGATCGACGGCTCGGACGCCCGCGCCGTGCGAACCTGGGCGACGGCCGGCGTGCTCGGCGCCGCCCTCGGCCCCGCGGCGGGCGGGATCCTGACGGAGACGCTCGGGTGGGAGTCGATCTTCCTCGTGCAGGCGCCGCTCGCGCTCCTCACGGTCGCCGCCGCGTGGCGCCTGCGGGCGAGGCCGGTCGTCGTGCCCGCGGGACGACCGAACGTCCCCGCGAACCTCGCGCTCCTGCTCGTCTCGGGCGCCCTGACGGCGGCGCTCTTCCTGCTCGTCCTGCTGCTCGTCGACGGCTGGCGCATCTCCGCGGCGGCCGCAGGGCTGATCGTCAGCGTCATGCCCGCCGCGGCGATCGCCACGTCGGCAGTCGCGCCGCGTGTCGGCAGCACGCTCGTGCGCGCCGCGGCCGGCGCGCTCCTGATCGCCGGCGGGTTGGGCGCGCTCGGCGTCCTGCCGGGCTCGGACTGGCGCTGGACGATCGTCCCGCAGGTCTTCGTCGGTGCGGGCCTCGGGCTCACGCTCTCCGCGCTGACCGAGCGCGCGCTCGCCGGGACGCTCCCCGCAGGCGGTGCACGGCGGCTGGACGATCGCCGCACGGCACGCCGGCGTCGTCGTCGGCCTGCTGCTCCTGACGCCGGTCTTCACGACGGCGCTCGACCGGAACGAGGACCGCGCATTGCGCGCCGGCGCCGCCGCGGTGCTCGACAGCGACATCCCGCCGCTCGAGAAGCTCGCCGTCGCCCAGGACGTGCTCGCCGTCGTCCGCGCCGCCGACCGCGAGGTGCCCGACGTGCGGCAGGCGTTCGCCGAGCGGCCGGACGACGAGGAGTACCGGTCGCTCGAGGAGCGGCTCGTCGACGAGCTCGACCGCGCGGTCACCGCCGCCTTCTCGCGGCCCTTCCTCCTCGGAGCGCTGCTCGCCCTCGCCGCGCTCGTCCCCATCGCCGTCGCCGGGCGGAGCCGGCGGGTGAGCGTGTGAGAGCGCTGCCCGTCCTCGTTGCCGCGCTGCTCGCCGCCGGCCTCGTCGGGGCGTACGTCGCCTTCGGCGGGACGTCGTACGAGCCGAGGCCGGTCGCCGACCCGTGCGCCGCGCGCCCGGCGAGGGAGACGAGCGGCACCGGCGAGCAGCTCGAGGTGGTGCTGCTCGCCGCGGCCGACGAGACCGCGTGCACGCTCGGGGTCTCTCGGGAGGACCTCGTGCTCGCGCTGCGCAGCGTCGACGAGCTCGAGGAGCTCGCCGAGAAGGAGGGCCGCTCCCGCGACGAGCTCGAGGACGCCCTCCGCGACGGGCTCGAGCGAGCCGTCGACGAGGCCGAGCAGGAGGGGCTGATCGGCGAGACCACCGCGAACGCGCTGGGCTTCGCCGCCGCCCGTCTGCCGCTCTCGCTCCTGCTCTCCGTGCTGCGCGGCGCCTCGTCCTTCCTCGACTGACCGTCGGCACCGGGCGCGTAGGGTGGCCCGGTGAGCGCGCGGACGCGCAATCTCCTGCTCGGCGCCCTGAGCCTCGCCGTCATCGCCGTCACGTTCTTCGTCGTCCTGCCGAAGATCGCGAACTACCGCGACGTCTGGGACGTCGTCTCGGACCTCGATCCGATCTGGCTCGTGGCGTTCGGCGTCGGCGTCGTGCTCAACGTCGTCACGTTCGCGCCGCCGTGGATGATCACGCTCCCGGGCCTCCGCTTCGTGCAGGCGCTCCTCTTCACGCAGGCCTCGACGGCGTTCACCTACATCGCGCCCGGCGGGGGGATCGTCGGGATGGCCGGCTCCTACGGCCTCCTGCGGGCCTGGGGCTTCGAGTCGGGGCCCGTGGCGCGCGCCGTCGCGCTGACGGGCGTGTGGAACCAGCTCGCGAACCTGCGTGTTCCCCGTCGCGGCGGTGCTCATGCTCTCGATCGAGGAGCAGCAGGACGCCGTCCTGACGACCGCCGCCGTGGTGGGCGGCATCGTCTTCGCCGTCGCGGTCGGCGTCCTGGTGCTGGTCTTCTGGAGCGAGCACCTCGCTCGCGACATCGGGCGCGTCGCCGCCGTGGCCGTCAACCGGCTCCTCCGGCCGATCCACCGCGGGCCGGTCGAGGGCTGGCCGGACGGGCTCGCGGAGTTCCGCAACGAGACGGTCAAGCTCGTCCGGCGGCGCTGGTGGCTGCTGACGATCGCGACGGTCGCCGGCAACCTGGCGGTCTTCGCGATCTTCATCATCTCGCTCCGCGCCGTCGGCATCGGGGCGAGCGAGGTGACGTGGATCGAGGCGTTCGCCGGGTGGTCGCTGGCCCGCATCCTCCAGCTCATCCCGCTCACGCCGGGTGGGCTCGGGCCCGTGGAGCTCGGCCTGACGGGGATCCTGGTCGGGCTCGGCGGCCCGAACGCGGAGGTGGTCGCGGCCGTGCTCCTGTACCGCGCGTTCACGATCCTGCCGACCCTGATCGTGGGCTCGGCGACGATCGTCGGCTGGCGCTGGCTCCGCCCGGACCGCGAGGAAGGAGATTCGGCGCCGGCGCTGAATCGTCCCGACGGGTGAAGGAGCAGAGCCACAAGGACGAGATGTCCGCGGCGGTCCGCGGGGACTTCGCACGCCTGCGCGATCGGGGCGTCGCCGCGACGCTCGCGCCACCGGCGGCGGATTCCACGACGGCTGCACCCGAGCCCATGCCTGCCGCGCCTGTGCCACCCGAGCCCGAGCCTGAGGCCGACGAGCCGCCGCCGCCTGCCCCGGTGGCGATGCACCGAGCCCGAGCCTGCGGACGAGCCGCCGGCGCCAGACCCGGTGACGACAGCTGAACCCGAGCCCGACGGCGAGCCCGCCCGCGCGGGCGGGTGGCTCGACCGCCTCCTGGGTCGCTAGCCTGACGCGCCCGTGAGGGCGCTCGTCCGCACATTCGTCCGGCTGATCTGGGGCGACGACGTCGACCCCGCGCTCCGTCCGGTCCTCGGGGTCTCGCTCGTCACCTCCGCGGCGAGCTCCGCCATGTGGAGCTTCGTGGCGATCTGGGCGATCGAGGAGCTGGGGGCGAAGCGCGAGCTGCCGTTCGCCTTCCTCGTCGGCGCGATCCTCGCCGCCGCGAGCGGGTTCCTCGGCGGCTACCTCTCCGACCGGATCGGCCGGCGCCGGGTGATCCTGCTCGGGCAGGGGATCATGGTCGGCTACCCGATCCTCTTCCTCGCCGCGTCCGACACGAAGTGGGCCGGGCTGGCGCTGCTCGCGCTCGCCGGGATGATCGGCTCGCTCGGCGGCTCGGTCTCGCAGGCGATGGTCGCGGACCTCGTCGCCCCGGAGCGGCACGAGGCGGCGTACGCGTCCGTCCGCGTGGCGTCGAACCTCGGCGTCGTCGCGGGGCCGCCGATCGGGGGCCTCCTGCTCGTCCTCGGCTCGTGGTCGGCGCTCTTCCCCTGCGTCGCCGTCCTCTCGGGCCTCGCATGGCTGATCGCGTACCGGTTCCTGCCCCGGCGCGGCGCGTTCGCGCCGGAAGGGCCGCCCGAGCGCGGCTCGCTCGCGGTGATCCTCGCCGACAAGCCGTTTCTCCTCTTTCTCGGCTCGGCGATCTTCGCGTGGCTCGTCTACGTCGCGTACGAGATCGTGCTGCCGGTCTCCCTCGTCGACGGGTTCGGCTACGACGCGTCCGCCTGGGGCTTTCTCGTCTGGATCAACCCGCTGCTCGTCACCCTCTTCCAGCTCCGGCTGACGCGGCGGACGGCCGGGGTCGCGCCGGCGCCGAAGCTGGTCGCCGCCCTCCTCGTGATGGGGCTGCCGTTCGCGCTCCTCGCGTGGTCGCAGAGCATCGTCGCGGTGGTGATCGTCGTCGTGGTCTTCGTGGTCGGCGAGATGCTCTGGGTCCCGACCTCGCAGGCCGTCGTGGCCGACCTGGCCCCGGCCGACATCCGGGGCGCGTACATGGGCGCGTTCGGCAGCGCACCCGCGATCGGCTTCGCGCTCTCGCCGCTCATCGGCCTGCAGGTGCGGAACAGCTTCGGCGACGACGCCACCTGGCTCATGTTCGCCGCACTCGGCGTCGTCGCGGCGGTGCTCGGCGGGCTCGCGCTGGCGGGGGTCGGCCGGCGCCTGCGCCGCGACCGGTCTGCTGTACTGGAGACGTGAGGCAGGACGAGCGCGAGTCGTTGCTGCGGGAGGACGTTTCCCGCGCCGAGACCGCCCGAGAGCGCCGTCAGCTCGCGGCGGTCGCCGAGGATCTGAGCTCGAGCCCGCTCCGCGGTCGGCCCCTGCCGCTGCGGCTTCGCAACTTCCGTCCCGCCGCCGAGGGCTACCTCGCCTCGCTGGGCGGGCCGTTGCCGTACATGCAGCGCCTGCGGGAGATCGACCGGCTGACCGAGGCGCACGAGGAGGCGCTCGCCGCCGAGCTCGCGCGCCTCGAGCGAACAGAGGCGAGCGATGGCGTCGCGGAGTCCTGGCACCGGGTGGCGGCCGCGTGGCGCTTCGACGAGGTGAACGACCTGATCGCCCGGCACAACCGCTGGTACCCCGTCGAGGCCCGCCTGCCGATGGATCCCCGCCGCGGCGACTTCGCGCTCGTCAACGGCCGCGACTACCGGCTCCGCCCGCTCGACGCCGAGTGGGTGCTGGCGCGGTTTCCCGCCGCAGCCTGACCGTCAGGCCGTGCGCAGCCGCGCCGCGCCGCGCGTGACGGCGACGAGGGTGCAGGCGCAGAGGACGCTGCACGCGAGGTAGGGGACCGCGTCCCCGAACGCCTGGGCGAGCGCGCCGCCGAGGGCGGGACCGAGGAGCGCGCCGGCCGCCCAGGCCGAGTTCATCACCCCGAAGCCGATCCCCTGCGCAAGGCCCGCGAGCTCGGCGCGGTCGGCGACGAGCGCCATCCCCGGCGTGTAGAAGCCGCCGTAGGCGATCGACGCGGCGACGACGAGCGCGGCGACGACGAGCGGCTCGGTCGCGAACGCGATCGCGGCGGAGACGAGCATCGCGGCGCCGAGCGAGAACCGGATCGGGACGAGCCGGCCCTGCCGGTCCGAGACGCGGCCCACGATCGGGTTGACGCACACCTCGACGAGGCCCGCGGCGACGAACACGGCCGCGATCGCGAGCGCGCCGTAGCCCGCGTCGTCGAGCCGGAGCGGCACGAGCACGTCGAGGGCACCGAAGAAGAGCGCGGGCAGGGTGTTGAGCCACAGCCCGCCGACGAACGCGCGATCGGCGAGCGCGCGCCGCACCGCGCCGGGCACCTGGATCTCGCGGCCGGGCGCCGAGGCGAGGCCGACGCCGAGCGCGAGCGCCCCGGCGATCCCCGCCACCATCGCGAAGGACGGGCGGATCCCGACGATCTCGGCGACGCCACCGAACATCGGGCCGACCACGAAGCCGAAGACGGCGATCCCGAACACGAGCCCGAGCGCCTGGCCGCGCCGTTCGCGCGGCACGCTGACCGCCACCCACGCCAGGGCGCCGGCCCACGTCGTCGCGCTCGAGAGGCCCTGGGCGAAGCGCGCGACCCCGAGCGCGACCGGGCCGCCCGCGAGGGCGAAGCCGAGGCTGGCGACCGCGAGTGCGACGAGGCCGACGAAGACGCCGCGCTTGGGGCCGATGCGGCCGACCAGCAGCCCACCCGGGATCCCGCCGACGAGCGCGCCGGCGCCGTAGGAGCCGAGCAGCGCCCCGGCCTCGAGCTTCGAGAGGTCGTAGTCGTCCGCGAAGGTCGGGAGGAGGGGGATGATCGCCCCGAAGAGCATCGCGTCGAGAAAGACGATCGAGCCCGTGATCGCGATGACGCGGCGCATGCGCCGAGGATATGCAGCGAGCTGCTCACGCCTTCCCGCGAGCAGCGCCAGGCAGCATCGGCCACGTGGCGAAGCCGCGCCCATGGCAAAGAGGGGTGCGACCGCGAAGCGGACGCCTTCAGGGGTGTGCCCCCGCCGAAGGCGGGGGATCAAGCCGCAGGATTCCGCTTCTGCCGGATCCTGCTGGCGAACAAGACAAAAGAAATGCACCGAGTCGGTGTCGCCTTCGTCCAGCTCACCCGATCGACCTTCGCCGAAGCGACTGCCGGGCGGGAGTGCCTTCAACCTCCGGCGCTCCGTGCTCGGTGCAATTGGAAAGATAGCGCCCGATTTCGCCTCCGTCAAGCACATCTGAATGCGATTCTGTCGCAAATTGCGACAATCAGCATTCCAGCGAGAGATCTTCGTGCTCGAGCGGTCTTGCGACACGCATTCCACAACGAAAATGCACCGAGCCCGGTGCTCCCTCGTCCGACTCTCGACCGACCGCCGCCGAAGCGACTGCCTGTCGGAGAGCCATCAACCTCGGGCGCTCCGTCCTCGGTGCACCTGGGACACTAGGGCCTCTCGAGGTGGCAGTCAAGCACCGTGTAAATCGAAAATCCGCTCTTTGCGGAATTTTCTTTACAAGGCGCACACACTTGCGTTCGACGCTGTGTGCTCTACAAAGGACGGGACCAAGGTTTCGCCGAGCCGGGTGCGCTTTTGTCCACTTCCCCGACTGACCTTCCGCTTCCGCGTACGGCCCTCCGGGAGAGCTTCGTCCTACTCGCGTCCCGTGCTCGGCGCAGCGGCAATCTACGCTTTGGCGGGAGTGCGCCGCAAGGGCATCTCACGACGGAAAGGCCGCAAATTGCGAATGATCGGAGACGGATGAGCACCCGGCACGTCGTCGTCACAGGAGCAGGCACCGGCATCGGCCGCGCGATCGCCATCCGTCAGGCCCGGGACGGCGCCACGGTGGGCCTGGTCGGGCTGCGGGCGGACGAGCTCGAGGAGACCGCCGCGGCGATCGACGGCCCCACGCACGTGGCGGCCTGCGACGTCCGCGTCCGCGAGGACGTCGAGGCGGCCTTCGGCGCGATTGCTGACGCGCAGGGACAGATCCACGCGTTCGTCGCGGTCAGCGGCATCGGTGGGGGGAACGGGGAGGACGACGAGGGCGGCGACCGGTTCGACGACCTCGTCCGGACGAACCTCTACGGCACCTACTACTGCGTCCGCGCCGCGCTCCGCCGGCTCGCGCCGGGGCCCGACGCGCGCCACGTCGTCGTGATCTCGTCGATCCTCGCGCGCATCGCCGTGCCCGGGTACACGGGGTACAGCGCGTCCAAGGCCGGGCTCCTCGGGCTCGTCCGCTCGCTCGCCGCCGAGCTCGCGCCCGACAACGTCCAGGTGAACGCGATCTGCCCCGGCTGGGTCGACACGGACATGGCGCGGCTCGGGCTCGACCTCCTCGCGCAGGAGATCGGCGGCACGCGCGACGACGCCTACCGGCTCGCCATGACCCAGGTGCCGCTCGGGCGCATGTCGGAGCCCGAGGACATCGCGGGCACCGTCGCCTGGCTGCTCTCGCCGGATGCGCGTGGCGTCACGGGCCAGGCCGTCGACCAGAACGGCGGCGCCTGGACGGGGTGACGCGCGCGGCCTCGTTGTAGGTTCTCGCGGGCGACGACGGAGGAATCTGCTGCGCACGCGGGCGAGAGCGGTCGTGATCGGAGGCGGGGTGGGCGGCTGCGCGGTCCTCTACTGGCTCGCCCGGCTCGGGTGGGACGACGTCCTGCTGGTCGAGCGGGCCGAGTTGACGAGCGGCTCGACGTTCCACTCCGCCGGGCTCGTGGGCCAGCTCCGGTCGTCGCTGAGCCTGACGAAGATGATGATGGCCAGCGTCGACCTCTACCGCGCGCTCGAGGCCGAGGTCGGCCTCGAGACGGGGTGGCGCGAGGTCGGTTCGCTGCGGCTCGCCTCGTCGGAGGAGCGTCTGGAGGAGATCGCCCGTCAGGCCGGCTGGGCGAAGACGTTCGGGCTGCCGCTCGAGCTGATCTCGCCGGCCGAGGCGCAGGCGCTCTTCCCGCCGATGTCGACGGACGGCGTGCTCGGGGCGGCGTACCTCCCGACCGACGGGTACATCGACCCGAGCCAGCTGACGCTGGCGCTCGCCGAAGGCGCCCGGCGCCGCGGCGCCGAGGTCGCGACGCACACGCGGGTGACGGGCATCTCCGTCGAGCGGGGCCGGGTGACCGGCGTCGAGACCGACCAGGGGACGGTCGAGACCGAGATCGTCGTGAACGCGGGTGGGATGTTCGCGGCGGAGCTCGGGGCCCTCGCGGGCGTCACGGTGCCGATCGTGCCGATGGCGCACGAGTACCTCGTGCTCGAGCCGTCCGGGCTGCCGCTCGGGATGCCGACGATGCGCGACCCGTCGCTCCTCGTCTACTTCCGCCCGGAGTCCGGCGGCCTGATCATGGGCGGGTACGAGCGGCACTGCGCGCCGTGGGGCCTCGACGGGATCCCGCCCGACTTCAACGGCAGGCTGCTCGACGAGGACTGGCCGCGGTTCGAGGAGCTCATGGAGAACGCGGTCGTCCGCGTGCCGTCGCTCGCGGAGATGGGCGTCGTCAAGCTCGTCAACGGCCCCGAGGCGTTCACGCCCGACGGTGAGTTCGTCCTCGGGCCGACCGACGTCCGGGGGTTCTGGGTCGCGGCGGGCTTCTGCGCGCACGGGCTCGCGGGGGCGGGCGGCATGGGGCAGCTCGTGGCCGAGTGGATCGTCGAGGGCACGCCCTCGCTCGACGTCTGGCACATGGACTCGCGCCGGTTCGGCGCGGCGTACCGCTCGCGCGAGTACACGCTCGCACGCACCCGCGAGGTCTACGAGACGTACTACGACGTCAAGTACCCCGGGCACGAGCGGGAGGCCGGGCGGCCGCTCCGCGTCTCCGCGGCCAACGCACGCCTGCGCGAGCTCGGGGCCGTGTTCGGGGAGAAGTCGGGCTGGGAGCGGGCGAACTGGTTCGAGCCCAACGCCGCGAGCGGCGACGAGTCGCTCCGTCCGCGGGGCTGGGCGGGCAAGCACTGGTCGCCCGCGATCGGCGGCGAGCACCGGGCCTGCCGTGAGACCGCGGCGATCTTCGACGAGTCGTCGTTCGCGAAGCTCGACGTGACGGGCGCGGGCGCCGCCGACTTCCTCGAGCGTCTCTGCGCGAACCGCGTCGCGCGCGACGTGGGGCGCGTCACGTACACGCAGATGCTGAACGAGCGCGGCGGGATCGAGTGCGACTTCACGGTGACGCGGCTCGCGGAGGACCGGTTCCGCATCGTCACCGGCACGGCCTTCGGGCAGCACGACGCGGCGTGGATCCGCCAGCACGCGCCCGACGACGGCTCGGTCGCGGTCGCCGACGTGACGTCGGCCCACGCGTGCCTCGGCGTCTGGGGGCCTGCGTCGCGCGCGATCCTGCAGCCGCTGACCGTCACCTCGCTCGCGAACGACGCCTTCCCGTACATGACCGCCCGGGAGCTCGCGATCGGGCCGGTCCCGTGCCTGGCCGTGCGCGTCACCTACGTCGGCGAGCTCGGCTGGGAGCTCTACTGCCCGGCCGAGTTCGGCGGCCGGCTCTGGGACGAGCTCTGGCGCGCCGGCCGCGAGCACGGGCTCGTGGCGGGCGGCTACAAGGCGATCGACTCGCTCCGCCTCGAGAAGGGCTACCGCGTCTGGGGCGCCGACATCACCCCCGAGGACACGCCCTACGAGGCCGGCCTCGGGTTTGCGGTGAAGCCCGACAAGGGGCCGTTCGTCGGCCGCGAGGCGCTCGCCGCGGCAGGGGAGCCCGAGCGGCTGCTCCGGTGCCTCGTCCTCGCCGAGCCCCGCGCGGTCGCTCTCGGCTCGGAGCCCGTCCGCGTCGGCGAGGCGCTCGTCGGCCGCGTGACGAGCGGCGGCTACGGCTACACGGTCGACGCCTCGGTCGCGTTCGCCTACCTGCCCGCCGAGCACGACGTCGGGACGGAGGTCGCGGTGGAGATCTTCGGCGACTGGGTTCCCGGCGTCGTCGCGGACGAGCCCCTCTTCGATCCCGACGGCGAGCGGATCCGCGCGTGAGCGACGCGCTCGCGGAGGCCGTTGCGCGCGTGTGGCCGGACGGGGCGTCCGCGTTCGAGGCGCTCGGCGGCGGGATCACGAACCACAACGTCAAGGTCACGCGTCCCGACGGGGTCTTCGTCCTGCGGATCGCAGGGCGCGAGACGGACGTGCTCGGCATCGACCGCCACGTGGAGCGCGCCGCGACGGAGGCCGCCGCGGCGGCCGGCGTCGGCCCGGAGGTGGTCGCGTTCGTCGAGCCCGAGGGCTGGCTCGTGACCCGCTTCATCGAGGGCGCCGATCCCGGCGCCGGAGTCGCTGCGCGAGCCCGCCCAGCTCGACCGCGTCGGCGCGGCCGTGCGCGCCGTGCACGACGGCCCCGCGATCCCGGGCCGGTTCGACGCGCTGGCGGTCGTGGAGGCGTACCGCGACGCCGCGGTCGCCCGCGGTGCGACGCTCCCCGCCGCGTTCGCGGACGCGCACGCGACCGCGCGGCGGATCGAGGCGCGACGGCGCGGCGTGACGCTGCGGCCGTGCCACAACGACCTGCTCAACGCCAACTTCATCGACGACGGAGAGCGGCTGCGGATCGTCGACTGGGAGTACGCGGGGATGGGCGACCCGTACTTCGACCTCGCGAACTTCGCCGTCAACCACGAGCTCGACGACCGCGAGCGCGGGGAGCTCCTGCGCGCCTACGGCGAGCCCGTGACGCCCGAGACGCGGGCGACGCTCGACCTGATGCGCTTCATGTCCGACTTCCGCGAGGCGATGTGGGGCGTCGTGCAGGGCGTCGTCTCGGAGCTCGACTTCGACTTCGGCGACTACGCCGCGCAGCACTTCGAGCGGCTCGGCCGCACGGCGGCCGAGCCGGCGTTCCGCGCGGCCCTCGAGCGCTGAGGCGCGGAGGGGCGCCGGGCGCCCCTCCGCGCGAGTCGATGCTACGCCGGCTGCTCGGACTCGGGCGGCATCTTGAACCCGCCGCCTTCCTCCATCCGCTCGAGCTCCTCCTCGGTGCCCATGCGGACGGGGCCCTTGAACCACTTGTGCGCGGAGATGAGGTACCAGCCGCCGAACAGGATCAGCGCGCCGCCTACGAGGATCGGCGCGTAGTTCAGGGCTTCCCACGAGAACTCGTCCGCCCAGGGGACGCTCGACTTGTAGGGCGGCAGCAGGAAGATGAACACGATGAACGCGACCCAGAGGATCGCGATCGCGTCGATCCACTTGTAGTGCCGTCCGAGCGTCCAGGCACCTGGCTCGAACCGGTCGCCGAGCCGGAAGCGCAGGATCACGGGAAGGATGAACGCGATGTAGAGGCCGATGACCGCGATCCCGGTGCCGACGAGGTAGCCGACGAGGTAGTTCCAGTACGCCGGGATCATGATCGCGGCCGACAGGACCACGATTGCGACGACCGCGAGGTGCGGCACTCGGTTGCGCCCGACCTGCCGCCAGAGCCTGTGGCCGGGAACCGCCCCGTCGCGCGAGAACGCGAACAGCATCCGCGACGCCGACGTGATCGAGGCCGTGACGCAGAAGAACTGCGCGATCACGCAGATGAAGAGCAGTGCCTCCGCCCAGTTCTGCCCCATCGACTCCGCCCAGATCCATGGCACGAGGAAGCCGAGGTTCGCGATGCCGCCTTCCGTGCTCGGGATGGCGAACGTCACCGCGACGAGCAGGATGAACCCGAACACCACCGACGCGACGACCGACATGTACATCCCGACGGCCGCCGAGCGCGACGCCTGGTGCGTCTCCTCGGCCATGTGCGCGGACGCGTCGAACCCGGTGATCGTGTACTGCGCCATCAGCAGGCCCGTCAGGAACACGTAGATGAAGATGAAGCCGCCCGTCCTGTCGCCGCCGAAGCCGGTGGCGTTGACGGTCTCCGTGAAGACGTACGAGAACGACTGGTGGTTGTCGGGCACGAAGGCCAGCACGAGCACGATGAACGCCACGCCGGCCATGTGCCAGTACGCGGAGATCGTGTTCAGGAGCGCCGTGAACTGGACGTTCAGCAGGTTGATCACGAGCGCGACGGCGAGGAAGATGATGTACAGGAGGAAGATGTATTCCTTCGTGTTCGGATAGTCGAACCAGAAGTTGAGGAGCGCGGTCCCGAAGGTCGCGAGGCCGTAGCCGATCGCCGCGGTGACCGCGATCTGCCCGATGAGGTTGAACCACCCCGTGAACCACCCCCACGCGGGCGAGCCGAGCTTCGAGGCCCAGTAGTAGAGCCCGCCCGCCGTGGGGAAGGCCGACGCGATCTCGGCCATCGCGAGCGCGACGATCGTGCTCATCAGGCCGACGAGCAGCCAGCCCCAGGTCACGGCGATCGGGCCACCCTGGCCGAACGCGATGTAGTACGAGGTGAGGCACCCCGCGAGGATCGAGATGATCGTGAAGCTGATCGCGAAGTTCTGGAAGCCGCCCATCCCCCGGAACAGCTCCTGCGCGTAGCCGAGCCGGTGGAGGATGTGTTCGTCCTCCGAGGTGTGATGCCCGCCGCCTGCGGGGGCACTGCTCATGTCACCGCCCTCCTCTCGCTTGCCGAAGGTGTGCATTCACCTACGGCGCGGGGCGTGTGTCAAGACATGACACACATTAGGATCGCCCGATGCTGACGCGTGAGGAGCTCGTCGAGGCGGTCGGGTCGGGCGAGATCGACACCGTCGTCGTCGCCTTCACCGACATGCAGGGGCGCCTGCTCGGGAAGCGGCTCCACGCCGAGTTCTTCCTCGAGGAGCTGGAGGCGGAGCACCCGATGGAGGGGTGCAACTACCTGCTCGCGCTCGAGATGGAGATGGATCCCGTCCCGGGCTACGAGATCGCGAGCTGGGAACGAGGGTACGGCGACTTCGCGGTCGTCCCCGACCTCGCGACGCTGCGGCGGATCCCGTGGCTCGAGGCGACGGCGCTCGTGCTCGGGGACGTCACGTGGCACGACGGCTCCCCGGTGCAGCCGTCGCCGCGCCAGGTGCTCCGTGCGCAGGTGGAGCGGGCCGCCGCGCTCGGCTTCACGCCGATGGTCGGCTCCGAGCTCGAGTTCTACCTCCTCCGCGAGACCTTCTCGGAGGCGCACGCGAAGGGCTACCGCGACCTCACGCCGTCGGTGCCCTACATCCTCGACTACCACGTCCTCGCGACGACGTACGACGAGCCGCTCCTCCGCGCGATCCGCAACGGGATGCACGCCGCGGGGATCCGGGTCGAGACCTCCAAGGGCGAGGCGTGGCCCGGGCAGCAGGAGATCAACTTCCGCTTCGCCGACGCGCTGACGATGGCCGACAACCACGTCGTCTACAAGAACGGCGCCAAGGAGATCGCGTTCCTCCACGGCTGCTCACTGACCTTCATGGCCAAGCCGTTCGAGGACTGGATCGGCAACTCGTGCCACATCCACTCGTCGCTCTTCCGCGACGGCGAGGCGGCCTTCGCGTCCGACGACGCGCTCTTCGACCGGTATCTCGCGGGCCAGATCGCGTGCGCGAAGGAGCTCGCGATCTTCTTCGCGCCGACGATCAACTCGTACAAGCGCTACGCGGCCGGCAGCTGGGCGCCGACGACGCTCGCCTGGGGCCACGACAACCGCACCTGCGGGTACCGGGTGGTCGGCCACGGGAAGGCCCGGCGCGTCGAGACGCGCATCCCGGGCGGCGACGTGAACCCGTACCTCGCGTTCGCCGCGCTGATCGCGTCCGGGCTCCACGGGATCGAGCGCGAGCTCGAGGCGCCGCCCCCGCTCGAGGGGAACGCGTACGAGTCGGACGCCGAGCGGTTCCCGTCGACGCTGCGGGAGGCGGTCGCCGCGCTCGAGGAGGGCACCGTCGCGCGCGCGGCCTTCGGCGACCAGGTCGTCGACCACTACCTCAACTACGCGCGCACCGAGCAGGCGATCTTCGACCGCTTCGTCACCGACTGGGAGCGGTCGCGCTACTTCGAGCGCGGCTGATCGGCGGGGATCGACCGCGACCGCGTCGCCCGGCCGCGGGCGAGGCGTAGATTTCGGGGCGTGAGCGGGCGGCCGATCATCGGGATCACCTCGTACGCGCAGCCCGCCCGCTGGGGTGCGTGGGAGCTGCCCGCGGCGCTCGTGCCGCTCTACTACGTCGAGTCGGTCGAGCGCGCCGGCGGCCGGGCCCTGCTCGTCCCGCCCTCGGACGAGGACATCGACGACACGCTCGACGTCCTCGACGGGATCGTCTTCTCCGGCGGCATCGACATCGATCCCTCGGCCTACGGCGCCGAGCGCCATCCCTCGACCGACCCCGCGCAGGCCCACCGCGACGCCGGCGAGCTCGCGCTGCTCACCCGCGCGCTCGAGCGCGACGTGCCGACGCTCGCGATCTGCCGCGGCTTCCAGCTCCTCAACGTGGCCCGCGGCGGCGACCTCGTCCAGCACCTGCCCGAGTCGGTCGGCCACGAGGGCCATCGCGAGGTGCACGGCACGTTCTCCGAGCACGCGGTCGACGTGAAGGACGGGACCCGCCTCGCCGGGATCATCGGCACGCGCCACGACGCCGTGCAGTCGAGCCACCACCAGGGCGTCGGACGCGTGGGGGAGGGGCTCGTCGAGACCGCCTGGGCCGAGGACGGCTCGCTCGAGGGCCTCGAGGATCCCGGGAAGCGCTTCGCGGTCGGCGTCCTCTGGCACCCCGAGATGGAGGACGACAAGCGTCTCTTCGAGGCGCTCGTCGACGAGGCCCGCCGGTACCGGGCCGAGCACGCCGGCCTCGCGACCGCGTGACGTCCCCGGTGGCCAGCTTCACCGCGCACCTGCCGGTGCGCATCGCCTTCGGCGACGGCGTGATCCACGAGCTGCCGCGGGTCGTCGAGGGCCTCGGCGCGACGAGCGCGCTCGTCGTCGTGGAGGAGCCCGTCGCGGAGCACCTCGACGTCGCGGGCGCCCTCGTCACCGCAGAGGCGGCCGGGCTCCGACTCGACCGCTACGTGAAGGGGCCGGGGGAGCCGACCTTCGCACTCGCCGACGAGCTCGCGGCCCGCGTGCGCGACGCCTCGCACGACCTCGTCGTCGGCATCGGCGGCGGCTCGGCGCTCGACGTCGCGAAGGCGGCGCGCCTCGTCGCCGACCAGGGCGGCACGGCGCTCGACTTCGCGGGCGGGTCGCGGACGCCCGCGCCGCCTTCCCTGCCGCTCGTCCTCTGCCCGACCACGGCGGGGACCGGGAGCGAGGTCTCGGGCGCGAGCGTGCTCACCGACACGGAGCGCGACCGGAAGGTGGGCTTCGGCCACCCGAACATGCGCGCCCAGCACGCGCTCGTCGACCCCGTCCTGACGCACGGGCTCCCTCCGGCGCCGACCGCGCACTCGGGGATCGACGCGCTCGCCCAGGCGATCGGCGGCTGCACCGTGCGGAACTCGTCGCCGCTCTCGGTCGCGTTCGGGCTCGAGGCGTGCCGCCTCGTCGCGCACGCCCTTCCGGCGGTGGTGGCCAACGGGGCCGACGCGGCCGCGCGCCGGGAGCTCGCGTGCGGCAGCCTGACCGCCGGCCTCGCGATGAACCTCTCCGACTGCGCCGCCGACCACGCGCTCGGCCAGGCGCTCGGGAGCGTCGCGCACCTCCCGCACGGGCTGACGATCGGCCTCGTCGTCGCGGAGACGCTCGAGCTCTCGCGGCGGGACTGCGCCGACCGGCTCGAGCGCGTCGCCGACGCGCTCGGCGAGCCGGCCGACGGCTCGGCCGACGGCTCACGGGCCGTCCGCGCGGTGCGCCGCCTGCTCGCCGCGGTCGGGTTCCCGACGGCGACCGAGGCCGGGGTGGAGGAGGGCGCCGTGGCGGAGCTCGTCGCGCGGACGGTCGACGAGCAGTCGTACAACCTCGAGATCGACTGCCATGCCTGGACGACCGGCGAGATCGAGCAGGCGTTCCGCGCCGCGCTCGCGGTCGAGGGCCGCTGAGCCGTGGAGCTCCGTCGCGTCACCGACCTCCCGCCGTACGTCCTCGGCTCGATCCGCGAGCTGACGCTCGAGCTGCGGCGCGGCGGCGCGGACGTCGTCGACCTCGGCTTCGGCAACCCCGACCTCGCCTCGCCTGCCGCCGCCGTGGCGAAGCTGCACGACGCCTCGTCCCTCTCGCACAACCACCGGTACTCGTCCTCCCGGGGGATCCCGAGGCTCCGGCTCGAGGGCGCCGAGCTGTACCGGCGCCGGTTCGGGGTCGAGCTCGACCCCGAGCGCGAGGTCGTCACGACGATGGGCGCCAAGGAGGGGTTCGTCCACCTGATGTGGGTGCTGCTCCAGCCGGGCGACGCGGCGCTCGTCCCGTCGCCGAGCTATCCGATCCACATCCACGGGCCTCTGCTGGCCGGCGCGGGGGTCTTCCACGTGCCGATGACTCCCTCCGGCGACCTCGTCGCGAGCCTCGACGAGTCGTGGCGGCTGGCGCAGCCGCGGCCTCGGGTGATCGTCCTCTCCTTCCCGCACAACCCGACGACGGCGACGGTCGAGCTCGACGTGATGGAGCACGTGGTCGCGTTCGCGCGGGAGCACGACGTGGTCGTGGTGCACGACTTCGCGTACGCCGACCTCGCGTTCGACGGCTACCGCCCGCCGTCGATCCTCCAGGTCCCCGGCGCGAAGGACGTCGCGGTCGAGCTCTACACGCTCAGCAAGTCGTTCTCGATGGCGGGCTGGCGCGTCGCGTTCCTCGTCGGCAACCCGGCCGTCGTCGCCGGTCTGACCCGGCTCAAGTCGTGGCTCGACTACGGCACGTTCCAGCCGATCCAGATCGCCGCGATCGCCGCGCTGACGGACGCGCCCGACACGCCGGACGCCGTCGCCGAGGTCTACCGCGAGCGGCGCGACGTCCTCTGCGACGGGCTCGCGCGCGTCGGCTGGGAGATCCACCGTCCGCGGGCGACGATGTTCGCCTGGGCCGAGATCCCGGAGCGGTTCCGCAGCCTCGGCTCGGTCGGGTTCGCCGAGCTGCTCGCCCGCGAGGCCCACGTCGCCGTCTCACCGGGCGCCGGCTTCGGCGTCGGCGGCGAGGGGCACGTCCGGTTCGCCCTCGTCGAGAACACGCAGCGGATCCGCCAGGCGGTCCGCGGGATCGGGAGCCTGCTGAGCCGGAGCTAGGAGCTAGACGCCGACCACGTGCACGAGCCAGCGGCGGTCGCGCTCGCGGTCGAGCTCGAGGAAGAGCACCCGCTGCCAGCGCCCCAGGCACAGCACGCCGTCCCGCACGGGGATCGACTCGCCCGCGGGGCCCATCAGCATCGACATGCAGTGCGAGTGCCCGTTCGACGCCTCGGTGTCCTCGTCGTCGGAGACGTTCTCCGTGCGACGGTCCCAGTCGTCGTGCGCGTAGTAGTGCTCGGTCGGCACGAGTCGCCGGAGGAGGACGGAGAAGTCCTCGAGGAAGCCCCGCTCGTACTCGTTCACGCGCACCGAGCACGTCGTGTGCGGCGAGTACACGCAGCAGACGCCGTCTCGCACGCCGCTCTCGCGCACCGCCTCCTGCACCTGCTCGGTGATGTCCGTGACCGAGAGGCCTCCCGCCGTCCGCAACTGCTCCTCGCGGTGGAAGGACTTCATCCCCGCCTCGGCGGGGCCCTTCGTCGCCTCGGTCGTCTCGGGCGCGCTCGCCATGCGACACGCATTGTGTCAGCCGCTCCCACCCGGCGCGCGGGACTGTCGACGAGCGAGCGGGCGTCAGCCGTGCTCGTCGAGCGGTTCCGACCTCGCCGGGCCAGCGGGCAAGCGGTCTGCGCGGCACGTCGCGGGGATCGCGCATGATGGGCGCGGCGGGCCCGTAGCTCAGCTGGTTAGAGCAGCCGACTCATAATCGGTTGGTCCCTGGTTCGAGTCCAGGCGGGCCCATTCAACCCAGTAGGCATGCGGGAACGGCTTGAAACCGTTTGCGCATTCCTGGCAATTCTGGCACACCTGACCCACCTCAACGCGGACCGACTCGAGGAGCGATTTCACAGGGAATGGCTTGAGCGCGATTGCGGGCGGCAACCTCGTCGCGCGCTCATGTGCTCTGGGTGGCTTTAAGAGCTGGCTCGACCCCTGCCTGAGTTTCGGGCTGCAGGCAGATCCTCGATGACCTAAGACGCCGTTTGGAAACGGGAGAGCACTGAGCCGCCGTCCACTAGACGAGCGAGCGAGGAGTGAGCACGCGATGAGGTCGTAGACTGCGTGCGTGGGGGACGGCTCCGACGACGCGAGGTCGGTTCTGATTCGCGGGACGATCGCGACCGTCGCGCTGACCCTCTGCCTTGTCCTCGCGGGTTGCGGGGCGGAGAGTCGTGGCGCTGCAGAGGAGCCCGATCCGCCGGTTGGTAAGCCTGTCTTGCCTGACCTCATGCCCAAACCGCAGTTCAACGTGTTGACACAGAGGGTCGGTGACAGGTGGCGGATCCGGTTCAGCACGACCATCGTCAACATCGGCGAAGGCGACTTCATCCTCCGCGCCGTTCGGAACGTTCGCGGGGGATGGAAAGCTGAGCAGGACGTTCCGTACTCGCAGCAGGGCGCACGGCGAGTAAAGATCCGGGCGCCGCTCGTCTGGGGCGGCGATGGTCACAATCACTGGCACGTCAACCGGATCGCGGTCGTGAAGCTCGTGCCGCTCACGGAGGACGGTCAGGTCGAAACGGGCGGCAAAGTGCTCGTCGACGGGAAGGTCGGGTTCTGCTTCTACGACTTCGCGCTCGAGCTGCCGCGTGGACTCGCCGAGCGCACTTACTCGGCGAGGAGCTGCGGAAAGCGGGACTGGAAGGTCGTCGGGATGGGGCTCTCGCCCGGGTGGAACGACACGTATCGGTTCCGGCTCCGGGGCCAGTGGATCGACGTGACCGACGTGCCTGCCGGCAAGTACCGGCTGTACACCGAGATCGACCCACAGGGATGGTTTCACGAAGCAAGCACACAGAACAACCGCTCGTGGATCGACATTGAGCTCAAACGGACGCCTCAAGGGCTCGTCGCCCCGAAGATCGGGACAGGCCCGACACCGGCATGATCCCGCCTTGACTGTCCTTTGCGGCATACCTAGGATCTGACCAGGCAGTCCGACGTGGGGACGTTTTGGTGGACTTGCCGTTCAGACAACTGATTGCAGGGGGAGGTCAGACGCATGCGCAAGGCGCTTGCACTATTCGGCTTGGTGGCCGCGCTTGTCATTCCCGCGGCCGCGTTCGGGGATGCCTCGCTCAACCCGGGAAACATCGGGGAGGGCTGCGACGGCGACGGCGTGTACCACTTCGTTGCCCGGAAGGGGAGCTGGACGGACACGGTCGACGTGAACTTCTCGGGCGGTGCCGTCAACGATCAGAGCCCGACCGCCGTGAACGGCGGTGTCGCCCACTTCTGGATCGAAGGAAGTGGAACCGTGAACGGCGCGACGGTTACGGGGACCGCTGACAAGCTCGTGCTCTCGCAGGTCATCTGCGACTCCAAGAAGGGCGGGGACGACGGCGAGAAGAAGTAGCGCCGACCGGCTCAGCCGTTTCGACGTGAGGGCCCTTCGGGGCCCTCACGCGTTCGCACGACGTCCGGCGTGCGTCGCGGAGCGTCCGGACCTCTGACACACCCGTATCAGAGTGCTTAGTCGGTCGCGTCTCATCCAGCGGCTGCCAATCGCGGTTGCCGACGAAGATCTCAGGGTTTGCGTGCGGCGTCGAGGTTGATGGTGCCGACGGGCGGGTCGTCGTGCCAGCGTTTGTGACTACCGGTAGGGCCTCTCGACGAACTCGTCTGGCGGGCGGCGTCCGTTGGTCTTGTTGGCATCCTGGCGGAGGTTGCAGTAGGCGTGGGAGACGCCGAGGTAGCCGTCGCGGGCATCGGTGTGGTCTAGGTGCCATGGCTCGCCCGCGTGAATGGGCTGGTGGCGGCGGCGCAGGTGGCGTTGCCGGCGTTCACGTAAGGGGCGGTGGCAGCTGGCGGTGGAGGGTGCGGTAACGCACTCGCCGTGCCGAGGTGGGACGGGATGTCGCGTCCCGTCGGACACGCGTCCTACTCTGGGCGCATGACCGATGACCGAGCAGTTCCGTGATGGACGACCGAACGCCGCCACCGGAAAGGTCGTCCCTCATCGAACGTCGCGTTCGGCGGATCGTCAACGCGCGATCTGCGGTCATTGGCCTTTCCCTCACGTTTGTCGCGCTGGCGTTCGTCGGGGCGGTCGTGATCCGGATCGTCGATCCCGACAACTTCCCCTCCCTGGGTCTGGCGATCTGGTGGGCGCTGCAAACGGTCACGACGGTTGGTTATGGAGATGTCGTGCCGAAGACCACCGCGGGCCAGGTCATCGGGGGCATCGAGATGGTGCTCGGCATCTCGTTCATCGCGTTCGTCACGGCGGGTGTGACGAGTACCGTGATCCAGCGTGCCAGTGCGCAGGCGCAGGCCGCCCAGCATGCGCACGACGAGCGCAACGCCGAGACGATTCTCGACGCGCTGGTCGAGGCACGAGCGGCGATCAACGCGCTGGATGCGCGTCTCGACCGCATCGAGTCGAAGCTCGCGTCGGGTAGCTGAGCCGCTCGCACTCACCGGGACGTTTGCGGGGCAGCGACCGCGCCCCCGCGACAGCGCCACGTGGGCGTTCGAAAGTCGAGCGTGGAGCCGTCATCGCAGGAGCAGAGGAGCGGCCGCACTTGCACGTGTGACTGCTCCCGATGCCGCCGCGGGGTCCGCCGCTGCCATCTCCCCCGAGACTGGACTGGCAGACCCCGCGGCCTATGGAGCCGGAACACGCTCCGAGTCGAATGCTCGCGGCGTGATGCGTGACGCTCCTCGACCGTTCGACTAGACCGCGACTGGACCAAAGTGAGGTTTGGCGTTTGGAGGCACGTCGCGAGGATCAGGCCGTGGGCTGACACACAACGGGGCTGTTGGCTCCACCGCGGCGGGCGCGCTGTGAGCGCCCGCCGTCGTTGAGCGGTTAGCCAGGCTGGATGCGTCCAAAACCGAGTTGCGTTCGCCGCCGTCAGCGAGCCAGGACTCGAGCGGTGCTCCCGCCGTACTGGGTCACGCCTGCGCTCGCCTGGTCGTTCGCCAGCCCTTTCGACCAGCCCCACGCGATCGCGTTCGGCTCGGTCAGGTTGCGAAGCTGGTTCATCATCCCGACGTGGGCCGCCGATGTGGCAAGCGGCGTGACGACGAATGTGGGAAGTGGCGTGACGGATGGGACGTCTTCGCTGTAGGCGGTGCAGCAGTGCATCACCCAGGCGTCCACGGGCTCGACGGTGTCGGTGGCGCCGGCGCCGGTGGTGACGGAGGCGGTGGCTGGGCCTGCTTCGCTGTAGGCGGTGCAGCAGCTGATCAGCCGGGTGTTCGCGGGCTCGACGGTGTCGGTGGTGCTGGCGCCGGTGGTGACGGAGGTGGCTGGGCCGGCTTCGCTGTAGGCGGTGCAGCAGCTGATCAGCCGGGTGTTCGCGGGCTCGACGGTGTCGGTGGTGCTGGCGCCGGTGGTGACGGAGGTGGCTGGGCCGGCTTCGCTGTAGGCGGTGCAACAGTGCATCACCCAGGCGTCCACGGGCTCGACGGAGTCGGAGGCGCCGGCGCCGGCGGTGACGACGAGGGACAGTGCCGTGATCGCGAGCGCTACTCCGGTCTTGGCGGAGAGCTTCATGACGGGTCTCCCTTCGAGATCAGCTGGGGTTTCTCGTGCTCCTCGACGCTAGGGGCGCACGGCTGACCCGTTGTCGGCCCGCGCTACAGATGCTCTGTCCAACCCGCGACACTCGAGCTGTCGCCCAGAAACGCGTGATTCTTCGTGTTAAGCCCTGTAAGCGCTGCTCGAGATCGACGCGCAGAGGTGTGTCCCTGGCGCATCCCTCGTGTTGAGGATCCTCGGTGTGGGGGTCGTGTTTTCCGGGTGGGTTCGTTACGATCGACGGGATCACGAGGCTGCGGCGGGAGTAGTTGGGCCAACGATGTTTGGCCGGGCGTCGCTAGCCGCCGTTCGTGGTGAAGCGATCGACTTGAGCCGCCTCCCGCTGGGCTTCGCTGAGGCAGATCCGAGGAGCGGACGATCCGCCTTCGGTCACCGAGAGGGAGGTTCTCGGTATGAGGTCACCGTCGAGGAAGCTCTTGGCGCTTGCCGCCGTCGTTCTCTTCGCCGCGGTTACCGCAATCGCCGGCGCCACCAACACCCAACACCGTCCGGGCATCCACAACGGCGTCATCACGACGTGCGTCGAGCCGCCTACCAAGGGCAATCGAACCACGTCCGGTGACCTCAACTTCCTGGTCTGCCTGAAAGGCGCGAGGAAGGTCTCGTGGAACATCAGGGGGCCAAGGGGGCCGGCGGGCCAGCAGGCCCGGCAGGTGCGCGGGGCGCCCAAGGCCCCGCAGGCCCGCAAGGCCCCCAAGGGCCAGCAGGGCCGGCCGGAGGTCCTCCAGGTTCCGCTGCGCTGCCACCGGAGTACGGTGTCGCCGCTGTCGATGTGACCCGCGGCGGCAGCGCCGCGACCTGGGCTGTCTACTCGACCGAGCTCGGGTCACCGGTCGGCGATACGACCGGTGGGACGTTCCGCTTCACCTGTACCACTGCCCAGGCACCGTGCTTCGTTGCGGTCAAGGCCGCCGCTCTCTCGGACAGCGGTGGCACGGTGTCCTTCTATCCGCGCCTCCTGCTCGAGAGAACCGGTACGCCACCAGGCACCCTCGAGCCCACCCTCTACTGCGAGTACGCCGACGGCGCAAGCGGCGCCGGTCTCAAGACCTTGACCAAGCAGCCCAAGTCAGCCACCCCGAACTACGAGGCCCTCGATGTGAACATCGGCGGGACGGCCGACTGCTTGCCAGGAAGCCCAGCGGGCGGTGACGTCGCCCGCATCGAGGTACCGGCAGGCTTCTACAACGTCAACGCCTCGTTCTCCTTCCGCAAGTAGCTGAGACACATGTCGCGCGGGTCGTCAGGCCCGCGCGACATCGACTCCGTTGGCACCAAGCGCAGCGACTGGCGGCTCGGGACCCCGCCCCCGACCGTGAACTGCAGTCAGTCCCGACCAGGGTTGCGGCCTCCAGGGCCCCGAGCCGTCGCCATGTCTTGTTTCCGGCGGCGAGCGCGAGCAAACGACCAGGCGAGCGCTTCTCGGTGCTGCGAGGCGAGCTCGAAGCGTCACCGAGCTCGATGACTCCACGCGTCGAAGCGCTGCGCGCTGGCCGCTCCAGAGAAACGGGATTCCTCGCGTTGAGCGCGGTCGGCCAACAATCCCGAGCTAGGAAGCACGGCCTCGCCGCGCCGAGAAGTCGTCGGGCCGGGTGGAGATAGGGGAACCCGACGCTCGCAACGGCGAGACCGTGCACGCCGCGCCTTCGATCCTGACGCTGAACCGGTCGTCCAGACAGCCCCTTACGGGTGACGCGACGCTTCCGCAGGAGCACGTCTGGCGGCAGCGCGAAGGGCTCTAGAGGATCGCGTCCACAGAGGTCACAGAACGAGGAAGGCCCGCCGGAGCGGGCCTTCCTGTGCATCAGTTGTCTTGCGGGACTATCAGCCGTTGGTGTTGCGGCCCTTGCCGAAGTTGTAGATGTCCGTCTCGTTGCCGGATGATGCGTGTTCGTCCTTCTTGATGACGGACATCCCGGTCTTCGTGGCGCTGACGCCGCCGCGTCGTAGAGGAGCAGGCCGCAGGCGATGTCGCTCGTCGGCGTGTACCAGTTGCCCGGAGATCGTGTTGCCGTTGATCTGCGCAGTCGCTCCGGCGATGGATCGACGACGCCGTTCTGCGCGATCGTGTCGATCGTGCCCTCGGCCGGTGACCGTGTTGTTCAGCACCTTCACGGTCGTGTTGACGACCGGTCGCGTGCACGCCGTTCTTCTGGTAGTCGTAGATCGTGTTCCCGCTCACCGTTCCGGTCGCGCCGTTGGCGTAGAACACGGCCCGGCCGTTCTGGGCGCCGTTGAACGGGCTGTTGCCGATCTGGTGGATCTTGCTGTCGGTCACATCGACCTTCGCACCCTTGTCGGCGAAGACGCCGTAGTGGGTCGCACCGGCGATGTCGGCATTCGTCACCGAACCGGCCTGATCGAAGTAGACACCGATCTGGCAGCCACTCAGCGGGAGCGGTCCTGCGTAGTCGGTGCCGGGATTGACGACCGCAGCCGTGAACGATCCCAGGCTCGTAGTGACCGTCTTGCAGGTCGGCGTCGGAGCGACGACGATGCCCGAGCGCGTGATGTTGTCGAGCGCGAGCGGCAGCTCATTGTTGGCCAGCCAGCCGTAGCGGTTGCCACCCACGGTGTGCCGATGACGTCGACGGGGTCGCTCAGCGTCCACGTGTGCGAGCGGCGTCGCTGAGCCGAGCGTGCTGACCGTCAGCTCGGCGGCGAGCACACCGCTGCCGTTGTTCTTGAAGTGGTGCTGGAACGTGTACCAGCCGCTCGTCGGTGATCGTGATCGGGCTTCGATCCGGGTTGCTCGGTAGGAGTTCCCGCGACCGGTGTTGTTGCTGGCGCTCATGACGAAGCCGCCCGTGCCGTCCGTGCCGACGTTGAAGATGAAGTCCCGCCGTGGCCACCGCTCGGGTTGCTGATCGCCGATGACCAGTCGAAACGCAGATCAGCGCCGCCCGTCGAGGCTGCCGTATCGAGGTAGATGTCAGCCGAGGTCGTGTAGCCGCCGGCCGGGAAGGTGGAGCTGTAGCCGCCGTACCGGGTGTACTTGGACGCGCCCGACCGACGTTCGCGACGGCGTGGTGGCCGCCGCTCGCCGAGGTGATCCCGCCCGTGCCGGTGACGACCTGCGTGACGTTGAACATCGCCTGGTCTGTCGTGCCCACGTCTTCCGCGGTCTCGAACCCGTTCGCGTACGGAGCCGGAGGTGCCGCGGCCGACGCGCCCATCGCCAGAACAGTCGCCGCGAGCGTTACCGCTCCGACGACCAGAAGCAAGCGGCCAAACAGCCGCGCTGTAGCAGTGCGCTTCACTGAAATGCCTTTCGTTTGTGCGCGAGCCGCATGGCCCGCGACTGGTTTCTCGCCGGGATTACGCCTTTGCACTTGGCGTTCCCGTCAACTAGCGCGACCCGAAAACCATCCTCGATCGCGTGAAACGAGCGTAGCCAGACCCCGGCCGCAACGGCTTGACCCATTCAGGTCAACTGAGCCCACTGATGGGCCGGCGTGGTCAGGCGAAGCAGCGACGCGGGTTCGCTGCCGCCGGACGTGCTCCTGAACAGCGTCGCTCCAGCGAGCCGAGCATCGAGCCCGATGACAACGGACGCCGGCCGGCGTTCAGCTTCGGCCGGCGAAGATGCGCGGCGTACCGCTCTGCGCGAAGAGCTCGCCGAACGCGAAGCCTCGCAGGCGCTTCTTCGAGTACGGCAGGAAGACCTCGACCGGGTCGCTGTCTGCATGCTCGATCCACGTCTTGATCGCATCGGTCTTGTCGGACGAGCCCGGCGGCGTGACCAGCACGTCGGCGCAGACTCCGGCGGCGCGTATGGCCCCCTGCGGCCGCAGAGCGGGACAAGGCCCCGTAGAGCGCGTCGATCACGTCCGCTGACTCGGGGTGCTCGTCGCCGAGGTCCACCGCGACCATTCCCAACGCCCCCGAGGAGTCGACGGACGCCGCGAACGGAAAGAACTCGCCGCGCTTCTCGAGCTGCTGCTTCGCGAACCCCAGGAGCGTGTCGAGCAGGGAGTCCATCTCGTCGCGAGGCGCGATGTCCATCCGCGCGGAGCGTAGAGGTTCGAGTGACAGCCCGGACGTCGAGCGAGGTCGTTTCCGGCCGGCCGCGATTCCGCGCAGCAGACCTGGACGGGAGTGCTGCGCGAGAGACTCGCCGGGGGAAGGGGCAGAGCCTCTCGCGCAGTGATGCGGGCCAGCCGCAGGCCCCCGCCTGCACAGGGGTGCCGCCACTAATCCCCCCTCAGGCGACCGGCTCGCAGGGCCACCGTAGATGCGGGCGGCACGCCGGTCAGTGACACGATTGGGTCAACAGGCTCGAAGAGAAAAACTGCGCGAGAGACTCGCGGGCGAGGTTGAGCCTCTCGCGCAGTAACGAGCCCGAGCAGGCCCTTCCTGCTTCAGGGTGCACCGTTGCCGTCCCCCCGTCGGCGCGACTGCACCATCTTGCAGGGGAGCTACGGCACCGGGCTCGCCTGGCCAGAGTAGGTGCGGGCGGCGTGGCAGTAGGTGACACGATTGGGTCAATCCCCGAAGGAATCGACCCGAGCCTCACGGCGATGACACGCGGCGCGCGGATCGGTCACACTTCCCGGATGGCCAACGGCCTGGGAGTCGGCGGTGACGTCGAGCAGGCGCTGGGGAGCGTCGGCGTCCCGAGCTACGTGCTCGATACGTTCGGAGTCGTCCGGTGGCTCAACCCGGCAGCCGAGCGGCTCGTCGGCGACGTTCGCGGTCGCCACTTCACCTCGGTCGTCGCGCCCGAGGACAGCCGCCGCGCCCGCGAGCTGTTCTCCCAGAAGGTGCTCGGCACCACCCCTGCGACAGACGCGCCCGGCGTCCTCGTCTCGACGACCGGCGCGCGGGTGCCCGTGGAGATCAGCGCGGTGCCGCTCATGAGCGGTGAAGTGGTCGTCGGCGTCTTCGGGCTGCTCGAAGGACGCGACGACGGCAGCGCCACGGCGCCACCCCCGCACCTGACGCCCCGCCAGGTCGAGGTGCTTCGTCTCCTGGAGCAGGGCCGCTCGACGAAGCAGATCGCCGCCGAGCTCCACCTGAGCACCGAGACGGTCAGGAACCACATCCGCCGGCTCTTCAAGGCCCTCGGCGTCCGGACCCGACTCGAAGCGGTCGCCGTCGCCCGGGCCGCGTCACCCCGCTGACCGACGCGCGCAGGCGATCCGCGACGTCGACCCGGCTTACCCGAGCGCCGGAACCCGCGGGTTAGCTCGACCTCCGACCCGCGGCGCCGAACGTCCGGTGCCACTCGGCCTGGTACTTCCGCGCCCGTCGCCACGCGATCAGCGTCGGGACGGCTCGCCAGGCAAGGCAGAGCAGCAGGACGACGATCGGGGTCGAGGCGATGAGCAGGTCCACGAGCGTCATACCCCGATCGACGATACGGCCGCCAAGACGCCGTGTCGTTGACACGAATGGGTCAACCCGGAGCCCTGGGCGAGTGGACGGGCGCCCACCACGGCGGGTCCGCCGCTCAAATGCTCGAGCGGAGGCTGGACCGGTGGCCTGTGATAGCCGTAGGTGGTGATGTGGAAGCGACCGCTCATCGCGGTTCTCGCCGTCGGCGTCCTCGGAGCGGCCAGCGGTTGCGGTGAGAACGACGCCGTTCCGGTCGGGAACCGCTTCATGGGGCACCTCGAGCTGGGCTGCGGTCGAGTCGCCTGTTCCGACTCGGATCTGGCGGCGGCGCTTCACGGTGACGACGTCTACTGCTACTGGGACGGTGATCACGTCAATGTTCACCTGTCGCTCAGGAACGGCTTCGACAGACGGATCGAGTTCAGCATCGCGCCGGTCTACGGGATCAGGCACGCCGGCATGCGCGGCGATGGTGTCGGGACGGATGGCGTGACGCTCGATGGCGGCGAGACCCAGGAGCTCACGATCGACGCCGGCACGCCGCTGGGCGTCCCCGAGGGGGCCCCGATCGACGAGTGTGTTCCCGAGCTCGATCGGGCGGTCGCGCGGGGCTAGCGGCCCGACGTTTTCGGGCGAGACACCCGGGTACGCCCGGAGAGATCCGTCGAGGCGCGAAGGCTCTGGCGGGACCTTTCGGGGGAGAGGTCGCCTTGGTGCCTCCGGGTCACAGGAGGGACTCTCTCGGGCGAGGAGGGTCTCCGCCTGCCATCCGACAACTGGTGGCAGGGCCGGATCGCGTCCGACGGCAGATCGCTGTGACGATCGGTCAACGTCCACCGCCGACCCGAGGGTCGGAAGCGGATGTCTCCGGCCCTGCCGGCGCTGACCTTACCGCGTCGGAGACGTCGATTGCCAGTTGGCAACCAGCTCACATGACTCTTGGCATCAACGCCGGGCTTGGTTGGCGCGCACCGCCGCCCTATGCTGCAAGCGTGCTCCGCCTGGCGGTGGTGGGCCTGCTGCTTCGGGTCGGCATCGCGGTCGCGATCGCCTGCCTCCTCGCCGCCGTGCTCGCCCTCGTGCGGGAGGGCTCGTCGTTCGCGGACGGGTTCCGGATCTCCGTCTGGCTCGTCGGCTGCGTCTGCGTGCTGCTCGCGTTCGCCGGGTCGTCCACGACGATGCGGAGCGGCACCGTCGACCCGCTGGCGGCGAGCTTCTTCCCGAAGCTGCGGCCGGGGATGTCGGAGGCCGCGTCGGGCACCCAGGTCAGCTCCGGCGCGCTCTTCGTGCTGACCGCGCTCGTCCTCTTCGGACTGGGCGTCGCCCTCGGCTGAGAGGGGAGGCAGGAGTCCGGGCGCCGGCGCGGTACTCCTGGGTCGGCGGGCGTCGAACTGACGATCGCCCGGGGTGCGGGTGGGTGAACGCCACCGGACCTCGTTGGACGGTCGCGGCCACCGCTACCCCCTCCCCTGAGGTGCGGTGGTTCGCGCCGTCCACTCTGGAGATGGCCAGGGGCCCCACGCGGAGCCCCCGGCGGCGGCGCAACATCGCCGGACGAAGGTTCGCCCGTGGGGAGAGGAGTCGCGCCGCTTCGCGGCGTATCTTCTCTCACAACCGGCGGGCGGATGCGAGAGAATCCGTCACCCCATCGAAAGGAAACGGCGGAAAATGGACAAGTTCAAGGATCTCACGACCGGGGCCAAGCTCGTGTTGGGGGCGACCGTGCTGTTCCTGATCGTCTCGTTCTTCAACTGGTTCGAGTACGACGGCCCAGGGGCGGACGAGGCGGAGGCCGTCGGCGCCGACCTCGGCGTCAGCATGTGGAACGGGATCGGCTGGATCGCGGGCCTGCTCGCGATCGCGCTCATCGTGTGGCAGGCGCTCCGCCTCGCCAACCTCGAGTTCGAGGTCGGCGTGACGCCCGCCATGATCACCGCAGCCCTCGCGGTGCTGATGTTGATCTTCACGTTCATCCGCTGGATCGACAAGCCGGGTGGCGACCTGGTCGACCGGACCTTCTGGGCGTGGCTCGGCCTGGCGCTCGCGATCATCGTGGTGGTCGGCGCCTGGATGAACATGCAGGCCGCAGGAGAAGGGCTCACCGACGTGCGCGACCGCTTCAGCTCGATGACCGCCGGTAGCGGGAGCAGCACCGCCGCGGCAGGCACGACGGCGCCGAGCGCGCCCGAGCCGACGCCGCCGCCGGCCGCCGCCGCGCCGGAGGCGCCCGCCGCGCCGGAGACGCCCGCCGCGCCGGAGACGCCCGAGCCGGAGCGTCCGGCCGGGTCCTGACCGATCGTCGGGTGGGCGCCCGCACGCCGGGTGCCCACCCGAGCCGCCGCTAGACTCCGGGCATGGCCGAGATCGGCACGCTGCGGGTCAAGACGGGCCTCGCCGAGATGCTCAAGGGCGGGGTGATCATGGACGTCGTCGACGCCGACCAGGCGCGCATCGCGGAGGACGCGGGCGCCTGTGCGGTGATGGCGCTCGAGCGCGTGCCGGCCGACATCCGCCGAGACGGCGGGGTCGCTCGCATGTCGGATCCGCAGATGATCCGGGAGATCCAGGAAGGCGTCTCCATCCCGGTGATGGCGAAGTGCCGCATCGGGCACTTCGTCGAGGCGCAGATCCTCGAGGCGCTCGAGATCGACTACATCGACGAGTCCGAGGTCCTGACGCCGGCCGACGTGCTGCACCACGTGGACAAGCACGCGTTCACGGTGCCCTTCGTCTGCGGGGCGACGAACCTCGGTGAGGCGCTTCGCCGCATCGCCGAAGGCGCGGCGATGATCCGGACGAAGGGCGAGGCCGGGACCGGCGACATCGTCAACGCGGTCACGCACATGCGGTCGGTCTTCGGGGCGATCCGCGCGCTGCAGGGCCTGCGCGAGGAGGAGCTCTACGCCGCCGCGAAGGAGCACCGCGCACCGTACGAGCTGGTCCGGTGGGTCGCGGAGAACGGGCGCCTGCCGGTCGTCACCTTCACCGCCGGTGGGATCGCGACGCCCGCCGACGCGGCCCTCTGCATGCAGCTCGGAGCGGACGGCGTCTTCGTCGGGTCGGGGATCTTCAAGTCCGGCCGCGACCGGACGCTCGACAACGACGGCTGGGCCGAGGACGTCTCGCGCCGCGCGAAGGCGATCGTCGAGGCGACGACGCACTACGCCGACCCGAAGATCCTCGCCGACGTCTCGGCGGGCCTCGGCGCGCCGATGGTCGGCATCTCCGCGAGCTCGCTCACCGAGGCCGAGCGGCTCGAGCTGCGCGGCTGGTAGCGACCGCCGCGGCTCAGGACATCGAGAGCGCGATCAGCGCGCCGACCGCGACGGCGACCGTCGACGTCCCGACGAAGAACCCCACCCGGCCCGCGAGAACGCGGAAGTCGATCGATCCGTCACGGCGCAGCAGCATCTCCACGGAGTATCCGGACGGCGACGGACATGTCGTTCCCCCGGACGAGGGATCCAGCGAGGCCGCATCTAGAATCGGCTCATGGACGGACGCTGCACCGAGGATCGGCGTGCTCGCCCTCCAGGGCGCTTTCCGCGAGCACGTTCGGGCCCTTCGGGGCCTTGGCGCGGACGCGGTCGAGGTGCGGCTCCCGGAGGAGCTCGACGGCCTGGACGGCCTCGTGATCCCCGGCGGCGAGTCGACCACGATCGCGCGCCTCGCACGGCTCTACGGGCTCGACGACGCGATCCGCGGGTTCCGGCAGCCGATCTTCGGCACCTGCGCGGGGATGATCCTGCTCGACCGTCGTCACCTCGGGCGCGCGGACGTCGCGGTCGAGCGGAACGCCTACGGGCGGCAGGTCTCGAGCTTCGAGGCGGACGTCGACCTTCCGGGCGAGAGCGACCCCTTCCGCGGCGTCTTCATCCGCGCCCCGCGCGTCCGCGAGGTCGGCGCCGACGTGGAGGTGCTCGCGGAGCTGGACGGGGAGCCCGTGCTGCTGCGCGACGGTGACGTGCTCGTCGCGGCGTTCCACCCCGAGCTGACGGACGATCCCCGGGTCCACCGACGGTTCCTCGAGCTGGTGACGGAGGCGATGAGTGTCAGGGCATAGCAAGTGGTCGACGATCAAGCACAAGAAGGGCGCGGCCGACGCCAAGCGCGGCAAGCTCTTCTCGAAGCTCTCCCGGGCGATCATGGTCGCCGCGAAGGAAGGCGGCGCCGATCCGGCGACGAACCTCGCGCTGCAGAACGCGGTCGAGAAGGCGCGCTCGTACTCGATGCCGAAGGACAACATCGAGCGCGCGATCGCGAAGGGCGCGGGGGAGGGGACCGACGGTGCGTCCTTCGAGACCGTCGTCTACGAGGGGTACGGCCCGGAGGGCGTGGCGGTGATCGTCGAGGCGCTGACCGACAACCGGAACCGCACCGCCTCCGAGGTGCGGCACATGTTCTCGAAGCACGGCGGCAACCTGGGCGCCACGGGGGCGGTCGCGTGGCAGTTCGAGCGGCGCGGCGTCGTGCTCGTCGCGGCCGACGGCGTCGACGAGGACGAGCTCGTGCTCGCCGCGGCCGACGCCGGCGCCGAGGACGTCGAGCGCGACGGGGAGACCTTCGTCGTCTCCTCGAGCCCCGACGAGCTCATGGCGGTCAGGCAGGCGCTCGAGACCGCGGGGTTCTCGCTCGAGTCGGTCGGCCTCTCGATGGTCCCGAAGACGACCGTCGCGATCGGCGACGAGTCGACGGCGAAGCAGGTCGTCCGCCTCGTCGAAGGCCTCGAGGACAATGACGACGTGCAGGACGTCTACGCGAACTTCGACATCCCGGAGACGGTGCTGGAGGCAGTGGCCTCCTAGCGAGCGACGCTCGATGTCCGACAGACGTCGGGCATCCGTGGCAACGAGGCAGTTGCGACCGCGAAGCGGGCGCCTTCAGGGATCTGCCCTCGCCGCAGGCGAGGGATCGAGCGGTGGGATCCCGCTCCTGCGGGATCCCACCTTGCGAAACGACCGAGGAGCCGTCCGAGAGCCCCCGTACCCTCTGCCCGTGAGAGTCCTCGGCATCGACCCAGGGACGGCTGCATGCGGGTACGGGATCGTCCATGCAAGCGACGGGCGCATCAGGGCTATCGCCCACGGCTGCTGGACGTCGGGCGCACGCGAGCGGCCGGAGCTCCGGCTCAGGATGATCTTCGACGGGGTCGGCGCGCTCATCCAGGAGCACGGGCCGGACGCGGTCGCGCTGGAGGAGTCGTTCGTCGGTGCCGACGCCCGCATCGCGCTCTTCGTCGGGCAGGCGCGCGGCGCCGCCCTCGTCGCGGCCGCGTCGGCAGGAGTCGCGTGCACCGAGTACGCGCCGGCGCGCGTGAAACAGGCGGTCTGCGGCTACGGCCGCGCGGACAAGGGGCAGGTTTCGCGGATGGTGAAGATGCTGCTCGCGCTCGACCTGGAGCCGCCGACCTCGCACGAGGCCGACGCCCTCGCGGTCGCGATCTGCCACGCCTCGATGCCGCCGCTCGCGCGGCTCGCGTCGTGACGGAGCAGCGGTGATCTCGCGGCTCCGGGGCCGGCCGGCGGGCAGGAGCGGGGACGGGCTCGTGCTCGACGTGAACGGCGTCGGCTACCTCGTGGCGGCGACCCCGGCCGTCCTGCGCCGCGCCACCGCCGGCTCGGAGGTGACGGTCGAGACGTACCTCCACGTCCGGGAGGACGCCCTGCAGCTCTACGGCTTCGCCGACGCCGAGGAGCGCGAGCTCTTCGTCCATCTCCTCACGGTCAGCGGGATCGGCCCCAAGGTCGCCCTCGCCGTCGTCTCCGGCTCGCCGGCCGCCGAGCTGCGCAGGGCGATCGCGCTCGGCGACCACGCCCGCTTCCAGGCGATTCCCGGGATCGGCAAGAAGACCGCGGAGCGCATCGTGCTCGAGCTCAAGGAGAAGCTCGGGACGGACGTCGACCTGTCGCTCGCCGCCGTCGCCGACGCGCCCGGCCACCTCGTCGCGCGCGACGCGCTCGTGGAGCTCGGCTACGCGGTCGTCGACGCCGAGCGGGCGCTCGCGGAGATCGATCCGGAGCTGCCCGCCGAGGAGCGCGTCCGGCTCGTCCTCCGCGGGGCAGCGGCGTGAGCCAGTTCCTCGCGCCCGCGCTCCGGCCGGAGGACGAGGAGGTCGAGCGCTCGCTCCGCCCGCGCCGGCTGGAGGACTTCGTGGGACAGGAGCGCGTCAAGGAGCAGCTGCGGATCGCCCTCGACGCGGCCAAGCAGCGGGCAGAGGCCCTCGACCACGTGCTGCTCGCCGGCCCCCCGGGCCTCGGCAAGACGACGCTCGCACAGATCGTCCGCGAGGAGCTCGGCGTCGGCCTCCGCACGGTCGCAGGCCCTGCGCTCGAGAAGAAGGACATCGCGGCGATCCTCACCGCGCTCGAGCCACGGGACGTCCTCTTCGTCGACGAGATCCACCGGCTCACCCGCTCCGCGGAGGAGATCCTCTACCCGGCCCTCGAGGACTTCCGCCTCGACATCGTGTTCGGCCAGGGGGCGGCGGCGCGGACGCTGACGCTCGACCTGCCGCCGTTCACGCTCGTCGGCGCCACGACGCGCACCGGGCTCCTGACGACGCCGCTGCGCGACCGCTTCGGGATGACGTTCCGGCTCGGCTACTACGACCCGGGGCAACTGGCGTCGATCGTCGTCCGCTCGGCGGGGATCCTCGACGTCGAGATCGCGCCGGACGCGGCGGACGAGATCGCCTCGCGGTCGCGCGGCACTCCGCGCGTCGCGAACCGGATCCTGCGACGCGTGCGCGACGTCGCCCAGGTGCGCCACGCCGGGGTGATCACCACGGAGGTCGCGCGGGAGGCGCTCGACCTGCTCGAGGTCGACGAGCAGGGCCTGGAGCGGATGGACCGCGAGCTGCTCGAGGCGATCGCGTACAAGTTCGGCGGAGGCCCGGTCGGGCTTTCGACGCTCGCCGTCGCGCTGGGCGAGGAGACCGACACGATCGAGGACGTCTACGAGCCGTACCTCCTCCAGCTCGGCTACCTCCAGCGGACGCCGCGCGGGCGGGTGATCACCGACCTCGGCCGGGCGCACCTCGGTGCGTCGCGGGACGCGGGGAGCCTCTTCTGAGCTCGCAGGCGATCTGGACGCCCGGCATGGCCGGCCCGCTCGACGAGCTCGTGAAGCGCATCCTGCGCCGCATCGACGTCTTCAAGACCGACCACGGCCTCGAGGAGGTCGAGGTGACCGTCGAGCTCCTCGACGGCTCGCTCCACCGGCTCAGGACCCTGTCCGCCGATCCCGGCTACGGCTTCGTCAGCTTCCGCCCGCACGGGGGCGAGGACGAGCCCGAGGAGCTCATCGTCCCGCTCGGCGCGGTCCGTGAGATCCGGCTCGCGGCTCCCGGGGTCGAGCAGGCGTTCGGCTTCGTCGCGCCTCCCGCGTCCGAATGACGCGTCAGTCGCTTCGGAACTGAAGCGCGTGCCAGGAGGGCGTCGGGGCGAGCTCGAGCAGGGCGCGGCCGCCGTTCGGCTCCGCGTAGGCGTACTCGCCGCTCTCCTCGTCCCACGTGATCTCGAGCAGCCCTTCCTTCACGCGATGGTCGAGGTAGGCGCCGCGGAACACGAGCTTGCGCAGCCAGTAGACGAGCGACTCGCCGTCCACGAGCGCGAGGCGCTCCCAGTGGCGGACGAGGTACGACCCGAGCGTGCTCCGCGCCTCCGCGATCCGGCCGTCCGCGGCGAGCTCGACGAGGTCCGCGACCTCGTCCTCGTCGAGGTCGTTCGACGCGACGAGGCCCAGCCGGACGGCGGCCGCGCCCACCCGTTCCTCGAAGTCGCGCGCCCCGAACGCGAACCGGTAGCCGAGGAACTCGAGCATGTAGTCGTCGCCCGACGTGTAGTTCCACTCCGCTGCGGCCATCGACCGCAGGCTAGCCTCCGCACATGAAGGATCGCCGCCTCGTCGCCCTGATGATCCTCGCCGTCGTCGCGATCTGGCTCGTCGGGGCGGCGGTGACGAAGTACTCCGTCGAGCAGATGGCGTTCTTCGCGCCGATCGCCGTCTGCGTGATCGGCGCCACGGTCGCGGTCGTGATGCTGTGGGTCAAGGTCGTGCTGCAGATCCTGCGCGAGCGCCGGGAGCGCAGAGCCGCCTGAGAACGGGCGTCCGACTCGACGTCGGACGCACCACCGTGAAGAGGGTTTGCGACCGCGAAGCGGGCGCCTTCAGGGGTGTGCCCCGCCGCAGGCGGGGATCGAGCCGCGGGATTCGGCTTCTGCCGATTCCCGCTTGGCGAACGAACACCGTCCGACGGTCTCCGTACCGTCGGCTGGGCGATGCAGGACGGCCGTTGGACGACCCGACCGTGCGACTGGGAGCGCGTCGAGGCGCTGGCCGAGGCGTTGGACGTGAGCGAGACGACCGCGACCGTGCTCGTCCGCCGCGGTCTCGACGACCCCGCCGCCGCCCGCGCCTTCCTCGACTGCGAGCCGCCTCGGCACGACCCGTTCCTGCTCGGCGACGTGGAAGCCGCGGTCGAGCGGATCCGCGCCGCCGTCGCTGCGGGAGAGCGCATCTGCGTCCACGGCGACTACGACGTCGACGGCATCTCCGCCACGGCCGTGGCGGTGCTCGTCCTCCGCGAGCTCGGCGCGACGGTGGAGTGGCGCCTGCCGAGCCGCTTCGAGGAGGGGTACGGCCTCGCGCGAGAGACGATCGAGGCGCTCGCGGCCGACGGGGTCGACCTCGTCCTCACCGTCGACTGCGGCATCACGGCCGTGGACGAGGTCGCACTGGCGCGTGAGCTCGGGCTCGACGTGATCGTCACGGACCACCACCGCCCCGGGGAGACGCTGCCCGACTGCCCGATCGTCGCGACCCGGCCGTCTCGCTACCCGTGCCCCGATCTGTGCGGGACGGGCGTCGTCTACACCCTCGCCCGCGCGCTCCTCGGCTCCGACAGCCAAGCGCTCGACCGCACGCTCGACCTCGTCGCGCTCGCCACGATCGCCGACGTGGTGCCGCTCGTCGACGAGAACCGCGCCCTGGCGGCCGCGGGCCTGCGGGCGCTCGCGCGGACGGGCCGCCCGGGCCTCCAGGCGCTGATGGAGTCGGCGAAGGTCGACCCCGCGGCCGTCGACTCGACGGCCGTCGCCTTCCGGCTCGCGCCGCGGATCAACGCCGCGGGCCGGCTCGGCCGCCCCGATCTCGCGCTCCAGCTCCTGCTCACGGACGACCGCAGGGAGGCGACGCTGCTGGCCGCGCAGCTCGAGGAGCTCAACCGCGAGCGGCAGGGCGTGGAGGAGCGGATCCTGCGCGAGGCGACCGCGCGCGTGGACGCGCTGCCCCCCACCGAGCGGGCGCGCCGTGGGTACGTCCTGTGGGACGAGGCCTGGCACGAGGGCGTGATCGGCATCGTGGCGTCGCGCCTCGTCGAGCGGTTCCACCGGCCCGTCGTGCTGATCGCGCGGAGCGGGGAGGGCTGGAAGGGCTCGGGCCGCTCGATCTCGGATTTCGACCTGCACGGCGGTCTCGCGGCGTGCGCGGAGCACCTCGGCCGCTTCGGCGGCCATCGGGCCGCCGCCGGGCTCTCGATCGAGACCGACAGGCTCGAGGCGTTCGCCGAGGCGTTCGGCCTGCACGCCGACGGAGAGCTCGCGGAGGTCGACATGCGGCCCCTGACGATGGTGGACGCGATCGTCCCGGCGAACGAGCTGACGCTCGATCTCGCGCAGGAGCTCGACCGGCTCGCACCGTTCGGGCTCGGGAATCCCGAGCCGACGCTGCTGCTCGCGAGCGTCGAGGCGACGGGGGCCGACACGGTCGGCGAGGGCAAGCACCTCCGCTTCCGCGTCCGCCAGCAGGGCCGGGACGGCGGCTCCGCGATCGGCTTCGGGCTCGGCGCCCAGCTCGACCGCCTCGTCGAGGCCGGCCGCCTGGACGTCGCCTTCCGGCTGAAGGAGAACCGCTGGAACGGGACGATTGCGCCGCAGCTCGTCGTCCGGCGCGTGTTCGCGGCCCCGGCCGCCTACGACGAGCTGCGCGCCTGGCTCGCGGGCGAGTGGCGCGCCGGCGAGGACGCCTGGACGCCCGAGGCGGGACAGATCTTCGCCGAGCTCGGGCTGACGCCGGGCGGGGCGCGACGACAGCTGCTCGAGTCGGCCTCGTTCCGGGCGCTGCTCGAGCGCGGCGGCGCCGACCTGCCGCTCGCCGCCTAGCCGTCAGACCTCGCCGTCGTAGTACTCGAGCGTCTCGCGGCGCATCATCAGCCGGTCGCGGTCGTCCCCGGGCCAGATCCCGACCTTGCCGCTGTCGGGGTAGACGGCGATCCCGGGCGATTGCTTCGTCGACGTCATCAGCACGCGGGCGGTCTCGTCGCCGAGGCACGTCACCTTGTGGGCGCCTTCGGGCCCCGGCGGGAAGCAGACGATGTCGCCGACGCCGAGCACGTCCTCGCCGTCCGCGTGCCGGAGGGTGACGCGGCCCGCGACGACGGCGAGCCACTCCTCCTCCGGGTACTCGTAGTGGTACGGGCAGATGCTCTGGCCGGGCGGGATCTCGTAGAGCGACGCGCCCATCTGCGTCGCGCCGAGCGCCGGCCCGAACCGCGCCATCCCGGCGCGGTACCCCTCGGGGTCGCTCTCGTCGTACTCGGGGACGAGCTCGAAGAGGTTGACGCGCGCCGGGCCGCTCACGCGGCCGATCCTATCCGGCCCGAGTGGCGGCGCCGGTCTGCGCGACGGAGGTGAGTGCGGGCGTCAGCGGCGCGACGACGCAGCGAGGAGCTGCATCATCCGCAGGAGCCGCCGCCGCTCGAGGTAGGCATAGACGAGACGCATGGTTCGCACCCTTTCCACCGGGGCCGGGCGTCTCCTGCCGCGAAAGGGGGACTCCGCAGGTGGTGTCCGTACACTGAGTCCATGACGGTCGTTGACGCTCAGCGGCACCACGAGAACCTCGTCGAGGAGCTGCTTGCGACCATCGAGACCTACAACCCGGAGGTCGACCGGGACCTGATCCGGCGCGCGTTCGAGGTCTCCGAGAGCCGTCACCGCGGGCAGGTCCGCCGCTCCGGCGAGGAGTTCATCCATCACCCGTGGGGCGTCGCAAGGATCTGCGCCGAGCTCCACCTCGACGAGCAGACGATCGCTGCCGCGCTCCTGCACGACGTCGTCGAGGACACCGAGGCCGAGCTCGACGACGTGCGCGCCGACTTCGGCCCCGAGATCGCGGAGCTCGTCGAGGGCGTCACGAAGCTGACCCGGATCCAGTTCTCGAGCCGCGAGCAGGCGGAGGCGGAGAACTACCGGAAGATGATCGTGGCGATGGCCAAGGACGTCCGGGTCATCCTCATCAAGCTCGCCGACCGGCTCCACAACATGCGGACGATCGAGTACCTGGGCAAGCAGAAGCAGGTCCAGAAGGCGAAGGAGACGCTCGAGGTCTACGCGCCGCTCGCGCACCGCCTCGGGATCCACGCGCTCAAGTGGGAGCTCGAGGATCTCTCGTTCGAGATCCTCCACCCGCGCAAGTACGCCGAGATCAAGGCGATGGTCGCCGACCGGCGGGAGGCGCGCGAGCAGCAGGTCGACCAGGCGGGGACGATCCTCGGCCTCGAGCTCGAGAAGGCCGACATCCCGGTCGTCATCTCCGGGCGCGCCAAGCACTTCTACTCGATCTACGACAAGATGGCCAAGAAGGGCCGCGAGTTCAACGAGATCTACGACCTGACCGCGATGCGGGTGATCGCGGAGCGCAACGGTGACGACGGGACGCGGGACTGTTACGGGGCCCTCGGGATCATCCACTCGCTCTGGAAGCCGATGCCGGGGCGGTTCAAGGACTTCATCGCGATGCCGAAGCTGAACCGGTACCGCTCGCTCCACACGACGGTGATCGGGCCCGCAGGGACACCGCTCGAGATCCAGGTCCGGACGCGCGAGATGCAGGAGGAGGCCGAGCTCGGGGTCGCCGCGCACTGGCTGTACAAGCGCGGACGCGCGGGCAAGCACGACGACGAGTGGCTCGCGTGGGTGCGGTCGCTGATGGACTGGCAGGGCGACGAGCAGGACGCCGCCGAGTTCATGCGCACGTTGCGCACCGACCTCTTCGACGACGAGGTCTACGTCTTCACGCCGAAGGGCGAGGTGAAGACGCTCCCGGCGGGCGCCACCCCGATCGACTTCGCCTATGCCGTGCACACGGACGTCGGCCACCGAACGGTCGGCTCGAAGGTCAACGGCCGCATCGTGCCGCTCCACTACCGCCTCAAGAACGGCGACTTCGTCGAGATCCTCACCTCGAAGTCGGGTCGCGGCCCGTCACGCGACTGGATGTCGCTCGCGGCCTCCTCGCGGGCGCGCAACAAGATCCGGCAGTGGTTCCAGCGGGAGACGAAGGGCGAGACGGAGCAGAAGGGCCGCGAGGCGCTCGACCAGGCGCTCAAGGCGCAGAACCTGCCGTGGCGCAAGCTCCAGGGCTCGAGCGTCCTCGCCTCGGTGATCCGCGACATGGGCTTCAAGAAGGCGGAGGACTTCTACCTCGCGCTCGGCTCGGGGAAGATCGGCACCGGCCAGGTCGTCAACAAGGTGCTCCAGCGGCTGAAGACCGACGAGGTCGTCGACGAGCCGCTCGTCACGTTCAAGCCCTCGAGCCGCAAGCGGATCGTCACCGGCGACTCGCTCGGCGTCGTCGTCCCGGGGGTCGAGGACGTCCTCGTCCGGCTCGCGAAGTGCTGCACCCCCGTGCCGGGCGACGAGATCCAGGGCTACATCTCGCTCGGGCGCGGGATCACGATCCACCGCGCCGACTGCCCGAACGTGAAGGCGCTGATGCGGAACCCGGAGCGCTTCACGCCGGTCGAGTGGGATAGCGGCGCCACGTCCGCCAGCTTCAGGGTGCAGGTCGCGGTCGAGGCGTGGGACCGCGCGCGCCTGCTCGAGGACGTCGCCCGGACGTTCGCCGAGCACGGCGCGAACATCGTCTCCTACGGCGGCTCGGTCGAGGACGGGATGGCCCGCAACTGGTACACCGCCGAGCTGGGCGACGTGAAGGACCTGCGCAGCCTCCTGACGGGGCTGCGCAACCTGGACGGCGTCTTCGACGCCTACCGGATGACGCCCGGCGGCTAGCTAGACGTGGGGGAACCCCATGGTTCCCCCACGAGCCCCCTCCTTCAGCGTCGTTTCCCGTTTCAGGTCGTGCTGGCCTCCCGGCCGCAAAGCCGGCCTCCGGCCGCGTTCGGATGCGCCGCCTCGACCCTCGCTCCGACCTCGGTCGAACCCTCGCTCCAATCGGGCGGCTGAGCCGCGACAGGCGAGGTCGCGTCAGTCGTCGAGCCGGTCGCGGAAGGCGGCGAGGTCCTCGTCGTCCTTCGCCCACTCGCGCGTCTTCGGCTCGCGCTCGATCGTGCGTTGCAGCGTCTCCCAGGCCTCGTCGTTCCGGCCGGCGAGCGCGAGCCAGCAGGCCGTCGAGTACATGACGCCGACATGGTCGGGGAACCGCTCGTTCGCCTCGTCCATCAGGCGCAGCGCGGCCTCGGGGTCGAGCGGATCGCGGAACCGCTCGGCCTCGAAGTACCACTCCCAGGCGGACGGTGTGTACGCCTCGCCCGGCTTGCCGCCGATCGCGAGGACGGTCGTCCCGGGCTCGGCCGCGGTCGCGTAGCGCCGTACGCTCGGATCGCGGAGGAAGACGACCGTGCCGGCCGGCGCGTCGAGGGTCTCGTCGTCGAGCTCGAAGGTCGCGCGACCGGCGAGCACGACGTATGCCTCCTGGTGTCCGAGGGTCTGCTCGGTGTGCCGCTCGACGACGTCGTCGCCGACCTTGTCGCCGGTATAGGCGTTGATCCCGAACGCCTCGATCCCGAGCGTCCGGCGGATCGGCTTCCAGTGCAGCTCGCCCGCCACGGTGATCGGGGCCACCGAGGCGATGTCGAGGCTCGTCCAGCGGTCGGCCATCGAACCGACGCTAGCGGAACCGCGCGGCCGCAACGGGTGTAGAAGGGGCGAGTGGGGAGCCGACCACCGGACGAAGGGACGCTCGTCGTGCGCGCGCAGCGCGGCGACGCCGCTGCCTACGAGGAGCTCGTGCGCATGCACCAGGGAATCGCATTCCGAGTCGCGCTCGTCAACGCCGGTGACCGCGGCGACGCAGAGGAGGCCGTCCAGGACGCGTTCGTCAAGGCGTACCGGGCGCTCGGCCGGTTCCGGGCCGGCGCGCCGTTCCGTCCATGGCTCCTGCGCATCGTGGCGAACGAGGCGCGGAACCGGCGCCGGTCGGCGGGGCGCCGTGCGGGGCTCGCGCTGCAGGCGGCGGCGGTCTCGGGGGACGCGGCTCCGTCCCCCGAGACGGCCGCCGTCGCGCACGAGCGGCGGGCCGTGCTGCTCGACGGGCTCGCGCGCCTCGAGGAGCGCGACCGCGACGTGCTCGTCCACCGCTTCCTCCTCGAGCTCGGCGAGGAGGAGACGGCCGCAGCCCTCGGCGTGCGCCGCGGCACCGTCAAGTCGCGGACGTCGCGCGCGCTCGACCGGCTCCGCGAGCTCGTCGGGGAGGTGGAGGGATGACGCCGCTCGAGCGCGAGCTGAGCGCCCTCGCCCCGGCCGTCGACTGGCCCGAGGCACCCGACGTCGCGCCGCGCGTCGCAGGGCTGGTCGGGGAGCGCCCTGCACCGCCCCGCAGGCGTCGGCTGGCGCTGGTCGTCGCGCTCGTCGCGGTCGCCGCCGTGGTTGCGACGCTCGCCGTTCCGCCGGCCCGCACGGCCGTCTTCGACTGGCTGGGCATCGGGAGCGCCCGGATCGAGGTCGTCGACGAGCTGCCCGCGCTCTCGCCGTCTCCGGGGCTCGAGATCCTCGGCGACGTCGTCCCGCTCGAGGATGCCGAGGAGCGAGCGGGATTCGCGGTCGCCGCACCGCCTGACGGCGAGCCGCGCCCCGACGAGACGCGCGTCACGCCGGGCCTCCGCGTCGCCTACCTGTGGCGCGACGGGGAGCGCGTGCGCCTCCTCGTGACGCAGTTCCCCGGCCGGTCGGCCGATGAGCCGGGGCTCGTGAAGAAGCTGCTCGGGTCGGGGACGTCGCTCGAGCAGCTCGAGGTCGACGGCGACCCGGCCGTGTGGATCGAGGGCGGGCCGCACGTCGTCCTCCTGGCCGCGCCGGACGGGACGATTCGCGAGGAGAACGGCTGGCTCGCGGGCAACACGCTGCTCGTCGACCGCGACGGCGTCACGACCCGGGTGGAGGGCGCCCTGACGCGCGACCAGGCCGTGGCCGTCGTCCGCGCGATGCGCGGCTGACGCTCCCTCGGACGAGGGCGCGCCGGCGCGCCGGGGGTACCTCGTCGTGGGGGAGAAGATCCCTTGAACGAGTGATGACGCCTTGCCCCGACCCCGACTACAAGGCGTATGGGGGAGGGGAGCCGTGCCGCGCCCGTCCGGTGGAGCCGGGCGGGCGCGCCGGCGTCAGGCGGCCGTTCACGGAGGCCTAACCCGCGCTTTCAGCAACCTTTCAGGTGGGCCGGTGAGACTGCGCGGATGCGCATTCTGGTCGTCGACGACGAGCCGGCGCTGCGCGCCGCGCTCCAGCGGGCGCTCCGGCTCGAGGGGTACGACGTCACGCTCGCGGAGGACGGCGACGCGGCGCTCCGGCTCGTGCAGCGGGACGCACCGGAGCTCGTCGTCCTCGACGTGCTGATGCCGGCGCTCGACGGCCTCGCCGTCTGCCGCCGGCTCCGCCGCGCCGGCGACCGCACGCCCGTCCTGATGCTCACCGCGCGCGACGCCGTCTCGGATCGCGTCTCGGGTCTCGACGCGGGCGCGGACGACTACCTCGTCAAGCCGTTCGCGCTCGAGGAGCTGCTCGCGCGCGTCCGTGCTCTGCTCCGGCGCACCGTCAACGGCGACCCGCACGGCGTCCTGCGCTTCGCGGACGTCTCGCTCGACCCGGCGACCCACGAGGTGCGGCGCGGGACGCGCGAGATCGAGCTCACCCGCACCGAGTTCCTCCTGCTCGAGCTGTTCCTCCTCAACCCCCGCCAGGTGCTGCCGCGCTCGCTCATCTTCGAGCGGGTCTGGGGCTACGACTTCGGGCCGAGCTCGAACTCCCTCGAGGTCTACGTCGGCTACCTGCGGCGCAAGCTCGAGGCCGACGGCGAGGCTCGCGTGATCCAGACGGTGCGCGGCGTCGGCTACGCGCTGCGCGAGCCGTGAGCTTTCGCGCCCGCATCACGCTCGCGGCGGCCGCGGCGGTCGCGGTGGCGGTCGCCGTCGTCTCGGTCGCCGTCTACCTGAGTGCGAGCAACGCGCTGCGCGGCCAGGTCGACGACGAGCTGCGGGCCCGCGCGGGGGAGGCCGTGCTCCGTCCGACCCCGGCCGGGATTCGCGATCCGGCTCCCGGCGCCGCCGCTCGGCGTCTCCGGCACGAGCGCGCAGATCGTGACGGCACAGGACGACGATCAGACTCGTCGGCCCCGCGAGCGCGGTGCCGATCGTCCCCGGCGACCGCGCCGTCGCGGCGGGTGAGAACACCGCGACGTTCCGCGAGGTCGACCTCGAGGGCATCCCGGTCCGGGTCTACGTGCAGCGGCTCGCGCCCGGGTTCGCCGTCCTCGTCGCGCGGCCGCTGACGGAGGTCGAGCAGACGCTCGGGCGGCTCCGCGCGATCCTCGTCGCGGTCGGGCTCGTCGGCATCGGCGGAGCCGCGCTGCTCGGGCTGGTGGTCGCCCGCTCGGCGCTCCGGCCGGTGCGCCGGCTCACCGAGACGGCCGAGGAGGTCGCCCGGACGGCCGATCTCTCGCGGCGGATCGCGGTCTCGGGCGACGACGAGCTGAACCGCCTCGCGGCGACGGTCAACACGATGCTCGCGTCCCTCGAGCGGTCGGCGACTGCGCAGCGCAACCTCGTCGCCGACGCGTCGCACGAGCTCCGCACGCCGCTCACGAGCATCCGGACGAACGTCGAGCTGCTCGCGCGCCAGAATCCCCCCTCGCGGGCGGAACGCGTCCGCATGGCGCAGGACGTCGTCGGCCAGCTCGAGGAGCTGACGGCCCTCGTCGGCGACCTCGTCGAGCTCGCACGCGACGGGGAGCGGGCGGAGGAGATCGAGGACGTGCGCCTCGACACGCTCGTCGCCGCCTCCGTCGAGCGCGTCCAGCGGCGGACGCCCGAGCAGGTCTTCGCGCTCAGCCTCGAGCCGACGCTCGTCCGCGGCTCGCCCGCGCGGCTCGACCGCGCCGTCGTCAACCTCCTGGAGAACGCCGTCACGTGGGGGCCTGCCGGCGAGCCGATCGAGGTCGCCGTCCACGGCGGCACCGTGACCGTCCGCGACCACGGCCCCGGGATCGCGGAGGACGAGAGCGAGCGCCTCTTCGACCGCTTCTACCGCTCGCCGCGCGCGCGCGGCCGCGTCGGGTCGGGTCTCGGCCTCGCCATCGTCCGGCAGGTCGCCGAGACGCACGGCGGCCGCGTGTCCGCCGACCGAGCCGAGGGTGGCGGCGCGCGCTTCACGCTCGCGCTGCCGGCAGAGCCGCTCTCAGCAATCTCTTAGGGAGCGTTCAGGCGCCGTTGAGGCGCGGTCGCGACCCTCGTGGCGATGGCAGCGACGAAGGGAGAGACGTGACGACCCGTACCGCAACGCTCGCGGCGGCGCTCACCGTGCTCCTCCTCGCGGTGGCCGCCGTCGCGAGCGGCTGCGGGTCGTCCTCGGGGGACGACGGCGTCGCGGCGCTCGACGACGTGCCGGCAAGCACGACGGGCGAGGACGACGGGACGCAGAACGAGACCGAGACCGACGAGGACCCGCAGGAGGCGGCGCTCGAGTGGGCCAGCTGCATGCGCGAGCACGGCATCGACGTGCCCGACCCGCAGATCGACGAGGACGGCCGCCTGGAGGTCCGTCCCGGGACCGGCATGCGCCTCGACCGCAACGGCGACGACTTCCGCGAGGCACGCGAGGCGTGCGGCTCGCCGTTCGGCGACGCCGGCCCGCCGCAGCTCTCCGAGGCGGAGCGCGAGGAGATGCAGGAGACCATGCTCGAGTTCGCCAAGTGCATGCGCGAGCACGGCGTGGACATGCCCGACCCCGACTTCTCGGGCGGCGGCGGCGTCTTCCGCGCCGGCGGCCCCGGCAGCGGCATCGACCCGGGCAGCGAGACCTTCCAGAAGGCCCAGGAAGCCTGTCAGGACATCCTCGAGGACGCCATGCCCGGCGGTGGGCTGCGCGTCGGCCCGGCGAGGAGCGGCGGCTCGTGAGGCGGCTCGTGCTCGCGGCCGTGGGCGCCGCCGGGCTCGTCGTGGTGGCGGCGGTCGCCGCGGTGACGGTCGGCTCCGGGTCGTCGTCCGCCGAGGCCGCCACGCCGGACGGCGCGGCGGCGACGGTGGAGGTCGAGCGGCGGGACCTCGTCCTCCGCGACGACGTCGACGGCACGCTCGGCTACGCCGACGCGCGCACGCTCACCGCGGGCGCGCCCGGGGTCGTCACGCGGCTCCGAGAGGAGGGGGCGGTCGTGACGCGCGGCAAGGTCCTCTACGAGGTGAACGCGGAGGGGGTGCGGCTGCTCTACGGGACGATGCCCCTCTGGCGCAGGCTCGGGCCGCGCGTCAGCGACGGCCGGGACGTCGAGCAGCTCGAGCGGAACCTCGTCGAGCTCGGCCACGACCCGCAGGGGATGACCGTCGACGAGACCTTCGACGCCGACACCGCCGCAGCCGTCCGCTCGTGGCAGGAGGCGCTGGGCCTCCCCGAGACGGGCGCGGTCGAGCCCGGCGACGCCGTGTTCCTCCCGGGCCCGAGGCGGATCGGCCAGCTCGAGACCACGGTCGGGGCGCAGGTCCAGCCCGGCGCGGCCGTGCTCGAGGTGACCGCGACGTCGCCCGTCGTCGAGATCGACCTCGACGCGCGGAGCCAGGAGCTCGCACGGGTCGGCGCGAAGGTGCGCGTCGAGCTCCCCTCCGGGCGGAGGGTGACGGGCACCGTCGCCTCCGTCGGTCGGGTGGCGGAGACGGCGACCACCCCGACGGGCGAGACCGGCGACCCGACCGTGTCGGTCGTCGTGCGCCTGGCCGATCCGGGGGAGCGCGACGGGCTCGACGGCGCGCCCGTCACCGTGGCGCTCGAGCGCGACCGCGCCCGGAACGTGCTCGCGGTGCCCGTCGAGGCCCTGCTGGCGCTCCGGGGCGGCGGGAACGCCGTCGAGGTCGTCGGCTCGAGTGGCGAGCGGACGCTCACCGCGGTCGAGACCGGCACGTTCGCCGACGGCTACGTCGAGGTGACGGGGCGAGGGATCGAGGAGGGCGCGCGGGTGGTGGTGCCCGCGTGAGCGCCGTCCTCGAGGCCCGGTCGCTCGAGAAGCGCTACGGGGCGGACGTGGCGGCCCTCCAGGGCGTCTCGGTCACGATCGAGGAGGGCGAGCTCCTCGCGATCGTCGGGCCGTCCGGCTCGGGCAAGTCGACGCTGCTGCACGTGCTCGGCACGCTCGAGCGGCCGACCGCCGGCGCGCTCCGGATCGCCGGGTACGAGGCGGAGGGCCTCTCCGACCGGTCGCTCGCCGCGCTGCGGGCGAGCGCGATCGGCTTCGTCTTCCAGCAGTTCTTCCTGCTCGACGGTCGGTCCGCGCTCGACAACGTCGCCGACGGCCTCCTCTACAGCGGCCGGCCCCTGGCCGAGCGGCGGGAGCGGGCGCACGACGCGCTCCTCCAGGTCGGGCTCGCCCACCGGCTCGCCCACCGGCCCAACCAGCTGTCCGGCGGCGAGCAGCAGCGGGTCGCCGTCGCGCGGGCGATCGTCGGCGCGCCGCGGATCCTCTTCGCGGACGAGCCGACCGGGAACCTCGACACGGCCTCCGGCGAGGCGGTCGTCGAGCTCCTGCGCGAGCTGAACCGCACGGGCACGACCGTCGTCGTCATCACCCACGACCGGGAGCTCGCCGCCGGGCTGCCGCGACGGGTCGAGCTGCGCGACGGCCGCGTCGAGCTCGACACGGCCCTCGCCGCGTGATGGAGCTCGCGCCGAGCAGGCTCTCCCCGCGCGACGTGCTGCGCGTCGGCGCCGTCGGCCTCCGCGCGCGACGGCTCCGGGCCGCGCTCTCCGCGCTCGGGATCGCGATCGGGATCGCGGCGATGGTCGCCGTCCTCGCGATCTCGGAGTCGAGCAAGGCCGACCTCCTCTCGTCCCTCGACCGGCTGGGGACGAACCTGCTGACCGCCTCGCCCGGGCAGACCATCTTCGGCGAGGACGCCGCGTTGCCCGGGACGGCGCGCGCGATGACCGGTCGGATCGGGCCGGTCGACGCGGTCTCCGCGACCGGTTCGGTCGGGACGGCCGTGTACCGGTCGGAGCTGACGCCGGCCGAGGAGACGAAGGGCATCTCGACGCTCGCCGCCGACCCGTCGCTGCTCGCCACGCTCGGCGCCACACTCGCCGGCGGCGTCTTCCTCGACGACGCGTCGGCCCGCTACCCCGCCGTGGTCCTGGGATCGACGGCTGCCCGCCGGCTCGGGATCGACCGGGCCGGCGGCGGGGTCCAGGTCGTCGTCGGCGGCACGCGGTTCACCGTCGTCGGGATCCTCGACCCGGTGACGCTCGTCCCGTCGCTCGACAGCGCCGCGCTCGTCGGGTTCGACGCCGCCGCCCGCTTCCTCGACGACGAGGGCGACGTCGCGTCCCTCTACGTGCGGAGCGACCCCGAGGACGTCGAGGACGTGCGCTCGGTCCTCGCGCGCACGATCGACCCCGAGTCGCCCGACGAGGTGGACGTCACCCGCCCGTCCGACGCGATCGAGGCGCGCGCCGCGGCGAAGAGCACGTTCACGTCGCTCTTCCTGGGGCTCGGCGCCGTCGCGCTGCTCGTCGGCGGCGTCGGGATCGCGAACGTGATGGTCATCTCGGTGCTCGAGCGTCGCTCGGAGATCGGGCTGCGGCGCTCGCTCGGTGCGACGCGCCGCCACGTCGGCCTGCAGTTCCTGACCGAGTCGCTGCTTCTCTCGCTCGTCGGCGGCGTCGCGGGCGTCGCGCTCGGCGCCGCCGTCGCGGGGGTCTACGCCTCGAGCCGGGGCTGGGAGGTCGTCGTCCCGCCCGCCGTGCTCGCGGGCGGGGTGCTGGCCGCCCTCGCCGTCGGCGCGGTGGCCGGCCTGTACCCGGCGCTCAGGGCCGCACGGCTCGCGCCGGTCGAGGCGCTCCGCTCCGTCTGACGCTCAGGAGGCGACGGTCTCCGTCGCCTCCGCGTCGGCCAGCAGCTCGCGCAGCCGGAACTTCTGGATCTTCGTGGCCGACATCGGCCACTCGGTCACGAACCGCACCTCGCGCGGGAGCTTGAAGTTCGCGATCTGACCGCGGCAGTGGTCGACGAGCTCCGCCTCGGTCGCGGTGCGCCCGGGCAGCAGCTCGACGAACGCGACCGCGACCTCGCCGTACTTCGCGTCCGGCTTGCCCACGACCTGCGCCATCGCCACCGCCGGGTGGGTGCTGAGGAGCATCTCGACCTCGGCCGGCGCGACGTTCTCGCCCCCGACCTTGAGCATCTCCTTGATCCGGCCCACGTAGACGAGGTGACCGCGGTCGTCCAGCCGTCCGCGGTCGCCGGTCCGCACCCAGCCGCCGTCGATGATCGTCCGGGCGGTCGCCTCGGGGTCGTTCAGGTAGCCGCTCATCGCGTTCGGGCCGCGGAACTGGATCTCGCCCTCCTCGCCGACGGGCAGCTCGGTGACGCCGTCCTCGTCGGTGATCCTGATCTCGAGGCCGGGGAACGGGACGCCGTTCGTCCGGAGGCGGTCGTCGGGCGAGTCGGTGACGGGCGTGAACGTCACCATCCCGGCTGCCTCCGTCATCCCGAAGTCGTTCAGGAGCACCGCCGTCGGCGGGAGCATCGACTGGATCAGCTCCTCCGTGTCGGGCGGGGCGACGTTCAGCACCGTGCGGACCGACCCGAAGCGCTCCGGCCGGTACGCCGGCGCGCGCAGCACCCCGAGCGTGAACGCCGGGAAGGCCGGGAAGAGGTGGACGGCGCCCTCGGCGAGCAGCTGCTCCAGGGCCTCGTCGGCGTCGAAGTGGGGGGCCGAGACGAACGTGGCGCCGACCGTCATCGCCGCGGTCAGGGGGCCGATGCCGCCGACGTGGAACATGGGGCACGGCGACCAGAGGGGCGTGTCGTCGGCGAGGTCGACCGCTTCCGCGTAGGCCCACCACGCGCTGATCAGCGCGCGGTGCGAGAGCTTGCAGCCCTTCGGGTCCGCCGCGGTGCCCGACGTGTAGAGCACGGTCGCGACGTCGTCGGAGCGGCGCGCGCCGCGTCGCCTCCTCCACCGCCTCGGGCGGGACGTCGGCGCCGGCCGCCAGGAACGTCTCGTAGGGCGTCAGAGGCGGGCGTGCCGCGCCGAGCACGACCACGTGACGGAGGTGCGGTGCGGTCTCGAGGGCGACGGGCCGGCCCGGCTCGGCCTCGGCGAGCCCGGGCAGGGAGTCGAGGACGAGGCCGGGGAAGTCGACGTGGTCGGCGGCCTCGGAGCTCGTGAGGAGGATCGCGATCTCCGAGCGCGCGACGACGTGCGCGAGCTCGCGGCGCTTGAAGCGCGCGTTGATCGGGACGACCTGCGCACCGACGAGCGCCGCCGCGAAGAGGGCGTCGATGTACTCGAGGCAGTTCGGGAGGAAGAGGCCGATGCGCCGGCCGGCGCCGACGTCGTGCGCGAGGAGGCTCCTCGCGAGCGCGCCCGCCCGGTCGCGCAGCTCGCGGAAGGTGACCGACGCGTGCGGGTACGCGACCGCCGTGCGATCGGGGCCTGCCGCGACCTGCGCCTCGAGCAGGGTCGCGAGCGTGTGCGCTGCGGGATCGAACTCGCGCGGCATGCTCCTCCTTCTCTACCAAACGTCAGATTGATAGAAGGTCCCCCACCGGTCAAACGAGCGGAGCGGACGTGATGAGGTACCTGTCGTATCTGGAGGGCGAGCCGACGCTGCAGAGCTACCGGCTCGACCATGCGCCGCAGCCGTCGACCACGCCGGTCTTCATCTGCCCGTTCGTCGTCCTGACCTCGGAGTCGGGCGACACCTACAACCTGATGCGCGGGGTGCAGGGACAGCGCAAGGACGAGACGATGAACCTCGGCATCTACAAGGTCCTGCCGCAGCTCGACGGCCAGTGCCCCGTCTTCGTCCCGTTCGACGAGGTGCCGATCTCCGAGCCGTACTGGGTCACGGAGACCGCCGACTCGGTCGCCTACGTCGGGAGCACGTTCCGGCTCGAGTTCGGGGTCGACCGGTACCGCTGGGTCGACGCGGGCGGCCGGATCGACCTCACGGCGAGGCGGCTCGGGCAGGTCGCGACGTTCTGGGTGCCGTCCCAGCCCGGCTACGAGGAGCCGCAGATGCTCCGGAGCCACCTGGGCAAGGTCACGGGGACGCTCGACGGCGAGGCGGTCGAGGGACTCTTCATGCTCGACTACATCTACAGCCGCTCGGACCTGATGTGGCGTGAGATGGGGATGCTCACGAAGCTCCACAACCTCTGGGTCAACTGGCTGGTCGAGTACGACGACGGGAGCTACGAGGGCGGCTACGCGTGGCGCGGCCGGCCCGGGAACGGGTTCGCCGCCGCCCACCACTGCCTCGACGGGGTGAGCACCGCCCGCGCCGACGCCCGCATGGAGACGGAGCGCACCGACCGGGGCACGATCACCCGCGTGCGGCTGACCCTCGGCGACGAGCTGGAGGTCGTCCTCGACCAGCTCGGATCGCTCGACTGGCCGCTCCACACCGTCGGGACGGTGTCGAGCACGAGCCGGGGCAAGCAGATCGTCAAGAGCTGGAACTACACCGAGTACTTCCCGCTCAACTGGCCCGCGGTCGCCGAGTACCAGCAGGCGCACCGGAGCCTCTTCGGCCGCTACCCGTCGTTCCAGCGCCTGATGGCCGACGCGCGCATCGAGGACGAGCACCTCGTCTTCCCCGAGCGGCGCTAGGCCGCAGGCGGGTCACTCCTCGAGGTCGGCGCCCTCGAACGCGCGGACGGGCTCGCGCACGCTCTCGTGGACCGCCGTCGGCTGCCGCGTCTCCACGTCGATCATCACGATCGTCTGCGCGGCGGTGACGAGCAGCGCCTGGTCGGGCAGGCGGTATGCGGCGCACTCGTACGTGAGGCTCGTGCGCCCGAGCCGGGCGACGCGGACGAAGCACTCGATCAGGTCGTCGAAGCGCGCCGGCGCGTGGTACTCGACGCTCGACGCCCGCATCACGAACTGCGCGTCCTCGCTCCGGAAGAGGCCGAGGTGCCGGTTGTACTCCGTCCAGGCATGGTCGAAGTACGGCATGTAGCGGCCGTAGTACACGACGCCCTGCGCGTCGGTGTCCGAGAACCAGACGCGCGTCAGCGCGGAGTACTTGAACGGCGGCCGCTCGGCTGTCGGCCGTCCGAGCTCGGGAAGCCGCCCGCCGCTCAGACCGGCCCGCTCGTCAGCGCGCTCAGGGGCTCGTTGACGTGGAGGAGCTTCACGCGGATGTCCGTGATCCCGAAGCCCTCGAGCCTGCGCGGTGTGCTCCTCGAGGTACGCCTGGGCGGTCTCGTCGTCCTCGAAGAGGTAGATCCCGCCGCCGATCCCCTCCGCCTCGTTCTCGGTCCAGATCTTCCACCGGAGGCCCGGGGAGCGGGCGATGATCTCCGCGAGGTCGTTGAACGCCGTGGCGAGCTCGTCGCCCCACGGGCCGGGCATCGGGAAGTCGAACTGCAGCAGTGTCGGCATCGGGTCCCTGTCGTCGACGGCGGTCTCGGGCGATCGTACCCGGCTCTCCGACCGGCGCTGCGCCTCCCCCGTCCGGCCATCGGCCTACGCTCGCTCGGTGGCGATGGGCTCCCACCGCGCGGGACAGCGCGGCCGCGCGACGGCGCGGCGGCTCGCGGTCGCCGCCCTCGTCGCCGCCTGCGCCGCGGCGCTCCCTGCCGCCGCCCAGGCGGACCTCGCCGACGAGGAGGCGCTCGCCGAGAAGCACGCGCCGGTCGTCCGGCTCGTCGAGCAGGAAGAGGAGTGCGGCCCGGGCGAGCCGTACATCCCGACCGACGTCGAGCTGCTCTTCGCGGAGCCCACGGTCGCGCTGCGCGGCCCCTGGAGCGCGAGCGACCTGGTGAAGATCGCGCCGCGGGCGAGGATCTCGTCGACCGCTACGAGTACCACCTCGATTTCCCGGGCAGCGCGCTCGACCCCGGCTGCACGTACGAGCGCTGGGCGCGGCGGCTGACGAAGGGCAGCGAGCCCGTGGTGTACGCGCACGTCGCGACCGAGGCCGCGGCTCCCGGGCAGCTCGCCCTCCAGTACTGGTTCTTCTACCCCTTCAACGACTTCAACAACACGCACGAGGGGGACTGGGAGATGATCCAGCTCCTCTTCGACGCCGACGATGCGGAGGAGGCGCTCGGCAAGGATCCGGTCGCCGTCGGCTACAGCTCCCACGAGGGCGCAGAGCGCGCCGACTGGGACGACGACAAGCTCGAGCGGGTCGACGTCACGCACCCGGTCGTCTACCCCGCGGCGGGCTCGCACGCGAACAAGTTCACCGACGCGCTCTACCTCGGCAGCTCCGCCGAGGCGGGTGTCGGCTGCGACGACACCCGAGGGCCGCACGACGAGCTGCGGCCCTCGGTGACGACGATCCCGTCCGATCCCGGCGACGGCGGCCGCGGCCCTCCCGTGGATCACCTTCGAGGGACGCTGGGGCGAGCTCCAGAAGGCGTTCTTCAACGGGCCGACCGGGCCGAACCTCAAGACGCAGTGGACGGAGCCGATCACCTGGTCGGAGGACTGGCGGAGCCAGAGCTACGCGGTGCCGACCGGCGGCATCTTCGGCACGAGCGCGACCGATCTCTTCTGCAGCGGCGTCGCCGCGGGCTCGAAGGCACTCACGCGGCTCGTCCGGAACCCCTTGCCGCTGCTGCTCCTCCTCACGGCGCTGGGCGCGCTCGTCGTCTACGCCACCGTGAAGGCGACCTGGACGCCGGTCGCACCGCTCCGGCTCGGACACCGCCGAGCGTGGGGTCAGATCCTCGCCGCCTCGGGCCGCATGTACGTGAAGCGTCCGCGCCTCTTCCTCGGGCTCGGCCTCCTGTTCCTGCCGATCGTCGTCGTCATCACGCTCCTGCAGTGGCTGATCTTCGAGCTGCTCGACCTCGTCGGAGCGTTCACCGGGGAGGTGGCGGGTGGCGGCGCGTTCCTGGCGCTCGTGGTCGGCACGACGCTGACGCTCCTCGGGTTCACGTTCGTCCAGGCGGCGACGGCCTGCGCGCTCGTCGAGCTCGACGCCGGCCGCCCGGTCGGCCCGCTCGCGGCGTACCGCCTCGCCCTCGAGCGGATCCGGCCGCTCCTCGGTGCGACCGCGATCGCGGTGTTCGTCGTGGATCGTGCTGACGACCACCGCCGTGCTGATCCCCGTTGCGATCTGGCTGGCCATCCGCTGGGCGCTCCTCGCGCCCGTCGTCGAGCTCGAGGGTCGGATGGCGGTCGGCGCGCTTCGCCGGAGCGCCGAGCTCGTCAGGGGCCGCTGGATCCGCGTCGGATCGCTCGTCGGCCTCGGAGCGGGGCTCGCGCTCGCCGCCGGCCCGCTGATCGGCGCGCTGCTCATCTTCGCCACCGACGCGCCGTTCGCCCTGCTCAACGTCGTCGCCGGCGTCGTGTACGCCCTCGCCCTTCCGTTCGTCGCGCTGACGACGGCGTACGTCTACTTCGACGCGCGGGCCAGGCTCGAGCTCGAGCCGGTCGACCACCCGGACGAGCTGCCCGCCGAGATCGAGCTCGGACGGGCGTAGGGCCGACGGGCTACGCGCGGATCAGCTCGACGACCTCGTCCCGCCGCGCGACCATCTCCGCCTCGTCGAGCGCCTCGAGGTTGAGCCGGAGGAGCGGCTCGGTGTTCGACGGGCGCACGTTGAAGTGCCAGTCGTCGAACTCGACGGAGACGCCGTCGAGGTGCGAGATCCGCCCGCCCTCGGCGGCGTAGCGCTCCTCGAGCTCGCGCAGCTTCGCGTCGGTGTCCGCGACCGGCGTGTTGATCTCCCCGGTGATGAAGTAGCGCTCTCGGAAGGGCGCGAGCAGCTCCGAGAGCGGCGCGCCGTCGCCCGACAGCAGCTCGAGCATCACGAGGAACGGCACGACTCCCGTGTCGGCCTGGGTGAAGTCGCGGAAGTAGTAGTGCGCCGACACCTCGCCGGCGAAGAGCGCGTGCTCCTCGCGCATCCGATGCTTGATGTACGCGTGGCCGACGCGGTTGACGAGCGGCACGCCCCCCGCCTCCTCGATCGTGCGCCGGACGGCCCAGCTCGCCCGGACGTCGTAGATCACCGTCGCGCCCGGCTCCCGCGCGAGCATCGCGCGCGCGAGCAGCGCCGTGACGAAGTCGCCCGGGACGAACTCGCCCGTGTCGTCGACGAAGAAGCAGCGGTCGGCGTCGCCGTCGTAGGCGACGCCGAGGTCGGCGCCCTCGGCCTGCGTGCGCTCGACGATGAACGCGCGGTTCTCCGGCAGCAGCGGGTTCGGCTCGTGGTTCGGGAACGACCCGTCGGGCTCGAAGTAGCACCGCACGACATCGAGCTGCGGGAGCCGTTCGAGCACCGGCGGGAGCATCGTCCCCGCCATGCCGTTGGCGGCGTCGACGACGACCTTCAGCGGCCCGATGCGCTCCGGGTCCACGAACGAGACGACCTTGTCGACGAATCCGTCCCAGACATCCTCCGCCCGCACCTCCCCGCGGCGCGCGACGTCCCCGAAGCCCTGCTCGGCCCGGCGGCGCACGTCGTCGAGCCCTGAGTCGCCGCCGACCGGCAGCGCGCCGCGCCGGACGATCTTCATCCCCGTGTACTCCTTCGGGTTGTGCGAGGCGGTGACGCAGACGCCGCCGTCCAGCCCGAGGTCGCCGACCGCGTAGTAGACCATCTCGGTCCCGACGAGCCCGAGGTCGAGCACGTCGGCGCCGCCGTCCGCGGCGCCCTCGATCAGCGCGGCGGCCATCGTCGGCGCCGAGACGCGCATGTCGCGCCCGACGGCGATCGTGTTCGGCTCGAACTCCTCGACGTAGGCGCGTCCGATGCGGTACGCGCCCTCCTCGTCGAGCTCGGTGGGATGGATGCCGCGCACGTCGTACGCCTTGAAGACCTTCGGGTCGAGCACGGACCCGATGCTAGGGGTGGACGCGGCGACCCGCACCGGAGACCCGTTCCACGCGCCGCGCAAACGTGCGGCAAACCGCCCGGGGGCCGGGTGGCCGCGACCCTAGACTTCGGGTGTGGAGCGGAAGCTCGCGACCGCGCTCTTCGTCGACCTCGTCGACTCGACCTCGCTCGTCACGTCGAGCGACCCCGAGGTGGCTCGACGGCGGGTGACCGGGTTCTTCGACCGCGCGAAGGCGCACATCGAGGCGTACGGCGGCACCGTCGAGAAGTTCGCCGGCGACGCCGTGCTGGCGGTCTTCGGTGTCCCGGTCGCGCACGAGGACGACGCGGAGCGCGCCGTGCGCGCGGCGATGAAGATCATCGAGACGGGCGACGGCGAGTTGCCGGTGCGGATCGGGATCGAGGCGGGCGAGGTGGTCGTCGAGGACGGCGACTCCACGTTCGCGACGGGCGAGGCGCTGAACGTCGCGGCGCGGCTCCAGCAGTCCGCCGAGCCCGGCGAGATCCTGATCGGCCCGACCGCGTTCGGGATGACGACCGATCAGATCGTCGCCGAGCCGGTGACGGGACGGACGCTCAAGGGCGTCCGGGAGGGCCTCGAGGTCCGACGCGTCGTGTGCACGGAGCGGCCGATCGGCCGGGCCGTGAACGTGACGGCGCCGTACGTCGGGCGCGAGGAGGAGCTCGACCTGCTCGGCAACGTGTACGCGCGCGTCGTCCGCGACCGGCGCGCGCAGCTCGTGACGATCTACGGCGAGCCGGGCATCGGGAAGAGCCGCCTCGCGCGGGAGTTCTTCGCGGGGCTCGAGCGGACGACCGTCCTCACCGGCCGCTCGCTGCCCTTCGGCGAGGGCCTCACGTACCTCCCGCTGGCCGAGATGGTGCAGGCGGCGGCCGGGATCTCGCCCGACGACTCGCCCGACGAGGCGTTCGAGAAGCTCAAGGAGGCGTGCTCGTCCGACGCCGTCGCCGACCTGCTGGGGCTCGCGTCCGGGGTGCTCGACAGCGTCTCGGGTGAGCGGCGTGGGCAGGAGATCGCGTGGGCGGCGCACGAGTGGGCGACGAACCTCGCCGAGGGACAGCCGCTCGTGCTCGGGTTCGAGGACGTGCACTGGGCCGAGGAGCCGCTCCTCGACCTCGTCGAGCACCTCGCCGAGCGCATCGACGACGCCCCCGTGCTGATCGTGTGCCTCGCGCGACCCGAGCTGCTCGAGGCGCGTCCGGGCTGGGGTGGAGGGCGACGGCGCTCGATCTCGATCGAGCTCGGCCCGCTCCCGCACGAGGAGGCGGAGCAGCTCGTCGACGGGCTCGTGGCCGGCGCGCTCCCGCCCGCCGTCCGGGACGCGCTGCTCGACAAGACCGAGGGCAATCCGCTGTTCCTCGAGGAGACGGTCAGGCTGCTCGCCGAGGAGGGCGGGGGCGCGCCCGAGCGGATCCCGGACACGGTGCAGGCGCTGATCGCCGCGCGGATCGACCGGCTCCCGCCCGACTGCCGCTCGGTCATCCGGCACGCGTCGCTCGTCGGGCGCGTCTTCTGGCGCGGCGCCGTGGAGGCGCTCGACTCCGAGCTCGACGTCGAGACGGCGCTCGCAGGGCTCGTCGAGCGGCAGCTGCTGCGACGGGAGCCCGTCTCGTCGATCGCCGGAGAGGAGGCATACCGCTTCCGGCACGGGCTGATCCGCGACGTCGCCTACAGCGGCCTTGCCAAGGGCGAGCGCGCCCGCCTCCACCGCGCCTTCGCGGACTGGCTCGCCGGGCGGCCCGTGGACGAGCGCGCCGAGGCGCAGGCGCACCACCTCGACCGGGCGGCGGCCCTCGTCGCCGAGCTGGACGGCCGGGTGCCGGACGACCTGCGCGCGGAGGCGGCCGCCGCGCTCGAGCTTGCCGGGCGCCGCGCGCTCGTCCGCGAGGCGAATCGCACGGCCCGGCGGCTGCTCCTGCGCGCGATCGAGCTCGAGCCGAGCCTGGAGCGGCGCTTCTACGCCGCGCGCGCGGCCTGGCGCCTCTGGGAGCTGCCGGCCGCGTCCGTCGAGATGGAGGCGGTGCGCGACCTCGCCCGGGAGGCCGGCAACCGGACGATCGAGGGGCTCGCGCTGACCCAGCTCGCGGAGATCGTGCTCAACCGCAACGCGGACGTCCCGACTGCCCGGCGCCTGGGCGAGGAGGCGCTCGAGCTGCTCGCCGACGCGCCGGGCGACGCCCGCTACGAGGCGCTCACGCTCCTCAGCGGCACGGGCTGGTGGGAGGGCAATCTGACGCGCGTCGAGCTGTACACCCGCGAGACGCTCGAGATCGCACGCGAGGCCGAGCGCGACGACCTCGAGGGCCTCGCGCTCGTCGAGCTCGCGGCGGCGCACGCGGCGCGCCTCGACCTCGCCGAGGCGGACGAGCTTCTCGAGCAGTCGGCGGCCCTCGCCGAGGCAAGCGGGAGCATCTCGACGGCCGCCTGGGGGGCGCGGGTGCGCGGCTCGCTCAACCTCCGCCGCGGGCGGTTCGCCGACGCGACGCGCGAGTTCGGGCGCTCGTCGGAGCTCTTCGCGGAGACCGGGAACATGCCCGACGCCGCACGGACGCGGCAGCTGCAGGGGATCGCGGTCTGGCGCGACGGCGACATCGAGCGGGCGGAGCAGCTCGTCCGCGAGGCCGTGCGCACCCTCCTCTCCGTCCAGGAGCGGGGGAAGATCGTCGAGGCGCAGCGGACGCTCGCCGAGATCGTGCTCGCCCAGGGTCATGTCGAGGAGGCCGAGCGCTGGGCCCTCTCGGCCGTCGAGACCGTCGGCATGCAGGACATGAACTCGCGCTCGAACGTCCGGATGGTGCTCGGGCTCGTCCGGGCCGCGCAGGGTCGCGACGCGGAGGCCGAGCTGCTGCTGCGGGAGGCGGTCGACATCCTCGCCGAGACGGACTTCCGCTCGAGCGAGCCCGAGCCGCTCGCCGCCCTCGCCGCGTTCCTCCGCGAGCACGGGCGCGACGACGAGGCAGCGCCGCTCGAGGAGCGCCTGAACGCGCTGCTTCAGCCGGTCAGCGCCGTACGGATCATCTGACTCGAGGCCTCGTCCGGCGACTCCGAGACGACGGTCGCCGGCCGGTCGAACCCGGCGAGCGCCTCGCGCAGCGGATCGGCCCGGAGCGTGCCCTCGCCGTAGGGCAGGTGCTTCGTCTCGTTCCGGTTCGCGAAGGCGATGTCGGAGAAGTGGATGTGGAACGGCGCCCCGTCGGCGAGGACGCTGTCCGCGAGCTCCAGCGCCTCGCGGAACCGCTCGGCCTCGAGGAACGCGCCGTCGCTCGTCGCATGCATGTGCGCGAAGTCGACGACGGGCCGCACCCAGCCGACGCGGCGGCTGATCTCCACGCACTCCTCGAGCGAGCCGAAGTCGTTGACGCGACCCATGACCTCGATCCCGAACGGCGCCGCCCGACCCTTCCCCTCGAGCCGTTCGCGCACGAGCGCGAGCTGCTCGACGACCGCCGCGACCGAGTCCTCGCGGCTGCGGCCGAGCAGGAACCCGGGATGGAAGACGACGAGCTCGGCGCCGCAGGCGGTGGCGATCCCGGCGCTGCGGTCGAGGGCGCCGAGCGCCGACGACCACTTCCGCCCGCTCGCCTCGAGATGCCCGACCCAGCCGAAGAGCGGCGCGTGCACCGACAGCGCGAGATCGTGCTCGCGTGCGAGCTCGCCGAGCCTCTCGGCCCAGGGGTAGTCCATCCAGAAGCCCGACTCGAAGTCGATCTCGCAGGCGTCGTAGCCCCGCTCGAGCAGGAGCTCGACCGCGGCCTCGGGGCTCTCGCGATCGGGAACCCGCGCCGGCCCGACCCGGATGCGTCCCATGTGGCCGACTGTAGTGCTTGTTCGCCAAGCAGGATTCGGCAGAAGCCGAATCCTGCGGCTTGATCCCCGGCCTGCGGCGGGGCAGACCCCTGAAGGCGCCCGCTGTCGCGGTCGCACTGCCTCTTTGCCAAGGGTCGCAGAGCGTCGGGTGTGAGCGTCGCTGACCCGTTTGGGTAGACGAGTCGCACTCGGAATCCGCAAATTGCGCTGCAAACGACGCATGTCATCCGATGGGTCCCGTACCCTCGGAAACATGCTCCAGCCAACCCGAATCGACCTGCTCGAGCTCGACATCGACCTTCGCCTGACCGACCTCTGGCGCGAGGCGGCCGACATCAGCGAGTGGAATCTCGAGGTCGTCTCCGCGTTCATGCGGGCCGCCTACGGGAAGGGCTACTGCGACTCGCTGACCGAGGACGCCCCGGGCTCGCTCTGTCTCGACCACGGCTACGAGGTGCCGGGTCGCCGTGAGCGGGACGCCGCCGAGGCCTAGGCGCCGCGCAGCCGCCCTGACGGGCGGCACCGGACGGTCGGTCGAACGGGCGCACGGCTGTCGCCTCTAGACTTTCGGAGGTGGCACGCTCGTCGTCCCCCGCACGGCTCGTCGTCGCGCTGTCGGTCGCGGCGGTGCTCGCCGTCTTCCTTCTCTACACGTCGCTCGCCGGCGGTGGGACGCCCTCGGTCGCGCCGAGCGAGCTCGAGGGGAAGACGGGCGAGGTCTCGCTCGTCGGCCGCGTCGTCGGGACGCCCTCGGGCGACCCGCACGGCGAGGGAATGCGCTTCACCCTCGAGGACATCGAGGGAAAGCAGAAGGAGCGCGTCACGGTGATCTACAAGGGCTCCGTCCCCGACCTCTTCCGCACCGGCCGCGACCTCGTGGTCACGGGCACCCGGCACGGCGACGGCACGTTCGTGACGACGCCGGGCTCGATGATCACGAAGTGCCCGTCCAAGTACCAGGCCGCCGACTCCTCGGCCTAGGCGCCAATGGCCGACCTGGGCCGCGCCGCACTCCTCCTCACCCTCGGGCTCTCCGTCTACGCGCTCGTCGCCGGCGCGGCAGCCGCCGCGCTCGGCAGGCGCCGCCTCGCCCACTCGGCGCGCAATGCGCTCTACGCGTCGTTCCTCTCGACGCTCGTCGCGTCCGTGGTGCTGGTCGCCGGGTTCGTCCGCGACGACTTCTCGCTCGCGTACGTCGCGGGTCACTCGAGCCGCGACCTGCCGCTCCAGTACAAGCTCTCCGCCTTCTGGGGCGGGCAGGAGGGGTCCCTGCTGCTCTGGCTGCTCATCCTCACCGCGTACGCGAGCCTCGCGATCTGGTTCGCGCGGCGGCGGGCCGCCGACCTCGTCGTCTGGGTCACGCCCGTCCTCGCGGGAATCGGCGTCGCCTTCACCTGGCTGCTCGTCGCGGTCTCGAGCCCCTTCGACACGATCGCGGCGCCCGCCGACGGGAGCGGGCTGAACCCGAGCCTCCAGAACCCGTACATGGTGATCCACCCGGTCTTCCTCTACCTCGGCTACGTCGGGCTGGCGGTGCCGTTCGCGTTCGCGATGGGCGCGCTCCTCTCGGGCCGCACGGACGAGCGCTGGATCGTCGCGACGCGCCGCTGGACGATCATCGCCTGGACCGCGCTCGGGGTCGGCCAGCTGCTCGGCGCCCACTGGGCCTACCAGGAGGTCGGCTGGGGCGGCTACTACGCGTGGGACCCGGTCGAGAACGCGGCGCTGATGCCGTGGCTCGTCGCCACCGCGTTCCTGCACTCGGTGATGATCCAGGAGAAGCGCGGGATGCTCCGGGTCTGGAACGTCTCGCTCGTCGGGCTGGCGTTCTGCCTCTCGCTCTTCGGGACGTTCCTGACGCGCTCGGGGATCGTCAGCTCGATCCACTCGTTCACGCAGAGCGGGATCGGCCCGTGGTTCCTCGCCTTCGTCGTGATCGCCGTCGTCTTCACGACCGTGATGATCTGGCTCCGGCTGCCGCAGCTCCGCACCTCCGCGCGGCTCGAGTCGCTCGTCTCCCGCGAGGCGGCATTCCTCTACAACAATCTCCTCCTCGTCGCCCTCGGCCTGACGATCCTCTGGGGCACCGCCTGGCCGATCGTCTCGGAGGCGGTGCGGGGCGAGGCCGTCGTCGTGGGCCGGCCGTACTACGACTTCTTCCTCCGCATCTTCGGCCTGCCGCTCCTCCTGCTGATGGGGATCGGCCCGTTGATCGCCTGGCGGCGCGCGTCGCTTCGCGGTCTCGCGCGCGTCTTCGTGTGGCCGGCGGGGGTCGCCCTGGCGACCGGCGCCTTCCTGATCCTCCTCGGCGCGGGCTCGTCGATCCCGGGCCTGATCGCGTACACGTTCTCCGCGTTCGTCCTCGCGACCATCGTGCTCGAGTTCGCGCGCGGCACCGCGGCCCGGCGGGCTCTCACCGGCGAGTCGGTCCCCGCCGCCTTCGGGCAGCTCATAGGCCGGAACAGGCGCCGCTACGGCGGCTACGTCGTCCACGCCTCGATCGTGCTGCTCGCGATCGGCGTCGCCGGCTCGAGCGCCTACGACTCGGTCGCGGAGGGGCGACTCGCGCGCGGCGAGTCGCTCACGGTCGGCGACTACACGCTGACGTATCGCGCGCTCACCGAGCGGGACGGCGCCAACGCGACAGAGATCCGCGCGCTGCTCGACGTCCGCCGCGGCGGGGAGGAGCTCGGGACCGTCTCCGCCGGCAAGAACGCCTACAGCGCCGAGCAGCAGGTGTCGAACGAGGTCGGCATCCGGTCCGACCTCCTCACGGGGGAGGACCTGTTCGTGATCGCCGAGCAGGTCCGCGACGACGGCGCGGTGTTCTTCCGGGTCTTCGTGAAGCCGCTCGTCAACCTGATCTGGCTCGCGGGGCTCGTCTTCGTGCTCGGCTCGCTGATCACCCTCTGGCCCGACGCGCGCGAGGAGCGACGGCTCGCGACCCGCTACGCGCGGGCGGGCGAGCCGGCCGACCGACCCGCGACGTGACCGTCTGGCTCGTGCTCGGCGCGGCGCTGGCCGTCGCGCTCGTCGTCGTGGTCGCGTTGCCGTTCCTGCGCGACCCGGCGCCGTCGTCCGACTCGCTGCACGAGCTCACGGCGGCCGAGCGCGAGCGGCTCGAGGCCCAGGAGGCCCGCGACCGTGCCCTGGCCGCCCTGAAGGAGCTGGAGGCGGATCACCGCGCCGGCCGCGTCTCGGACGAGGACTACCGCAGCGTCATCGGCGTCGTCCGTCGCGACGCAGCCGATGCCCTCCGTAGGCTGGACCGGGTGGAAGGAGCCCGAGCGGGAGGGGCGAAGTCGCGGTGATGCGTCGTCGCGGCCTCGAGTCAGCCGCCGCAGCCGCCGTCCTGATCGCGTGCCTGCTGCTTGCGGGCACGGCGGCCGGCGACCCGGGGAGCGAGAAGGCGCAGGTCGACGGTCAGCTCGGCCAGCTGCGCGACCGTGCGGCGGACGCCGAGCGCCGCGCGGGCGTCCTCACCGAGGAGCTGAGCGCGGTCGCCGGCCGCGTGCGCCAGCTCCAGGCGGGCGTGAGCGCCCAGCAGGCGCGGCTCGACGTGCTGGAGGGCACTCTCTCCCGCGCCCGGACGCGCCTCGGCACGCTCGACCGGCGCATCGCCACGCAGACCGCGCGGCTCACACGCCTCAGGGGGGAGTACCGCGCCGCGCTGGGGCAACTCGAGCTCCGCGTCCGCGAGCTCTACATGAGCGACCGGCCCGACCTGATCGCGTTCGTGCTGGGGACGGCGAGCTTCACCGACCTGATCGACAACCTCGAGCTCCTCGGTCGCATCGGCCGGCAGGACAAGCGGATCGCAGCGCAGGTGAAGGGTGCGCGCGACGGCGTCCGCGAGGCGCGGCGGCAGACGCGCGTCGCGCGGCGCGAGGCCGCGCGGCTCGAGGCCGCGGCGGACGCGGCGGCGACCGAGCAGCGCGGCGTCGTCATCCGCCTGGTCGCGAGCCGTGACGCGCTCGTCGCCGCCGAGCAGGCCAAGTCGGCGACGCTTGCCTCGATCGAGGACGGGCAGGCCGACGTCCACGCGGAGATCGAGGCGCTCGAGGATCGCAGCGCGGAGCTTGCGCAGCAGATCCGGCAGAGCCAGCAGGAGTCGAGCTCGTCGACAGCGCCGATCCCGCCCCCGAGCGGCAACGGCATCCTCGGCTGGCCGGTCTCCGGGACGGTCGTGAGCGGCTTCGGCATGCGCGGGGGCCGGATGCACGAGGGGATCGACATCACGGCGTCGATGAACACGCCCGTCCACGCGTCCGCCGCCGGTCGGGTCATCAACGCCGGCTGGCTCGGCGGGTACGGCAACCTCGTCGTCGTCGACCACGGCGGCGGGCTCTCGACCGCGTACGCCCACAACACGTCCTTCGCGGTCTCGGTGGGGGACACGGTGTCGGCCGGCCAGGTGATCGCGTACTCGGGGAGCACCGGCGACTCGAGCGGCCCGCACGTGCACTTCGAGGTGCGCGTCAACGGGTCGGCGGTCGACCCTCTGGGCTACCTCTAGGCGGCTAGGCGGCGTCGATCGCGACCGGCAGCTCGTCGGAGACGACGAGATGCAGGTCGGGGAGCGCGCGCCAGCACTCGTCGAGCCCGAGCCCGTAGCCGGCGAACAGCTCGTCGGGCACGGTGAAGCCGACGTGGTGCAGCGGGATGTCGGCGACGAGCCTGCGATACGGCCGGTCGAGCAGCGTGACCGCCGCCAGGCTGGCGGGCTCGCGCTCGGCGAACTGGCGGGTGAGGAAGCCGAGCGTGAGGCCGGTGTCGACGACGTCCTCGACGAGCACGACGTGGCGTCCGGCGAGCGGGCAGTCGAGGTCCTTCAGGAGCCGCACGCCGCCCCGTGCGCGCCCGCTGCCGTACGGCGCGAGCTCGATCACGTCCAGCTCGTGGTCGAGCGGCATCGCCCGCGAGAGGTCGGCGAGGAAGACCGCGCTCGACTTGAGTGGCGCGACGAGCAGCGGGACGGTGCCCGCGTAGGCCTCTGCGAGCTCGGCGCCGAGCTCCGCGACGCGCGCCGCGATCGCTGCGCGGTCGAGGTAGACGTCCCCGATCGGCTGGCCGTCCGCGCGGAGGCGGTCGGCGGAGGTGGGGCGGCTCACGAGGCGATCCGCAGCCGGTAGCGCTGGGCCAGCCGCTCGATGTCGCGCCGGTAGAAGAGCTTGACGTTGACGTCCGGGTAGAGCTGCCGGAGCTCCCGGAGCTTGCGGTTCTTCCGGGTGACGAGCGACTGCTTCATCACGGTCACCTCGATGTAGAGATCCTGCTCCGGGAGGTAGAAGTCGGGCGTGAACGCCCGGGTGACGCGACCCTCCTCGTCCTGCTCGAGGACGAACGAGCGCGGCTCGTAGTCCCACGGGATCCCGTACCAGTCGAGGATCTGCGCACACTCGCGCTCGGCCGCATTGACGAAGCGAGGCGGGCGAGAGCCCCGATATGACTGGAACGGGGTGCTTTCCGGGGACGACTCGAGCACCAGAACGAGGGTAGCGACGGCCTCGGACGGCCTGGGTTTCGCGCGCCGCGAGGGCGCCGCTCTCGGGCGGCGAACGTCCCCGTAGACTGCGTCCCGTGCCCTCCAGCGAACGCCCGTTCCGGATCGCGCACCTCTCGGACCTCCACTGCGGAGGGCCGTACTTCGAGGTCAACCTCCTGGAGCGCGCGATCTCGGAGATCAACGAGCTCCAGCCGGACATCGTCGTCTGCTCGGGCGACCTGACGACGTACGGCTTCAAGCACGAGTACCAGCTCGCGCGGCAGTACCTCGACCTGATCCACTGCGACTCCTTCGTCGTCGTCCCGGGAAACCACGACGCCCGGAACGTCGGCTACGTCCACTTCGAGGAGCTCTTCGGCGACCGGAGCTCCGTGCTCCGCAAGGACGGCGTCACGATCGTCGCCGTCGACTCCACGGAGCCCGACCTCGACCACGGGCAGATCGGCCGCGGCCGCTACCCCTGGATCGAGGAGCAGTTCACCGAGCCCGCCGATCTACGGATCTTCGTCCTGCACCACCATCTCCTGCCGGTTCCCGGCACGGGGCGCGAGCGCAACGTCGTCTACGACGCGGGCGACGCGATCGAGTGCCTGCTCCGCTCGGGCGTCCACCTCGTGCTCTCGGGCCACAAGCACGTGCCCTACGCGTGGCGCCTCGAGAACCTGTTCGTGGTGAACACCGGGACGGTGTCGTCTCTCCGCCTTCGGGGAAACACGAGACCGTGTTACAACGTGATCGAGGTCAACGGCACGCACGTGTCGATCTCGCGGCGCCACCCGTTCCACGGGGAGGAGCGCATCATCCAGTTCTCGACGGAGACGTTCGAGTACGAGAAGTACACCGACCGCATCGAGCGGGAGGTGACGTCGCGGAAGTGAGGCGCGTGGTGGCGATCGTCGACGGCGAGCACTACCCGCCCGTCGTCCGCGCCGCCTTCGACGAGCTCGACGACGACGTCGTCGCCGCGGTGCTCGTCGGCGGCACCGAGAAGCTGCGGGCCGGCGAGGTCGACTACGGCGTCCCGCTCGTGCCGTCGCTCGAGGTCGCCGTCGAGCGGCACGCGCCCGACGTGGTGCTCGACCTCTCCGACGAGCCGGTGCTGGGGCCACGCGAGCGCTTCGCGCTCGCGAGCCGCGCCCTGGCGCTCGGGGTGCCGTACGAGGGCCCGGACTTCCGCTTCGATCCGCCGACCGGCGTGCGTTCGCCCCTGCCGACGCTCGCGGTGATCGGCACGGGCAAGCGCGTCGGCAAGACGGCCGTCACGGGCTACCTCGCGCAGCGACTCGCCGCGACGCGCAGGGTGGTCGTCGTCGCGATGGGGCGAGGCGGCCCACCGGAGCCGGAGACCGTGCTCGTGCGACCCACGATCGACGGCCTCCTCGAGCTCTCGCGGGCGGGCCGCCATGCTGCCTCCGATCACCTCGAGACGGCACTCGTCGCCGGCGTGCCGACCGTCGGCTGCCGGCGCTGTGGCGGCGGGCTCGCGGGCGCCGTCGCCGTCTCGAACGTCGCGGAAGGGCTCGAGGTGGCCGTGGCGCTCGAGCCGGAGCTCGTGCTCGTCGACGGGAGCGGAGCGGCGCTGCCGCCCGTCGAGGCCGACCGCCGCGTCCTCGTCACCTCGGCTGCGCAGCCGGTGGAGGTGGCTGCGGGCTACCTGAACGCCTTCCGCGCCCGCATCGCCGACCTCGTGCTCGTGACGATGGCCGAGCCGGGCGCGCCGCACGCCGAGCTCGCGGCCGCCGTGCGCGAGCACGTCCGCGCAGGCGTGCCGGTCCTGCGCTGCGTCCTGCGACCGCGTCCGCTCGAGCCGGTCGCGGGCGAGCGGGTCGCGTACTTCTGTACCGCGCCGCCGGAAGGGCACGCGGCCCTGGCGGCCCACCTCGCCGAGGTGCACGGTGCGCGCCCGACGTTCGTCTCGGGCAGCCTCGCCGACCGGGCGGCGCTTCGCGACGAGCTCGCCCGCGTCGACGCCGACGTCTTCCTCGTCGAGCTGAAGGCGGCCGCCGTCGACGTCGTCGTCGAGGAGGCGGCCCGTCGCGGCGCCCGGATCGTCGTCGCCGCGAACGACGTCGTCCCCCTGCCGGGCGAGCCCTCGCTCGACGTCGAGCTCGAGCGTCTCGCCGCGGAGGCGACTCGCCGCGTGGCGGAGGCGGTCGGATGAGCGAGCGCCGCTATCTCGCGCCGCTCCCGCTGGGCGGCGACGAGGGACCCCCCTGGTCGAAGGGGCTGATGGCCCGCGCGCTCGCCGCGACCGGGCTCAGCGTGACACGCGCGTACGACCTGGCCCGGCGGGCCGACGCCGACCTCGCGGAGCGGGGGAGCGACCGCGTCGACCTCGACCGGCTCGGCGAGCTCGCCGCCGACGTCCTCGGCGAGGAGGAGGGCGGCCGCACCATGCGCCGGGTCCGGCGGCTCCACGCGCTGCACCAGCTCGACGTGCCGGTCATCCTGCTGATCGGCGGCGCCACCGGCACCGGGAAGTCGACGATCGCGACCGAGGCGGCGCACCGGCTCGGGATCACACGCGTCACGTCGACGGACTTCATCCGCCAGACGATGCGCGCCTTCTTCTCGCCGGAGTTCATGCCGTCGGTGCACTACTCGAGCTTCGAGGCGGGCCTCGCGCTGACGAAGGCCGAGGAGGACGAGGCGGGCGACGCGCGCCTGCTCGGCTTCCTCGACCAGACGCGCAACGTGCTCGTGGGCGTCGAGGCGGCGATCGAGCGCTCGCTCAAGGAGGGCTGGTCGATGGTGCTCGAGGGCGTCCATCTCGTGCCGGGCATGGTCGCGATGCGGCACGAGGACGCGATCGTCGTCCACTGCATGCTCGCGATCGAGGACGAGGACCTCCACCGCAGCCACTTCTGGGTGCGCGACCACGCGACCGACGGGTTGCGCCCGCTGGAGAAGTACCTCGACGGCATGCCCGAGATCCGGCTGATCCAGGACTCGCTGATCGAGCGCGCGCGACGCTGCGATGTGCCCGTGATCGTCAACTCCTCCCTCGACCAGGCGATGGGAGAGGTTCTCGATCTCGTGCTCTCGACCGCCGACAGACTCGTCCGCGCTTAGAGTCACACGATGGCCGACTGCCTCTGCACCCGGTACGCCCGGGCGACCGAGTGGGCCGCGCTCGCAGGCGCCCGGTGGCTCGGCCGCGCGGACGAGGAGGCCGCGGAGGAGGCGGCGGCGAGCGGGATGAAGGCCGCGCTCGAGGAGCTCCCGATCGACGGCACGATCGTGCTCGGCGCCCGGACCGGGGAAGCGCTCCCGCCCGGCGGCACGGTCGGCGCCGGCGGAGAGCGGGTCGACCTCGCGCTCGACCCGATCGAGGGCAGAGGCGTCGTCGCGCGCGGGGGCGTCGGCGCGATGGCGATGCTCGCGGTCGCCCCGGAGGGTGAGCTCCGGCGCCTGCCCGACATGTACATGCGCACGATCGCCGTGGGCCCCCGCGCGCGCGAGGTGATCGACCTCGACCGCCCGGTCGCCGAGAACGTCCAGCAGGTCGCGTCGAGCTTCGGCCGTCAGCCGCTCGACATCACGGCGCTCGTGCTCGACCGGCCGCGGCACCACGACCTGATCGAGGAGCTCCGGAGCGCCGGCACGCGCATCAAGCTGATCGGCGACGGCACCGTGACGGCGTCGATCTCCGCGGCGATCCGGGGGACGAACGACCACCTCGCGATCGGGATCGGCGGCACGCGCCAGGCGGTGCTGACCGCGGCGGCGCTGCGCTGCCTCGGCGGCGGCATGCAGGCGCAGCTCTGGCCCACGACCCGGTCGCAGATCGAGGCGGCGCGCGAGGTCGGGATCGAGGACATCGCCCACGTCTTCACCGAGGAGGACCTCGCGACGGGCGATGTGATCTTCGTCGCCACGGGCGTCACGAACGGCGATCTGCTCCGGGGTGTGCGCTTCATGGCCGACTCGGCCCGGACCCACTCGCTGATCATGTGCATGCGCTGCAACTGGGTGCGGTTCGACGACGGCATCCACTTCTTCGCCCGCGAGCGGCGCGAGGAAGTCCGCCTGCTCGGCTAGCCGCTCGCCGGGCTCACGGCCCGGCCGGGAGCCACGCTCAGAGGTAGTCGCCGGTCGCGTCCGACGTGTAGCCGAAGTCCCGCTCGGCGCAGACCGGACAGAAGACCCCCACGCAGGACGGCTCGAGGCCGTCCGGGTCCTCGCCGAGGAACGCCGTCCAGCCGGCGGCGCGCTCGTCGCTCGAGCAGCCGCACTCCTCGCAGACCAGCAGACTCGCGTCCATCTCCACGCCCATCCAACTCACGCCGGCCGGGCCGCGCAAGAGCGTCGGGAGAGTGCGCTCCTAGCCGAAGCCGAGGATGAACTTCGCGTCGTCCGACATGCGGTCGGGCGTCCACGGCGGGTCGAACGTCAGCTCGACCTCGACCTGCTCGACGCCGGGCAGCGCGGCGACCGCGTCGTGGATCGACTCCTGGATCATCTGGCCGGCCGGGCAGCCCATCGAGGTGAGCGAGTGGATCACCTTCACGTGCTCGCCCGCGATCTCCGCGTCGTAGTAGAGACCCAGCTCGACGATGTCCATCCCGAGCTCGGGGTCTTCGACTCCGTGCAGCGCCTCGCGGACGTCGTCCTTCGTGACCATGGCCGAACCGTAGCGGTTAGCCGCCCTCGGGCAGCTGGAGCACGATCTTGCCGAGCTGGTCGCCCGCCTCGAGGCGCTCGTGGGCGGCGGCGATCTCCTCGAGCGGATACGTGCGGTCGACGTGTACACGGGCCTTGCCGCTCCGCACGAGGTCGTAGGCGCCGACGAAGTCCTCGCGCGTCCCCATCGTCGAGCCGAGCACGTCGATCTGCTTCCACCAGAAGCGGTGCAGCATCGCCGGCGGGTTCGGGCCGCTCGTCGCCCCGCAGACGACGACCTTGCCGGCGGGCCGGACGGCGTTGAGCGAGCGGGCCCACGTCGCCTCGCCCACGGTCTCGATCACGACGTCGACGCCCTGGCCGGTTGCCTCCTTCACGGCGGCCACCACGTCGTCGTCCTTGTGGTTCACCGCCACGTCGGCGCCCCACTCACGCGCGGCGGCGAGCTTCTCCGCGCTCCCGGAGGTCACGATCGTGTGGACGCCGAGGGCCCGGCAGAGCTCGAACGCGGCGGTCGCGACGCCGCCGCCGATCCCCCAGACGAGCGCCCACTGGCCCGCCTGGACGCCCGCGCGCGTCACGAGCATCCGGTAGGCCGTCTCGAAGACGAGCGGGAAGGCGGCGGCCTGCTCGAACGTCAGGCCGTCGTCGAGCGGGAACACCTGCCCCGCGTCGATCGCGATCCGCTCCGCATTCGTCCCGTCGCAGTGCTCGCCGACGACCGTGATCCGCGAGCCGTGCTCGATCCCGGGGTTGAGCACGACCCGCTGCCCGACCTCCAGGCCGTCGACGCCGTCCCCGAGGCTCTCGACGACGCCGGCGCCGTCCGCTCCGAGGATCCGCGGCTTGGGCACCGACGGAAGGCCCTTGCGCACCCAGACGTCGAGATGGTTGAGCGCGGACGTCCGCAGCCGCACGACGACCTCGCCCGGGCCGGCGACCGGGTCGGGCACCTCCTCGAGCGTGAGGACGTCAGGCCCTCCGTCCTCGTGGATGCGTGCGGCCAGCATGGCACCATCGTCGCATGACGCCCGCAGAGCTGCGCCAGGTAGGGGACGAGCTCGGCCTCGACGTCGTCGGCGCGGCCGCGGCCGCGGCCTACGAGGACACGGAGCGCCACATCGTCGAGCGACGCGCGCGCGGCCTCTTCGGCTCGATGCGTTTCACGATGGCGAGGCCCGAGGTCTCCTGCCACCCCGAGACCCTGCTCGAGGGCGCGCGCACGGTGATCTCGGCCGCGCTCTGCTACTACGCGCCCGCTCCGGAGCCGGGGGAGGGCGAGGGCCGGCTGCCGCGGTACGCCTGGCGTGACCACTACGCCCTCCTGCGGGAGCGCCTCGACGCACTCGGCCGGCAGCTCGGCGGCGCGTACCGCGTCCTCGTCGACGAGAACGATCACGTCGACCGTGCCGGCGCGGAGCGCGCGGGCGTCGGGTTCATCGGCAAGAACACGATGCTGATCACGCGCACGCACGGATCCTGGGTCGTGCTCGGCACGCTCGTGACCGAGGTCGAGCTGGAGCCGACGCCCGCCCTCGACGCGGGCTGTGGCAGCTGCACGCTGTGCATCGAGGCGTGCCCCACGGGCGCGCTCGACGAGCCCGGCGTGCTCGACTCGACCCGGTGCCTCTCGTACTGGACGCAGACGCCGGGCGAGCTCCCCGGCGACGTGATGGACGCGCTCGAGGATCGCGTCTACGGGTGCGACATCTGCCAGGACGTCTGCCCCTGGAACCGGGGTGTCGAGAAGCGTCGTGCCGGGGAGCCGCTCCCGCGCGACGCGCAGCCCGCGATCTCGCTCGTCGACTGGCTCGAACGCGACGGCGACGAGCTCGTCGAGGAGGTCGACCGGCTCTTCGTGCCGCGCAACGACCCACGGTGGCTGCGCCGCAACGCGCTCGTCGCCCTCGGCAACACGGGCCGTCCCGGCGACGAGCGGGCGGCGCTGCCGTTCGTCGACGACCCCGACGCCGCGCTCGCGTCGACGGCCCGGCGGGCCGTCGCGCGGATCGGGGAGCGCGCGTGACCGACGCGCGACCGGCTCAGCGTCGTCGCCCACGAGCTGCGGAGCCCCGTGGCCGCGCTCGAGGCGCTCGCCGCAGCCGCTGCGACAATGCCTGCCGCGGAACGTGGGCGGCTCGTCGCGCTCGCCGTCGCCGCCGGCCGCGACATCGAGCGGCTCGTCTCGGACCCGCAGCTGCTCTCGCTCCGGACGGAGCCCGTCGACGTGGGCGCGCTCGCCCGCGGGCTCGCCTCGGAGCGCGTCGTCGTGACCGTCGAGGGTCGCGCGCGTGTCACCGCGGACCCGACGAGACTCCGTCAGGCGCTCGCGAACCTCGTCGAGAACGGGCTGCGGCACGGCTCGACCGTCGCGATCGAGGTGGGGGAGAGCGACGGCCGCGTCGTGGTCGACGTGGCCGACGACGGGCCCGGACTGCCGGACGGCCTCGATCCGTTCGCGCGCGGCACGAGCGGGGCGGGCTCGACGGGGATCGGCCTGTGGCTCGCGCGGGCGATCGCCGACGCGCACGGTGGCTCGCTCGACCTGGTCGGAACCGGGCCGGGCGGCCGCTTCAGGCTCGTCCTGCCGTCCGCTTCCGGCGGGGGCTGAGCCCCAGCTCGGCGCCGAGCGCCTGGGCGCGGGCGGCGACGGCGCGCCGCATCGAGGTCGGCTCGACGACGACGGTCTCGCCGCGGTCGGCCAGCACCTCGGAGAGGAGCCACTCCTCGGTCTTGAAGGTCACGTCGGCGAGTGCCGAGCGGTCGGTCAGCGCTCGTGCGCCCCGCTCGAGCTTCCAGCGTGCGATCGGCGGGCCGTGCCAGAGGCGGGCGACATGAGGGTCGGCGAGATAGTTCGGGTCGAACCCCTCGCGTGCCTCGAAGCGCTCCGTCGTGAGGCGAGCCGACCGCATCCGGTCGAGCCGGTACGTCCGCGGTCCGTCGACCGTGCGGTCCCAGGTGTGCACACGCCAGAAGGGCAGCTCGCGCTCGATCGTGTACGGCTCGACGAGCCGCGTGGACGGCTCCTCGTCGCCCTCCTTCTGGTACTCGAGCTCCACGAGCCGTCGCTTGTCGGCGCCGTCGGAGAGCGTCCGGACGAGCGCCTCCTCGTCGTTCCCGGCCTTCGTCGACGGCGCGAGGGCGAGCTCGAACTGGCCGAACGTCTCCTCGAGCTTCCGGCGGACGCGCTCGAGCGGCGTGTGGGCGTCGGCGGCGATCGTCGGCCCGATGTACTCGATCGCGAGCCGGATCGCGCGGGCCTCGAGCGGCGTCAGCTTCGGTGCCTTGCGGAAGACGTCGCCGTAGAGCTCCTTGTCGACGCGGACGCGGTTCGTCTCCTCGTTCACCTCGGCGTAGACCGTGTAGCAGCCGCCCCCGAAGTTGACGAGGTTGAGCAGGGAGAGCGTCGCCTGGAGCTCCTCGCGTGGCAGCGAGAACCGCTCCGCGAGCTCGTCGGCGTCGAGATCGGCCGTCTTCTCGTCGCCGCACGCGGCGAGCAGGTGCGCGAGCAGGGCCTGGAGGACGCCGAACCGCTCGGGCGCGACCGGGCCTGCGGGCTGCCGCTCGGCGGAGGGCCGGGCCTCGCTGACGCGGCGCTCGCGGGCGGGCTCGGGCGCCGGGCCGGTGTGGCGCTCGCGGAGCAGGACGAGCGCGTCCCGCACCTCGTCGCGCAGCTCGCTGGGCTCGAGCGGCACCGCACGGCCGTTCTGGCGGAGGATCCACGAGGCGAGCGGGCCGAGCGTCGCGTACGGCGTCTCGAAGACGCCGTCCACGACGGTGCCTGCGTCGGCGAGCGTCCGATGGACCCACCAGGCGGTGTCGCCCTGCACGTCGATCCGCGCCGTGCCGACGTTCGGCCCGATCTGCCAGGGCCGCGCGACCCGGTGCGCCTCGACGTCGAAGTCGGGCGGGAGGCGGTAATCGCGCTCCCGGCGCGTCGCGAAGCGGATGTCGGAGCGGATCCGCGCGACGCGGAACGTGCGCGTCGCGTCGCGGTCGAGATCGTGGCCGATGACGTACCAGACGCCCTCGTCGAGCCGCAGCGCGTAGGGGTTGAGCCGGCGCTCGGTCTCGCGGTCGCGGCCGGGCGACCAGTACCGGAACTGGATCGTGCGCTGCTTCGAGATCGCCGTCTCGAGCTTCGAGAGCCGGGCGGCGAGCTCCGGCGAGTAGTCGGGCGCCGTGACGCGGACGCGCTCCGCGGTCGCCGTCGGAGCGTGCCGGAAGCCGGGGCGCCCGAGCGCGAGGTTCTGGAGCGCGAGCCGGAGCGGCTCGGCGTAGGCGAACTTCCCCTCGAGGGTGTACAGCGCCGTCTGGAGGGCGGCGAGCTCGTCCTCGTCGAGCTCGAGCTGGTCGAGGAAGTAGTGCTCGGAGCGGAGGGTGTAGAGCTCCTCGCCGGTGAACTCGTCGCGCTGCGAGTTCAGCGGGACCCCGAGCGCAGTCAGCTCCGCGCGGTCGGAGTAGAAGCGGCGCGCGAACGCCTCGTCGGACATCTCGGAGTAGCCCTCGACGTTCCCCTTCACGTCCCGGGCGGTGAGCGGACGCCGCTCGGCCATCAGGAAGGCAACGAGCGAGAGCTGACGGATCAGCTTGTCCGTGTCGTGCGACATCCGACGGGAGCCTACAGTCGGCCTACCGGCCCGACACGCTGTGGATCCGCTCGCCGCGCTACGCGGCGGCGCGAGCCGGCAGCGTCGTGCGCTCGAGGTGCTGGTGCGACGGGCAGTAGTCGCGGCTCGGCAGCGGCGTCCGCTGACAGGCCTTGCCCTTGCGCGTCGTCGCCTTGCAGCGGCTCACTCCACCGTCGAGCAGGCCGGCCTCGAGCTGGGCCTCGATGAACGAGACCGCCGCGGAGACGCCTTCCTTCACGACCCACGCGACCTGTGCCTGCGCGGTGATCGGGAAGTAGCGGCGGATGTCCTGGAAGAGAGCGCGGTCCGGCTTCGCGAAGTAGTGCGGATCCTGCGCCAGACGCGACATCGTCTCCTCGCACTCGCAGAGCACGGCGCGCCGGTACTCGAGGCGGGTCGGACGGTCGACGTACGGGTCGATCAGGTCCTTGATCGAGCGGTAGATCGCCCGCGAGTACTGATACATGCACGACTGCAGCTGCGCGAGGTTGGCATCCATTCGGATTCGTCTCTCCTCGTCCGATTCTCCGACGGCCGCTGCCCTCGGGGGGCGCAACCTCTGCTTCCGGGAGCCACTCTACCCGGTTCGAGGCGGTGTTACAAACTCGGTCACGATCGTTGTCATTCGAGGCAATGGATCGGCGATGTGTGACGAGTTGGCGACGACCGGTTCGGCGTTCGCCGAATCCCACGTTGGCGCACAGGTCACGGCTCGATCCGCTGGACGCGCGCGCCCTTCACCGCGGCCCGGGCGCGACGGAGCGAGCCCGTCGCGTCCGCCTCGCTCTGGTACCGCCCGGTGAACGTCATCCAGTAGCCGGGTCGGAGGCTCGCGAAGCGGGAGGAGTCGAGGACGCCGACGCGGGGCAGACGCCGCGTGCGCGCACGCTGGGCGATCGCGACCGCCTCGTCGCGGCCGCTCGCCTTCGGCACCGACGCGAGGACGATCGTCCAGCCGGTCTGCGACCGCGGCCAGACGACGAGCCGCGACTGCGGCTCGACGGCGCGGGTCGGCGCGGTGACGCTGCCGCCCGTCGCCGTGAGGATGTGCTCGGAGTCGTCACCGTCGGCGGCGATCGCGATCGCCGTCACCGCCCCTGCAATCGCCACGGCCGCGAGCCCGACGACGCGGAGCCGCAGCGAGCGGGTCTCGGTCGGGAGCGGGCCGAAGCGCTCGGGGCCGGGGAGGCGGAGGCCGCACTCGACGCAGAACTCCTGCCGCGCCGCGACCGTCGCCCCGCAGCGGGGGCACGACGAGCGCGGGTCCGCGCTCACGCCGAGGTGTCCTCGCCGACCGCCTCGACGACGTCGAGCGAGCGCCCGCAGCTCGGGCAGAAGCGCGCACCGATCAGGAGGGGCGCGCCGCAGGTGCAGATCGCGCCCTGCCGCCGGCGCAGGCCCGCCCCGCGGACGAGCGCGTCGATCTCGGAGACGCGCGTCTCGATCGCGACGAGCTCGGCACAGCGCTCCATGATCGGCGTCTCGTTGAACTGATCGCGGCGGTACATCTCGAGCGTGAGGCCGCCGAGGTCCCGCAGCCGCTCCTCGCGGAGCATGAGGAGCGCGCGGCGCTCGCGTCGCATGTCGCTCGCGGCCGGCGCGGGCGGCTTCCGCTGGAAGAGCGCCATCGGCCGGTGAGGATACCCGGGGCCCCTGCCGCCCCCGGTCAGAGCTGGACGACGACCAGCCGTTCCTCGGTCATCTCGCGGACGGCCCACGCCGGGCCTTCCCGCGTGTTGCCGGAGTCCTTGACGCCTCCGTAGGGCATCTGGTCGGCGCGAAACGTCGGCGCCTCGTTCACGGTGACGCCGCCGAACTCGAGACGCTCCGTGGCATCGAGCGCCGCCCGGAGGCTCGACGTGAAGATGCCCGCCTGGAGGCCGTACCGCGTCGCGTTGGCGCGGTCGATCGCGTCGTCGAGGCTGTCGTACGGCTCGAGCGTGCAGACGGGCCCGAACGCCTCCTCGCACGCGAGCTTCGCGTCCCGCGGCGGGCGCTCGACGACGGTCGGGCGGAGCAGCCCGTTCTCCAGCTCGGCGCCGGTCAGCACCGTGGCGCCGCCGCTGCGCGCCTCCTCGACCCAGGCGAGCACGCGGTCGCGGTCGTCCGTCGAGATCAGCGGCCCGACGTCCGTGTCCTCGTCGGCCGGATCGCCGACGACCAGCTGCTCGACTCGCGGGACGAACGCCGCGCGGAAGCGCTCGTAGACCTCCGTCTGGACGTAGATCCGCTGCACGGAGATGCAGCTCTGCCCGGCGAAGGAGAACGCGTTGGCGGCGCACCGGGCGGCAGCGTCCTCGACGTCGGCGTCCGCCTCGACGATCACCGGCGTCGCGTTGCCGAGCTCGAGGTTGACGCGCTTGCGGGGCGCCCGCTCGCGAAGCCGCCAGCCGATCTCGGCCGACCCCGTGAACGTGAGCAGCCGGACGCGCTCGTCCTCGACGAGGACGTCGCCGATCTCCGAGGCAGGCCCGACGAGGACGTTCAGCCAGCCGGGCGGCAGGCCCGCCTCCGTCTCGAGCTCCGCGAGCAGGAGCGCCGAGAGCGGCGTCTGCGAGGCGGGCTTGAGCACGACCGCGCAGCCGGCGGCGAGCGCGGGGGCGATCTTGTGCGCGACGAGGTTGAGCGGGAAGTTGAAGGGGCTGATCGCGCCGACGACGCCGACCGGCACGCGCCGCGTGAACGCGAGCTTGCCCTCGCCCGCCTGGGACGCGTCCATCGGCACCATCTCACCGGCGAGCGTCCGCGCCTCGACCGCGGACATCGTGTAGGTCGACATGGCGCGCGCGACCTCGACGCGCGCGGCCTTCAGCGGCTTCCCGGCCTCGGCGGCGATGAGCCGCGCCGCCTCGTCCGCCCGGCGGCCGAGCGCACCGGCGACCCGAACGAGGATCTCGGCGCGCTTGTGGGCGGGCAGCGGGTTGCGCATCGCCCGTTCGGCGGCGTCGACCGCGGCGCGGGCCTCGGCCGCGCCGGCCTTTGCGACGCGTGCGACCGGCGCGCCGTCGTACGGGGAGGCGACCTCGACCCAGTCCCCGGTCTCGACCCACTCGCCGTCGACGAGGAGCATCCGCTCGGGCGCCGTGGCCGCCATCGCCGCCAACTCTACGCCGACCCCGGGTGGTACCGTCACGGCGTGGCCGAGGCATACGTCGTCGACGCCCTGCGCACGCCGATCGGGCGGCGGAACGGCATGCTCGCCGGGGTACGCGCGGAGGAGCTCGCGGCGCAGGTCCTCAACGGACTCGTCGCGCGTCTCGACGTCGAGCCGGGCGAGATCGAGGACGTGCAGATGGGCTGTGTCAGCCAGGTCGGCGAGCAGGCGCTCAACATCGGGCGCATGTCCGCGCTCGTGGCGGGGTGGCCCGAGACCGTCTGCGGGACGTCCGTCGACCGCCAGTGCGGCTCGTCGATGCAGGCGGCGTTCAACGCGACCGCCGCCGTGCAGGCCGGGCACCTCGACGTCGTGGTCGCCGCCGGGGTCGAGTCGATGTCGCGTGTGCCGATGGGCTCGAACCTGACGACCGCGGGCTTCGAGGGCTTCTCGCCGCTCCTCTACGAGCGCTGGGAGATCGTGCCGCAGGGGATCTCGGCCGAGGTCATCGCCGACGAGTGGGAGCTCTCGCGCGAGGACCTCGACGCCTACTCGTACGAGTCGCACCGCCGCGCCATCGCGGCGATCGACGAGGGTCGCTTCGAGCGTGAGATCGTTCCCGTCGAGGTCGGCGCCGCAGGCGCGGCGGTCCTCGTCGCGGTCGACGAGAGCCCGCGCCGCGACACGTCGCCCGAGAAGCTCGCCTCGCTCGCGCCCGCCTTCAAGGAGGGCGGCAAGGTGACCGCCGGCAACTCCAGCGCGATCGTCGACGGCGCCGCCGCGATGCTCGTCGTCAGCGAGGACGCCCTTGGCCGTCTCGGCCTCGAGCCGCGCGCCCGGTTCCTCTCGTTCGGGCTCGCCGGCGTCGACCCGTACCGGATGCTCCACGGCAACCCCCAGGCGTGCGAGCGGGCGCTCGCGAAGGCGGGGCTCGGCTGGGACGACATGGCGGTGATCGAGGTCAACGAGGCCTTCGCGTCGGTCGTGCTCCAGTTCCTCAAGGACACCGGCACCCACGAGCGGTGGGAGGCGGGCGACGTGAACCCGAACGGCAGCGGCATCTCGCTCGGCCATCCGCTCGGCGCGACCGGCGCGCGCATCACAGCGACGCTGCTCGCCGAGCTGGAGCGCCGCGACGCGCGCTACGGCCTCGCCTCGATGTGCATCGGGCAGGGCCAGGCGATCGCCGCCGTGCTCGAGCGCCTCTAGGCGCGAACCTCCCGTCCGCGCGTCACGAACCCGGCACGAACCCGGCACGAATCCGTGCGTGTCCGCGCGCTAGCGTGACCTCAGGGGCGCCTGTCGCCCCCCGGGGGAGGTTGGAGAGGTGGAGCCGCGGGCCGACCTGCGGGCGACCTAGGGCTCGACGAGGTCGCGCTCGACCTCGGCGCTGACCTCGCGCGCGATCTCGACGAACGCGCGGGCGGCAGGTGACCGATGCCGGTCGCGGTGCCACGCGACGGCGATCGGTCGGCGCGGCATCGCCGGGCGGAGGCGGAGCACGCGGATGCGCTCGTCGCCGGGCGCCGAGACGGCGAGCAGGGGGAGGAGGGCGACTCCGAAGCCGGCGGTGACGAGCCCCTGCAGGGTCCCGTTGTCGTCGGACTGGAAGGCGTAGGAGACCGGATAGCCCCGGTCGCGGAGCGCGTCCTCGACCACGAGCCCGCTCGAGCAGGTGCTCGCGCCGATCAGCGAGTGGTCGCCGAGGTCGTCGAGCGACGCCGACGGCTTGCGCGCGAGCGGGCTGTCGGCAGGCACGACGAGGACATACGGGTCGCTCATCAGCTCGAGCGCCTCGAACGGGCCGTCCGGCAGCGGCGGGCTGCAGAACGCGAGATCGAGCTCTCCGGACTCGACGAGGGCGTAGAGGTCGGGGTCGGTCGCGGGCTCCGAGAGCCCGAGCTCGATTCCCGGCCAGTCCGCGAGGAAGCGCCGCATGACGCCGGGGAGGACGCGCGCGCCGATCGACTGGTACGTGCCGACCCGGAGCGTCCCCGTCTCGCCGGCGCGGAGCGCGGCGATGTCGGCCCGCGCTGCGTCGAGCCGCGCGACGATCGCCTCGGCGTGGCGGAGCAGCAGCACTCCTGCCTCGGTGAGCGAGACCGCGCGGGGACCGCCGGGTCGCTCGACGAGCGTCTCGCCGACGATGCGCTCGAGCGTCGCGATCTGCTGGCTGACGGCCGACTGGGTGTAGCCGAGCCGCTCGGCCGCGCGACCGAACGACCCTTCCCGCGCGACGGCGTCGAGGGCGGCGAAGTGGCGCACTTCGACTCCGAGCCATTGATCAGGCTGTGTGATCGTTGTCATGAAAACCTCGACTTGTCCTAATAGTAGCGAACGACGACAATCGACCCATGGAAATCGCAGTCGTTCTCTTCCTTCTCCTCGTCGGACCGCTCGCGCTCCTCGCGGGACGCGATTCCCGGATCGACGAGGTGAACCGGCGCCGGTCCTACGAGGGATGACCTCGCGGCTCCCGGCGACCGTTGCGTCCGCGGTGGGCGGGCGCGGCACGATCTCGATCCGCCGCGCCCTGCCTGCCGACGGTCGTGCGATCGCACGGCTCGAGGCGCTGGCCGACCGTCGCCTGCCGGCGGGCCCGATCCTCCTCGCCGAGGTGGACGGCGAGCTCGTCGCCGCAGCGGCCGAGGACGGCGGGCGGGCGGTCTCCGACCCGTTTCGGGTGACGCTCGACGTGGCGGAGCTCCTCCGCCTGCGCTGGAGCCAGCTCCGCGCCGCCGCCTGAGCCCCGGTTAGCCGCCCGTTAGCGGGGTCGCGGACGATCCGGCCATGGGTCGTCGAAGCCTGATCGCAGGGGTCACCCTCTCCGTCGTCCTGGCAGCCGCATCGAGCGCCTCAGCCGGCTCGATCGTCGGCACGCCGGGGGCGGACGTGCTCCGTGGCACCCAGCGGGCCGATCTGATCCTCGGCAAGGCGGGCGACGACCAGCTCTACGGCCTGGGCGGGAACGATGTCCTCACCGGCGGCCCTGGGATCGACCGGTTCTTCTGCGGTCGAGGTCGCGACGTCGTCAACGCCCAGGTCGGCGAGACCGTCTCTCGCGACTGCGAGGTCGTGCGGCGCGCCACCGCTCCCCCGACCGTGGCCCCGGCGCCGCCGCCGGCGCCTCCCACGCCACCGCCCCCGGCCCCCGCGCCGAGCGCGCCGCCCGGGTCGTACTGCGGCTACACGGGCCAGGGTCCCGGGATCTGCCTCACCACGTCGGCCGACGGGCGTGCGATCACCGAGCTCGCGACCAGCGCCCTCGTCGACTGCACGGACGGCAGCCGCTGGACGATCGGCGTGCGCTTCAGCGGCCGGATGCTCCCGCTCTCGCCCGAGCTGAGCTTCAGCTTCGACTACGCAGGCCCGCTCAGCTCGTCGGACGACTCGGACTTCCAGGCGACGTACACGATCCGCGGCACGCTCACGCCGGAGGGCCGGGCCACGGGCACCGTCGCGATCAGCACCGTCTCGTTCACGGACGAGGGCACGCGCTACTCCTGCGCGCAGAACGTCGTCACCTGGTCGGCAACGCGGCAGTGACCGCGGTCAGCGGTCGTCCATCGGCACGCGCAGCCGCGCCGCCACGGTCGGCACGAGGGTGCCCTGGACGACGACCGAGAAGAGGACGACGACGAACACCATCCCGTAGATCTCTGCGGCGTCGTCGGCCCCGCCGACGACGGCGAGGGACGCGAGCAGGATCGGGACCGCGCCCTTGAGGCCGCTCCAGACGATGAAGCCGCGCTCGCCCCAGGTGAGCCGCATCGCGGCGAGCAGCGGGCCGACGACGAGCGGCCGGATCACGAAGCCCAGGAGCACGGCGAGCACGAGGCCGCGCCACCACAGGCCCTCGTCCGCGATGAACGCGAGGTCGATCGTCAGCCCGAGGGCGACGAACGCCGCCAGCTCGCCCAGGTCGGAGAGCGCCGAGTTGAAGGCCCGGACCGCGCGCCGCGCGTCGTACTGGAGGTCGCCCACGATGATCCCCGCGACGAAGACGGCGAGGAAGCCCGAGCCGTGCGCGACCGCGGCGGCGCCGTAGATGGCGCCCGCGGCGAGCACGACGGCGATCGGATAGAGCGTCCGGTCGGGAAGCGGCGACCAGCGAAGCAGGCCCCCGAGCGCGATCGCGCCGGCGATGCCGACGACGAGGCCGATCGACATCTCGATCCCGAACTCGCGCAGGACGATCGCGAATGAGCCTCCGTCCTCTGTCGCGAGCTCGACCATGCCGATCATCAGCGCGATGCCCACGGGGTCGTTGAAGCCCGACTCCCCCTCGAGGATCGTCCCGGAGCGGCCGTGCACCTCCTTCCCGGCGAGCACCGAGAACGTGACCGCGGGGTCGGTCGGGGCGAGCGCGGCGCCGATCAGCCCCGCCACGATCCACGGGAGGTCGAGCACGTAGTGCGCCGTCAACCGCGAGCAGAGCGGCGGTGCCGAACGTGCCGAGCACGCCGAGCGTCACGATCGGCCCCGCCGCGCGGCGGAAGCGCCGGAGACCGATGTGCGAGCCGCCCTCGAAGAGGATCACGACGAGCGCGAGCGTCGCGACCCGCTGCACGTCCTGGAACGTCAGGACCGTCGCGAGGCGGTCGACCAGGTCGGACGCGACCGCCGCGACGACGAGCAGGAGGCCGGCGGTCGGGATCGCCAGCCGCCCCGCGACGACCCGGACGCCGATCGCGAGCAGCAGGCCGCCCGACACGACGAGGACGAGCTGGCCGAAGTCGAAGACGTCGTCGATCGGTCGATCTTGCCCGTCCGGGCGACGCGGCGCGTCGGCGGCCGCGGCGACCGTGCCGACGGGTCGGCTCATTACACTTTCCTTACGCCCGTCTCACCCCCCACCCACGCGCCGTGCCGATACTTCCGGCAGTCATGCGCTTCGCGCTCGTCTTCCTTTGCCTGCTCGCGCTCGCGGTTCCCGCGGGGTGGGCCGCCACGCGCCCTGCCGGGACGCTCTCGATCGAGGACGGCCGCGGCACCATCGTGCTCCAGGGGAAGGGCATCGTGATCGGCCGTCTCGAGCGCGGCGACGTGCGGATCGTCGACCTGACGCCGCTCGACCAGTGGAGCCCGCGGGTGAACGGCGTCCCGCGCGGGCGCACCGTGTGGACACGGGGGAAGGACGTCAACTTCTACGTCCCGGGCGGCCGGTACAAGATCACGGTGCACGGCGACGGGGTCTCGATCTCCGCGCGCGGCCAGGGGCTCGCGGGCCTCGACGGCGACGCGGACGCTGCCGGCTCGACGGGCACCTTCGCCGTCGGCGACAGCCCCCTGGTGGCACTTCCGCCCAGCCTCGAGTACGTCCAGTTCGGGCCTCCCGAGACGGCGACCCAGGGAACGAAGGCGGGCAAGCCGTGAGCAGCCCCGCCACCGTCCTCGTCGTCGAGGACGAGCAGTCGATCGCGTCGTTCGTCTCCCTCTATCTGAAGAACGCCGGCTACGGCGTCCGCGCCGTCGGCACGGGCTCGGGCGCCCTCAACGCCGTCGCGGCCGAGATGCCGTCCCTCATCGTGCTCGACCTCAACCTGCCCGACATGGACGGGATCGAGATCTGCCGGAGGGTCCGCAAGAACTCGGACGTGCCGATCATCATGCTCACCGCCCGCGACGAGGACGTCGACAAGATCATCGGGCTCGAGGTCGGGGCCGACGACTACCTGACGAAGCCGTTCAACCCGCGCGAGCTCGTCGCGCGCGTGAAGAGCGTGCTCCGCCGCGCGACCTCCGACCGCCGGATCGACGAGGGCGACGAGATCCGGCACGGCGACCTGCTGATCAACTCGGGCCGTCGCGAGGTACTCGTCGGCGACGACGAGATCCAGCTCGCCCCGAAGGAGTTCGACCTCCTCTGGGAGCTGCTCGACCACCGCGGCATCGTGCTGACGCGCGACCAGCTGCTCGAGCGCGTGTGGGGCTACACCTTCGCGGGCGACACGCGCACCGTGGACGTCCACGTGCGACAGATCCGCCGCAAGCTCGGCGACGCCTCGCCGATCGTCACGGTGTGGGGCGTCGGCTACAAGGTCGCGTCCGAGCGCACGCCCGCCTCCGCGGCGTAGCCTGGGCCATGGAGCAGTGCGCTCCGTCGCGTCGCACGGAGGGCCCGAGGAGGCCAGGATGAGCTCGCTGCGCTTCAGGCTCCCCGCGCTCTTCCTGCTCGGCATCGTGATCGCCGGCATCGTCGCGGCGGCGATCTCCGTGCAGCTCTTCCAGGGCTACACGCGCAACCAGTCGTACGAGGAGCTCGGGCGGGAGGCGGTCGGGATCGCGCGGCTGTACGGCGCCGCGGCGCTTCGCGCCGCCGAGGAGGGAACGCCGGCGCCCGACTTCGCGCCCCAGGCGCTCGAGCTCGCGACCGGCGACCAGCTCTACTACGTCGGCGCGCCGGCCTTCCCGGGCCAGGACTCCGGACTCCAGGTGCTGCCCGAGTCGGCGGTGCCGCAGGAGGTGCTGGCCGCCGAGCGGGCGCTCCAGTTCGAGTTCCGCCCGCCCGGTCAGCGACGCCGGTTCATCGCGGCCTCCCAGCCCGTGCGGCTCGAGCGAGACGGCGCCCCGATCGGGGCGATCGTCGTCGCGAAGCCCCAGGACGTCGTCAGCGACCAGTGGGCGCCCCTCGTGCAGCGGCTCGGCGCCGCGATCGCGATCGGCGGCCTTCTCGCATGGTTGCTCGGGCTCTGGCTCTCGCGACGCATCAGCAAGCCCGTCCAGGCGCTCGCCCGCGCCTCGGACGAGATCGCGTCCGGAAACTACGCCGTCCAGGTGCCGGTGGGCCGCGGGAGCTCGGAGCTCACGCACCTCTCCGAGCGGTTCAACCAGATGGCCGCCCGGCTCGCGGCGACCGAGGAGCGCGAGCGCCAGTTCCTGATGTCGGTCTCGCACGAGCTCCGCACGCCGCTCACGGCGATCAAGGGCCACGTCGACGCGCTCCGCGACGGGCTCGTCGATGACCCTGAGCTGATCGCGGCGTCGCTCGACGTCGTCGCGAACGAGGCGACGCGGCTCGAGCGGCTCGTGGGGGACGTCCTCGACCTCGCGAAGCTGCGCGCCCACCGCTTCACCGTGCAGACGGAGGAGGTCGACATGGGCCGCCTCGTCGAGCAGGCGTACGGCTCGTTCGGCGACGAGGCGCGGCGGCGCGAGATCCACTACGCGCTCGACGGGGCGGAGCAGGCGCCGACGATCATCACCGACGGCGACCGCGTGCTCCAGGTGATCACGAACCTCCTCAAGAACGCGTTCCGCTGGACGCCCGACGGCGGCACCATCGGCGTCGCGCTCGACGCGTCGAACGGCGCCATCCGCGTCGAGGTGTCGGACACCGGCCCGGGGATCACGCGCGAGGACGCGCAGCGCATCTTCAACCCGTTCGTCTCGCACGACACCCAGGGCACCGGGCTCGGCCTGCCGATCGCCCGGGAGCTCGCGGGCGCGCTCGGCGGGCGCATCGAGCTGGACACCGAGATCGGGCGCGGCAGCCGGTTCCGGCTCGTCCTGCCGTCGCGCTCCTAGCGCCGATTCGGTCGCACCCGGCCGAGTAGGGTCATCCGGTGGCCGAGCCCGCCCTCGCGACCGTCGTCGAGCTTCCACAACGGCGCTCGCCCGCGCGCGCGGCGTTCGTCGCACTGCGGCCAAGGCAGTGGACGAAGAACCTGCTGCTCTTCGCCGGGATCATCTTCGCCGCGCAGCTCGGCGACCCGGCGCGCTGGCTTGCGGCGATCGTCGCGTTCGTCGCGTACTGCGCCGCGTCGAGCGCGGCCTACCTCGTGAACGACGTGCGGGACGTCGCGGCGGACCGGCTGCATCCGGTCAAGCGCGGGCGCCCCGTGGCGCGCGGCGAGCTCTCGCCGCGCACGGCGCTCTGGCTTGCCGCGGCGCTCGGAGTGCTGGCGGTCGGGCTGGCTGCGGCGCTCGGCCCTGCGTCGCTCGCCTGTCTCGCGGCGTTCCTGCTCGTCCAGGCGGCCTACTCGCTGTGGCTCAAGTCGATCGAGCTCGTCGACGTGCTCACGATCGCCGCGCTCTTCGTCCTCCGGGCCGCGGCCGGGGCGATCGCGGTCGACGTCCACATCTCGCAGTGGCTCCTGCTCTGCACGTTCCTGCTGGCCCTCTTCCTCGCGCTCGGCAAGCGGCGAGCGGAGCTTGCGCAGTCGGGCGACCGGGCACGGCCCGCGCTCGCCGGCTACACGCCGGAGCTCGTCGACCAGCTGCTCGCCGTCGTCGCGGCGGCGGTGATCGGGGCCTATGCGGCGTACGCGCTCACGGCGCACGACTCGCGGTGGCTGCTCGCCACCGTGCCGTTCGTCGTCTACGGCCTCTTCCGCTACCTGCTCCTGCTGCACCGGCGCGGCCTCGGCGAGGAGCCGGAAACGCTCCTCGTCGAGGACGTGCCACTGCTCGTGACGGTCGCCGGGTGGGCGACCGTCTGCGCCGTCGTGCTCGCGACCTCGTAGGTGCTACGCCGCTTCCGCGTCCCGCGCGGTGAACGGCGCCGGGGGATTCTCGAGACCACGCTCCAGCCGACCGAGGCGCGCATCGACGCCGTTCCAGCCGGAGGAGATGAGGTCAACGAGGATCCCGAGGTCGTCGATCCGCGAGGTCCGCTCGGCGAGCAGCTCCTGCTCGAGCCGTTCGAGCCGTCGGAGCGCCTGGTTCACGCTGCCCCGGATCTCGGCAAGGCTCCGGCTGACGGGAACCACCTCGCGCGCAATGCCGTCGCGCATGGCGGTCTCCACCTGCTTGGGGAGTGACTCCTCGAGTTCGTCGGCGACGTGCGCCAGCCGCATGATCTCTGCGCGAGCCCGCTCCAGCGCTGCGTCGAGTCGCGGTCCCGCGAGCCCGTCCGCCGCGCCGGCCGCAATGCGCTGCCGCGCCCGTTCCAACGCCTGTTCGTCCATGGGGTCAAGGCTAACCTCGCCGGCGGATGAATGTGCAGCTTCTCGACTACGAGCTTCCCGCCGAGCTCGTCGCCCAGCACCCGCCCGACCGTCGTGACGAGGCGCGGCTGCTCGTCTGCGACCGGGTGACGGGCGACGTCCGGCACCGGTCGGTGGCCGATCTGCCCGACGAGGCCGGCGGCCGGCTCGTCGTGGTCAACGACACCCGTGTCGTCCCCGCGCGGCTCGCCGTGCGGCGGGCGAGCGGCGGTGCGGTAGAGGTGCTGCTCGTCGAGCGCATCGCCGATGACACCTGGGAGGCGCTCGCCCGCCCGTCGCGGCGGCTCCGGCTGGGGGAGACGCTCGAAGGGGACGGCGGGTCCGTCGAGCTGCTCGAGTCGCTCGGCGGCGGCAGGTGGCGGATCCTCCTCCGCGGCGCGCCGCACGGCGAGCTGCCCCTGCCGCCCTACATCCACGAGCGGCTCGCCGACCCCGAGCGCTACCAGACGGTCTACGCGACAGAGACGGGCTCGGCCGCGGCGCCGACCGCGGGCCTCCACTTCACGCCCGAGCTGCTCGCGCGGGTCGCGCACGAGCGGATCACGCTCCACGTTGGGTTGGACACGTTCCGGCCGGTCACGGCCGAGACGCTCGAGGCGCACGAGCTCCACGGCGAGCGGTATCGCGTCGAGGCGGCGGCCTGGCAGCGGATCGAGGCGGCCGAGCAGGTGCTCGCCGTCGGGACGACGACGACCCGTGTCCTCGAGACCGTCGCGCGCGGCGGACCGCTCGGGGGCCGGTCCGACCTCTTCATCACGCCGGGGTTTCGGTTCCGTCGGGTCGACGCGCTGCTGACCAACTTCCATCTGCCCCGCACGACGCTCCTCGCGCTCGTGATGGCCTTCGCCGGCGTGGAGCGCACGCGGGAGCTCTACGCCCTCGCGATCCGCGAGCGGTACCGCTTCTACTCCTTCGGCGATGCGATGCTGATCCTGTGACGGCGCGGTGAGCTGCTTCACGCTCGAGGCGACCGACGGCGCCGCCCGCGCCGGCGTCATCCGGACCGCGCACGGCGAGATCCGGACGCCCGCGTTCATGCCGGTCGGCACGAAGGGGACGGTGAAGACGCTGCTCCCGGCCGAGGTGCGCGCCGTCGGCGCGGACGTGATCCTCGGCAACACGTACCACCTCCACCTCCGGCCGGGCGAGGACGTGATCGAGGAGCTCGGCGGCCTGCACGCGTTCACGGGGTGGGACGGGCCGATCCTCACGGACTCCGGCGGCTTCCAGGTCTTCTCCCTGCGGGACACGCTCTCCGAGGTCGACGACGAGGGCGTCACGTTCCGCTCCGTCTACGACGGACGCCCCGAGCGCCTGACGCCCGAGGCGGCGGCCGAGATCCAGGCCCGGCTGGGCTCCGACATCGCGATGTGCCTCGACATCTGCCCGCCCGCCGACGCCTCGCGTCACGAGCACGAGGAGGCGGTGCGCCGCACCCAGCTCTGGGCGGAGCGCCAGGTCGGGGCGCCCCTGGCGGACGGGCAGCTGCGGTTCGGGATCGCGCAGGGCGGCGTCGATCCCGAGCTGCGCGGCCGCTCGATCGCGGGGATCGTGGAGCTGCCGTTCGACGGCTACGCGCTCGGCGGGCTCGCGGTCGGCGAGAGCCGCGCCGAGATGCTCGACGCCGTCGCCTGGGCGGCGCCCGCCCTGCCCGCCGAGCGACCGCGGTACTTCATGGGCCTGGGCGACGCCGAGGGGATCCTCGAGGTCGTCGCGCGGGGGATCGACATGTTCGACTGCGTCCTGCCGACGCGGACCGCCCGCACGGGCTCCGCGCTCACCGCGCGCGGCCGGCTCAACCTCCGCAACGCCCGGTTCGCGCGTGATCCGCGACCTCTCGAGGACGGCTGCGGGTGCCCGGCCTGCGCGGGCTTCTCGAGGGCCTTCGTCCGGCACCTCGTCAACCAGCAGGAGCTCCTCGGGCTTCGGCTCCTGACGCTGCATAATCTGTGGTTCACACTGCGACTGACCGCCGGTGCACGGGACGCGATCACCCGCGGCGCGTTCGACGCGTATCGCGCCGACGTGCTCGCCGCCCTCGCCGCCGGCCCCGAGGAGGAAACTTGGCAACCCTGATCTTGCTCGCCGCGATGTTCGTCCTGCTGTGGGTGCTGCTGATCCGCCCGCAACGCCAGCGCCAGCAGAAGCACCAGAGCCTGCTGTCGTCCGTCGAGCCCGGCGACGAGATCCTGACGGTGGGCGGCCTGTACGGGATCGTGCAGGAGATCGACGACGAGGACGACCTCGTGGTCGAGGTCGCCGAGGGCATCCACGTGCGGATCGCCCGCCGCGCGCTCGCCGCCGTCGTGAAGCCGGAGGAGGCCGACGAGGACGATGAGACCGACGGCGAGGTGCTGGATGAGGAAGAACTGGTTAACGACTCCGAGGAAATCGTGAGCGAAGGGCCTGCGGAGGACACTCCGGCGCTCGACCGCCGCTAACCTGACGGGCCGCAGATGACCCGCCGCGCAGCCGTCCTCGTCGTTGCTCTGGTCGCCGCGGCCCTCGTTGGGGTCGCGCTGCTGGCCATCCCCGGATCGCCGCTCGAGCGCCGTCCGACGCTCGGCCTCGACCTCCAGGGCGGCCTCGAGGTGACGCTGCAGGCGGTGCCGCCGCGCGACCGCGAGCTCACCAAGGCGGATCTCGACCGGTCGGTGGAGATCATGCGGAGCCGCGTCGACCGCCTCGGCGTGGCGGAGCCCGAGATCCGCACGCAGGGCGACGACCAGATCTCGATCCAGCTGCCCGGCGTCGACGACCCGGCCGCGGCCGCGAACATCATCGGCAAGACGGCCCAGCTCGAGCTGTTCGACCTCGAGAAGGACCTCGTCGCGCCGTCGATCGACGCGCGGACGCGGCAGCCGGTCGCGACGGCGAAGCTCTACGACCTCCTCGCGGGCCAGCAGGCGCTCGCGGCGCGCGGCGATCCGGAGTCGTACTACGTCTTCCAGGAGAAGGGGAAGAAGCTCGTCCGCGGCCCCGTCGGGACGCGCGAGGCGGCGCTCGCCAAGTGGGACGGCAAGCTGCCGAAGGGCCACAAGCTCTTCGCCGTGCCGCCCAACACGGTGGTCGTCCAGTGCGGCCGCGGCGAGGTGGTCTGCCCGGGCGTCGGCGAGCTCAACCCGACGACGAACTCGTACTACCTCTTCCGCTACACGCCGCCCGAGGTTCCCGAGATGACGGGGAAGGACCTGAACCTCGACGGCACGCGGCAGGACTTCGACACGACGACCGGCGAGCCGATCGTCCTGATGGACTTCACGGACAAGGGCGCCGAGACGTTCGAGCGCATCACGCGCGACGTGGCGCAGCGCGGCCGGCTGCTCTTCAACACGGTCGGCGGCGGCCAGGGCGACCCCCAGAACTACCTGCAGCACTTCGCGATCGTGCTCGACCGCGAGATCAAGTCGTGGCCGACGATCGACTTCGAGCAGTACCCGGGCGGGATCTCGGGCTCGAACGGCGCGCAGATCTCCGGCCTCGCCGACGTCGGCGAGGCGAAGGACCTGGCGCTCGTCCTCCAGACGGGCGCGCTGCCCGTCGAGTTCCGGACGCTCGACCAGACCGCCATCTCGGCGACGCTCGGCAAGGACTCGCTCGAGGAGGCGAAGCTCGCGGCGCTCGTCGGCCTCCTGGCCGTCGCGATCTTCCTGCTCATCTTCTACCGCTTCCTCGGGGTCGTCGCGGTCGTCGGCCTGATCGTCTACGCGGCGATCCTGTACGCCGCGATCCTCGTCTTCAACGTCACGCTGACGCTGCCGGGCATCGCGGGCCTCGTGCTGACGCTCGGCGTCGCGGCGGACGCGAACATCGTCATCTTCGAACGCATCAAGGAAGAGGTGCGCGCGGGCAGATCCGTGCGCGCCGCGATCCAGACCGGCTACACGAAGGGCTTCGCGACGATCGTCGACGCGAACGTCGTCACGGCGATCACGGCGATGGTGCTCTTCGCCGTCGCGACCGCCAGCGTCCGCGGCTTCGCGCTGATGCTGCTCGTCGGTACGGCGATCTCGATGCTGACCGCCGTCGTCGCGACGCGCGCGTTCCTCGCGGTCCTCGCCGGGATGAAGCTGCTCGACAGCCCGCGCCTGATGGGCGCTGCGGGCGGCGGCATCCCGCGGTGGCTGAAGCTCGACTACATCGGCCGCCGTAACACGTGGTTCGCGATCTCCGGCATCGTCGTCGTGATCGCCGTCGGCGCGATCGCGATCAAGGGGCTCAACCTCGGGATCGACTTCCGCGGCGGCACGCAGATCGCCTTCGAGACCCCGCAGCCCGTCTCGCTCGACCAGGTGCGCGCGCAGGCGGCCGAGATCGGCCAGGCGAACGCGCAGATCCAGGGCCGGGGCCCCTCCACGGGCGACAGCTACAGCTCGTTCACGGTGCGCACCGAGTCGCTCGCGCCGAACGAGGTGCAGTCCCTGCAGCAGAGCCTCGCGAGCACGGTTCAGGCCGAGGCCTTCGGGGTGAAGAACGTCTCGGCGAGCTTCGGCCGCCAGATCGCGAAGGGGGCGGTCCTCGCGATCATCGTCTCGCTGGCGCTGATCGTCCTCTACATCTCGGTCAGGTTCCAGTGGAAGTTCGCGGTGCCGGTGCTCGTCGCACTCGCCCACGACGTCCTGATCACGATCGGGATCTACGCGCTGCTCGGCCGGGAGGTGACGACCGCCACGGTCGCCGCGGTGCTGACCGTGCTGGGGTACTCGATCTACGACACGATCATCATCTTCGACCGCATCCGCGAGAACATCCCGCTGATGAAGCGCGCCTCGTTCCGCGTGCTCGGGAACGTCTCGCTCTGGGAGACGATCCCCCGCTCGCTCGCGACGACGTTCATCACGCTCGTCCCGATCGCCTCGCTGTGGCTCTTCGGCGGCGACACGCTCAAGGACTTCGCCTTCGCGCTCCTCGTCGGGATCGGGGCCGGCGCCTACTCCTCGATCTTCATCGCCGCGCCGCTCCTCGCGATGTTCAAGGAGCGCGAGCCGGAGTACGCGCGGCGCCGCGACGACGAGCACGCCGTCGACGTGTCGGTGGGCGGCGCCCTCCTCGGTCCGACGGCGCCCGAGCCGGTGGCCGCGGCCACCGTCCCGAGCGTCGCCCCCGCGGCTCCCGCCGCGCCGGTCAAGCCCGCCGACGCCCCGCTCAGCGCGGCCGAGGCGGCGCGGCGCGAGCGCCGGCGGCAGCGCCGCAGCGGGCGCCCGCACGGGCGTCCTCGCTGAGACGACCGCCACGGGCGAGCCGGGCGCCGGGGGACGGCACCCGTAGACTGCGCGCATGAGCGCTCCGTCGGACGACGAATCGCGGCCCGTCTCCGAGCTCCTCCTCGCCGGGATCGGCTGGGCCAGCCTCGGACTCGAGGCGGTCGACGAGGTCGCCGACGACCTCGCGCGCCGCGTCGGCGTCGGCCGCGAGGCGATGCGTGACGCCGTCCGTGACACCGTGACCTCGTGGCGCGAGGAGCTCGATCGCCTCGGAGACCGGCGGGACGAGGTGGTGGAGCGCGGGCTCGCGAGGGCGGGCCTCGCGCGTCGCGAGGACGTCGAGGATCTCGCGCTTCGCGTGGCCCAGCTCGAGCACCGCCTGCGGCTGCTCGAGCGCGACGACCTGGCCTAGCCCGTGAGCGAGACGCCGCAGCGGAGCTTCGCGCGCGTCACCGAGATCGGCCGCGTCGCGACCCGGCACGGCTTCGGCTACCTCCTCGACCGGCGCAAGGCGGAGGCGCAGCCGGACGCGGATCGAGGGCGCCGGCTCCGCGAGATGCTCGACGAGCTCGGGCCGACCTTCGTCAAGTTCGGGCAGCTCCTCTCGACGCGTCCCGATCTCGTCCCCCCGGACATGATCGCCGAGCTCCGAAAGCTTCAGGACGAGGTGTCGCCGTTCCCGATCGAGGACGTCGAGCGAGTCGTCCATGCGGAGCTCGGCCTGACCATCGAGCGGGCCTTCCTCGACTTCGAGGAGCGCCCGATCGCGGCGGCGTCGATCGGCCAGGTGCACCGCGCGACGCTCCCGAACGACGCGGAGGTCGTCGTCAAGGTGCAGCGGCCGACGGCGCCGAGGCAGATCGAGTCCGATCTGAAGCTGATGGCGTCGGCCGCGCGCGTCGTCCGCGAGCGCGTCCGGCAGCTCGACTTCATCGACGCGAACGAGCTCGTCGACGAGTTCGGGCGGTCGATCCGGCTCGAGCTCGACTACCAGCAGGAGGCGCGGAACGCCGAGACCTTCCGGCGGAACTTCGCGGGCGACGACCGGATCGCCGTCCCTCGCGTCTGGTGGCGCTACACGACGAGCCGCCTCCTGACGCTCGACCGCCTGCACGGCGTCCACATCCGCGACCTCGACCTCGACGCGTGGGAGGCGGAGGACCGGCGGTCGCTCGCGTACACGATGACGGACGCGTGGATGACGATGATCTTCCGGCACGCCTTCTTCCACGGCGACCCGCATCCCGCGAACATCCTCCATCTCGAGGACGGGCGACTCGGTCTCGTCGACTTCGGTCTGGCGGGGCGGCTCACGGAGACCGACATGTCCCGCCTGACGCGGCTCTTCGTGGACGCTGCGACCGAGAACATCGACGCGCTCCCGCGGCGGCTCGCGGAGCTCGGCGTCCGGTATCCCCGCGACCGCGAGGACGAGCTGCGGTCGCGCCTCGAGGAGCTCTACTACCGCTACTACGGCTCACGGCTCGCGGACATCGACCCGATCGAGGCGATCCGCGAAGGGCTGGCGCTCATCTACGGGATGAATCTCCGGCTCCCGACCCGGTTCGTGATCCTCGACAAGACGATTGCGACGCTCGGCGCGGTGGCCGCCGAGGTCTATCCCGAGTTCAACGTGTTCGAGGTCGCGAAGCCGTACGCACGGCAGCTCGTCGCGGAGCGGCTCTCGCCGCGGCGGCTCGCCCTCCGGGCCCGCCGCGAGGCGCAGGAGCTGACCGAGATCGCGCTGGAGGTGCCGCGGCAGCTCCACGACGTGCTGAACGAGATGCGGGACGGGGAGTTCCTGGTGAGGATCTCGAATCCCGGCGTCGACGACCTCGCCCACCACATCGACGTCTCCGTCAACCGGATCGCCGTCTCGCTCGTCATCCTCGGCGGGCTCGTGGGCTCGTCGCTGATCGGCGTGCTCGCCGAGGACGGCCCGCACGTCCTCGGGCTCCACCTGCTCTCGGTGGTCGGGTTCGTGATGTCGGGCGCGTTCGGGCTCTGGCTCCTCTGGGGCGTGATGAAGAGCGGCCGCCTCTGAGGCCGGCCGGCCGCGCGGCTCAGGGGATCGGGAGCGACTCGACGACGCCGCTGACGGTGAGCCCGGGCTCCGGGCCGCCGGCGATCGCCCAGACGCGCCCGCCCTGCGCGACGACCCCGAGGCCGTGCCGCGGCGTGGGGAGGTCGGGCAGGCGCTCCCAGCGCCGCGCCGACCGTCCGAGCGACCAGACGGAGCGGTTCGTGCCGCCGGGCGACTCGCCGCCGACGGAGACCACCCGGCCGGCGACGGCGGCCGCCCCGGTGCCGCCCCGCGGGTCGGGGAGATCGGGCATTCGCGACCAGCGGTTCCGCGCCGGGTCGTAGGCCTCGACGACGCCGAGGTTCGTGTCGTAGCCGGCGAGGCGCCCGCCCAGCGCGTAGACGCGGCCGCCGAGCGCCGTCGCGGCGAGGTGCTCGCGCGGACGCGGCCCTTGCACCGTCCGCCAGCGCAGCGTGCGCAGGTCGAGCGAGAGCGCCGTCCGGGCGAGCCCCGACCGCGTGCGGCCGCCGACGACCCATACGCGTCCGTCGGCCGTGGCCGCTGCGGCCGCCGCGGCCCGCTCCTCCGGCGGCCGAGGCAGGGTCCGCCAGCGCGAGCCGTCGTAGAGGAACGCGGCGCGCAGCGGCGCGCGGTCGGGACCGTAGCCCCCGACGATCACCACGCGACCGCGCCACGAGGCGGCGGCCGCATGGTCGACCGAGACGGGCAGGTCGGGCAGCCGCTCCCAGGCGTCGCCTCGCGGGTCGTAGGCGTCGACGCGCCGCGAGTTCGCGCCGCTCGCGAGGAAGCCGCCGGCGACGACGATCCGCCCGCCGAGCGTCGCTGCGGCGACCTCGGTGCGCGGCTCGGGGAGCGACGAGCCGGACATCCACGGAGCGGCGGCCAGGGCCGCGAGGGCGGTCAGCGCCGGGGCGGCGCTCACCCGAGCCAGGCGACGAGCAGGATCACGAGCGCGACGGCGGCGGCGAAGGCCACTGCGACCGAGTTGACGACCAGCAGGCGCGTCAGCGTCGCGTTCGACGACCCGTCCCGCACGGAGGGATCCGCGTCGGCAGGCGCGCCGTCCACCGACTCGCGCAGACGGGCGGTGATGTAGCCGTTGAGGCTCGAGCCCTCCCGCTCGGCCGCCTGCGCGAGCTGCGCGTGCAGGTCCGGGAGGCATGCGAAGGAGGAGACGACCGCTAGGAAGTGGTGCCTTGGCTGGTGTCGCCTCGTCGACGTCTGCGGCGGAGGGTTGAACGCTCACCCCGCGCAAAGTGTATGCGGGGGCCTTCGACCGCACAACGACGGGGCGTGTCATCCGGCACCGACCGCGTGACGGAGCTTCGTGAGCGACGTCGCGAGCACGCGCGAGACCTGCACCTGCGAGAGACCGACCTCGTCCGCGATGCGCTGCTGGCTCAGGTCGCGGTAGTAGCGGAGCGCGACGATCCGCCGCTCGCGGCGACTGAGTGAGCGGAGGCCCGAGTGGACGAGGGCGCGCGTCTCGCCCCGCTCGAGCTCGGCCGTCGACCGAGCGTCGGGGATCGCGTCGACGATCGCCGTCGTGCTGCGACCCGGGCCGCCACCGTCGGCCGCGGCGGGGAGCGTGCCGCGGACGTGGCGGCGCAGCTCGCCGACGATCGTGGGGACGGCGTACGCGCCGAGATCGCGCCCACGCTCCTCGCGGTAGCCGTCGACGGCCTTGATCAACCCGATGGACGCCACCTGCACGAGGTCGTCGAGCGGCTCGCCGGGACGGGAGAACCGGCGAGCCAGCGCGCGCACGAGCGGAAGGTTCTGCTCGATCACTCGGGCCCTGGCGTCCCGGTCGCCGCCGTGGTGGTACGCCGCGAGCAGAGCGGCCGTCGCCTCCTGCTTCGCCTGTCTGTCCCCCGATCTCAAAAGCCACCCCGATCCGCAGAGAGATCTCGCATCCGACCATAACCGCTGCTTCTCAATATGTCTACTAAGGAATTGCAAAATGATGAATGAAAAGTCGACTGGGACATCCATAGATGAATAGGAGATGGCGAATCGCTCGACTCTGCGTGCGCGACGGTCGCTGGTCGCGGGCGCCCTGATCCTCGTCGGGGCCGTCGTTGCCCCGTCGCCCGCGGGCGCGGACGACGGCGCGACGCCGACGCTTCCCGTCGCCGGCGTCCCGTCTGTCGCGGACGTGGTCGCGGCGGCCGAGACGGCGGGCGCGACGGATGGCGTCGAGGCGATCGTCGACGAGGTGCTGGGCGAGGCAGCGGAGCCCTCGAGCCCGACCACGGGCTCTTCGCCCGCGCCGGGGAGCAGCGGCCCGGCTCCTGTCGACACGAGCTCCGCGCCGGACGACGAATCGGCTGAAACCGGCTCCACAGCTACTGATACTGCCTCCGAGCCGACTGATACCACAGCCGATACCCCGACCCGCGAGGCCACGCCGTCCACGCCGCCGGCGGCGAGCTCGCCGACGCCGACGCCGACCACGACGCAGGTCGCCCCGACGAACGTCAACGTCAGCATCCGCATCGGGAGCCCGGGGGACAACGGGAGCGTCACCCAGGCGAACGTCGCCGTGGCCGCGGGCGTGGTCGCGCCCTCCGTCACCTCCGGGTCGACGACGCCGTCGGCAGGGACGAGCTCGGCGGCGTCGTCGAAGGCTGCGGCCACTCCGGTATCACCGTCGGCATCACCCGCGATATCTCCCGCCGCCGGCGACGCAGGCGTTTGGAATTGGCAATGGGACTGCATCTCTGCACCCAACTTCTCGGAGTGGTACTCCGCGGAATCAGATCGTGGTATCGCACCATCGACGTGGATTTGGAACTGGAACTGTGGAGAGAATGCAACGCAGTATCAGTCCGGGTCTTCGGATCAGCATCGCCCGGTGAACGTCAACGTCGGGATCCGCATCGCGAGCCCCGGGAACGACGGGCCGGTGACCCAGACCAACATCGCTGTCGCCATCGGGATCGAGGTTCCACACGTACCCACCCCAGCGGCCGCGCCGGGAGGCGGTGTCGCAGACGCGGCGCCGGGCGCGGCCGACTCCGGGCCAGGCGTGGATCTCGCGGCGCCCGACGAGAGCGCGTCGCCTGTCTCGTCCGGTGAGCTCGTGGTCGCGGCGATGCCCGTCCTCGAGGACGGCGGTCGAGCCCTCTCGCGGCACGCTCGGCTTCCTCGCCGGCGTGCCTCTCCAGGGCTTCGCTGCCGCGGGCGCACGCTCGGGCTCGTCGCACGCGACGCTCGGCGGCGCGGCGGGGCACGGGCTCGTGAGCCTTCGACCCGTCTCCCTGAGGCCGTGGAGCCTGCAGGGCGCCGCCACGGGCAGCAGCGGGTCGCACGGCCATGGCAAGGCCGCCGCGAAGGTGGCGCGCTGGCGTCCGCCGGCGCCCCAGCCGGGCGGTATCACACGAGTATCGTCGGGGACGAGCGTGGCGCCTGCGAGCGTCGGCGGCTCGTCGAGCGGCGGCCTGCCTCTCGTCCTCGCACTTCCTTTCCTCGCCGCGGTGCTCGACATGGCCCGGCGTCTGGCGCTCGATCGCGTCGCGACGCCGTCGGGACATCGCAGTCGCGTCCCGGACGACCCGGGCTAGCGCTCCTCCGTCGACGACCAGCTCGCGGGGCGCCGGCCCTGCGGAACTCGATCACGGAAGGAGCATCAAGCGAATGAAGCGACTCTGTGCCATCCTCGGAGTACTCGTGCTCGCGCTCGTCAGCGTCGGCACGGCTGCGGCCGAGGACGGCGGAGGCGCCGGGCAGGTCGCCGGACAGTCCGCTGCGAGCGGACAGTCGGCGGGCGGCTCGAGCGGCGCCTCCCAATACGGGCCTACGAACGGCGCGACGTCGATCCGCGTTCTGAGCCCGGGCAACGACGGTGCCGTGACGCAGTCGAACACCACGACTGCCGGGGCCATCGCTGCGAACGCCAACAAGACGAGCCAGAGCACGGACCAGTCGCAGACTGGCGGCGGCTACGGCTCGCCCTACACCCAGATCGCCGGCCAGGAGGCGAAGAACGCGCAGTCGGCAGACGCCGACGCCAAGGCAGTGCAGGTTGCCCCTAGCAACGACGCACTGTCCATCCGCGTTCTCAGCCCAGGCAACGACGGCGACGTGACCCAGTCGAACGCGGCGACCGCCGGCGCGGTGGCAGCGAACGGCAACGAGACGAAGCAGTCGATCGACCAGACGCAGGCCGGCTCCGGATACGGCTCGGACGCCACGCAGATCGCAGGCCAGGACGCGTCCTCGAGGCAGTCCGCAGAGGCAGACGCCGACGCGGTGCAGGTCAAGCCCGAGAACGACGCCACCTCGATCCGCGTGCTGAGCCCCGGCGACGGTGGCGACGTCACGCAGTCGAACGACGCTGTCGCGATCGGCGCGGCGTTGAACGGCAACGAGACGAAGCAGTCGGTCGACCAGACGCAGGGCGGCTCCGGCCGCTCCGGCTCGGGCGACGCAACGCAGATCGCCGGCCAGTCGGCCGACTCGCGGCAGTCCGCGGATGCGGACGCGAAGGCCGTGCAGGTCAAGCCGAGCAACTCGGCCATGTCGATCCGCGTGCTGAGCCCCGGCGACGATGGCGACGTCACGCAGTCGAACACCGCCAAGGCCGTCGGCCTCGCGGCGAACGACAACGAGACGAAGCAGTCGATCGACCAGACGCAGGCCGGCTCGGGCGGCAGCTCGACGCAGGTCGCGGGGCAGGCTGCGAAGAACCACCAGGACGCCGACGCGGATGCGACGGCCGTTCAGTGGAAGCCGAGCAACACCGCCTCGTCGATCCGCGTCCTCAGCCCGGGCAAGGGCGGCGACGTGACGCAGTCGAACGACGCTGTCGCGATCGGTGCGGCGTTGAACGGCAACGAGACGAAGCAGTCCATCGACCAGGTGCAGGGTGGCCGGGCGATGGAGTCGGCGAAGCCCGAGCACGACAGCAAGGGCAAGCACGACGAGAAGGGCAAGGGCTCGGAGTACGTCCAGGTCGCTGGCCAGGAGGCGTCGAACAAGCAGTCGGCCGACGCCGACGCGGTCGCCTTCCAGGTCAAGCCGCAGAACACGAACGAGGCCATTCGTGTGAAGAGCCGCGGCGACGACGGTGACGTGACGCAGTCGAACGACGCTGTCGCGATCGGTGCGGCGTTGAACGGCAACGAGACGAAGCAGTCCATCGACCAGGTGCAGGGCGGCCGGTCGATGGAGCCGGCGAAGCCCGAGCACGACAGCAAGGGCAAGCACGACGAGAAGGGCAAGGGCTCGGAGTACGTCCAGGTCGCTGGCCAGGAGGCGTCGAACAAGCAGTCGGCAGACGCCGACGCGGTCGCCTTCCAGGTCAAGCCCTCGAACACGAACGAGAGCGTTCGTGTGCTGAGCCCCGGCGACGATGGCGACGTCACGCAGTCGAACACCGCCAAGGCCGTCGGCCTCGCGGCGAACGACAACGAGACGAAGCAGTCGATCGACCAGACGCAGGCCGGCTCGGGCGGCAGCTCGACGCAGGTCGCGGGGCAGGCTGCGAAGAACCACCAGGACGCCGACGCGGATGCGACGGCCGTTCAGTGGAAGCCGAGCAACACCGCCTCGTCGATCCGCGTCCTCAGCCCGGGCAAGGGCGGCGACGTCACGCAGTCGAACGACGCTGTCGCGATCGGTGCGGCGTTGAACGGCAACGAGACGAAGCAGTCCATCGACCAGGTGCAGGGTGGCCGGGCGATGGAGTCGGCGAAGCCCGAGCACGACAGCAAGGGCAAGCACGACGAGAAGGGCAAGGGCTCGGAGTACGTCCAGGTCGCTGGCCAGGAGGCGTCGAACTACCAGTCGGCCGACGCCGACGCGGTCGCGCTTCCAGGTCAAGCCGCAGAACACGAACGAGAGCGTTCGTGTGGGAAGCCGCGGCGACGACGGTGACGTGTCCCAGTCCAACAGCACGACCGCGCTCGCGGCCGCGCTGAACCTGAACGAGACGAAGCAGTCGATCGACCAGACGCAGACCGGTGGAGGCCACGGCGGCTCCTACACGCAGGTCGCGGGACAGGGCGCGTGGAGCGCTCAGAAGGCGGACGCCGACGCGGTGGCCGTCCAGCTGGGTGCCTCCAACGAGAACGCCCCGATTCGCGTCGGAAGCCACGGTGGCGGCGGCTCGGTCGAGCAGTCCAACGACGTCGGGGCGCTCGCCCTGGCGCTCAACCTGAACGAGACCCGGCAGTACCTCGACCAGACGCAGTCCGGCCATGGCTCGGACGCGCTCCAGGTCGGCGGACAGGGCTCGTGGAGCGAGCAGCGCGGCGGCGCGATGAGCCGCGCGATCCAGGGAGGGATGCGCAAGAAGCACAAGAGCTGAGCACGGGAGGGTGCGGCCGCCGCCTCGGCGCGGCGGCCGCACCCTCGCATCGTTTGACACGAGGTGGCAGACCGATCTACCGTTGTCCGAAGGGGAGACCAGGGAGGGACGAAGTGGCTCAGCGGCACTGTCAGCGGCGCTCCGCGCTCGTCGCGGGAGTCACGCTTGGCTGCGCTCGTCGTCACCGGTCACGCCGGTGCCGCAGGCGGCTCTCCGCTCCCCGTGCCCGACGACCCGCCGGCCGGGCGCGACCGTCGCCGGCACGACCGCCGCGCAGGCTCGCCCCGCGGCGCGGACAACCACGACGAGCCCCGCAGCGGCGCCCGTTCCGACGCCGGATGCGCCCGTCGTCGCGGCCACGCAGTCATCCTCGGCCGCGCGCGCGCCGTCCACTGCAGCGGCGTCGCCGCCGCCCGCGCAGCCCGCGGCGACCACGACCGTCGTCCGGACGGCACCGCGGACCACGCCCTCCGTCCCCACGAGGCGCGCTGCACCCGTCGCGCGGGCCGCCCGTCCGTCCGGGAAGGCGACGGTGTCGAAGGCCGCGAAGGCCGCTCCGTCGAGACCCGCCCGGGCCGCCGAGCCTGCCGCGACCGCTCTGCGTGTCCCGCACGACACCCTCCGGCTGGCGCTGCCGGTCGGCGCGCTGATCGTCGGCCGGCCCGACCGCGGCCCGGACACCGGATTGCTCGTCCTCGCCGCGTTCCTGCTCGCCACGGCGGCGGCAGGAGGATTCGTCCTGGGGATCGCCGCCCGGTCGGCGGCGAGCCACGCATGACCGTCGCGCGCCTCCTCGCCCTCGTCCTCGTCGCGCTCGGCGCCGCGGTCGCGCTGCCCGACCACGCAGGCGCCGCGCCGGGACCGCCGATCCCGCGGTGCAACGGCGGCGGCTGCGGAGGCTGGTTCAAGACCTCGGTCACGGTGACCTGGGAGTTCGACCCGGCGGGCGCCACGTCGACGAGCGGCTGCGGCGCGGCCGGGGTCACGGAGGACACGAGCGGCACGAGCTTCACGTGCGTCGTCAACTACGGAGGCCCGTTCTACGGCAACAGCGTGACCGTGGCGAAGGACTCCTCGCCGCCGCAGATGAACGCGAGCCTCTCGCGCGATCCAGACGCCGACGGGTGGTACACGAAGCCCATCTCGGTCTCGTTCAGCGGGGACGACGGGGGCTCCGGCCTCGCCTCGTGCAGCGGGAACGGCACGTACGGCGGGCCCGACGGCGGCGCGATCGCCCTCAGCGGCACCTGCACCGACAACGCCGGCAACGCCGTGACGAAATCGTTCACGATCAAGTACGACTCCACCGCGCCGACCGTGACGGGCGCAGCGGCGCGCAAGCCGGACGCAGGGGGCTGGTACAACCACGCCGTCCAGGTCGCGTTCAAGGGCCAGGATGCCGGCTCCGGGGTGAAGGAGTGCTCCCCGACCGTCCTCTACAAGGGGCCGGACGCCGCACCCGCGAAGCTCGTCGGGCAGTGCCGCGACGTCGCGGGGCATCTGAGCGCGCCCGTGACGGTCGAGCTGCGCTACGACAGCACTCCGCCCGCGAAGCCGAAGGTCAGCTTCCGCCCGCGGAGCTCGTCGGTCTCCCTCGGCTGGGCGCTCGGCAAGGACGTCGTGCGAACGCGGATCTCGCGGACGCCCGGCCTCGCGGGCACGAAGCCCGCCGTCGTGTACACGGGCAAGGGCCGCAGGTACGTCGACCGCCGGATCAAGTCCGGGCGTCGAGTACTCGTACGAGGTCGCGGTGTTCGACCAGGCGGGCAACCGCGCCGTCCGGGTCGTCGGCTCGCGTCCGCTGGCCACCATCGGGATCCTCGCCCCGGCTTCGGGGGCGGTCGTCCGCCGTCCGCCGGTCGTCGCGTGGTCGCCCGTGAAGGGCGCGAGCTTCTACAACGTCCAGCTCTGGCGCGGCCGGACGAAGCTCCTCACGACATGGGTCGGCTCGCCGAAGCTCGCGTTGAAGCAGCGATGGAGGTACGCCGGCGCGTCGCGCCGCCTCGTCGACGGCCGGTACAAGGCGTACGTCTGGCCGGCGCTGGGGACGCGCGCGAACCCGCGCTACGGCAAGCTCGTCGGCCAGGTCGAGTTCGTGGTCAAGCGGCGCTGAGCTCGCGTGGCCGCACCGGCCACGTGTGAGCGGATCGGCACAGACCCGGCGCAATGGACATCTGGCGGCGCCGCGCCCGGCGCTCTAGCGTCGACGGCGATGAGCGAGGCCGCGATCCTCCTGGCGGAGCACGAGCCGGTCTCGCGCACGTACCTCGAGCGGCACCTGCGCGACGACGGGTTCACGGTCCTCGAGGCCGAGTGGCCGGCCCGGGCGCTCGATCTCGCCGAGCGCCACGCGCCCGACGTCGTGATCGTGGGTCAACCCGAGCTCTGCCGTCGGCTCCGTGCCGGCGAGCCGGGGCGGACGTGGGACCGCAACGTCCCGGTGATCGTGCTGACGGAGCCCGGGGCGGACCCGCTCGTGCGTGTCCGCGCGCTCGAGAGCGGCGCGGACGACGTCGTGCCGCGCGACGTCTACCTCGAGCTGCGCGCGAGGCTCCGGTCGCTGCTCCGGCGCACGGTTCTCGGGCAGGCGGACGTCGTGGAGGCAGGCCCGCTGGTCGTCGACCGCCGGTCGCGGCAGGTGCGCGTCGGCAGCACCGCGGTCAGGCTCGCCGGTCGCGAGTTCGAGCTCGCCGCGAAGCTCGCGTCCGATCCGCACCGGGTCTTCACGAAGACCGAGCTCCTGCGCGACGTCTGGGGGATCCGGACGACCGGGATCCGCACGCGGACGCTCGACTCGCACGCCTCGCGGCTCCGGCGGAAGCTCGAGGCCGCCGGCGCGACCGACGTCGTCGTCAACCAGTGGGGCGTCGGCTACCGCCTGCTCGAGTGACCCCACTCATGGCAAAGAGGCGGTGCGGCGGCGAAGCCGACGCCTTCAGGGATGTGCCCCGCCCGAAGGGCGGGGATCAAGCCGCAGGATCCGGCTTCGGCCGGATCCTGCCTGGCGAACGACCTAGAGGATCGCGCCCTCGAGACGCAGGAGCTTCTCCTTCCGCTCGAGCCCTCCGCCGTACCCCACGAGCTCGCCGGTCGAGCCGACGATCCGGTGGCAGGGGAGGACGATCGGGATCCGGTTGCGATTCATGACCATGCCGACCGCTCGCGCGGCACGCGGGTTGCCCGACCGCTCGGCGAGCTCCCGGTATGTCGCCGTGCGGCCGTACGGGACGCGGGCGAGCTCGTCGAGGACGCGGACGGTGAACACGGGCAGGCCTGTGAGGTCGAGCTCGAGGTCGAAGACGGTCCTGCGCCCGGAGAAGTAGTCGTCGAGCTCGCGGCGCGTCGCCTCGAGCGCCCGCGGCGCACGCAGCACCCGGGGTCCGGCGAGCCGGGCCAGCTCCTCGAGCTGGGCCTCGGGCTCGGGGTCGAACGAGAGCCGCGCGAGACCGCGGTCGGTCACGGCGACGAGCAGCGGCCCGAGGTCGCTCTCGATCACGTCGTAGGAGACGTCGAGCAACCCGGCCGAGACGGCGGCGTCGCGGAAACGGCGATCGAGGTCGGTGGGAACGGTCACGTGAGCCTCCTTCGCAGCCGCCGCACGCCCGAAGACGTCGCCTGGCGGGCGGCGTCGGCGCTCGAGTCGAGCGCGGCGGCGATCTGCACGTAGTCGAGGTCGTAGCCGTAGCGGAGGACGACCGCCGCCCGTTCAGTCGGAGGCAGGGCGTCCGTCAAGAACGCAAGCTCCTCGTGCGCGGGCCGGCCGTCGAGGTGCTCGAGCTCGGGGAGCTCGTCCGTCGGCTCGCCGGCCCGCCGGTGCGCGTCGATGGCGACACGCGTCGCGATCGTCAGCACCCAGGCGCGGAGATGCTCGCCATGGGTGAGTCGGTCGTACGCCCGCAGTGCCCGGAGAAACGTCTCCTGGAACGCGTCGTCGGCACGGTCGCGGCCGAGCCGGCGGCGGAGCAGCCCGAGCACCTCGGGGGCATGCGCCTCGTAGAAGGCCTCGAACGGCGGGATCGTCGCCACGGCATCCATCATCCAGTGAAACGCCGAGGCCGGCGCAGGCGTGAGATCGACTCGAGATCGGTGCGCGGACGGCGGAGACGACACAATGTCGCCGTGCACGTCGCCGTCGTGGGGCACGTCGAGTGGATCCGGTTCGCGCAGGTCGAGCGCGTGCCGGCCACGGGCGAGATCGCGCACGCGAGCGACGAGTGGGAGCAGGTGGGCGGAGGGGGCGGCGTGGCAGCCGTGCAGCTCGCCCTCCTCGCCGACGAAGCACACCTCTTCACCGCGCTCGGGAACGACGAGCTCGGCGACAGGTCGCGCCGGGAGCTCGAGTCGCGTGGCGTCGTCGTCCATGCCACGACCGAGGAACGCCCACAGCGCTGGGCGTTCACGCACGTCGACGCCGGCGGGGAGCGGACGATCACGACCGTGGGGCCGAAGCTCCGGCCTCGCGGCCACGACGACCGCCTGCCGTGGCACGAGCTCGCCCGCATGGACGCCGTCTTCTTCGTCGCCGGCGACGTCGACGCGCTCGTGCAGGCGCGCCGCGCGCGCGTCCTGACGGCGACGTCGCGGGAGCTCGAAGTGCTCGCGCGCGGCGGCGTCCAGCTCGACGCGCTCATCGGGAGCGGGAAGGACGAGGCCGAGCGGTACACGCCGGGCGAGCTCGATCCCGAGCCACGGCTCGTCGTGACGACCTCCGGCGGCCTCGGGGGCTGGGCGCGTCCCGGCGGGCCTTTCACCGCGGTCGCGCCGGAGCGCGAGATCGTCGACTCGTACGGGGCGGGCGACAGCTTCGCCGCGGGCATGACGTATGCCCTCGGCTCCGGCCTCGAGGGGCTCGAGGCGATCGAGTTCGCAGCTCGGTGCGGGGCCGCAGCGCTCACGGGACGCGGCGTCGCCCCGATCTCCGTGCCGCTGGTCGCGCAGCGCGACTAGGCGCTCGCGGGTCCGTCCGCGCGTCGCGTCGTCGAGCTCGGAGCGCAGGGGAGCCGCGCGACCTGCTCGTCGACACCTGTGCCCTCGCGCGGATCTCCCTCGACCGAGGGGAATCCGCGATACGGGGTTGCAAAGTGGGGGAGAGTGGCCTAAAGTGGGGAATCGTGGAGATCACGAACCAGATCGACCACACCCCCGGGCGATGTTCATCGGCACCTACGAGCACACGATCGACGAGAAGAGCCGGCTCACGTTGCCGGCCCGCTTTCGCGACGGGCTCGGCGAGAACGTCGTCCTCACACGCGGCCTCGACGGCGTCGTCGCCGTCTATCCGCGGGAGACGTGGGTCATGACGGTGCAGACCCGGATCGCCGCGCTCGACCCGCTCTCGCGCCGTGCGCGAGAGCTCCAGCGCTTCTTCTTCTCGGGGGCGGCCGAAGCCGACGTCGACCGGCAGGGCCGGATCCTCGTGCCGGCCGTCCTCACCCGCTACGCGAACCTCGAGCGCGACGTCGTCGTGACGGGCGCGAACGACCACCTGGAGATCTGGAACCCCACCACCTGGACCGACCACATGACCGCAGTCGAAGGGGGGAGCGCCGAAGATGCTGCCGAACATCTTGCCGACCTCGAACGCTGATCACGTCCCGGTTCTCGCCGCCGAGGTGCGCGAGCTCCTCGGCGTGCAGCCGGGAGAGACCGTCGTCGACGCCACGTTCGGCGCCGGGGGCCACGCGTCGCTCCTGGCGGAGGACCTCGCCGGGAGCGGCAAGCTCGTGGCGATCGACCGCGACCCGGGCGCGAAGTCGTACTTCGACCGGTTCAAGGCACGCGCGGGGATCGACGTCCGCTTCCTGCGCGGCGACTTCGCGATCGTCCTGGCGCAGCTGGCGGCCAACGGGATCAAGGCCGACGCGATCCTCCTCGACCTCGGCATCAGCTCCATGCAGATCGACCGGCCCGAGCGCGGTTTCTCCTACGCGACCGACGCGCCGCTCGACATGCGGATGGATCCGTCGTCGGAGACGACGGCGGCCGCGATCGTCAACACGTGGGACGAGCGCGAGCTCGTGTCCGTCTTCCGCCGCTACGGCGAGGAGCGGTACGCGGCGCCGATCGCACGCGCGATCGTGCGGCGGCGCACCGAGCGCCCCTTCACGCGCACGGGCGACCTCGTCGACGTGATCAAGCTCGCGATCCCGACGCCGGCGCGCTTCGGCGAAGGGCACCCGGCACGGCGCGTGTTCCAGGCGCTCCGGATTGCCGTCAACGACGAGCTCGGCCAGCTCGAGGCCGCGCTCCCGGCCGCGCTCGAGATGCTCCGGCCGGGCGGCAGGCTCGCGGTCATCTCGTTCCACTCGCTCGAGGACCGGATCGTGAAGCGCTTCTTCGCCGAGCAGGCGAAGGGCTGCACCTGCCCGCCCGAGTTCCCGATCTGCATCTGCGGCCAGGAGCCCACGCTGCGGCTGCTCTCGCGCAAGCCCGTCCGCCCCTCGGCGGACGAGACGGAGCACAACCCGCGTGCGACGTCGGCGCGGCTCCGCGCCGCGGTGCGCGCCTGATGTCCACCATCGTCGAAGGTGCAGCCGCGCCGCGCCGCCGCGCCGCCCCGCGCAGGCGTGCAGGCCTTCGCGGCCTCCACAGGAGCGGCGTCGTCTGGATCGTCGCGGTCGCCGCGCTCCTCGCGGGCGTCGTCGCGATCAACGTGATGGCGCTCAGGCTGAACGTCGAGCTCGACGAGCTGCGCCGCACGCGCGCGGAGCTGAAGGCGGAGATCGCCACCACCAGAGCGCAGCTGTCGACGGCCTCTGCGAACGAGCGGATCGTGGACGACGCCGTGTCGAAGCTCGGGCTCGTCCAGCACGACCCGAACGAGACCACGACGGTGCGCCTGGACGGCCCGTGAGCGACCGCCGCGCGAACACGCGGATCCGCGTCCTCGTCCTGGCCTTCGCCGCGGTCTTCGCGATTGCGCTCGGGCGGGCCGCGTGGATCCAGGTGGTCGACGGCTCCGGCTACGCGGCGATGGCGTCGCGGCAGCACCGCGAGACGATCGAGATCCCGGCCGGGCGCGGCACGATCTACGACCGCACGGGGACGCCGCTCGCGATCGGCGAGCAGGCGACCACGGTGTACGCCGACCCGCGTCATGTGGTCGCTCCCGCGAAGGCCGCGGTCAAGGCGGGGGAGACGCTCGGCCTCGATCCGGACAAGCTGTATCCGTCGCTCCGCGACCGGGCGAAGCGGTTCGTCTTCGTCGACCGGAAGGCAGACCCGGTCAAGGCGGCCGCCCTCCAGAAGATGGGCGTCTCGGGCTTCGGCTTCTACCCGGAGGAGCGCCGCTTCTACCCGCAGGCCGAGGTCGCCTCGCACCTGCTCGGGTTCGCAGGCATGGACAACAAGGGGCTGGACGGGCTCGAGCGGACGCTCGACAAGACGTTGCGCGGGCGGCCTGGCTACGAGATCGTCGTGCGCGATCCCGCCGGCCACGCGATCGACGTCGTCACGTCGCGCAAGGAGCGGCCCGGCCGGAACGTCGTCCTCACGATCGACCACCAGCTGCAGTCGAGCGCGGAGCAGCTCCTCGCCACCGCCGTCGGTCGCTGGCGGGCGAAGGGCGCCACGGCGATCGTGATGGACCCGCGTACGGGCGCGATCCTCGCGATGGCGAACGCGCCGACGTTCGACGCCAACAGCTTCACCGACGCCGCCGCGGAGACGCGGCGGAACCGCGCCGTCACCGACCTCTACGAGCCCGGCTCGACGTTCAAGATCGTGACGGTCGCCGCCGCGCTCGAGGACAACATCGTCTCGCCGAGCACGTCGTTCCTGCTCGCCCCGAGGATCCAGGTCGCGGACCGGACGATCGGCGAGGCGCACACGCGCGGCACGGAGCGGATGACGGTGCGCCAGATCCTCGCGCAGTCCTCGAACGTGGGGACGATCACCATCGCGCAGCACCTCGGCGGCCCGGAGCTCGCGTCGTGGATCGACCGCTTCGGGTTCGGCGCGACGACCGGCTCGGAGCTGCCGGGCGAGAGCCCCGGCATGGTGCTCCCGTATGGCCGCTGGTCGGGCTCGACGATCGGCACCGTGCCGATCGGCCAGGGCATCGCGGTGACGCCGCTCCAGATGGTGAGCGCGTACGCGGCGATCGGCAACGACGGCGTCATCCCGCCCGCGCACGTGATCGCGAAGGTCGGGGGCAAGAAGGTGCGGCACGGCGCCGGGCGCAGGATCGTCTCTCCGCATACCGCCGACCGCATGACCGCCATGTTCCGGAGCGTCGTCGTCGAGGGGACGGGCACCGAGGCCGCGATCCCGGGGTACACCGTCGCCGGCAAGACGGGGACGGCGAACAAGGTCGAGAACGGCGTCTACGTCTCGAAGTACGTCGCCTCGTTCGTCGGGCTCGTGCCGGCGCGGAAGCCGCGCCTCGCGATCCTCGTGATGGTCGACGAGCCGCACGGGCAGATCTTCGGCGGCGTCGTCGCGGCGCCGCTCTTCCGCGACATCGCGCGCTTCGCGCTCCAGTACCTCGAGGTTCCGCCGGACGCACCCGAATCGAAGCGCTCGTCCACGCTCCTTGCAGCCTCAGCGACGCCGTAGCCAGGCAACCTGGCAACGAGGTGTGCGGCCGCGAAGCGGACGCCTTCAGGGGGTCTGCCCCGCCGCAGGCGGGGATCAAGCGGCAGGATGCCGCTTCTGCGGAATCCTGCTTCGCGCAAACTAGGCCCATGCTGCTCGACGCGCTGATCCGCGCGGTCGCCCCGGAGGAGGTGATCGGGCGCCGGCCCCTCGAGATCTCCGACCTGGCGTACGACACGCGCTCCGTGCGGCCCGGCACCCTCTTCGTCTGCATCCCGGGCGCGAACCGCGACGGGCACGACCTCGCAGCCGAGGCCGTCGCGAACGGCGCCGTCGCGCTCGTCGTCGAGCGAGCGGTCGACGTCGCCGTGCCCCAGCTCGTCGTCGAGTCGTCGCGTGCGGCGGCGGCCGTGGCGGCGGACGCGTTCTTCGGCGCGCCGACCGAGCAGCTCGACGTCGCCGGCGTGACCGGGACGAACGGGAAGACGACGACCACGTACCTCCTGCGCTCGATCCTCGAGGCGGACGCGCGCCGAACCGCGCTCGTCGGGACGGTCGAGTGGGTGGTCGGCGGGCGGGCCGGCCCGGCGCCGCACACCACGCCGGAGGCGATCGACCTCCAGCGGCTCTTCCGCGAGATGGTGGACGCGGGTGACCAGGCGGTCGCGCTCGAGGCGTCGTCGCACGGCTCGCACTTCCGGCGCCTCGACAGGGTCCGCTTCGACGCGCTCGTCTTCACGAACCTGACCCAGGAGCACCTCGACCTCCACGGGGACATGGAGGAGTACTTCCAGGCGAAGCGCAGGCTCTTCACGGGGATCTCGCCGCCGCCCGCCGCGGTGAACGTCGGCGACCCGTACGGGCGCCGCCTCGCCGACGAGCTTGCCGGCGCGCACCGCGCGCCGCTCGTCACGTTCGGGCTCCGGCCCGAGGCGGAGGTCAGGGCCGACCATCTCGAGCTCGACACCCACGGCGCCCGGTTCACGGCGGCCGGGATCGCCCTCGAGACCCGCCTGCTCGGGGTGTTCAACGTCGAGAACGTGCTCGGCGCCGTCGCGGCCGCACTTCTGCTCGACGTCGACGAGGACGTGATCGCCGCCGGCGTGCGGGCTCTGACGGGCGTCCCGGGGCGCTTCGAGGCGATCGACGAGGGGCAGGGGTTCGCGGTCGTGGTCGACTACTCGCACAAGCCGGACGCCCTGGCTGCGGTGCTCGAGGCGGCGCGGTCGCTCGGGGACGGGCGGCTGACCGTGGTCGTCGGCGCGGGCGGCGACCGCGACCGCTCGAAGCGGCCCGAGATGGGACGCGCCGCGAAGGAGCTCGCCGACCGCGTCATCGTCACGAACGACAACCCGCGCTCCGAGGATCCGCTGCGGATCGCGGAGGAGATCCTGCTCGGCGCAGGCACCGACGTCGAGGTCGACCTCGACCGGCACTCGGCGATCGAGTCGGCGATCGGGGGAGCGGAGGCGGGCGACGTCGTCGTGATCGCGGGGAAGGGCCACGAGCAGGGACAGGAGATCGCAGGCGTCGTGCATCCGTTCGACGACCGCGAGGTCGCCCGGGAGGCACTCCGGAAGCTGGCCGCTCGGTGATCCCGCTCGAGTGGGGCGAGCTCGAGGGCCTCGGTCTCGGCGAGCTGCGCGGCAGGCCGGCGGACGGCGTCGTACGCCGCGTCCACGACGACTCGCGTGACGCGCGAGCGGGCGACCTCTTCGTCGCGCTCAACACGGGCACGCGGTTCGTCGAGGACGCCCTCGAGCGCGGCGCGGCGACCCTCGTCCCCGCCGATCAGGAGACGGCGCTCGCGGCGCTCGCAGGCCTCGTCCGGGATCGCTCGGACGCCGCCGTCGTCGCGGTCGTCGGCTCGACGGGCAAGACGACCACGAAGGACGCGCTCGCCGCGCTCTGCGCTGCCGTGACGCCGACCGTGGCCGCGGACGCGAGCCGCAACAACGAGCTCGGCCTGCCGCTGACCGTGCTGCGCCTCGAGCCGGAGACCCGGGTGCTCGTCACCGAGATGGGGATGCGCGGGCTCGGGCAGGTCGCGGAGCTGTGCCGGGTCGCGCGGCCGACCGTCGCCCTCGTCACGTCGATCGGTCCCGAGCACCTCGAGCTCGTCGGGAGCCTCGAGGACGTCGCCCGCGCGAACGCCGAGGCGCTCGACGCACTCCCCGCGGGCGGGGTGGCGGTCGTCCCGGCGGACGAGGCGCTCCTGGAGCCGTACCTCAGGCCGGCGCTCGACGTCCGCCGCTTCGACCCCGCCACCGTCCGGCGCGAGAACGGTGCCTGGCGCTACGAGGTGGGCGGGACGGAGCTCGTGCTCGAGCTCCCGTTCACCCAGCGCCACCTCGCGGAGAACGTCCTCGCCGCCCTCACCGCCTACGACGCTCTGGGCCTGCCGCTCGGGCGCGCCGTGGAGGGTGCGCGGTCGATCGCGCTCAGCCGCTGGCGCGGCGAGGTCGTGGCGCTTCCCGGCGGCGGGCTCGTGGTCAACGACGCGTACAACGCGAACCCCACGTCGATGCGGGCCGCGCTGCGTGACCTCGCCGAGCGCGCGGTCGGCAGGCGCCGCGTCGCGATCCTCGGCGAGATGGCGGAGCTCGGCGCCGAGAGCGGGCGGTATCACGCCGAGGTCGGAGACCTCGTCGGCGAGCTCGGGATCGAGCTCGTGATCGGCGTGGGCGAGACCGCCCGCGCGTACCTCGCGCACGCGGACGGCTTCGTCGTCGACGACGCGACGGCGTTCGACCGGATCGCGGCGAGCCTGCGTCCGGGCGACGCGATCCTCGTCAAGGCCTCGCGGTCGGTGGGGCTCGAAGGCATCCCCACCCTGATCCAGAAACACTCCCGGGCATGGTGAGGGTCCTCGTCGCGGGGCTCGTCGCGATGGTGATCGCCGTCGTCGTCGGGCCGACGTTCATCGACTGGCTGCGGAAGCAGTCGATCGGGCAGCACATCCGCGAGGAAGGTCCTGCGGGGCACGCCGTCAAGCAGGGGACGCCGACGATGGGCGGCCTCCTCATCCTCGTCGCCGCGCTCGTGCCGGCGCTCGCGGTCTCGCTCTACACGATTCCCGGCCTGACGATCCTGCTCGCCACGCTCGCCTGCGCGTCGATCGGCTTCACGGACGACTACCTCAAGCAGCGGCGCCGCCGCTCGCTCGGGCTGAAGGGCCGCTGGAAGATGCTCGGGCTCGTGCTCATCACCGCCGGGGTCGCGTGGGCGACGACGCAAATCGGCTACATGGACACGGAGATCTACTTCCCGCTCGTCGACGTCAACATCGACCTCGGCTGGGCGTACTACCCCTTCCTCTTCCTCGTCATCGCGGGCACCTCGAACGCCGTCAACCTGACGGACGGGATCGACGGCCTCGCGGCAGGAACGTGTGCGATCTCGCTGATCACGCTTCTCGCGATCGCGTCGATCGACTGGATCCGCTCCGCCGATACCGTCGCCGCACGGAGCGAGGAGTACCTCGACATCGCGATCGTCGCGGCGGCGCTGATCGGGGGCGTGATCGGGTTCCTCTGGTTCAACGCGTTCCCGGCGGAGATGTTCATGGGCGACACGGGCTCGATGGCGCTCGGCGGGGCGATCGCGACGCTCGCGATCCTCACCGAGACGGAGGTGCTGCTCGTCTTCATCGGCGGTGTGTTCGTGATCGAGGCGGTCACCTGGATGATCCAGATCGCGAGCTTCAAGCGCACGGGCAGGCGGGTCTTCCTGATCGTGCCGATCCACCACCACTTCGAGATGAAGGCGTGGTCGGAGACGAAGATCATGGTGCGGTTCTGGATCGTCGGCGCGATCCTCTGCGCGATCGGGTTCGTCCTCTACTACCGCTACTACCTCCGGTTCCAGCTCTGAGGGCGCCGCCGCGGACGTGACCTACGCTTCCGGCGTGGACGCGCTCCCCGCACGCGTGCTCGTCGTCGGTCTCGCGCGAGCCGGGCGCGCCGCGACGACGGCGCTCCGGAGCCAGAGCGTCGAGGTGGTCGCCTACGACGCCGACGCGGCGCTCGACCCGGCCGGGCTCGATGCGGCGGTGCACCTCGGTGGCTGGGACGACGCGCTCCTCGACGGCGTCGGGCTGCTCGTCAAGAGCCCGGGCGTCCCGGCCGAGGCCGAGCCGGTCGCGGCGGCGCTCGCGCGCGGCGTGCCCGTCGTCTCGGAGATCGAGCTCGGCGTCCGCCTGCTCCGCAACCCGTTCCTGGCGGTGACCGGCACGAACGGCAAGACGACGACGACCGCGCTGCTCGGCGCGATCCTCGAGGCCGGCGCCGTCCCCGTCGAGGTCGCGGGGAACATCGGCCGCGCGCTGACGTCGCTCGTCGGCCATGCGTCTCCCGACGCCTGGGTCGTCTGCGAGCTCTCGTCCTTCCAGCTCGAGGACGTCTCGACGCTGCGGCCGCGGGTCGCCGTGCTGACGAACCTCGAGCCGGACCACCTCGACCGGCACGGCACGTTCGAGCGCTACGGCGCGATCAAGCTGACGCTCTTCGCGCGCCAGCAAGAGGACGACGTCGCCGTCGTGCCTCGCGGCTTCGGCCCGGTCCCCGGCGACGGCCGGCGCGTCGAGTTCGCTGCCGACGACCCGCTGCCCGCCGAGCCGCGGATCCGGGGCGAGCACAATCGCGCCAACGCCGCCGCGGCGACGGCAGCGGCGCGCGCGGTCGGCGTGCCCGACGAGGCGATCGCCCGCGCGCTCGCCTCGTTCCCCGGCGTCGAGCACCGGATCGAGGAGGTCGGCGAGCTCGACGGCGTCCTCTTCGTCAACGACTCGAAGGCGACGAACGCCGCGGCCGCCCTGCGGGCGCTCGCCTCGTTCGACGGTCGCCGCAAGCATGTGATCCTCGGCGGCCGCGGCAAGGCCGAGCCGTACGACGGACTCGCCGCCGCGTTCGCGCCCGGCGACCGCGCCTACCTGATCGGTGAGGCCTCCGAGACGCTCGGCACGGCGCTCCGCGCAGAAGGGGTGCCCGTCGAGCAGGCCGGGACGCTCGACCGCGCGGTCGAAACGGCGGCCGCGGCGGCGACGGCGGGCGACGTCGTCCTGCTGAGCCCGGCGTGCGCCTCGTTCGACCAGTTCACGAGCTTCGAGCACCGCGGGGAGGAGTTCCGGCGGCTCGTGCAGAAGCTCCCAGGGTGGGGTCCGAACGCGCTTCCGACCGAGGTCAGCTCGAGCAGCGGCTCCTGATCCTCGTCACGCTCGGGCTCGTCGCCTTCGGGCTGGTGATGGTCTTCAGCGCGACCTCGGCCTCGGCCACCCTGGGCGAGGGCGACCCCATGCGCTACCTCGTGAAGCAGGGCCTCTACGCGGTCGCCGGCCTCGTCCTGCTCGTGCTCGTCTCGCGGATCGACTACCACGCGCTGCGCCCGCTCGCCCCGGTGCTGCTGATCGGCTCGTTCGTCGCCTGCGCGGCCGTGCTCGTCGCGGCGCCCGCGATCAACGGCGCGCACCGGTGGTTCGTCCTCGGCCCCGTCAGCGTTCAGCCCGCCGAGCTCGCGAAGGTCGCCGTCTGCGTCTGGACCTGCGCGGTGCTCGCGCGGCGGCCCGTGCCGCGGACGATGGCCGAGCTGATGAAGCCCGTCGGGCTCGTCGTCTGCGCCTTCGGGGCGCTGATCGTGATCGAGCCCGACCTCGGCACGACGATCACGCTCTTCCTGATGGTCGCCGGGATCCTGCTCGTCTCCGGGATCCCGCTCCGGCTCTTCGCGCTCGCGGGCACGTTCGCGCTCGGCGCCGGCCTCCTCGCGATCTACATGGAGCCGTACCGCCGCGACCGGATCTTCAGCTTCCTCGACCCGTGGAAGGACGCCGAGGGAGCGGGCTTCCAGAACGTCCAGGCGATCATCGGGATGGGGTCCGGCGGGCTCACCGGCGAGGGGATCGGCCAGGGGATCCAGAAGATCAACTTCCTCCCCGAGGCCCACACCGACATGATCTTCGCCGTCGTCGGCGAGGAGCTCGGCCTCGTCGGCTCGCTCGTCGTGATCGCCGGATTTGCGATCTTCGCGTGGGCCGGGTTCCGGGTCGCGCTCGCGTGCCGCGACCCGTTCGGCAAGCGCCTCGCAGCGGGGATCACGACCCTCGTCGCGGGACAGGCCGCGATCAACCTCGCGGCCGTGCTCGGCATGGCGCCGCTGACCGGCATCCCGCTCCCGTTCGTCTCGTACGGGGGCTCGTCGCTCGTGGTGCTCCTCTGCGCAGTCGGAGTGCTCCTTAACATCGCGGTCAATGACCGCGTCGTCGAAGCTCGCGTGCGTGATCGCGGCCGGGGGAACAGCCGGCCACGTGCGGCCGGCGCTCGCGGTCGCGGAGGCGCTCCGCGACCGCGGAGTGACCGTGACGTTCGCCGGGACACCAGACCGCGTCGAGTCGCGGCTGGTGCCTGAGGCCGGCTTCCCGCTCGACACGTTCCCCGTCTCCGGCCTGCCGCGCACGCCCAGCGCGGCTCAGCTCCGCGCGGCCTGGCGGGCGAGCGCCGCGCCGTCGCATTGCCTGCGGATCCTCGCCCGGCGCCGGCCGCAGGTCGTCCTCGGCGCGGGCGGCTTCGTCGCGGGGCCGATGGTGCTCGCCGCGCGCCTGCGGCGCATCCCGGCGGCGCTGACGGAGGCGGACGCGCACCTCGGGCTGGCCAACCGCCTTGCCGCGCCGTTCGCCCGGCGCCTCTTCCTCGCCTACGACATTCCCGGCCGTCGCGGGGCGAAGACCCGCGTGGTCGGGCGCCCGATCCCGCGGGCGCACCGCGACGTCAGCCGGGAGGACGGGCGCACCCGGTTCGGCTTCTCGGGCGAGGCGCCCGTGGTCGGGGTCTTCGGCGCCTGGGCCGGCGCGCGCTCATTGAACGAGCTCGCGGTCGGGGCATGGGCCGACGACGGGCCGCAGGTCCTCCACATCGCCGGAGAGCGCGACTTCCCCGAGCTCCGTCCGCGGGTCAGCCGCCCCGGCTACGTCCTCCTCGAGCACACGGAGCACTTCGGCGCCGCGCTCGCCGCGGCCGACCTCGCGGTCTCCCGGGCAGGCGGGACGGTGTGGGAGCTCGCCGCGGCGGGGACGCCCTCGGTGCTCGTCCCGTACCCCCACGCGACGGCCGACCACCAGACGCTGAACGCGCGCCACTTCGAGCGGGGCGGGGGCGCCGTCGTCGTGACCGACGACGAGCTCGACCGCGTGCCCCGCCTCGTCGACAGCCTCTTGTCCGATCCGGAGCGGCTCGCGGAGATGCGCGGGTCGATGCTCGCGCTCGCCCGACCCGATGCTGCCGACGTGATCGCCGACGAGCTCCTGGCGCTCGCGCGGAGACCGGGCTGAGCCGTGGTCGCGACGACGCCGCTCGAAGGGAGACGCCTCTACTTCGTGGGGATCGGCGGGTCGGGGATGTCGGCGTACGCGAACATCGCGCGCGCGTGGGGCGCCGAGGTGCGGGGCTGGGACGTGGGGGAGACGATCTTCACGAGGACGCTCGACGGGGTCGAGCTCGACCTCGGGGGCGAGCCGCGTCCACCCGGCGGGTACGAGGTGGTGGTGTCGACCGGCCACCGCGACCGGATCGACGGGACCTCCCGCGCCGCGTTCCTCGCCGAGCTCGTCGCGGCGCGGGACGCGATCGTCGTCACGGGCGCGCACGGGAAGACCACGACGACGGGGATGATCGCGCACGCGCTCCGCGCGGCCGGCCGAGACCCGGCCTGGATCGTCGGCGGCGTCATTCCGCAGCTCGGCGGCAACGCCGGCGGCGGGGACGGCCCGCTCGTCGTCGAGGGGGACGAGTCCGACCGGTCCGTCTTCGCGCTCCGGCCGCGCGTCGCGGTCGTGACGAACGTCGAGCTCGACCACCACGCGACCTACGGATCGGTCGAGGAGCTGCGCGACGCGCTCGACGCGTGGCTCGCGGCCGCCCCGGAGAGCGTCCGCGGCTGGGAGCTCGCGCCGTACGACGGCCCGCTCGCGGTGCCGGGCGCGCACAACCGCGAGAACGCGGCCTGCGCGCTCGAGGCTCTCCTCCGCGTCGGCGTCGAGGAGACCGCGGCCCGCGCCGGGATCGAGTCGTTCGCGGGGGCGGAGCGGCGCCTCGAGCTCGTCGGCGAGCGCGGCGGCGTGACGGTGATCGACGACTACGGCCACAACCCGACCGAGCTGCGCGCGGCGCTGGGAACGGCGCGCGAGCGGACGGAGGGGCGGCTCGTGGCGGTGTACGTGCCCCACGTCGTCGAGCGGACACGCCATCTGCACCACGAGCTCGGCGCCGCGCTCGGGCTCGCCGACGTCGCCGTCGTGACCGACTTCGTCGGCCAGCGCGACGCGTCGCGCGAGGGGGTCACGGGACGCCTCGTCCTCGAGTCGGTGCCCGACCCGACGAGGCGGATCTGGGCGCCGACCCTGGACGACGCCGCGCGGCTCGTCCTCCACGTCGTCCGCCCGGGCGACGTCGTCGTCACCCTCGGCGTCGGCGAGCCGTGGCGCGCCGCGCGCGAGATCGTCGCGGGGCTTCCGGCATGACGGTCGAGCTCGAGGAGGGCGTCGAGCTCGCGCGGCTGACGACGATCGGGACCGGTGGGCCTGCACGTGCGTTTGCGCGCGTGCGGACGGTCGACGCGCTCGAGGCCGCGCTCGCGTGGGCGCGGGAGCGCGACCTGCCGAGCGTCGCGGTCGGCCTCGGGTCGAACGTCCTCGCCGCGGACACCGGGGTCGAGGCGCTCGTCCTGCGCCTCGAGGGCGAGCTCGCGGAGGTCGACGTCGTGGGGGAGCGGCTGCTCGCGGGCGGGGGTGCCGCGAACGCCGTCTGCCTGCACCGGGCGCGCGCCGCCGGTCTCGGCGGGCTCGAGTTCGCGTGCGCGATCCCCGGGACGGCGGGCGGGGGCGTGCGGATGAACGCCGGCGCCTACGGCTCCGACTGGGCGGCGATCGTCGAGCGGGCGCTCGTCGTCACCGCCGACGGCCCCGGCTGGCGGACCGTCGCCGAGCTCGGTCTCGAGTACCGCCGCTCGACGCTCCGGCCGGGCGAGGTCGTCGCACGGGTCGAGTACGGCCTGCGGCCCCGCCCGCCCGAGGAGATCAAGGCCGAGGTCGCGGAGCTCGTCGCACGCCGGAAGGCGACGCAGCCGACGAACAAGCGCACGTTCGGGTCGGTCTTCAAGAACCCGCCGGGCGAGCACGGCGCCGGCCGCCTCCTCGAGCTCTGCGGGCTGAAGGGCCACCGCATCGGCGGCGCGATCGTCTCTCCGCGTCACGCGAACTTCATCGAGAACGCCGGCGGCGCGACGACGGCCGACTGCCTCGCCCTGATCGCCGAGGCGCGGCGCCGGGCGCGCGAGCAGTTCGGCGTCGAGCTCGAGCAGGAGGTCGTCGTGCTCGGCGAGCCGGAGGAGAGCCCGGGCTAGGAAACGCCGGCCGCGCGCAGAAGAGAGTCGCGTGGCAGGCAGGGGACGAGCAGGGCGCAGTGAGCCGCAGCGTGCGCAGACGGAGAGCGTCGTCGTCCCGTTCCCGCGCACGCAGTCGGGTGATCGCCTCGAGCTCGGCCGGCTCGTTCCCTCCAGCCGCTCGCTCGTGATCGCGTTCGCCGTGCTCGGCGGGATCCTGCTCGCCGTCCTCGCCGCGCGCGAGACGCCGCTCTTCGGCATCCGCACGATCGAGGTGACCGGCGCCGACGCCCAGGTCCAGCGCCAGGTGCGGCGCGCGCTCGACGGCCGCAGCGGCGACAGCCTCTTCGGCGTCGACCTCGACGCGGCGACGGTGGACGTCTCGAGCCTCTCGACCGTCGCGGCGGTCTCGTTCGACCGCGCCTACCCGCACACGCTGCGCGTCACGGTCGTGCCCGAGCGCGCCGTCGCGATCGTCCGGCAGGGCGCCGACTCGTTCGTCGTCTCCGAGCGCGGTCGCGTGATGGGGCCAGCCCAGCGCACCGACCGCCCCGGGCTCGCGCGCATCTGGGTCGGGAAGGACGTGCGGCTCGACACCGGAGCGTTCGTCGAGGGAGAGCTGCGGACCGCCGTCGGCGCCGTGGCGCCGCTCGCCGGGATCGCGTTCCCGAGCCGCGTCGTCTCGGTCGGGACGACCGACGAGCTGACGCTCCGGCTGCGGTCGGGTCTCGAGCTGCTGATGGGGGACATGAAGGACGTCGATCTCAAGCTCGCCGTCGCCGGACGGATCCTCCCGCTGCTCCCCCGGGGCACCAAGTACCTCGACGTGAGCGTGCCGCATCGGCCGGTCGCGGGCTCGACAACCCTCGACCCTCAAGTCGAGCCTGAGACTTCCCCCTCTACCGGGACTTGAGGGTTCCGTTGACAATGTCGACAAGGAATCCCTACCCTGGCTTAGAAACAGGGCTTTGGAAGCCCTTCCCAAGCTCTATGAGAGCTTGACCCTCGGACAGGTCGAGACAGGCAGGTCGCGATGAGCACCCAGAACGGCAACTACCTCGCAGTCATCAAGGTCGTCGGCGTCGGCGGCGGCGGCACGAACGCCGTCAACCGCATGGTCGAGTCCGGGCTCACGGGCGTGGAGTTCATCGCGGTGAACACGGACGCCCAGGCGCTGCTCGACACGGACGCGGACGTCAAGATCCACATCGGCTCGAAGGCGACGCGCGGGCTCGGCGCAGGCGCCAATCCGGAGGTCGGCCAGGCCGCCGCTCAGGAGAGCCGCGACGAGCTGAAAGAGGCGCTCAAGGGCGCCGACATGATCTTCGTCACCGCCGGTGAGGGCGGTGGCACCGGAACCGGCGCGGCGCCGGTCGTCGCCGAGCTCGGCCGCGAGCTCGAGGCCCTGACCGTCGGCGTCGTCACGAAGCCGTTCGCGTTCGAGGGCCGCCGTCGCGCGGAGCAGGCCGAGGTCGGGACGCTCAACCTCCGCGACCGCGTCGACACGCTGATCGTGATCGAGAACGACCGGCTGCTCCAGGTCGTCGAGAAGACGACGCCGATCCTCGAGTCCTTCCGGATGGCCGACGACATCCTCCGGCAGGGCGTCCAGGGCATCACCGACCTGATCACCGTGCCCGGGCTCGTCAACCTCGACTTCGCCGACGTGCGCACGATCATGCGCGACGCCGGCTCGGCGCTGATGGGGATCGGCACGGCGCGCGGCGAAGGCCGGGCGACGGCCGCCGCGAACGCCGCGGTCTCGTCGCCGCTCCTCGAGACGACCCTCGACGGCGCGACCGGCGTCCTCCTCAACATCACCGGCCCGGCGGACATCGGGCTCTTCGAGGTGAACGAGGCGGCCGAGGTCGTCACGAGCCACGCGGACCCGAACGCGAACGTGATCTTCGGTGCCGTGATCGACGAGTCGCTCGGCGACGACGTCCGGGTCACGGTGATCGCCACGGGCTTCGGCGACGGGCGCGGGCGGCGACGCCGGCCCGAGCCGGCCGCGGTCACGGCGAGCTCGTCGTCCTCCGAGGCGGCGGTGCCGCGGTTCGACCCGCGGCCGCGCGCGGACGACGCCGAGATCGACGTCCCGAGCTTCCTCAAGGACTGACATCGCTCGTTCGCCAGGCGGGATCCGCAGGAGCGGATTCCCGCGGCTTGATCCCTCGCCTGCGGCGAGGGCAGATCCCTGAAGGCGCCCGCTTCGCGGTCGCAACTGCCTCGTTGCCGTCTTGCCGGGCTACGCCGCCGCGGCGCGCGCTAGGCTCGCGGCCGTGAACGCGACGCTCCGTCGGACGCCGCTCTACGACCGTCACGTCGCCGCGGGCGCGCGCCTGGTGCCGTTCGCCGGGTGGGAGATGCCCGTGCAGTACGAAGGGGTGATCCCCGAGCACCTCGCCGTGCGCTCGGACGCCGGCGCGTTCGACGTCTCCCACATGGGCCAGCTCCACGTCGAGGGGCCGACGACGGAGGCGTTCCTGCAGTCGCTGCTCTCGAACGACCTCGACCGGCTCGCGGACGGCGAGGCCCAGTACACCCTCCTCACGAACGAGCGCGGCGGGATCGTCGACGACCTGATCGTCTACCGGGTCGGTCCCTGCCACTACCTCCTCGTCGTCAACGCGGGCAACCGCGAGGACGCGTACGCCTGGCTCAAGGAGCGCGAGCAGCGTGGGACGGAGGTGCGCGACGCCTCCGACGAGTACGCGCTCGTGGCCGTGCAGGGGCCGCGCTCGCTCGACCGGCTGAGGCTCCCCGAGGCGCCTGCCTTCACGCACGCGATGGGGGAGGTGCTCGGCATCGAGGCGATGGTCTGCCGGACTGGGTACACCGGCGAGCAGGGCGTCGAGCTGCTCTGCCCGGCGGAGGACGGCGCCGCGCTCTGGGACGCCGTCGCCGAGCAAGGGGTCACCCCGTGCGGCCTCGGCGCGCGCGACACGCTCCGCCTCGAGGTCTGCTATCCGCTGCACGGCAACGACATCACGCAGGAGACCGATGCGATCTCCGCAGGCCTCGGCTGGACGTGCGCGCTCGACACGGACTTCACCGGTGCGGACGTGCTCCGCCGGATCAAGGCCGAGGGGCCCGAGCGGCGGCTGGTGGCGTTCGTGATGGAGGAGAAGGCGGTGCCGCGCCAGGGGATGACGATCGAGAGCGGGGGCGAGGTCACCTCGGGCACCCACTCTCCGTCCCTCGACGTCGGCATCGGGATGGGGTACGTCCCGGCCGACCGAGCCGCCCCGGACACCGAGCTCGTCCTCGACGTCCGCGGCCGGTCGCGCCGCGCCCGCGTCGTCACCAAGCCGATCTACCGGAAGGAGCACGCGTGAGCACCGAGAGCTACCCGGACGACCTCCGCTACCACCCCGAGCACGACTGGGCCCGGGTCGACGGTGAGGAAGCCGTGCTCGGGATCACGTGGTTCGCGCAGGACGCGCTCGGCGAGCTCGTCCACTTCGAGGCACCCGAGGTCGGCGCCACCCTCACGAAGGACCAGGCGTACGCCGAGGTCGAGTCGGTCAAGGCCGTCTCGGACGTGATCGCTCCGCTGTCGGGCGAGGTTCTCGAGGTGAACGAGAAGGCGGTGGACGAGCCGGAGACGATCAACGAGGCCCCGTACGGGGAGGGCTGGCTCGTGCGCATCCGCCTCGCCGACCCGGCCGAGGTCGACGCGCTGCTCGATCCCGACGCCTACCGGGCCCACATCGCCGAGCAGTGAGCTACCTCTCGCTCACCGACGGCGACCGGGAGGCGATGCTCGAGGCGATCGGCGTCGCCTCGCTCGACGAGCTCTTCGAGCAGATCCCCGCGGGCGTCCGCTTCGAGCGCGAGCTGGACGTGCCTCCGGCCCTGCCCGAGGCCGAGCTCGTCCGTGTCTTCACGGAGCTCGCCGCGCGCAACGCGGACACGGGCCGCGAGCTCAGCTTCCTCGGCATGGGGATCTACGACCACTACGTGCCGTCGCTCGTCGACGCCTTCCTCGCCCGCGGCGAGCTCCTCACGGCCTACACGCCGTACCAGCCCGAGATGAGCCAGGGCGTGCTCCAGGCGATCTTCGAGTACCAGACCGCCGTCTGCGAGCTGACGGGGATGGACGTCTCGAACGCCTCGGGCTACGACGGCACGACGGTCGCGGCCGACGCCTGCTTCATCGCGCGCGCCCACACCGGCCGCGAGCGGATCGTCCTCGCCGAGACCCTGCACCCGATGGTGCGGCAGGTCGTGAAGACCTACGCGCCCGGGTTCGGGATGGAGGTCGTCGAGGTCGCCCACGCGGGCGGCACGACCGATCCCGCGCGATTCGCCGAAGCGGCCGCCGACGCCGCGATCGCGATCTTCCAGCAGCCGAACGCCTTCGGGTGCCTCGAGCCCGCGCCGGAGCTCGCGGCGGCGGCGGCCGAGGGCGGCGCGCTGCCCGTGGCGCACGTCGACCTCGCCTCCCTCGGCGTGCTCGAGGCGCCGGGCGCCTACGGGTGCGCGATGGCGATCGGCGAGGGCCAGTCGATCGGGAACTACCAGAGCTACGGCGGCCCGCACTACGGCTTCCTCGCCGCGCGCCAGGAGTTCATCCGCCGGATGCCCGGGCGGATCGTCGGCGAGACGACCGACCTCGAGGGCCGGCGCGGCTTCGTGCTCACGCTCCAGACGCGCGAGCAGCACATCCGCCGCGAGAAGGCGACCTCGAACATCACGACGAACCAGACGCTGCTCGCGCTCGCGGGCCTGATGACGCTCTGCTGGCTCGGCCCCGTCGGGCTCCGCGAGCTCGGTGAGTCCTGCCTCGCGCTCGCCGGCTACGCCAAGGAGCGCGTCGGCCTGCCCGTCGCGTTCGATCGCCCGACCTTCAAGGAGGTCGCCTTCCGCACGCCGATCCCCGCCCGCGACGTCGTCGCCCGCGCCCGGGAGCACGGCGTGCACCCCGGCTACCCGCTCGGCCGCGACTATCCGGGCCTGGACGACGTCCTGCTCGTCGCGCTCACCGAGAAGCGCACGCCCGCCGAGATCGACCGCCTCGCGGACGTCCTCGCGGAGGTGACGGCCTGATGGAGCTCATCTTCGAGAAGTCGCGGCCCGGGCGCCGCGCGGGGCGCGTCCCCACGCACGACCTGCCGGTGCCCGACGTGCCCGACGAGCTGCGGCGCCGGGAGCCACCGCGCCTCCCGGAGGTGCCCGAGAACGAGATCGTGCGGCACTTCACCGCGCTCGCCGACCGCAACTTCGGGATCGACACGGGCTTCTACCCGCTCGGCAGCTGCACGATGAAGCACAACCCGCGCGTCAACGAGCGCGTCGTGGGGCTCCCCGGCTTCCGCGACCTCCATCCGCTGCAGGAGGACGACGGGGCGCAGGGCGCGCTCCAGCTGATGTGGGAGCTGCAGGAGATCCTCTCCGAGGTGGCGGGCCTGCCCGCCGTCACCCTCCAGCCGGCCGCCGGCTCGCAGGGAGAGCTGACGGGGCTGATGCTGATGCGCGCCGCGTTCGCGGACCGCGGGGAGCCCGGCCGCAACGTGATCATCACGGCCGACACCGCGCACGGCACGAACCCGGCGAGCGTGACGATGGCGGGGTTCGAGCTCGCGAAGGTGGCGACGACCGACCGCGGGAACCTCGACCTCGACGACCTCCGCGCGAAGGTCGACGACCGCACCGCCGGTCTGATGCTGACGAATCCCTCGACGCTCGGGCTCTTCGACGAGGGGATCGAGGAGGTGGCGCGGATCTTCCACGCACAGGGCGCCTTCCTCTACTACGACGGCGCGAACCTGAACGCCGTCGTCGGCCTCTCGCGCCCGGGCGACATGGGCTTCGACATCGTCCACTACAACCTCCACAAGACCTTCTCGCAGCCGCACGGCGGCGGGGGGCCGGGCGGTGGGCCCGTCGCCGTGCGGGCGGAGCTCGAGCCGTTCCTTCCCGCGCCGCTCGTCGTGCGCGAGGGGGAGCGCTACCGCCTCGACCACGACCGGCCGAAGTCGATCGGTCGCGTGCGCGGGTTCGCCGGGCCGTTCGGCGTCTTCGTCCGCTCGTACGCCTTCATGCGGGCGTACGGCCCGGCGCTGCGCGAGATGTCGGAGGTCGCCGTCCTCAACGCCAACTACCTCCTCGCGCGGCTCCGCGACGTCTACGACCTGCCCTACGACCGCCACTGCATGCACGAGTTCGTCCTCTCCGCCCGCACGCTCAAGCGGGAGCACGGGATCACGGCGCTCGACGTGGCGAAGGGGCTGATGGACCACGGGATCCACCCGCCGACGATCTACTTCCCGCTCGTCGTCCCCGAGGCGCTGATGATCGAGCCGACCGAGACCGAGACGAAGGAGCGCCTCGACGAGTTCGTCGACGCGATGCGCTCGATCGCCGCGGAGGCGGCGACCTCGCCGGAGACGCTGAAGGAGGCGCCGCTGACGCGGCCGGTGCGCCGCCTCGACGAGGTGAAGGCCGCGAAGCACCCGGTGCTCCGCCACGCCTTCGACGACTCGAGTGCGCCCGATAGGATCGAGACCGCATGACGGTGGCGGTGGCCAACGAGCTCGTCGAGCTCGCCCACGACCTGGCGCGGGCCGTCTCGGAGCACGACGTCGACCGGCTCGAGCGGCTGCTTGCCTCGGAGTTCACGCTCCAGGGCGCGGCCGGGCAGCTCGACCGGGCGGCGTTCCTCGAGGCGGCGGCGGGGCCGTACGAGATCGACGAGTTCACGTACGAGGAGATCGACCCCGAGGTCTACGGGAACACCGCCGTGCTCGTCTCCCGCTATCACCAGGTCGCGCGCCTGGACGGGCGTGACCTGACGCACCGGATGCACGTGACCGACATCTGGACGCGGCGCGAGGCCCGCTGGCAGATCGTCCGTAGGCACGCGACCGTGGCGGAGGGATGAGCGCGCACGCGACGCCGGCCGAGCTCGAGGCCGGGCTGGACACGGTCCGCGAGGCGCCCACCGACCGGGGGACGCTCGAGCTCGTCGTCGTCCGGCCCGAGGTGGGCGAGCGCGAGGTTCTCGACGAGGCGACGCTCGACCTCGACGACGGCGTCGTGGGCGACCGCTGGCGCAACGCCGGCCGCTCCGGCGGACGGCCGGCCAACGTCAACGCCCAGGTGACGCTCATGTCGGCCCGCGCGGCCGCGCTCGTCGCGGGCGACCGCGAGCGCTGGCCCCTCGCCGGCGACCAGCTCTACGTGGACCTCGACCTGAGCGGCGAGAACCTCCCGCCCGGCACGCGGCTCGGGATCGGCTCGGCGATCCTCGAGGTGACCGACGAGCCCCACACGGGCTGCAAGAAGTTCACGGAGCGCTTCGGCCTGGACGCGATGGTCTTCGTCAACTCGGCCGAGGGCCGCGCGCTCAACCTGCGCGGGATCAACACGCGCGTCGTCGAGGCCGGCACCGTCCGCGTCGGCGACGACGTCACGAAGCTCTGACGGACCCGGGTCGCGCCCCGCGCGGCGTCGTGGCGAGCTGCCCGCACGCGGCGGCGATGTCGCGTCCGCGGGTGAGTCGCACGGTGGCGGGCACGCGGCCCCGGTCGAGCTCCGCCTTGAAGCGGGCGATCGCGTCGCGCGACGAGCCGTCGAAGCGGCCCGTCGGGTTGTACGGGATGAGGTTCACCTTGAACGCGTGCGGCCCGAGCAGCGACGCGAGCTCGCGCGCCTGCGACGGAGCGTCGTTCACCCCCGCGAGCATCACGTACTCGACGAACACCCGCCGGTTCGTCCGTTCGACGTGGCGGCGGCAGAGCGCGAGCACGTCCGCGAGGGGATAGCGCTCGTTGACCGGCATCAGCTCGCTCCGCAGCGCCGGGTCGGCGGCATGGAGCGAGAGCGCCAGCCGGATCGGCTCCAGCACGTCGTCCGCGAACCGCGTCAGCCCCGGCACCCAGCCGACGGTCGAGACCGTCGTCCGCCGGTGCGTGATCCCGACGTCGGGCAGCCGCCGTGCGGCCTCGAGCACGGCGTCGACGTTCATCAGCGGCTCGCCCATCCCCATGAAGACCAGATGGTTGACCGGCTCGACGCGCCGGTAGTGCAGCACCTGGTCGAGGATCTCGGACGCCGTGAGATTGCGACCGAACGCCATCGAGCCGGTCGCGCAGAACGTGCACGTGAGCGGGCAGCCCGACTGGGACGAGACGCAGACCGACCGCCGTCCGTCGCGGTACCGCATCAGCACCGCCTCGACCGGGTGGCCGTCCGCGGTGCGGAAGAGCGTCTTCACGGTGCCGTCCGTCGACGTCTGCTCGGTCTCGGACGTGAGCGTCGAGAACGGCACCTCCGCGGCGAGCGAGCGCCGGAGCGCGAGCGGCAGGTTCGTCATCGCGTCGTAGCCCTCGGCACCGCGCGCCGTCCACTCCCAGACCTGCCCGGCGCGGTACGCCGGCTGCCCGGTCTCGGCCAGGTGCTGCTCCAGACGTTTCAGATCCACCACACAAAGATAGGACTCACTCGACGACATGCCGTCAGAGGAGGTCGGATTGTTCGCTCGTGTCACGACCTACGAGCTCGAGGCGGACCGCGCGAGCGAAGCGGTCGACGCCTTCGCGCCCGCGATCGAGAACATCAAAGCGCTCGACGGGCTCGTCGACGCCTACTTCCTCGTCGAGTGCGGCGGGGACCGTGCGCTCTCGATGACCATCTGGGAGTCGCAGGACGCCATGGAGCGGAGCCGTGTGGCTGCCTCCCGCGCGCGCATCGAGGCGGCCGGAGCCGTCGATGTCGAGGTGCTCAGCACCTACGAGTTCGAGGTGGGGATCCACGGCGACGGCAGTGCCGTGCAGGAGCAGGCGGGGGCGCTCGGGCGCGGCTGACCGTGACACGGGCGCGCGGTAGGGTGGCGCCCGTGATCGACCTTCGTTCGGACACCGCCACGCGACCGACGGATGGGATGCGTGCGGCGATCGCCGCCGCGGACGTCGGCGACGAGCAGCGGCGTGAGGACCCGACCGTGAACCTCCTCCAGGAGCGCGCCGCGGCCCTCCTCGGGCAGGAGGCGGCGCTGTTCGTGCCGACCGCGACGATGGCGAACCAGATCGCGCTGAAGCTCCACTCGCGGCCGGGAGACGTGCTGGTCGCGGAGAAGCAGGCGCACGTCGTCATCTACGAGTACGGCGGCGCGGCGGCGCACGCGGGCCTCATGATCGAGGCGATCCCGGGCGTGGACGGCCGCTTCGGCGTCGCGGAGCTGGAGGCGGTGACGGAGCCGAGCACGAAGGGCGCCGATCAGCGCGCCGCGGTGCTCGCGCTGGAGAACACGCACAACTCGTCCGGCGGCCGCTGCTGGCCGCTCGCCGAGCTCGAGGCGCTGACGGCCGCCGCGCGCGAGCGAGGGCTCGCGACGCATCTCGACGGAGCGCGGCTCCTGAACGCGGCCGTCGCGACCGGTGTGCCCGCAGCGCGGCTCGGCGGCGTCTTCGACACTGTCACGCTCTGCCTCTCGAAGGGCCTCGGATGCCCGCTCGGCGCCCTGCTCGCGGGGTCGCACGAGACGATCGAGCGCGCGTGGCGCGAGAAGCACCTCTTCGGCGGCGCGATGCGGCAGGCGGGCATCGTCGCGGCTGCGGGGGTCTACGCGCTCGAGCACCACGTCGACCGGCTGGCCGACGATCACCGGCGCGCACGCCGGCTCGCGGAGGGCTGGCACGCGGCGGGCCTGCCCGTCGACGTCGCGCAGGTCGAGACGAACTTCGTCCAGGTGCGCGTCGACGCGCTGGGCCTGACGCGCGACGAGGCGCTCGCGCGGCTCCGTGAGGGCGGCGTGGGGCTCTCGTCCACGATCCACCCGACCGTGGTCCGCGCGGTGACGCACCTCGACCTCGACGACGCCGACATCGAGCGCGCGATCGAGCTTGCGCCGCACGCCCTCGGGATCCGTGCCGCTGCCTGACGCGCTCGGCGAGCGCCTCGACCGGCTCGTCGCCACGGCCCAGGCCGAGCAGCGGACCCCCTCGGTGGTCGCTGCCGTCTTTCGCGACGGCGAGGTCCTCTGGCGGGGCGCCGTCGGCTCGGCGGACGTGGAGCGCGACGAGCCGGCGACGCACGCGCACGCGTACCGCATCGGCTCGATCACGAAGACCTTCACGGCCGTCCGCATCCTCCAGCTCCGCGACGCCGGGAAGCTCGCGCTCGACGATCCGCTGCGCGCCCACGTCCCGGAGGTGCCGGTCGGCCCCACCGTCGCGGACGCGCTCTCCCACCTGACCGGGCTCCAGCGTGAGCCGGCGGGCGACGTCTGGGAGTCGCTCGAGCCCCCGACCCGGGAGGAGCTGCTCGCCGGGCTCGAGGACGCCGAGCGGGTGCTCGAGCCGCGGCAGGCGTGGCACTACTCGAACCTCGCGTTCGGGCTGCTCGGCGAGGTCGTCGCGCGGCACGGCGCGCAGGGCTACGAGCAGGGGCTGCGCGAGAGCGTGCTCGCGCCGCTCGATCTCGACGCGACCGGCTTCGTCCCGGCGGGGCCGCGGGCGACCGGGTACTACGTCAATCCGTTCAGCGACGGTGTCACGGTCGAGCCCGACCTCCCGGTCGAAGGGCCGACGGCGGCGATGGGCTGGCTGTGGTCGACCGTCGACGACCTCGCCCGGTGGGGCGACTTCCTCGCGACCGGGCGCGACGACGTGCTCGCCCGCGCCTCGCTCGACGAGATGGCCCGCGTGCGGACGATGGTCGACCACGTCTCGTGGGAGGTCGGGTGGGGCCTCGGGCTCGGCCTCTACCGGCGCGGCAACCGGGTGTATGCGGGACACGGAGGCGCGATGCCGGGGTTCCTGGCGATGCTGCTCGTCGACCGCCGGGAGCGGACCGGCGCCGCCGTGCTGGCGAACACGAGCGCAGGCTTCGCACCCGACACGCTCGCACTCGACCTCGCGGAGGCGGCGCTGGAGACGCTCGTCCGCACCCCGGCGCCGTGGCGGCCCGACGGCGGCGCTCCGCCCGACGTCGCGGCGCTCCTCGGCCCGTGGTGGTCGGAGGGCTCCGAGCTCGTCGTGCGCTGGAAGGGCGGGCGCCTCGAGATCGAGCTGCCGGCCGGCCCGCCGGGGCGCAACGTCTCGTGGCTGACGCCGGAGGCCGAGGACCGCTGGCGGGTCGTCGAGGGCCGCGAGCTCGGCGAGCAGCTCCGCGTCGTCCGCGACCAGGCGGGCGAGCCGGTCAGGCTCTACCTCGCGACGTACCCGCTGACGCGCAGCCCCGCGGCGTTCGCCGACGTGATCCGCTAGGCGTCGGCCGACGCGGAGAGCGCGTAGGTCGTGCCGGCCGTCGTGTCCGCGTGGTCCTCGCGGTCGCCGGCGACGAGGAACGCCACCGCCACGGCGACGTACGTCACGACCAGGATCGCGCCGCGCCCCTTCGACGCCTGCCCGCCCCAGAGGGCGATCGACGTGACGAGGAGGCCGACGGTGAGCGCGAGGATCTCGACGACCCGGAAGCCGAGGGCGAGCGGGTCGATGAGGAGGGCGATCAGACAGACCGCGGGGATGAGGAACACCGCGACCTGCGCGGCCGAGGCGAGCGCGATCTCGGCCGCGAGCGTGATCTTCCCGCGGGCGGCGACCACGACGGCGCCGCCGTGCTCGGCGGCGTTGCCGACGATCGCGACGATCACGGCCGCGACGAAGAACTCGGAGACGCCGATCTTCTCGGCGAAGACCTCGAGGGAGCCGACGAGGATCTCGGCGACGAGCGCCGTGACGACCGTCGCGACGCCCAGGACGAGCAGCGCCGTCTTGAAGCTCCAGCCCGTGATCGCCTCGTCGCTCGCGATATGCATCTGCCCGTGGCGTCGCAGCGAGATCACCGTGGCGACGACGTAGACGATCAGCAGGGCGATCGAGATCGGGATCGAGAGGTAGACGATCAGGTCCCGGTCGGGATCGCCGCTCCAGGAGGGGACCGACGGGATGAGGAAGAGCACGATCGCGACGCCGATGAGCGCGAAGGAGAGGATGCTCGACCACCGGTCGAGGCCGCCGCGCGGGCCTGCGAGCAGCGAGAAGCCGAGGACGAGCAGCAGGTTCCCCACGACCGACCCGGTCAGGGAGCCGCGCACGACCTCGGTCAGCCCCTGGTTGACGGCGAGCAGCGCGATGATCAGCTCGGGGGCGTTGCCGAACGTCGCGTTGAGGAAGCCGCCGATCCCCGGGCCGGTGTGCTCCGCGGCGTGCTCGGTCGCCTCGCCGATCAGCCAGGCGAGCGGGATCAGGGACGCCGCCGCGAGGACGAACTCCGCGGTCTCACCGATGTCCGTGAGGTAGTGGAGCGCGATCGTGAGCGGTCCGAGCGCAAGGAGGGCGAAGAGAATGCGGCGGACCACGGAGGACGCACCCTACCGGCGCATGCGCTCCCTTCAGGACGGTCAACCGTCGCGCGCCCGACTACCCGTTCCCGGACGGCACGTCAAGTCTTGCGCACGCTACCTCGCGGTTGCGACCATCCACCCATGCCCGACCTCGCACCCGCCGCGACCGAGACCGCGCGGATCCCGCTGCGGCCGCAGGACGAGGTGGAATGCCGGCGCTGCGAGGTGCACTGCGACCGCGTCGTGTACCCCGGCGCCTGCATCGCCCGGAGCTGCCCGTTCGTCTACGCGTACGAGGCGTGGGGGCACACCTACATGGGCTGCCTGCAGAAGGTCTTCGACGTCGAGATCGACCTCGACCTCCTCGGCGAGCTCGAGGCCCGGAGGGAGGGCTTCGGCGCGGTGAAGGCCCGGCGGACGCCGCTGCCGATGTGCCGCTCGGGCATCTCGGCCTGCTACGAGCACCGCGAGGACGAGGTCGGCTGCCGGAACCCCGAGTTCTTCGAGCTCCCGCTCGAGCGCCCCAGCTTCCGGGTCTTCGCAGAGCTGTAGAGCACTCGCGAAGGGACTCCGCCGACTCCGACTCACGTGGCTCGAACGTCGCGTCGCGTGGGCTAGACGAGGCAGTGCGACCGCGAAGCGGGCGCCTTCAGGGGTCTGCCCCGCCCGTAGGGCGGGGATCAGCGGCGGGAATCCGCTCGGCGGATTCCCGCTTCGCGAAGAGACGTTCAGCGCCAGCGTGCTGGGCGCCGGCGGCGGCCGTTGCTGCGGAGCTTCCTGAGCAGCTGCAGCTCACCGACGTAGGTGCCGTCGGGGCCTGCGGTCTCGAGGATCGCGGGGAGGTCCTGCACGGCGGGATGGGCGAGGAAGGTCCCCAGGCCCGCGCCCATGGCCCCGACCTCGAGCGACGCGTGCCGGTCGCGGTTCGACCCGAGCTCCGCGTCCGCGTCGTTCACGTGGAGGCACCGGAGGCGGTCGAGGCCGATCGTCTCGTCGAGGCGCGCCATCGCGACGTCGAGGGCGTCGGGGTCGGTCACATCGACGCCCGAGACCCACCAGTGACACGAGTCGAGGCAGATCCCGAGCCGGGGATGGCCGTCGAGCCGGTCGAGCACGTCGGCGAGCTCGTCCGTCGAGCGCCCGATCGTCCCGCCCGCGCCGGCGGAGTTCTCGAGCAGGAGCCAGAGCCGGTCGTCGGTGAGCTCGAGGAGCTCCCGGAGGGCGGGAACGGCCCGCGCGAGGCCCTTTGCCAGGCCGGCGCCGAGGTGCGAGCCGAGGTGGAAGACGACGCCGTCGGCCTCGATCGCGGCGGCGGTCTCGAGCGACGCCCGCATCGCCGTCATCGACTTCGCGTGCATCTCGCGGTCGGTCGTCGCGAGGTTCACGAGGTAGAGCGCGTGGCACACGACGTAGCGGATCCGCGTCTCGCGCCGTCGCTCGCGGAACCGGGCGAGCTCCTCGTCCGCGTGCGCGGTCGGCTTCCACATGCGCGGGCTCTGCGTGAACACCTGCACCGCGTCGCAGCGGAGCTCCGCGGCCCGGTCGACGGCCGTCGAGATCCCGCCGGCCGCCGAGACGTGCGCGCCGAAGAGCACGCGCGGAGCGTACGCCGTCGCGTACGTAGGGTGCTGGGTCGTGGGGATGCCGCTCGCCGAGCGCCTCGGCGCTCTGCGCGAGCGCGACTTCCGGCTGCTCTTCGCCGGGACGATGATCACGACGGTCGGCGACCGTCTCGCGGGGATCGCGCTCGCGTTCGCCGTGCTCGACGTCGCCTCCGCGACGGCCCTCGGGATCGTCTTCGCCTTCCGGCAGGGCGTGCAGGCCCTCGTCGTCGTCGCCGGCGGCGTCGTCTCCGACCGGCTGCCGCGCAACCTCGTGCTGGTCGGGGCCTCGCTCGTCCAGGGAGCCGCGCAGGCCGGGACCGCCTTCTGCGTCCTCGCCGGCGTCGGCGGCATCGAGGCGATCGTCGTCCTCCAGGCGGTCTACGGGCTCGGCCTGGGCCTCGTGCTCCCCGCCGAGATCGGCCTTGTCCCGCAGACGGTCAGCCCCGACAAGCTCCAACAGGCGAACGCGCTGCAGGGGCTGACCCGGAACGTCGTCGCGGTGCTCGGCCCGGCGATCGGCGGCGCGATCGTCGTCGCGGGCAGCCCCGGCGTCGCGCTCGCCCTCGACGCGGTGAGCTTCCTCGTGTGCGCGGAGCTCCTCCGGCGCATCCGCGTCAGGCCCCGTGCGGACGCGTCGGCGCCGCCCGGGTTCCTCACGGAGCTCCGGGAGGGCTGGCGCGAGTTCACGTCGCGCACGTGGCTCTGGGCGTCGGTCGTGCTCTTCGGGATCGGGAACCTGATGGCCGCCGGATGGCCCGTGCTCGGCCCGCTCGTCGCCGACGAGCGTCTCGGGGGTGCCGGGCCCTGGGCCGTGATCCTCACGGTGGGCGGGATCGGCGCGGTGGTGGGGAGCGCGGTCGCGATGCGCGTGAGGCCGCGGCGGCCGCTCGCCGCGTGCGTGATCGCCGCCGTGCCGCTCTCGTTCCAGACGCTCGCCCTGGCGCTCGAGGCGCCGACCTGGGTGATCGCCGCCGCCGCGTTCCTCGCCGGCGTCGGGCTCTCGATCCACCTGACGCTCTGGTTCACCGTGTTCCAGCAACAGGTGCCGGAGCGCGCCCAGTCGCGGGTCGCGTCGTACGACACGCTCGGGTCGTTCGTCCTGATGCCGCTCGGCTTCGCGCTCGCGGGCCCGCTCGCCGACGCGATCGGGATCACCGAGACGCTCTGGATCGCCGTGGCCGTGATGTGGGCGTCGTGGGCGGCGATCCTGGCACTGCCGTCCGTCTGGGCGATCCGCGCCCGGCCGCCGGTGTCGAGCCCGAGCCCGGCGTGACTACCATCGGGGCGCCGTGAGCGTCCGCGTCCGCATGGCGCCGTCTCCGACGGGGCTCCTCCACATCGGGGGCGTCCACACGTTCCTCTTCAACTGGCTCTTCGCCCGCGGGCGGGAGGGTGAGTGCCTCCTCCGGATCGAGAACACCGACACGAGCCGCGAGGTCGCCGAGTCGGTCGAGCAGATCCAGCGCTCGCTCACGTGGCTCGGGATCGACTGGGACGGGCCGGTGACGTTCCAGCTCGACGCGATGGACCGCTGCCGCACGCTGGCCCGCGAGCTCCTGGCGGAGGGACGGGCGTACGAGGACGAGGGCGCGATCCGCTTTCGGATGCCCGACGAGGGCGTGACGGGCTGGGACGACGTCGTGCGCGGTCGCATCGAGGTTCCGAACGCCGAGCTCGAGGACCTCGTCATCGTCCGGGCCGACGGCCGTCCGACCTACAACTTCGCCTCGCCGGTCGAGGACATGGACGACGCGATCACGCACGTGATCCGCGGCGACGACCACATCTCGAACACGCCCAAGCAGATCCAGGTGCTGCAGGCCCTGGGGCACGAGCCGCCGGCCTATGCGCACCTCGGCAGCCTGCTCGGCCCGGACGGCAAGAAGCTCTCGAAGCGCCACGGCGCGGTGGGGATCGGTGAGTTCCGCGAGGCCGGCTACATCTCCGAGGCGCTCGTCAACTTCCTCGCGCTCATCGGCTGGGCGCCCGACGGCGAGACGACGGTGATCTCCCGCGACGAGATCGTGGCGCGCTTCCGACTCGAGGACGTCAGCCCGAGCCCCGGGACGTTCGACTACGCCAAGCTCGACTGGCTGAACGGCGTGTACCTTCGCGCACTCGAGCCGCGCGAGTACGCCGACCGCCTCGTCCTCTGGGTCGGCGAGCACGGGCTGGACTGGCCGGCCGAGCGCGTCCACGCCGCCGCGCCCCTCGTCCAGGAGAAGATCGCGCGGCTCGCGGAGTTCCCCGCGTTCGCCGGGTTCCTCTTCGGCGACGTCGAGCCCGACCCCGCCGAGCTCGACGGGAGGACGCTCGACGCGGCGGCGGCGGCCCTCGGCGACGTCGAGCCGTGGTCGACCGAGGCGATCGAGACGCGGCTGAAGGAGCTCTGCGAGGAGCTCGGCGAGAAGCCGCGGACGGTCTACGCGCCGATCCGCGTGGCGGTCACGGGCTCGCGCGTCTCGCCCGGCCTCTACGAGTCGCTCGAGCTGCTCGGCCGCGAGGCGACGCTCGAGCGCCTGCGGCGCGGCGTCGAGGTCGCCGCATCGTGACGCCCCGGACGGTGATCGGAGTACGAGGCGCGGCTCGACGCGTTCGGCATCGAACGCGCCGAGGAGGCGCGCGCGGTGCGCGTGGGGGAGAAGGAGACGTCCGAGCAGGCGGCGATCGTCGCCCGGTACGCCGACCTCTTCACGCATGAGCAGCTCGACGCGCTCCGCGCGGCCGAGGCGGCCGCGGACGATGCCCAGCGCGAAGCGGTCGCGCGCCTCCGCCTGACGTGCCAGGACGGGATCGTCACCCGCGAGCTGGCGGAGGACGAGGACGCGCTCGAGAACGCCCTCCTCGGCGCGCGCGTTCCCTGGGACGGCGACGAGCTGCCGCTCCGCTCGGCTCAGGCCCGCCTCGCGGTGGAGCCCGACTACGCGCGGCGCAGCGCGCTCGGCGAGGCGGTGCTCGCCGTCTCGACCACGTTCGACGACGACCGTCGCTCGCTGCTCACCGCGCGGAACGCGCTCGAGGGCGACGTCTCCGGGATCGCCGACCCCGTCGCGCGCAGCGAGGACGAGAAGGGCGGCGTGCTGCTCCGGCCCATCCTCGACGCGGTCGACACCGCCCGCGTCGAGAGCACCCCCGCGTTCACACCCGCGCGCGAGCACTGGTTCGACCGGCTCCTCGGGCCGGAGCGCGACGACGTGCCGCCCTCGGCGCACGCCGCGTGGATCCGCCGGCTCTCCCCGCTGGAGTCGACCTACACGAAGGAGGCGAGCGTCCCGGTCTGCGTCGCGACGCTCGCGCGTCTCGGCTTCGACCTCGCGGCCGAGCCGGGGATCCGCACCGACCTCGACGACCGGCCGCAGAAGTCGCCGCGGGCGTGCGTCATCCCGTCCGACCCGCCTCGGCTCGTGCACCTGATCACCCGCGCGCAGGGCGGGCTCCACGACTACGAGGCCTTCCTCCACGAGGCGGGGCACGCGCTCCACTACGCCGGCTGCGACCCCGCGCTGCCGCTCGCGTTCCGGCGGCTCTCACGCGATCACGCGCTCACGGAGATCTACTCCTTCCTGCTCGACTCGATCTCGGGCGAGGCGGGCTGGCACGCGGAGCACTTCGAGCTGACCGACGGCGAGGCCGAGGAGAACGCCCGTGCGGCGCGCTTCTCGAACACGCTGCTCTTCCGCCGCTACTCGGCGAAGCTCGGCTTCGAGCTCGACTTCTGGTCGCGCTTTCCGACGACAGGCCCGACAGCGGACGGCTACGAGGAGCGGCTCACCGCCGCGACGGGCGTCCGGTACCCGGCCGCGAACCACCTCGCCGACATGGACGCAGGCTTCTACTCCGCGGACTACCTCCGCGCCTGGATCCGTGCCGCCCAGGTGCGCTCGTACCTCCGGCGGGAGGTCGGCCACGACTGGTGGCGGAATGCGGAGACCGGCGCGCTCCTCCGCGGCCTCTTTCGCGAGGGAACCCGCCCGACGACCGAGGAGGTCGCCGCCCGGATCGGCTTCGACCCGCTCGACACCGCGCCGCTCGTCGCAGACCTCGGCGGCTGACCCCTCAGACCCCGAACATCGAGCGCTCCGGTAGTACCGGCGGAGCCAGCGCTCGAGACCGCCGTCTGCACCGGAGGCAGGGCACGCCAACTTCCGCCACCCGGACGACGTCTTGATTCGAGTCGGTCCGAGGGGATGCCTTGACCGCATCCGAGCCGACGTCTATAAGACACCTGAATCGGGTCTCAGGTTGACTCGAACTCGTCCAATGGAGGACAGCATGAAGCGGTGGTACAAGCTCGCAGCGCTCGTCGCAGGGGTCGCGACGCTCGCAGGCGTCGGAGCGACCGCGCGGGTCGCGGACGCAGCGCCGAGCGCGACCGCGCCGATCCAGGTCGGCGTCGTCTACTCGCGGACGGGGCTTCTCGCCTCGTACGGCGCACAGTTCGTCCAGGGCCTCCGGTACGGCATCGCGTATGCCACGAAGGGCACGAACGCCGTCAACGGCCGGAAGCTCGAGCTGACGCTCGTCGACGACGGTGGCGATCCCGTCAAGGCGGTCGCCGGCGCGAAGGACCTGATCGGCAAGGGGTACAAGGTGATCACCGGCACGGCGTCGTCCGGGATCGCGCTCCAGCTCGCGCCGCTCGCCGACCAGAACAAGGTGCTCTACATCTCGGGCCCGGCCGCGACTGACGCGGTCACCGGGATCAACAAGTACACGTTCCGCGCAGGCAGGCAGAGCTACCAGGACGTGCTCGCCGCGAGCTCGTACCTCGGCGGCGGCGGCGGCAAGAACGTCACGGTCTTCGCACAGGACTCGGCGTTCGGGCTCGGCAACTTCCTCGCCGTCCAGCAGGTGATGGGGAACCTCGGCGGCCAGAAGGTGAACCGCATCCTGGTGCCGCTCTCCGCCCAGGACTTCACCCCGTTCGCCCAGCAGATCAAGCAGCAGCGCACCGACCTCCTGTTCATCGCATGGGCGGGCGCCACGGCGCCCGCGATGTGGCGCGCCCTCGACCAGCAGGGCGTCTTCTCGAGCGTCGACAAGGTCGTCACCGGGCTCGACCAGCGGGCCTCGTACCCGACGTTCGGGCCGGTCGCGAGCAAGATCTCGTTCCTCTCGCACTACGTCTCGAACGCACCGAAGAACCGCGTCAACGACTGGCTCGTCTCGTCGATGCGGAAGCGCGGGCAGCTGCCCGATCTGTTCACGCCGGACGGCTTCGTCGCGGGCCAGATGATCGTGCAGGCCCTCTCGAAGGGCTCGCCGACCGACGTCGCGCGGATGATCTCGGCGCTCGAGGGCTGGAGCTTCACAGGCCCGAAGGGCCAGCAGACGATCCGTGCCTCGGACCACGCGATGCTCCAGCCGATGTTCCAGGTGAAGCTGGTCGAGGCCAACGGCAAGTACTCGACCGCGGTCACCAAGCGGCTGCGCGCCCGCTACACGGCACCCCCGGAGCGCAGCTAGCAGACGACCTCCAGGACGGGATCGTGGCCATGGAGGCACCGATCCTCGCCACCCACGACCTCGGGCTCGACATCGGCGGCGCACGGATCGTCGCCGATGTCTCGCTCGAGGTCGGGGAGGGCGAGCTCGTCGGGATCATCGGCCCGAACGGGGCGGGGAAGACGACGCTCTTCAACCTCCTCTCGGGCGTCGTCGCGCCGACCGCGGGACGGATCGAGCTCGCCGGCGAGGACGTCACGCACGCGCCGCCGCACCGGCGGACGCAGGCCGGGCTCGGGCGCTCGTTCCAGGTCTCGAGCGTCTTCCCGCTGCTCCCCGTCGAGGAGAACGTCCGCCTTGCCGCCGAGGCGAAGCTCGGCGGAGCCTTCAGCCTCGTGCGCCGCGCCGCGCGCTACGGCCCGGCGCGGGAGCGGGCGGTCGACGCGCTCGCGCAGGTCGGGCTCTCGGACCGGTCGGCGTGGCCGGCGGGGATGCTCTCGCACGGCGACAAGCGGAAGCTCGAGGTGGCGATGCTCCTCGCGGGCGACCCGCGCGTGATCCTGCTCGACGAGCCGATGGCAGGCGTGTCGGTCGAGGACGTGGACGGGCTCGTCGAGCTGATCCGGTCGGTGCACGCCGACGGCCGCACCGTGCTGCTCGTCGAGCACCGCATGGAGGTGGTGGTGGGCCTCGCCCAGCGGATCGCCGTCATGCACCACGGCTCGCTGCTCGCCTTCGACACGCCGGAGGCTGTCATGGCCGACCCGACCGTCCAGTCCGCGTACCTCGGGGAGCCGTTGTGACGACGGCGCTCGCGGTCCGCGACCTGCACGTCCATCTCGGCCAGTCCCACGTCCTGCAGGGGATCTCGTTCGACGTCCCGACGGGCGGCGTCACCGCGCTCCTCGGCCGGAACGGGGTGGGCAAGACGACGACGCTGCGGGCGCTGATGGGGCTCGTGCCGCGCTCGCGCGGCGAGGTCTCGCTCGGCGGGGCCGACGTGACGCGCCTCCCGACCCACACCGTCGTGCGCCGCGGCGTCGGGTACGTCCCGGAGGACCGCGACGTCTTCGCCGGGCTCACTGTCGAGGAGAACCTCCGGCTCGCCGAGCGGGACGCCGACCCGCGCTACGAGCTCGTCTACGACCTCTTCCCGGAGCTGCGCCAGCGCGCCGCGCAGCGCGCAGGGACGCTGTCCGGTGGCCAGCAGCAGATGGTCGCGATCGCGCGGGCGCTCCTCAACGAGAACCAGGTGCTGCTGGTCGACGAGCCCACGAAGGGCCTCGCTCCGCTGCTCGTGACCGAGGTCGCCGCGGCGCTCGGGCGCGCCGCCGAGCTGACGACCGTGCTGCTCGTCGAGCAGAACCTCCCCGTCGTCCAGCGCCTCGCCCGCGACGTCGTCGTGCTCGACGCGGGGCAGGTCGTCCACGCCGGCCCGGCGGCGGAGCTCCTCGCCGACCCCGACCACGTACGCCGCCTGCTCGGCGTCCACGGAGGTGCGCATTGAGCACCTTCGTCCTGCTCACGATCACGGGCCTCGGTCTCGGGGCGATGTACTTCCTCGTCGCCTCGGGCCTCTCGCTCATCTACGGCCTCATGGGCGTCCTCAACTTCGCCCACGGCGCGCTGATCACGGTCGGCGCCTACGCGGCGTGGTGGTTCGGCGAGCAGATCGGCGGCGGGTACGGGACGCGGCTGCTCGTCGGCGGCGCGCTCGGGATCGTGGCCGGCGCGATCGTGGCCGCCCTGATCGAGCTCGTGTTCATCCGTCCGCTCTACCGGCGCCCGATCGAGCAGGTGCTCGTCACCGTCGGTCTCGCGCTCGCGATCGGGGCGCTCGTCCAGGGCATCTGGGGTCACGACCCGAAGCCGATCCTGCTCCCCGACTGGATGTTCGACACGACGACGATCCTCGGCGCGAACGTCCCGAACGACCGGTTCGTCGAGATCGGGATCGCCGCGGCGGTGCTCGTCGGGCTCGTGGCGTTCCTGCGCTACACGCGCTTCGGGCTCGTGATCCGCGCGGGCGTCGAGAACCGGGGAATGGTGACGGCGCTCGGGATCGACGTGCGGCGGGCGTTCACGATCGTCTTCGCCCTCGGCGGGGCGCTCGCGGCGCTGGCGGGCGTCCTCTCGGGCGTCTACTTCAGCAGCATCGACCCCGCCCGCGGGACGTCGCTCCTGATCTTCGCCTTCATCGTCGTCGTGATCGGCGGCTTCGGCTCGATCGGCGGCACGGCGGTCGCCGCGGTCGCCGTCGGGCTCATCCAGCAGTACGCGAACTACTGGGCCTCGGCCGGCACGGGCGACCTCGCCGTCGTCCTGCTGCTCGCCGCCGTGCTCCTCGTGCGGCCGGGCGGCCTCGCCCCGAAGGTGGCGCATTGAGACGCGCGCTCCAGATCGGGATCCCCGCTGGCGGTCGTCGTGCTGCTCGCGCTCGTCCCGAAGCTGTCGATCGACATCCCCGTCGTCCTCAACGGCCCGCTCGACAACCCCGGCACGCTCCAACTGCTCGCCCTCTGCCTCCTCTTCGCCGGTGTCGCGCTCACGTACGACCTGCTCTTCGGGTTCACCGGCCTCCTCTCGTTCGGGCACGCGCTCTACGTCGCGCTCGGCGTCTACGTGACGGCGATCGCGCTGACGCGCTGGGAGTGGGGGCTCTGGCCGACGCTCGGCCTGCTCGTCGCGGTCGGGATCGCCGTGCCCCTCGTGCTCGGTGCGGTGAGCCTGCGCGTCGGCGGGATCGCCTTCGCGATGGTGACGCTCGCGTTCGCGCAGGCCGGCACCGTCCTCGTGCAGAAGAACCCGTACGGGTGGACCGGGGGCGAGGAGGGGATCGGGCTGAACTTCGACGAGATCCCCGACGCGTTCGTCGGCGTCCTCAACACGAAGAACCTCTACTGGCTCGCGCTGGGCTACGCGGTGCTCGTGTTCGTCGTCGTCCGCCTCGCGGTCGGCTCCTCGGCCGGCCACGTCTGGCGCGCCGTGCGCGAGAACGAGCCGCGCGTCGAGGTGCTCGGCCTCAACCCGTACCCGTTCAAGCTGATCGCGTTCGTCCTCGCGTCGTTCCTCGCCGTGCTCGGCGGGGTCGTCTGGCTGCTCCTGATCGGCGGCGCCACGCCCGAGGTGACGACGGCGAACTTCACGCTGGCGCTCCTCGTGATGGTCGTGCTCGGCGGCGCGGGCACGCGGTACGGCGCGATGCTCGGCGGCTTCCTCTACACGCTGCTCGACCAGCGGCTCGGCTCGCTCGCCGGGTCGAGCGAGGTGCAGGACCTGCCCGACGTGCTGCGCGTGCCGCTCTCCGAGCCGCTCTTCCTCCTGGGGGCGCTCTTCGTCGCGCTCGTCTTCTTCATCCCCGGCGGGCTCGCGAGCCTTCCGACGCGGCTGCGGGGACTCCGCGCGAAGCGGGAGCCGCTGCCCGAGAAGGCGGCAGCGTGAGCGTCCGGATCGCCTGGGAGCGGCACGGCGCGGGCGAGCCGCTGCTGCTCGTCCACGGCCTCGGCTACGCGCGCTGGGGCTGGGAGCCGGTGCTGCCGGGGCTCGCCGAGCGCTTCGACGTGCTCCTCTTCGACAACCGCGGCATCGGGGAGAGCGACGCGCCTGCGGGGCCGTACACGGTCGCCGAGCTGGCGGGGGACGCCGTCGCGGTGCTGGACGAGGCCGGAGTCGAGCGGGCGCACGTCGTCGGCACGAGCCTCGGCGGCATGGTGGCGCAGGAGCTCGCGCTCGCGCACCCCGGCCGCGTCGACCGGCTCGTGCTCGCGTGCACGACGCCCGGCGGGCCGCAGGCGTTTCCGCTGCCCGAGCGAACGCTCGCGTTGATGGCCGAGGCGGCGACGCTCGAGCCGGCGGTCGCCCTGCGGCGGTTCGTCGAGAACGCGCTCGCACCCCCGACGCCCGTGGAGCGGCCGGAGCTCGTCGACCGGATCATGGAGCACCGGCTCGCGACCGCGCAGGGGCAGGCCGCCTGGGCGGCACAGGCGGCGGCGGGGGTCGGGTTCGACCGCTACGACCGCATGGGCGAGATCGCCGCCGCGACGCTCGTCCTGACGGGCACCGAGGACGGCGTCGTCGACCCGCGCAACGCCGGCCTCCTCGCCGAGCACGTCCCGGACGCGCGCCTCGAGCGCTTCGAGGGAACGGGGCATCTCTTCTTCTGGGAGGAGCCCGACGCGTTCGTCGCCTCCGTCACCCGTTTCCTGGAGGATCGGCCGTCGTGAGCCGCGAGCACACCATCGGGCGCTGGCTCGCCGACCGCGCCCGCGCGACGCCCGACCGCGCCGCGATCCGCTTCCTCGGCGGCGAGCTCTCGTACGGGGAGCTCGACCGGCGCGCGAGCCGGCTCGCCGCGGGTCTGAAGGCGCGTGGGCTGGGCCGCGGCGACCGGCTGGCGACCCTGACCGGCACGTCGCCCGATCACGTCGCGACGCTCTTCGCCTGCGCCAGGCTCGGCGTGTGCCTGCAGCCCGTCTCGTGGCGCCTCGCGGCGCCGGAGATCGCCTACCAGCTCGAAGACGCAGAGCCGTCGCTCCTCCTCGCCGCGGCGGAGCACGAGGAGCTGGCGCGCGCGGCCGGGGTCGCGGTCGAGGTCGCGCGGATCGGCGACCCGACGCTCGAGGCCGACGGCGAGGTCGACGACGTCGCCGAGGACGACGACCCGCTCCTCCTCGTCTACACCTCGGGCACGACCGGCCGGCCGAAGGGCGCGCTGCTGACGCACGCGAACTGCTTCTGGACGAATCTCTCCTTCGACCGGGTCGGCGGCGTCCGCGAGGACGACGTCGTGCTCGGCGTGCTCCCGCAGTTCCACGCAGGCGGCTGGAACGTGCAGCCGCTGCTCGCCTGGTGGAAGGGGGCCACGGTCGTGCTGGAGCCGTCGTTCGAGCCCGCGCGCGCCCTCCGGCTCATCGCCGAGCAGCGCGTGACGACGATGATGGGAGTGCCCGCGACGTACCTCTTCCTCGCGCAGGAGCCGGGCTTCGCCGACGCTGACCTCACGAGTCTCCGCCTCGCGGTCGTGGGCGGCGCCCCGATGCCCGAGGCGCTGCTCGAGACGTGGCACGAGCGCGGGGTCGACATCGTCCAGGGCTACGGGCTCACGGAGGCCGCGCCGAACGTCCTCTGCCTGTCCCCGGAGGACGCGCGACGCAAGCTGGGCTACGCCGGGAAGCCGTACCCGCACGTCGACGTCGCGCTCCGAGACCCGGAGAGCGGCGCGGTGCTGGACGGGCCGGCGACGGGTGAGCTGCTCGTCCGCGGCCCGAACGTCTTCGCCGGCTACTGGCGCGACCCCGACGCCACCGCGGCGGTGCTCCGTGACGGGTGGCTCGCGACCGGCGACGTCGCGGAGCGCGACGCGGAGGGGTTCTACCGGATCGCCGGGCGGCTCAAGGAGCTCGTGATCTCGGGCGGCGAGAACGTCTACCCCGCCGAGATCGAGAGCGTGCTCCACGACCACCCCGCGGTCGCCGAGGCGGCGGTCGTCGGAGTTCCGGACGAGCGCTGGGGCGAGGCCTGCGCGGCCTTCGTCGTCCTGCGGGAGGGGATGTCGGCGACCGGGGACGAGCTGCGCGCGCACTGCGGCGAGCGCCTCGCCCGGTTCAAGGTGCCGCGCACGGTCGCGCTCGTCGACGAGCTGCCGCGGTCGCCGCTCGGGAAGGTGCTGAAGGACGCGCTTCGCGAGACCGCGGCGGGGGTGACGTCGTGAGCGAGACGCTGACGGGCGTCGACGGCAAGCCGCTCTCGAGCCGCGGCGAGCGGACGCGCCGACGGCTGCTCGAGGCGGCCGAGACCGTGTTCGCCGAGCTCGGCTACCACGACGCCTCGATCGTGAAGCTCACGGAGGCCGCAGGCGTCGGGCAGGGCACCTTCTACCTCTACTTCGCGAGCAAGAAGGACATCTTCGACGAGCTCGTCGTCGACCTGAACCACCGCGTGCGGCAGGCGATGACCGAGGGGGCGTCGCAGGGGACGACCCGCGCGGAGATGGAGCGGCTCGGGTTCGCCGCGTTCTTCCGCTTCACGGCCGAGCACCCGGCGCTCTACCGGATCATCCGCCAGGCGGAGTTCGTCTCCCCCGAGACGCTCCAGCTCCACTACGAGCGCCTGACGAGCGGCTACGTCGTCGGCCTCCGCCAGGCGATGGAGGCGGGGGAGATCGAGGAGGCCGATCCCGAGCTGCTCGCGTGGGCGCTGATGGGGATCGGCGAGCTCGTCGGGATGCGCTGGATCCTCTGGGCGGGCCGCGACGAGCTCCCGGCGGACGTCCTCGACGAGCTCGGGCGCATCGTCTCGCGCACGATCGGCTCCCGGAACGGCGGTCGATGACCGGCATCGGGGTCGCCGCGACGGCCCACTACCTGCCGGAGCGGTGGATGACCGCCGCCGAGGTCGGCGAGGCGAGCGGGATCGCGGAGGACGTGATCGTCGAGAAGTTCGGCCTGCGCGGGAAGCACGTCGCCGCGGAGGACGAGCACGTGAGCGACCTCGCGGTCGAGGCGGCGAGCCGGCTCCTCGCCGAGCACGACGTCGACCCGGCCTCGATCGGGGCCGTCCTCTACTACGGCTCGACCTGGAAGGACTACGCGGTCTGGCAGGCGGCGCCGTGGATCGCCCACCGGCTCGGCTGCACGAGCGCGTTCGCGCTCGAGTACGACCAGGTCTCGATGGGGACGCCGGTCGCGCTGCGGTTCGCGCGCGCGCTCCTCGCCGCCGAGCCCGAGCTCCGCACCGTCCTGCTCGTCGCGGCGTGCCGCGAGTCGTACCTCCTCGACTACGGGAACGAGCGCTCGCGGTTCATGTTCAACTTCGGCGACGGCGCGGTCGCCGGGCTGCTGACGACCGGGGCCGACCGCAACCTCCTCCTCGGCTCGCACACGCTGACCGACGGCTCCTTCTCGCTCCAGGTCAAGGTGCCCGCGGGCGGCAGCGTCGAGCCCGCCTCCCACGCGGAGCGTCGACGCCCGCCGTCACTTCCTCGACGTCGCCGACCCCGCGCAGATGAAGGGCGGCCTCGACGAGGTGTCGCTGCCGAACTTCGTCGCCGCCGCCGAGGGCGCGCTCGCGCGGAGCGGAGCGACGGTCGCCGACGTGTCGTACCTCTGCGGCATCCACATGAAGCGCTCGATGCACGAGGCGATCGTCGACGCGCTCGGCCTGTCCCTCGACCGTGCCGCCTACCTCGACGACACGGGCCACATGAGCGGCGTCGACCCGCTGCTCGCCCTCGACCGGGCCGTGCGGTCGGGTGACGTCCGAGACGGCGATCTCGTGCTCCTGCTCGCCGCCGGTACCGGCTACACGTGGGCGGCGAGCGTCGTACGCTGGGGCCCGTCCACCGCCCCGTAGACGAGGAGACGAGCGACGACGATGAGCGCCCTCACCGACCTGATCGGGAAAGAGCTCGGGCCGACCGACTGGTTCGAGGTCGGCCAGGAGCGCATCGACCAGTTCGCCGAGGCCACCGGCGACCCGCAGTGGATCCATACCGATCCCGCGCGGGCCGCGGACGGCCCGTTCGGCACGACGATCGCCCACGGCTTCCTGACGCTCTCGCTCCTCGTGCCGTTGATGAGCGAGACGCTGCAGCTCACGGGCTACCGCATGGGCATCAACTACGGCGTCAACAAGGTGCGGTTCCCCGCGCCCGTCCCGTCGGGCTCGCGGATCCGGGCGACCTTCACGGTGCAGTCGGTCGAGGAGGTTCCCGGCGGCGAGCAGGCCGTGACGCTCGCGACGGTCGAGTGCGAGGGCGGCGACAAGCCGGTCTGCGTCGCGGAGCTCGTCTCGAGGATGATCCGATGACGCGCTTCGAGGGCAAGACCGCGCTCCTCACCGGCGCCGCCCGCGGCATCGGCGCCGCGACCGCCGAGCGGTTCGCGAGCGAGGGCGCGCACGTCGTCATCGCGGACTTCGACGAGGCGGCCGCCGCCGAGACGGCGGAACGGATCGGCGGCCGCGCGATCCGCTGCGACGTCACCTCGCGCGCGGACGTCGAGGCGGCCGTCGCGCTCGCCGCCGAGAGCGGACGGCTCGACTACCTCGTGACGAGTGCCGGGATCATCCGCGACAACCTGCTCCACAAGCTCACGGACGACGACTGGGACGCCGTGATGGCGACCCACCTCCGGGGCTCGTTCCTGGCGGTCCAGGCGGCGCAGGCGCGCATGGTCGAGCAGGGGAGCGGCGCGATGGTCCTCATCTCGTCGACATCGGCGCTGGGCAACCGCGGGCAGGCGAACTACGCCGCGGCGAAGGCCGGCATCCAGGGGCTGACGAAGACGCTCGCCATCGAGCTGGGCCGCTTCGGGATCCGCGCGAACTGCGTCGCCCCCGGCTTCATCGCGACCGCCATGACGGCGCAGACGGCCGAGCGGATCGGCATGGACTTCGAGGCGTTCCAGGAGGCGGCCGCGGAGCAGACGCCGCTCCGGCGGATCGGGCAGCCGGAGGACGTCGCCGGCGTGATCGCCTTCCTCTGCTCGGAGGACGCCGCGTACGTCAGCGGCCAGGTGATCTACATCCGCGGCGGGCCCTAGCGGTTGGGGCGGTGCGTGTGCCACGACATGCGCAGCGACGGGGGTCGCGAGAGGTACCCGGTCCAGAGCAGTGAGCTCTCGACCTCGCTCGCGCACTCGCGGCGGCCGTCGTCGAACGCGTACTGCTCCTGCGCGACGACCGTCACGAACGGGTACGCGACGACGAAGAGGTACGACGAGTCGTGGCCGCACACGCCGATGCTCCCGTTCGCGCGGTCGAGGTTCGTGTCCGGTAGCGGGAAGCGGCGCACGACCGCGCGACCGCGGACGTCGTGCCGCCGGACGACCACGGTCGGCAGCCGCGTGTCGTCGGCGGGAACGTGCAGACGAATGCACCCGTGGGGGATCGCGTACACGTGGCTCGTGTCGCCGACCGGGCTCTGCCTGGCAGGGAACCGACACCCGAGGGGATGGCTCGCGGCGGTCGGAACGAGCCAGAGGAGCCCGACCAGGGCGGCGAGCGGAGCGAGGGCGAGCGACCCGCGCATGCGGACCAGTATGCGCGCCGCCGACGCTGATCTCGCCGGGTCGGTCACAGGATCCCCCGGATGAGCGAGGCGGCGATCGTCACGGGCGCCGCGAGCGGCATCGGCCGCGCCGTCGCGGAGCGCCTCGTCGGCGACGGCTGGGACGTCCTCGCGGTCGACCTCGAGCCCGATCCGACCGGTCCCGGGGCGCCGCTCGCCGCTGACCTGACGACGCGCGAGGGCAACAGGGCTGCGGTCGCGGCGGCGCTCGAGCGCTTCGGACGCCTCGACGCCCTGATCCCGAACGCCGGGTTCCAGCACGTCGCGCCCGTCGAGGAGTTCGACGAGGACCGGTGGGACGCCCTCGTCGCGCTCCTGCTCACGAGCCCCTTCCTCCTGGCGCGCTACGCGTGGCCGGCGCTGCGCGCCACCGGCAACGGGCGCATCGTGGTCGTCGCCTCGGTGCACGGGCTCGTCGCGTCCCCGTTCAAGGCGGGGTACGTCTCGGCCAAGCACGGCGTCCTCGGCCTGGTGAAGACGCTCGCCCTCGAGGGCGCCGAGGCGGGGATCCGTGCCAGCGCCGTCTGTCCGGGCTACGTGCGCACGCCCCTCGTCGAGCGGCAGATCGCCGACCAGGCGCGCGTCCACGGCATCTCGGAGGAGCGCGTGATCGAGGACATCCTGCTCGCGCCGCAGGCCCTCAAGCGCCTGCTCGAGCCCGCCGAGGTCGCCGACGCGGTGGCGTTCCTGCTGGGCGAGAGCGGCCGCGCCTTCACGGGCGCACCGCTCGTGTTCGACGGCGGCTGGACCGCGCGGTAGGCCTGCGGTTCGGCTTACGCAGCGCACACGGATTCCTCACAGAGCGGTGATTCGATCGGGCGCGTCCGACGACCCGGAGGTGCTCCGATGAACGTCCGGCTGCTTGCCGCGCTCACGCTCCTGCCACTCGCCGCCGTCCTGCTCGTCTCCACGGCGCTCGCCGGCCGGGGCGCGGAGTCGGTGTCGACCGCGAAGCTCCGGGGCGTCAACTTCGTCAGCGCGTGCACGTTCAGCCATGCCGCCGCGGACGACCCGATCGTCTTCCCCGGCAAGCCGGGCGCCTCGCACCACCACTCGTTCGTCGGGAACGCGACGACGAGCGCGTCGTCGACGCTCGAGACGCTCCTCGGCGGCGCCTCGACGTGCCACCGGCCCGGGGACACCGCGGCGTACTGGATGCCGACGCTCCTCGCCGACGGCCGACCCGTGATGCCGAACCACGCCCAGATCTACTACCGGCGGAAGACGATGCGTCACGTCGAGGCGTTCCCGCCCGGCTTTCGCATGATCGCGGGCGACGCGAAGGCGACGAGCCCGCAGCCGCTCCGCGTCGCGTTCTGGAACTGCGGCGTGGGGGGCGGCGTGAAGCCGACGAGCACCGTCCCGGCCTGTCCGGACGCACGACGCAACGCGCTTCGCCTCCACGTCACCTTCCCGAGCTGCTGGGACGGCAAGAACCTCGACAGCGCCACGCACCAGAGCCACGTCGCCTACCCGGTCGCCGGACGCTGCCCGGCGAAGTTCGCCCATGCGCTGCCGCAGATCTCGCTCATCTACCGCTACCCGGTCGCGGGCGGAACGGGCGTGACGCTCGCCTCCGGCGGCCAGCTCTCCGGCCATGCGGACTTCCTCAACGCGTGGCGCCAGGACGAGCTGCAGTCCCTGGTCGACGGCTGCCTCAACGCGCTGCGCCACTGCCAGCGCGGCAGCTGACCGAGGATCCGCTTTCCGGCCGGACTCGGGGGAGTCGTTCGGCCGGAAAGCGGGTATGCCGACCGAGCGATGGCGCGCATGCCCGACTCCACACCCGTCCAGACCGCTCGCGGCGCAGGCCGCGACTTCGTCTACTCGACGGCGTTCGAGGTGCTCTCGCGGGCCGGCTTCGTCGCCCGTGGGCTGATCTACGCGATCATCGGCGTCCTCGCCTTCCAGGTCGCGGTGAGCGACGCGGGGAAGCTCACGAACCAGGAGGGCGCGCTGCGCACGGTCGCCGACAAGCCGCTCGGCGGGTTCCTCCTCGTCGTGCTCGCGATCGGGCTGGGCGGCTACTCGATCTGGCGCTTGTTCCGCGCCGCGCTCGGTCATGGGCCGGAGGCGGCCGACAGCACGCTCGACCGGCTCGGCGGCCTGGGGAGCGGGCTCGTCTACGGCGCCCTGTCCATCGCGGCGATCAAGATCCTCTCCGGCTCGACCACGAAGGGGGCGTCGTCGACGCCCGACCAGACGACCGCCGGCGTCTTCGACTGGCCCGCCGGCCGCTTGCTCGTCGGGGTCGCGGGGGTCGTGCTCCTCGGCGTCGCGGCCTACCAGCTCGTCAAGGGCGTCCGCCAGAAGTTCCTCGACGACCTCAAGACGGAGAAGATGTCGCGCGGCATGGAGACCTGGATCACCTGGATCGGGACGATCGGCCACGTCGCGCGAGCGGTCGTCTTCGGGCTCGTCGGCTGGTTCCTCCTGAAGGCGGCGTACGAGTACGACGCGAACGAGGCGGTCGGTCTCGACGGCGCGCTGACCAAGATCCTCAAGGCCGAGTACGGCCCGTGGCTCCTGGGCGTCGTCGCCGCGGGTCTCGTCGCCTTCGGCGTCTACTCGATCAGCGAAGCCCGGTACCGCAGGATCTAGGCGCGACGCGCCCGGGTTCGCGCACCGCCGGGCCGCGGCCGATCCGGCTCGCGTGACATCTCGCGCGGGCGCGCTATGGTGGCGGGGGGAACCAAAGGAGGGTGGGGAAGTGCTGCTCGGCGGGGTCGATGTCGACGATCGGGTCGTGCGCGACCTGGCTGCCATCCTGGACCGCTCGCTCGGGAACAAGCTCGAGTCCGCGCTGGTCTTTCGTGCGAAGATCGTCGGGCTCACGACCGAGGAGCGGCGGCGGATCCTCGCGGCCCTCGAGCACGCGCCGGCGGGTCTCCAGTCCGTCCGCCAGATTCTGCTCACGAGCGAGGCGTGGCGACTCCGCGACCGCTCGTAGCGGCGCTTCCGAGAAGCGTTAGCCGCTCGTTAGCGCCCGTCTCGACACTGGCCGCGTGCGGCATGGCGTGGGTTCTCGGCGGCAGCCCGTCCTCCGGCGCGTAGGTGGGCGATGGACGGGCGACGCGGTGGCGTCCACGCCGACTTCGAAGGGGGGACCGATGGAGCAGGCGACACGGATCGGCTGGCCGGCCGAGGCGCACGAGCAGGCGGCGCTCGAGCACGAGGACATGGCGAGGCAGTGGCTCGCGGTTGGTGAGCGCCGCCACGCGGAGATCGAGCTCAGCCGGACCACGATCCACCGCAGGGCCGCGGCGATCAAGCGCGAGCTGGCCGCGACGGAGCCGGCGGGGGCCTAGGGGGAGCGGGGCGTCGCGCGAGCGGCGCCCTTCCGCTCAGCGGAGCCCGACGAGCAGCGCCACCCCGGGCGCGCAACGCACGCGGAACCCCGCGCACGCCGGAAACCGCGCGTGGTGCGCGGCTCCCGGCGTGGCGTGTGACGAGGCCCTCCTTACAGGTGGGTCATCGGACGAGCGTGACGCGGCACGGCGTCAGCTGACCCTCGACGCAGATCGCCGTGGGATCGACCGGCCCGGGCTCGTACTCGACCTTCTCGACGTACACGCCGGTGATCGAGCGCTTGGCGGGCTCGGGGATCGTGACGTTGCCGTACGTCCGGTCGGGGCACGGATCGTCGTCCTTGTTCACGCCGCCCCAGTCCATGACGTAGAAGGACGCGAAGCCGAGGATCGGGATCGGGTCGCCCGAGCCCTGTGCGTTCTTGAGCGCCTGGTACGGCACCACGAACAGGTCGATGACCCGGGGGTCCGAGCTGTCCCCGCCATTCTGCAGCCACCCGTTCGGCTTGCCCGGCTTCCCGTCGTAGTTCCCGTCCACGAGGCACGAGATGTTCCCGCACGAGTTGTTGTGGATGTTGCCGCAGTTGTCGGTTGCGACCGCCATCCAGTCGCCGACCTGCCCCGTCTTGCCGCCCGGGATGGTCGGCACGCACCGCCAGGGATTCATCGACGAGTTCTTGAAGAACGGCGACGGGTTCGTGCCGTAGTTGAACCACTGGCCGGTGCTCGGGCACGACTGCGTGGAGGTGTTCCACCACGCCGGGTTCGTGAAGGTGTTCGCCCGGTACCAGGGCTTGCAGCCGTTCAGGAATCCGTCGAACGCCTGCCCGTTCGAGTAGTCCGGGTCGCAGCGGAGCAGGCCCGTCCCCTGACTGTCGTCGATGCGCAGCGTGGTCAGAACGCCGGTCTTGAGGGGCGTGACCGTCCCGACGGTCGGGTAGATCTGGACGGGCGAGGCCGGGTTACCGGTCGCGCCGCCTGTCATGACGTTCGTGAACGGCGGTCCCGGCAGGCCGCTGACGAAGCCCGACTGGGACGTCCGGACGAAGCCCAGCGCGCCCGTGTACGACGCGTCATTCAGCTTGTCTGTCCCGACGTACGCGCGATGTGTCGGCTCGGTGCCGCTGTAGTTGCACGGGGCGCCCCCGTTGCTCTTGCACTTGTTGCCCGAGCCGATCGGGTACTCGTGCGTGGTGTTGCGGTCGCTCCAACTGACGGCGACGGTCACGTCGTTGCGCCGGGATCGCCGTGAGCGTGCCGGCGGGGATCGTGTAGAGGCTCTGGCCGCCGGCATCTCCGAGGTTCCCGGAGAGCGTCGCCGCCGTGCCATTGATCGTGACGGTGAAGTTCGCCGGGACGGCGAGGTTGCCGTCGTCGCGGTCGCCCCAGTTGACGTACACGTTGGCGCCGAAACGGCAGTCGGTCGACCCGAGCGGAAGCGTGCCGAAGTAGGCGTCGGTGTTGCCGCAGCCGCCGGTCAGGTAGACGTCGCCGATCCGCACCTGGCTGTTGGGGTTGCCGTCGTTCCAGACGCGGAACTGCGAGACGCGGTGAAAGCAGTCGGCGAAGCTCGCGTTCGCAAGCTGATTGCAGGTCTGGTTGAAGTCGACCTCGTCACGGCTCGCGAGCCGTACCTCGACGCCGACCGGCAGGTACGCCTGACCGCAGCCGCCGTAGCTCGGGACGGTGAGCGCGAACGAGAGACTCCGGTCCCCGACCTTCGGGTCACCCGCGCTGGGGAGGCCCCAGAGCGTTCCGCCGCCCGCCGCGGCGAAGCCGGCCTGATCGGCCTCTGGGAGCGGAGCGAGGTCCCGCGTCGCGAGGAGCTGATTCCGGCACTCGTCGTAATAGCGCACCTGGACACGCGTCACGATCGTGTTCGGGACCGCGAGCGGCAGGAACTTGTGGCCGGCGATCGACGGCCGGATCTCAACGCGGGCACGCGCGCCGTTGCGGGAGAGCGACAGTCCGAGCGCGCGGAAGAGGGATGGCAGGTTCCGCTCCTTCACGCGGACGTCCGTCCACTGGCCGCCGCCGGGGGAGATGTCGTCACCCGCATGGTTGAAACACGGATCCGCGACGTCCAGGGCGCCCCCATCCGTGAAATCGGTGTCGTCGTTGTAGTCCGCGTTCCCGGAGTTGATCACGACGTCGACGTTCGCCTGGTTCGCGACCTCCGTGTTGTAGAGCGTCCCCGGCAGGCTTCCGCCCGCATAGTCCGCCGCCTCTGGGTTGCCGGCATACCGTCGCGCCGCATCCGCGATCCGCCGTGCGGTCGTCGTCCTGGCTGTCGCGTCGCTGCCGACGCATGCCTTCCAGCTCTTCGCGTACTCGACACCGGCTGCAAACGCAGCCGCATCGGCGCGATTCTGGAGCTGACGCTTATGGGCGTACCAATTGCCGACGTCGACGACAAGCGCCGTCAGCAGCAAGAAGACGGGAATCATGACGGCAGCCATGACGAGAATGCCCCCGTGCTCGTCACGCACGTCGAGGCGCCGCAGGAAAACCCGCATGCTGAACTTCCTCCTTGCCCCCCCCGGAACCAGTCCCCCTCCTGGACTTGTCCCCCCGGACCTACGCCCCCCCGAGCGCTACTCAACCTCCCGCGAGGGAGGCTAACCCATAGTGCTTCGCATCATCGAAATTGGTACCCCCAGAGGGTCTAGTTCTGGTCTAGACCCCGGGAAAACCTTGATGCACGCTGCGTTCGCGCCTCTCAACGCACGCGGGCCGCGGCATTGCGCCGATCGCCTCGAGATTGTCGTGAGCCCATTTCGCATTGGTGCGGCGCTAGCGCCTCGACGACGGAGCAGGTGAATGCACGGCATGGACGGCCGTCGGGGCCGTCCATGCACCCGCGTATCCGGTTCTACACCGGGCTCTCACCAGCCCCAGAGGCCGTTCGAGCGAGCCTGCGCCTGAACCGTCCAGACCTTGGTCCACTTGTCGTAGGCGATCGACGTGTAGCACCCGTTCGGATCGGCGCTCGGACAGGCCGGCAGCGGCTGCCCGTTGTGGAACACCTAGGTGATCTTGTCGTGGTAGGACAGCGCGGCGCCCGAGATCCGGAAGACGAACGAGATGGGCGTTGCGAACACGAAGGGCGTGTACGAGCCCTCGGTGCCGCAGTTCTGACCGAGGGCGGCGACGCACACCGCAGAGCGGCCGAGGCTCGGATGCCCTGCCGGGTTCCCGTCGTCGAGGTCGCTTTCGAGGATCGTCGTCGCGAGGCCGAGATTCGGCCCGCTGACGGCGAAGGTCGGCAGGCAGACCGTCGTCGACACCTTGTTGGCGCCGCTCACCGCCTGCTTCGTGCGGAGGCTCCCCGCGCCGAGCGGGTCGGTGCACGCGGTCGGCAGCTCGTAGCCGCCGGCCTCCACGAGCGCCGCGCCGGAGCTCGCGTCCAGCAGCGTCGCCGCGACGTTCTTGCCTCCGGCCGGGAAGGCGTCGTTCGGGTCGGCCGTGTCGTTGACCCCTTCCTTGATCGTCCAACGACCGTTCGTCGTGAGGCAGCCGGAGCAGGTCGTCGGCGACCCCGACGGCGAGGTCGTCTGCCAGACGACGGAGAGCACGAGCTGCTCGACGCCGGGCGTGCCGGGCTTCAGCTTCCCGAAGCTGCAGACCCAGTCGGAACCACCTGCCGTCTGCACGATCGCGGGCGTCGTCGGACAGGTCGACGCGAGCGCCGTCGTCGGCACGGGCGTTCCCCCGACCACGGCCTGTGGCACCCGCATCCGAAACGCCACGTGCGTGAACGTGCTCTTCCCGACGTTGGTGAACGCGGCGCGATAGGCGATGTTCTCGCCGTACGTCACGCGTCCGGGCCCCGGAACCGCGTCGAACGACCACTCTGCTTGCCTGTTCCCGGCGCTTCCGCCGCTCACCACGACCGCCGCTGCGACGGCGACGCACACGCCCACGCAAACGCGCGCGCGCCGCACCCACGCTGCCTTCATTCCCCGAACCTCCGTCCCCTCACCGCGAGCCGGCGGCCCCCTCCGCCCGGCTCTAGCCCCTCCCGATGACGGTCACACCTTACGGAAACCGGCGCCCGGAGTGTCAGACGCTCGACGCGATACCCTCGAGGTGTGGACTGGAGCACGGTCGCGTGGCTCGGCGTCCTCGCCGTCCTGCTCCTGCTTCCCCTGGTCTGGATCGTCCCGACCGCGTGGCGAACGTTCGTCCGCAACGAGGAGCCCGAGCCCGGAGGGTCGCTGGGTCGCCAGGTGCTCGGCCGCAGCAGGAAGCGTCGCCAGCCGCGCTAGCGACGTGGCCGAGTCAGACGTCCACGGTCCGTCGGCTGCGGTGCTCGCCCCCGTGACGACGGCGCTGCTGCCAGGCACGCGGCGTACCGCAGCCCATCCGGGACTTGGTGGGTTCCCTCGAACTGGGGATGTTGTCCCCCGGAAGAAGGACCCAGGGTGAGGGCGGTTGGGGAACCGTGTTGCACGAATGGGGGAGGGATTGTGGATCTACAGGCGGTCGAGAGCATTGCTGCCGCGCCGGAAAGTCCAACCGGCGACGCGCATGAGACGGGGTGGCGACGGTTCGTCGTCTCGTGGCAGTGGGCGCTCATACTCGCGGCCGCTGCTGCCGCGGGCGTGATTGCGATCGTCGCAGCGCATCCCTTCGCGGGGCAGGGAGAGAGCGTCTCGCAACGTGTCTCTGCCGCGGTAGGAGAGCAGGCCTCGTGTACGGAGGTCGGAGCTGCGAGCCTTGACGGCGGTCAGTCCACGCTCTACCGGTGCGTCGTGGGGCGCGAGGAAGCCGGCCTGGTCCGATGCTTCGCGAGCTCGGGAGGCGGGCTGAGGCAGTTCGTGGACAGCAGGGTTGGCTGCTGAACGTGCCAGACGGCCTTACGTCATCGGGATCATCTACTTCGTCAACGCCCTGTGTTGGACCGCCTGACGCTGGGCTAGCAGGGGGAGCCGCCTCGGCTTCGCGGCTGTCTGGTCGCCCAAGCAGCGCCCCGCCCGGCGAGTCCCTGGGCGGCAGCCGCTTGCCTGGATCGGAGGTCCTGCGGCTCCCCCTCGACGTCCATCCTCCCGCACCGGCGGAAGGGGCACATCACCTCGTTGAGCGACCGTCGCGAAGGGGACAACCCGCGTCGGCTCCGGCAACTCGGCTGAGGCGCCTCGACCCCATGACGACCGCTCAGATCCAGACGCGAGCGCGGAACGAGCGCCGACAACCCGAACGCTTCTAGGGCGCCGGCGCTGCCATCCGCCGTCGAAAGACCAGACAGCAGCCCCGGCACCAGCGGGCCCCCGCAAATAGCCACGCCGCACAAGGCGTCCCGACGCCACCTGCCAAGGAGACTCCGAGCCGCACTCGGGGCGAGGCCATCGCCGCCTGCGACAGCCCACCGAGCCCGATCCTCTCCCAAACTAGTGACGGATGCAACAAACCTGCGTCACGCCACCCGATCCGTCGCAGGAGGTTGCGGCCCGGAGGCGTAGAGGCGAGGTGGCCGCTGGCGCCCTAGACGGAGGTAGCGCCGCAGTACCTCCCAGCGTCAGCGGCCACTGATCCTCGGCCCTGCTCAGCCCCTGTCGATCGGCTTACGCGAGGGGCGCAAACAGCGCGACTGTATTGCCGTCGGGATCGCGCATGTATGCAAACCGCTCGCCCCAGAACGCGTCCCAGGGCTCCCTCTTGCTCTCGAACCCGGCGTCGATCATCCGCTCGTAGGTCGCGTCAACATCCGCAGGGTCCGCACAGCGGAAGGCGAGCACGACCCGCTGACGAACCGGGCTCGGCAAGTCCGGTTCGATCTGCCTGATGAGGTCTTCGGTGTCCCACATCAGGCGCACCCGGCTCGGTGCTCGAGATTCCACGTGCTCCTCCGCGGCATCCGTCGTCTCGACCCCGAGCAAGCCATAGAACCGGAGCGATGCGGCCATGTTGGCGGTTGTGATCCCGAACGCCTCGAGCTCGGCCACGGAGCCACTCTAGTACCGACTTGCGCGTCCGCAGCTCGATCCGGGCCGACCTATTCGAGGTAGGGCCGGAGTAGCGACTTCAGGGTCGCCATGTACTCGACGACCGGGCTGCGACGCCCGAGCGGCTGCGGAGGTCGGTCGCCCCAGGTCGCGTCGGGGCTGAGCACGAAGAACGCGTCCCAGACGAGCTCACCTGGCGTCCCGTAGGCGGTCGCGAGTCCCTCGCTGACGACCTGCTCGTTGTCCCAGAAGTGGGTGACCCGCTCGTCGGCCAAGACATCGGCCACGTCGAAGCGGGAGTCGAGCGGCATCACGGGGAGCCAGACGATGTAGACGCGCAGGTCAGCGTCGACTGGCAGAGAGACGTGGCCGTCGTGAGCGGTGTTGCTGCCGCCGCCTCCGCAGCCACGTTGCTCGCCGCTCGGCAGGGAAACGGGCACAACGGCTCAGGTCGGGCTCGGCATCGGCGCCTCGGAACCGGCTCCCGACGAGCGCTCCTTGCCACCTTTCGGTGCGGGCAACACGGGCCGAGTGCACGAGGTTGCGCGGGGTCGCGGGATTCCATGCCGCCGGACAACAGCAGCGAACGCGCTTATCCCTCTGTCCATGAGCACCCCATCTCTGGGGTCGGGTATTCCGGCTGTGTCGAGGCACACGGGCCGAGGTTCGACGTCGTCGCTCGAGGTAACAGGGGGTTCACACCGTCCCCACAGCCACGTACCTTCCTAGCATGGTGCGGAGAGGACTCTTGTTCCGCCGGAGCAGCTCGCCCGAGCGGCGTGCCGAGATCGATATTCCCGACCTCGAGGACGTGATTTACGCGATCTCGGAACTCCCTGGCGGTCTTGCCGACGAACCTTTCGCGGCCGTGACTGACGACCTTCTGGGTACGGCGATCCAGCGCGAGAATGAGGTTGGACGCGATTGGCCCGTCTCGGACGAACAGGCACACGTCATCCGGCAGGCGCTCGACCTGATCAAGCTGCGCAGCGGTCTTTCCGAGGGACAGCAGAGTCTCTACGAGATGGTCGCGTAGGTACCGGGTCGACGCGGCGATGATCGCGCGGATGCTGGCTGCAGAGCCGCGCTGCCACGTCGAGTGGGTCGCGGTCAGCTGAACTCGAACCCGTCTCCGGACACCTCGCGGCGACGCGGGCGAGACTAGAGCCGTGCGTGCAGTCTGCTAGGAAGGGCAGTCGTGATCGTCGCGCTCCACGTGGCTACGGGCGCCGCCGCCGGCGCGGCGAGCAAGTCGCGACTTGCGGCGCTCCTCCTGGGGCCGATTCTCCACCTCGCGGGCGACCGCCTCCCGCACCGGGACTTCCGCTCGCGTCACTTCGAGATCGCCAGCGGCGTCGCAGGCGTTCTTCTCCTCGCCGCACGGCGAGGCCCACTCGACCCGGCGACGCTTGGCGCCGCGGCGAGCTCCGCCCCCGACCTCGAGCACGTCTTCCCCTTCCTGCGTGCGGGCCGCAGGAAGCTCTTCCACGACCGCCTCGGCTGGCACCGCGCCGGGCGTTTCTCGGCGTACCTGCAACTCCTGCTGGCCGTCGGGATCCTCGCCGCACTCGTCGCTCCACGGCGTAGATCGACTGGAAGCTGACCCTCCGCGCTCACCTCGTGCGATCCCGGCGCTGTCCCCCGACAAGGCTGCGACCAGACGTGTTCGAGTCCAGGCGGGCCAAAGGGACTACTCCAGAGGCCCGTGGGACCCTAGGTCTCTGAGCGTCGACGACGCCGCGTAGCGCTGCCTCAAACGGAATCGGGGGCCGGCCGGCGCCGGATGGCGCGGGCCGACCCCCGAAGGATCGATCGAGCTGGAGTTACGAGGACGGGAAGGCGTTGACCGAGCTGCCCGTCGACTGGAACAGGTTCCGAATGGCCGGCCCCAGGATCAGGATGCCCGCGATGACGACGATCGCGATGCCGCCGATGATGAGCGCGTACTCGGCCATGGTCTGGCCCTCGCGGTCCCGGAGGCGAGCGATCGTGTTCTGGAGATACACGACGAGTGCCGTCATGTTGATGGATCCTCCTTGATGACTTAGGGGGAATGTCCCCCCGGTGCGGGAGGCTCACGGATGGTGCTCGTCGGAGACCGCTGCAGGTACTCCCTGACCGGCTAGTTCACGCTAGACCCTGAGGACCCCGTTGTCGGGGTCGTCTGTTGGCTGAGTCCGCAGCTTGTGAGTAAGAACGGCTTGTCCTCCGTCGTTGTCGAGCTCGGCGCGCAGCTCCCCGAGACGAGAGGCTGACATGCGCGGCGTTGCTAGCCATTGCCGCTCGCGCCTATCAGCCGGGAAGCCTGAGGCCGGCCCGGCGGCTCCTCGGCTACTCAGAGCGACGTCGACATCGACAGGACTCCAAGGATGCGCAAGGTTGTGTTGCGCGGGCGCATCTGGGATGGTCGCCCGAGAGGGGGCGCCGCGGGCAACTGGCGATCCCTGCGTTGCGGCTGCGTCCGGGGGGCTCATCTCTCCAGCTTCTGGGGCGCTTGGGTGTCGTCACGGCGTGCTCGCGGCGCTCACTCGGTGAGTCCTTCACGCTGCCACGAGTCGCGCTCCAGAAAGAGAGCCGGGAGACGTGGCGGTGTAGTGCCCCCACACACACGTCGCCGCGACTCCCGGCTCTACTGAGATAGATGCGCGGGGGCGGCGAAACTTGCGCATTCGCAAGCGTCTCGTCGCCCGCGCCGAGACCCGCGTGCGTGACGTCCAACGGATCGCGCTACTGGCGCTTGTTTAGCCCTTCGACGATGTGGGCGGTGTCGTCCACAGGGCCAAGCGAGCTGAAGAACTGTTTCCCGTCGTGCGAGGTCTGGTCGGGCCAGCCGTATCGCAGCGTGTCACTGAGCTGTGACCGCAGAAGCTCCCGCCGTCCAGGATCGGACTCGGCGGCAAGCTTCGGGACTCGGTGTCGGCGCCTGAACGAGCAGATGCCGATCGCTCGCCACATCAAAGCGTTTGCGTTGGGAAGGGGCTCACGCCGCCTTCGCAGCGGCTGTTCACCGCGTCTCACCCTCAGCCGCTCTGCAAGCTCCGCGCGGATCCAGCCCATCTGTCGCCGGCCAGGAAGAGATCTCGAACTTCCTCCCATTGCCATGGCGCTCGATCCAGCGCCGCCAAGACCGCCAATCGCTCCTCGTGTGTCAGGGCGACGATCTTCGCGGAGAAGAACAACGCCAGCTCGAGCTTTCGCCCGAGCGCCCTGTCCAGGAACGCGATGAGATCACGCACCACGCGATCATCAAGCGAGACACCATCCAGCACCATGCGCTCCCCCTCGTTGCTGTAAGTGGTGTAGCCAGGACGTGCTCGGTGCTCTTCGGATGCCGCACCGACCTGCATTAGCCCTCGTTTGAGGGAGCGTTGTCCGGTGGTGCACGGTGTTGCCACGCATTCACTCGTGCAAGGGATGGCATCCCTCCTCCGAGGGAATTAGCTTAAGGATGGAGATACACGAGGGGTGTTGGACTTAGGGCTCGGCGAAAGCCGGGCCCTATCCGTGGGCGCCCGCTCGGCGCGTTCGCGTCGAAACTCATGAATGCGGATCGCGGCTATCGCTCGTGGGCTTGGTGCCACGCCTCGACGAGCGGTGTCCGATAGAAGAGCGCGAGCGGAGCGACGACGATGAGGAGCACCACTTCGTCGATCGGGCCGGGGATTGGTGCCAACCCGAGCGCGGCAAGCCAGCGAAGTGGCCTGGGGATGCGCGAGTCGGTCGCGGCGATACGTACTGCACGAAGGGTGCGTTTGAGGAATCGGAGCATGCGGCTTCGAGTCTACGAGCGTCTCGTGTTGATGTCGCTAGGCGAGCCCTCCGCGCAGCAGCCAGACGCGCTCCGGAAGCAGCGTCGCCCGCAGCTCGAGCAGCACGTCGGGGCACTTCTCCAGTACGCGCAGGATTGCGTCCCGGTCGGGCACGTCGAGCGCGACGACGCCTCGGATACCGCCCCAGCACCCGCCGCTACCCTCGTCGGTGTGTGGCTTGCCGGGGTTTCTCTGAACGACGACCTGGTCGTTGAACTCGCACAAAGGCTGCAACGCAACGGTGCGGAACGTACGGCCCAAGCGCTCCTGCAAGCAGCGATAAGCGGACGGTCGACCGCCGCGCTCGGCCCGGAAGATCGAACGAACATCCTCGCAGTGCTCGCTGACCCGCCGCTTCCCGGCCTCGAGGAGTTGCACGGCGTGCTGCTACGGGAGGTCAGGCGCCGGCGCGGAGGGCTGTAGCGTCGAAGCCACTCGCGAGCGCCGCTCCCTCGAGAGCGCATCGGCGTGTGAGATCACGCTGCAAAGGGCATCACCAGCCACCAGGCGATCTCACATCGCCAAACTGACGTGGAAGGGGGACGAGATGCGCAAGATCACGCTGTTCGCGTTGATCGCCGTGGCTGTCTCGCTCGTCGCAGCGTCGTTTGCTGTCGCGCAGACAACGTTCAAGCTCAAGGCGGCGATGAACATCGGCCAGGAAACGACTCGCGTCAAGGGCGCGAAGGCCGGTGCCGGAGGGAGCTTCACCGCAACGCTGGATGGCACCAGCCTGAAGTGGAAGCTCACCTTCAAGAACCTGTCCGGCTCGGCAACCGCCGCGCATATTCACACCGCGCCGCGGCGCGTCGCTGGCCCGGTCACCATTCCGCTGTGCGCACCGTGCACCTCACCCGTGAGCGGGACGACCACGCTGACGGCCCAGCAAGTCAAAGACCTCCTGGCGGGGAAGCAGTACGTGAACGTCCACACCACGAAGAACGCCGCCGGCGAGATCCGCGGACAGATCACCAAGGCGCCGACGAAGTCAAAGTAGCGGCTCCCTGTCCGACTAAGAGAGGTGGGGTCGGGCCGAGGAGCCCGGCCCCAACGCACCCCGTTGCGGTCGGCCACGATGGGCTTGACCTGGGCCAGCCGGCCCGGCCGGCCGGCTGGCCCCGCGGGCCTACGGCGACGGCCCTATGCATCCACGCTAAGTAGCGTGAACGGGCACATCGAAGGCTCGAGGGCGGACCGGTCGTCCGAACCGGCGCCGCCCGGTTCTCGTCCTCCTGGTGGCCGGCGTCTAGATGGCCGCTACGGACGTGGCCGACGACATTCCGTGCACACCCCGTGCACCCACGCCGCGCGCTTACCCGTACCCGCCCGTACCAAGAAACCGCATGGTTGAGCCAAATCGTTCTTGGCTAAACCCCTGAAAGGCCCATACGGGATTCGAACCCGTGCCGCCGCCGTGAGAGGGCGGTGTCCTAGGCCACTAGACGAATGGGCCGTGGCGACGGCGAAGTGTAGCGCAGCGCCGACCGCCGGCCGGCGGGCCTGGCGGGCGCCTCAGGCGGTCGGCGAGGGCGTCGTCGCGAGGGAGGGACCCGGGCCGAGCGGGTCCGGCTCGCGGGCGTCGATCCGCTCCTCGAAGCGGCGCCGGATCTCCTCGCCCGTGGCGAGCAGGTCGTAGCGCGCGCGGCGCGGCGGGAGCTTGACGACACGCACCGACTCGTCGCGGTCACCGTGGCACCGCGCGTAAGCTGCCGCCTCGTCGAGAGGCCTCAGGCGGTCGTGCTTCCGCCGGAACAGCACAGCTGCTCTCCTACCAGTCGTCATCGTCCGTGGGAACCCGGCCCGCAGGCCGGGTTCCGCAGTTTGCGCACGAATTGTGCCGGACGCTAGGCCCAGGGCTTGCAGGACCAGGGACTCCAGTCGCGGCCCGATCGCACGAAGTAGCGGTGGGCCGCCTTCGCCTGCTCGAGCGCGGAGGCGCCGTGCCCGAAGAGGGCGCGCTCGTTCGAGCCCATCTGGAACATCCCGAGGTACTGGCCGTTCTCCGCACCGGTCCGCAGGCCGGACTCGCACCGCGCGACCTGGAGGGCCTGGTCGCAGTAGGAGCCGAAGACGTGGCAGATCGCCTTCTCAGGGGTGCGCAACGATGCGAGGAAGCGCAGCTGCTTGCGCTTGGCGACGGCGGCCGTCCGGCGGACCGACCTCGAGCCGGGCGCGCTCGGCCTCGGCCTTGACCGCGGCGAGGTGTCGCTGCGCGGTGTCGAGGCGTGCCTTCGCCTCCGTTGCGAAACGCGGGTCGCGGAGGAGCCAGCGGTGGCTCTGGAAGAAGCGGACGACCGACGTGTCCTTTTGCATCGTCTCGACGTGCTGGGCGAGCCGGACACTCGGGTTCGCGGTCGGAGCGGCGTGCGCCACGAGCGGTGTCGCACAGAGAACGAGGGCGCACAGGCCCAGGACCAGGGCTTTCAGGGCTGACCTCCGCGGAGGGGACAGAGACGCGGCGCGCGCCGCAGTGAGCCATCGAACGGCCCTGCGCGGCCACTGGTTGGGAGCCGAGCGAGCGTACCCCTGAGACCGGCCGGTCTCACCCCGGCTTACGAAAGCTTCACAACGGGTGTTTTCCGCTCACAGAACGGGAAACGCCCCTCGCGGGGCGTTTCGAGGCTGCGGGACAGGGACTCGAACCCCAACTTCCGGAGCCAGAATCCGGCGTCCTACCATTAGACGATCCCGCAGGGCAGGCCGGATTGTACCGCGCCTTCCGCGGTGAGTCAGATCTCGAGCCTGTACTCGGGGACGAGGCGCTTCTCGTCGGCGGTGTCGATGTGGGCGATCACCTCGACGTGCGGCTCGAGCCCCGAGCCGCGGAGCTTGGCCTTGAGCAATCCGTCCACCTGATAGAGGCCGGACGAGTTGTTCATCACGATGTCGATCCGGACCGGCTTCGCCTCGCCGTCGCCGATCAGCACCTCCTCGACGGCCGCCGCCGAGAGCGAGTGCATCGAGACCTGGCCCTTCTCGAACGGGATCCGCGACCGGCCCTTGGCCATGTCGAGCGCGTCGCCGACGCGGAGGATGCCCGCCTCGAGCGAGAGCGGCTCACCGTCGGCGCGGTGGCTCGTGATCGCCTGGAGCACCTCGCTCACGATCACGGTGCGGTCGGGCTCCTCGTAGATCCCGTCGAGCAGCTCGCGGAGCTTCGGCTCGGCGAGGAAGAGGCTCCAGTCCTCGTGCCCGCGACGGTGGACGGACATGCCGACGCAGTGGGTCAGCGCGGCGAGCACGACGACCACCTCGGAGTCCTCGGCCGTCATGCCGTAGTCGCGGACGAGCGACGGCTCGATCCCGTGCTTCGTCAGCTGGCGGAGGAGCTTGAGGGCGATGTTGGCCACGATCTGGATGTGCACCCAGGAGTGGTCGTTGATCTGGAGCCTGACGACCGCGTTGACGTTGGCGACGTGCCACCAGCCCTTCAGCTCGCGGTCGGCGTTCGCGCGCTCGAGGACGCGGCGGAGCTTGCGGTTGCCCCGGTCGGGCAGCCGGATGCGCATGTGCTCGACCGCCTCGGCAGGGGTGAGCCGCGCCTCGCGGACGGCGTCGGCGGATGCCGGCTCCTCGATCCGCGCTTCGGTCTCGGGGTCGAGGTTCACGCCTCGACCGGCGCCGCGACCTCGCTGTGGGTCTCGCGGAGCCGGAAGTACATGACCGCGATCGCGATCGCACCGAAGGGCGCGACGACGGCCTGGGCGATCGTCGAGCCGACGAAGATCTCGAAGAACTCGGGGAGCCACGAGAACGCGGCCTGTAGGAGCGCGCTTGCGATGCCCGAGAGGAGCGCGGTGATGATCACGATCCCGAAGACCGTCCACCCGTGGCCGCGCACGAGCTCGCGCGACCGACCGAACGCCTCGAGGACGCGGGTCTTCTCGACGACGATCACGGGCGCGATCACGGACCAGATCGTGATCAGGAAGAGACCGGGAACGATCAGGAGCAGGAAGCCGCAGGCGATGCCGAGACCGGCGAGCAGGCCGGCGAGCAGCAGCGGGACGATCGCGGGGGAGACGCGCGAGAAGATCTCGCCGATCGACGCGTCGAAGGTGCCGTCGCGAGCGTCCTGGACGGCGTAGACGAACGCGCCCTGGAGCCACGTCGCGCCGATGACCGCCGTTGCGAGCCCGAGGAGCCCGAGGAGGACGGCGGCTCCGTCGTTGTCCGACGAGATCGCCGTGACGAGCAGCGCGTAGACGAGGTTGATCGCCGCGAAGACGACGAGGGCGATGAGGAAGAACCGCATGAAGAACCGCGTGAAGAGCGTCCAGGCCTCGTCGAGAACGGATCCGATGCTCATGGGCGCGATCCTATGGCACCCGTGCGCGGGCCGCGCACCGACGTCAGAGGGCGGCGAGCTCGCGGCGGACGTGCGTCAGCGCCTTGCCGAGCCGAGCGCGGTTCGTCCGCTCGTTGAGCCAGCCGCTCGCCCCGGAGGGATGGGGGAGCGGGATCGCGACCGCGCTCTCCAGGAGGAAGCTCTTGCCCACGGCGTCCGTGAGCCGCCCGATCCCGAGGAGCCGCTGGGCCGGTACGAGGCCGACGGTGACGATCAGCCGAGGCTCGAGCAGCTCGAGCTCGCGCTCGCGCCACGGTGCGCAGAGAGCCTCCTCGCCGGTCGTGGCGCGACGGTCTCCGCGGCCGCTCCGGCTCGGCCCGGGGAAGCAGCGCGTGACGGAGGCGCAGTAGAAGCGCGCGAAGAAGTCCTCCTCGTCGAGCTCGAGCCAGCGACGGAGAGTTCGCCCGGCGCGCCCCTGCCACGGCCGGCCGGTCGCCGCCTCGACGCGGCCCGGAGCGAGGCCGAAGAGGTACGCGCGCTGGCCGGCATGACCGGCGAGGACGGGCCGAGGGTCGATCGGGTACCCCGCCTCGAGGCACAGGCGGCAGCTGCGGTTGCGGCGCTGGTGGGCGGCGAGCGCGCGGGCGCCGCTCACCGCGGTGAGCGGACCACGAGGAACCAGTGGCCGGCGAGCAGCACCTCACCGCCGCCGAGCTCCGCGAGAAGCTCCGAGGGGGTGAACCAGCGCTTGTAGACCTCCCAGCTCGACCCGTCGCGCAGGACGCGCGGCGCCCACTGCTCGTCGACGTCCGAGTGCGCGCGCGACGCGTCGACGACGACGAGCTCGCGTGCGACGCGGCGGCTCTCGCGCAGGAACTGCGCGCGCTGCTCCTCGTCGAGGTGTCCGTAGAAGTGGCCGGTGACGACGCGGTCGAAGCAGTCCTCCGGGAACGGGAGCGCGAGCGCGTCGCCCTGGACGAGCTCGGCGCCGGGGAGACGCGTGCGGGCGACGTCGAGCATGCGCGCGCTCTGGTCGAGCCCGGTGACCTGCCCGCGCAGGTGACGTGTCAGGAAGCCGGTGCCGCAGGCGACGTCGAGCGTTCGGGCGGGGGAGAGGGCCGCGAGCGTCTCGGCGACGGTCCCGAGCTCCTCGGCGAATCCGTCCCGCTCCCGATCGGCGTAGAGCCCTTCGCCGAGGTACCAGTCGTCGTACTCCGTCGCGCGCCGGTCGTAGTACGCGGGGGCGGTCGGCTCGCGCATCGATCGTAGGGTAGGCCGATGGCGCTGCTCGAGTCGGTCCCGAACGTCTCCGAAGGACGTGACGCGGGCCTCGTCGCGGCGATCGGGGAGGCGCTCTGCTCCGCGGGCGCCGCGCTCGTCGACGTGCACCGCGACCCGTGGCACCACCGCAGCGTCTTCACGCTGCTCGGCGAAGGAGCCGCGCTCGCCGACGGCCTCGTGGCGGGGCTCGCGCTCGCCCGCGCGAGGATCGACCTGGCGGGTCACGAGGGCGCGCATCCTCGCGTGGGAGTCGTCGACGTCGTCCCGCTCGTCGCGCTCGCGCCGGAGGACGAGGCGGCTGCCGACGTGGTCGCGCTGCAGGTCGCCGAGCGCGCCGGGGCGGAGCTCGGCCTGCCGGTCTTCCTGTACGGCCGTCTCTCGGAAGGTCGGCGGCCCGCCTTCTACCGCGCGGGCGGCGTCGACGAGCTCCGTCGGCGCGTGGACGCCGGAGAGCTTCGACCGGCGTTCGGCCCAGAGAGGGTCGATGCGCGAAGCGGAGCGGTCCTCGTGGGATCGCGCATGCCGCTCGTGGCGTTCAACGTGGTGCTCGACGGACCGCTCGAGGTCGCGCGGGAAGTTGCGGCCGCGGTGCGGGCCTCCTCCGGCGGGCTGCCCGGCGTGCAGGCGCTCGGTCTGCAGCTGGGCGACGGCCGCGTCCAGGTCTCGACGAACGTGGTCGACGTCGAGCGCGACCGCTCCGCACGCGCTCGTCGAGCGCATCGTCGCGGAGGCCGGCCGCGCGCGGCGTCGCGGCGGGTGAGGGGGAGCTCGTCGGCCTCCTCCCGGCCTGCGAGCGTCGAGGAGGCTGCGACGGCGGCGGGCGTCGTCCTGCCGCTCGTCGACGGGCTGCCGACGGACGAAGCGCTCGCGGCGGCGGCGCGCGCCCTGCGGCTTCCGCGCCTCGAGCTGGATCGCGTCGTCGAGTGGCACCTCTCTCGGCTCGCGAGCGGATGAGCATCCCCGGGGCGCCGGCGGCCAGCTCGCTCGCGCGTCGCGGTCTCGGCACGGATCCGGCACGAACGCGTCGCAGGTTGCGCGGTAGCGTGACTCCAGGGTGTCTCGCTCCCCCGTGCCGGGGGCGCGGTCGGGCGCCGACCGGACGCTGCCCTGTGGCACCGTGCGATCGCCGGCCGAGCCCGGTCTAGACTCGGCGCGTGCCGGTCGCGGTCGAGCTGACGGGTGACGACCTCACGATCGGGGACGTCTGGGAGGTCGCGGTGAACGGGCGGGCGGCGACGCTCGGTGCACGCGGTCGCGACCGCGCCGAGGCTGCTCGTGTCCTGCTCGAGGCACAGGCGGGCGACCACACGTACGGCGTCAACACCGGCTTCGGGCGGTTCGTCTCCGAGACGATCCCGCCCGAGCAGGCGGCCGAGCTCCAGCTCCGGCTGCTGCGCAGCCACGCCTGCGGAGTCGGTGAGCCGTATCCCGACGACGTCGTGCGCGGAGCGATGGTGCTCCGCGCGAACGCGCTCGCAAAGGGGTACTCGGGCGTCCGGGTCGAGACGATCGAGCTGCTGCTCGCAGTGCTCGACGCGGGCATCGTCCCGCACGTGCCCGCACGCGGATCGGTGGGCGCGAGCGGCGACCTCGCGCCCCTCGCCCACCTCGCGCTGCCGCTGGTGGGCGAGGGCGCCGCGACGCTCGACGGGCGGACCGTCGACGGTCGCGCGGCACTCGAGGCCGCCGGCCTCCGGCCGATCGTCCTGGCCGCGAAGGAGGGGCTCTCGCTGATCAACGGGACGCAGTTCATGACGGCGATGGCGTCGCTCACCCTCATGCGGGCCCTTCGGCTCGCCGAGACGGCGGACATCGCCTGCGCAATGTCCCTCGAGGCCCTGCAGGGCACGCCCACGAGCTTCCACCCGGCGATCCACGAGGCGCGGCCGCATCCCGGGCAGGCCGCGAGCGCCGCCCACCTGCGCGAGCTCCTCGCCGGGTCGGCGATCGTCGAGTCCCACCGGTGGTGCGACAAGGTGCAGGACGCGTACTCGCTGCGGTGCGCCGCCCAGGTGCACGGTGCGAGCCGCGACCTGCTCGCGTACGTCGAGCGCACCGTCGCCGTCGAGATCAACGCCGCGACGGACAACCCGCTCGTCCTGCTCGACGCCGAGCTGATCGTCTCGAACGGCAACTTCCACGGCCAGCCCGTCGCGATCGGCCTCGACTGCCTGGCGATCGCCTGCGCGGAGCTCGCGAACATCAGCGAGCGCCGCACCGAGCGGCTCGTCAACCCGAGCCTCTCGGACGGGCTGCCGCCGTTCCTCGTCGCGCGCGAGGAGGGTCTCAACTCGGGGTTCATGATTCCCCAGTACGTCGCGGCCGCGCTGGTCTCGGAGAACAAGGCGCTCTGCCATCCCGCGTCCGTCGACTCCATCCCCACGAGCGCCGGTCAGGAGGATCACGTCTCAATGGGGAACGCTGCCGGCCTCAAGGCCCTTCAAGTTGTCGCGAACGCCGAGCGGGTGCTCGCCATCGAACTGCTCGCGGGTGCGCAGGCGGTCGAGTTCCTCGCGCCGCTCGAGCCGGGTGTCGGCGTCCGCGCCGCGCGGGCGTTCGTGCGGACCTTGTCCGAGCGCGTCCGCGAGGACCGCCCGCTCTCTGACGACATCGAGCGCGTCGCGACCGCGATCCGCGACGGACGCGTGGGCGCCGCCGTCCGGGCCGGAGTGGAGGAGGCATCGTGAGCGACCTGCCGCCGCCCCGACAGCCCTACCGCGCGACCGCCGTCCTCTACGCGGTCCTGTCGGTGACGATCGTGCTCGTGGCCGCCCTCACGGGAGGGGGGACGTTGAGAGCCGTCGTCGCCGCAGCGCTCTTCTTCGTGCTCGCGACCGGCTGGAGCTGGCTCCGGTTGCGGCAACGCGAGCGACGTGCCGCCGCCGCACCGCCTCCGCCCCCTCCGTCCAAGCCGCACCGGAACGGACGTCCGTGACCGACGCCCGCGTCGAGGCGCTCGTCGGCGACCTCGGTCGGATCCGAGCGCCGCGCGGGACGAAGCTCAACGCGGGGTCGTGGCAGACAGAGGCCCCGCTCCGGATGCTCCTCAACAACCTCGATCCCGAGGTCGCAGAGCATCCCGAGTCGCTCGTCGTCTACGGCGGCTCGGGGCGCGCGGCGCGGTCCCACGACGCGCTCCGCGAGATCGTCCGCACGCTTCTCCGTCTCCGCGACGACGAGACGCTCCTCGTCCAGTCCGGCAAGCCGGTCGGCGTCTTCCAAACGCATGCCGGCGCTCCGCGGGTGCTGCTCGCGAACGCGCTCATCGTTCCCGCCTGGGCGACGTGGGACGAGTTCCGGCGCCTCGAGGCGGAAGGCCTGACGATGTTCGGGCAGATGACGGCCGGCTCGTGGATCTACATCGGCACGCAGGGGATCCTTCAGGGCACGTACCAGACGTTCTGCGCGGCGGCGGAGGCGCACTTCGGGGCGCCTGACCTCGCGGGCCGGACGATCCTCACCGCCGGGCTCGGAGGCATGGGAGGCGCCCAGCCGCTCGCGGCGACGATGGCGGGCGCGGCGATCCTCTGCGTCGAGGTCGACCAGCGGTCGATCGACCGCCGACTGGCGACGCGCTACGTCGACGAGCAGGCGACGGACCTCGACGATGCGCTCGCGCGCGTCCGAGCGGCGGCGGCGGAGCGCCGACCGCTCTCGGTCGCCCTGCGCGCCAACGCGGCGGTCGTGCTGCCCGAGCTCGTCGCGCGCGGCGAGACGTTCGACCTCGTCACCGACCAGACCGCCGCTCACGATCCGCTGACCGGCTACGTCCCTGCCGAGGTGCCGTTCGAGGAGGCCGCCGCGCTCCGCGAGCGCGATCCCGCCGAGTACCAGCGCCTGGCCGCGGCGTCGATCGTGACGCACGTCCGGGCGATGGTCGAGCTCGTCCGGATGGGGTGCTACGTTTTCGATTATGGCAACAACTTGCGAGGTGAGGCCTATCGAGCGGGCCTGAGCGAGGCGTTCACATATCCAGGCTTCGTCCCGGCGTACATCCGGCCGCTCTTCTGCCGTGGCATCGGGCCCTTCCGCTGGGTAGCGCTCTCCGGTGACACGGCGGACATCGAGGCGATCGACCGTGAGCTGCAGGCGCTCTTCCCCGACGACGCCCTGCTCCAGCGGTGGCTCGAGCTCGCGCCGACCCGGGTGGCCTTCCAGGGTCTGCCGGCACGCATCTGCTGGCTCGGCTACGGCGATCGCGCGCGGGCCGGGCTCGCGATCAACGCGCTCGTCCGGTCGGGACGCGTCGCGGCGCCGGTGGTGATCGGGCGGGATCACCTCGACTCCGGCTCGGTCGCGTCGCCCTACCGTGAGACGGAGGCGATGCGCGACGGCTCGGACGCGATCGCCGACTGGCCGATCCTGAACGCGCTCCTGAACACGGCCGCCGGAGCGACGTGGGTGAGCGTCCACCACGGCGGCGGCGTGGGGATCGGCAACTCGATCCACGCGGGCATGGTGGTGGTGGCCGACGGCACGCGGGACGCCGACGAGCGGCTCGAGCGGGTGCTCGCCGCCGACCCCGGTACCGGCGTGATGCGGCACGCGGACGCGGGCTACGAGGAGGCGCGCGAGGCGGCTCTGGCTGGCGGCCTCGACCTGCCGGGCGTCACGACGTGACCCCAGGTCGCCGGTGACGGGCGCGCGGCGGATCCTGATCCGCGACGTCGCCCAGGTCGCGACGCCGGCCGGCACCTCCGCGCCGCTCCGTGGTGCGTCGCTCGGGGCGCTCGAGCTCGTCGAGGACGCGTTCGTCCTGCTCCACGACGAGGTGATCGAGGCCGTCGGCCCGATGCGCAAGCTGCCGCGGCTGGACGGGGAGGTCGAGGAGCTCGACGGGCGGGGCGTCGCCGTCGTGCCCGGGCTCGTCGACTGCCACACGCACCCGGCGTTCGCCGGCGACCGGGCGCACGAGTTCGCGCTGCGGGCACGTGGGGCCTCGTACGAGGAGCTGCTGGCGGCCGGTGGCGGGATCCTCTCGACGACGCGTGCGACGCGTGCTGCGGGGCCTGACGAGCTCGAGCAGCTCGTCGTCCGGCACCGCGACGCGATGCTTGCGCACGGCACGACGACCTTCGAGGGGAAGAGCGGTTACGGCCTCGACCACGACACGGAGCTCGCACAGCTCGAGGCGATCGCGGCTGCGGGCGGGGTCCCGACGTGGCTCGGGGCGCACGCGGTGCCGCCGGAGCATCCGGACGCGGACGCGTACGTCGACTGGGCGATCGAGGCGGTCCTCCCGGACGCCGCGCGGATCGCGACGGCGGCGGACGTGTTCGTCGAGCGCGGGACGTTCGACGTCGAGCAGGCCCGGAGATACCTCGAGGCCTGTCGACGGGCCGGGCTCGACCTGCGGCTCCACGGCGACCAGCTCAACGAGATCGGCGCGGTCGGGCTGGCGGTCGAGCTCGGCGCGCGCTCGATCGACCACCTCGAGGCCACGGGCTCGGAGGGCGTCGCGGCGCTGGCCGCGAGCGACGTCGTCGGCGTGCTGCTCCCGGTCGCCGCGCTCTACCTGAACCGCCCGATGCCTCCCGGACGCGCGCTCGTCGACGCGGGCGCGGCGATCGCGCTCGCGACGGACTTCAACCCCGGGAGCGCCTACTGCGAGAGCCTCCCGGTCGTCTGCACGCTCGCCTGCACCCAGCTCGGCCTCGCTCCCGAGGAGGCGCTCGCGGCGTGCACCGTGAACGCCGCGCACGTCCTCGGGCTGTCGGACCGCGGCCGCGTCGCCCCCGGCTACCGCGCCGACCTCGTCCTCCTCGATGCGCGCGACTGGCGGCACCTGGCCTACCACCTCGCGGGCGACCTCGTGCGGACCGTGATCCGTGGAGGTCGGGTCGCCTTCGCGCGGGCATAATCGGCGTATGGCGAACCAGAAGCAGCGGCGGCGTCGCGCGAAGGAGAAGCGGCACCAGTACGACCTCGTCGAGATCGACGGCGAGGGGAACGAGACCGTCCTCAGCGCGAGCGAGGTCAAGTCCGAGGCGCCGGAGCGGCAGGCGAAGAAGCCCGCGTCCCGCGCGTCGAAGACGAGCTCAGGGCCGTGGCGCGCCGAAACCGCCCACGTGGGGGCGCGTGCTCAAGCGTGCCGCGATCTTCGCGCCGATCTTCCTCGCGACGGTGCTGCTCCTCGGCCAGGGTCGGATCTCGTTCCCGGGCGCGATCCTGCAGACCCTGTTCCTGCTCGCGATCTTCGTGCCGTTCAGCTACTTCATGGATCGCCTCGTCTGGCGCTCGCACGAGAAGCGCCTCGCGAAGACGTCCACGCGCTAGGCGCTCGGCCCGCCCTCGGGGTAGTGGCCCGGCCCGGGCCACGGCGCGAGGATCAGCAGGATCCGCGCCCCCTCGGCCGTCGCGAGCGCGTGCCGCTCGCCGGGCTCGAAGGTCACGAGCGTCCCGACCTCGGCCTCGACCGCGTCGTCCCCGCTCGTGATCGTCGCGCGGCCCTCCACGACGACGACCCACGCGCGCTCGCGCACCTGGTGGTCGCGGAGCTCCTGACCCGGGTCGAGGCGGATCGCGATCGCCCGCGCGCCGTCGTCGGTCGTCAGGACGGCCGGGTCGATCCGGCCGCCGGGCGCCTCGATCTCGTTGACGCGCCACGACTTCACGGCCGCAACGCTACCGCGCCGAGCCGCGTCGCGACACCCCGGGGCGGCCGTACACTCGCGGACGTGCCGCCGGTCGTCGACCAACTGCCCCTCGGGCCGCTCGCCACCAACTGCTACCTCGTCCGCGCCGACCGTGCGGCGCCTGAGGCCGTCGTCGTCGACCCGAGCGGCACCGCGGCCGAGATCCGTCTCGAGCTCGCCTCGCGCGGCGCACGCTGCGTCGCGATCCTCGTCACGCACTCCCACTTCGACCACGTGCTCGGCCTGGCCGACCTCGCCGAAGAGACCAGCGCGCCCGTCCATGCGCCGGCGGGCGAGCTCGCGGTGCTCGAGGATCCCGCCAGCTACGCGCCCGCCGGGCTGCCGCTCCGCGCCTGCACGCCCGACGTCCTCCTCGAGGGCGGCGAGACGCTCGAGCTCGCCGGCGTGACGTTCGACGTCGTCCCCGTCCCCGGCCACTCGCCGGCACACGTCGCGTACGCGGTCGAGGGCGCCGTGCTCTCCGGCGACGTCCTCTTCGCCGGGTCGGTGGGCCGGACGGACATCCCCGGCGCCGACTGGCAGACCCTGCTCGACTCGATCAGGGCGCTCGTCGACCGGCTGCCCGCCGAGACCGCGGTGTACCCGGGGCACGGGCCGGCGACGACCCTCGCCGCCGAGCTCGCGTCGAACCCGTTCCTCGGCGAGCTGCGGCTCGGGTCGCCCGACCCGACCGGATGACCGCCCGCTCTCCGATCGAGCGGCCGCGCGGGACCCACGACGTCGTGCCGGCCGAGATGCCGCGCTGGCGGTCGGTCACGGACGAGCTGACGCGTCTCTGCGGGCTCTACGGCTACCGGCAGATCGTCACGCCGGTCTTCGAGGACACCGCGCTCTTCGCGCGCACGTCGGGCGCCGGCTCCGACGTCGTGCAGAAGGAGATGTACACCTTCGAGGACCGCTCGAACCGGTCGCTCACGCTTCGCCCCGAGGGGACGGCACCGATCTGCCGGGCGTACGTCGAGCACGGCATGCACCGCGACCCGCAGCCCGTGAAGCTCTTCACGATCGCGCCGATGTACCGCTACGGCGCGCCTGGCCGCGGCCGCTACCGGGAGCACTGGCAGGCATCGGTCGAGGCGCTCGGCTCGGACGATCCCGCGATCGACGCGGAGCTGATCCAGCTCTACGACACGCTGCTCGCTCGGCTGGGCGTGACGCGGTACCACCTCGAGCTCAACTCCATCGGATGCCGCGCGTGCCGGCCCGCGTACCTCGAGGCGCTCACGGCCTGGCTCGACGCGAACGCCGACCGGCTCGACGAGGACACGCGCGCGAAGGTCGCCGTCAGCCCGCTGCGCGTCTTCGACAACTACCTCGCGAAGCCGCCCGACGTGCGGGCCGCGCTGGACGAGGCGCCGACGATCGGCGAGTCGCTGTGCGAGGCGTGCGTCGAGCACTTCGCCGTCGTCCGGGGGCATCTCGACGCGATGGGCGTCGACTACCGCCTCGTGCCGACGCTCGTCCGCGGTCTCGACTACTACACGCGCACGACGTTCGAGTTCGTCGGCCCGCTCGAGAACCAGAACTCGACGATCACGGGCGGCGGGCGGTACGACTACCTCGTCGAGGAGATCGGAGGCCCGCCGACGCCGGGGATCGGCTTCGGCGCCGGCGTCGAGCGCCTGGTCATCGCCCTCGAGGAGGAGGGTGTCGAGGAGCCGCGCGCGCCCGCCATGGACGTCTTCGTCGCGGTCGAGCCCGGTGCGCCGCGCGACCGCGTGGCGGCGTGGCTCGCGGAGCTGCGCCGCGGAGGGGTCGCCGCCGAGACCGACTACGCCGGCCGCTCGCTCAAGGGCCAGCTGACGCAGGCGCGGCGCCTCGGCGCGACGGCGATCGCCGTCGTCGGCGCGGAGGGGGCGACGCTCCGGCTCCCGGGACAGCCGGACGAGCCGGTCGGTCACGACGAGATCGTCTCTAGGCTCTCGCCGTGAGCTGGCGCGACCTCATGTGCGGTGAGCCGCGCCCCGAGCACGTGGGCCGGCAGCTGACCCTCGCGGGCTGGGCGGCGCGCCGTCGCGACCACGGCGGGCTCGTGTTCGTCGACCTCCGTGACCGCACGGGCGTCACGCAGCTCGTGATCAATCCCGAGCGGTCGCCGCAGGCGGCGGCGCTGGCGGGCGAGATCCGCAACGAGTTCGTGCTGCAGGCGCGCGGCGAGCTCGTCGCGCGCTCCCCGGAGACCGTCAACGACCGGATGCCGACCGGCGCCGTCGAGCTCGCGGTCGACGAGCTGACCATCGTCTCGCGCTCGACGCCGCTCCCCTTCCAGCTCGACGAGGAGAACGTCGACGAGACGCTGCGCCTCCGCTACCGGTGGCTCGACCTCCGCCGCGAGAAGCTGCAGAGGAACATCCGGCTCCGCGCGCAGATGGTCGGGATCATCCGGCGGCACATGGAGGCGGCGGGCTTCCTCGACATCCAGACGCCGATCCTCTACAAGTCGACGCCCGAGGGCGCGCGCGACTTCGTCGTGCCGAGCCGGCTGCACAAGGGCACGTTCTTCGCGCTCCCGCAGAGCCCGCAGATCCTCAAGCAGCTGACGATGATCGGGGGCTTCGACCGCTACTACCAGATCGCGATCTGCTTCCGGGACGAGGACCTCCGGGCCGACCGCGTGCAGGAGATCACCCAGCTCGACGTCGAGATGAGCTTCCCCGACCGCGAGGTGCTCTTCGCCTCGATGGAGGAGATGTTCGCGACCATCTGGCGCGAGTGCCTCGGCGTCGAGATCCCGACCCCGTGGCCGCGGCTCACGTTCGCGGAGGTCGACCGCCGCTTCGGCACGGACAAGCCGGACCTGCGGTTCGGGCTGGAGCTGGAGGACGCGACCGAGGCGACGCGCGGGTCCGAGTTCGGCGTCTTCGCGAATGCCGAGGCCGTGCGCTTTCTCCGCGTCCCCCGCACGTTCTCGCGCGCCGAGCTCGCGACGCTCGAGGAGCTCGCGAAGGAGCGCGGCGCGAAGGGTCTCGCGTACGTCATCCGCGACGAGAGCGGCGACCTCCGCTCGCCGATCGCGAAGTTCCTCTCCGAGGCGGAGCTCGAGGCGCTCGCGCCCGCGGCGGGCGAGACGCTGCTCTTCGCCGCCGACGACTGGGACGTCACGTCGCGCGTGCTCGGCCATCTGCGGCTCCACCTCGCCGCCGAGCTCGGCCTGATCGACGAGTCGGTCTTCACCTTCCTCTGGGTGACCGACTTCCCGATGTTCGAGTGGGACGCCGAGGAGCAGCGCTGGTCGGCTGTGCATCACCCGTTCACCCGCCCGACGGACGAGTGGCGCGACCGGTTCCACGAGGAGCCGGGCGCGGCGCTCGCCAACGCGTACGACATCATCGTCAACGGCAACGAGCTGGGCGGAGGCTCGTTCCGGATCCACGAGCCCGACCTGCAGGCGAGGGTGTTCGACCTGATCGCGCTGACGGAGGAGGAGCAGCGTGCGCAGTTCGGGTTCCTGCTCGACGCGCTCGCGATGGGTGCGCCGCCGCACGGCGGGATCGCGCTCGGGATCGACCGCATGACGATGGTGCTCGCGGGCGAGCCGAATCTCCGTGACGTGATCGCGTTCCCGAAGAACCAGGCGGGGCTCGATCCGATGTCCGGCGCACCGACCGGCATCACGGAGAAGCAGCTGCAGGAGCTCGGGCTGAAGGTGGTCGCCGAGGCGCAGCAGTGAGCGCACGGGTCGTCCAGCGCCTCCTGGGGCTGGGCGCCGTCGCGATGCTCGCGGGCCTCGTTGCCGTCGCGGTCGTCGAGCGGCGCGAGCCCGAGCCCGTGCAGGCGCCGCGCGGCGCCGTGGCCGCCGGTGGCGGCTGGTACGAGGCGCTTGCGGCACCGCGTCCGGTGGGCACCGACGCCGAGCGCACGAGCTGCGGGCTCGTGCTCACCGCGCGCTCGCTCGGCGTGACGCATCCCGTCCTGCCCTGCGGCGCGAAGGTGCTCGTCCGCTACGGCGGCGACACGGTGCTCACCGAGGTGATCGACAACGAGCTCGTCTCCGCCGGTCGCCAGTTCGAGCTCACGCCCGAGCTCGCGCGCCTCGTCGGCCTCGACGGGACGCAGGAGGTCGAGTGGCGGTACGCCACCAGGCAGTGACCTCGACCGCGCGACGACTACACTGCGTCGTGCACGACGTTGCGCGTGGCCTCGGGCTCTCGACGTGAACCAACGATCACACGAAGGGAGCCCGTGTCCGACTGACGGTGTCACCGGAGGTCGGCAGGGCACCCACCTGGAGAAGCGGGTTCGCTTTTCCGGGCCCGGGGTCACGCGGAGCGTCGCGTCGCGCCGATGACGCCGCTCCTCGGCGTCGACCACGTCCAGCTGGCGGCGCCCGCGGGGTGCGAGCCGGCGGCCCGCCGATTCTTCGGCGACCTGCTCGGGCTCGACGAGGTGGAGAAGCCTCCGCTGCTCGCGGCGCGCGGCGGCGTCTGGTTCCGCGTCGGCGCCCAGGAGCTCCACGTCGGGGTGACGGCCGACTTCGCGCCTGCCCGCAAGGCCCATCCGGCGCTGCGCGTCGGGTCGGCCGAGGAGCTCGACCGGCTCGCCTCGCGGCTCGTGGCGGGTGGCCACGAGGTGGCCTGGGCCGATCCGGCGGAGATCCCCGGCACGAGCCGGTTCTTCGTCGACGACCCGTGGGGCAACCGGCTCGAGCTGATCGCCTGACGGCCGCGGTCCGGCGCGTGTCGGCCGGCGACCCGGGCCGGCGTGTCGACGAAGTCGGCACAGAGCCGGCACAGACACGTACGGGAACCGCCGATAGCGTGTCGTCAGGGACACGGGAGTGCCCCTGGGGGCACGTGGGCGTGTCACCTGCCGCGGCCGCACGGGTGCCGCGCGCAGCGACGGGCGCGGGACGGCCCCCGCGGGCCTGGGCCTGGAAGGCCGCGCGCTAGCCTGACCCGATGCCCGTCGAGCTGATCGGCGACTCCGCTCGCGGCGACGCGTTCGCGCTCGCGCGACTCGTCGTCGACGGCGAGAGGATCGTCGAGGCGGACGCGCCCGGGATGGCGCGCCCCCTCGCCGGGCTGACCCTGCTCGAGGCGGCCGCCGTGCCGGGCGAGACGCTCGCTGCGGACGCGGTCGCGAACGCGATCGGCCCGGCGCTCGCCGCGGCGCCCACATCGTGGCCGCGTCGCCGTCGCGATGAGCGGCGGGGTGGACAGCGCGGTCGCGCTGCACCGGGCGGGGCCGGGTGCGGTCGGCGTCACGCTCAGGCTCTGGCTCGACCCGGAGGGGCCGGACGCAGAGCGCGCGTGCTGCTCGCCCGACGCCGTCCTGCGCGCCCGGGAGGCCTGTCACGTGCGCGGGCTGCCGCACGTGACGCTCGACCTCCGCGAGGAGTTCCGCCGCACCGTCGTCGCGTCGTTCGTCGACGGCTATGCCGCCGGGCTGACGCCGAACCCGTGCATGCGCTGCAACGGCGACTTCCGCTTCGCGGCGCTCGTCGCCTTCGCGGAGCGCGCGGGCGCCGAGCTCCTCTGGACGGGGCACTACGCCCGCCTCGTCGAGCGCGACGGCCTGCGACTGGTCGCGCGCGCGGCCGACCCGGCCAAGGACCAGTCGTACATGCTCGCGACGATCCCGCCGCGGCTGCTCGAGCGCGTCGGGTTCCCGCTCGGGAACGAGACGAAGGAGGCCGTGCGCGCCGAGGCGGCCGCCGCCGGCCTCGCCGCCGCGCACCGTCGAGAGAGCCAGGAGGCCTGCTTCCTCGCGGGCGGCGACTACCGCACGTTTCTCGAGCGGCAGGGCGTCGACTCCCGGCCCGGGCCGATCGTGGGCGAGGACGGTGGCGAGCTCGGCCGCCACGACGGGATCTGGCGCTTCACGCCCGGCCAGCGGCGCGGCCTCGGGATCGCGTCCGCGGAGCCGCTCTTCGCGCTCCGGGCGGACGCCTCGACGGCGACGCTCGTCGTCGGCCCTCGACGCTCGCTCGCGACGCGGACGGTCGAGGCGCACGGCACGCTCCACCTCGACGTCGACCGCGCCGAGGTGAAGCTCCGCTACCGCTCGGCGGCCGTCGACGGCGTCCGTCACGGCGACCGGCGACGGCTTCCTCCTCGAGCTCGACGAGCCGGTCGACGCCGTCGCCCCCGGCCAGGTCGCCGTTCTCTACGACGAGGACGCCGTTGTCGGATCGGGAGTGATCACGGAGACGAGGGGGTAGGATCCGGCGCGATGCCGCTCGCGCTCTCCGCCGGTGACGTCGCCTACTGGGCGCTCGCGATCTTTCTCGTCCTGCTCGGCGTCGGCTCGCTCTTCGCGCTCTTCAAGCTCGGTCAGCTCTTCGACCGGATCTCGACGCTCGTGGGCAGCACCGAGCGCGACGCGCTCCCCGTCGTCGTGAAGGCGGGCGGCACGGTCGACCGCGTCAACTACCAGCTCGACAAGCTCGACACGGTCACCGACAGCGCCGTCGCGATGGCCGACAGCGCCGACACCGCGGTGCGCGCCGTCTCGACCGCCATCTCGAAGCCCGTCGAGAAGGTCTCCGGCGTCGCCGCCGGCATCGCACACGGGGTCTCGACGCTGAAGAAGCGGAAGAACGTCGGCGACGCGATGGACGCGGCGAAGGAGGCGGCGCGGCGCAGGGAGCAGGACCTCCACGAGGACCTCCGCGGCGCCGGCCCGACGCCGATGACGAGCGAGCGGCCGACCCCGACGCCGACGCCCGAGCCGACGCCGAAGCCCGACCCGTGGCCCCGCCCGGAACCGACGCCGCGGCCCGATCCGGCGCCCGTTCCGCCCGACGAGCTTCCCTGACGGCCCGCATCGCCGGCGATCGACGCCGGCGGCAAGACCGTCGCCCCGGGCCTGCCTGAGCCGGAGGGGCACCCCGGTACCATCGTCGGGATGCGGACGACCGCCGAGCTGCGGGAGGGATTCCTCGCGTTCTTCGAGGAACGGGAGCACCTCCGGTTCCCGTCGTTCCCGCTGATCCCGCCGCCGGAGGACCCCTCGACGCTCTTCATCTCGGCGGGCATGCAGCCCCTCAAGCCGTACTTCTCGGGGGTCAAGCAGCCGCCCGCGCCGCGCTTCACGACGGTGCAGAAGTGCCTCCGCGCGGGCGGCAAGGACACCGACCTCGACGAGGTGGGCCTCACCGCGCGCCACGCCTCGATGTTCGAGATGCTCGGGAACTTCTCGTTCGGCGACTACTTCAAGGACGGCGCGGTCGACTTCGCCTGGGAGTTCGTCACCGAGCACCTCGGCTTCGCGCCCGACCGCCTCTGGGCGTCGGTCTTCGCCGGCGATCCGGGTCTCGGGCTCGGCGAGGACGAGGTGGCGGTGCAGGCCTGGCTGCGGAAGGGCCTCCCGCGCGAGCGCATCGTGCCGTTCCCGCGCTCCGACAACTTCTGGGGGCCTGCGGGAGAGACGGGCCCGTGCGGCCCGTGCTCCGAGCTCCACTACGACCGCGGGCCCGAGCACGGGTGCGGCGAGCCGGACTGCGGGCCGAACTGCGAGCGCTGCGACCGCTTCATCGAGTTCTGGAACCTCGTCTTCATGGAGTTCGACCTCGGCGTCGACGGCTCGCTGACGCCGCTCCCCAAGCAGAACATCGACACGGGGATGGGCCTCGAGCGCTGCGCGATGCTCGTCCAGGAGGTCGACTCGATCTTCGACACGGACGGCTTCCGCCTGATCATGGACTGGATCGAGGAGGAGTCGGGCGTCCACTACGGCTCGACGCCCGAGGCGACGAAGGCGCACCGCGTCCTCTGCGACCACGGCCGCGGGATGACGTTCCTCGCGGCGGAGGGGATCGTGCCGGGCAACGAGGGGCGGGGCTACATCCTCCGCCGGCTGATCCGCCGGGCGGTCGTCCAGGCGCGCCGGATCGGACTGCCCGCCGTCCACCCGCTCGCCCGCATGGTCGTCGAGCAGGTCGGCCCCTGGTACCCGGAGGTCGTGGAGGGCGCCGACGAGATCGAGCGCGTCGTCCGGGCGGAGGAGGAGCGGTTCCGCCAGACGCTCGACCGCGGCATGCGCGAGTTCGAGGAGCTCGCCGGTGCCGACATCACCGCCGAGGACGCCTTCCGGCTCGCCGCGACGTACGGGTTCCCGATCGAGCTCACGGTCGAGCTCGCGGCCGAGCGCGGTCACGCAGTCGACGTCGACGGCTACCGGACGGAGATGCAGCGGCATCGCGACATCTCGCGCGGGAGCGGGGAGAAGGGAGTGGGCCAGCGGGCGGCGGACTTCGCGGCCGCTGCGGGCTTCGCCTCCGAGTTCGTCGGCTACGCGAAGACGGACGTCATCACCCAGCTCGGCGCGCTCGAGGAGCTCGGCGACGGCACCTTTCTGGTCAAGCTGCGCGAGTCGCCCTTCTACCCGGCAGGCGGTGGCCAGGTCACCGACCAGGGCTGGATCGAGCGGGACGACGACCCCGCCGTGCGGGCCGAGCTGGTCGACGCGTACCGCTTCGAGGGCGACCAGGCGCTCCTCTTCCGGGGCGACGGGTTCGCCGCGGGCGACCGCGTGCGCGCGGTCGTGCCGTGGAGCGTCCGCTTCCCGACGATGGCGAACCACACCGCCACCCACCTCCTCCAGGCCGCGCTTCGCGAGGTGCTCGGCGAGCACGTCGCCCAGGCGGGCTCGGCCGTGCGGCCCGACAAGCTGCGGTTCGACTTCACGCACGCGAGCCAGCTCAGCTCGGAGGAGCGCGAGCGGATCGAGCGCCGTGTCAACGAGGCCGTGTTCGCGGCCACCCCCGTGCACACGTTCGAGACGACCCTCGACGAGGCCCGCGCGCTCGGCGCGATGGCGCTCTTCGGCGAGAAGTACGGGGACGTCGTCCGCGTCGTCGAGGTGAACGGGGTCTCGACGGAGCTCTGCGGCGGCACGCACGTCCGCTCGACGGCCGAGATCGGCGCCTTCGCGATCCTCTCCGAGGGGTCGGTCGGCGGCGGCGCGCGGCGGATCGAGGCCGTCACCTCCGGCGAGGCGTGGGCGGCGCTGCACGCGCGCGCCGGCGAGGCGGAGGCGCTCCGGGCCGAGCTCGACGAGACCCGCCGCGAGCTGAAGCGGAAGCCGCAGGCGGGCGCGGAGACCCGTGATCCGGAGCCGGTCGTGAGCGCCGTCGACGGCGTCAACCTCGTCGTGCAGCTCGTGGAGGGCTTCGAGGGCGACGCGCTGCTCGAGCTCTCCGACCGCATCAAGCAGCGTCACACGCCCGCGGCGGTCGTGCTCGGCGCCGCGGCGGACGGGAAGGTGGCGCTCGTCGCGAACTTCGACCAGGCCGTCGCCGACCGCATCAGCGCCTCGGACGTGATCCGCGGCGCCGCGCCGCTCGTCGGCGGAGGCGGGGGCGGCCGGCCGACGATGGCGCGGGCGGGCGGCAAGGACGCCGAGCGGCTGCCCGACGCGCTCGCGGAGGCCGAGCGGCTGATCCGCGCCGCCCTGTGAGGGTGCTCGCGCTCGACTACGGCGCCGCGCGCACCGGCGTCGCCGTCTCCGACGCGACCGGCACCGTCGCGCGGCCCGTCTGCGTCGTCGCCCGCGCGGCGACCGAGCCGGGGCTCGACCGGCTCGCCGAGCTCGTCGCCGAGCACGAGGCGGAGCTCGTCGTCGTCGGCCTTCCCCTGACGCTGAAGGGCGAGCACGGCGCGCAGGCGCGCGAGACGGCCGCGTTCGTGGAGGCGCTCCGCGAGCGGCTCGACGTCCCGATCGAGACGGAGGACGAGCGGTTCACGACGACGCTCGCCCAGCAGACGGGCGGCCGCGCCCCCGAGGACGCCCTGGCAGCCGCGCACCTCCTCCAGGGCTTCCTGGAGCGAACCGCGTGAGACGGCCGCTGACCGTCGCCGCGGCGAGCCTCGTGGTGGGGCTCGGCGTCTTCGGCGGGCTCGCGTGCGGCGGCGGGAGCGAGGCGGCTCCGGTCGAGACGACCGCGCCCGCGCCGCTCGAGCGCCTCCGGATCATCTTCCCGGAGGGCTTCACCGTCCGCGAGATGGCCGACCGCGTGGCCGCGGTGCGGGAGATCGCGATCGCGAAGCGGAAGGTGACGCCGCGTCTCACGCGCGCCGCGTACCTGCGCGCCGTCGAGCGCGCCGTGCCGCCGCCACGCTTCCGCAAGGACCTGGAGCGGGACTCGATGGAGGGCTTTCTCTTCCCGGCGGGGTACGAGTTCACGCAGGCGACGACCGCGAAGGAGCTCGTCGCCGACCAGCTCGAGGCGTTCCGCGAGCGGTTCGGGAGCGTCGACCTGAGCTACGCGCGCTCGAAGAACCTCACGCCCTACGACATCCTGATCATCGCGTCGATGATCGAGGAGGAGACGGCCGTGCCGCGCGAGCGGCGCCTCGTCGCCGCGGTGATCTACAACCGGCTCCGCAACCGGATGCCGCTCGGGATCGACGCCACGATCCGGTACGGGCTCGACATCCCGGGCACGGAGTCCCTCACGAAGGCCGCGCTCCGCTCGCAGTCGCCGTACAACACGCGCATCCACACGGGCCTGCCGCCGACGCCGATCACGAACCCGGGCCTCGCGTCGATCAAGGCCGCCGCCGACCCCGCGCGCGACGTGGACTACCTGTACTACGTCCGCAAGCCGAACTCGCTCGCGCACTACTTCACGGCGAACGAGAGCGACTTCCTGCGCAGGGTCTGCGAGTACGGCTACGCCTGTGACTGAGGCCGACCGGATCGAGGGCAGCACGACGCTCGTCGGCCTGCTTCGCTGGCCGCGCGCCTATTCGCTCTCGCCGCGGCTGCAGAACGCGGGGTTCGCGGCGCTCGGGCTGGACTGGGCGTACGTCCCGCTGCCCACCCCGCCGGCAGCGCTCGGGGACGCCGTCCGCGGGCTCGTGGCCCTCGGCTTCGCCGGAGCGAACGTCACGACGCCGCACAAGGAGGCCGTGCTCGAGTGGTGCGACGAGGTCGATGCCGTCGCCGCGCGCGCCGGCTCCGTCAACACCCTCGTGATCCGCGACGGGCGGGTCCTGGGCTCCTCGACCGACGGTCTCGCGGTCGTCGGGCCGCTCGAGACCGAGGGCCGCCGGGCGCTCGTCCTCGGGCGAGGCGGCGCCGCGAAGGCCGCCGTGGCCGCGCTCGAAGACGCCGGTGCCGATGTCGTGACGAGCGGCCGACGGGACCGCGACTGGCCGCCGAGTGCCGACGGCTTCGACATCCTCGTCAACGCGACGCCGGTGAAGGACGAGCTCCTCGTGGCGCCGCGCGCGGGCATGCAGGTGGTCGACCTGGCCTACCACCCGGACGGTCGGCCCACAGCCCTCGTCGCGGCGGCGCGGGAGGCCGACTGCCACCCGTGCGTCGACGGCGTGGACGTGCTGATCGCGCAGGGCGTCGCGTCGTTCGAGCGCTGGACGGGCATGGCCGCGCCGCTCGCGGCGATGACGCGAGCCCTGCGCGCGTAGCGCCGGGCCGGCGTGGTCGGCCTCCGCAGCGGAACCCGGACGTAGGATCGCCGCATGGCGCTCGAGCTGACCACCGCGGGGGAGTCGCACGGTCCCGCGCTCGTCGCGATCGTGACGGGGCTCCCTGCCGGGCTCGAGCTCGCGAAGGAGGCGATCGACGCCGACCTGCGCCGGCGCCAGCAGGGATACGGCCGCAGCCCGCGGCAGAAGCTCGAGAGCGACGAGGTCGAGGTGCTCGCAGGCCTCCGGCACGGCCGGACGCTCGGCACGCCGCTCGCGCTCGTCGTCCGCAACCGGGACCACGCGAACTGGACCTGGGGGATGAGCCCGTGGCGGCCGGAGGGCGACCCCGGCGGCAAGGGCGCGAAGGCGGTGACGCTGCCGCGGCCCGGGCACGCCGACCTCGCCGGCGTCCTCAAGTTCGGGCACGACGACGTCCGCAACGCGCTGGAGCGCGCGAGCGCGCGGCACACGGCAGTCCACGTCGCCGCCGGGTCGGTCGCGAAGGCGCTCCTGGGCGAGCTCGGCGTCGCCGTCGAGGGACGGCCGGTGGAGGTGGGGGGCGAGACGGGCGACGACGGGATGCGCGAGGCGACGGACGCCGCGCGCAAGGATCGCGACACGCTCGGCGGCGTGGTCGAGGTCGTGGCCATGGGCCTGCCGCCGGGGCTCGGCTCGTACGCCGAGAAGTCCGACAGGCTCGACGCGCGGCTGGCGGCCGCCCTGATGGGGATCCAGGCCGTGAAGGGCGTCGAGATCGGCGACGGGTTCGCGCTCGCGCGCCGCCGGGGCACCGAGGCGCACGACGAGATCGACCCGGGTCTCACGCGCCGCACGAACCGCGCCGGCGGGCTCGAGGCGGGCATGACGAACGGCGAGCCGCTCGTCGTCCGCGCCGCGATGAAGCCGCTCCCGACGCTGATGCGCCCGCTCGACTCCGTCGACCTCGAGACGGGCGAGTCGGCGCAGGCGCTCGTCGAGCGCTCGGACGTGCAGGCGGTCGAGGCGCTCGCGGTGGTCGCGGAGGCCACCGTCGCGTTCGAGCTCGCCCGCGCGGCGCTCGCCAAGCTCGGCGGGGACGCGCTCGAGGACGTCCTCGCGGCCCACCGGCACTACCTCGAGCGCATCTCGCCGCAGTGGCGTCCTCGGTAGCCGCCGCCGTCGCCGACGGCTTCGGGATCGCGACGGGCGCGTACCTCGCCGAGCGGGACGACTGGTCCGCGGCACTCGCCCGCGCACGTCGCGAGGGCTGGCGGCGCGTGGAGCTGACCGCGATCCGCCGCGAGCGGCTCGATGCGCTCGTCCTCGCCCTCGCACAGGACCCGGGGCTCGTCGACGGCTTCGAGCACGTGTCGGTGCATGCGCCCGCGCGCGACTTCGTGGACGACCCCGAGCCGGTCGTCACGGCCCTCCGCACCCTCCCGTACGACATCGTGCTCCACCCGGACGTCTACCGCGGGCAGGGCTGGGTCAGGGAGCTCGTCACCCGCGCCGTGTTCGAGAACATGGACGCCGTGAAGTCGTTCGGCAAGGACACGGCCGACCTGAGCGAGACGTTCGCGGCGTTCCCGGAGGCCGGGTTCTGCCTCGACGTCGCACATGTCTGGACGAACGACCCGACGCTCGCGCTCGGGCACGAGCTGCTCGACGCGCACGCGGGGAGGCTGCGGCAGCTCCACGTCTCCGGGATCGAGCCCGACGGCACCCATCGCCCGACGACCGCGGCCGACCTCGAGCTCTACGCGCCGCTCCTCGCGCGCTGCGCGGGCGTTCCCTGGCTCCTGGAGGCGGAGCTCGCGGAGGCGGCGCCGTGAACCCGCACGCGCTCGGCCGCCACGTCGCGCTCGCGGGGTTCATGGGCTCGGGCAAGTCGACCCTCGGGCGCGAGACCGCCGCACGGCTCGGGCGGCGCTTCGTCGATCTCGACCGCGAGCTGGAGTCCCGCTCGGGCCGGACGATCGCGGAGCTCTTCGAGCACGACGGGGAGGCCGCCTTCCGCGCGCTCGAGGAGGCGACCGTCCACGACGTGCTCCGCGACGGCGAGCCCGTCGTCGTGGCGCTCGGCGGCGGGGCCGTCCTCTCCGAGCGCACGCGCGCGACGCTCGCGGCGCGCGCCTTCACGGTGCTGCTCGACGTCGACCCCGAGACGGCGTGGGCCCGGGTCGAGGGCTCCGACCGCCCGCTGGCGCGCGATCCCGACGCCTTCCGCGCCCTCCATCGCGAGCGGCAGCCCGTCTACGACGACGTCGCCGACGCCACGGCGCTCGACGTGGACGGCGTCGTGCTCGCCGCCGCGGGGGTGCACGTCGAGCCCGACGGGCTGGACGCCCTCGGCGACCTCGTCCCGGGCGACGGCCCGCTCGCGCTCGTGACCGACGCGCACGTCTCCGGCATCCACGGCGTGCGGGCCCAGCTCGCGCTCGGAGCGCGCGACGTCGAGCGGCACGAGGTGCCCGCGGGCGAGGCCGCCAAGACCCCCGCGGTGCTCGAGCGGCTCTGGACGAGCCTGCGGATCGGCCGCGACGGCGGGCTCGTCGCGCTGGGCGGCGGCTCCACGACCGACGTCGCCGGCTTCGTCGCCGCGACGCACATGCGGGGCGTGCCGTGGACGGCCGTGCCGACGACGCTCGTCGGGCAGGTCGACGCGGGCATCGGCGGGAAGACCGCGGTCGACCTGCCGCGCGCGAAGAACGCGGTGGGCGCGTTCCACTGGCCGGCGCGCGTCGTCTGCGACCCGGCCCTCCTGACGACGCTGCCGGAGGCGGAGCGGCGCAACGGCCTCGCCGAGGTCGTCAAGACGGGTCTGCTCGCCGGCGAGCCGCTCTGGGAGCTCCCCGAGCCGGAGCAGGTGCGCCGCTGCGCGTCGTTCAAGGCCGGCGTCTGCCTCCAGGACCCGCACGACCGCGGGCCGCGCCTGCAGCTGAACCTCGGTCACACGTTCGCCCACGCGCTCGAGGCGGCCGCGGGGTACGCGCTCCCGCACGGCCGGGCCGTGGCGCTCGGCCTCCTGGCCGCGCTCGAGCTCTCCGGCCTCGAGGCGGAGGCGGCGACGGTGCGCGACGTCCTCGCGCCCGAGCGGGCGCGCGTCGACCGCGACGTCGCATGGGCCTCGCTCGCGCGCGACAAGAAGGCGGTGGGCGGTGTCCCGCGGCTCGTGCTCCTCGACGCGCCGGGCCGCCCGCGCTGGGGCGTCGAGGTTCCGGAGGCCGACGTCCGGCGTGCGCTCGACGGACTGATCGCCTGAGGGCGTCAGTAGCATCCCGCCGTGCGCATCGACGTGCTCAACGGGGTCAACCTCGACCAGCTCGGGCGCCGTGACCCGGCGCTGTACGGCGACGCGTCGCTGCAGGACCTCGAGACGACGATCTACGGGTGGGCGCTCGAGCTCGCGCTGCAGGTGCGCTGCCGGCAGACGAACCACGAGGGCGAGTACGTCGAGTTCCTCCACGCGGCGCTCGACAACGCCGATGCGCTCGTCGTCAACCCCGGGGCGTGGACGCACTACAGCTGGGCGATCCGCGACGCGCTGGAGCCCTTCCCGGGCCCCGTGATCGAGGTGCACCTCTCGGACGTGGACGCGCGGGAGGAGTGGCGCCGGGCGAGCGTCCTCGAGGGTCTGACGACGGGCAGGGTGACGGGGCAGGGGGTCGACGGCTACCGGCGGGCGCTCGAGCTGCTCGCCGCGGAGAGGGAGACATGAACCGGATCGAACGGCTGGCGGGACGGCTCGAGGAGCCGCTGCTCGTCACGAACCTCGTCAACGTCCGCTACCTGACCGGGCTCGCGAGCTCGAACGCGGCGGTGCTCGTCGACCCCGCGGGCGACGCGACGCTCTACACGGACTTCCGCTACGCCGAGGCGGCGAGCGCGATCGACGGCGTCGCGTTCGAGCGGACGCCACGGCAGGTGTTGACTGCGCTCGCCGAGCTGCTCTCGGGCCGCCGCATCGCGGTCGAGGCGCGCCACCTCTCCCTCGCCGACGCCGACGCGCTCCGCACGGGCGGCGTGGACGTCGTCGCCACGACCGGAGTCGTCGAAGGGCTGCGCGCCGTCAAGGAGCCGGGCGAGCTCGAGCTTCTCCGCCGGGCTGCCTCGATCTCCGATCAGGTCTACACGGAGCTCGCGCAGCAGCCGTTCGTCGGCCGGACGGAGGCCGAGCTCCAGTGGTGGCTCGAGCAGGCGTGGCACGACGCCGGCGCCGACGGGCCGGGCTTCGACGCCATCGTCGCGTTCGGCGAGAACGGCGCCCGCCCGCATGCGCACGTCCGCGACCTCCCGATCCCCGCCGACACGCTCGTGATCGTGGACGCGGGGTGCGCCGTCGAGGGCTATCGCTCCGACTGCACCCGGACGTTCTTCACCGGCGCCCCCGACGGGCGGCTGCGCGAGCTCTACGACCTCTGCCTCGAAGGGCAGCTGGCGGGTCTCGCCGCGGTCGCGCCCGGCGCGCACGGGCGCGATGTCGACGCAGCCTCGCGCGTCGCGATCGAGGCGGCCGGGATGGGCGAGCTGTACGGGCACGGCCTCGGCCACGGCGTCGGCCTCGACATCCACGAGGAGCCGTCGCTGCGCCCGGAGTCGACCTCGGTGCTCGAGACCGGCAACGTCGTCACCGTCGAGCCGGGGATCTACCTCGCGGGCGACGTCGGCGTCAGGATCGAGGACATGGTCGTCGTCACCGACGACGGCTGCGAGCGCCTGACGACCGTGACGAAGGACCCCGTTCAGGTCGCCTGACGGTTCGGTCCTCGGACCGGAGCGTGTACGTGTCCGGATGCCGTTTGCGGCGGCGAGCCGGCGCCTTCAGGGGTCTGCCCGCGCCGGAGGCGCGGGATCAAGCGGCAGGAATCCGCTTCCGCGGATTCCTGCTTCGCGAGGATGAATCGAGCTCGGCTCCGAGAAAGTCGGCCAGCTCGACGAGCGCCTCGTCCAGGCGCGAGGTGTCGCCCCAGGCGCCGACGAGGCGCAGGACGTTCGCGTCGCGGTCGAGCACGGGCTCGGCCCGCCCGACGAGCCGGTCGCCCACGAGCAGCGGGAGGACGTAGTAGCCGTACTGCCGCTTCGCAGGCGGCACGTAGATCTCGAGGCGGTAGTGGAAGTCCCAGAGCGCCTCTGTCCGGTCGCGGTCGTGGACGAGGCGGTCGAACGGGGAGAGGAGCGTCGCGCGGTCGGGCACCTCGCCGTCACGGGCGGCGGGATGGGCGTAGAGGCGGCCCCGCTCGAGGCGGACGCCGAGCGCCCGGAACCGCTGCTCGTCGTAGGCACGCTCGGCTTCCGCAAGCGGAAGCGCCTCGGTCTCGGGGTACCAGCGCTCGGCGAGGTCCCAGAGCCGGTGGTTGGACGTGCGGCCGACGACCGCGAGCTCGCCGCGGAGGTGGAGCGCCGTGACCATCAGGCCGACGCGGCGCGGGCCGTACCACCGATGGTGCTCGCGTGGGCCCTTGGAGCGGTCCTGCAGCTCGCGCGACGGCAGCGGGCCGCGCTGCTCGAGCTCGCGGAGCACGTAGCGCCGGAACGAGCGGTTCTCCGCGATGAACTCGTGGATCCAGCGCTCGTTGCCGTACTGACGCGACGTGCGCCAGCGCCGCATCAGGCCGCGGACGACGGGAAGCGACTCGATCGGCCAGAGGAACGCGTTCCACTCGAAGAGCGCCTTCCGCTTCCAGAGGAGCCGGTCGAGCTCGCCGCGGTCGAACGTGCCGAGCCGGCTCCAGAGGACGAGCTCCTGGGGCGTCGCGACTGCCGCGATCGGGTCGAGCTGAAGGAAGCCGAGCTTGCGGATGGTCGAGAGGACACCCCGTGCCGAGCCGTCGAGGAGCTGGGCGCGGATGGCCAGCCGGCGGCCCTCCTCGACCGTCACCTCGCGGAGCCCGGCGAGCTCCTTTCGGCTCCACGCGCGCTGGACGGCCACGCCGGGATCCAACCATGCGCCTCCCGAAGGAGAGTAGGTACCCTCGCGCCCTCGTGGCCGACATCGTCAACACGAACCAGTTTCGGAACGGGATGCACATCGAGCATCGCGGCGCGGTATGGCGCATCGTCGAGTTCCAGCACGTCAAGCCGGGCAAGGGCGGCGCGTTCGTACGGACGAAGCTGAAGAACCTCGAGACCGGCTCGGTCGTCGACGACACGTTCCGAGCCGGCGAGAAGTTCCCGCGCGTCCACACCGAGGTCAAGAACGTGCAGTTCCTCTACGACGACGGCAGCGAGGCGCACTTCATGGACGAGGACACCTACGAGCAGTTCGGCCTGCCGCGCTCCGACATCGAGAGCGAGCTCGCCTACATGCTCCCCTCGTCGACGGTGCAGATCCTGCAGGTGAACGGCAAGCCGTCCGGGCTCCAGCTCCCGTCGTCGGTCGAGCTCGCCGTCGCAGAGACCGAGCCCGGGGTGCGCGGGGACACCGTCTCGAACGTGACGAAGCCGGCGACGCTCGAGACCGGCGCCGTCGTCCAGGTGCCGCTCTTCGTCAACGTCGGGGAGAAGATCAAGGTCGATCCCCGCGAGGCGCGGTACATCTCGCGCGCCTGAACCCCGCGGGCGTGCGGCGGTAGGCTCCCGCCGGTGCCGCAGCTCTACGACACCACGATCCGCCTCCTCTCGCAGGAGCCGCTCGCCGGAGCGGTGCCGACCGGCGAGGTCCTCCGCATCGCGGAGATCCTGGACGGCGCGGGCCTGGCCTGCCTCGAGGTCTCCGGCGGCGGGGTCTTCGACGCGGCCGTCCGCCGCGGCGTCGAGAGCCCGTGGGAGCGGATCCGCGCGATCGACGCGCGCACGACGACGCCGCTCGGGCTCGCGCTCCGCGGTCGCTTCCTCGTCGGCTCGAAGCCGGTCTCGCCCGACATCGTGCGCCGCTTCGTCGCGTGCGCCGCCGAGAACGGCATCGACGTCTTCCGGCTGCATGACCCGCTGAACGACGTCTCGAACCTCCGCGAGGCCGGCGAGGCGATCGTCGGCGCCGGACGCGAGCTCCACGTCGGGCTCGTCTACAGCCCGGGGCGCACGGGCGAGACGGACGGGCTCGTCGAGCAGGCGAGGAAGCTGCGCGAGCTCGGCGCGTCGCGCGTCCTCGTCAACGACCCCACGGGTGCGCTGCTCCCGCACGTCACCCAGGAGCTCGTCGAGCGCCTGATGGAGGCGACCGGCCTCCCGGTCGGGCTCTACGTCCAGGCGGCGGGGGGCACGGCCCTCGCGAACGCGCTCGTCGCGACCCGGGTCGGCGCCGACGTCGTCGCGACGGCCGTCTACCCGCTCGCGCTCGCGCTGCACCGGATCTCCGGCGAGTCGCTGGCGGAGGCGCTGCACGGGCTCGGGCGGGACACGGGCGTCGACGTCTCGCGGCTCTGGGAGGCCGCGGACGTCGTCGACGAGCACATCGGCGATGAGCCGCTCTCGCCGCTCGCGCCCCGGATCGCGGTCCGCGCGGCCGAGTACGACCTCCCGGCCGGCCTCGTCGCGGCCCTCGACCTCCACCTCCGCGCGCACGCGGCGGGCGACCGGCTGCTCGACACGCTGACCGAGGTCGTCCGGATCCGCGAGGAGTCCGGCTGGCCGCCGCTCGCCGCGCCGATCGGGCAGATCCTCGGCTCGCAGGCGCTCCTCAACGTTCTCTCGGCGCGCCGCTACGGCACCGTGCTGGACGAGTTCCGGCAGCTCGTGACGGGCGCCTACGGCACTCCGCCCGCACCGATCGAGCCGAAGGTGCGCCGCGCGGTCGAGCTCCTTGCCGGCGAGGCGCCGTCGCTCGAGGACGACCCTCCGAGCGCGGAGGACGTCCGCGAGGCGGCCGAGGGCCTGGCCTCGTCGGAGGAGGACCTCGTGCTGCTCGCGATGTTCGGCGACGAGGCCGAGACGCTCCTCCAGACCATCCGGCAGCGGCACTCGCGCGAAGCGACGCTCCTCGGCGGCGACGTCGACGCGCAGCGCGCCGAGCGGATCCGCGAGCTCGTGAAGATCGTGCAGGAGTCGGGCGTGGGGGAGATCGAGATCGAGGACGAGGGGATGCGGGTCTCGGTGCGCCGGGCGGACGAGCCCGGGCTCGTCCCAGCCGCCGTCGCGTCGGCCGCGACGCCCAACGACGGGCGAGGAGCCGGCGCCCGTCGTCGTCGGGCCGCCGGAGGCGATCCGGGTCGAGTCCCCGATGGTCGGGATCTTCTACCGCGCCTCCCAGCCCGGCGCGCCGCCGTTCGTCGAGGTGGGCGACGTCGTCACGGTCGGCCAGACGCTCTGCGTCCTCGAGGCGATGAAGCTCTTCAACGAGCTGAAGGCGGACGTCGACGGCCGTGTCCGCACGATCCACGTCGACAACGCGCAGCCGGTCGAGTTCGGCACGCTGCTCTTCGAGCTGGAGCCGGTCGGCGCCCCGCCGGCCCTGTAGGCCGATGTTCTCGCGCGTGCTCGTCGCCAACCGGGGCGAGATCGCCGTGCGCGTGATCCGCGCCCTCCACGAGCTCGGCTGCGAGGCGGTCGCCGTCTACTCGACCGCCGACGAGGACGCGGCCCACGTGCGCCTCGCCGACGCCGCCGTGCGGCTCGGGCCGCCGTCCGCCGGCGGAGAGCTACCTGCGGATCCCGAGCGTGATCGCGGCCGCCGCGACGACGGGCTGCGAGGCGGTGCACCCCGGCTACGGGTTCCTCGCCGAGAACCCCGCGTTCGCCCGGGCGTGCGCGGAGAACGACCTCGTCTTCGTCGGCCCGCCCCCCGAGGTGATGGAGCGGCTCGGCGACAAGGCGTCGGCGAAGCGCGAGATGCGCGCGGCCGGCGTGCCGCTCGTCCCGGGCACCGACGGCGCGGGAACCTTCGACGAGATCGCCGCGGCCGCGTCGTCCATCGGATTTCCCGTGCTGCTGAAGGCGACCGCGGGCGGCGGGGGGAAGGGGATGCGGCTCGTGGAGGAGCTCGGCGCGCTCGAGGACGCCTACGGCGCGGCGTCGTCCGAGGCGGGCGCCGCGTTCGGCGACGGCTCGCTCTACCTCGAGAAGGTGGTCGTCCCCGCACGCCACGTCGAGATCCAGGTGCTCTGCGACGACCACGGCGGCGTGCTCACGCTCGGCGAGCGCGAGTGCTCGATCCAGCGGCGGCACCAGAAGCTCGTCGAGGAGTCGCCGTCGCCCGCGCTCTCGCCGGAGACGCGCGAGGAGATGGAGGCGTCGGTCGAGCGCGCGTGCGTTGCGGTCGGCTACCGCGGCGCGGGGACGTTCGAGTTCCTGCTCGGCCCGGAGGGCGAGCCGTACTTCATCGAGGTCAACTGCCGGCTGCAGGTCGAGCACCCGGTCTCGGAGCTCGTCACCGGCATCGACATCGTGCGCGAGCAGCTGCGCGTCGCCGCGGGCGAGCGACTGCGGGCGGTGGGCCGCGCGCCGCGGTCGGGCCACGCGATCGAGATCCGGCTGAACGCCGAGGACCCGTCCCGTGGCTTCCTGCCCGCCCCGGGGACGGTGACGCGCTTCCGGCCGCCCCTCGGGCCCGGCGTGCGGGTCGACACGGCGGTCGCGGACGGGAGCGAGATCCCGCCGTACTACGACTCGCTGATCGCCAAGGTGATCGTCCTCGACGACGACCGGCCCGCCGCGATCGCGCGCGCGGTGCGTGCCCTCGAGGAGCTCGAGGTGGAGGGCATCCCGACGACGAAGGAGCTCGCGCTCGACGTGCTGCGCTCGCCGGGCTTCGCGGGCGGTGCGTACTCGACCGGCTACCTTGACGAGATGGAAGCGCACCTCCCGTCGCTGCGGCCCGCGTGAGCGAGGCCACGCGCACCGTCGGCCGCCGTCACGCCCGGCGACAGGCGCTCTTCCTCCTCTATCAGTGGGACCTCACCGGGCAGCCGCTCGCCTCGCTCTTCGAGGGCGACCCGAACGAGTTCGCCGTCCAGCTCGCCGAGGCCGTGTCACGGCAGGCGGAGGCGCTCGACGCACGCATCACCGCCGTTTCCGAGGGCTGGCCCGCCGACCGTCTGGGTACGCTCGAGCGGAACATCCTGCGGATCGGCGTGTACGAGCTCGAGGAGGAGACGGTGCCGGCGGAGGTCGCGATCAACGAGGCCGTCCTGCTCGCGAAGCGGTACGCGAGCGAGGATGCCGCACGGCTCGTGAACGGGATCCTCGGGCAGGTGCGGCGGGAGGCGGCATGAGCTCCGACGAGTCTCTCCAGCGGGCGGAGGAGCTCCTCGAGCGGCTGCGGACGCGCGTCGACGCGCTCGAGGCGAGCGCGGACTCGGGCGGCGACCTCGACGAGGCCGTGGACAGCCTCGCGGAGATCGCCGAGCTCGCCAAGGAGATCGAGACCGAGGTCCAGCGCGCGCGGCAGGCCGCCGATGCGCGCGCCTGACGAGCTCCGCGCGCTCGTCGAGTCCTCGCTCGCGACGATCGGGCTCCATCCGTCGCTCGCGGGGCTCGAGGAGCCGATGCGCTACGCGCTCGGGGGCGGAGGGAAGCGGATCCGGCCGGTGCTGTGCCTGGCGACGGCGGAGGCGGCCGGCGGCCGGGCCGAGGAGGCGCTCCCGGCGGCGGTCGCGCTCGAGCTCGTCCACTCGTTCTCGCTCGTCCACGACGACCTGCCCGCGCTCGACGACGACGACGAGCGGCGCGGACGGCCCAGCGCGCACATCGCCCACGGCGAGGGCGTCGCGCTCCTCGCAGGCGACGCGCTGCTCGCGGAGGCGTTCCGCCTCGCGCTGACGTACGACCGCCCCGAGCCGGCACGCGAGCTCGCCGAGGCGACGCTCGGGATGATCGGCGGCCAGTACCTCGACATCACCGGCGCGAACGTGGCGCTGGCCGACCTCCACGCGCTCAAGACCGGCCGGCTCTTCGCCGCGGCGGTCGGCCTCGGCCTGTGGGCCGCCGGCGTGGCGGAGACCGAGCAGGAGCCGTGGCGCGCGTTCGGAGAGGAGCTCGGCGTGCTCTTCCAGGCGATGGACGACGTGATGGACGGCGACGGCTACGCGTCCGAGCTGGGCGAGGACGGCGCGCGCGAGGTCGTCGGCGCCGCGGCCCGGCGGGCGCACGAGCGGCTTGGCGCCCTCGAGGCCGACACGACCGTCCTCGCGGAGCTCGTGGACGGGCTCGCGGTCCGCGTCAGCTAGGGACAGCGTGACCAAGGGGACGTGAGGAAGCGCCTGGACGTCCTGCTCGTGGAGCGCGGCCTCGCCGAGAGTCGTGCGCAGGCGCAGGCGCTCGTCCTCGCCGGGCTCGTCCCCGGGTACGAGAAGCCGGGACAGCAGGTCGCGGAGGACGCCGTGCTCGAGGTCGAGCGCCCGCCCCGCTTCGTGTCACGCGGCGGCGAGAAGCTCGCCCACGCCCTCGACGCGCTCGGCGTCGATCCCGCCGGGCTCGACTGCCTCGACCTCGGCGCCTCGACCGGCGGGTTCACCGACTGCCTCCTCCAGCGCGGCGCGCGCCGGGTGATCGCGCTCGACGTGGGGTACGGCCAGCTGCACCCGAGGATCCGGGCCGACGAGCGCGTCACGGTGCTCGAGCGGGTCAACGCCCGGGAGCCGCCGGCCTTTCCGTTCGCACCGGAGCTGATCACGTGCGACGTCTCGTTCATCTCGGCGACGCGCGTGCTGCCGCCCGCGATCGCGCAGGCCGTGGCCGCGTGGCAGGCGCTCGTGCTCGTGAAGCCCCAGTTCGAGGCGGGGAGGGCCGACGCGCCGAAGGGCGTCGTCCGCGACCCCGAGGTGCACCGGCGGGTGCTGCGGGAGTTCTGCACGACCGCGACGGGCTGGCGTGCGCGGGTGGCCGGGGTCGTAGACTCGGGCCACCCGGGGCCGAAGGGAAACCGGGAGTTCGTCGTCCACCTGATCGCGAGCGAGGAGCCCTCGGACCCCGATGAGCACGAACGCCGGATCCGCGACGCCGTCGGCTGAGCGGGGTCGCGTGCGCCGGGTCGCGCTCGTCACCCACGGCCGGGTCGGCCAGGTCAAGGACGGCGTCGAGCGGCTCGTCGCGCTCGCGACGGCGGAGGGCGTCGAGCTCCTCGTCACCGAGGACGAGGCGGGCCGGCACGGGATCCCCGCGCACGGCGACCCGGGCGACGCAGAGCTCGTCGTCGTCCTCGGCGGCGACGGGACGATGCTGCGCGCTCTGCGCACGTTCCTCGGCACGGGGGTTCCCGTGCTGGGCGTCAACTTCGGGCGGGTCGGGTTCCTCAGCTCACTCGAGCCGGAGGAGCTCGAGGACGGGCTGCGGCGGGCGTTCGCCGGCGGGCTGCAGGTCGTCGAGCTGCCGACGCTGGAGGTCGGGAAGGGCGGGTCGGCGCACGTCGCGGTCAACGACGTCGTCGTCACGTCCGGCGAGATCGGCCGCATGGTCGAGCTCGAGTGGGCGGTCGGCGGCGAGGACCTCGGCCGCGTCCCGTGCGACGGGCTCATCTGCTCGACCCCGTCGGGCTCGACCGCGTACAACCTCTCGAACGGCGGGCCGGTGCTGATGTGGGGGATCGACGCGCTCGCGACGACGTTCGTCGCGCCGCACTCGCTCCACGCGCGGCCGCTCGTCGTCCCCCGCGCGAAGGACGTCGTCGTGTGGAACCGGACGCCGGACGTCCCGGTCGTCGTTCTCGTGGACGGCCACCCGGTGGGCCAGGCGGGCCGCGACGAGTCCGTCACGATCCGGCTCGGCGACGCCCGGACCCTGCTCGCGTCGCTGCCGGGCGCGACGTTCGTCAGCCGCTATCGCGCGAACTTCTCGACCTAGCCCGCCCGGACAGGTGTGGCGCACGGGGCGCCCGTCTACGATCACGACGTGCTTCGCCGACTGCGGATCGAGAACCTCGTCCTCATCCGCGAGGCGGACCTCGAGCTCGCGCCCGGGCTCGTCGCGATCACCGGCGAGACCGGCACCGGGAAGACGATCGTCACGCAGGCGATCGGCCTGCTGCTGGGCACGAAGGGCGACGCGGCCGCCGTCGGGGCGGCGGGGCGCGAGGCGTACGTCGAGGCCGAGCTCGAGGTCCCGGAGGGGTTCTTCGACGAGGAGGGGCTCGAGGCGCTTCGCGACCTCCGCCCGGACGACGAGCCCGGGCTCGTCGTCGCCCGCCGCGTCGCCGCGGACGGGCGGTCGCGGGCATTCGCCTGGGGCCGCAGCGTCGCCCGCGAGGACCTCGTCGCCGCGACCGACCGGCTGCTCGTCCTCTCCGGACAGTTTGCGCAGCGCCGGCTCGCGCGCCCGGCCCACCAGCTGGAGCTCCTGGACGCGTTCGTCGGCGCCGACCAGCGCCTCCGCCGGTCCGAGGCCCGCGACGCCTGGCGCGCGCTGCAGGCGGCGACGCGCCGCCTCGAGGAGCTGGAGCGCGGCGCCGACGCGGAGCGCGCGCGGCTGGACGAGCTCGCCGCGCTCGTCGAGGACACGGAGGGGCTCGAGCCCGGGGAGGAGGAGGGCCTGCGGGCCGAGCGGGAGCGCATCCGGCACGTGGCGGAGCTCGGGGAGGGCGCGGCCGCCGCGGCCGCCGCGGTCGACCCCGACGACGGCGACGGCGCCCGCGCCCTCACCGCGGCGGCAGAGCGAGCCGTGGCGCCCCTCGAGCGGATCGCCCCCGAGCTCAGGGACCGTCGGCGACGAGCTGCGCGAGCTCGTCGTCCGCCTGGACGAGGTCGCCAGAGACGTGCGGCGGTTCGCCGAGTCGCTCGATGCCGACCCACAGCGGGCGCACGAGGTCGAGGAGCGGCTCGACCGGCTCGCCGACGTCCGGCGGCGGCATCGCGCCGCCACTCTCGAGGAGCTCCTCGAGCGGAGGGAGGCGGCACTGGCCGAGCTCGAGGCGACGGGCGCGGGCGACCCGGTCGAGCAGGCCCGTGCCGAGCACGAGGCCGCCGGGGCGCGGTATCGCGTCGCGGCGGAGGCACTCTCGGCGGCCCGAGCGGGCGCCGCCGAGCCCTTCGCGACCGCCGTGGCGCGCGAGCTGGCGGACCTCGGGCTCGGCGAGGGCGAGTTCCACGTCGAGCTCCGCGAGCGTGACCCGGGCCCGACAGGCACGGACGAGGCGGCGCTTCCTCGTGCGGCCGAACGCCGGGCTGCCGCTCGCCCCGGTCGCGGACACCGCGTCGGGCGGCGAGCTGTCGCGCGTCGCGCTCGCGATCGCGGCCGTCGCCGGCGGCGAGACGATCGTCCTGGACGAGATCGACGCGGGCGTCGGCGGCGTCACCGCGCACAGCGTCGCCGGCGTGCTCAAGCGCCTCGCCGAGCACGCGCAGGTGCTGACGATCACGCACCTGCCGCAGATCGCGAACGTCGCCGACCAGCATCTCCGGGTCGAGAAGGTCCCGGGCGACCCGACTCACACCCGGATCGCGATCCTCGACGACGCCGAGCGGCGCGACGAGCTCGAGCGGATGCTCGGCGGGGAGGAGTTCGTCAGCGCCGTGACCGCAGCCGAGCCCAGGTGAACGGGGCGATCACCGGCCGCGCGCGGCTCGGACGCCGGACGAAGGACCTCGTCAAGCGCCTCGGGCCCGACGACGTCGCGATCGTCGACCACGCCGACATCGACCGCGTCTCCGCCGAGGAGCTCGCCGAGACGGGCGTGCGCGCCGTCGTCAACGTCGCGCCCTCGACGACCGGCAGGTTCCCGAACCCCGGCCCGTTGGAGCTCGTGCGCGCGGGGATCCGGCTGATCGACGTGCCCGGCGCGGCGCTCTTCGAGGAGCTCTCGGACGGCGACCAGGTGCGCGTGGAGGGCGCCGCGATCTGGCGGAACGGCACGCTCCTCGCCGAGGGGACGGTTCTCGAGGCGGTCGCCCTGGAGGAGGCCCTCGTCGCGCAGCAGAGCCGGGTCGCGCACGCGCTCGAGCGGTTCGCCGAGAACACCCTCGAGCACCTGCGGGAGGAGGCGGGCGTCCTCTCCGCCGGGATCGAGCTCCCGTCGCTCGAGACGCGCTTCCGCGACAAGCACGTGCTCGTCGTCGCGCGGGGGCCGGGCTACAAGTCCGACCTCCGCATGGTGCGCCCGTACGTCCGCGAGTTCCGGCCGGTGCTCGTCGCCGTCGACGGCGGCGCCGACGCGCTGCACGAGGTCGGGCTCCGCGCCGACGTGATCGTGGGCGACTTCGACTCGGTCTCCGACGCGGCTCTCGGGGCGGGGGCGGAGCTCGTCGTGCATGCATACCCGGACGGGAGCGCCCCGGGCGCCGAGCGCCTCCGCCGGCTCGGGCTCGGGTTCCACACCGTCTCCGCGCCCGGGATCAGCGAGGACCTCGCCCTCCAGCTCGCGCACGAGCGCGGCGCGAGCCTGATCGTCGCGGTCGGGACGCACTTCAACCTCGTCGAGTTCCTCGAGCGCGACCGCGAGGGCATGGCGTCGACGTTCGTCACCCGGCTCAAGGTCGGCGAGTCGCTCGTCGACGCGAAGGGGGTCTCGCGCCTCGTCAGCCGCCGGGTCGGCGTCTGGCCGCTCGCCGTCTTCGCCGCGACCGGGGTCGCCGCGATCGTCGTGGCGGTGCTGGCCTCGCCGGCGCTGCGCAACGTGCTCGAGTCGATCACCCGCGCGATCGGCAACGGCCTGGGCTTCTGAGCCGCCCCTAGACTCCTCCCGTGTTCGACCTGCGCTACCACGTCGCGTCGCTCGCCGCGGTGTTCGTGGCGCTCGTGCTCGGGATCTTCGTCGGCGTCGGCCTCTCGGGGCGCGGCTTCGTCAGCGACGCGGAGCGCGAGAACCTGCAGTCCCGGATCGAGGAGCTGCGCGGGGAGCGGGACGACGCCGTCGCCCGGGCCCAGGCCGCGGGCGTCCGCGGCGACGCGCTCGACACGTACGCGCGCACGTCGTACCCCGACCTCGTCCGCGGCCGGCTCGACGGGAGCGCGGTCGGCGTCGTCTTCGTCGGCTCGGTCGACCAGGGCGTCGCGGAGACCGTCCGGCGCGCGGTCGACGACGCGGGCGGCCGGGTCACGACCATGCGCGCCCTCCGTGTGCCGCTCGACGCGGAGGCGATCGACGACACGCTCGGGGCCGACCCCGAGACGCGCGACCTGGCAGGACCGGACAACCGCGAGCAGCTCGGCCGCGAGCTCGCGCGCGAGCTCGTGACCGGCGGGCCGGACCCCGTGCTCGACCGCGTCGCCGCCGACCTCGTCGAGGAGCAGTCCGGGGTCGCCACGCGTGCGCTCGACGCGGTCGTGGTGGCCCGCCCGGCCCGGCCGCAGGGCGGCGAGACGCAGACGTTCCTCTCCGGGCTCTACGGCGGGCTCGCCGCGGCGCGGCTCCCCGCCGTCGGCGTCGACCAGGCCGACGACAAGGTGAGCGCCGTGCCGGCCTTCCGCCGGAGCGGCCTCGCGACGGTGAGCGGCCTCGACGACGCGACGGGACAGGTGGCGCTCGTGTACCTCCTCGCGGGCTCCCGCTCGGGGAGCTACGGGCTGGGGCAGGGCGCCGTGGACGGCGTGCTGCCCGCGCCGCCGACGCCACGCGCCGGGGAGTGAGCGAGGGGCTCACCGTCCTCGTCGCCGCGCGCGACGAGGAGGCGCGGATCGGCGACACGGTGGCGACGCTCCGGGCCGCGTTCCCGGAGGCGGAGGTCGTGGTGGCCGACGACGGCTCGCGCGACGCGACGGCCGCCGTGGCCGAGGCGGCGGGCGCGCGTGTCGTGCGGCTGCCCCGCCGCGGGAAGGGGCAGGCGCTGACTCTCGCGGAGCGGGAGTGCCGCGCGGGCCCGGTCCTCCTCTGCGACGCCGACCTCCGCGGCGACCTCACGCCGCTCGTCCAGGCGGACGCCGACCTCGCGGTGGCGTCCTTCGCACGCCGAACGGGAGGCGGGCTCGGGCTCGCCAAGGCCGTCGCGCGCGCGCTCGTCCGCCGGCTCGGAGGGGTGGACGTCCGCGAGCCGCTCTCCGGTCAGCGCGCGCTCTCCCCGGCCGCGCGCGAGGCGGTCTTCCCCGTGGCGGCGGGGTTCGGGGTCGAGACGCGGATGACGATCGACGCCGCGCGGGCGGGGCTGCGGGTGACCGAGGTCGAGCTCGACCTGGAGCACCGCGCGACCGGCCGCGACGTCCGCGGGTTCGCCCACCGCGGCCGGCAGCTCCGCGACCTCCTGCTGGCGACGCTCGCGCCGCAGGGGCGGAGCTTCCGAGGGCTCCGGCTGCCGCTCGTCGGCGCCGTGACCGCGCTCGCGGAGCCGGGCGTCGCGCCGGTCGCGGCGATCGGCCTCGCCGACGACCTCTGGAGCGGGCCGGAGCGCGGCTTCCGGGAGCACCTTCGCGCGGGCGCGACGACCGGCACGCTCAAGCTCGTCGGGATCCCGCTCTGGGCGCTGTGGCGGACGCGGTCCGTCTCGGGCGCCGTGCTCGTCGGGCTCTCGGCGAACGTCCTCAACCAGCTCGACACCCGGCCGGGCCGCGCGCTCAAGGCGTTTCTCGTCGGCTCGGTCCTCCTCGGCGCCAGGCCGCGCCGAGGGCTCGTCGTGGCCGTCCTGCTCGCGCCCTACGATCACCGGGAGATGACGATGCTCGGCGACGCGGGATCGAACGCACTCGGGGCCATGCTAGGTTTGGAGTCCGTGAGGCGGTATACGGGCCTGCGGAGGATCGGCGCCATCGGAGCGCTCGCCGCCGTCACCGTCGTCGCCGACCGCCGCTCGCTCGGCACGCTCATCGAGACGACGCCGGGGCTGCGCGAACTGGACGGGCTGGGACGAGAGACGTGAGCGACGGGCCGCCGACCCGCTACGTCTTCGTCACGGGCGGCGTCGTGTCGGCTCTCGGGAAGGGGATCGTCGCCGCGTCGCTGGGCCGCCTGCTGAAGGCGCGCGGGCTCCGCGTGCAGGCGCAGAAGTTCGACCCGTACCTCAACGTCGACCCCGGCACGATGAGCCCGTTCCAGCACGGCGAGGTCTTCGTCACCGAGGACGGCGCCGAGACGGACCTCGACCTCGGCCACTACGAGCGGTTCGTCGACGAGAACCTCTCGCGGAACGCGAGCCACAGCGCGGGCGCGATCTGGGACACGGTGCTCCGCAAGGAGCGGAAGGGCGAGTTCCTCGGCGCGACCGTCCAGGTCATCCCGCACATCACGAACGAGATCAAGGCGCGGATCCGCCGCTCGGCGAAGACGGAGCCGGCCGACGTCGTGATCACCGAGATCGGGGGCACGGTCGGCGACATCGAGTCGCTGCCGTTCCTCGAGGCGCTGCGGCAGTTCCGCCGCGAGGTGGGACCGGAGAACGTGGTGTACCTCCACGTCACGCTCGTGCCGTTCATCGAGGCGGCCGGCGAGCTGAAGACGAAGCCGACGCAGCACTCCGTCAACGAGCTGCGCCGGATCGGGATCCACCCCGATGCCGTCGTCTGCCGCTCGCGCGACCTGCTCTCGGAGGAGATCCGCGACAAGATCGCGCTCTTCGCCGACGTCGACCCGCGTGCGGTGTTCTCCTCGCCCGACGTCCCGGACGTCTACCTCGTCCCCGAGCACCTGATGACGGAAGGCCTCGACGTGTTCGTCTGCGACCGCCTCGGGCTCCAGACCGGCCCGGCCGAGCTCGGAGAGTGGAAGGAGCTGACGGAGCGGATCGGGGAGCAGAGCGACGAGGTCGAGATCGCGCTCGTCGGCAAGTACGTGAAGCTCCACGACGCCTACCTCTCGGTGCACGAGGCGCTCAAGCACGCCGGCGTCGCGGCCGGCGCCCGCGTCCGGGTCCGCTGGGTCGACGCCGAGGACATGTCCTACGAGGAGGCGGCCCGCGAGCTGGAGCGCGTCGACGGCGTGCTCGTGCCGGGCGGGTTCGGCTCGCGCGGGTGGGAGGGCAAGATCCTCGCCTGCCGCGTCGCCCGCGAGCGCGAGATCCCGTACCTCGGCATCTGCCTCGGGATGCACGTCGCCGTCTCGGAGTTCGCCCGCCACGTCGCCGGCCTCGAGGGCGCCAACTCGACCGAGATGGACCCCGAGACGCCGTACCCCGTGATCGACCTCCTCCCCGAGCAGAAGGAGATCGAGGACCTCGGCGGCACCATGCGGCTCGGGGCGCAGGCGGTCGAGCTGGGCGAGGGCACGCGCGTGCGTGACATCTACGACGAGGCCGTGATCCACGAGCGGCACCGCCACCGCTACGAGGTCAACAACCTCTACCGCGACCAGCTCGTCGAGCACGGGCTCGTCGTCTCCGGGACGTTCCAGCAGGGACGGCTCGTCGAGATCGTCGAGCTCCCCGACCACCCGTGGTTCGTCGCGAGCCAGTTCCACCCGGAGTTCAAGTCGCGGCCGACGCGGCCCGCACCGCTCTTCCGCGAGTTCGTCGGGGCCGCGCTCGAGCGCGCGCGGACCCGAGCGGCCTCCGGCGTCGGCGCCGCGGTCAGCTGACCGTCTCCCGCCGAGCGCCCGCGTAGGATCGCCGCGTGCAGCAGCCCCTGATGTCGCGCCCGGTCGAGCTGCTCGTCGAGCTGTGCGCGATCCCGAGCCCGTCGGGCGACGAGCGCGCGGTCGCCGACCGGATCACCCGCGAGCTGGACGCGATCGGGCTCGCGTGGGAGGAGGACGACGTCGGCCCGTCGATCGGAGCCGGCTCGGGCAACGTCCTCTGCCGCCTACCGGGCCGGGAGGAGTGCAGGCGTCCCGCTCTTCCTGTGCGCCCACTTCGACACGGTCCCGGTCGACGGCGAGCTCGAGCCCGTGGTCGAGGAAGGGGTGCTCCGCAACGCCGGCGGCACGATCCTCGGCGCGGACAACAAGTCCGCGCTCGTCGTCATGGTCGAGGCCGCGCGGCGGATCGTCGAGGAGGGCCTCCCGCATGCGGGGGTCGAGCTCCTCTTCACGCCCAAGGAGGAGGTCGGCCTCGTCGGTGCCGACGCCTTCGACGTGGGACGGCTCGAGGCGCGCCTGGGCTACGTCTACGACCAGGCGGCCCCGATCGGCGACGTCGTCGTCGGCTCGCCGTCGGCCCAGGAGCTCCGCCTCACGTTCGTGGGGCGCGCCGCGCACGCGGGGATGTACCCGGAGGAGGGGAGGTCCGCGATCGTGGCGGCCGCGCGCGCGATCGCCGACATGCCGCACGGCCGGCTCGACGAGGTGACGACGGTCAACGTCGGGCTCATCCGCGGAGGCACGGCGCGCAACGTCGTCCCCGCGCGCTGCTCGCTCGAGGCCGAGGTGCGCTCGCACGACCACGCGCGGGTCACGGAGGTCCTCCAGCAGCTGATCGACGCCGCGGCGTTCGCCGCGAGCGTCTCGGACTGCACGCTCGAGACCGCGATCGAGCCCAAGTACATGGGATACCGGTTCCGCGACGACGACCTCGCCGTCCGGCTCGCCGTCGAGGCGCTGACGCGCACGGGGCACACGCCGCGGCTCGGGCTCTCGGGCGGCGCGGCCGACGCCAACGTGTTCAACGGCAAGGGCCTTCCCTGCGTCAACCTCGCGAACGGGATGACCGACATCCACACGCCCGACGAGCACATCGCGGTCGACGACGTCGAGCGGATGGTCGACGTGACGCTGGCGCTGGTGGACGCCGCCCGCGAGACGGCCTGATGCCCCTCGGGCTCCGCTGGGGGACGGTCAGCGCCGTCACCGAGCGCGTCCAGGGCCTCGTCCGGCTCGAGGTCGACGGCGACCCGTGCATCGCCTACCCGCGACTCACGGGCCCGGTGGAGGAGGGCGACGTCGTGCTCGTCAACGTGCAGGCGCGCCAGCTCGAGCTCGGCTCGGGGGGCTTCGACGTCCTCTACGCGAACCTCACCCGCGGTCTCGGGCTCGCGCCCGAGGACGCCGCGCACGTCATCGCGCTCCCGTACGCCCCCGGGCAGCTCGCGACGCGCTTCGCCGAGGAGGACGACGACGCGCCGCTCGAGCGGATCGACGGGGTGCCCGTCGTCTGTCTCGGCCTCCACAGCCAGCTCGCGCCCGCCTGTGCCGCGCTGCGCGGGCGACGCGTCGCGTACGTGCAGCTCGCGGGCGGCGCGCTGCCGGTCTCGCTCTCGGACACCGTTCGCGCGCTGAAGGCGCGCCGCCTGCTCGAGACCACGATCGCAGTCGCCCCGTGCCTCGACGGCGACGTCGGCTGCGTCTCGACCGCAGGGGCGCTCACGCAGGCGGTTGCTCGCGGCGTCCAGGTCGTCGTCTGCGGGATCGGGCCCGGGATCGTCGGAAGCGGCTCCCGGTGGGGTCACGGCGGGCTCGCCGTGGCGGAGGCGGCCAACGTCGCGGCCGCGCTCGGCGCGCAGCCGGTGGTGGCCCCACGCGTCTCGTTCGGCGACGAGCGAGAGCGGCACCGCGGCCTCTCGCACCACACGCGCGCGGCGCTCGCGCTCTGCCTGGGGGACGTGCGCGTCGCCTGGCCGCGAGGCCTCGACAGGCCGGAGGGCGTCGACGTCGTCGAGGTCGACGTGGACGGCTGGGAGCTCGCCTGCGCGCCGCTGCCGCTCTCGCACATGGGCCGCGGGCCGGACGCCGACCCGTGGTTCTTCGCGGCGGCGTTCGCCGCCGGGCGGCTCGCCGCCGCGTAGCGCTTGCGGCGATCGAGCGTGCGGTATCGTCCCGCGCGCCGTGCGGATCGGGGTCGCGAGAGAGATCAAGCCGCGGGAGTACCGGGTGGCCCTGACGCCCGCCGGCGCGCTCGAGCTCGTCCAGCGCGGCCACGAGGTCGTCGTCGAGACCGGCGCCGGGACCGGGTCGGGCTTCGCCGACGAGGCGTACGCGGCGGTCGGAGCGCAGATCGCACCGGTCGACGAGGTCTGGGCCTCGGCCGACCTCCTCCTCAAGGTGAAGGAGCCGATCGAGGAGGAGTACCCGCGGCTCCGCGAGGGGCTGACGCTCTTCACGTACCTGCACATCGCCGCGGACGAGCCGCTGACGCGCGCGCTGCTCGACTCGGGGATCACGGCGATCGCCTACGAGACGGTCGAGACGGTCGACCGCCGGCTGCCGCTCCTCGCCCCGATGAGCGAGGTCGCGGGCCGGCTGGCGCCGCAGATGGGCGCCTGGGCGCTCGAGAAGGCCCACGGCGGCCGCGGGATCCTGCTCGGCGGCGTGCCGGGGGTGCCGCCGGCGAAGGTCGTCGTCCTCGGCGGGGGCGTCGTCGGCCTCAACGCCGCGATCATCGCCCTCGGCATGCAGGCCGACGTCTGGGTGCTCGACAAGTCGGTCGACCGGATGCGCGACCTCGAGATCGCGCTCGACGGGCGCGTGACGCTCGCGATGTCGAACCGCCTGCAGATCGAGGAGGTGCTGCCGGACGCCGACATGGTGATCGGCGCCGTCCTCGTTCCCGGCGCGCTCGCGCCGAAGCTCGTCACCCGCGAGATGCTCGGGCTGATGCGCCCCGGCGCCGTGCTCGTCGACGTCGCGATCGACCAGGGCGGGTGCTTCGCGACCTCGCACGCGACGACGCACGACGACCCGATCTTCGAGGTCGACGGGATCGTCCACTACTGCGTCGCGAACATGCCGGGCGCGGTGCCCGTCACGTCGACGAAGGGGCTGACGAACGTGACGCTCCCGTACGTCGAGGCGATCGCCGACCGGGGCACGGCAGCCGCGGTCGCCGCCGACCCCGCGCTCGCGAAGGGCGTCAACACGCTCGGGGGGAAGCTCACCTACGAGGCCGTCGCCGAGGCGCACGGCCTGCCGTTCACGCCGCTCGCGGACGCGGGCCGCGCGCTCGTCTAGGAGCCGCTCTCCGCCTGCTGGCGCTCTTCCTTCGCGGCTTTCGAGGGCGAGAACCTGACGACGAGGTACGTCACCGCGCCCGACAACGCCAGGATCCCGGCGATGTAGAGGGCCAGCAGGAAGAGGCTGATGACGTCGTCCATCGGCCATCTAGGATAGCTCGCCTATGCCGCGCGCCTGCGTGATCGTGCTGGACGCCGTCGGGGCGGGCGAGCTGCCCGACGCCGCCGACTGGGGTGACGAGGGGTCCGACACCCTCGGCAACGTGTCGCGCGCGGTCGGCGGCCTCGACCTCCCGAACCTCGAGGCGCTCGGGCTCGGCAACGTCGAGCCGCTCGACGGCTGTCCGCCTCAGCCGTACGCGCCCGCGGTCGCGGGCCGGCTGGTCGAGCGGTCGAAGGGCAAGGACACGACCGCGGGCCACTGGGAGCTGATGGGCGTCGTCACGCCGACGCCGTTCCCCACCTACCAGTACGGCTTCCCCGACGAGGTGATCGACCCGTTCATGAACCGGACGGGCCGCGGGGTGATCGGCAACAAGCCCGCCTCGGGCACGGAGATCATCCAGGAGCTCGGCGAGGAGCACCAGCGCACGGGGAAGTGGATCGTCTACACCTCGGCCGACTCCGTCTTCCAGATCGCGGCGCACGAGGAGACGATCCCGCTCGCGGAGCTCTACGACGGCTGCCGCGTCGCCCGCGAGCTCCTCACCGGCAAGCACGCCGTCGGGCGGGTCATCGCCCGGCCGTTCGTCGGGACGCCGGGCCACTACGAGCGGACGCCGAACCGCCACGACTTCTCCCTCGAGCCGCGGCGCCCGAACTACCTCTCCGCGATCCGTGCGGCGGGGCAGACGGTGTACGGCGTCGGGAAGATCCACGACATCTTCGCGGGCTGCGACATCGACGAGTCGTTCCCGACGAAGTCGAACGTCGATGGGATCAACCGCACCATCGAGCTGCTCGAGAACATCGACGGGGGGCTCGTCTTCACGAACCTCGTCGAGACCGACCAGCTCTGGGGCCACCGCAACGACCCCGAGAACTTCCACCGCTGCCTCCAGGACTTCGACCGCAGGCTGCCGGACATCCTCGACGCGCTCCGCGACGGCGACCTCCTGGTCCTCACCTCCGACCACGGCTGCGACCCGACGACGCCGTCGACCGACCACTCGCGCGAGCACGCGCTGCTCCTGGCGTACGCCGCCGGGAAGAACGCCGCCGGGCGGATCCACGAGGACGGCGAGTTCGGCGACGTCGGCGCGACGGTCAGCGCCTGGCTCGGCGCGAAGCATCCCGGGAAGGGCGCGCCCGGCCGCCCGATCGTCGAGCGGTGAGCCTCAACGACCCGGGGTCGGTCGCCCGGCAGTACGCGACCGAGGCGAATCTCGCGGCCGCGGCGCGCCGCTCTACGCGGACGGCGACGGGCCCGACCCGCGCGAGATCGCCTTCGCGGCGGTCGCGCGAGGCCGCGCCGCAGCGGGTGCTGGAGGTCGGCGGCGGCCCGGGGGAGCTCGCCGAGCGGATGCGCGAGGAGCTGGGCTGCGACGTCGTCATGGTCGACCGTCTCGCCGCGCATGGTCGAGCTCGCGCGCGCGCCGGGGCGTCGACGCGGAGGTCGGCGACGTGCAGCGCCTCCGGTTCGAGGACGGGACGTTCGACTGCGTCCTCGCCGCGTGGATGCTCTTCCACCTCCCCGACCTCGACGTCGGCCTCGTCGAGCTCGCCCGCGTGCTGCGACCCGGCGGACGGCTCGTCGCCGCCACGAACGCGGACGAGCACCTGCGGGAGCTGCGCGCGATCGCGAGCCTCGGGCCGGTGCAGCCGGTCTTCACCCGCGAGAACGGCGGCGAGCTCCTCGGCAGGCGGTTCGCCGACGTCGAGCGGCGGGACGTCGACGGCTGGGTGACGATCGCACGACAGCGACACGGTCGAGGGCTTCGTCGCCTCGCTCCACCTGGAGACGCAGCCCGAGCTCGCGCCCTACGAGCTTCCGCTCCGGAGCCGCCGCGCGTCGTCGGTCTTCGTCGCGACCAAGGCGACGTGATGCACCCCGCCGAGCTGATCGAGCAGAAGCGGAACGGGGGCGAGCACGACCCCGCCGAGCTCGAGGCGCTGATCCTCGGCTACGCGCGCGACGAGGTGCCCGACTACCAGATGGCCGCCTGGTGCATGGCCGTCTACTTCAACGGGCTGACGAGCGCCGAGACGGACGCCCTGACCGACGCGATGATCCGGTCCGGCGCGACGCTCGACCTCCGCGCCGCGCTGGGCCGCAAGGTCGTCGACAAGCACTCGACCGGCGGCGTCGGCGACAAGACCTCGCTCGCCGTCGGGCCGATCGTCGCCGCGTGCGGCGTCCCGCTCGGGAAGATGTCGGGCCGCGGGCTCGGCCACACGGGCGGGACGCTCGACAAGCTCGAGTCGATTCCCGGCTTCCGCGTCGAGCTCTCGACGGAGGAGCTCGTCGCGCAGCTGCGCGACGTCGGCGTCGCGATCGTCGGGCAGACCGCCGACCTCGTCCCCGCCGACAAGAAGCTCTACGCGCTTCGGGACGTCACGGCGACCGTCGACATCGTCCCGCTGATCGCGAGCTCGATCATGTCGAAGAAGCTCGCCGCGGGTGCCGAGGCGATCGTCCTCGACGTGAAGGTGGGCGACGGCGCGTTCATGAAGACGCTCGACGAGGCGCGCGTCCTGGCCGAGCAGATGCACCAGATCGGCACGTGGGCCGGGCGCGAGGTGACGTGCCTGCTGACCGACATGGACCAGCCGCTCGGCCGCGCCGTCGGCAACGCCCTCGAGGTCGAGGAGGCGCGCGACACCGTTCGCGGCGACGGCCCCGCCGACTTCACCGAGCTCGTGCTGGAGGCGTGCGCCCGGCTGCTCGCCTACTCCGACCTCGGGATCGACGTCGCCGAGGGGCGCCGCCGCGCCGAGGCGGCCGTCGCGGACGGGAGCGCGCTCGAGACGTACGAGCGCTGGATCCGCGCACAGGGCGGCGACCCCGACCCCGCGGCGCTCGAGCGAGCGCCGGTGCAGCGTCCGGTGCCCGCCCCGCGCGACGGCGTCGTGACGCGGGTCGACGCGCTCGACGTCGGCCTCGCGGCGCTGGCGCTCGGCGCGGGCCGGCGGCGGAAGGACGACCCGATCGACCATGCCGTCGGCGTCCTCTGCTTCGCGAAGCGAGGCGACACGGTCCTCGCGGGCGACGACCTCGCCGAGATGCACGCGCGCGACGACGCAGCCGCCGAGCGGGGCGCCGCCGCCGTGCTCGCGGCCTACGAGCTGGGCGACGAGGCGCCGCCCGATCGCGGGATCCTGCTCGACGTCGTCGACTGACGCGCGTCAGAGGTCGAGCGCCACGCGCCACTCGCTGCGCAGCACCGCCGCGTAGCGCTCCGACGGCTCCGCCGTCCCGCCCGTGGCGTCCAGGACGGCCTGCCGGCGCGCCTTGCGGGCCGGGAGCCCGCGGCGTCTCGGCACCTCGCCCACGAGCTGCCAGGCGTCGTCCCCGACCTCGCGGAGCACGACGAACGCCGGCCCGCTCGTGCTCGCTCTCTCGTCCGCCGGGCTCACCCCGACACCTCCTCGACGACGTTCGGGCCGTGGACGTCCGCGAAGCGGTCGAGCACGCCCGAGTCGACGAGACGGCGCCGTGACTCGCGTGCGTCCTCCTCCGTGGCGAACTCGAGGAAGACGAAGACGTGGTCCGGGTCGTCGAGCAGCCGGAAGACCCGCTGGGAGACCGCATGCTCCCGCGCGCGCGGCACGTCCTGGTCGTAGAGCGCGCGCCACCGGTCGTAGCCCTCCGTCCGGATCCGGGTCAGGATGAACGCGGCCATCTGTCGCCTCCTCTCGTCGGGCGCGCGACCGTACCACCCGCGTCCCTACGATGGCCGTCGTGCCCGAGCTGCCCGAGGTCGAAACCGTCCGTCGCCAGATCGCGCCCGTCCTCGAGGGCGCCACGATCGTCGACGCCGAGATCGTCGATCCGCGGCTGACCCGGCCGGTCGAGCCGGGTCTCGTGGCCGGCGCGCTCGTCGGCGAGCAGATCGCCGAGGTCGATCGCCGGGGGAAGTACCTGTTGATCAGGCTCGCGAGCGGCCGCACGCTCGTCGTGCACCTGCGGATGACCGGCTCGCTCCGCCATGCGCCGTCGGGCGGGCTCCCGGAGGACGCGCACCGCCGGGCGACGCTCCGGCTGGACACGGGCACCGACGTCGCCTACCGCGACGTCCGGCGCTTCGGGACCTGGGAGCTCCTCGACGAGGGCCACCTGCGGCCGTACCTCGCGACCCGGCTCGGCCCGGAGCCGCTCGGCGCCTCGTTCAGCGGGGCGAGGCTCGCGCAGCTCGCCGCAGGACGGACCGCGCCCGTCAAGTCGTTCCTGCTCGACCAGCGGCGCATCGCCGGGATCGGGAACATCTACGCCGACGAGGCGCTCTGGCGCGCCCGCGTGCATCCACGCCGCCCGGCAGGCGAGCTCGACGCGGAGGAGATCGCGCGGCTGCACCGCGCGATCCGGGCGGCGCTCCGGAAGGGCGTCGCGCTCCAGGGCTCGACGCTGCGCGAGTACGTCACGCCGAACGGCACGCCCGGCGGGATGCAACAGGAGTTCCACGTCTACGGCCGTCACGGCGAGCCGTGCGACCGCTGTGGCAGCGCGATCGAGCGCACCGTGATCGGCGGCCGCGGCACGTGGTTCTGCCCGTCGTGCCAGCGACGCTGACGGGGCTCGCTCGTACACTCGAGGAATGCCCCCTTCGACGATCACCGAGGCCGTGGTGCTCCGCTCCTTCGCCTTCGGCGAGGCCGACCGGGTGCTGCACGTCTACTCCGCGGCGGCCGGCCGGCTCGGTGCGGTGGCGAAGGGCGTCCGGCGGACGAAGAGCCGGTTCGGCGGCCGCCTCGAGCCGTTCTCGCACGTCGAGCTCTCGCTCCACCGGGGCCGGGGTGAGCTCGCGACTGTCACGGGCGCGTCGCTCGTGCGGTCGCACGACCGGATCCGCTCGGACGGCTACCGGCTCCAGGTCGGGCTCGTCGGGCTGGAGGCGATGCTGCGGCTCTTCACGGAGGAGGAGCAGAACGACCGTGCGTTCCTCGCCCTGACGCGGTTCCTCGACGCGCTCGACGAGCGCGAGCCGCAGCCCGGGCGCCGGCCGGCGCTCGACCCTCTCGTCCTCTCGTTCCAGCTCAAGCTCCTCTGGCTGTCCGGCTTCCTCCCGCACCTCGAGACGTGTGTCGAGTGCGGCTGCGCGGACGAGCTCGTCGCCTTCCACCCGGCGGCGGGCGGGGCGGTCTGCGCCGCCTGCGACCGCGGCGGCATCGGGCTCTCCCCCGACGGCAGGCGGGGCGTGCTCGAGCTGCTCGGCGCGCCGATCGCCGACGCGACGGCGCTCGCGCTCGGCGACCGGGCCGCGCGGGACGTCCTCGCCGTCGTCGCCTCGTCGTACGAGCACCACGGCGGGTTCCGCCTCAGAACGCTGAGCGCCTGACGCCCCATAGGGTCGAGGTCTGCGACCCGAGAGGGACGCCTTCAGGGGTCTGCCCTCGCCGTAGGCGAGGGATCAGGCCGCGGATTCCGCTTCTGCGGAGTCCGCTCGGCGAACGCGAGTCAGAATCGCTCGAGGACGCGGTCCAACGCGCCCTTCGCGACGAGCTGCTCGGTGAGCTCGTTCCGGCCCGGACGCACCTCGCGGCGGACGACGCCGTCGTCGCCGAGGCGGTACTGGCCCACCCACTCGAGCCGAGGCGAGTAGACGTGGATCGTCACCGCGGGCTGTCCGTCCTCGTGGCGCACCCGGTGGATGTAGCCCGGGCCGCCCTGTCGCGAGTCGCCGGTGCGGAGGTGGAGCGCGACGTCCTCGCTCCCGTAGACCATGAGGTCCTCCCGGACGCCGCCCGCCGCGACGGCGATCCCGACGCCCGAGATGTAGTGGTCGTGGTAGCCCGTCGCCTGCCCGGGCATCCACGAGAGGACCCAGGCGTCCATCCGCTCGTCCTCGTACATGAGCTCGTAGCGGCGGCGGCTCGCATCCACGCGGACGAGCGGCTCCCACAGCTCCGGCCGGTCGGCCATGGCGAGCGCGAGCTGCTCGAGCTCGTCGGGGGCGAGGAGGTCGTCGTGCGGGACGATGTCCCCGAGCGAGGCGAGTGCAGGGGTGAAGAGCGGCGTGGTCGCCATGTGACTCTTCCTACGAGTCTAGCCCCGGGTCGGTTCACTCCCCGCGCGCGGGCGGGGTCCACGGTGCGTGCAGGCGGCTCAGCAGCTGGTCGCGAACCGACTCGACGGGCAGCCGCTCCTGGGCGAGCGAGTCGCGGTCGCGCAGCGTGACGGTGCCGTCGACCGCGGTCTGCTCGTCGACCGTCAGAGCCCACGGGGTGCCGATCTCGTCCTGGCGGCGGTACCGGCGGCCGATCGCGCCGTTGTCGTCGTACTCGACGCTCATGTGCCGGCGGAGCTCCTCCTGGAGACCGCGCGCCGTCTCGACCATCGCCGCGTCCTTCCCGATCAAGGGCAGGACTGCCGCTTTGACGGGCGCGAGCTGGGGGTGGAGCCGCAGGACCGTCCGCTCCCGCTCGCCGATCACCTCTTCGTCGTAGGCGTCGACGAGGAAGGCGAGCATCGAGCGGTTGACGCCGAGCGCCGGCTCGATCACGTGCGGCACGAACCGCTCGCCGCTGCCCGAGTCGACCCATTCGAGCTTCGTCCCCGAGGCCGCCGTGTGCTGGGTGAGGTCGTAGTCGCCGCGGTTCGCGATCCCTTCGAGCTCCGACCAGCCGATGGGGAAGAGGTACTCGATGTCGCTCGTGCCGCTCGAGTAGTGCGAGAGCTCGTCGGCGTCGTGCGCGCGGACGCGGAGGTTCTGGTCGCGGATCCCGAAGCGCACGTGCCACGCGACCCGCTCGGCGACCCAGTAGCGGTACCACTCGTCCGCCTCGGCCGGGGGCACGAAGAACTCCATCTCCATCTGCTCGAACTCGAGCGTCCGGAAGATGAAGTTCCCGGGGGTGATCTCGTTGCGGAACGCCTTGCCGATCTGCGCGATCCCGAACGGCGGCTTGCGGCGCGCGAGCTGGGCGACGTTCTTGAAGTTGACGAAGATCCCCTGGGCGGTCTCGGGCCGCAGGTAGACGTCGACCCCGGTCTCCTCCACCGCGCCCACCCTCGTCTGGAACATGAGGTTGAACTGCCGCGGCTCGGTCAGATCGCAGTCCGGGGTCTCGCCGGGACGCTTGCTCGGGCGCTTCCCGCAGCGCACCTCGTCGTGCTCGGGATCCGCGAGGTGGTCGGCGCGGAAGCGCTGCTTGCAGGTCCGGCAGTCGACGAGTGGGTCGCTGAAGCCGCCCACATGGCCGGAGGCCTCCCACACGCGGGGGTTGAGGATGATCGACGAGTCGAGGGCGACGATGTCGTCGCGCTCGCGCACCATCGCCTCGAGCCAGCGCGCCTTGACGTTGTCCTTCAGCAGGACGCCGTAGTGGCCGTAGTCGTACGACGACGCGAGGCCGCCGTAGATCTCCGAGGCGGGGAAGACGAACCCGCGGCGGCGCGCCAGCGAGACGATCTTCTCCATCGTGACCTCGGTCGGCATGGGCGCCCAACGCTACCGTCGCAGGCGTGGCGGGCAGGCGGACACCGGCGATCGTCGCGGCCGAGCGGGCCGGGATCCGGTTCGACGTCCATGAGTACGAGCACGACCCGCGGTCGGCGTCGTTCGGGCTCGAGGCCGTCGAGAAGCTCGGCCTCGACCCCGCACGGGTCTTCAAGACGCTGGTCGCGGACGTGGACGGGACGCTCACGGTCGCCGTCGTGCCGGTCGGCGCGCAGCTCGACCTGGGACGGCTGGGAAAGCGCGCGCGGCTCGCGGAGCCGAAGGCGGCCGAGCGCGCGACGGGGTACGTGACCGGCGGGATCAGCCCGCTCGGCCAGCGCCGAAGCCTCCCGACGGTGGTGGACGCGTCGGCGCTCGAGCACGAGACGGTGCACGTGAGCGCCGGGCGGCGCGGGCTCGAGCTCGAGCTCGCCCCGGGGGATCTCGTCCGCCTCACGGAGGCCCGCGTCGCGCCGGTGGCGCAGGGCGGAGCGCCGTGACGGAGTCTCCGCACGAGGACGTCGAGCGAGAGGAGCGAGGAGTGGTCCAGGAAGCGCGGCTCGAGGACGTGGGAGGCGGGCTGGCGCCCGTCGGCCCCGGGTGGTTCGTGGTCAACGCCGACGAGGCGCCGTGGGTCCGGAGCGAGGCGTTCGGCGGCCGGTGCGTGTTCGAGAGCTCGCCGCGGGTGCTCGCCGAGCGGCCGGACGTCGAGCCGCAGCGCTTCGCCGAGACGGGCTTCACGCTCGCGGTGCTGGAGCCCGGCAAGCCGAGCGGGATGTACCACGCCGAGTCGGGCCAGGAGAACTTCCTCGTGCTCGCGGGGACGTGCCTCCTCGTGGTCGAGGAGCAGGAGCGGCCGCTCCGCGCCTGGGACTTCGTCCACTGCCCTTCCGGGACGGCGCACGTCTTCGTCGGCACGGGGGACGGGCCGTGCGTGATCCTGATGGTGGGCGCGCGGCGGGAGGGCGGCTCGATCCTCTACCCGCGCTCCGAGGTCGCGCTCGGCCACGACGCCGGTGTCACGACGGAGACCCCGCAGCCCTCGGAGGCGTACGCGCCGTTCCCCGCGTGGCGGCTCGGCCGCCCCGCGGCGTGGCCCGGGCTGCCCTGGGCCTGACTAGGCTCCTGCCGTGTCCGAGCAGGTCCCGGTCGAGCTGCACATCCTCTCCGACTCGACGGGGGAGACGGCCGCGCGCCTCGTGCTCGCCCTCGAGGCGCAGTTCCCGGACCTCGCGTTCGAGGAGGTGCGGCACCCGCGTGTCGAGTCCCTCGAGGACCTCGCGATCGCCGTGCAGCGCGCCCGCGGCCGGCCGGCGGTGATGGTCTACACGCTCGTCGAGCGCGGGTTCCGCGAGGAGATGCGGCGGCTCTGCCGGCGCGGGCGCGTCCACTACTGCGACCTGCTGGGCCACCCGATCGACTCGATCTCCCGGGTTGCGGGGGTCGCCGCCCGCATGGAGCCCGGCGTCCGCGCGCCGCTCGACGACACGTACTTCAAGCGCATCGAGGCGATCGAGTTCGCGGTGCGCTACGACGACGGCGTCGGTGGAGGCCTCGACGACGCGGACATCGTGCTCGTCGGCGTCTCGCGGACGTCGAAGACGCCGCTCTCGATCTTTCTCGGGTACCTCGGCTACAAGGCCGCGAACGTCCCGATCGTGAAGGGCGTCGAGCCGCCGGCCGCGCTCTTCGAGATCGACCGGGCGAAGATCGTCGGCCTGACGATCGACCCGGAGCGCCTCGCCGAGATCCGCGAGGTGCGCGTCCGCTCGATGGGCGCTCCCCGCCGCAAGTACGCCGACCTCGAGGCGGTCTTCGAGGAGCTCGAGAAGGCCCAGCGCATCCACCGCCGCCTGCGGTGCCCGGTGATCGACGTCTCGGAGCTCTCGGTCGAGGAGACCGCGATGCGGATCATCCGGCTCGTCGCGGAGCGGGCGCGGCGGGCCGAGGGGGCCGCTTCGTGAGCCGCCCGAACGCGAAGTACGGGCCGCTCGCCTGGGGCGTCCGGCGCGACATGAGGGAGAAGGGCTGGGTGCCGCTCCGCTACTGGGTGACGTGGTGGACGGCCATGGCGGCCGCCGTGGTGCTCTTCTACGTGATCCTCACGCCGCTCTGGCTCGGGCTGCGTGCGCTTGCGTGGGCGGCGGAGCTGCGGTCGCGGGCGAGGAAGGGCGAGGGCGCGGCCTAGGCGCGCGGCCGCGAGTCGGCCGAGCGGAGGAACGCGTCGACCTCCCGCTGCGACCGGAGGCGCGCGACCCGGTACGGAGCGAGCTCGCGCGGATAGCGCGTGGCGCCGGCGCCGCTCCGTGCGGAGCGCGAAGAGGATCAGCGAGTCTCGGCTGAAGAGCACGGTCCGGAGCCGCTCGCGGTTGCCGTTCCAGAGCTCTTCGCGCAAAACGACGCGCCGGAGCGTTCGGCGCACGAGCCGCGGCAGCCAGACGCGGCGCGGCAGATCGAGCCAGACGACCGTGTCGGCCCGCACGAGCGTGAGATCGCCGAGCTTCCCGCGGTACGTGCCGTCGATCACCCAGCCGTCGGCCGCGACGATCGGCTCGACCCGGCGCCGGAGCTCGTCCGCCTCGAGCTCGCGCCAGCCCGCCTGGTGGTGGATCGCGTCGAGCTCGTGGTACGGCACGTCCAGCAGCTCGGCGAGGCGCCGGCCGACCGTCGTCTTGCCGCTCCCGCTCGCCGACGCGATGATCGTGACGCGTTTCACGGGAGGCGGATTGTCGCCTGTGCGTAGGATCGCGCCGTGCGCCTGGTCTACGCGTTCGACGAGGATGCCCCCGGGGGTCGCGAGCTCCTCGGCGGGAAGGGCGTCGGGCTCGCGGAGATGACCGCGCTCGGCGTGCCCGTCCCCGCGGGGTTCACCATCACGACCGACGCGTGCCGCGCGACGATGGCCTCGGGCGAGGTTCCCGAGGAGCTCTGGCCGGAGGTGGACGAGCACGTGGGGCGCCTCCAGGAGCGCGCCGGCAAGCGCTTCGGCGACCCGTCCGACCCGCTCCTCGTGTCGGTGCGCTCGGGCGCGGCCGTCTCGATGCCGGGGATGATGGACACGATCCTCAACCTCGGCCTCAACGACGTCGCGGTCGAGGGCCTCGCCGCCGCGACGGGGAACCCCCGCTTCGCCTACGACTCGTACCGCCGCCTCGTGCAGATGTACGGCGAGGTCGTCGACGGGATCGACGGCCACCTGTTCGAGGCGGAGCTGCAGGCGCTCAAGGAACGCAGGAACGCGCGGCTCGACGTCGACCTGACGGCCGACGACCTGCGCGGGCTGATCAGGACCTTCCAGGAGATCTACGAGCGCGAGGTCCGCGATCCGTTCCCGCAGGAGGCGGAGGAGCAGCTCCGCCGCGCGACGCGCGCGGTCTTCGACTCCTGGGAGTCGCCGCGCGCCAAGGTCTACCGGCGCACCTACGACATCCCAGACGACCTCGGGACCGCGGTCAACGTCGTCCAGATGGTGTTCGGCAACAAGGGCGACACGTCCGGGACGGGCGTCTGCTTCACGCGCAACCCGTCGACCGGCGAGCGCGTGCTCTTCGGCGAGTTCCTCGTCAACGCGCAGGGCGAGGACGTCGTCGCCGGGATCCGCACGCCGGAGCCGATCGAGCGGATGCGCGAGACCCTCCCGGAGGCGTACGACCGGCTCGTCGCGACGCTCGAGCGGCTCGAGGACCACTACCGCGAGATGCAGGACATCGAGTTCACGGTCGAGGACGGCGCGCTCTTCCTGCTCCAGACCCGCACCGGCAAGCGCACGGCGCAGGCGGCCCTGCGCGTCGCCGTCGAGATGCAGGGCGAGGGGCTGATCTCCCGCGAGGAGGCCGTCGCGCGGATCGACCCCGGTCAGCTCGACCAGCTGCTCCACCCGATGATCGACCCGACCGCCGAGGTCGACGTGGTCGCGACGGGGCTCAACGCGTCGCCGGGCGCGGCGTCCGGCGCGATCGTGCTCGACGCCGATCTCGCCGAGGAGAAGGGGAGCGCGGGCGAGGACGTCATCCTCGTGCGCTGGGAGACGACGCCGGACGACATCCACGGGCTGATCCACTCCCGCGGCGTCCTCACCGCGCACGGCGGCATGACCTCGCACGCGGCCGTCGTCGCCCGCGGGATGGGGAAGCCCTGCGTCGCGGGGTGCGACGCGCTCTCGATCGACATGGCCGCCCGCACGCTCCGGATCGGAAGCGTCGAGCTGCGAGAGGGAGACCAGCTGACGGTCGACGGCGGCACCGGACGCGTGATCGTCGGCTCCGTCCCGCTCGTCCCACCGGCGATCGACGAGAACTTCGGCACGATCCTCGACTGGGCTGACGACCTGCGTCGCATGCGCGTCCGGGCGAACGCCGACACCCCGGAGGACGCGGCGAAGGCGCGGGAGTTCGGCGCCGAGGGGATCGGGCTCTGCCGGACCGAGCACATGTTCATGGCCCCCGACCGCCTGCCGCTCGTGCAGGAGATGATCATGGCCGGCGACGAGAAGGCGCGCCGCGCCGCGCTCGACCGGCTCCTGCCCGTCCAGCAGTCCGACTTCGAGGGGATCTTCGAGGCGATGGCCGGGTACCCGGTCACGATCCGCCTGCTCGACCCGCCGCTCCACGAGTTCCTGCCGGCGGCGGAGGAGGCGACGTCCGACGCGATGCGCAAGCGGATCACCGAGCTCCGCGAGGCGAACCCCATGCTCGGCACGCGCGGCTGCCGGCTCGGGCTGCAGTGGCCCGAGATCTACGAGATGCAGGTGCGCGCGATCGTCCGCGCCGCGCGCGCCGTCGCCGAGCGCACCGGCGAGGCGCCGCTCGTCGAGATCATGCACCCGCTCGTCGGCTTCGCCGAGGAGCTCAGCCGGCTCCGCGAGCTGACCGATCGCGTCGCCGCGGAGGAGGCGGACGTCGCGTACCTCTGCGGGACGATGATCGAGCTCCCGCGCGCGTGCCTGCGGGCCGACGAGATCGCCGAGTACGCGGACTTCTGCTCGTTCGGGACGAACGACCTGACCCAGACGACGCTCGGCTTCTCCCGCGACGACGCGGAGGGCAAGTTCCTGACGCACTACCTCGAGCACGGGGTGCTCGAGCGGAACCCGTTCGAGGTGCTCGACGTCGAGGGCGTCGGCGACCTGATGCGGATCGGGGTCGAGCGGGCCCGCGGCGTCAAGCCGGACCTGAAGCTCGGGATCTGCGGCGAGCACGGCGGCGAGCCGCGCTCCGTCGCCTTCTGCCACGAGCTCGGGCTCGACTACGTCTCGTGCTCGCCCTACCGCGTCCCGCTGGCGCGCCTCGCGGCCGCCCAGGCGGCGCTCGCCGAGTCGGGCGTCCACTCGGTCGCCGTCGGCGGGTAGCGACGGCCGGCGGGCGCGGCCGGTCTGCGTCGCGACCGCCCGACACGAAGCCGGCACGAACCCGGCACCTGCCGGTCACGCCTGCGCGGCTAGCGTGACGTCAGGGACACGGGAGTGCCCCTGGGGGCGGTTGGGGGCACGGCTCGAAGCCGGTCTAGACGTACGACTCGATGCGGACGTACGCGACGATCAGGCTTCCCACCGCGATCAGCGCGACCAGCCCGGGCCCGAGCGCGCGCGGCTGCACGTACCGGAAGTGGGCGAGAGCGAACGTCGCGAGGATGCCGCCCGCGAGGCCGCCGAGATGCCCTCCGATCGAGATGTTGGGGATCGCGAAGGTCAGCGCGAGGTTGAGCACGATCAGGCCCAGCGCCGGCCCGGCGAACGAGCCGGTCGCGCGGTACTCGAGCACGAGCAGCGCGCCCATGATCCCGTAGATCGCGCCAGAGGCGCCGACGGTGACCGCGAACGGGTTGCTGAACACGAGCGCACCCGCCGAGCCGGCGATCCCGGAGACGAAGTAGAGCGCGAGGAAGCGCCAGCTCCCGAGCGCCTGCTCGACGATGCTGCCGAGCCAGTAGAGCGCCAGCATGTTGAAGGCGAGGTGGAGGAGGCTCGCATGGAGGAACATCGCCGTCACGAGTCGGTACCACTGGCCGTCGAGGTCGATCGCGGCGCCGATGAGCGCGCCGTCGAGGAACAGCTTCCCGCCCGGCTCGCCGAGGCCGGCGCCGCCCTGGGCGACGGTGATCGCGTAGATGATCACGTTGACGGCGACGAGGGCGACCGTGGCCGGCGCATCGAGGCCGGCGATCGTCCGCTGCGCCGACCGCACCGTCTGCTGCGGCGCCTGGCGCGGGCGCGCCGCACCGACCCCTGCGTGGTCGGGGCACTTGATCCCGACCGGTGCGAAGGTCATGCACTCCTCGCAGATCGGACGGCCGCACTCGGAGCACGAGACGAGCGTCTCCCGGCCCGGATGCCGGTAGCAGTGCGGGGCCGCGGACACGTAGGGCTAGCGTACCGGCGTGCGAGTGCACGTCGCGTTCACGCCCGACGAGGCAGCCGCGGCCCCCACGGGGGTCGTGATCGACGTGATCCGGGCGACCTCCACGATCTGCCAGGCGCTCGCTGCGGGCTACGAGCGGGTCTGGTGCGCGGCCGAGGTCGAGGACGCGCGGAGGCTCGCCGGCGACGGCGTGACACTCGGCGGGGAGCGGCTCGGCGTGCGGATCGAGGGGTTCGATCTCGGCAACTCGCCGCGTGAGTACCTCGAGCCACGGGGGACGACCCTCTCGATGTCGACGACGAACGGCACGCGCGCGATCGTCACCGCAGCGGAGCGCTGCGAGCGCGTCTACATCGCCTCGCTCATGAACCTCGGCGCGGTGACGGCGCTCGCTGCCTCGCACGGCGAGGACGTCGCGGTGTTCTGCGCCGGGGTCAAGGGGACGTTCGCGCTCGACGACGCCTACGTCGCCGGCCGCGTCGCCGAGGGGCTCGACTGCGAGCGCACCGACGCCGCGGAGGCGGGCGTGCGCCTCGCCCGCTCGTACGCGAGCGCGGAGGAGGCGTTCCGCGCCTCTCGCTCCGGTCTCAACCTGATCAACCACGGGCCCGAGCTCGAGGAGGACATCCCGTGGTGCGCGCGCGAGAGCGTGCTCGACGTCGTGCCGAAGCTGACCGGCATGCACGGCGTCGCCGCCGAGATCGCGCTCGCGTGAAGTCGGCGGTCGTCCTCTTCACGCGCGATCTCCGCCTCCACGACAACCCGACGCTCCGCGCGGCGCTCGACGCGTCGGAGACCGTGCTCCCGCTCTTCGTCCTCGACGACGGGATCACCCGGACGCGGTACGGCTCGGCCGCGAGTCGCCGGGCCTTCCTCGCCGAGTCGCTCGTCGACCTCGACGTGTCTCTCCGCCGGGCGGGCGCCGCGCTCGACGTGCGTCGCGGCGACGTCGTCGCCGAGACGGTGAAGGCGGTGCGACGGGTCGGCGCGGAGGCAGTCTTCGTCAGCGCCGACGTGAGCCCCTACGCGCGCGAGCGCGAGCGACGCCTCGGCGCGGAGGTCGACCTCCGGCTCGTCGACGCGAGCTTCGTCGTCCCGGCCGGCGAGGTCGCGCCGTCCGGCGGGACGCACTACCAGGTGTTCACGCCGTACTACCGGGCGTGGCTGCCCGCCTGGCGCGGCGAGCCGCACGGGACGCCGCGGTCGATCCGCCTGCCCGAGGGCGCGACGGCGAAGCCGCCGGCGGCCCCGCGCAAGGCGTCCCTCGTCCCGGGCGGCGAGTCCGCCGGGGCGGAGTCCGCACGGCGGTGGCTCCGCGGCGGCCTCGCGGGCTACGGGACGGGGCACGACGCGGTCGGCGACGACGCGACCTCGCGGCTCTCGCCGTACCTCCACTTCGGGTGCGTCTCCGCCCGCGCGCTGGCGACGCGCGCACGCGAGCGGGGCGGGGCGGCGTTCGTCCGGCAACTCTGCTGGCGGGACTTCTACGCGCAGCTCCTGTGGGGCCGGCCCGAGTCCGTCCGGGACGACCTCCGCCCGCGGGGCGACCGCTGGGTCGACGACGCGGAGCGGCTCGAGGCCTGGAAGGAGGGCCGCACCGGGTATCCGCTCGTCGACGCCGGCATGCGGCAGCTGCGCGAGGAGGGGTGGATGCACAATCGCGCGCGCCTCGTGGTCGCCTCGTTCCTCGTCAAGGATCTCGGGATCGACTGGCGGGAGGGCGCGCGCCACTTCTTCGACCACCTGCTGGACGGCGACGTCGCCCAGAACGTCGGCAACTGGCAGTGGGTCGCGGGAACCGGCGTCGACACGCGGCCCAACCGCGTCTTCAACCCCACCGCCCAGCTGAAGCGCCTCGACCCGGACGGCACGTACGTGAGGCGCTACGTCCCCGAGCTCGCGGACGTGCCGTCGTCCGACCTCGCCGAGCCCGGGCTCCTGGCGCCGGACTACCCGGCGCAGGTCGTCGACCACGCGGAGGCGGTCGCGGCGTTCCGGAAGCGGCGCGGCGCCTAGCCGGGCAGCCAGTCGTCGCGATAGCGCGTCGGCTGCGAGCCCGGCACGCTCGCGTAGGCGACGTCGTTGTCCTGCGTCGTCTCGGGCGGCGACGCGCCGTGCCGGGCGGCGACCTCGTTCGCGACGTACTCGCCGTAAGGCCCGAACGCCTGGCGTTCGCGCGAGCTCATCGCGAGCAGGACGCACGGCCCCTCGCCTGCGCCGACGACGACGTGCTCGGTCTTCGGCGGGCAGTGCACGAAGTCCCACTGCCGGAGCGGCCGCTCCTCGCCCTGGACGATCAGGAGCGCCTCGCCCGAGAGCACGAGGAACGCCTCCGTCTCGGTCTCCCAGTGGTAGATCGAGTTGGCCTGGCCGGGCTCGAGCACCGCGAGGTTGACGCCGAGCATCGGGAAGAGCGCGTCGGACTCCCACTCGGTCTTGCCGGTGAACGAGACGCTCCGCCTGCCGGGGCGCTCGCTCCAGCGCGCGTCGCGGGCGTTGAGGACGAACCAGCCGGCGCCGACCGGGACGAGCCCGTCCCCGGTCTCCTCGAGCGGTGCCTCGGGAACCACGGCCCGATCGTAGCCCGGTCAGGCGGGTCGGAGCCCGAGCCGCTCGGCGAGCCACGCGACGCGGTCGTCCAACGCCCGTGCGTCGAGCGCGTGGTCCGTCGCGTACCACTCGACGGTCGCGTCGTCGGGCGCCGCGTCCACGACGGCCTCGAGCGCCCGCTGCGGCACCACGGAGTCGGCACGGCCGGCCTGGACGAGAAGCGACCCCTGGATGTCGTCCACGTACGAGAGCGGGTCGATCTCGGGGAGCACGGCCTCGACATCGTCCCGCAGCTCCTCCGGCGCCGCCGCGACGTACTCGGCGACCGGCACCGCGCCCGTCGACATGAGCACGGCCGCCCGGACCCGGTCGTCGACCCCTGCCACGATCGTCGCGAGACGCCCGCCCATGCTCCAGCCGACGAGGCCCAGGCGCTCCGGGTCGACGCGGTCGTCGTCCGCGAGCAGGTCGAGGCCGCGGCGGGCGGCGACGACGTCCGCGACGATCGTGTCGCGCTGCCAGCGGAGCGTCTCCTCGGCCGTTGCCCCGTCCGGTGGTGACTTGCCGCGCGACGGCGCGGTGATCGTGAGGCCCGCGGCCCCCTCTCGGGCGAGGCGCACCGCGGCGTCGAGCTGCTCTTCGCGGTCGCCGCCCGCGCCGTGGAGGTAGAGGACGGCCGGCGCCGGCTTCTCGGCCGCGGCCGGCGCGACGAGGTAGCCGCCGACGCGGTCCTCGCCGCTCCGGTAGACGACCTGCCGCACGACGACGCCGTCCTCGACGGTGCGCTCGGGGCCGAGCTCGACGCCGAGCGGCGCGTCGCCGGTCGCGAAGGGCCCGCTCTCCGTCTCCCCGCCGCAGCCGGCGGCGAGGGCCGTGAGCGCGAGGAGCAGGACGAGGGCTCGGCGCACACGGCGAGGGTAGCCTCGCCGTATGGCCATGGACCGCGAGGAGCGGGAGCGGAGGGCGGGGTCGTTCGGGAGCGTCGCGGAGGTCTACGAGCGTGCGCGACCGGGGTACCCGGACGACGCGGTGCGCTGGCTCGCGGGCTCGGAGCCGTGCGACGTCGTCGACCTGGCCGCCGGGACCGGGAAGCTGACGCGCTCGCTCGTCGCGCTCGGCCACCGCGTGACGGCCGTCGAGCCGCTCCCGGAGATGCTCGCGCAGCTTCGCTCGGTCGTCCCGGGGGCAACCGCCGTCACGGGAACCGCCGAGTCGATGCCGCTCGCCGACGGAGCGGCCGACGTCGTGACGGTCGCACAGGCGTTCCACTGGTTCGACCATGCGGCCGCGCTGCGCGAGATCGTGCGGGTGCTGCGGCCCGGCGGCAGGCTGGCGCTCGTCTGGAACACCCGGGACGACACGGACGAGTGGGTGACGGAGTTCACCGACACGATCGTCGGCCGGCGCGACTTTCGCGCAGGCGGCGTCGTCGCGACGACGGAGCGCATCGACGAGAGCGGGCTCTACGGCCCGGTCGAGCGGGCGTCGTTCTCCCACGTGCAGCTGCTCCGGCGGGACGAGCTCGTCGCGCTCGTCAGCTCCCGGAGCGAGTGCGCAGTGCTCCCCGACGAGGAGCAGAGGCCGGTGCTCGCGCGTGTCGGCGCGCTCTTCGACACGTACGCGACCGACGGGGTGCTCGCGATGCCGTACGTGACGGAGTGCTTCCGGGGCGCCCCGCGGCACCGTCCGTGTGACGACCGTGATGCCCGTGACCGCCGCCGACATTGCGTCGAGGAACTCGTCGCGGTCTACGGCGAGGGCCGGGACGGCGCGGAGCACCGTGCTCGGCCGGGCCGTCGCGATGCGTGCGGAGACGAGAGGCTCGGACACGGGCGCATCTCACCGCCCGTCGCCAAACCGTCGGTAGCTGCACGGTAAAGCGCGATTTACCGGCGCCCAACCGACGAGCAACCTCGGCGGGATTTCCTCCGGTCACCGATCCGGGATCCACCCGGACCGACGACGGAGGACGAGATGACGCAGCTCATGGAATCGATCCGCAACGGCGTCGATTCGGCGCAGATGTACGGCACGCTCGACGCGATCAAGGCGCAGCCGGAGCTCGGCGTGTTCGAGTTCCGTGCGACCAACCACTGGGTCGAAGGAGCACACAACCGCACCACCATCCAGCACTTCTACGGAGCAGGCCAGGAGGACACCTCCCGCGATGAGCCGTTCATCATCGAGGCGGGCGAGCCGGCGATCCTGCTCGGGAACGACACCGGCGCCAACCCCGCGGAGTTCCTGCTCCACGCGCTCGCCGCGTGCCTGACGACGTCTCTCGTCTACGTCGCCACGGCGCGCAAGGTGCACCTGACGGAGGTCGAGTCGACGCTCACGGGCGACATGGACGTGCGCGGGGCGCTCGGGCTCTCCGACGACGTGCGCAACGGCTTCAGCCGCATCCGCGTCGGCTTCAAGGTGAAGGGAGACGCACCCGAGGAGAAGCTCCGCGAGGTCGTCGCCCGCGCCCAGCAGCGCTCGGCGGTGTTCGACATGGTGACGAACGGCGTCCCCGTGACCGTCGAGGTCGAGACCCCCTGACTCTGCGCACGCGCGCCGGCCGGCCGCACGCCGGCCGGCGCGCGGGCAGGGCACGAAAAGGAGACGTCATGCCGATCGAGTTGACCGCGACGACGGAGCAGGGCGCACGCCTCGTCGCCGACGCCGAGCGCCTCGCGGACGAGTTCGCGACCCGCGCGGCGCACCACACCGCGAGTCGAGCTATCCGTTCGCCAGTATCGAAGCGCTCCACGAGGCGCGCTACTTCGCAGCCGCAGTGCCCGTGGAGCTCGGGGGTCGCGGCGTCACGTCGGTGCACGACCTCGTCGTGGCGGCGAGCCGTCTCGCGCGCGGCGACGCGTCCGTCGCGATCGGCGTCAACATGCACACGGCCGTGGTGCGGAACCTCACGCGCCGGTGGCGGTCGCCGTCCGTACCGGCAACGAGCGGCGTGCGGCGGCGTTCGGCTCCACGCTGGAGGCCGTGGCCCACGACCGAGCCGTGATCGCCACGGCCGTCAGTGAGCCCGGGCAGGCCTGACGCGGCCCGCGACGACCGCGACCCGCACGGACGCAGGCTGGCGCGTGGACGGCCGGAAGATCTTCTGCACGATGTCGCCGGCCGCAACGGTGCTCTTCACGGCCGTGCGATTCACCGACCCGAAGCGAGGCGAGCGCTACGGGTACGCCCGCGTGCCGGCCGGCGCGGACGGCGTCGTCAACCACGATGACTGGGACGCGCTGGGAATGCGCGCGTCGGGGAGTCACTCGATCACGTTCGACGGCGTCGAGCTTCCCGAGACGGCACTCGGCGGTGGCTTCCCGACCAACAGCCCGGAGCCGTACATGGAGGACAACCTGACCGCCGGCGTCCTCCACGGATCGGCCTCGCTCGGCATCGCGGAGGCGGCGCAGCGTGCCGCCGCTACGGCGACGAACGGCGGAGCTCGCGACGGCCGGGCGCCGATGCTCCTCGCGGAAGCGCAGTCGACCTCTCCGCGGGCAGGGGCGCGCTGGCACGCGCCGCCGGTCTGATCGACCGTCACTGGTCGCGCGACGACGAGCCCCGTGGCTGCATGGACGTCACCGAGCTCTTCGCGGAGGCGCAAGCGGCCAAGGCGTTCGTCAACCAGGCCGCCCAGCGCGTCGTCGACCGCGCGCTCGCACTCTCGGGCGGTGCGGGGTACCTCAACGGCCACGTCCTCGGCCGGGCGTACCGCGACGTGCGCGCCGGCGCGTTCATGCACCCGCTGGGCGCAAACCGCGCGTACGCGCTGCTCGGCGACGTCGTGCTCGGCCACGAGCCGGCGCTCCACTGATGCGCCGGCTCAGCTCTCGAGCGCCTCCCGGAGGTCGGGGAGCCCGCCCGCAAGGTTCTCGCGGACGCGCTGCGCGGCAGCCGCATGATCGCCGCGCTCCAGCGCCTTGACGATCAGGTCGTGCTGCGCGACGGAGCGCTCGATTCGCGACGGATCCAGCATGTAGACGCGCTCGTAGCGCAGAAGCGCGCGTCGAACCGGCCGCAGGGCGGCCAGCAGATGCTTGTTCCCGCACCCTGCGGTGAGCGCCTGGTGGAAGTCGTCGTCCGCGGCAATCGCCGTCGCGGGATCGTCCCGGGCAGCCTGCAGACGCTCGTTGGCCGATCGGAGCGCCTCGAGCGCGGCGTCGTCGAACGGCGCCGACTGGCGCACGGCGAGGCTCTCCAGCACGACCACAGACGGGTAGAGCCGCCGCGCCTCGGCCACCGCAAGGGGGACCGATCGGAACACGCCGTCGGCGACGCGCTCGACGAGGCCGTCCTGCTCCAGCGTCTCGAGCGTCGCCGTCGCCGCCTCGCGGCTGACGCCGAGCCGAATCGCCACTGCGTCCACGTCGAGCGACTCGTCGGGGCCGAGGATCCCGACGAGCCGTCGCGCATCGACCTCGTCTGTTCGCTGGACGGACAGGCCGGCGAGCTCCGCCGCCCATGCGAGCAGAGCCGGGAGCGCGACGCCCGTGAGCTGCTCCGCGCCTGGCACGTCCTCCCAGAGCTCGAGGACGCGCTCGACGTGGTGCAGCGCTTCCGTGAGGCCCGACACTGCCTCGGCCTCGCGGGCGGCCAGGAGCGACGCCTCGAGCGCTTCCACGGGACGGCCGGCTGAGGCCCAGTGCTGCGCGAGCTCAGCCGCTCTTGCACCCGTCGGGGTGAGCTCCGGCTCCGCGGCGAGGGCGCGCGCGAGCCGCTCGTGGACGACCTCGCGCTCCCCGGGCAGCAGCGTGCCGTAGACGGCCTCCGAGAACAGCTCGTGGCGGAAACGGAAGGTGCCGGTGGTCTGATCCGAGACCAGCACGTCGAGCTCGACCGCCTGGCGCAGCGCTTCGGCGAGCACGAGCTCGTCGAACGGCAGTACGGCAGCCAGGAGCCGATAGGACGTGTCACGCCCGGCAGCCGCACACACACGGAGCACCGAGCGGCTGGTCGGCTCGAGACGGGCCAGCCGGCCGAGGAGCACCTCCCGCAGCGCGGGCGGAAGCATCGTCTCGCCACGCAACGCGGCCGCCAGGAGCTCGGTGGCGTAGAACGGGTTGCCGCCCGACCGTTGCACGATCGCGGCGAAGAGCGGGTGCGGAAGCGTGTCGGAGGGGTTCGCGACGAGCAGCTTCTCGACGTCCTCGGGCGCCAGCGGCTCGAGCTGCAACACGGAGCCGGCGAGGCCCGTCGCGAGCCTGTGCAGATGGTCGCCGGGTCGAATCTCGTCGCTCCGATACGTCACGAGCACGAGGACATGCCTCTCGCCGACCGCCTGGACGAGGTAGGCGACGAGATCCAGCGTCGACTCGTCGGCCCAGTGGAGGTCTTCGAACACGAGCACGACCGGGTGAGTGGCAGCGAGTCGATCGAGGATCGCGAGCACCTCCTCGAAGAGGCGCAGGCGGGTGTCGGTCCTACGTGCTGGTCGTTCGGCACTGCCGCGTTCGCGGCCAGTTCGGGGACGAGCCGGGGCAGCTCGCGCAGCTCGACGTCGAACTGCGCGCTCGCGACCTCGGCCGCGATCGGGCGCAACGCGTCGACGAGGGGGAGGTACGGGAGCCCGAGCCCACGAGCTGGATGGAACGTCCCCGCAGGACGCGCGCGCCGCGCGCGCGGGGGTGCTCTGCGAGCTCGGCGACGAGCCGCGTCTTGCCGATCCCGGCCGGGCCTGCGATCAGCACGGCGCTGCCGTGACCGTCCCGCGCCGCGTCGAGCGCCCGCACGAGTCGCGACAGCTCGTCGACACGGCCCGCGAGCCCGAGCGGGATGACGGTCGGAGGCTCGGCGCTCGTGGGCGACTCGACATCGGGGTGGTCGTCCCGGGCGAGCTCGAGCTCGCTGGCCTGGTTCAGGATCTGATGCTGCAGCTCCTTCATGCGCCGGACGGCTCGATGGCGAGCTCCTCGTCGAGTGTCCGGCGGTAGCGGTCGAAGGCGGCGAGGGCCTCCGCGTGACGGCCCGAGCGATAGAGGGAGAGCATGAGCTGTCGGTGCATCGCCTCGCGCAACGGATGCCGGGCTGCCGCCGCCTCGAGCTCGCCGATCACGTCGGCGTGACGCCCCGCGGAGAGATCCGCCTCGACCCGGTCCTCGACGCACGCGAGTCGAAGCTCCTCGAGGTGCGCTCCCTCGACGAGCGCGAACGGCTCGGAGAACTCTGCCAGCGCGGGGTACGACGCGGCTCTGAGCACCTTGACACACGAACACGTGTTCGATAGAACACCTGTTCCCCATGATCGCGTGTCTCCTCATCCCGGGATTCGAGCTCCGTGCGGCGCTCCGGTCCCGGCCGAGGCTCGCGACGGAGCCCGCTGCGCTCGCGCCCGAGCCCGGGCGTGAGCAGCTCGTAGGGCCGGTCACGACGGCCGCCGAGGCGGCGGGCGTCGTCGCGGGGATGCGCCTGGGGGAGGCGCTCGCGATGTGCCCGCAGCTCGTCCTCGTCGATCCCGACCCGGCGGGGGCCGAGCGGGAGTGGGAGGGCGTGCTGCGGCGCCTCGAGGACGCGGGGTTCGCCGTGGAGCCCGTCGAGCCGGGTGTGGTCGTGTTCGAGACCCACGGCGTCGAGCGGCTCTACGGAGGGGTGGAGGCGGCGCTCCGCAAGGCGCTTGCCTCCGTCGGGCCTGCCTGGGACCCGCGCGCAGGCGCGGGGCAGCGGCGCTTCGTCGCCCTTGCGGCGGCGAGCGTCGCCCGCCCGGGTCAGGCGGTGATCGTCGAGGGGAGGGAGGAGCAGGCGTTTCTCGACCCGCTCCCGCTCTCGCTCCTGCCGCTCGAGGAGGAGCGGTACGCCGAGCTCGAGGGTCTCGGCGTCCGCACCCTCGGCTCGCTCGCCGCCCTTCCCGGCGGCGCGGTGGCCGAGCGGCTGGGGCAGGAGGGGAAGCAGGCGTGGAGCCTCGCGCGTGGCGGGGAGCGCCGCCGCGTGCGCGGGCGATCGCCGGCGGCAGAGCTGGTCGAGGCGCTCTCCTTCCCCGAGGCGATCGCGAACGAGCTCACCCTGCGCCGGGCCTTCGGCGCGCTCCTCGACCGGCTGCTTGCCCGTCCGGAGCGCGCGGGGCGTCCGTTCCGGAAGCTTGCGCTCGCCGTTCGCCTCGTCGGCGGCGGCTCCTGGCGCCGCACGGTGACGCTGCGCGAGGCGACTGCCGAGCGCGGGCGGCTCCGCTCCGCGCTCGGCCCGAAGCTGACGGAGATCCCCGCCCCGGTTGTCGAGCTGCGGCTCGAGGCGGTCGAGCTCGCCGAGCACGCGGGGCAGCAGCTCGCGCTCGTCGCGCCCGAGGGCGAGGAGGTCGGCACGCGGCTGCGGGAGGGCCTGCGCCAGGTCCGCGCGAGCGCCGGCGGGGGTGCGATCGGCGCCGTGGTGGAGGTCGCGCCGTGGTCGCGGATCCCCGAGGCCCGGGCGCTCGTCGTTCCGCGCGATGTCTAGCGGATGCGCGCGCGCCCGCGATCCGCCCTCGACCGACGATGAGCGCAGCCGGTGAGGCACGCACAGCCAGGATCGACGCGGTCAGGCGGGGTGTCGCCGGCAGGCTCAACACGCCGCGTCCGGCGCTCGTCGAGCAGGCCGTGAGCGGCGAGCCGCGGCTCGTCGACCGCGAGGTCGTCACGGTCGTCCGCGAGGAGTGGCGCGTCGTCGACCGCTGGTGGACGGAGGAGCCGATCGACCGGCGCTACTTCGAGGTCGTGCTCGAGTCGGGCCGGAACGTGTGCGTCTACCACGACGGCGAATCGCACTGCTGGTTCGTCCAGCGCGCCTAGCCGATGCGGGCGGAGCTAGCCCGGGCCGAGCGAGTGATCCTGGCGGACGGCCTCGGCTGCGAGCGGCTCCCACTCGTCGGCCCGCTCCGGCGGCACCACGACCCACTGGCGGAAGGGCTCGCCGCGACCCGAGGGGTCGAAGAGATGCGCGCCCGGCACGCCGAGCGCCCGCTCGTGCGCCGCGGGGTCGGTCAGCTTGAAGACCATCCCCGTTCGCGAGAGGCCGAAGACGACCTTGCCGGACCGCTTCATGCACGGCATGCCGAAGACCCGTCCGGCGCGGCAGTCGGGATGCCACGCGGTGATCGCGTCGACGATGTCCTCGTAGCGCGCGAGGCCGGGACGGTCGGCAGCCATGGCTCAGGCGGGCTCGCGGCCCTGGGACGCGAGCGCCTCCTCGGTCTCGCGCACGAGCGTCTCGACGAGCTCCGCGGCCGGCAGCGAGCGCAGTCGGGCGACACCCTGGCCCGCGAGCAGGAAGAGGAGGTCGGCGCGCCCGGCCGGCAGGGCGGCGGCGCGGAGGTCGGCGGAGACCGCGGCCTGGAGGGGGTAGGGGAGCGGATCGAGCCCGGACCGCTCGAGGGCGTCGACGTACGGGGTCCGCACGAGGCGCGCATGCCGTCCCGTGAAGACGGGGGTGACGACGGTGGAGGCATCCTGCGCCTCGGCGAGCGCCCGGCGGTGGAGCTCGTGGGTGCCGCTCTCGGGACAGCCGAGGAACGCGGTCCCGAGCTGCACCCCGTCCGCGCCGAGAGTGAGCGCCGCCGCGATCCCACGGCCGTCCATGACCCCGCCCGCGTGCAGCACGGGGAGCGCGACCTGCTCGACGACGGCGGGCACGAGCGCGACCCCGCCGATCAGGCCGTGCTCGAACGACCCGAGGAACGTCCCCCGGTGGCCGCCCGCCTCGCTCGCCTGCGCGACGATCACGTCGATTCCGCTGCGCTCGAGCGCCACGGCCTCCTCGACCGTCGTCGCGGTGCCGAGGATCACGCAGCCCGCCTCCCTGACCTGCTCGAGGGGCGGGATGCCGAAGGTGAAGCTGAACACCGGGACACGCTCCTCGGCGACCACCGCGAGCTGCTCCTCGACGCGCCCGGGCGGGGGAAGCGGGGGCGGCGCCTCCGGCTCGGGCAGTCCCAGCTCGGCCCGGAAGGGTGCGAGCACGGCGTGCATCGCCGCGACCGCATCCGGATCGACGACGGGCTGGGGGAGCGGCGCGAAGAGGTTGACCCCGAAAGGCCGATCCGTCAGCCGCCGCACGGCGGCGATGGCGCCACGCAGCTCGTCCGGTGCGAGCTGGGCGCCCGCGAGCGAGCCGAGCCCGCCCGCGTTCGAGACGGCGGCGACCAGCTCGGGCGTCGTGTAGCCCCCCGCCATCGGGGCCTGCACGATCGGGTTCCTCGTCCCGAGGAGCTCCGTGATGCGGGTTGCGGGCGGCACCGTCGAGTGGCCCGTCCGCTAGAAGCGGCAGACGAGCACCGAGCCCGGATCGAGGCCGCCGTCGGCCGGCGGGTCGTGCTGGTCGAAGTCGGGGAACGTGCCGCGCATGTAGTCGCCGAAGCCGCACGCGGGCGCGTGGATGTTGAGGAAGCGCGCCACCTCGTCGCGCTCGTTCCAGAACCCGTGGGCGACGTTGCGCGGGACGACGACGAGCGTCCCGGCGGGCGCCTCGAACGTGATCCGGTCGCGCAGCTCGAAGGACAGCGTGCCCTCCAGCACGAGCCAGGCGTCCGCGTGCTCGCGGTGGACGTGCAGGTCGGGCCCCCGCTCGCCCGGCCCGTAGACGGACTCGGTCACCGCCAGCTCCTCGGTGTCCGCGAGGAGCGTCACCCGGCGGCCCTCCCGCTCGATGACCGTCTCGCCCTCGGCGCCGCCGAGGCGGCAGACGACGGCGGAGGACGGATCGGCGCCGCCGCTCGCGAGCGGGCGGCCGTCGAACCCCTCCCAGGCACGGCGACGGTCCTCGTCGGTCTCGGCGGCCATCAGCGCGCGCATGTACGCCCCGATCCCGCCGGACGGGGTGTGCACGTTGACGATCCGGGCAGGCTCGTCTCCCGCCCGACCGAAGGTGTGGACGACGCCCTGCGGCACCTGGATCCACGTCTGCGGGCCGGCGACGCGGGTCTCGCCCTCGAGCTCGAGCCGCAGAGAGCCCTCGAGGACGAGGAAGCAGTCGGCGTGGCGGTCGTGCACGTGCAGCGGCGGCGAGGGGATCCCCGAGGACGCCAGGGTGATCGTGGCGCCGAGGTCATCCATGTCCGCGAGCAGCGTCACCCGGAACCCGGGCCGGTCGGCGAGAAGCTCTCCCGTCTGCACCTCCACGGTGCCTCAGCCTAGACCGATGCCCTACGTCGAGCTTCATTGCCACTCCGCCTACTCGTTCCTCGACGGGGCGTCGCATCCCGAGGAGCTCGTCGTCCGGGCCGCCGAGCTCGGCTACCCCGCGCTCGCGCTGACCGACCACGACGGCGTCTACGGCTCGCTCGAGTTCGCGCACGCGGCGAAGGACGCCGGCGTCCGGCCCATCACGGGGGCCGAGGTGACGCTCGAAGCGCGGAGCGCCCACCTGACGCTCCTCGTCGAGTCGAGCCGGGGCTACGGGAACCTGTGCCGGATCCTCACCGCCGCGCATGCGGGCACGCGACCCGAGGGGAAGGAGCACCGCGTCCTGCTCGAGCCCGCCGTGGCGCTCGAGACGGTCGCCGAGCTCAACGAGGGGCTCGTCTGCCTCTCCGGCTGCGCGCGGGACGGGCTCGCGCTCCGCGACCCTGCAGGCGCGGCCCGGCTCGCAGCCGCGTTCGGGCGGGAGCGGTTCTTCGTCGAGCTCCAGCGGCCGTACGAGCGGGGCGACGCCCGGCGGCACGCCGCGCTCCGCCACCTGGCCGAGCACCTCGGGGTCGAGACCGTCGCGACGGGAAACGTCCACGCGCACTCCTCGCGGCGGACGCTCCTCCAGGACGCGCTCGTCGCGATCCGCTGCCGGACCTCGCTCGACGGGTGCGAGCGCGAGCGGCGTGGGAACCGCGAGGCGGTGCTGCGCCCGCCGGGGGAGATGGTCGAGCGGTTCGCGGGCGTCGACCGGGCGGCGGCCGACCGGACGGTCGCGATCGCAGAGCGCCTGCAGTTCGACCTCACCGCCGAGCTCGGGTACCGCTACCCCGACTTCTCCGACCGTGCCGACCCGGCGATCCGCCAGCTCGCGGCGATCTGCGAGCACGCGTTCACGGAGCGCTACGCCGCGTGTGCCGGCCCGGTGCGCGCGGAGGCCCGCACCCGTTTCGAGGGCGAGCTGGCGCTGATCGGCCGGCTCGGGCTCGCGGGCTTCTTCCTCCTCCACCACGAGGTGCTCGAGCTCGCGCGGGCGTGCGCGCTCGAGGTGCGCGGGCGCGACTCGCCGCGCATGCACCTGCCGCCCGGCCGTGGGCGGGGCAGCTCGGTCGGGTCGATCGTCTGCTACCTGACCGGCCTCTCCCACGTCGACCCGGTCGAGAACCGCCTCGCGCTCGGGCGCTTCCTGAACGAGGAGCTCGCGGCGGTGCCCGACATCGACCTCGACTTCCCGCGCGAGATCCGGGAGAAGCTGATCGTCCGGGTCACCGAGCGGTACGGGCACGAGCACGCGGCGCTCGTCGCGAGCTTCGCGACGTACCGCTCGCGCGGCGCGATCCGCGACGTCGGCAAGGCGCTCGGCCTCCCGCATGCGGAGCTCGAGCGGCTCGCCCGCGTCACCGACGGGTGGAGCGCCGAGCGCGTCGCGGACGAGGTCGCGGAGCTCCCGGACGCCGACCGGAAGCTCCTCTCACGGCGCTGGCGCGCGTTCCGGTTCCTGACGTCCGAGATCGCGCGTCTCCCGCGGCACGTCTCCCAGCACCCGGGCGGGATGGTGATCTCCTCCCGGCCGCTCGTCGAGCTCGTCCCCGTGCAGCCCGCTGCGATGGCGGGACGGCAGCTCTGCCAGTGGGACAAGGACTCGTGCTCCGACGCGGGGTTCCTGAAGATCGACCTGCTCGGGCTCGGGATGCTCTCGTGCGTCGAGGAGTGCGTCGACCGGATCGCGGCGCTGCACGGGGCGCCCATCGACCTCTCGCGGATCCCGCTCGACGACCGGGCCGTGTTCGGCGAGATCCAGGCGGCCGACACCGTCGGGGTCTTCCAGATCGAGAGCCGCGCCCAGATGCAGAGCCTCCTCCGCACGAAGCCGGAGACGATCGACGACCTCACGATCCAGGTCGCGCTCGTCCGGCCCGGTCCGATCCAGGGGAAGGCGGTGCACCCGTACATCGAGCACCGCCGCCGGCTGCGGGAGGACCCCTCGTTCGTCTTCCCGGTCCCGCACGAGTCGCTCCGCGAGCCGCTCGCCTCGACGCTCGGGGTCGTCGTCTTCCAGGACCAGGTGCTCGACGTCGCGATCGCGCTCGCGGGGTACACGATCGGCGAGGCCGAGGGCCTCCGCCGCGCGATGAGCCGCAAGCGCAGCCACGAGGCGCTCGAGGCCCATCGGGCCCGCTTCGTGGACGGTGCGGTCGGGAAGGGCGTCGACCGCACGGTCGCGGACGGGGTCTTCGACACGCTCGTCGGCTTCTCGGGCTTCGGGTTCCCGAAGGCGCACGCGGCCGCGTTCGGGCTTCTCGCCTACCAGTCGGCGTGGCTGCGCCACCACTACCCGGCCGAGTTCCTCTGCGGCCTCCTGAACGAGCAGCCGATGGGCTTCTACCCGCCCGCAAGCCTCGTCCGCGACGCGCAGCGGCGCGGGGTGGAGGTGCGCGCGCCCGACGTGAACCTGAGCGGTGCGCGGTGCGGGCTCGAGCCGCGCGACGACTCGCTCGCCTATGCGGTCCGCGTGGGGCTCGCGTACGTCTCGTCGGTCGGAACCGACGACGCCGAGGCGCTCGAGGCGGAGCGCGCGGCCAACGGCCCGTTCCGCGACGTCGGCGACCTCGCCCGCCGGGCGACCGTCTCGCGCGACGCGCTCGAGGCGCTCGTCCGCGGGGGCGCCTGCGACTGCCTCGGGCACCGCCGCCGCGACCTCCTCTGGGAGCTGGGCCTCGCGACGCGGCCGCGCTCGGTGGAGGGGACGCGCGGCGCGGCGAAGCAGCTCCCGCTCCCGCTCGACCCCACGGCGGAGACGCCGGACCTGCCCGACCTCACCCGCTGGGAGCGGATGCTCGCCGACTACCGGGAGACGACGCTCTCGGTGGGCACGCATCCTCTGTCCCTGCTCCGGCCGCACCTTCCGGAGGGGACGCTCTCGAGCCCGGAGCTGCACGAGAAGCGGCACGGCGCGTCGGTTGCCTACGCCGGGCTCGCGATCGCCCGCCAGCGGCCCGCGACCGCCAACGGGATCGTCTTCATGCTGCTCGAGGACGAGCACGGCCAGGTGAACCTGATCGTCCCGAAGGACGTCTACGAGCGGCACCGGTCGATCGTCCGCGGAGAGCCGCTCCTGATCGCACGCGGCCGCTACGAGCGCGTCGAGCGCAACCGGAACATCCTCGTGCGGGAGCTCGAGAGCCTCTCGCCGCTCGCCCGCCGCGTCGCCGCGACACCGGACGTCGTGGCCGCGCTCCCGCGCGCGCACCACTTCGGGCACCGGTGAGCTCAGCGGCCGGCGGGGAGGCGGCCGCTCCGGCCCGACAGCGTGAGGACGGCGTCGACGAGCGCGAGGTGCGTGAAGGCCTGCGGGAAGTTCCCGACCTGTCGCCCGGCCGCGACGTCGTACTCCTCGGAGAGGAGCCCGAGGTCGTTCCGGAGCGCGAGCAGCCGCTCGAGGAGCTCCTCCGGCCTCCTCGCGGCGGCCCTGCAGCACCATCACCTCCACGAGCCAGAACGAGCAGGGCAGGAACGTCCCCTCGCCGGGCGGGAGGCCGTCCACGTCCGTGTTCTCCTCGTCCGCGCGGTACCGCTCGACGAGCCCGTCCTTCGTGAGGTCGCGCTCGATCGCGGCGACGGTGGCCGCGATGCGCGGGTCGTCGACCGGGAGGAAGCCGACGAGCGGCAGGAGCAGGAGGCTCGCGTCGAGCCGGTCCGAGCCGTACGACTGCGTGAACGCGCCGACGCCCTCGTGGAAGCCCTCCCGGCACACCTGGGCGTGCACCTCGTCGCGCAGCGCGAGCCACCGCTCGACCGGCCCGGTGCGACCGTGCTCCTCCACGATCCGGACGCCGCGGTCGAACGCGACCCACGCCATCACCTTCGAGTGGGTGAAGTGGCGACGAGGGCCGCGCACCTCCCAGATCCCCTCGTCGGGCTCGCGCCAGACGTCCTCGAGTAGCTCGAGCAGGCGGCGGCAGAGCGACCAGGCGTCGTCCAGCGGCGGCAGGCCTGCCGCACGCGCCTGGTACAGCGCGTCGAGGATCTCGCCGTAGACGTCGAGCTGGAACTGCGTGCACGCCGCGTTGCCGATGCGGACGGGCCGCGACCCCTCGTAGCCCTCGAGCCACGGGAGCTCGAGCTCCCCGATCCGCCGCTCCCCGGCGAGCCCGTACAGCGCCTGCGGCCCGTCGGGCGAGCCTGCGATCGCGCGGAGGAGCCAGTCGCGCCACGCGCTCGCCTCGTCGGCGTACCCGGCGCGGATCAGCGAGAGGAGGGTCAGCGTCGCGTCCCTGACCCAGCAGAAGCGGTAGTCCCAGTTCCGGACGCCGCCGAGGCACTCCGGCAGCGATGTGGTCGGGGCCGCGACGATCCCGCCGGTCGGCGCGTACGTCAGCGCCTTGAGCGTGACGAGCGACCGGATCAGCGCGTCGCGGTGCACGCCCCCGTCCGTGCAGGTGCCCGTCCAGTCGTCCCAGAAGGCCTCGGTCTCCGCGAGCGCCGCCTCGGCGTCGACGTGGGCGGGCTGGTCGTGGTTCGACGGATACCAGGTGAGGACGAACGGGACGCGGTCGCCGGGCTCGACGTCGAACTCCGCGACCGTGTGCATGTTCTCGCCGACGAGCTCGACCGGTGACGCGAGCAGGAGCGCGTCCGGGCCTGCGACCGCCAACGTGCCTTCGGGCACACGCCGCACCCACGGGACGATCGAGCCGTAGTCGAAGCGGACCGTGATGTCGGTCCGCATGCGGACGCGGCCCCGGAGGCCTTCGACGATCCGGACGACGTCCGGTGCCTCGCCGCGCACCGGCATGAAGTCGGTCAGCCGGACTGCGCCGTCGGCGCACTCGAGCTCCGTCTCGAGCACGAGGCCCTCGCCGCGATAGCGGCGCTCGACCCGTGTCAGGTCGGCCGTCGGGCGCAGCGACCAGCGGCCGTTCTCCTCCGTCCCGACCAGGGCCGCGAAGCAGGCGCCCGAGTCGAACCGCGGGAAGCAGAGCCAGTCGATGGACCCCTCGCGCGAGACGAGCGCGGCGGTCTGGAGATCGCCGATCAGCCCGTAGTCCTCGATGCGCGACGCCACGGAAGCACGCTACCCCGCTCTGCCGGACAATCACGCCATGCGCGCCGTCGTCCAGCGAGTGAGCCGGGCCTCCGTCACCGTCGAGGGCGAGGTCGTCGGCTCGTGCGGCCGCGGTCTGCTCGTCCTGGTCGGCGTCGGCCACGACGACGCGGACGCAACGGCGCGGCGCCTCGCCGAGAAGCTCGCGCGGCTCCGGGTCTTCGAGAACGACGACGGCCGCTTCGATCGCTCGCTCCTCGACGTCGGCGGCGAGGCGCTCGTCGTGAGCCAGTTCACGCTGCTCGCCGACACACGCAAGGGGACACGGCCGAGCTTCACGGGCGCAGCGGCGCCCGAGCAAGCCGAGCCGCTGATCGCGACGTTCGTCGAGGCGCTACGCGCTCACGGTGTCCGGGTCGAGACTGGCGTCTTCGGCGCGCGGATGCATGTCGAGCTCGTGAACGACGGGCCGGTGACGCTCATCGTGGATCTGTAGCCGTGGCCGATACGGCGTCGGAGTCCGTGGCTTGCTGTGCGCCTCGGTCCCCGCTACGCGGCGGCGATCTCTCGGCTCATGATCCACGCGTGCTTGCCGACCTGCCGCCCCCGCGTGAACCCGTACTGCTCGAACAGCTCGACGGTCGCGCTGAACAGGAACCGATCCTGAGCATCACGACCGGAGGTCACTTCGGAGATCGCCTCGACGAGGCCGCCGCCGGCAGTGGCGATCTGCGCGAGCGCGCCCTCGAGCCCGGCGCGCGCGATCCCCTGGCCACGATGCCGCTTGTCGACGAAGATGCAGGCGATCCGCCAGCGCGCCGGCGGCGGAGGATCCTTCGCGTATTCACGGGTGTGCTTGAGCCCGAGCTCCTCCGGACTGCCGTACTGGCACCAGCCCTGCGCGAGGTCGTCCTCGTCGAAGACCAGCGCCGCGTGCGCACGGCCCGCCCTGACCAACTGCTCCTTCAGCGTGCGGGGATCACTGACCCCACGCTTGTACTCCAGGTGATGCACGATGCACCAGCACCCTCCGTAGATCCCATTGTTGCGCTCGACCAACTCCGCAAACGCGTCCCACGTAGAGGCATCGAGCGGGCGGGTCGTGTAGGGCAGCCCCTCGCGCGGGATCGCAGCTGGGGCTGTCTGTGACGAGCGGTCGGGCATCGACGACCTCGGCCCAGACGTTAGCCACTGTCGTGACCGAGGAGCAGGCCGCGAGCTTCATCGCCGACACCGAGCGTCCGTCACGATCGTGCTCGAGGTCGACGCCCGCGGGACGTCAGCTCGCGTGGGCTGAGCGCGCCGACGTTTCCGGCGGCGTCGGCACAATCGCGCCCGTGCACGACGCGCCGACCCTCCGGCTGATCGCCGAGTCCGACCGGCCGGTCGTCGAGCGTCTCTGGCAGCTCTACCGGCACGACCTCTCCGAGTACCGGGACTCCCTCCCCGACGTGCACGGCCTCTTCAAGCCGGGGCGCCTGCCGGGCTTCTTCGGCGACGCGGACCGCTGCGGCTACCTCGTCCACCGCGGGGATGTGCCCGTCGGGTTCGCCCTCCTTCAGGGGCTGGAGGACGAGCCGCGGATGATCGCCGAGTTCTTCGTCCTGCGTGCCGTGCGGCGCCAGGGTGTCGGGCACCGGGTCGCGACGGAGCTCCTGCGGCGGTACCCGGGAGCATGGGAGATCGGGTTCCAGGAGGAGAACCGCGGCGCACCGGAGTTCTGGCGACGGGTCGTGACGGACGTCGTCGGCGAGACCTGGCGCGAGGAGCTGCGGCCCGTCCCCGGCAAGCCCCAGATCCCGCACGACCACGTCCTCGTCTTCCGCGTCTAGCGGCCCCGCGCGCAGGGAGAATGCGACCCGGAGGGTGCTATCCTTCGTTCACCACATTTCACCGGTTTGGCGAAATGGGCGCGGGTCGCGCCCATTTTTGTTGAAAGGGCAGGAGCGATGGCAACGGGCATGTACGAGAGAGAGCGCGAGCTGACCGCGGCGATCACGCCGGCGGTCGAGACGGCGCTGCCCGGTGTCGAGGTGCTTGCGGTCGAGATCCTCGGTCGCGGCCACTTCTGCGTCTACGTCGACCGGCCCGATGGCGTCGACTTCGCGCTCTGCGAGCGCGTGACGCGGCTGCTCGACGGCTACCGCGGCGACTGGGCGATCGACGTCTCGTCGCCCGGCCCGGAGCGGCCGCTCCGTCGCCCGGAGCACTTCCGCCGCGCCGTCGGCGGCACCGTGAAGCTGAAGACGACGGGCTCGCAGCGCGTCCGCGGGACGCTGCTCGCGGCCACCGACGACGCCGTGACCGTGTCGGTCGACGGCGACGAGCGTGAGATCCCGGTCGGCGAGATCGTCCGGGGCAACCTGATTGCCGAGGGAGAGAGCGCATGAGCCAGGAGATCATCGAGGGAATCCGCACGATCGAGAAGGAGAAGGGCATCGAGGCCGGCACGCTCGTGGCGGCCCTCGAGGACGCCCTCCTCGCCGCGTACAAGAAGACGCCGGGCGCCGCGCGTCACGCGACGGTCGAGCTCGACGACGAGGGCGACTTCCGCGTCTTCGCGATCGAGATCCCGGGCGATCTCGAGGAGCGCCTGCTCGACGAGGCGCGCGAGCGCGCGATCGACGAGCTCGAGCGAATCGAGGAGGAGACGGGCGAGAAGCAGCACACGCTGGTCGTCGACGACGAGCTCGACCTCGACTGGGACAAGGTGCCGGACAACCTGATCGACCGGAGCGACGCGACGCCGGACGACTTCGGGCGCATCGCCGCGATGACGGCCAAGCAGGTGATCCAGCAGCGGATCCGCGAGGCCGAGCGCGCGATGATGTACGAGGAGTACGTCGACCGCCAGGGCGAGGTCGTCACGGGCATCGTCCAGCAGGCGGGCGACCGCAACAACGTCCTCGTCGACCTGGGCAAGGTCGAGGCGCTCCTGCCGCGCTCCGAGCAGGTGGACGGCGAGCGCTACGAGCAGGGCTCGCGCATCAAGGCCGTGATCATCGAGGTGCGGTCGGGCACGAAGGGCCCGCAGGTGATCCTCTCGCGCCGCGCGCCGCAGCTGATCGAGGCGCTGTTCGAGCTCGAGGTCCCCGAGATCGCCGACGGCCTCGTCGAGATCCGCGGGGTCGCCCGCGAGCCCGGCTACCGCTCGAAGATCGCCGTCGAGTCGCACGTCCAGGGCGTCGACCCGGTCGGCGCCTGCGTCGGCCCGCGCGGCTCGCGCGTCCGCATGGTCGTCTCGGAGCTTCGCGGCGAGAAGATCGACATCATCCCGTGGAACACGGAGCCCGCGCGGTTCGTCGCCAAGGCGCTCTCGCCGGCGCGCGTCCGCGAGGTCTACATCGACGACGAGAGCCGCGACGCGACGGTGGTCGTCCCCGACGACCAGCTCGCGCTCGCGATCGGCAAGGAGGGCCTCAACGCCCGCCTCGCCGCCCGGCTGACGGGCTGGAAGGTCGACATCAAGTCCGACTCGGAGTTCGCGCAGGAGGAGGCCGACGCGGCCTTCGCCGGCGCGGACGACGGCGACGGCGACTTCTCCGGCCGCTGCGCCGCGCAGCTCTCGAACGGGAAGCGCTGCCCGAACACGTCGCTCCCAGGCTCCAAGTACTGCGGCGTGCCGTCGCACCAGGCGCTCGCCAACGACCCGACCGCCGGTGGCGTCGTCGCGGTGGACAGCGAGGTCGAGGAGCTCGAGGAGGCGATCGAGGAGGCGGCCGCCGAGGCGATCGTCGAGGACGTCGTGGCCGCCGAGGCGGCGCTCGAGATCGTCGAGGCCGCGGTCGCCGCGTCCGAGCTCACCCCCGAGGAGGGGATCGCGGCCGCGGCGGCGATCGTCGACGCCACCGAGGCGGCAATCGAGGACGACATCGAGGCGGCCGTCGAGCTCGAGGAGCTCGTCGAGGAGACACGCGACGGCGCGTGAGACGACTGGCCCCGTCAGGACGTGCGTCGGCTGTGGGCGCCGCGCGCCGCAGGCGGAGCTGCGCCGCTTCGCAGCCGTGGAGGGCGTGCTGACGCCCGGTCGTGACCTGCCCGGCCGCGGGGCCTACACGTGCCTCGCGGCGGCGTGCTTCGAGGCCGCCGTCGACCGGCGCGGATTCGCGCGGACGCTCCGGCGCGCGGTCGCCGTCGATCGGGGACTCGCTCGCCTCTACACTGAAAGGTCGAATGGCTGACGGACCGAACAGACCGAATCGCCCGATCCGCCCGCGCGGCGGTGGGGCAGGAGGCCGCCGCCGTCGCGTCGTGATCGAGGGCGGCGCCGCTCGCGGCCGCGACGCACGCGCCGCGCGCGACCGCGCGGCCCAGGCTGCGCCGCGTGCGCCGGCGCCGCCGCCTGCCACCGGGCCTGTCACGGTCGAGTCCGGCGTCACCGTCAAGGATCTCTCGGCCGCGCTCGGCGTGCCGATGGCGCAGATCATCAAGACCCTGATGGGCCTCGGCCAGATGCGGACCGCGACGCAGTCGCTGACCGACGACGAGGTCGAGCTGATCGCGTCCGGGGTCGAGCGCGAGGTCACGATCAAGCACGCGGCCGACGAGGACGAGCCCGAGATCGTCGAGGACGCCGAGGCGGACCTCACGCCGCGCCCGCCGGTCGTCACGATCATGGGCCACGTCGACCACGGCAAGACGACGCTCCTCGACGCCATCCGCTCCGCGGCCGTGGTCGAGACCGAGGCCGGCGGCATCACGCAGCACATCGGCGCGTACCAGACCGAGGTCGACGGCCGGAAGCTGACCTTCCTCGACACGCCGGGCCACGAGGCGTTCACCGCCATGCGCGCCCGCGGCGCGAAGGTGACCGACATCGCGGTGCTCGTCGTCGCCGCCGACGACGGCGTCATGCCGCAGACGAAGGAGTCGATCAACCACGCGCGCGCAGCCGAGGTGCCGATCGTCGTCGCGATCAACAAGATCGACGTTCCCGCCGCGAACCCCGACCGGGTGAAGACGGAGCTCGCCGCCGAGGGCCTCCAGCCGGAGGACTGGGGCGGCGACACGCAGTTCGCCGCCGTCTCGGCCAAGGAGCAGACGAACCTCGAGGAGCTGCTCGAGAAGATCCTGCTCGTCGCGGACGCCGAGCTCGACCTCCGCGCGAACGCGAACGCCGAGGCGTCGGGCCCGATCGTCGAGTCGCGTCTCGACGTCGGCCGCGGGCCTGTCGCGACGATGCTCGTCCAGCGCGGCACGCTGCGCGTCGGCGACGCGATCGTCGCGGGCGACGCCGCCGGCAAGGTGCGCGCGCTCTACGACTATCGCGGCGACAAGGTCCGCGAGGCGCATCCCGGCGAGCCCGTCGAGATCCTCGGGTTCGACCGCCCGCCGCCCGCAGGTGAGCTCTCGCGGGTCGTCGAGCACGAGCGCCAGGCGAAGGACATCGCCGAGAAGCGCGCCGAGCGCCTCCGGCGCGAGCAGCTCGCGCAGCGCGCCCCGACGTCGGGCGTGTCGCTCGAGACGCTCTTCGAGCTCATGCAGTCCGGTGCCGTGCAGGACCTCAACGTCGTCCTCAAGGGCGACGTCCAGGGCTCCGTCGAGGCGCTGGTCGGGGAGCTGGGGAAGATCCAGCACCCGGAGGTGCGGGTCAACGTGATCCACACCGGTGTCGGCGGGATCACCGAGAACGACGTCAACCTGGCGTCGGCCTCGAACGCGCTTGTCGTGGGCTTCAACGTTCGGCCGAGCGCCGAGGCGCGGCAGCTTGCCGAGCGCGAGGGCGTCGACATCCGGACCTACCGCGTCATCTACCAGCTGACGCAGGACATCGAGCAGGCGCTCGTCGGCATGCTCTCGCCGGTCACGACCGAGGAGATCCTCGGCGAGGCCGAGGTGCGCGCCCTCTTCAAGGTGTCGCGCCTGGGCACGATCGCCGGCTGCATGGTCACGAACGGCGTCGTGCGGCGCAACGCCAGCGTCCGGGTCGTGCGCGACGGCACGGTGATCCACGAGACGTCGATCGCCCAGCTGAAGCGGTTCAAGGACGACGCGCGCGAGGTCACCGAGGGCTTCGAGTGCGGGATCCTGCTCGACGGGTTCAACGACGTGAAGGAAGGCGACGTCCTCGAGGCCTTCGAGACCCGCGAGGTCGAGCGCACCGACCTCGAGACACCCGCCGCGTCCGCAGGCGCGGCTGCCGAGCCGGCCGCCAGCTAGCGAGCCGTGTCCGGCGCGCGTCGGGCACCGGAGGTGTGGAAGTGCCCACAGGCTTCGTCGGCATCCTCTCGTTCGAGCTCCACTTCCCCGGCAGCCATTCGCTGAAGGAGAAGCGCATGCATCTCCGCTCGGTCAAGCAGCAGCTCGTGAACCGCACCGGCTGCGCGATCGCCGAGGTCGACCACCACGACGCCTGGCAGCGCGCCCAGCTGACGCTCGCCTGCGTCACGCGCGAGGCTGGGGAGGCGGGGCGGCTCCTCGACGAGGCCGAGCGGTGGCTGCACGGGCAGGCGTTCGACGTCGCGTCCGCGCAGCGGGAGCTCGTCCATCTCGAGGACGGGTGGGGCGCATGACCCGGCCCGAGCGGATGCGGCGGGTCGACGAGGCGATGAAGCAGGTGCTCTCGGAGGCGATCCCGACGCTCAAGGACCCGCGGATCGGGTTCGTCACCGTCACCACGGTCGAGACGTCGAGGGACCTCGAGCACGCCAAGGTCTGGCTCAGCGTGTTCGGGAACGAGCGGAAGCGCGCCAAGACGCTCGAGGCGCTCGCCGGCGCGTCGGGCGTGCTCCAGGCCCGCATCAACCGCGAGCTCAAGCTGCGCCGGACCCCGCACCTCGAGTTCGTCTACGATCGCGCGGTCGAGCACGGCGTCCACATGACCCACCTGATCGACGAGCTCGCGCCGACCGACGACGACGATGCAGCAACCTGACCTGAGCGCGGTCGCGGCGGAGCTGCGCCGGCACGATCGCTTCGTCGTCACCTCGCACGAGAACCCGGACGGGGACGCCGTCGGCTCGCTGCTCGCGATGCACCTCGCGCTCGGTCAGCTCGGCAAGGACTCGGTGATGGTGCTCGGCGGTCCCGCGCCGCTTCCCGGCGAGTACGGCTTCCTCGGGCTGGAGGCGCACGGGCTTCTGCGGGCGGCGCCCGCGGACGTCGCGGAGCGCGTGCTCGTCGCGGTCGACTGCGCGCAGGAGAGCCGGATCCCCGAGCCCGCGCTGCGCGAGCGCACGACGCGCACGATCAACATCGACCACCACCACGACAACACGCGGTTCGGCGACGTCGACCTCGTCGTCGAGGACGCGTCGTCCACCGGCGAGGTGCTCGCCGACCTCTTCGCGGCGATCCCGGTCGGGCTGACGCCCGCGATCGCCGAGGCGCTCTACACGGCCGTCGTGACCGACACCGGCCGGTTCCAGTACTCCAACACGACCCCGAAGTCGCTTCGCCTCGCGGCCGAGCTGGTCGAGGCGGGCGCCGACGTCAGCAGGGTGTTCCTCGAGGTGTACGAGTCGACCCCGTTCCCGAAGCTGAAGCTGCTCGCTCGCGCCCTGGAGCGGGCGAGGCCGTTCGTCGACGGCCGCGTCCTCGTCTCCGAGCTCGTGCGCGCGGACTTCGAGGACGCCGGCGCCCAGGAGCCGTACTCGGAGGGGATCATCGACCACCTGCGCTCGGTCGAGGGCACCGAGCTCGTGGCGCTCGTCCGCGAGCTGCCGCCCGAAGCGGCGTCGGTGCGCAAGGGCTCGCTCCGCTCGCATCCAGACGGGGTCGACGTGTCGGCGATCGCACGCGCGTTCGGCGGCGGCGGCCACAAGCGCGCCGCCGGGTTCTCGACCGACATGTCGATGGACGAGATCACGCGCCTGATCGTCGACGCGTTCGTCGCCGCGAACGGCAACCGCGCCGCCTGATCGCGGTGGGCGTCCCGAAGGGGCTCGAGCCGACCGGCGTGATCCTCGCCGACAAGCCGGCAGGCCCGTCCTCGTTCGCCGTCGTCGCGCGCGTCCGCGGACGCACGGGCGCGAAGACGGGGCACGCGGGGACGCTCGACCCGTTCGCGACCGGCCTGCTGATCCTCCTCTCGGGCCGGGCGACCACCCTGCAGGACCGCTTCATGAAGCTCGACAAGCGCTACCTGACGGAGATCGACCTCCACGGGCGCACCACGACCGGCGACCCGGAGGGCGAGCCCCTCGACGAGCAGGAGCCCCCGACCGGGGACGCGCTCGAGGAGTCCCTCGCGCGCCTGCGCGGCGAGGTCGAGCTGCCGATCCCCGCCGCGTCCGCCGTGAAGATCGACGGCGAGCGGGCCTACCGGCTCCACCGCCGCGGGGTGGAGGTCGAGATGCCCACCCGGGTGATGCGCATCCACGGGCTCGACCTCCTGGCCTACGAGGACGGCGTCGTGCGCCTCGACCTGCTCGTCGGCTCGGGAACCTACGTGCGCTCGATCGCCGACGCGCTCGGCGGCCACTGCCTCACGCTGCGCCGCACCGAGATCGGCCCGTTCGGCGTCGAGGAAGCGGACGAGCACCGCGTGCTCCCGCTCGAGGAGGCGCTGCCGCGCCTGGCGGTCGTCCGATGAGGATCGCGCACGCTCCGACCCAGCTCGAGCGCCGTCCGCGGGCGGTGGCGATCGGGACGTTCGACGGCGTCCACCGGGGTCACCTGTCGGTGCTCCGGGCGACCGTCGACTCGGGGCTGGACCCGACGGTGATCACCCTCGAGCCGCATCCCCGGATCGCGCTCGGCAACCGGGTCGAGCTGATCACGACGCTCGAGCGCCGCCTCGAGCTGCTGGCGGAGGCCGGGATCGCCGAGACGCTCGTCGCCGCCTTCACGCCCGAGTTCATGCGGCTCTCGCCGGACGAGTTCGTCGCGACCTACCTGACGTCGATCGGCGCCGAGGCGGTCGCCGTGGGGGACGACTTCCGCTTCGGCCACAGAGCGGTCGGGCACCGTCGAGACGCTCACCGCCGCCGGTCTCGCGCTGCTCGACGTCGTCGAGGTCGAGGACGTCTCGTCGACCGCGGTCCGGGACGCGGTGCGCGAGGGAGCGCTCGACGAGGCCGCGCGGATGCTCGGGCGGCCGTTCGAGCTCGACGGGATCGTCGTCGCCGGCGACCAGCGCGGCGGCACGCTCGGCTACCCGACGGCGAACATCGCGCTCGGCCCTGACCTCCTCTGCCCGCGCTACGGCATCTACGCGGGCGCGGCGCTCGACCACCGCGCCGCGGTCTCGATCGGCACGAACCCGCACTACGGCGGCACGGAGCGGCGCATCGAGCCGTACCTGCTCGACTTCGACGGCGACCTCTACGGGAAGCGGCTCGTCGTCGAGCTCTGGGAGCGCCTCCGGGACGAGCAGGCCTTCGAGAGCGAGGCCGCCCTCGTGGCGCAGATCGCCCGCGACGTCGACGCGACGCGGGCCGCCGTGCGGCCCGGCTAGCCCGGGCGGCGGCAGACGAAGAGCGGCTGCACGCGGTCCTCGTCCGTCGGGTCGCCCGGGACGACGCGTGCGGCGAAGCCGGCCTGTTCGAGGAGGTGGAGCCACGTGTGCTCGGGGAAGAGCCCGACGACGTGGTGGTCGTGGACGAGCCGCGAGGGCTGCCCCGGCTCGTGGAGCACGACCGCGTAGTCGATCTCGAAGCTCGTGTCGCCCGGATCGGGGTCGGTCGTCCACTCGAGGTACCGCAGCGCGCGGCCGTCGGCGCCGTCGTGGCCGCCGTGGTCCGTGCCGGGCGCGAACGTCTCGCGCGTGCAGTCGGGGACGAAGAGCGCGGCACCGCCCGGGCGCGTGTGGGCAAAGGCCGTCCCGAGGCAGGCGCGCAGGTCGTCCTCGGTCGCGAGATACATGATCGCGTCGTGCACGAAGACGGCGTCGAACGTCCGGCCGAGCCGGAGCGTCCGCATGTCGCCGAGGACGTGCTCGCAGCCCGGGTTGAGGGTGCGGCTGAGGCTCAGCATCTGGGGCGAGAGGTCGGAGAGCGTGCACGTGAACCGCTCGCTGAGGTGGGAGGCGTTGTTGCCGCCGCCCGAGCCGAGCTCCAGGAGCGTCTGCGCCTCGGGCAGCTCCTCGAGGATCGCGTCCCGGTACCGCGCCGCCTCCTCGGCGTAGTCCGACGGCGCGGTCAGGAGGTGGAACCAGGGGGCGAGGTCGCCGTAGAGGCGCACCACCGGATTATCGCGACAGGGTGAAGACGACCACGGCGGCGTCGCGGGTCCAGCGGGCGCCGCGGGGGTTGCGGGCGTCGTAGCGGGCGAGGGCGGTCGCACGGCCGTCGCCGGACGTGAGCGCGCCGACGACGTCGACGGAGGCACCGCGCAGGAGCACCGTCGCCGCCGACGGCTCGGCGAACGAGCGCCACCACTGCTTCCGCTCGGGGTGGACCGCGACTGCGACGAGATCGCCGGTCTCCGTCTCGGCGTAGCGGAGCGGGATCCGATAGCCGCGGCCGGTGCGCCGGCCGCGGTAGTCGAGCACGAGCAGCCGGCCGCTCAGGAGCCGATGGGCGGGCGAGCCGAGCACCGCGCGGACGACGGGGTTCGCGACCCGCAGCAGCCGGAGCGGGGGGCGGACGGCGCGCGCCATTCGTGACACCGTGTCACAAAGTCGGCGGGGCGACAGGTACCATGGGCGCCGACCGCGATCTCGGCCGGACGTGCTCTTCCTTCACGCCGAGCGGGGATCGCGGAGACGATTCGACGGGAGGAGACCCATGGGCCTCACCAAGGAAGCAAAGCAGGAGCTGATCGACAAGCACGGGGCGAACGCCCAGGACACCGGCTCGACCGAGGTCCAGGTGGCGATGCTCACGCGGCGCATCAACGAGCTGACGGAGCACCTCCGGACGCACCCGAAGGACCACTACTCGCGGCGCGGGCTGCTCAAGCTCGTCGGCCGCCGACGGCGGTTCCTCGACTACATGCAGCGCAAGGATCTCGAGGGCTATCGCGCCCTCATCAAGGAGCTCGGCCTGCGCCGCTAGGGCGCGGACGAGCAGACGGAGACGGGAGGTGGACGTTTGATCGAGCTTCGTCCGGCGAAGCTGGCTCAAACCTCCACCTTCCGCCGCATCGCACGACGGAAGGAACAGGACACAAGATGAGCACCATCAGCACCGGGCGAGAGGCCACGGTCTCGGTCGACGTGGGCGCAACGGAATTGCGCTTCGAGACGGGCAAGCTCGCCAAGCAGGCGGACGGCGCGGTCGTCGTCCGCAGCGGGGACACGATGATCCTCGCCACCGCGGTCGGCCGTCAGGACCAGCGGCCCGACGCCGACTTCTTCCCGCTCACGGTCGACGTCGAGGAGCGGATGTACGCCGCCGGCAAGATCCCGGGCGGGTTCTTCAAGCGCGAGGGCCGCGCCACCGAGCGCGCGACGCTCACCGCGCGGATGATCGACCGCCCGATCCGGCCGCTCTGGCCGAAGGGCTTCAAGAACGAGGTGCAGGTCATCTGCACCGTCCTCTCGGCCGACATGGTCGTGCCGCACGACATCCTCGCGATCAACGGCGCGTCCGCCGCGCTCGCGATCTCGCCGCTGCCGTTCCTCGGCCCGGTCGGGGCCGTGCGGATCGGGCGCATCGAGGGCGAGCTGGTCGTCAACCCGTCGTACCAGCAGCTCGACGAGTCCTCCCTCGACCTCATCGTCGTCGGCACGCGTGACGCGCTGACGATGATCGAGGCGGGCGGCGACCAGGTGCCCGAGGAGACGATGCTGGAGGCCTTCGAGCTCGCCCACGGCGAGATCATCCGCATCTGCGACGCGATCGACGAGCTCGCGCGCGAGGTCGGGAAGCCCAAGTGGATCGACGTCGAGCTGAACGCCGAGCTCGCGAGCCGTCAGGGCGAGGCGATTGCCCGGCGGATCGCCGAGCACGGCATCCAGGACGCCGTCGAGATCGTCGACGAGCTCCTCGCCGAGGAGGCGCCGCAGATCACGATGGAGTCCGGCGAGGACGACATCGTCCGCGAGCTCCAGGTCCGCAACGGCCTCAAGATGCTGCTCGAGTCGAAGCGCCTCGAGATCGTCGAGAGCGCCGTCCGGGCGCAGTTCGAGAGCGACCTGCGGGCGCTCACCGACGCCGAGCAGGACTCGAAGGAGCTGAAGAGCCGCAAGCGCGACATCCTCTACGGCCGGATCATCGAGGAGGTCCAGCTCCCGTTCCCGGTCTCGGAGGGCGTCGAGCACGCGAAGGACACGATCACGCGTGCGTACGTCAAGAAGGCCGCCGACGCGATCTACAAGGACCTCGTCCGGAAGAAGATCGCGATCGACAAGCGTCGGCCCGACGGTCGCGGAACGGAGGAGATCCGCCCGATCTCGACCGAGGTGGACGTCTCGCCGCGGACGCACGGCTCGGCGCTCTTCACGCGCGGCCAGACGCAGATCCTGACGCTCTGCACGCTCGGCACCGCCAAGGAGCAGCAGCGGATCGACGACCTCTCCACGGAGATGGAGCGCCGCTACATCCACCACTACAACTTCCCGCCGTACTCGGTGGGCGAGACCGGCTTCATGCGCGGCCCGAAGCGCCGCGACATCGGCCACGGAGCGCTCGCGCAGCGGGCCCTCGAGGCGGTCATCCCGCCGCTCGAGGACTTCCCGTACACGATCCGCCTCGTCTCCGAGACGCTCGAGTCGAACGGCTCGTCGTCGATGGGCTCGGTCTGCGGCTCGACGATGTCCCTGATGCACGCGGGCGTGCCGATCGCGGCGCCCGTCTCGGGCATCGCGATGGGGCTCGTGAAGGAGGGCGACGAGCACGCCGTCCTGACCGACATCCAGGGCGCCGAGGATCACCTCGGTGACATGGACTTCAAGGTCGCCGGCACCGCGGAGGGCATCACCGCGCTCCAGATGGACATCAAGATCACCGGCGTCACGCAGGAGATCATGCGGTCGGCGCTCGACCAGGCGAAGCGGGCCCGCGTCTCGATCCTCGAGAAGATGGCCGAGTCGATCTCGGAGCCGCGCACCGAGCTCGCCGGCCACGCACCGCGGATCTCGACGATCCAGATCAACCCGGACTTCATCGGCATGGTGATCGGGAAGGGCGGCGAGACGATCCGCTCGCTCGAGGCCGACTACGACGTCCAGATCGACATCGAGGAGGACGGGACGATCCTCGTCTACGCCACCGAGGGCACGAACGCCGACGCGGCGATCTCGGCCATCGCGGCGATGACGAAGGAGCCCGAGGTCGGCGACACGTACACGGGTCGCGTCGTCAAGACGACCGACTTCGGTGCGTTCGTCGAGCTCAAGAAGGGCACCGACGGCCTGCTCCACGTCTCGAACGTCGGGCCGGGCCGCGTCGCCCACATCGAGGACGTCATGGCGCGCGGCGACGTCCTGGACGTCGTCGTCCAGGAGGTCGACAAGGAGCGCGGCCGCATCGGCCTCAAGCTCGTCGCCAAGCACGAGGAAGGCGAGCTCGTCTCGCCCGAGACGCTCGTCGAGCGGGCGAAGGACGCCCCGCCGCGCGAGCCGCGCCCGCCGCGCGATGACCGTGGCCGGGGTGGCCGCGACCGCGGCGGCGGCGCTAGGCGGCGCGACTAGAGCAGTGCGACGGAGGGCGGCGAGAGCCGCCCTCCGTTCGCTTCTGCCTCCGCGACCGCCTGGGGCCATCGGTCGCGTCTGTCGTCGCCGATACCATCGCCGCGGTGCGCGACGCCAGACTCACGACCCTCCCCGGCGGCGAGCGCGTCGCCAGCGAGCCGCTGCGCGGGGTGCGGTCGGTCGCGCTGGGACTCTGGATCGGCACCGGGTCGCGCGACGAGCCGCGGGCGCGGGCCGGGGTCTCGCACTTCATCGAGCACCTGCTCTTCAAGGGCTCGGAGCGGTACGGCGCGCAGGAGATCGCCGAGCTCTTCGACGCGATGGGCGGCGAGCTGAACGCCGCGACCTCGCGCGAGACGACCGTCGTCTACACGCGCGTGCCCGACGCCCATGTGGAGCGCGCGCTCGACGCGATGACGGACATGGTGTTCGCACCCGCCTTCGACGACGTCGACAGCGAGCGCGAGGTCGTGCTCGAGGAGATCGCGATGGTCGACGACAACCCCCAGGACCTCGTCCACGACCTCGCGGCCGAGGCAGTCTTCGGGGGACACCCGCTCGGCCGGCCGGTGATCGGGCGTGCGGAGGTGATCGCGTCCGTCTCGCCCCGAGCGCTGCGGGCATACCACGGCGGCGCGTACGTCGGCCCCAACGTGGTGCTGTCGGCGGCGGGGAACATCCGCCACGAGCGTCTCGTCGAGCTCTTCGCAGCGCGCCGGACCAGCCCGAACGGCCCGTCACGGGTGAGGCGGCCGCTCCTCGCGCGCCGGCCCCGACCGGGCTACCGGTTCCTCCGCAAGCGCACCGAGCAGTACCACGTCGTGCTCGCCGGGCCGGGCATCGCACGGGACGACGAGCGCCGGTACGCCGTCGCCCTGCTCGACGCGATCCTCGGCGGCTCGGCGTCGTCGCGGCTCTTCCAGGAGATCCGGGAGAAGCGCGGGATGGCCTACAGCGTCTACAGCTACGGCTCGCAGTACGCGGAGACGGGCCAGGTCGGGATCTACGTCGGGACGCGGGAGGACAACCTCTCCGAGTGCCTCGCCGTCACGGCGGCCGAGCTGCACGACGTGGCCGCGGGGAACCTGCGCGCGGGCGAGCTCGAGCGGGCGAAGGAGAACCTCGAGGGCCGGATGCTGCTCTCGCTCGAGAGCACGTCGAACCGGATGACCCGGCTCGGGAAGGCGCTCGTCACCGACACGGAGATCGTCCCCGTGGAGGAGCTCCTGCGGCGGATCAAGGCGGTCGAGCCCGAGGAGGTCGCCGCGGCGGCGGCGGAGCTCTTCGATCCCGGCGCCCTCTCGGCCGCGGGGATCGGACCGCGCGAGACGAAGTTCCGCTCGGCGATCGCACGGGTGAGCCCGGCGCTCGCGGAGGCGTGACGTGAGGGTCTGCCTGTTCGGTGTCGCGGGCAAGGTCGGAGCCGTTCTCGGACCGGGTCTCGAGCAGGCGGGCCACGAGGTGGTGGACGGGCGGGCGGCCGGCCCGGCCGGATGCGACGTCGCAGTCGACTTCACCCGTCCCGACGCGCTCCTCGGCAACGCGCAGGCGTCGTTCGACGCGGGCGTGCCGCTCGTCGTGGGCACGACCGGCTTCGACCACGACCTGCTCGTCACGGCCGCCGAGCGCGCGGGTGTCGCGTGTCTCGTCGTCCCGAACTTCTCGCGTGGCGCACTCCTGATGATGCGCTTCGCGGAGGAGGCGGCCCGTGTCTTCGGCTCGGCGGAGATCGTGGAGCTGCACGCGGACACGAAGCTCGACGCGCCGTCGGGTACTGCGCGCGCGACGGCCGCACGCATCGGCGGCGACGTCCCGATCCACTCGGTCAGGCTCCCGGGGCTCGTCGCCCATCAGGAGGTGCTGTTCGGTGGGCCGGGGGAGACGCTGACGATCCGCCACGACACGACCTCCCGCGAGGCGTTCGTGCCGGGGGTGCTGCGGGCGATCGAGCTCGTGCGGACGCTTCCGCCCGGCGTCACGGTCGGGCTCGACGAGCTCGGGTAGGTCCCGCGACGCCGCGCCCACGGCGGCGTCCCGAGACGGAGCGGCTAGCTGGCGCGCAGGGCGGCCAGGAGCTCCTGGTGGCGGCGCTCCTCGTCCGTGATCTCCTCGGCGTCGGGCTTCCGCACGCGCGACATGATCGCGTCGACGGGACGCACGACGAAGAAGAAGATCGCCGCCGCGGTCGCGACGAACGTGATCACGTCCGTCAGGAAGGCGCCGTAGCGGAACACCGCGTCGTTGATCGTGAAGGTCAGCCCGCTGAAGTCGGGCTTGCCGATGAGCATCGCGACGATCGGCATGACGAGGTTGTTGACGAGCGAGTTGATCACCGCGCCGAACGCGACGCCCATGACGAAGGCGACGGCGAGCTCGACGATGTTGCCGCGCAGCAGGAAGTCCCTGAACTCCTTGAGCATCTGGCCTCCAGTCCGTGGCTTGGCTACACGTCCAGGATCCTGCCCCGGGGCGGGCGGCGTTTACACTTCCCATCGTGCTCGGCGAGATCCTGACCGCGGTCGCCACGCCGTTCCGGGCGGACGGCACCGTCGACCTCCCGGCCTTCCGCTCGCTCTGCGCGTACCTCCTCGACAACGGCTCGGACGGGCTCGTGGTCGCGGGCACGACCGGAGAGGCGCCGACGCTCGACGACGACGAGCGGTTCGCGCTCTATGAGGCGGCGCTCGAGGTCGCCGAGGGGCACGGCAGTGTGGTCGCGGGGACCGGCACCTACTCGACCGCCCACTCGATCCACCTGACGCGGCGGGCGCACGAGCTCGGGGTCGACGGGATGCTCGTCGTGACCCCGTACTACAACAAGCCGCCGCAGCGCGGGATCGTCGCGCACGTCGACGCGGTGGCGGCGGCGACCGACCGGCCGATCGTCTTCTACGACATCCCCTCGCGGGTCGTCGTCGACGCGGCACCGGAGACGATCACGCAGCTCGCCGAGATCGAGAACGTGCGGGCCGTGAAGCAGGCAAAGCCGAGCCTCGACGCCGCACGCCACGTCGTCGCGTGCGGGCTCGACCTCTACGCGGGCGACGACGACCTCGTCTTCCCGTTCCTCGAGGTCGGCGGGACCGGCGGGATCTGCGTCCACACGCACGTCGTCGGCCCGCGCGTGAAGGAGATGGTCACCGCCTATCGCGACGGCGACCTCGAACGGGCACGCGAGCTCGACGAGGAGCTGCGCCCCTCGATCGATCTGCTCCGCGTGCAGACGAACCCGATCGCGATCAAGCGCGCTCTCCAGCTCCTCGGCCACGAGGTCGGCGGCCTCCGGCTGCCGCTCGTCGAGGCCGACGAGATCGAGACCGAGCAGATCCGCGACTGCCTCCAGCGCCTCGGGCTGCTGCAGGCCGTCGCCGCCTGACGGCCGAGCGGCGGCCGTACACTCCTGCCCGTGAGCAATCCGCTCCGCATCATTCCGCTCGGCGGGCTCGGCGAGGTCGGGAAGAACATGACCGTCTTCGAGTACGGCGACGACCGGATCGTGATCGACGCCGGCCTCGCGTTCCCGCGGGACGAGCACTTCGGCGTCGACCTCGTCCTGGCCGACGTCTCGTACCTCGTCGGGAAGCCGGTGCTGGCCGTGGCCCTGACCCACGCGCACGAGGATCACGTCGGCGGGCTCCCGTACCTCCTCCGCGAGGTCGACGTCGGCGAGGTGATCGGCACCAAGCTGACGCTCGGGCTCGTCAAGTCGAAGCTCGACGAGCACGGGCTGGCGGCGTCGACGCGGCTCACCGAGGCCGAGCCCGGCGGCGCGACGATGCGCCTCGGGCCCTTCACGCTCGAGTTCGTGCGCATGGCCCACTCGATCCCCGACTCGATGGCGATCGTCGTCGAGACCGACGCCGGCCGCGTGCTGCACACGGGCGACTGGAAGCTCGACCACACGCCGGTCGACGGCCTCAAGACCGACGTGGGGGCGCTGGCCGAGCTCGGCAACCGCGGCGTCGACCTGCTCCTCGGCGACTCCACGAACGCCGAGCGGCCCGGGATGACCGGGTCTGAGCGTCTCGTCGGCGAGGCGTTCCGGCAGCTGATCCCCCTGCGCAGCGGGCGCATCATCGTCGCGTCGTTCGCGTCGAACATGCACCGCGTGCAGCAGGCGGCCGAGGTCGCCATCGCGAACGGGCGCAGGGTCGCCGTCGTCGGGCGCTCGATGCGGAAGAACATGAACATCGCGCGCACGCTCGGCTACGTGGAGCTGCCCGAGGCCGCGATCGTCTCGCCGAAGGAGGCGATGGAGCTTCCGCGCGACGAGGTCCTCATCCTCTGCACCGGCAGCCAGGGCGAGCCGATGTCCGCCCTCACGCGGATCGCGTACGGCGACCACCCGAACGTGACGGTCGAGAGCGGCGACACGGTGATCATCTCGGCGAAGCCCGTCCCCGGGAACGAGCTCCGCGTGCACGACTCGATCAACCGGCTCGCCCGGCTCGGGGCGGAGGTGCTGCACCAGGAGGTCGCTCCCGTCCACGTCTCCGGCCACGCGTGCGCCGAGGAGCTGCGCACCCTCCTCTCGCTGGTGCGCCCCCGCGCCGTGATGCCGATCCACGGCGAGTACCGCATGCTCGCCGCGCACGGCAGGCTGGCGCGGGACGCCGGGGTCCCCGAGGATGCGATCGTGATCGCGGAGAACGGCTCGGTGGTCGAGCTCACCCCCGGCGGCGTCCGGCTCGCCGGGCGCGTCGACGCGGGCGTCACGTTCGTCGACGGGCTGGGCGTCGGCGACGTCGAGGACGTCGCGCTCCGCGACAGGAGGCGGCTCTCCGAGGACGGCGTCCTGATCGTCGTCACGACCGTCGCGCTCGGCGACGGCGGCGGGGAGATCGCGCCGCCGGAGCTGATCGCGCGTGGCGTGGGGGAGGACCTCGACCTGATCGACGACCTGCGCGACGAGGCCGAGCGGATCGCGCGCCAGCTCGCACGCGACGGGATCACGGAGATCAAGCTCGTCCAGGAGCACATCCACGACGGGATCGGCCAGGTCGTCTACGACCGCACGCGGCGCCGGCCCATGATCCTCCCGATCGTGATCGAGGTATGAGCCCGGGCTGGCCCGACGTCCTCGCGGCGAGCGGGGTCGGGACGGCGACCACCGGTCGGCGTCGTCGGGCAGCTCCGCGCCTGCGAGGCGGCGGCGATCGCGTTCTGCCGGCTGCTCGAGCGCTGGGGGAGGGGCGAGGCGGTGCCCGCCACGCCCGGGGCGCGACAGGCTGCCTTCCGTCACGCGGCCGACCGCGTCGAGACCGCGCTCGCGGGCCTCGAGCGCCCGCTCTCCACGTATCTGCTCGAGCTCGAGCCCGACCTCGCAGAGGGGCGGTCGTGGTACGGCGGGCCCGGCGCAGGCGAGCTCGTCGAGTGGCGCCCGGTGCTCGAGCGGGCCGGTGTGGCCGCCTGCCCGAACCGCGTCGCCGCCGTCTACCTCGAGCTCGCGGTGCTCGTCCGCGCGCTCCAGGGCCTCGAGGACGCCGCACGGATGGACGTCGAGCTCGACCGCTCGGTCCTCTGGGCGGGGCTCTTCGACCTCCGCGACACGCTGCTCGGCACGACGGTCGACGACCTGCGCGCGCTCGCCGCGTGACGCCGCACGCGCGTTAGGCGCGGGCGTACGCTGGGAAGGATGCACACGGAACGACCACTCACCCCGAAGGGAGACCGAGGATGTCTGAACTCGACGAGCACGGCCCGGCCGACGGCGGCGCCGAGGGCGTCCCGGGCGAGCACGACGGCGGCGCCGACGGCGGCGCGGACAGCGGCGCCGACGACGAGACGCACGGCCCGGCCGACGGCGGCGCCGGAGGCGTCCCGGGTGAGCACGACGGCGGTGCGGACGGCGGCGCCGACGGCGGCGCGGACAGCGGCGCCTAGCGAGCGACGCGGACGCCGCGCCCTCGACGGGTCGCGGTGACCATGAGCACGCTGCACCAACCGACACGAACGCAGGACGGGGGCCCGGCCGGGAGCGGCCGGGCCCTCGCACGCTGCGTCCCCGACCCGGAGGCGTTCGCGTCCGCGTGGGGGCGCGCCGCGGTGCACGCCACCGCCGCCGAGCTGCCGCAGCCCTTCGACGACCTCCTCGACCTCGATGCGGTCGACGAGCTGCTCTCGCGGCGCGGCCTCCGGACACCGTTCCTCCGGATGGCGAAGGACGGCGCCGTCGTCCCGCCCTCGCGCTTCACGCGCCCGGGAGGCGTCGGGGCCGCGATCGGAGACCAGGTCGACGAGGCGGCGGTGGCACGGCTCTTCGCCGACGGGACGACGATCGTCATCCAGGCGCTCCACCGCATCTGGCCGCCGGTGATCGAGTTCGCGGGACGCCTGCGGGACGACGTCGGCCATCCCGTTCAGGTCAACGCGTACGTGACGCCGCCCTCGTCGCGGGGATTCTCGGCGCACTACGACATCCACGACGTCTTCGTGCTCCAGGTCGCGGGCGAGAAGCGCTGGATCGTGCACGAGCCGTGCTTCGAGGCGCCCCTCCGGTCGCAGCCCTGGACCGAGCGGCGCCCGGAGGTCGAGCGGACCGTCGCGGAGACGGAGCCGATCCTCGACGTCGTGCTCCGGCCCGGCGACGCGCTCTACCTGCCCCGAGGGTTCATCCACGCCGCCGAGGCGCTGGGCGACGTGTGCGCGCATCTCACCGTCGGGATGCACGTCGTCACCCGGCACGCGCTGGTCGAGGCGCTTGCCGCGCTCGCGGTCGACGACGTCGAGCTGCGCCGGTCGCTGCCCCTCGGGCTCGACCTGGAGGACCGGGCGACGCTCGCGGACGAGCTGCGGGCGACCGTCGCCGCGCTCGTCGCGTACGCCGAGGAGACGGAGTCCGAGCCGGTCGTCGAGCACCTGCGCGCGAGCCTCGCCTCGACGGCGCGCCCCGCACCGATCGCGCCGCTCGCGCAGGCGGCCGCGGCCCGCTCCGTCGACGCCGCGATGAGCGTCCGGCTCCGGGAGGGGCTCGCGGCACGGTTGGACGCGGGCGACGGCGTCGCTCACCTCGAGCACCGGACGGGGACGCTTGCCCTGGCCGGCTCGGTGACGGCCGCGCTCGAGACGCTTCTCGACGGCGACGTCCACACCGTCGGCACGCTTCCCGGTGAGCCCGGGGAGGTCGAAGAGCTCGTTCGCACGCTGCTCCGCGAGAGCGTCGTCGTGCCGGTCGGCGGCTGAGCGTCACGTCGCGCACCCCAGGATGAGCGCGAAGGAGCGTTGCGCGCCGGCAGCCGAGCTGCGCGGCGACCAGCTGCACGGGACCGCCGCGCCGGCTCGGTTCTTCGTGCTCGTCGAGCAGCCGGGTGCCTGGGGCCGGGCCGCGGTCGGCGACTGGCAGCGCGACCACCCCGCGCGCGGCCGCCTGCTCCGGCGCACGCACGAGGCGGGTGCTCGCCTGCTGCTCGTGCGGCGGCTCCATCGCGAGCCCGGCGAGCCGCGCCGCTGGGCGCTCGTCGACGTGCGGCCCGGATCGGAGGCCACGCACTGGGGGACGTTCGACGACGACCCCGATCTCGACCGTCTCGATCCGCGCGAGCCGGTGGGGGAGCCGTCGCCCGGGCCGGTCGTGCTCGTCTGCACGCACGGCCGCCGCGACGCCTGCTGCGCCCAGCGCGGCTGGCCGGTCGCCGCCGCGCTGACCGAGGCGTTCCCCGACCGCGTCTGGCAGTGCTCCCACGTGGGCGGCGATCGCTTCGCCGCGAACGTCGTGATCCTGCCCGAGGGCCTCTACTACGGACGGCTGACGCCGTCGACCGCGCTCGACGTCGTGCGCGACCACCTCGACGGTCGGGTCGCGGTCGGGTCCCTGCGCGGGCGGTCGTGCTTCGTGCCGGCGGTCCAGGCCGCGCAGCACTACGCACGCGAGGCGCTCGGGATCGACGCGATCGACGCCCTGCGACCGCTCGAGCTCGACCGGCGGGGGGACGGCGTCGTGGCCGTGCGCCTCGCGCTGGACGAGGGCGAGGCGCGCGTCGTGGTCGCCGAGGGGATCTCGGCGCCGATCGAGCGGCTCACGTGCGGCGCGACGGAGGCGACGAGCATCCGCACCTGGGCGCTGCTCGAGCTCGAGACCGGCTAGCGCTCCGCGATTCGGGGTTGCCCCGAACGGGAATACCGGAGGCTTGACACCGGCTTCCGGAAATCTCTACGTTGGCTGGACCGCAATGTGTTGTGATGCGCCGTTACGTCGCCGAGCGACAAGTAGCGGGCTCCGCGAGAGGGCGGTAGGGCACCGACCCGCTCGCGCCGCGTCATCCCGTTGCGGCGGAAGTCGCCTGTCTCCCGGACGCAGGAGAACGTGCCATCCCGTCTACGAAAGGACGTGGGAGAGGTGAAGCATCTTTCGATGCGCTTCGTCGGCAGCGTGGCAGGGGCGTTGGCCCTCGTCGCCTCGCTGGCAGTTGCGGCGGTAGGGACCGCCGGTAACGAAACCGCCGCCGCGCCGGCGCCTGTCAAGCCACCGACTGTCCCCAACGCGAAGGCCCTGAAGGCCAAGTTCGGCGGAACGTCGCTGACGTTCCTCGGCGACGGCCCGGTGGGCAAGAGCCACACGCGGGACCAGCTGCTCGTGGCCAAGTTCTCCAAGGACACGGGCATCAAGGTCAAGCTCGTGCCACATCCGGCCGACTCGTCGGCCTCGTACTCGCAGCTCGCCCGGACGTTCTCCGCCAAGTCGTCGGCCTTCGACGTGATGATGCTCGACGTCACCTGGCCGGGCGCGTTCGCGCAGTATCTCCTCGACCTCAAGCCGGCTCTGGCGCGGGATGCACAGGCGCACTCCGCCGGGATCATCAAGAACAACACGATCAACGGGAAGCTCGTCGCGATGCCCTGGTTCGGCGACTTCGGCATCCTCTACTACCGCACCGACCTGCTGAGGAAGTACGGCTACTCCTCGCCGCCGAAGACGTGGGCCCAGCTGGGCACCATGGCGAAGAAGATCCAGGACGGCGAGCAGGCCAGCAACCCGAACTTCTACGGGTTCGTCTACCAGGGGAACGCGTACGAGGGCCTGACCTGCGACGGGCTCGAGTGGCTGGCATCCAGCGGAGGCGGGAACTTCATCGACAACGGCAAGGCGTCGATCAACAACCCGAGGGCCGTCGCGATCCTCAACCTCCAGCGCAGCTGGGTCGGGAACATCACGCCCCGTGGCGTGACGACCTACCAGGAGGGTGAGGCCGACTCCGCGTTCGGCGCAGGCAACGCCGCCTTCATGCGGAACTGGCCGTACGCCTACGCGAAGAGCCAGACCGGTCCCGTCAAGGGCAAGTTCGACGTGACCGTCCTGCCGAAGTCCGGGAGCAGCCCGTCGGTCGCAACGGTGGGCGGCTGGCAGCTCGGGGTCTCGTCGTTCTCGAAGAACAAGGAGGCCGCGATCGAGCTCGTCCGGTACCTGACGAGCGCCCCGGTGGAGAAGTTCAACGCCATCTACAACAGCAACGTCCCGACGATTCCGGCCGTCGCGCGCGACGCAGCCGTGCGGAAGGTGAACCCCTGGCTCAAGCCGGAGATCGCGAACGTCGCGCGTGTGACGCGCCCGACCGTCCTGGGCACGAAGTACGCGCAGGGCTCGCAGATCATCTACCAGGGCCTGAACCAGATCCTCAACGGCCAGGACGCCAAGAACGTCCTGCCCGGTATCGAGCAGCGGCTGAACCGCCTGCTCCGATAGCAGTTGCACAACCGACGAGGGTGGGGGCGTCAGCGCCCCCACCCTCGTCGTTCGAGCCGAGACGATGAGCACGACGCAGACAACCCCGATGCGGCGCCCGCGGCCCCCGCGACGACGGTCCGCGAGACTCCAGCGCAAGCAGACGCGCCTCGCGTGGCTGATGCTCACGCCCGCTCTGGTGCTCGTCGCGCTGGTCGCGATCTATCCGCTCGCGCGGACGATCTACGACAGCTTCACGAACCGGCAGTTCCTCGAGGGGATCGAGCCGACCGAGTACGTCGGCCTGCAGAACTACCGCGACCTCCTGCACGACACGATCTTCCGGGACTCCATCGTCGTCACGGTGAAGTTCACCGTCGATCACGGTCGCCTTCGAGCTCGTGCTCGGCCTGATCATCGCCCTCGTCGTCAACTCGGGCTTCAAGGGGCGGGGCGTGATGCGCGCGATGATGCTCGTGCCCGTGGGCGATCCCCACCGTGGTCGCCGCGCAGATGTGGAAGTGGATGTACGACGACGTCTTCGGCGTCATCAACGACGGGCTCATCCGGCTGCACATCATCGACGAGCCCGTCGCGTGGATCTCCCAGAGCAGCACGGCGCTCGCGTCGGTCGCGGCGGTCGACATCTGGAAGACGACGCCCTTCGTCGCGCTGCTCCTCCTCGCCGGCCTCCAGGTCATCCCGAACGAGGTCTACGAGGCCGCCGACGTCGACGGCGCGAGCAAGTGGCATCAGTTCTGGCGGATCACCCTGCCCCTGCTCGTGCCCGCGATCCTCGTCGTCCTCATCTTCCGGACGCTCGACGCACTGCGGGTGTTCGACGTCTTCTACGTCTTCTTCGGCTCCCGGCTCGACACGCAGACCATGGCGATCTACACCCAGAACACCATCGTCGCGACGGGCGACGTCGGGTACGGCGCCGCCATGAGCGTCGCCATCTTCCTGATCATCGGGATCTTCGTCGTCATCTACACGACGTTCGTGCGGGTGCAGGAGCAATGACCTCGGTCGCCGAGCGCGTGACGAGGACCGAGTCGCAGACCCGTGTGCGGCGAGACGCGGTGCCGCGCAAGCGCAAGGCTCGCCGCTTCTCGCTCCGACGCGTGCCGTTCTACTTCCTGATCGCGCTCATCTTCGTCTACACCGTCTTCCCGTTCTACTGGGCGATCCGCTCCGCGCTCACCGCGCAGGGCGACCTGTTCCGCACGCCGGTGCAGTACATCCCGCTCGATCCGACGCTCGACAACTTCCGGGAGGTGTTCGAGAGCGGGCAGTTCCTGCGGGCCCTGCTCAACTCGACGATCGTCGCCGGCGCCGTCACGCTCGTGTCGGTGGTCGTCGGCTCGCTCGCCGCCTACGCGCTCGGCCGCTTCCGGTTCCGCGGCCGCACCTTCACGCTCTACCTGATGCTCTCGATGACGATCTTCCCGCAGATCGCGATCCTCGGCGCGCTCTACACGATGATCAACCGCTTCGGGCTCTACGACAGCCTGAGCGCGCTCGTCTTCAGCTACATGGTGCTGGTGCTGCCGCTCACGGTCTGGATCCTCACCGCGTTCATGGCGGGCCTCCCGAAGGACCTCGAGGAGGCCGCCTACGTGGACGGCGCCTCTCCCGTCCAGACCTTCTACCGCGTCATGCTGCCCCTGGTCGCGCCCGGCATCGTCACCGCCGGCCTCCTCGCGTTCATCGCCGCCTGGAACGAGTTCCTCTTCGCGCTCTCGTTCACCCAGTCGCCGGACAGATACACCGTGCCCGTGGCGATCACGAGCTTCACGGGCGAGTCGGGGAGCGCGTTCGACCGTCCGTGGGGTCAGATCATGGCCGCGACGGTCGTGGTGACGGTGCCGCTGATCACGCTCACCCTGATCCTGCAGAAGCGCATCGTCGCCGGCCTCACCGCCGGCGCGGTGAAGGGCTAGAGCCTCAGATCGCCAGCCCGGTCTCGGGGTCGAAGAAGTACAGACGGCTCGTGTCGACCGCGAGCTCGACGGGACTTCCCTCCGCCGACGGCGCGCGCGGGCTCACGCGGGCCACGAACCTCGACGTGCCGGGGGTCTTCCGCCGCGTCGGCGGCGCGTGCTCCACGGGTCCGGCATCCGCCTCCGCGTCGAGCTCGATCGGGAGGAGGCCCGTCGCCTCCACCTCGAAGTAGACGAGCACCTCCGCGCCGAGCGACTCGCTCAGGACGCAGACGGTCCGGATCCTGCGGTCGGCCGGCGCGTCGGGCACGACCCGGACGTCCTCGAGGTCCTCCGGCCGGATCCCGAGCAGGACGGTCCGGCCGATGTAGCCGTCGAGCGCGGGTCGCACGAGCGTCCCGTCCACGGCGAGCGTGTGACCGCCGAAGCTCACCGCCAGGCCGCCGTCCGACCGGGTGAGGTCCGCCTCGACCATGTTGATCGACGGCGAGCCGATGAAGCTCGCGACGAAGTCGTTGCGTGGCCGCTCGTAGAGCTCTTCCGGCGTCGCGACCTGCTGCAGGCGGCCGTTCAGCATGACCGCGACCCGATCGCCGAGGGTCAGCGCCTCGATCTGGTCGTGGGTGACGTAGATCGTGGTGACGCGTAGGCGGCGCTGGAGGTCGTGGATCTCGCCCCGCATCTGCACCCTGAGCTTCGCGTCGAGGTTGGAGAGGGGCTCGTCCATCAGGAACGCCTCCGGCTCCCGCACGAGGGCTCGGCCCATCGCGACCCGCTGTCGCTGCCCACCGGAGAGCGCGCGCGGCTTGCGCTTCAGGAAGTCGGCGATCTCGAGCGTCTCGGCCGCCTCGCGGACCCGTCGCGTGATCTCGTCCTTCGGGAGCTTCCGGTAGCGCAGCCCGAAGGCGAGGTTGTCCTCGACGGTCATGTGGGGGTAGAGCGCGTAGTTCTGGAACACCATCGCGATGTCGCGCTCCTTCGGCGTCAGGTCGTTCACGATCCGTTCGCCGATCCGGATCTCGCCTTCGCTGATCTCCTCGAGCCCCGCGAGCATCCGGAGCGCCGTCGTCTTGCCGCAGCCCGACGGTCCCACGAGCACCATGAACTCGCCGTCCTCGATCTCGAGATCGAGGTCCTCGACGGCCCAGGTGCCGTCGTCGTAGACCTTCGACACGCCGTCATAGGCGATCTCTGCCACGGCGAAACCTCCTCGAGCCCGGAGTCTATTCGTGCCTCCCGGGACTCTTACCCCGTCCGGCGCGAATCGGCTCCTCCTACGATGGGCGCCGTGGCGCCCAGGGTCACCGTCGTGGGCTCGGTCAACCTCGACCTCGTCGTGCGCGTCGAGCGGCTCCCGGAGCCCGGCGAGACGGTCGGCGGCGGCGCGTTCGCGCGTGTGCCGGGCGGGAAGGGCGCGAACCAGGCCGTTGCCTGCGCGCGCCTCGGCGCCGACGTCACGATGATCGCGTCGGTCGGGCGGGACCCCTTCGCGGCCGAGGCGCTCGCGGGCCTCCAGGAAGCGGGCGTGGCGCTGCAGCTCGCCGAGGCCGACGCGCCGACCGGGGTGGCCGTGATCCAGGTCGACGCGGAGGGGGAGACGACGATCGCCGTCGCCCCCGGCGCGAACGGCGCGCTCGCCTCGGTGGAGCTGCCACCGCACGACGCGGTGCTCTGCCAGCTCGAGGTTCCCGACGAGGCGGTCCTCGCGGCCTGGGAGGCGTGCACCGGCCTCTTCTGCCTCAACGCCGCGCCCGCCCGGCCGATCGCGGTCGACGCCGACCTGACCGTGGTGAACCGGCTGGAGCTCGACGCGCTGGCCCGACGCGACGGGCTCGTCGCGCTGACGCTCGGAGCCGAAGGAGCAGTCCTCCTCGACGACGGCGAGGAGATCGCCCGTGCGGCGCCGCCACCGGTCGACGCGGTCGACGGCACGGCCGCCGGCGACGCGTTCACCGCGTGCCTGCTCGTCTCGCTCCTGGAGGGGCGCGGGGAGGAGGAGGCCCTTCGCCGGGCGTGCGCCGCGGGCGCGCTCGCCGCGACGCGCTTCGGCGCGCAGCCGTCCCTGCCGACCGCGGGTGAGGTCGACGCGCTGCTCGAGAAGCGGGCCTAGGACGCCGCGTCTGCGAGTGACGCGCGCCGTGTCAGGGCACGGGCGCCCCTTCCGGCCCGATAATCGGCTCGTGGCGCTTCCGATCGTCCTCGACTGCGACCCCGGCCACGACGACGCGATCGCGCTCCTGCTCGCGCTCGGGAGCCCGGAGCTCGAGGTGCTCGGCGTCACGACGACGTACGGCAACCAGACGCTCGAGAAGACGACGGCCAACGCCCTGCGGGTCCTCGAGCTCGCCGGCCGCACCGACGTGCCGGTCGCCGCCGGCGCCGCGGAGCCGCTCGAGCGGGAGCTGGTCGTCGCCGCCCACGTGCACGGTGAGAGCGGGCTCGACGGGCCGACCCTGCCCGCGCCGAGCGTCGAGCCGGTCTCGACCGACGCCGTCGCGTGGATCGCGAGCACGGTGGAGCGCGCCGGCCGCCCGGTCGCGCTCGTCCCGACCGGCCCCCTGACGAACGTCGCGCGCTACCTCGAGCGCCACGGCACGGACGGGATCGCGCAGATCGTGGTGATGGGCGGCGCGATCGCGGAGGGGAACATGACGCCGGCCGCCGAGTTCAACATCTGGGCCGACCCCGAGGCGGCGGCGGTCGTCTTCGCGGCGGACGTCGACGTGACGATGATCGGGCTCGACGTCACCCACCAGGCGGTGACCGGCCCCGAGGTGCAGCGCCGGCTCGCCGCCACGGGGCGGATCGGCACGTTCGTCGCGGACCTCGTCGAGTTCTTCACCGTCTACCACCGCGAGACGTACGGCTGGGACGGCGCGCCGATCCACGACGCCGTCGCCGTCGCCCACCTGATCCGTCCCGACCTCGTCACGACGAGGCTCCGCAACGTCGAGGTGGAGCTCGAGTCCGAGCTCTGCCGCGGACGGACGGTCGTCGACCTGTGGCTGCGCACCGACCGGCCGAAGAACGTCCACGTCGGCGTCGAGCTCGACACGGCGGGGTTCTTCGACCTGCTCGTCGAGCGGATCGGGCGGCTCGAGGGCTAGGTTGAGGTGATGGACGCGATGGTCTTCGTCGAGGTTCCGAGCGGCTCGCGCAACAAGTACGAGCTCGACGCGGCGACCGGGCACATCGTCCTCGACCGGCGCCTCTTCACGTCGATGAGCTACCCCGCCGACTACGGCTTCGTCGAGGGGACGCTCGGCGAGGACGGCGACCCGCTGGACGCCCTCTGCCTCGTCGGCGAGCCGACCTTCCCCGGCTGCCGGATCCGGGCGCGGATCGTCGGCGTCTTCCACATGACCGACGCGAAGGGCCCCGACCAGAAGATCCTGTGCGTGCCGCTCCGCGACCCGGCCTGGATGCGCGTTCACGACGTGCACGACATCCCGCCCGAGCTCCGCAACGAGATCGAGCACTTCTTCCAGGTCTACAAGGACCTCGAGGAGGAGAAGGTCGAGACCCGCGGCTTCGGCAACCGCGCCGAGGCCGAGGTGGTCGTGGCAGAGGCACGCGCCCGCGCAGGCTGAACGGCGACGACGCGCGCGATACGCCGCAGGAGACCTCGGCGGCGCAGAGAAGCAGAGAAGCCCATGGCGACTCGGAAGAAGCGCTCGGCGCCGGCGCGCACCCGCAAGCCGCGCAGCCCGTCACGCGTCCGCAAGAAGCAGAAGAAGACCCGCGGACATCACCATCCCGAGCTCTGGGGCCTCGGGCTGGCCGCGCTCGGGCTCGTGCTCGCGACGTTCGTCTGGCTCGGGTGGGACGGCGGGCCGATCGGCTCGCGTCTCTCCGACTGGCTCGAGGCGGCGCTCGGAGCCGCAGCACCGCTTGTCCCGCTCGCGCTGATCGCGATCGGCGGGCTGATGCTCGTCCGCAGCGAGCTCGTCGACCTGCGCCCCTTCAGGACGGGGCTCGTGGTCGGCGCCGTCGGCCTCCTGATCGCCCTCGGCGCGGACCACGGCGGCGCAGTCGGCGAGGCGCTCGGCGGCGGGCTCGCCCGGGTCCTCGGCGGCGCGGGCGCGGTCATCGTCGGCGTCACGCTCGTGCTCGCCGGCGTGCTGCTCGTCACCGGCGCCTCCGCCGGAGCGCTCCTCCGCAGCTCGGGTCATGCGGTCCGTCGTGCCGGGAGCGCGGCCCGCCGGTCGCTCGACGGGCTGGAGTGGGGGGAGTGGAGCGACGACTCGCTCTCGCAGGAGACGGTCGCGCCGGTTCGCGCGATCCGCCAGGCCCCGCCGCTCGACGGCGTCGAGGCGTACCCCGACGTGGTGGCCCCGACGCCGTTCTCGGCCGAGCCGCCGCCGCTGCTGCCGCCGAGGCCCGACGAGCCCGAGGAGACGACCACCGACGAAAGCTCGGAGCTCGTCTTCGACGCCCCGGTCGCGAGCGCCGCCTACCGCCTGCCCGACCGCGTGCTGCTGAAGGCGAGCCCGCCCGCCCGCGCGGACGCGACCGACGTCAGCGAGCGCACCGCCGAGGTCCTCGTGCAGGCCCTCCGCAACTTCGGCGTGGAGGCGACGATCGTCGGCACGATCTCCGGCCCGCGCGTCGTGCGCTACGAGCTCCAGCTCGCGCCGGGGACGAAGGTCTCGAAGGTCGCCGGCCTGAAGGACGATCTCTCGTACGCCCTCGCCACGACCGAGATCCGGATCCTCGCCCCGATCCCGGGCAAGCAGGCGGTCGGCGTCGAGGTGCCCAACCTCGCGCCGCGGATGGTGACGCTCGGCGACATCTACGACGATCTCCCCGGCTCGGCGAGCCCGCTCTCGGTCTGGCTCGGCAAGGACATCTCCGGGAACGCCGTCTGGACCGACCTCGCGCGCATGCCGCATCTCCTCATCGCCGGCACCACGGGGTCGGGGAAGTCGGGGTGCATCAACACGCTGCTGACCTCGATCCTGCTCCGCGCCACGCCCGACGACGTGCGGATGATCCTCATCGACCCGAAGCGGATCGAGCTCAACTTCTACGAGTCGATCCCGCATCTCCTCACCCCGGTCGTCTCGAGCCCGAAGGAGGCGTCCGCGGTCCTCCACAACGTCGTCGCCGAGATGGAGCGCCGCTACGAGCGCCTCTCGCTGATCCGCGCGCGCAACCTGCCCGAGGCGAACCGCATCTTCAAGGCCCGCGGCGAGGACCCGCTCCCGTACCTGCTCGTCGTGATCGACGAGCTCGCCGACCTGATGATGGTCTCGCCCCAGGCGGTCGAGGACGCGATCATCCGCCTCGCGCAGAAGTCCCGCGCGGTCGGGATCCATCTCGTGCTCGCGACGCAGCGCCCGTCCGTCGACGTGATCACCGGGATGATCAAGGCGAACGTCCCGAGCCGGATCGCGTTCGCCGTCTCGAGCCAGACGGACTCGCGCGTGATCCTCGACGGGTCGGGCGCGGAGAGCCTGCTCGGGCAGGGCGACATGCTCTTCAAGCCTCTCGGCACCTCGCGTCTCCAGCGCGTGCAGGGGGCGTTCGTGACCGAGGACGAGATCGCGCTGATCGTCGAGCAGTGCCGCGCCCAGCGCGGCCAGGAGCTCGACGAGACGCTGCTCGAGATGCCCGAGGCCGCACCGAGCGAGGACGTCGACGACGTCGACTTCGACCCGGACGAGGACCCGCTGCTCGACCGCGCGATCGAGATCGTCGTCCAGACGCAGACGGCCTCGGTGTCGCTCCTGCAGCGGCGTCTCCGCGTGGGGTACACGCGCGCCGGGCGCCTGATCGACATGCTGGAGCGGCGCGGGATCATCTCCGGCTACGAGGGCTCGAAGCCGCGCCGCGTCCTCGTGGAGGAGCATCAGCTGGCCTCCGTGATCGGCCCCGCCTGAGGCGTCGCGCCGGGCGATTTTCCTCACAGTCGGACCGCCGCTTCCTAACAACCCCGCAGCCGGATCGTGTCTATCCTTCGGCCGTTGCGGCTGTGGTCCAACTTCGTGTTCATTCCCGCGTCACAGAGGCGGGAGGATCCGTCAATGCACCATCAAGGAGGGTAAGTGGCGATTCGTAAATGGATGGTCGTCGCGTCGCTCGCGCTCGTCGCGGTTCTCGCGCTGACCGTCGCCTCGATCGGGTCGGCCAAGCCGGCGGCGCCCGCGAAGTTCCGGGTAGCGCTCGTGACCGACATCGGCGGGCTCAACGACAAGGGCTTCAACGCCCTCGCGTACAAGGGCCTCAAGCAGGCGCAGGCCAAGTTCGGCGTCGAGGGACGCGTCTTCATCTCGAAGAGCGCCGCCGACTACATCCCGAACCTGTCGACCGGCGCGACGCAGGGCTACGACATGGTCATCGCGGTCGGCTTCCTCATGGCCGACTCGACGGCCGCGGTCGCGAAGCGGTTCCCGAACGTCAAGTTCGCGATCGTCGACGTCAGCGCGCCCTTCATGAAGGGGAAGCCGAAGAACGTCCGCGGCATCGTCTTCGCGGAGCAGGAGGCAGGCTGCCTCGCCGGCGTGGCGTCCGCGCGCACGTCGAAGACGAACGTGATCGGCTCGGTCGGCGGTCTCAAGATCCCGCCCGTCGACGCGTTCATCGCGGGCTACCAGTACTGCGCCAAGAAGCTCAAGCCGAACATCACCACGCTGAACGGCTACTCGCAGGACTTCGTCGCACAGGACAAGTGCAAGGAAGTCGCGCTCAACCAGCTCGGCGAGAACGCTGACGTCGTGTTCCAGGTCGCCGGTGGTTGCGGCCTCGGCGCCCTCCAGGCGGCGAAGGAGCAGGGCAAGTGGGGCATCGGCGTGGACAACGACCAGGGCTTCCTGGGCACGCACGTCCTCACCAGCGCCACGAAGAAGGTCGACTCGGGCGTCTTCCAGACGATCCAGCTCGGGCGCTCGAAGGCGTGGAAGGCCGGCGTCGACGGCGTCTTCAACGTCAAGAACGGTGGCGTCGGCTACGGCAAGGTGTCCACGAAGGCACCGAACCGGGTCGCGCTCGTGAATCTCCTCGGCAAGTGGTCGAAGGACATCGCGAGCGGCAAGGTCAAGCCGCCCCGCACCGTCAAGGGCTAAGCACCAGACGGATCCGAACGTGTGACGGGCGGGCCTTCGGGCCCGCCCGTCGCGCTTCTCGCGGGACGCGTGTTTCGCGATCCGCCCAACCGGGTATCGCCGTCGTCGAAAGGACGGCCGAGACGAGCACGCCGTCGCCTTCGCATTCGCCGTACCCGGTGTCTCCCTCCTCACCGGGTGCGGCGGACGCGGCGGCCTCCGACGAGCCGGACGTCGCCGGCCATCCTCGGCTCCACCGCTCGCTGGGCGACGGCTCGACGTAGGCTCGTGCGACACGCGCCTGGCAGCGCCGCGTCGCGGGTGTGAGCCGCCCGGCGAAACCTTATGATCGCCCGGATGTCCGCCCGCGCCCAGGTGCTCGAGATGCGCAACATCACGAAGCGCTTCCCGGGGATCGTCGCGAACGACGACGTCAGCTTCGACCTCATCGAGGGCGAGGTGCACGCGCTCCTCGGCGAGAACGGCGCGGGCAAGTCGACGCTGATGAACATCCTCTACGGGCTCTACCACCCCGACGAGGGCGAGATCTCGATCAAGGGGAAGCCGGTGCGCCTCGGCTCGCCGAACGCCGCGATCGAGGCGGGCGTGGGGATGGTGCACCAGCACTTCATGCTCATCCCGGTCATGTCCGTCGCCGAGAACATCGTGCTCGACGAGGAGCCGACGCGCTCGGGCGTCCTCCTCGACATGGGCGAGGCGGAGCGGCGCGTCCGCGAGATCTCCGACCGCTACGGGCTCGCCGTCGACCCGGCCGCGCGGATCCAGGACATCACCGTCGGCCAGCAGCAGCGCGTCGAGATCCTCAAGGCGCTCTACCGCGAGGCGGACATCCTCGTCCTCGACGAGCCGACGGCGGTGCTCACGCCCCAGGAGGCGAAGGAGCTGTTCGAGGTCGTCCGCTCGCTGACGGAGCGCGGCAAGTCCGTGATCTTCATCACGCACAAGCTGAACGAGGTGCTCCAGGTCGCCGACCGGATCACCGTGCTCCGCCGCGGGAAGCTGGTCGAGACGCTCCCGGCCGAGGGCGCGACGGAGGAGAGCCTCGCCCGCCTGATGGTCGGCCGCGACGTCCTCCTGCGCGTCGCCAAGACGGAGGCCCGTCCCGCCGGCCCGCTGCTCCAGGTCGAGGACCTGCAGGTGTACGACGACCGCGGGATCGAGAAGGTCCGCGGTGTCTCGTTCGAGGTGCGCGCCGGGGAGATCGTCGCGCTCGCCGGGATCGACGGGAACGGCCAGACGGAGCTGATCGACGGCCTGACGGGGCTGCGCGGCGTGAACGGCGGCTCGGTGCGCGTCGACGGGGAGGACGTCACGACCGAGACGGTGTCCGGCCACCTGGAGGCGGGGCTCGGGCACATCCCGGAGGACCGGCAGCGGCGCGGGCTCGTGCTCCAGTACTCGATCGCCGAGAACATCGCCCTCCACGACTATCGCTCGCCGCCGGCCTCGCGCCTCGGCTGGCTCTTCCCGGGCCGGCTGGCCGAGCGCGCGCGCAAGCTGATCAAGGACTTCGACGTCCGCGGCGGCGGCCCCACGACGTTCGCGGGCGGGCTCTCCGGCGGCAACCAGCAGAAGGTCGTGCTCGCGCGCGAGATCGAGCGCGACCCCAAGGTCCTGATCGCCGCGCAGCCGACGCGCGGTCTCGACGTCGGGGCGATCGAGTTCGTCCACCGCCGCCTGATCGAGGAGCGCGACGAGGGCCGCGCGATCCTCCTCGTCTCCCTCGAGCTCGAGGAGGTCCTGTCGCTCGCCGACCGGATCCTCGTCATCTACGAGGGCCGGCTCGTGGGCGAGTTCCCGCCGACCGCGACGGAGGAGGAGCTCGGGATCGCGATGACGGCGGCGGGCGCGGCGAGGTCGCCGCGTGAGCGCAGCGATCCCGTCCGGCCCTCCGCCGGTACAGCCGTTCGGCCAGCAGGCGGAGCCGCCGCCCGACGACCAGGCGACAGGGCTTCGCGCAGCGGCTCGCGCTCTCACAGCGGGCGGGTGGGGTCGTCGCGCCGCTCCTCACCGTCCTGATCGCCTTCGTGATGGGCGGGCTGGTCGTGCTCGTCACGACCGGCAAGAACCCGCTCAAGACGTACCAGGCGATCTTCGAGGGCTCGGGCCTCAACTGGTTCTTCCCGTGGGTGACGGGACAGGAGCGCCTCATCGCCTCGTTCAACCTCCAGCAGACGCTGATCGCGACGACGACGCTGATCCTCGTCGGGCTCGCGGTCGCGTTCGCCTTCCGCTGCGGCCTCTTCAACATCGGCGGCCAGGGCCAGTACCTCGCCGGCGCCATCCTCGCCGTCTGGATCGGGTCCTCGTTCGAGGGGTTGAACCCGATCCTCCACGTGATCCTCGCGCTCGTCATCGGGACGGCTGCGGGCGCGCTCGTCGCCGGCATCGCGGGCTTCCTCAAGGCGACCGTCGGCGTGAACGAGGTGATCACGACGATCATGCTCAACTCGACGATCGTCTGGGTCGGGGTCTTCCTGTTCGGGCTCGGCGGACCGCTGCAGAACGACACGCAGGAGTCCGTTCCGGTCTCCAACGACGTCCTGGAGAGCGCGAAGCTCCACGTCTGGTGGGGCGACTCGCTCCTCCAGGGCCTCCACATCGGCTTCTTCATCGCGATCGGCGCGCTCGTCGTCTACTGGATCATCCTCAGCCGGACGACGCTGGGGTACGGCGTGAAGGCCGTCGGGTTCAACCCCGAGGCGGCGCGCTACGGCGGCATCAGCGTCGCGCGCAACTACTTTCTCGCGATGGCGATCTCCGGCGCGTTCGCGGGCCTCGCGGGCGCCATCGACATCCTCGGCTGGCAGTTCCGGCTCTCGACGGGCGACGTGCAGGCGTCGCAGATCGGCTTCGTGGGCATCGCCGTCGCCCTCCTCGGTCGCAACACGGCGGTGGGGACGGGGGTCGCGGCGCTCCTCTTCGGCGCCCTCCTGACCGGCACCTCGACGCGGAACCTCGACCCGTCGATCTTCCAGCCGGAGCTCGCGTCGAACCTGACGCTCCTGATCCAGGGCCTCGTCGTCCTGTTCGTGGGGCTGGACATGGTCATCCTCGCGCTGCTCGGACGGGCGCGGAGACGGAGGGTCGCGACGTGACGAGCATCGCGCTGCCGCGGCCACGGGTCGACAACGGCTTGCGGACGCTCGCCTGGGTCGGCATCGGCCTGGGCCTGCTCTCGGCCTTCATCGCCCTGCCGCCTGCCTCCGTGCGCTCCTGGGTGCCGAGCCTCCTGCTCGGCCTCCTCGCGCTCCTGATCGGCGTCTTCGTCTACACCCGGGGCGAGAAGCGCTTCGGCTGGTACGCGGTGGCCGCGGCGCTGCTCAGCTTCGGGCTCGCGTACCTCGCCACTCGCTCGTCGATCGGCAAGCTCGAGACGGTCGTCGTCTGGTCGGCGCTCTTCGCGTCGATGCTCCGCTACGCGACGCCGCTCATCTTCGGCGCGCTCGGCGGCCTCTTCTCGGAGCGCTCGGGCGTCGTCAACGTCGGCCTCGACGGGATGATGCTGATGGGCGCCTTCTTCGGGATCATGGCCGCCGACAAGCTCGACTCGTGGGTCCTCGGCCTCCTCTGCGGCGTTCTCTCGGGCGGCGCGATGGCCCTCCTGCACGCCATCTGGTCGATCACTTTCCGCGCGGACCAGATCATCAGCGGCTTCGCGATCAACTTCCTCGCGTACGGCCTCACCGGCTACCTGTTCATCGACATCTACGGGCAGGAGGGGACGCCGACCGACATCCCGAGCATCCCGAACGTCCACCTCGCGTTCCTCCAGGACGTCCCGTTCCTGGGCGACATCTTCGGGAACCTCAACCTGATGATCTGGATCGCCCTGTTCCTCGTCCCGCTCGCGTGGCTCGTCCTCTTCCGGACGCCGCTCGGGCTCCGGCTCCGGGCCGTCGGCGAGCACCCGCGGGCGGCGGACACGGTGGGGATCGACGTCTACCGGTACCGCTACGGCGCCGTGATCGTCTCGGGCATGCTGGCGGCCGCCGGCGGCGCGTACCTCTCCATCGGGTTCGTCAACTCCTTCAACGAGAACATGACCGCGTTCCGCGGGTTCATCGCGCTCGCCGCGGTGATCTTCGGCAACTGGCGGCCGTTCGGCGCGGCCGCGGCCTGCCTCCTCTTCGGCTTCTCGAGCGCGCTGGCGCAGCGGCTGCCCGAGTACTCGGGCTCCGCGGCGACGCTGTTCCAGGCGCTGCCCTACGTCCTGACGCTGATCGCCGTCGCCGGCGTGATCGGGCGGTCGGTCCCGCCCGCGGCGGTCGGCCGGCCCTACAAGAAGCAGTAGTGGGACAGGGGATGGCAGCGACGGAGACCACGCGCCGCCGGCAACGGCCGCGCGGTCGCCTCGATCGTCGCCGGCGTCCTCGCGGTCGCGACGATGCCGGTCGCGATCGTCGCGACGCGCTACTCGGACTCCTACGACCTCCTGCACGCGGGGTTCGCGATCCCGGTCGCCGTCCTCCTCGGCGCGCTCGCGATCGGGCTCGCCCGCAGCGCGCTTCGGCACGACGACCTCCGGCTCGAGCGTGCCGGCGGGCGTGGGGCGGCGCGGGTCGGCCGCGCGCTCGGCGTCCTCGGCATCGCGCTCGGTGCGACGGCGCTCGTCTCCGTCTCCGTCTACGGCTTCCTCACCTACCTCGGAGAGCGCTAGGAGCGAAAAATCGCCCCGGCACGGCCCTCGCGCCGGCGGCCGGGTGGTATCTACACTGCACCGTTCATGTTCGAGATCGGCTCCAGCCTGCGCGAGGCGCGCCTGCGCCAGGGCTTCGACTTCGACGAGCTCGAGGCGCGCACGAAGGTGCGCGCGAAGTACCTTCGGCACCTCGAGGACGAGCGGTTCGACCAGCTTCCCGGCCACGCGTACACGAAGGGCTTCCTGCGCGTCTACGCGGACGCGCTCGGGCTCGACGGCCGGCTCTACGTCGACGAGTACAACTCGCGCTACGTCGCGGGCGAGGAGGGGGGAGGCCAGCCCCGGCTGCCGCGCTCGCCGAGCCCGAGCCGCCGCCAGCGGCGCGAGCGGCGCGAGTCGCGCACGGTCGGGGTCGCGCTCGCCGCGATCCTCTTCGTCACGGCGCTCGTGATCGCCGCCTGGCGCTTCGGCGGCCACGACGACCCGCAGGTCGAGGGGATCAACGCCACGCCGCCGAGCGTCGCCGCCACGTCCGGTGCGAAGGCGACGCAGGGCCAGGTGACCCTCTCCGTGCGCGCGGTGCGCGGCTCGTCGTTCATGGAGGTCCGCGCCGGGACGGCGGCGAGCAAGCCGCTCTACACCGGCACGCTCGAGCGCGGGCAGTTCCAGCGGTTCACGCGGACGTCGCTCTACCTCGCCGTCGACCGTCCCGCCAACGTCGTCGTCAAGCTCAACGGGCGGCACGTCGTGCTTCCGCGCGGCTGCGCCCTGAAGGTCACGAGGACCACGACCGAGTGCGTGTGAGCCGCCCTCGGGCGGCGATCGTCGTCACCGGCAGCGAGCTCGTCCGCGGCGAGCGGACGGATCGGAACGGGCCGTTCTTCGCGCGCGAGGCGCTCGGGCTCGGGCTCGTACCCGGTCAGATCGCGATCGTGGGCGACGACCCCGTCGAGCTCGAGTCGACTCTGCGCGCCGCGAGCGCCGGCGCCGACGTCTGCCTCGTCTCGGGCGGTCTCGGGCCGACCCACGACGACCGCACCGTCGAGCTCGTCGCCCGCGTCGCCGGCGCCGCGCTGCGGGTCGACGACGAGCTCGTGCGCCATATCGAGGGCGTCTCCCGCTCGGTGGCCAAGCGGCTCAACCGGCCCTACGCCGACTTCGCGGCGGGCGTCACGAAGCAGGCCACCGTTCCCGAGGGCGCGGTCGTGATCGGGATCGCCGGGACCGCACCGGGTCTCGTGCTCGACGACGGGGCGTGCGTCTTCGTCGTGCTCCCGGGGCCGCCGGGCGAGCTGCAGCGGCTCTGGCCGGCGGCCGTCGCGAGCGACCCCGTGCAGCGCGTCCTCGCGCGGACGTCGCCGCCCGGCCGGCGCGTCCTCCGCTTCTTCGGAGCGAGCGAGTCCGCCGTCGCGCGGGCGTTGGCCGAAGCAGGCGGCGACGGCGACGGCGTGGAGGCGACGATCTGCGCCCGCGACTTCGAGATCCACGTCGACCTCGTCGTGGAGCCCGGCGCAGAGGAGCGCGCGGACGTGCTCGCCGTCGCCATGCGCGAGCCGCTCGAGCGCTACCTCTTCAGCGAGGACGAGCGGACGGTCGCCGAGATCGTGCTGTCGCTCTGCCGCGAGCGCGGGCTGCGTCTCGCGACCGCGGAGTCGTGCACGGGCGGCCTGGTCGCGGCGCGCCTGACGGACATCCCGGGTGCGAGCGACGCCTTCGCGGGCGGCGTCGTGGCCTACGCGAACGACGTGAAGGCCGAGTCGCTGGGCGTTCCCGAGCAGCTCATCGCCGCGCACGGCGCCGTCTCGGCCGAGGTTGCGGCCGCGATGGCGGCAGGCGTCCGGGAGCGGCTCGGCGTCGACGTCGGGATCGCGGTGACGGGCGTGGCCGGCCCGGATGGCGGCACCGAGACGAAGCCGGTCGGCCTCGTCTACCTGCATGTCTCGGCGCCGTGGGACGAGCGAGGCGACGAGTTCTCCTTCCCCGGCGACCGCGCTGCGATCCGCACCCGCGCCGCCGTCGGGGCGCTCCACCTCGCCCGGCGCCTTCTGACACAGAGTCGGCACAAAGCGGCGTGACCCGGGCCGCTAGCGTCGGTGACGGTGACCGACTGCGGCTCTTCCTCGCGCTCCAGCTTCCCTCGGAGGTCCTCGACACCGTCGCCGACTGGCAGGCGCGGCACCTGGAGCGGGGTCGGCTCGTGCCGCGCGAGCACCTGCACGTCACGCTCGCCTTCCTCGGCACCCGGCCCGGCTCGGAGCTGTCGGCGATCGTCGACGCCCTCCGGAGCAGCGTCGACGGCGTCGGCGAGCTCCCGCTCGCGCCCAGCCGCTGGCGCGAGACCCGGAGCGTGGGGATGGTCGTGCTCGACGATCCCACCGGCGGCGCGACCGCGCTCGCGGAGCGGCTCCACGCCCGGCTCGCCGCGCTCGGCGTCTATCAGCCGGAGGCGCGCCCGTGGCTCCCGCACCTCACGGTGCTGCGCTTTCGCGAGCGCCCGCGGCTCCGGCCCGCGCTCCCCGGGACGGGAACATTCGTTCCGTCCGGTGTTGCTGCTTATCTGTCTCGTCTGCACCCGACCGGAGCCCGGTACGAGGTGCTCGATCGCATCTCGCTGAACGCAGGAGGATGAATCGCATGAACCGGGAGGAAGCACTCGACGTCGCACTCGGCCACATCGAGCGGCAATTCGGCAAGGGCTCGGTGATGCGCATGACAGACGCCGCCCAGGTCTCGATCGGCGCGGTGTCGACGGGTGCGCTCTCGCTCGATCTCGCCCTCGGGATCGGGGGTCTGCCGCGCGGGCGGATCGTCGAGGTCTTCGGCCCCGAGTCGTCGGGCAAGACCACGCTCGTCTACCACGTGATCGCCGAGGCGCAGCGCCGAGGCGGCATCTGCGCCTTCATCGACGCCGAGCACTCGATGGACCCGACGTACGCGCGCCGGATCGGCGTCGACATCGACCAGCTGCTCGTCTCGCAGCCCGACACGGGAGAGCAGGCGCTCGAGATCGCAGAGCTCCTCATCCGCTCGGGCGCGGTCGACGTCGTCGCCGTCGACTCCGTCGCCGCGCTGACGCCGAAGGCCGAGATCGAGGGCGAGATGGGGGACAGCCACGTCGGCCTCCAGGCGCGTCTCATGAGCCAGGCGCTGCGCAAGCTCGCCGGCACGCTGAACCGCACCGACACGATCTGCCTCTTCACGAACCAGCTCCGCGAGAAGATCGGCGTCATGTTCGGCTCGCCCGAGACGACGCCGGGTGGGCGCGCGCTGAAGTTCTACGCATCGGTGCGGCTCGACATCCGCCGGATCGAGACGCTCAAGGAGGGCACGGAGGCGTTCGGCAACCGGGTGCGCGTCAAGGTCGTGAAGAACAAGGTCGCGCCGCCGTTCAAGCAGGCCGAGTTCGACGTCATCTACGGCCTGGGCATCTCGTGGGAGGGCACGGTGCTCGACGTAGGGCTCGAGCGCAAGATCGTGACGAAGTCCGGATCGTACTTCTCGGTCGGCGACGAGCGGCTCGGCCAGGGGCGCCAGAACGCGACGGCATTCCTCACCGAGAACCCCGATCTCGTCCAATCGATCCTGGCGCGCATCCAGGCGGACGTCGGGCCAGACCAGGTCGTCTCGGCGCGGCTTCTGCCGAGCGCGGACGCGAGCCAGATCGAGGTCGAGCCGGTCCCCGAGGAGGTCAGCGCGGAGGCCTGACCCGTGCCGGTCACGCCCACGGTCACGGCGGTGCGGGCAGCGGGGCGGCGCGTTGCCGTCGAGCTGGACGGCCGCCCGTGGCGCACCGTGCCGCTCGAGGCGGCCGTTGCGGCGCGGCTCAGCCCGGGCGTCGGCCTCGACCGCGAGCGGGCACGCGACCTGGCGCGCGCCCTCCGCCGGCATCGCGCCGAGGGCGTCGTCATCCGGGCCGTCGCCCGGCGGGAGCACACGCGCGCGACCCTCGCCGAGCGCCTGGCACGCGCCGGTGTCGAGGCGTCGGGCCGCAGCGAGGCGCTCGAGCGGGCCGAGCGAGCAGGCCTCGTCGACGACGGTCGCTACGCGGCGGCCCGCGCGCGGGATCTCGCCGACCGCGGAGCGGGCGACGAGCTCGTCCTCGACGACCTCGTCCGGCACGGCGTCGACGAGGCGCTCGCGCGCGAGGCCGTCGCCGCGCTCGAGCCCGAACGCGACCGCGCGGCGCGGATCGTCGTCGCGCGCGGGCTCAGCCCACGGACGGCTCGTTTCCTCGCGGCGAAGGGCTTCGCGGCGGAGCTCGTCGAGGACGTCGTTGCAGAACTCGAGAGCCGAGCGCTACCATGAGCAGGCTTCATCCGGATTTCCCTGCTCTTGCGCACTTCCGAACCCGAATCGTGACCTCGTCCACCACCGAACTCTTGCTCCAGCGGGAACCGCCGCCGCATGCGCAGGAGGGTGTGCCAGCCTAGAGCGTGAAAGCCCCGCCGGCGCGGGGGAAGACGGATGTGGGCGTCCGCGGCGCCGCCGCGGTTGATGGCCAACCCTCCTGGAGGAGTGGACATGCTCACGTTGATCGCCCTGATCGTCGGTCTCGGGATCGGTGGGGTCGCCACGGGTGCGTGGCTGAGGGCGTCGAGCTCGTCGGGGGTGCGCCGCAGCGAGGAGGAGCGGAAGCGCATCGTCGCGGACGCGGAGCGCGAGGCGGAGACCATTCGCCGCGAGGCGCAGGTCGAGGCGCGCGAGCTCGCCGTGCGGCTCCGGGCCGACGCCGAAGGCGAGGTGCAGGACCGGCGCGTCGAGATCGCGAAGGTCGAGGAGCGCATCGCGCAGCGCGAGTCGGAGATCGACCACAAGATCCTCGAGGTGACCCGTCGTGAGCAGGGGATCGGCGACCGGGAGGTGCACCTGAAGCAGCTGCAGGAAGACCTCAAGGCGTCGCGCGTGCAGTCGCTGAAGGAGCTCGAGCGGATCTCGGGGATGACGCTCGGCGAGGCCAAGTCCGCCGTGCTCGAGCGCTCGCAGGACCTCGTCCGGCACGAGCTCGCGCGGTCGGTGCGACAGATGGAGGAGGAGGCTCGCACGGAGTCGCGGCGACGGGCGCGGGCGCTCGTGGCCGATGCGCTGCAGCGGGTCGCCGCCAGCCACACGGCCGAGACCACCGTCACGGTCGTCGAGCTCGCGAGCGACGACATGAAGGGGCGGATCATCGGCCGGGAGGGCCGCAACATCCGTGCGCTCGAGCACCTGACGGGCGTCGACGTGATCGTGGACGACACGCCCCACGCGGTCGTCCTCTCGTCCTTCGACGGGATCCGCCGCGAGATCGCGAAGATGACGCTCGAGAAGCTGATCGAGGACGGACGGATCCACCCGGCCCGGATCGAGGAGATGTACTACCAGTCCAAGGCCGAGCTGGAGGAGCAGATCCACCAGGCCGGCTCGCAGGCCGTCTTCGAGGCGAACTGCGGCGAGTTCAGCGAGGAGCTGGTCCAGGTGCTCGGACGGCTGCGGTTCCGCACGAGCTACGGGCAGAACGTCCTGAAGCACACGCTCGAGGTCGTCCACCTCGTCGGGATCATGGCCGCCGAGCTGGGCGCGGGGGTGAAGACGGCGAAGCGCGCCGCCCTCCTGCACGACCTCGGCAAGGCGATGACGCACGAGGTCGACGGCTCGCACGCGCTCGTCTCCGCCCAGCTCGCGCGGCGGGCGGGCGAGTCCGACGGCGTCGTCCACGCGATCGAGGCGCACCACTACGAGGTGCAGCCGCAGACGGTCGAGGCCGTGCTCCTCATCGCCGCGGACGCCATCTCGGCGTCGCGGCCGGGCGCGCGCGGCGAGAGCCTCGAGCACTACATCAAGCGGCTGGAGGCGCTCGAGGAGATCGCGATGTCGAAGAACGGCGTCGCGAAGGCGTACGCGCTCCAGGCCGGCCGCGAGATCCGCGTCATCGTCGAGCCCACGGAGGTCGACGACGACGGGACGGCGCTGCTCTCGTACGAGATCGCCCGCCAGATCGAGGATCAGCTCGAGTACCCGGGCCAGGTGAAGGTGATCGTGATCCGGGAGTCACGCGCCATCGAGGTCGCGAAGTAGCCCAGGAGGCGGAGTCGTCGAGTGGAGCGACCTGCGACGCGGCGGCTCCACGTCGCGTTCCAGGCACCGTCACGCGAGCGCGTCGACGCGTGGTGGGAGGCGATGACCTGAGCCGGATTCGAAGACGACGGTTCCACGACCGCTGATCGGGTGGCGCCCGGCAGCGCCTACACTGGCTCGTCGTGCGCCGGTACCACCTGACCACGTTCGGCTGTCAGATGAACGCCCACGACTCGGAGCGCATCAAGGGCATGCTCGAGTCGCTCGGGCTCGGCGAGGCGCCCGCCGCGGAAGAGGCGGACGTGCTCGTGTTCAACACCTGCACGATCCGGGAGAAGCCGGACACGAAGCTCGCGGCGTACCTTGGCGACGCGGCCGCCCGGAAGCGCAGGGATCCTGATCTCGTCGTCGCGGTCGGCGGCTGCTACGCGGAGGCGCAGCGGGAGCGGATCTTCGACCGCTATCCGTTCGTGGACGTCGCCTTCGGCCCGGGATCGATCCCGCACCTCGGCGACTGGCTCACAGCGGGCGGGTTCGCCGTCCCGCGAGGCCGGTTCGGAAGCCATGACACCTTCGCGGCGACGCTGCCGATGCATCGCGAGCGGCGTGCGAGCGCCTGGGTGCAGGTCTCGATGGGGTGCAACTCGAAGTGCGCGTACTGCATCGTCCCCGCCGTCCGCGGTCGTGAGCAGAGCCGCCGGCCGGGCGAGATCCTCGCCGAGGTCGAGTCGCTCGCACGGGACGGCGTCCGCGAGATCACGCTGCTCGGCCAGAACGTCAACTCGTGGGGACGCGACCTCGCGCCCTCCCTCGCGACGGAGTTCGGCGAGTTGCTGCGCGCCTGCGACGCGGTCGACGGGATCGAGCGGATCCGGTTCACGAGCCCGCACCCGAAGGACTTCCGCGCGCCCGTGATCGCCGCGATGGCCGAGTGCGCGGCGGTGTGCGAGCACGTCCACCTCCCGCTGCAGTCCGGCTCCTCGCGCCTCCTGAAGCGGATGCGACGGACGTACTCGCGCGAGCGCTACCTCGCGCTCGTCGAGCGCCTCCGGGCCGCGATCCCCGACCTCGCGTTCGGAACGGACATCATCGTCGGCTTCCCCGGCGAGACGGAGGACGACTTCCGCGAGACCCTGGAGGTCGTCGAGGAGGTCGGCTTCGACAGCGCCTTCACGTTCGTCTACTCGCCACGCGCCGGCACGGAGGCCGCGGCGCTCGCCGACCAGGTGCCCGAGGACGTGAAGCGCGAGCGGATGGAGCGGCTCGTGGACGGTCGTGCAGCGCGGGGCCGCAGCCCGGAACGCAGCGCGGGTCGGGCTGACGGAAGAGGTGCTCGTGGAAGGGCCGAGCCGGACGGACGCCACGCTGCTCCGTGGTCGCACCCGCCGTAACACCACGGTCAACTTCGCCGGCGCCGCAGAGGTCGGCGAGCTCGTCGAGGTGACGATCGAGGGAGCGACCTCGACGACGCTGCGGGGCCGCGCGCGGTCGCTCGTCGCCGCCTGAGCTCCCTGGAGTCGCCTGTGGAGCGATGGGCGCACATCCGGCACGGCGACGTCACCCATCCGTCCGCAGTTCGGCGCTAGGCTCGAAGCGTGGGGAGGAGGCCGGTGGCCCGAGACCCGGCAGACCTGGACAGGGCCGAAGCGGACACCGGCGAACGCCCGCGCACGGGATCCGGTGACGCGGCCCGCGCCCTGACCGCCACCGAGCCCGAGAAGGCGGACCGGATCGAGGTCGTCGCCGTCTTCGGCCCGACCGCGAGCGGCAAGAGTGCGCTCGCCGAGGCGCTCGCGGAGGCGCTGGGCACCGAGGTCGTGTCGGCCGACGCGATGCAGGTCTACCGCGGCCTGCCGATCCTCACGAACCAGTCGGAGCAGCCGACGCGGCTCGTCGCCGTCCGCGCGCTGGACGAGGAGATGAGCGTCGGCGCGTTCGCCGCGCTTGCACACGCCGAGATCGACGAGCTCGTCCGGACGCGCGGCAGCGCGGTCGTGGCGGGAGGCACCGGCCTCTACCTCCGCGCGGCGCTCGCCGACCTCGACGTCCCGCCGCCCGCCGGCGCCGGCGATACGGGAGCGGATCCGCGAGGAGGTCGCCGGCGATGACGCCGCCGCGCACGCGCGTCTCGCCGAGCTCGACCCCGAGGCGGCGGACGCCGTCCACCCGCGCGACCACCAGCGGCTCGTGCGCGCGCTCGAGCTCGCCGAGGCGGGACACTCGCTCGCCGGCGGCGACCGGCTGTGGAGCGCCGCCACGCGTCGTCCGACGCTGATCCTCGGGCTCGACCTGCCGCCGGAGGAGCTCGAGCGACGCGTCCGCGAGCGGACGAACGCGATGTTCGCCCGCGGCGTCGTGGAGGAGGTGCGCCTCGCGCTCGCCGGACCCGTCTCGCGCACCGCCGAGAAGGCGCTCGGGCTCGCGGAGATCGCATCGCTGCCGCCCGACGACGCCCGCGACCGGATCGTCCTCCGGACGCGGCGGTACGCGGCGTACCAGCGCAAGTGGATGCGCCGGATCCCGGGCATCGTCGTGCTCGACGGCACGCGTCCGCTGCCCGACCTCGTCTCGGACGTGCTCCTGCGCGTCGCGACGGTAACGTCAGCGGATGCGGTTCGAGAAGTGGCATGCGCTCGGAAACGCGTACCTCCTCGTCGAGCAGCCCGACGCGGGCGAGATCACCGCGGCCCGCGCGCGGCGCCTCTGTGACGTCCGCACCGGGATCGGGAGCGACGGCGTGCTCGAGGTCGTCGCGCGTGAGACGGAGCGCCGTGCGGAGATCCGCATCTGGAATCCGGACGGCTCGACGGCCGAGATGTCCGGCAACGGCACCCGCATCGCGGCGGCCTGGCTGCTCCGGGAGACAGGCGCGACGGACGTCGAGATCGTCGCGCCCGGCGGCGTCGTCCGCGCCGCCGCCGCGCCGAACGGCCTCGTCCGCCAGCGGCTCGGTGAGGTCGTCGTCGCGGCGGACGAGGTGCTCGACATCGCCGGCGAGCGATTGACCGTCGTCCCGGTCGCCGTCGGGAACCCGCATGCCGTCGTTCTCCGCGAGGCGCTGTCGCGGGACGACCTGCTCCGCTTCGGCCCCGCGATCGAGAGCCATCCGCGGTTCCGCAACCGGACGAACGTCCAGCTCGCGCGCCCCGAGCCGCGTGACGTCGTCTCCGTCCTCGTCTGGGAGCGCGGAGCGGGCGAGACCGCGGCCTCGGGCTCATCGGCGGTCGCCGTCGCGGCTGCGGCCGTGGCGCGGGGCTGGTCGGACAGCCCGGTCCGGATCGCCATGCCGGGCGGAGAGCTCGTGGTGACGATCAAGGGAGGCGACGCGACGCTGGAAGGCCCGGCGGAGCAGGTCTGCGCCGGCGAGACGTCGCTCTGACCGGCTAGACGGCCAGCTCGTACTCGCGGAGCACGTCGTTCAGGCTGAGCCGCAGGTCGTGCGACTCCTGTCGCCAGCCGATGATCAGCGCGCAGGCGATCTGGTACGTGCCCGCGGGGAACTCCTTCGGCCGCGTGCCGGGAACGACGACAGCGCGAGGTGGCACCACGCCCCGATACTCGACCGGCTCCGCCTCGGTGACGTCGATGATCGGGACGGACGCCGTCAGGGAGACGTTCGCCGCGAGCACCGCCCCGGCGCCGACGCGCACGCCCTCGGTGACGATGCAGCGCGACCCGATGAACGCGCCGTCCTCGACGATCACGGGGGCGGCCTGGGGCGGCTCGAGCACGCCGCCGATCCCGACTCCTCCCGCAAGGTGGACGTCGGCGCCGATCTGGGCGCACGAGCCCACGGTGGCCCACGTGTCGACCATCGTCCGCGGCCCGACCCAGGCGCCGATGTTCACGTACCCCGGCATCAGCACGACGCCCTCCGCGAGGTAGGCACCGTGCCGCGCGACGCCCGGCGGCACGACCCGGACGCCGAGGGCCGGATCGACCCGCTTCAGCGGGATCTTGTCGAGGTACCGGAGGTCGCCGGACTCCAGCGGCTCCACCTTCCGGAGCCGGAAGTAGAGGAGGATCGCCTTCTTCGCCCACTCGTTGACGACCCAGCCGTCCTCGCTCGGCTCCGCGACGCGGAGCTCGCCGCGGTCGAGCAGCTCGATCGCCTCCTCGATGGGCGCGGCGTCGAGCTCGCCGCTCTCCCACAGCTCGTCGATGCGCTCGCGCAGGCTCACGGGAGCACATCCTCCAGGATCGCGGCCGCCCTGGCGCACTCCTCGAGCGTGGGGACGAGCGCGTAGCGCACGTACCCCTCGCCGGACGGCCCGAGGTAGGCGCCGGGCGTCACGAGCACGCCACGTTCGAGGAGCCGCGCAGCATGCGACTCCGAGGTCTCGCCCTCGGGCACGGCGATCCAGAGGTACATCGTCGCCGGGCCGCCTGCGTCGCGCAGGCCCTTGCGGCCGAGCACGTCGAGGAGCATCGCCCGCTTCCGTGCGTAGGTCGACCGGGCTCGCTCGACGTGCTCCTCGCCGTCCCACGCGACGACCGACGCGCGCTGCACGAACTCCTGCGGCGCGGTGCCGACGTTCGGCCGGAAGCGGCGAAGCGCGTCGACGAGCGCCGGATCGCCGGCGACGAACCCACTGCGGAAGCCGGTCATGGACGAGCGCTTCGAGAGAGTGTTGAACACGACGACGCCCGTCCGGTCGTCGAGCTGCAGGGCCGAGGGCGGCGGCTCGCTGAACCACAGCTCGGAGTAGGCCTCGTCCGAGGCCAGCACGAAGCCGCGCTCGCGCGCGAGCCGCGCGAGATCGTCGAGAAGCTCGAGCGAGGCGACGGCGCCGGTGGGGTTGTTCGGCGTGTTGAGCCAGACGAGCGCCGTGCGCCCCCAGACGTCGTCGGGCACGGCCTCGAGATCGGGCAGGAAGCCGTTGCGCTCGAGGAGCGGGAGCTCCACGACGCGGGCGCCCGCGAAGGCCGCGCCGCGGCCGGGGACGGGGTATCCGGGCTCCGTGACGACGACCGTGTCGCGTCCGCCCGGCACGTCGAGGACGACCTGCGCGAACGAGAAGATGGCCTCCTTCGAGCCGAGCGTCGGGATCACCTCCGCGTCGGGGTCGAGCTCGACGCCGAAGCGGCGGTCGACCCAGCGCGCGACCGCCTCGCGGAGCTCGGGGAGCCCCACGGCGGCCGGGTAGCCCATCCGCTCGCGGACGCCGTCCCGGAGCGCCTGGATGATCGCGGGGTCCGTGGGCTCGCGAGGATCGCCCATCCCGAGGTCGATCACCTCGAGGCCCTGTGCGAGCCGCTCCTCCGCGGCCTGCCGTAGCCGCACGAACGGGTACGTCGCCTGCGCCTGGAGGACGGGAGAGAGGGAGGGCATCAGGGCGACGCTAGCCGACGAGGTCGCGCAGGACGAGGTACGCCCGCTCGAGCGCGGCGACGTCCACCTGTTCGTCGGTGGCGTGCGCGTAGCGGGTCGCCCCCGGGCCGAAGTTGACGGCCGGGATGCCGCGAGCCGTGAAGTCCGCGACGTTCGTCCACGCCTGCTTCGGCTCGACCGGGAGGTCGCCGAGCTCGCGGAGGCGGCGGACGAGCGGGGCGTCGACGACGACGTCGGCGGGCGGCGAGTTGCCGACGATCTCGACCGTCGCATCCGCCGGCACGAGCGAGCGGACGAGCTCCTCGGCCTCGTCCGGCGACCTGTCGGGCGGGTAGCGGAGGTTGAGGGTCGCGACCGCGCCGTCGGGGATGACGTTGTCCGCCGTGCCCGACTCGAGGCGCGTGACGGAGACGACCTCGTAGAACGGGAGCCCGTCGACGACCGCCTCGCGGCGCTCGTGCCGGACGACCTCGGCGAGGCCCTCGACTGCGCGGTGGACGGCGTTGTCGGCCAGCCAGGGCCGGGCCGAGTGCCCCGCCACGCCGTGGAACGTGACGCGCGCCGAGAGGTTGCCGACGCAGCCCGCCTGGATCGTCAGGTCGGTCGGCTCGAGCAGGAGCGCGAGATCCGCCTCGTGGACGAGCGGCGTCCCGGCGAAGAGCGCGGGCAGCGGGTTGTCCTGCGGCGGGAGCTCCTCGCGGCCGAAGAGGAGCAGCGCGACGTCCACCGGGCCGGGATCGCCGTCCGCGAGGTCGCGGACCAGCTCGAGCGCGACCGCCACGCCGCCCTTCATGTCGCTCGCCCCGCAGCCGTGCACCGAGCCGTCGGCGATCCGCCCCGGGAGGTTGCCCTGGACGGGGACGGTGTCGTAGTGGCCGGCGAGGACGAGCAGGGGAGTGTCGGGACGGCGCTCACGCGCCCACAGGAACGCCTCGTCGCCCGCAAAGACGGGCTCGTAGGGGGTCGGCACCAGCGAGCGTAGGTGCTCCCGGATCTCGGCCTCGTGCCGGCTCTCCGAGGGGATGTCCACGAGCTCGAGCGTCCGTGCCGCGAGGCGTTCGCTCAGCGTGGCCACGCGGCGAGACTACCGGCGGTCGCAGGGGCATACTTCCGCAGATGGCAGGCGGGGGCACGGAGACTCGGGCTGGGCCGGAACCCGAGCGCGGGCTGCTCCTCGCGGTCCTGCCGCAGGGCGCGGACGGCGACGAGGAGCTGGCCGAGCTGCGCGAGCTCGCGCGCACGGCCGGCGTGGCACCCGTCGCGCACGTCGTCCAGCACCGCGTGCGCGCCGATCCGCGGAGCTACGTCGGCAAGGGAAAGCTCGAGGAGCTCAAGGCCGCGTACGGGGACGCCCAGGCCGAGGTGCTGCTCGTCGACGACGAGCTGCAGCCGACACAGCAGCGCACGCTCGAGGACGCCCTCTCGGCCCGCGTCGTCGACCGCACGCAGCTGATCCTCGACATCTTCGCCCAGCACGCCGTCTCGGCCGAGGGCAAGCTCCAGGTCGAGCTCGCGCAGCTCGAGTACAACCTGCCGCGCATGCGGGGCATGTGGAAGCACCTCGAGCGGCAGGCGGGCGGCGGCGGCACGGCAAGCGTGGGCGGCGGCGTCGGCACGCGCGGGCCCGGCGAGTCGCAGCTCGAGACCGACCGCCGGCTCGCGAACCGGCGGATCACGCAGCTGCGGCGGCGCCTCCGCGGCGTCCGCGGCCACCGGGAGACGCGGCGCAAGTCCCGGAGCCGCTCCTCGACGCCGACGGTGGCGCTCGCCGGGTACACGAATGTCGGCAAGTCGACGCTCCTCAACGCTCTGACGGGCGCCGAGGTCTCGGTCGAGAACCGCCTCTTCGAGACGCTCGACCCGACGACGCGCACCTTCGAGCACGAGGGCAAGCGGTACCTCGTGACCGACACGGTCGGCTTCATCCGCCGCCTGCCGACCCAGCTGGTCGAGGGCTTCGCATCGACGCTCGAGGAGACGCTCGTCGCCGACCTCGTCCTGCACGTCGTCGACGGCTCGCTGCCCACGGCGCAGATCGCCGAGCAGCGGGCCGCGGTCGAGACGGTCCTCGGCGAGATCGGCGCGGGCGACCTGCCGGTCGAGCTCGTGGTCAACAAGATCGACCGCGTCACGGCTGCGGGGCGCGAGCGGCTCGCGAACCACTATCCCGAGGCGCTCCAGGTCTCGGCCGTGACGGGCGAGGGGCTCGCGGAGCTGCGACAGCGCATCGCCGAGCGGTTCTCCGACCGCTTCGACGAGGTGCGGCTGCTCGTGCCGTACGACGAGGGCCGCGTCCTCTCCGACCTCTACGCGCTCGGCGCGCCGATCGACGAGCGCCGGGACACGGAGGAGGGCGTGCTCGTCCGTGCGCGGCTGCCCGGCCGCGACGTCCGGCGGTTCGCCCCCTACCTCGTGGCGGAGTCGTCGGCGGAGGATCCGTCCTCAGCGTGACGCGCGTCGCGGTGAAGCGGCTGCACCCGGACGCGGTCGTTCCCGACCGCGCGTACGCCGGGGACGCCGGCTTCGACCTCACCTCGCGCGAGCGCGTCGAGCTCGAGCCCGGCGCCCGGGCGGTCGTCGGCACGGGGATCGCGGTCGCGATCCCGCCGGGGCACGCGGGCCTCGTGCTGCCGAGGTCGGGGCTCGCGGCCGAGCACGGCCTCGGGAAGGTCAACGCCCCCGGGCTCATCGACGAGGGCTATCGCGGCGAGGTGAAGGTGATCCTGCTGAACACGGACCGCAGCGAGCGCTTCGTCGTCGAGCCGGGGATGCGGATCGCGCAGCTCGTCGTCGTCGAGCTGCCGCAGGTCGAGCTGCTCGAGGTCGACGACCTGCCCGCGAGCGAGCGCGGGTCCGGCGGGCTCGGGTCGTCGGGGGCCTGATGCGACCGGAGCCGCGGATCCGCGTCTCGGCGCTGCTTCACTGGAAGGGCTCGATCCTCCTCTGCCGCCACGAGAAGCGCGGCCGCGAGCACTGGCTGCTCCCGGGCGGCGGAGTCCGGAGCGGCGAGACGCTCGTCGATGCGTTGCAGCGCGAGCTCGCCGAGGAGACGGGCGTCGTGGGCGCGCACGCCGAGCTGCCCGTCGAGGGGCCGATCGCGATCGTCGAGTCGATCTCCCCCGAGCGGAGCCTGTGGTCGAAGCACGTCGTCCACGTCGTCTTCGCCGGCGAGCTCGACGGCTCGCTCGAGCACGTCAGCTCCGTGGACGAGGCGGTGCGCGGTCACCGGCTCTTCGGGCCGGACGAGCTCGACTCCGTCTCGCTGCACCCGCCGATCGCACGCTTCCTCGGCCGCTGGCAGCCGGGCGACCCGTGCGTCTACCTCGGCGCCCGCTGGGCGGAGTAGGGGACGACTACCGCGCGGGCCGGCCGCCGCGCTCGCGGGCCCGGGCGGCCGCGACCAGGTGCGCCTCGTGCTCGAGCTCGTCGGCGAGCTGCTGGAGCGGCTCGGGCTCGCCGCCGGTCGCGTGGGCGAGCGCCCAGGAGAGGAGGAGGTCGGCGAGCCACGGGTTCCGCGGCAGGAGCGGCCCGTGCAGGTACGTGCCGAGCGCGCGCGCGACGCGACAGCCCTCGTATCCGGACGTCCCGTCGTTGCCGTAGCCGGAGACGACGCGTCCGAGCGGCTCGGCGCCCTGATCGAGGACGGTGCGGCCCGCATGGTTCTCGAATCCCGCGATCGTCCTTGCCGGCTCCTCGGCGAGCGTGCTCTCGAGCAGGACGTCACCGATCATGCGCGTCTCGCCCGCGTGCGTCTCGTGCGGGAAGAGCGCGGCACCGGCGAGCCACGACCCGTCGCGCCCGCGATAGCCGCGGCCGAGGAGCTGGTAGCCGCCGCAGACCGCGAGCAGCGCGGCTCCGCCGTCGACCGCCTCGCGCAGCGCCTCCCCGTGGCGGGCGAGGTCGGGCGCGATCATCGCCTGCTCGCGATCCTGGCCGCCGCCGACGTACAGCAGGTCGTGGCTCCCGGGCTCGAGCGGCGTCCCGATCGAGACGGGCTCGACGCGGAGCTCGTGGCCGCGGGCCGCCGCCCGGCGCTCGAACACGGCGATGTTGCCGCGATCGGCGTAGATGTTGAGGTACTCGGGGTAGAGGTGGCCGACCCGGATGATCACGAGGCGCGCTCGCTCTCCCAGTAGGGCCGGGTGAGGCCGCGGTCGGTCGCGATGGAGCGCAGCCCGAGCATCGCTGTGTACGTGGGCAGAATGACGAGCTCGCCGCCGGACGGGGTCAGCGCGAGCCCACGGTCGAGCGCCGCCTCGAGCGCAGGCTCGACCTCGAGCCGCTCTCGCGGCAGGCCTCCGTAGAGGAAGCGGAGACCGAGCTCGGCAGCCCGCTCGCCGGTGACCACGACCCGCTCGGCGCGCGCGAGCAGGGGCTCGAAGTCGACGTCCCAGATCCACGAGACGTCCCGGCCGTCTGCGATCCGGTCGTTGAGCGCGACCACGATCGTCGGCGGAACGCCCGCCTCCTCCAGCGTCCGCACGACCTCGTTGGCGCCGGCGGGGTTCTTGATCAGCAGCAGAAGAACGCTCCGGTCGCCCGCCGCGAAGCGCTCGAAGCGGCCGAACGCGGCGCGGAACCGCTCGAGCCCTGCGACGATCTCCGGCAGCGGCACGCCCAGCCCGAGGCAGAGGGAAGCGGCGGCGAGGGCGTTGTAGACGTTGTAGAGGCCGGGGAGAGCGAGCTGGACTCGGGCGTCCCCCGCGGGCGTCGAGAGCGAGAAGGCGATCCCCTCGAGGCCCTGCGAGTCGAGCTCCCGCGCCACGACGTCGAGCGGGGGCCGTGCGTGGCCGCACGCCTCGCAGTGGTAGGCCCCGAGGTGGCCGACGTAGGCGGCGTCGTAGCGGTACGGGTGGCCGCAGCGGACGCAGTACTTGGAGTCGGACGCGTGTTGGAGGTCGGGGCGGGCACGTGAGGGGTCGTCCACGCCGAACCGCAGGCATGCGCCGCGGCCCTCCGCGAGGGAGGCGACGAGCGGGTCGTCGGCGTTCACGGCGAGCGTCGTCTCCGCCGAGAGCCCGGCCACGGCGTCGCGCCACCGCTCGGCGATGTGCTCGAGCTCGCCGTAGCGGTCGAGCTGATCCCGGAAGAGGTTCGCGAGGGCAACGACGCGCGGCCGCGTCCGGCGCATCACCTCGGGCAGCACGAACTCGTCGACCTCGAGCAGGCCCAGCTCCGCGTCCCGCGCGGTCAGGAGCGTCGACGCGATTCCCGACGCGAGGTTCGCGCCGGAGTTGTTCCAGGCGAGCCGGCGGGGAGGGGAGAGGATCGCGCTCGCCATTGCCGTCGTCGTGGTCTTGCCGTTCGTCGCCGAGACGAGCGCGACCCCGTGCGGCAGCGCTGCGGCGAGGCCGTCGAGCGCGCCCGGGTCGAGCTTCCAGACGAGCTTGCCGGGCAGCGTCGTCCCGCCGCCGCGGCCGGCGGCGCGCGAGAGCCGGGCCACGAGGCGGGCCGCGGAGGTCTCGACGGCGAGTCGGGCGCTCATCGGGAGCGAGCCTACCCGCGCTCGGCTGCGCTTGCAGTTTGTCTCAAATGATCTAGTATGATTGCATGGCACGGCCGCGACGCCGGCATCCCGCCCTGGAGGGGATCGACGAGCAGGCGCTCGCGGAGTTCCGCTCCGGCCTCCGACGGCGCTACACGGACGAGGAGATCCTTGCCGAGCTGCGCGCGTCCGCCAGGCGCCTGGGGAGGTCTCCGACAATGCGCGAGTTCGCCGCCGACCCCGAGGCGGCGGTCCACCCGCAGACGGTGATCGAGCACTTCGGCACGTGGAACGCGGCCAAGCGGGCCGCGGGCCTTCGCCCGCGGCGCTACATGAGCCGGGAGGAGCTCCTCGCACAGCTGCGCGAGCTGGGGGAGGAGCTCGGGCGTACGCCGACCGTGCGCGACATCGAGGCGCACCGCGGCACCATGGCTTCGAAGTCGCTGATCTGGCACACGTTCGGGTCGCTCGCGGCGGCCCTCAAGGAGGCGGGCTTCGACGTGCCCGTCGGCGAGGAGCGGCTCGAGCGCGCGATCGCGGACGGGGCCGTGCTCGCGCGGGAGCTCGGCCGACTCCCGAAGATGGCGGACTGGAAGGACGCGCGACGGCGCGACGCGACGCTGCTCTCGGAGTGGCAGGTCTACCGCATGGTGGACGTGCAGCCGGGCGCGTGGTCGGCGTTCCAGTTCCTCGTGAGCGAGCGGCTGCGCGAAGAGGGCGTCGGGATCGCGCCCGACGGGACGCTGCAGCGCTGAGGCCGCTTAGCCGAGTGCGGTGAGGATGGCGAGCCGCTCGAGGCAAGAGCGACCCTCGTGCGGCGCGCGGACGGCCGGCAGCTGGCGCGCCTCGCAGTAGCTGCGGTCGGGGCTCCAGCGCTGCTCCGCCTCCAGCTTGCCGTCGACGAGCGAGATGAGCCGGCCTTCCTCGACCTCGGTCTTGCGGAACGTCGTGCCGAGCGTCTTCTCCGCGACCTCCAGCGCCGCGCGTGTCGAGGCAAAGAGCACCTCGTGTCGGCCGCGTGCGAGCCACAGCGGCCGACCGATCCCGCGGGCGACGTGCAGGACGTCGGGCTCGCGGTCGTCCACCCAGGCGGCCGCCATGGTGCCGACCAGCTGCTCGAGCGTCGTGCGACGCGTGCCGAACTCGTCGACGAGCGCGAAGATCGCCTCGGAGTCGACCGTCATCTCCGCCTCCTCGCGCGCGATGTCGTACCGCGCGAGCAGGTCGTCGTCGTTGACGATGATCCCGTTGTGCACGCCCGTGACCCGGCCGTGGCGCACCGGATGGTTGTTGGCGGGAACGGTGGGGTGGCCCTTCGTGTAGTCGCGCACGTGCACGAGCACCTGCGTCGCGTCCGAAGGGACGACGACCGCGTCGAGGAGCGCGGTGGCGCCCGTCTGCTGCTTGTGCACCTCGAGTGCGGCGCCCGCGCGGTGCGCGTAGCCGACGGCATCGGCGCCCCGCTCGGCGATCCCCGCGAGCAGTGCCTGGGCAGCAAACGTCCGGCTCATGCTCGAGCCGGTTCCGAAGCTGTAGCCCGCGATGCCGCACATGTCCGCTCGCCTTTCGCGCCGCTTGCGCCGTTGGAAAAACCGTAGTCGGACATTCGTGAGGAAGGTGTACGGATCCTGGCCAGTCAATCCTCGACTTTGGGCCAGGATCGTCCCCCACGAAAAATGCCTCATGAGGGGGACGCGCCGTGCCGATGTTGCTTGCGTGGAGACGAATGCAGCCGAGCCGCTCTTCGACGCGCAGAGCGAAGCCTTCGAGGAAGCGGAGAGCGCCGGCGCGGTGCAGGACCCGCTCAAGCTCTACGTCCGCGCGATCGGCGACGGGCGCCTGCTCACCGCGGCGGAGGAGCGCGAGCTCGCACGTCTGAAGGACGAGGGCGACGAGGGCGCCCGCCGCAAGCTGATCGAGTCGAACCTCAGGCTCGTGATGTCGATCACGCGGAACTACACGCGCGCCGACGTCGCGCTGCTCGACCTGATCCAGGAGGGCAACCTCGGCCTCATGCGCGCCGTCGACAAGTTCGACTGGACGATGGGCTTCAAGCTCTCGACGTACGCGACGTGGTGGATCCGGCAGGCCGTCCAGCGGGCGCTGGCGGAGCAGAGCCGGACGATCCGCCTGCCCGTCCACATCGCCGACCAGGTGCGCCGCGTGCAGCGCGCGCGCCGAACCCTCGGCCAGGAGCTGAGCCGCGACCCGACGTACGACGAGATCGCGGCAGAGACCGAGCTGACCCCGAAGCGGGTCCACGAGCTCCTCGAGCTCGTGCAGGACCACCTCAGCCTCGAGACGCCCGTGGGCGACGGCGAGAGCGTCATGAGCGACCTGATCGAGGACACGAACGCCGCAGGCCCCGAGGCCGAGACGGACCTCCGGCTCCGGTCGACCGAGCTCGCCCGTGCGCTCGCCCAGCTGAAGCCGCGTCTCCAGCGCGTCCTGATCCTCCGCTACGGCCTCGACGGCACGAACGGCAGGACGCTCGAGCAGGTGGGGGTGGAGCTCGGCATCACCCGCGAGCGCGTCCGGCAGCTCGAGACGCGCGCGCTCCGCGAGCTGCGCAACGTCGCGCCCTCGCTCGAGCTCTATCTCAGGACCTAGTTCGGCCAGCGAGATTCGGCAGGAGCCGAATCCCGCGGCTTGATCCCTCGCCTGCCGGCGAGGGCACATCCCTGAAGGCGCCCGCTTCGCGGTCGCACGCAACTCTTGCCGACCACGTCAGCCTCGGACGAGGCGGCTTGGCGCCGGGCTCAGGGCTGGACGGCCTGCATCTCTCGGAGCAGCGAGAGGCGGCGGAGGGAGTCCAGCTCGATCTGGCGCACGCGCTCCCGGGTCAGCCCGAGGCGCTTGCCGATCTCCTCGAGCGTCCGCGGCTCCCGGCCGTCGATCCCGTAGCGCATCGTCACGACCTCGCGCTCACGCTCGGGGAGGGAGAGCAGCGCCTGACGCAGCGTCTGCCGACGGAGCTCGACGTCGACCGTCTCCTCGGGAAGCGGCTCGTCGCCCGCGACGAAGTCTCCGAACACGGCGTCCTCGTCGTCACCGACCGGCGCGTCGAGGCTCGTCGAGGCGCGTGCCGCGGCCCGCACCTCGAGGACCTGCTCGGGCGTCACCGACGCCTCGTCGGCGATCTCGTCGATCGTGGGCTCCCGTCCGAGCTGCGTCCAGAGCGACCGCTCGGCACGGTTGATCTTCTGCATGCGCTCCACGATGTGCACCGGCATCCGGATCGTGCGTGCCTTGTCCGCGAGTGCGCGGGCGACCGCCTGCCGGATCCACCAGGTCGCGTAGGTGGAGAACTTGAAGCCGCGCCGCCAGTCGAACTTCTCGACGGCGCGGATGAGGCCGAGCGTGCCCTCCTGGATCAGGTCGAGGAAGGGGAGGCCCTGGTTGCGGTAGTTCTTCGCGATCGAGACGACCAGGCGCAGGTTCGCCTGGATCATCTCCGACTTCGCGGCCGCGTCGCCGCGCTCGATCCGCTTCGCGAGCGCGACCTCCTGCGCCGCGTTGAGGAGCCGGTGCCTGCCGGCCTCGCGGAGGAAGAGCTGGAGTGCGTCGGTCGTCGTCTCGACCGGGGCGGGCGCGACCGGCGGCCGCTCGACGGGCGGCGCCTCGACGATCTCGATCCCGCGCTTGTCGAGCTCCCGGACCAGCGCCTCGTGCTCGAGGCCGCTGAGCTCGTGGGACTCCACGATCTCGGTGACGTCGGGCGCCCGGATCGACCCCGTCTGCTCGCTCGTCTCGAGGAGCGACCGGAGCTCGTCCTGCGCAAGCAGGGACTCGATGTCGACGGTGGTCACGGGGGGAACGTGCCGTGGACGGCGTGGAAGGAACCGGGGTGCTGCGAGATTTCCACAGTCTCGGTGCGTTTGGCAACCCCCGTGCTCATCCTCTGGCGCCGGCGCGGATCCTCAATACGCTGAGCGTGGAGGGGGAGGAATGCTTGGGTGATCTTGGGAACATCGAGCGCCGGCGTGCGCCGCTGCGCTGTGACGGCTGCGGTCGGGCTGCCGGCGACGCCGGGATGGTCGACCACGGCTGGGCGGTCAGCCCGCTGACCGCGGCGGTACCCGGGACGTACTGCCTCCGCTGCGCGTCGGCGCTGCAGATGCTCCAGTGGTTCGTGCGGTGCGTCGAGTGCGGCGCGACCGCGGAGGACGAGGCCGCAGCCGAGCGCCAGGGTTGGCGCTACTACGTCGACTCTCTCGGGAACCTCGAGCCTCATTGCGGACTGTGCAGCGCCTCGTCGACCTTCGCTCCCTGAGGCGATCCGCCCGCCTGCCTAGTACCAGCGTCCCCGGGCGAAGCCGCCGAAGGCCACGAGCCCGATCACGGCGACGATGATCCCGATCCAGACGCTCCAGAAGATGGCGAGGATGATCCCGAGGATCACGAGGATCCCGCCCAGACCGATCCCGCCGATGTTGCCGCCGCCGTTCGCCATAGGGTGAACCTCCATTCGGGTGACGCCGCATGCGTACCCGCTCGGAGGGCGGCTCGAACCAGCATCAGGCCGGGTCCGCGGCGGACTCCTTGATCGTCGTCTTGCGATTCTTCTTGGCGTACTTCTTCGTCACGAAGCGGCCTGTCGCGGCATCGCGGTAGCGCCGGGGCGCCTTCGGCGTCTCCGGCTTCGACTTCGACTTCGACTTCGTGCTGCCCTTGCGCTTCTTGGCCATGTCGTCGTGGGTTCCCTCGAGTCGTCGTGGTCGCTGCACAGACAACAGTCATCGGCCGGACGCGCGGGCTGCTTGACCATTCTCCCTGATCGCGCTACTTGCGACCGAACTCGCGGAGCGCGATCGCTCCCACGAGCACGATCGCGATGATCGAGATCGTCAACGCGGCGACATCCATGCGTGCGTGCTTCCCGGACAGTCTGGCGGCAAACGTGCGCTCGGCGGGCAGGCAAGGTCGGCGAGGCGTCGAATACGCGCAGCATGTGGCCCTTCAGGAAGAAAGCCGAGGCACCGGGGCTGGGTGCGGAGCCCGATCCGGAACGGCACGAGCTTCTGCAGTCCCAGCTGCGGGGGACGCTCACGTACGGCTGGAGCGACAAGGAGACGCACGACGCGGTCGCGTTCCTCCAGTCGCTGCCGCCCGCCGACGATACGTCGCACATCGGCGATCGGCTGGGCGGCTCGAGCCCGCCGCGGTAGACGCACGCCAGGCGCGTTTCCCGGCGCGGGGTGGCCTCCGGCGCCCGCGATGGCGCCGTGCGGTGGGATGGGTGGCAGGTCCCGCCGACTCCCCGATTGCGTGATTGCGGCCTTCGGTCGTTCCCTCGAAGATCTGTCGGGAGGCGCGGGGTCGCCTGTTCGTCCATTCAGCCCCGCGCCGCCCCCAGCGCGCGCTTCTAGCCGGTGAAACGCTGCGACGCTCGCACGGTTCGCGCTAGCGGCGCTCGTACGTCTTCCCGCACCCCAGGCACTGCACTTGGTTCGCCGAGCCCAGGAGCGACCAGAGACCGAACACGAGCTTTCTCTCCGTCGAGCGTTTCGTCGAGAACTGTGTCGAGCCGCACGTCGCACATTTCAGGGTCCCATCCTTCTGGACGAGTTGGCTCGCCAAACGAGGATTGGCCGACGGCGCTGAGTCGTCACGAACCTGCGGTGGCGGACCTTCGTCGTCGCGAGGCTCGTCGCTCACCGATTCAGTGTTCCACGTGGCTCCCGCGCAGCGCAACCTTCGCGGGGCCAGCTCCGGGGCTGCTACCGCGACGCCGGCTTGGTCCACCGGAAGCATCGGGCGGCGCGGCACCCTCGAGCGGGCCGCCCTAGAGGAACGCGTTGGCCAGGGCCGCCACGCCGAGGATCGAAGTGAGGAAGACTGCGAGGCCGGCGACCGTCCACCAGCGGCTCGGCGTAGCCCGGGTCAAAGTCGGCGAGGTAGGCCTCGCTCCTGCGCTCCTCCAGACTGCCTTCGATCGTCTTGGGTGTCCCGCTCATTCAGGTTCCCTCCGCCTAACAGGGTTGCAAGCTCGTGGCTCGTCCTACCTGACGACGATACGGCCGCTGAGACGCCCTGTCGCTGACACGAACGGGTCAATCAACGGGCGGCCCGTGCGGCAGTCCCGTATGACGCAGGCGTCGTTGGATTCGGCTTGACCAGCGGGATCTTCGATCCCAACGCACGATAATCGGGGTTATGTCAAGTAGAAGGAAATCGGATCCTGCGACCCGTCTCCCCTGCGAGACCGTCGGGCTCAGAAAGTCGCCGAGCGGACGCCCGTGAGGATCAGCAGGAGGATGATCGCGGCGGCGATCAGCCGATAGACGACGAACACGTCGTAGGTATGCCGCCGCACGTAGCCGAGCAGCCACCTGATCGCGAGCAGCCCGCTGCCGAACGACGCGAGCACGCCGACCGCGAACGGCCCCTTCCACCCGTCCGGCAGCTCGCCGAAGAGCACGTCGCGGACGCCCTTCAGCACCACGGCGCCGAGCACCGTCGGCACGAGCAGGAGGAACGAGAGCCGGGCGGCGCTGTCGCGGTCGAGGCGGAGGAACCGGCCGGCGGTGATCGTGATCCCGGAGCGCGAGACCCCGGGCATCAGCGCCAGCGCCTGCGCCACGCCGACAGCGAGGCCCTCCTTCAGCGAGAGCTCGTGCGCGGCGCGCGTGGTCGGGCTCTTGTCGGCGATCCAGAGCACGACGGCGAAGATTGCGAGGAAGATCGCGATCTGCCACGGCTCGCCCAGGTGCGTCGTGATCACGTCCTCGAACGCGAGCCCGACGATCGCCGCCGGGATCGTCGCGATGAGGACGATCCACACGAGGCGCTCGTCCGGCGTCTCGAGCTTCCGCGTCCCGAGCGTCCTGAAGAAGGCGCGCACCATCGCGGCGAGGTCGCGTGCGAAGTAGCCCCCCACCGCGAGCGCCGTGCCCAGATGGAGCGCGACGTCGAACGTGTGGTTGAACTCGTCGTTCTGCTCGAGGTACGTCCAGTCGCCGAGCCACGGGACGAGCACGAGATGGCCGGACGACGAGATCGGGAGGAGCTCGGTCGCGCCCTGGACGATCCCGAGCACGAACGCCTGCCAGTTCGGGAAGCCGGGCGTGTCCCCCACTCCGGCGATCGTGAGGACGGCCGCGAGCCCCAGCAGCGCGGCAGCGAGCACGTACGTGGCACGGCCGCGCACCGCGGCATGGTACTCGCCTGCCCCGACAGGGAGCCCGAGCACCGCTCCTCCCGCATGTCGCTCACCGCCCCGACACGGAAACGACGCAATTTGCGCCCTTCGTCCCCCCGAGGTGCTTGACCCGACGTCCGCGAGATCGTAGGTTGGCCGAGCACCGAGCACGGAGCGCGACTAGGTCGAAGCCCGTCACGAAGGCACTACGCGGAAGCGGAAGGTCGACGTGGCAGGTGGACGAAAGCGCCACCGGCTCGGTGAATTCTTTTTGGACCGATGCGCCGCGTCCGCCCGGCGCGGTGACTAGGATCGCTGCGTGCACCTGCGGATGCCGTCCATCGACCGCGGCGTCCAGAGCTTCATCTGGGCGGTCGTCTTCTTCCTCGTCCTCTACTTCGGGATGCTGGCGATCGCCATCTCGAAGGGGACGGCGTTCGTCCTCTCGCTCGTCGCCGGCTTCCTCGTGTTCGTCTTCGTGCGGACGCGAGGCGACGACGACCCGCGCGACGCGTAGCCGGCGCTAGGCCGGTCGGCGCGGCGCGGCGCTCAGGCTCGAGACGAGCTTCTGCGCGAGCTCCGGGCCGAGCTCCGCCTCGAGCCGCACCTTCGCCGGCGCGCGGCGGCGCACCGGACGACCGAGCGCCAGGCAGTCCCGCAGCAGGTGCAGGTCGGAGGCGTTGCTCTCAGTGGACTTTCGATCGACGGCTGACTTCATGCTTCGAGTGATCGACAGCCGCAGGGCGAGCGCGTGATCCCTCCCCGGAGTGAAACCCGTGTCACCCATGCGGCACCAGGCGCCTCGCATCGACCTCCGCGGCCCCGAGCTCCGCGCGGAGCGCGTCGGGCGAGCGGAGCTCGGCCTCCTCGAACACGTGGGCGACGACGCCGACGTTCGCGTCCGAATGGAACGGCACGTCGACGTGGAGCCGGCTGACGAGGTTGATCGTCGTCGAGCCGCAGGCCGGGCAGCCGACCGCGACCGCGACGGTCTCGACCGACTGCTCGAGCACGCGGAACGCCGACGGGGTGACGGGTCGCGGCGCGTCCTCGAGGTAGCAGAAGAAGCTCCAGGGCCATTCCCCCCTCCCGATCCGCTGGGACGCCAGCTCCGTCAGCTCGACCGAGAGGTCGTCGTACCGCGACGTCATCAGGTTCACGTAGGTGACGCCCACGTCCAGGCCGAGCGGCGACCAGTCGAGCTCGTCGTGGCCCACGAGCGCCACGTGGTCGCCTCCACAGGAGCAGCGGTAGACGATGCGGTAGAGCGCCGGGTGCGACGGCCCCGGGAGCCGCTCGATCTCCCGGAACGACGAGAGCCGCACGCGGCTCGTCCCGCCTTCCGGGCAGGGCAGCCGATACGTCGCCGTGAGCGCGTCGACGCTCATGGACTAGGTGTAGTGGCGCCGTCGGACGGCGTCGACCGGTCGGCGCCTCAGTACTGCAGGAGCGCGTGCACGTCGGTGCCCTCGAGGCGGTCGCGGCCACCGAGGAACGTGAGCTCGATCACGAAGAGCGCCCCCACGACGACGCCGCCGAGCTCCTCGACGAGCTCGATCTTCGCCTTGGCGGTACCGCCCGTGGCGAGAACGTCGTCGAGCACGATCGTGCGGGCGCCGGCCGGAAGCGCGTCGGCGTGTACCTGGAGCGAGTCGGTGCCGTACTCGAGGTCGTACGTCGCCGTGATCGTCTCCCACGGGAGCTTGCCCGGCTTACGGGCCGGCACGAACCCGCAGCCGAGCTCGTAGGCGAGCGCCCCGCCGAAGATGAAGCCACGCGCCTCGGCGCCGACGATCGTGTCGGGCTTCCGCGGTCGCGCCCAGTCTGCGAGCTGCTCGACCGTCGACCGGAACGCCGCGGCATCGCCGATCAGCGGCATCAGGTCCTTGAAGACGATCCCCTCGCTCGGGAAGTCGGGGACGTCGCGGACGAGCGCCTTGAGGTCGTCGGCCGTCATCGCTCGGAAGCCTCCCGGAGGTCGCGGACGAGAAGGTGCTGTGCGAGCTCTGTCGCGATCCCGGCGAGCGCCTCGAGGTCGTCGAGCGCCGCACGCCGCCGCTGCGCGTCGCGGGAGCGGAGGCCGGTCGCGACGAGCTGCTCGAGCAGGGCCGACTGGCGCCCTGCGGCTGTCCGGAACGCCCTCAGGTGGCGCGCGTCGAGGCCGTGGCGCGCGAGGCGTCCGCAGGCGGCGGCGATCTCGACGTCGCCCTCGCGGTAGTAGCGCTCGCCCGACTCGATCCGGGTCGTCACGAGGTCGTACTCCTCGAGGCGGCGTGCGAACTCGGCGGAGATGCCCGCGCGCTCGCAGAGCTGCGGCAGGTCGAGCTCGCCGCCCGGCTCGCGCAGCGCCGGCGCGCGCTTCGGCGTCCGCGCCGCGCTGCCGGCATCGATCGCGTCCTTGATCACGCGAAGCGGCAGAAACTCGTCGCGCTGGAGGCGCAGGATCGTCTCGAGCCGCTCGACGTCCCCCTCCGAGAAGAGCCGGTACCCGCCGCGTGTCCGTCGTGGCCGGAGCAGACCCTGATCCTCGAGGTAGCGGATCTTCGAGATCGAGATGTCGGGGAACTCACCGCGCAGCAGCTCGCAGACCGCACCGATCGTGTGCAGCCGCGGGGTCGTGCCGGCCGGTTGCGTCGTCGTGCTCATGGCAGCAGGAACGTCATTCGGTACTTGCCGACCTGTACCTCGTCGTCGGCGGCGAGATCGACGCTCTCGATCCGGTTCCGGTTGACGAACGTCCCGTTGAGGCTCCCGAGGTCGCGGATCGTGAAGGAATCGTCCTCGTGGATGATCTCGGCGTGCCGCCGCGAGACGGTGACGTCGTCGAGGAAGACGTGGCAGTCCGGCGAGCGGCCGATGAGGGTGCGCAGCCCGCCGACCTCGAAGCTCTCGCCCGCCATCCCTCCCCCTGCCCGGACGACGAGCGCCGGGCCGCGCACGTCGAGCGCATGTGCGCCCTCCTCGCCGAGCTCGTCCGGCCCGAGGCTGAGCGTCGTCTCGCCGTGCTCGTCCCGCCGGAGATAGGAACCGCACCGGGCGCAGTAGTTCGCGACCTCGGGATTCTGGAACCCGCACTCCGGGCAGTAGACGTGGCTCATCGAGGCGAGCCGCCGAGGATCGGCCCGAGATCCGCGGGGTCGACGTGCAGACCCCGGCGGCGGCGCTCGCGCTCGGCGCGCAGGATGTCGATCCGCCCGTGCAGCATGCGCCGGCGCAGCGACAGGTCGTCCTCCTCGCGCTCGAGCCCGATCACCTTCGCGCGCAGGTCGTCGTCGGAGAGGGAGCCCGGGTCGACGGCGGGCCGCTCGGGCGCCGCGTCGGGGAGCTCGCCGGTGCCCTCGAAGATCGAGCGCTCGAGGGAGGGCGGCGACGGAACGCCCACGTCGAGCGTTCCCGCTTCCGCCTGCATCCGGAGGCGCACGACCCGCTCCTCGCGGAGACGGTCGATCGCGCCGTGCAGCTCGCGGCGGCGGAGGGAGATGCCCTCCTCCTCGCTCTCGGCGTCGCGGAGCAGGCGCTCGAGGTCGTCGTCGCTCAGGGTCGTGAGGTCGGGCAGGGGATCGGTCGTCACGTTGGGCACCGTCTCGGTCGGGGACAGTCGATTGAAGCAGCCGGGAGGCCGAGGGGTCAACCTCAGCTTGAGGCTTGCTCCAGAGTTCGCTCCTCGGCGATGTCTCCCTGCACGATGCCCTCGACGAGCGCGACGATCTCCGCGGCGAGCTCGTCCGTCTGCTCCTCGGCGGCGCCTTCCGCGTAGACGTGCACGAGCGGCTCGTCCGGGTCGGGGAGCACCTGCACCCAGCCACGCTCGTCGTACGCCTTGACGCCGTCCATGAGGTCGAGGCGCCTCGACGAGAGGTGCTCGTTGAGGAGGCGCATCACGAGCCCCTTGCGGCTCCACGGGCACGGCAGCGCGCGATGGACGAGGCGCGGGCGCGGCACGTCGGCGACGAGCGCGGAGAGCGGCCGCTCCTGCCGCGCGAGCAGCTCGAGCAGCTTGCAGAGCGCCGTCACGGCGTCGTAGCCGGGGACGACGTCGGGGAACACGAAGCCGCCCGTCGGGGCGGCGGCGAGCACGACGCCCTCCTCCACCGCAGCCCGGGTCAGCTCCCCGACGGAGTGCTGGGTCCGGACGACCGAGAGCTGCGAGCCGTCGACGAGCTCGTCGACGAGGCTCGTCGTCGTCACCGGCACCGCGATCCGGCCCGACCGGCCGGCGAGGACGAGGAGCTGGACGACGAGGAGGAGCGCGACGTCGGTCGGCACCGACGCGCCCTGCTCGTCGACGAGCGCGATGCGCTCCGCGGCCCGGTCGAGGACGACGCCGAGGTCGGCGCGGACGCCCGTCACGATCCGGCTCGCGTCGATGGGCTCCAGCTCCGACGCGACGTCGTCGGCGTACGTCCCCCGCGCCCCGATCGCCTCGACCCCGAGCGGCCCGAGGACGAGCGGCAGCGTGAACGCGGCCGGCGAGTGGCCGTAGTCGATCGCCACGCGGAAGCGCCGCTCGCGGATCGCGGCGACGTCGAGCACGTCGAGGATGTCCTGCGCGTAGCTCTCCCGGACGCGCGCCGGGTACGCCGTCTCCCCCACCTCGGCGAACGTCGCGCGGCGGAGCTCCTGGCGCCCGAAGTGCTTCTCGACCTCCTTCTGCAGGCCGGCCGTCATCTGGTTCCCCGGCCACTCGAAGACGCGCACCTGGATCACCTCCGGGTCGGTGCTCGAGCGGCCGACGTGGACCCCCGCCTGCATGGCCTGGGTCTTGAGCACGTGCCGCGTCACCGCGGCCGGCGAGATGCGCAGGTCGGCCACGTGGACGCCGGTCGAGGTCAGGCCCGCGATCAGCGCGCGCTGGACCATCCGGCACGCATCGGCGGAGTCGCGGCTCGCGACGACGCGGTCGCCGCGGCGGAGGGACGTCCCGAGCGCGGCGGCGAGCCGGACGACGGTCTCCGGCGTCAGGTCGACGTTGACGAGGCCGGTCACGCCGTCGCGGCCGAACGGCGAGGTCGCCGCCCGCGTCTCCCAGACGATGTTCTCGTGGATCTGGGCGCCGGTCTCGATCTCCTTGAACGGGTAGACGCGGACGCCCGGGAAGATGCTCGCCTCCGCGCCGATCGTGACCTGGTCGCCGACCGCCACGCCCTCGTGCACGCGCACGTGGTCACGGAGGTCGCAGCCGCGGCCGAGAATCGCGCCCTCGACGACGGCGCTGCGGCCGAGGTACGTGCCGACGTCGATCACGCTGCGGGTCACACGCGCGCCCTCGCGCACGATCACGCCCTGGGAGAGCACCGAGTACGGCCCGATCGAGGCGCCGTCCGCAATCCGGCAGTTCGGGCCGATGAAGGCTGGTCCGTCGACGGGCTCGAGCTGGTCGATGTCGACCTCCTCGCTGACCCAGACGTTCCCGCGGAGCCGGAGCCCCGGCACGTCGAGCTGGACGTGGCCGTCGAGCGCGTCGAAGTTCGCCTGCCTGAACTGGTCGAGGTTGCCGATGTCCTGCCAGTAGCCGTCGAGCACGTGCCCGTAGATCGGCCGCCCCATCTCGAGCAGCAGTGGGAAGAGCTCCTTCGAGAAGTCGTACGGGCGGTCGTCGGGGACGTGACGGAGCACCTCGGGCTCGAGGACGTAGATCCCGGTGTTGATCGTGTCCGAGAACACCTGGCCCCAGGAGGGCTTCTCGAGGAAGCGCTCGACGCGGCCGTCCTCGTCGGTGACGACGATGCCGAACTCGAGCGGGTTGTCGACCGACTTCAGCCCGATCGTGACGGCCGCCCCCTTCGCGCGGTGCGCCTCGACGAGCGAGCCGAGGTCGACGTCGCAGAGCGCGTCGCCCGAGATCACGAGGAACGTCTCGTCGAGCACGCCCTGTGCGAGCCGCACCGAGCCGGCCGTGCCCAGCGGCTGCTCCTCGACGGAGTAGTCGATGTCGACGCCGAGCGCGTCGCCGTCGCCGAAGTACGTGCGGATCGCCTGCGGCATGAAGGCGAGCGTGACCACGACCTCGTCCATCTCGTGCCGTCGGAGCAGGTCGATGATGTGCTCCATGCAGGGCTTGCCCACGATCGGGACCATCGGCTTCGGCTGGTTCGAGGTCAGCGGCCGAAGCCGTGTCCCCTCGCCGCCGGCCATGACCACGGCCTTCACCGTCGCACCTCCCGGCGCGCCTTGAGGACGTACTGGCCCGCCGCAACCACCGCGAGGGCGAGGCTAATCCAGAACAGCGCGAGCGGCCACCACGTGTCCCGCTCCGTCACGAGCACGAACGCGAGCGACGCATAGAGGCCCCACGTCGCGATCTTCCCGAGACGGGAGACCTCGAAGTCGTAGCCGCGCGGCACGACGAACCGATAGCCCGCGACGAGGAGGAGGTCCCGCGCCAGGATCAGGAGCGCGATCCACGGAAGCCGGTCGAGCGCGACGAGCATCACGACGGCGACGTCGATCATCAGCCGGTCCGCGAGCGGGTCGGCGACCTTGCCGAACTCCGACTCGACGCGCCACCGGCGCGCCAGCCATCCGTCGACCTGATCGGTGATCGCCGCGGCGCCGAACACGACGCCCGCGAGCCAGCTCGGGCCGCTGCGCTCGGCGAGGAGCACCACGACGAAGACCGGGATCGCGACGAACCGCAGGATCGTCAGCGCGTTCGGCAGCTGGCGAAGCGACGCGGGCACCGTCGAGCTCACGGCTCTAGGTTAGTGTCGTGCGCCGTGGCGCGAGCAGCGCGGCTCCCGGGGTTCGTCAACGTCCACAGCCACGCGTTCCAGCGAGCGCTCAGGGGAACCGCTGCGGGCGGCGACTTCTGGTCGTGGCGCGAGACGATGCTCGCGCTCGCCGAGCGCCAGACACCGTCAACGGTGCGCGAGCTCTACGCCCGCACCTATCGCGAGATGCGCGCCGCGGGCTACACCGCGGTGGGCGAGTTCCACTACCTCGGCGCCGAGACGGCCCAAGCCGCGGCCGACGCGGCCGAGGAAGCCGGGATCGCGTTCGTCTGCCTCTTTGCGGCGTACGCGCGCGGTGGGCTCGAGCGCATGCGACAGCCGTCCGTCACCGCCTACCTCGGTGAGCTCGAAGCGCTTCGCGGCCGAGGGATCGCGGTCGGCGTCGCCCCCCACTCCGTGCGCGCCTGCCCACGCGACTGGCTGGAGGAGCTGGGACGCTACGCCGATCGCGAGGCGCTGCCGCTCCACGTCCACGCCGACGAGCAGCCCCGCGAGGTCGACGAGTGCCTCGCCGAGCACGGCCTCCGCCCCATCGAGCTGCTCGCCGCCTGCGGCTGCCTGGGCGAGCGAACCGTCGTCGTGCACGCGACGCACGCGACCGGCGGCGAGCTCGACCTGCTCCGCGACGCCGGCGCCGCGATCTGCGCGTGCCCGACGACGGAGGCCGACCTCGGCGACGGCTTCCTCCCCGTGATCCGCGTCCGCCACCGCTCGATCCCGCTCTGCATCGGGTCGGACTCGAACGTGCGCATCGATCCCTTCGAGGAGCTGCGCGAGCTCGAGGGCATCGGGCGCCGCCAGAGCGGCGTCCGCGGGGTCTTCGAGACGGAGGAGCTGTGGGCGATCGGCGGCGCAAACGGGGCCGTGGCGCTCGGCCTCGACCGGTGGGCGGAGATCGACGTCGACCTCGACCACCCGTCGCTCGACGGCGTCGACGACGGCGAGGTCCGGGCGGCGCTCGTCGCGGGCTGCGGCGCGGACGTCGTCCTGGACGCCTGAGCCGCGACCGCCGCTACGCTGGCCTCGATGGACGTCACGGAGCTCACCTTCGACGAGGCCGTCCTCGAGCGGTCGCGCGAGGTGCCCGTCGTCGTCGACTTCTGGGCCGAGTGGTGCGGGCCGTGCCACGCGCTCGCGCCGGTGCTCGAGGGCGAGGTCGAGTCGCGCGGCGGCGCGGTCGAGCTCGTCAAGGTCGACGTCGACGCGAACCCCGGGCTCGCAGGCCAGTTCGGCGTCAGCGGGATCCCGGCGGTCAAGGCGTTCCGCGACGGCAAGGTCGTGAAGGAGTTCGTCGGCGCCCAGTCGCCCACCTCGGTCTCGGCGTTCCTCGATGCCGTGCTCGAGCCGCCGCGCGCCGACGAGCTCGTCGAGGAGCTGCGTGCAAGCGGCGAGCTGGCCGAGGTCGTCCAGGCGCTCGACGCCGGCGACCCCGAGCGCGCGCTCGCCCTGCTCGTCGAGGCCGTGCCGTCGGCCGAGGCGCCCGAGCGGGAGCGCCTACGCGAGGTGGCGGTGGCGCTCTTCGAGCGCATCGGCCAGGACGACCCGGTGGTCGCGACGTACCGCCGCCAACTCGCGGCCGCGCTCTACTGAGCCGCCCAGACGCGGGCGAGGAGCCGGTCGACCCAGTAGGCCGTGCGGTCGAGGTACGCGCTCCGCGCCTTCCGTCCCGTGAGGCCCCAGGCGCCGTCGTAGCTCTCGTAAGGCCCGGACATCACGCGTGAGGGCTCGATCTGCGTGCCCTCATGCCATTCGTTGTAGCTCGTGATCGTCACGACGTCGGGACGGGCACGGATCGCGGAGCTCCACATGTGATCGTAGAAGCGCCCGTTGCGCCGCTTGCGCACGCGCGTCTCGCCCGTCGCCCGAGTCGCGTCGAAGCCGGGGCCGACCGACGGGGCGCACGCGAGCCCGAGCTGCCGCGCGCTCGCGCACATCCGGCCGAACGCGTTGCCGTCGTTGACGAGGACGTCGTAGGTGTAGAGCCCGTCGAAGCCGCCCTTGAGTGCCCTGCCCGGCATCGACGTGTGCGCGAAGACTCGCATGCCGTCGAGCCGGCCGAGCGCTGCCCGCCATTCGTCGTCGGGCTCGCGCGTCGAGTCGTAGACGTAGACGTCGTGGATCCCCAGGCTACGGAGGTCCTGGAGCGCGTCGACCACCGCAGCCGGTGACCTGCCCGCCCACGGCTCGACGTGGAGCGACACCTCCAGCCCTGCGGCGGCCGCGGCCGCGGCGACGGGCCGGAGCCGGGCGTCCTCGACCGACCCGGGACCCCACCACGAGACGACGACGCTGTCGATTCCGGCACCCGCGATCTCCCGCATCTGGGAGCGCACGACGGACGGGTCGGCGGACGAGTAGGCGCCGCGGGCGGGATAGAACGTCGAGCCGATCGCGCCGGGTGGGACGTACGCGCCCTGCCCCCAGTGCTGCCACGCACCGTCCCGCGCGGGTGTCCCGTACCACGCGTAGTAGAAGATCGAGATCCGCGGCGGCATGACCTCGACCGGCACCTGCCGCGCCGGGCTCGTGTCGGCAGCGAGCAGCGCGAGGCAGACCCCCATGATGACCGCCGCACGCCGCATCGACGCGCGGATCCTACTCGGGCGGGTGGCCGGACGGAAGCCCCCGGCGTTGCGAAGCGTCACGGCCCCGGGCTCTACGGCCTAAGGCCCGTGCACCCGCGCAGCGACTTCCAGCTCGCGAGCGCGCCGGCCTTGGCGCTCCCGGTGAGCGGGTACGGGATCCCCCCGGAGATCCGGGCGGGCACCCAGCGGTAGCCGTCGATCCGTCGGCCCGTGACCGTGACCTCGAGCACGCCCGTCTGCGAGGTGGCCTCGCGGGACGCGTAGAAGACGAAGTTCCCGAGGCCGTAGGCGACGAGCGCCTTCCCGAGGCGGCCGCCGCCCAGCAGGACGTGCGCGTGGGAGCCCACGACGACGTCGGCGCCGGCGGCCGTCAGCTTCCGCGCCAGCGAGCGCTGGACGGTGGTCGGGCAGCTCGCGAGCTCCAGCCCCCAGTGGAGGAAGACGACGACCGTGTCGCTCGTGCCGCGCGCCTCGCGCACCGCCCGGAGGAGCCGCGCCTCGTCCTTCGCAGACGCCAGGCCGAGCTTCGCGGGGCCTGCGGTCCACGCGCCGATCAGGTGGTCGTCCAGCACCTGGGTCGCGCCGATCACGGCGATCCGCTGGCCGTTCACGGTCGTCCGGTAGGGCGCGTAGGCCTGGTCGTCGTTCCACCCGGCCCCGATCACCGGGACACCGGCTCGCCGACCGGCCGTCAGCGTGTCCCGCAGGCCGACGGGGCCATAGTCCATGCCGTGGTTGTTCGCGACGTTGGCGACGTCGACCCCACCCGCCGCGAGCGCGTCGAACGCGCTCGTGGGGGCGCGGAACGTGAACTCCTTGCCCGCCGGGCTGCCGCGATCGGTGACCGCCGTCTCGAGGTTGACGACCGAGACGTCCGCGCGGGAGAGCACGGGCGCGATGGGCGCGAGCACGTCGGCCGGCGAGGCGGCGAGGCGCTCCCGGATCGGGCTCTCGAAGTGGATGTCGCCGCCGAACGCGAGCGTCACGGGCTTGCCGCTGCCGAGCCTGCTGCGCGTCGGGGCGGCCGGGCTCGCCTGTGCAGGAGCGCGCTTCACCGCGGTGCGGTCGGCCGCCTGCGCGGGCGACGTCAGAGCCGCGGACGCGGGGCCGTCGCCGCCGCGCCCGACGACGACGCCCACCGCGAGCGCCGCCAGCGCGCACGCACCCAGGGCCACGACGAGCCGGCGGCGGCGCGCTCGGCGCTGCCGCCGAAGGGCGCGGCGCGCGGCGATCTGCTCCTGCGTCAGGGGGCTCGAAGGCATGCGGTCCCGGTGCGTCGCCGAGGCGGAGCGGCAGTCCGCGGGGTCCCCGATTGTAGACGCGAGACCCGACCGCACCCGGAGTAGGCTCAGGCGATGAGCGTCTTCCTCGCGACCGTCTAGGCGTCGGCCCCGGCGCGTCGTGACGAGCCGCCGCCACGGGGTCTGGCGCCGGGTCCGGCGGGTGCTCCTGACTCTCCTCGCCGTCCTGGGCGCGGGTCTCGCCGTGCTCCTCGTCCTCGCCCTCGTCCCGGTGGGGACGGATGGGCTCGAGCCCGAGCCGTTCCCGCGCGTCACCCCGGCGGCCGCCGAGTCGAAGCTCCGCTACATCCGGGCCGGGGAAGGCGGCGTCCGGCCATCGTGCCGCTCGAGGCTCATCCGACCTGCTCGGCCGACCGAGCGCGTCGTCGTCCTCCTCCACGGGCTCGGGGGCTGCCCCGCGCAGATGGCGGCCCTGGGCCGGCGACTCGCGCACGACGGCGCGACCGTCGTGCTCGCCCGTGCCCCCGCGCACGGGCGAGCGGGCAAGGGTGCGGGCGCGCTCGCGAACCTCGACGCCGAGGACCTCGCCGACTACGCCGACGACGCGATCGACGTCGCCGCGGGTCTCGGCGAGGACGTCACGGTCGTCGGCGTCTCGCTCGGCGGAACGCTCGCCGCGTGGGCCGCGCAGGAGCGCGAAGGAGTCGACCGGGCCGTCGTGGTCGCGCCGGCGCTCGAGCTCCCCGGCGTCCCGACAATGGTCGCGAACGGCTTCACGAACCTCTTCGCGCGCCTTCCGAACGTCTCGTTGCCCGCCGGCGGCGCGCGTGTCCCGAACGCCTATGCGCCGCGGGTCGAGACGCGTGCGGCCGCGGAGCTCTACCGCCTTGGCCGGCAGGTGCTCGACCGCGCCCGTGAGGCGCCTCCCGTCGCGCGCGAGGTCGCAGTCGTGGTCAACGAGGGCGACGACGCGTCGAGCGGCGCGGTCGAGGACCTCGTCCGCGCATGGCGTGCACACGGCCGGGCGGTCACGGTCGTTCGGCTGCCCCACGCGTCTCGACCTCCCGGACGACGTGGTCGACCCGGAGCAGCCCGCGGCACGGGTCGACGTCGTCCATCCGATCCTCCGAGCGCTCGCCGAGGGCCGCGCCGCGCCGTCGCCGTAGCGTCGCTTCACGGTTCCGTCACACGCGGCCGATACGGTCATCGGATGCTGCGTGTGCACGCACTCTGCGTCGCGGCGTGCGTCGCCGTCGTCGCCGCGACGACGGTGTCCGCTGCGACCGCCGCACCGTCACGACCGCTCCACGTGACGTTCGTCGGCGACTCGGTCTCCGCCTCGATCCTCTACACGCCGGTCGCCCGGCGGCAGCTGAAGCGCGGGTACGCGTTGACGCTCGACCTCGCGGTGTGCCGCCGCCTCGTCGCAGCGAGCTGCACCTACAACGGCTCGACCCCGACGACGGCGCTGCAGGCCGTCCAGGGCTACGGCCGCGGGCTCGGCGACGTGCTGATCGTGAACGTCGGCTACAACGAGTCGTCGCAGGGCTATCGCCAGGGGATCGACCGGGTGATGCGAGCCGCGCTGGCTCAGGGCGTGAAGGGCGTCGTCTGGGTCACGCTCCGTGAGACCCGCTCCATCTACCACTCGACGAACGTCGCGATCACGACGGCCCGCAAGCGGTGGCCGCAGCTCGTCGTCGCCGACTGGAACGCGTACTCGAGCGGACACTCGTGGTTCGGAGACGACGGGCTGCACCTGAGCACGACGGGCGCGAGCGCGCTCGCGACGTTCCTGCGCCGGTACGTCCAGCAGGCCGCAGCGACCTAGGCGATTACGAGCTCAGAAGCGGTCGATCGTCGGGAACGCGGCCGTCGCGGACAGGCAGCTCTCGACGTAGAGGGCCGTCCCGGGGTCGCCGGTCCAGAGCGTGTGACGGCCCCGTCCGTGCTCGACCAGGCCCTGCTCGACCTGCGCGACGGCGTGCATCGCGAACGCACGGGCGCGCTCCAGCCAGAGCTCGTCGCCTGTCCGCTCGAAGAGCTTGAGGAAGGCGTAGCCGTTCCCCGCGGTGCCGTGGCAGAGGCTCGCGCCCTTCCGGAGCGGCCCTGCCCGCCACGTCAGCTCGCCGCCGGCGAGGAGGAGCTCGTCGAGCTCGGCGTCGCCGGGCGCGAGCGACGCGCACGAGGCGACGATCCCCGGGGCGCCGTGGCACCACTGCGTCCGGGCCTCCTGGGAGCTCGGCTCGAGCGACGGCGGCCACTGGGCGAGCCCGTCAGCGCGGATCGCGTGGCGTGCGAGCGCGCGCACAGCACGGCGCTCGAGCTCGCGTCGGCGGGCCTGGTCGAGGGCACCTCCGCGGGCGAGGACGAGCACGTTCCCGGCGAAGCCGTGGGCCGGGCCGAAGATGTGGAGCGGGCTGCCGTAGAGATCCTGCAGCCAGAGCTCGTCGCCCCACGCGTCCCACAGGATGTCCGCCGAGGCGTTCCAGGCGTCGAGCCAGGCGTCCCGACCGGTCCGCTCGTGCATCACCTGTGCCGCGAGCATCGTCCCCGGCGAGCCCCACATCAGCTCCCGCGTCGGGTTCTCGGCGTTCGCCTCGATTGCGACGAGCAGCTGCCGCTCCTGCTCGACCGTAGGCCCGAGGCGGTGGGCGACGAGCAGGATTCCCGACTCGCCGTTCAAGAGCGACGGCACCGGCCCGTGGACGAGCTCCGGGAAGTCGGGACGTGCGCGGTACGCGTCCGGAAGGCGTGCGGCGACCTCCCCCCACTCGCGCCGGAGCTCGGCCACGCCGAGCCGCTCGAGCTCGTGGAGCGCCCAGACGACGCCGGACGCTCCGAGGTAGAGCGACGCGACGTGTGGCAGCGGCCCGTCCTCGAGATCCTGTGGGTGGGCCGGCCACAGCTCGTCCTCGCGAAACGCGTCCTCTGTCCGGGCGACGATGGCCTCGATCGCCCGCCGGGCGATGCCCTCGTCCCAGGCGATTCCGGCAAGCGGCTCGTGCCGCGCCGGATCGAAGAGCAGCGTGTCCCGGTCGGTCACGCTGGCTCCGGTGTTTGCGGCAATCGCCACGATCGCGCATCATGTGTCGGGAGGGGTGCGGCCATCCCATCGAGCCCGATGGGCACTCTCCCCGCTCCCGGGCCTTCGGTCGCCTGTTGGCCGCCTCCTCTTCGTCGTCGCGCGGTCCGGGGGAGGATCGAGGCCCCGGCCTCGAGGGTCGAGTAGCCGAGGACGTTCTGGAGGAACTGCTGGCCGATGAACATCGCCCCCATCAGCGTCCCGAAGACGATCAACCCGGCGCAGGCGGCGACCCAGAAGACGCGGCGGCCGGCGATGCGCAGGTCGTACAGCGGGGTTCGGGGCGCGACGTCACCATGTCGATGCCTGGCCGGAATCCGGTGTGCCCGAGTTACCTAGGCTGGCGCGCTCGTAGCTGACCCGACGGCGCAGATTGCCCTCGTCGGTTGGGTCGAACCAGATCGAGATCAGGACCGCGCCGCGCGTCGCCGGGGACTCCACCTGCTCCGCGTACTCGAGCGCAGCGGCGCTGCCACGGTCCGCGATCGCCGCGAGAGCCTCGGCGTTTGCTGCTCGCTCGGCGGCGGAGTAGGCCCTTTCCCAGCAGCGAACCTCGGCGTGGACCTCCTCGCCGTCTTCGCGCCGGATCCGGTAGTCGACCGCCCAGCCGTCCTGTGAGGGAGCCGTGAGGTCGTGTGTCTCGACCATTTCGGCCATACGCCCAACGGTACTCAACCGCGAGGCGCCCGACCCGACCGATTTGCGCGAACCGTTTGAGCCGAGTCTGGCCCGCCGCATGGCGAGGGAAGCTGACCCCGTCGTTGTTACGCCCCAGGTGCAGCCCCATCTCGAGAACGCCCCCAAACTTCGTGTCGCTTTCGCCGGTCGCGACCGTCAGCTACCCGCCAAGCCAGAGAAGGGACAGGTCCAGTGCGGCGGAGCCCGCCTTGCCGATGGCAACCGCCTACGAGTGGGCGGCGGAGTCGGGTGCGGGAGGGAGCCGGGCTGAGACGACGTAGGAGACCACGACGGCGACGATGACGAGCGGCATCAGGGTCAGACCGTCGGCCTGGAGGAACACGCTCACGACGAGAACGGACGTGAGCGGCAGTCCCAGCATTGCGACCATCATCGCGCCGATACCCATCGCGGCACCCGCGATCATCGGCAGGCCCGGAAGGTGGGAGAGCGCAATGCCGCCGGCGGCGCCGATGAACATGCTCGGGAAAATGGGGCCGCCTCGGAAGCTGCTCAGCGAGAAGCTGTACGCGAGGCCCTTGCAGAGGACAACCATCAGGAGCGCGCCCACGGTCCAGCCGTCAGCGCCTTCGATCAGGTCCGGGAGCTGATCCTGTCCCGAGAAGAGCACCTCGGCGGAGCTTCTCCCCGTTACCTCGACGAAGATCAGCACGACCACACCGATCGCGACGCCGACAACGGGTGTCAGCAGCACGATGCGGCGTTCGACGATCGGCTGCAGCAGCAGCGCCAGTCGCTTGATGCCGGCGCCGAGGATCGCGGCGATGACGCCGATCACGATCGCCCACAGAAACTCGGACACACCGGGACTGCCGGCCGGAGGGATGTCGGGGATCGCGAGGGAGAAGGTGCCGAGGCCGGTCCAGTTGTCGAGGCCGATGAAGATCAGCGAGCCGACACCGGCAGCGAGCAGCCCGGGCGCGAGCACCACTCCGAGCATCGCGCCGCCGATCGGGGCGACCTCCATCATCAGGAACGCGGCCGGAAGAGGCGAGCCGAGGAGCGTGCTGATCGCGGCGAAGCTCCCGGCGGCGCCGATCACGACACTGGCCATCTCAGGCGCGTCGCGCTTGACCAGGTGGACCGCGAGGACTCCCAGGCCGCTGCCGATCGCGATCAGAGGCGCCTCCGGCCCAAGGACGACCCCGAGGCTGAGGGTGGCGAACGAGGCAATGACGATCCCGGGGAGCTCGATCGGCGGCACGGGTCCGGATGCCTTGAACCCCTCCGCCGGCTTGTGCCCTGCCGATCCCGGCAGGTACCGGATTGTGAGCGCCACCAGCAGGCCGCTCAGCGCAAGCAGCGGAATCGGCCACCAGGCCGGCTGGCTCTCGAAGCCGAGGTCGCCGGGCAGGGTGCCGAACACATACTGCTGCAGCTTGGTGACACCTTCGAGAAAGAAGTACGCGGCCGCCGCCACCGGCACACCGATGAGCGCGCCGAACACGAGCAGTACGACGTACGACCGGCTCCGGAGAAGCTCGAGCGGACTCGGCGTAGCCCGTGTCGATGACGTCGCCTGCCCGTGGGGGTTGCCCTCTTGTTCCATAGCTGTTCTCAGCCCTTCTCCACAGCCCGCAACGTCGCGAGACGTCCGTCGAAGCCCCGGCCGATGACGACCTCGTCGTAGTCGAGTTTGCCACGCCTGCCTTCTCTCGAGGAGCCGCGTGTGAGTCTATGCCGGGAGGCGTGACGAGTCGCGGCGCTACGGCATGCCTCGTGATGTCACCAGGACATGGTCGTGCGGGGAACCATCGACGATTGCAGCACCGGCCACATTGAGAGAAATCCGCAGTCGAGGAATCGAGCGCCAGGAAGCCATCCTCTCGGCTCGGCATGTACCCGTGACGTGCGCCGAGCGCGGCGCATCCGCCAGCTCATGCCGTCCAACAAGAGCAACGCTCGAACTCCCGGGTCGTAAAGCCCTCTGACGTACTCGAGCCGTCTCCACCCCACCGTCAAGAGCCGCCAGTACGAGTCGACCTCGCTCCTGGCTGACGTGGGAAACTCAGTCTCATGACCGGGGACGACCTCACGCCGCAGCCGGAGGGGCCATCCCTCGTCGTGCGCCGCGCTCGCCGGATCGTCAACCACCGACATGTGGTTCTCGGCCTCGCCCTGACATTCGTCGGTCTGGCGTTTGTCGGCGCGATCGTGATTCGGACTCGTCGATCCCGACGACTTTCCGTCGCTGGGCTTGGCGTTCTGGTGGGCGCTGCAAACGGTCACGACAGTCGGTTACGGAGATGTCGTGCCCACGACCCGCGTCGGCCGAGTCGTCGGGAGCATCGAAATGGTGATCGGCGTCTCCTTCATCGCGTTCCTCACGGCAGGAGTGACGAGCACCGTGATCCAGCGTGCCAGCGCAAAGGCTCAGGCGGTTCAGCACGCGCACGATGAGCGCAACGCCGAGACAATTCGCGCCGCGCTGGTCGAGACACGACAAGCGATCGCCGAACTCGACGCGCGTCTTGACCGTATCGAGTCGAAGATCACAGCCGTCGGCTAGCTGAGCCGCTTGCACTCGCCGCGACGACTGTCGATGGGTGAATAGGCCGCTGTTCCGAGGCAATCAGACGGCCAACCTGTCGACACCTCGTGGACTCGTTCGAGCGAACACGCTCGCGGCGAGGATCGGTGCCATCATCCTCGACGGGCGACCGGGAATGGTGCAGGTGCACCTCGTGTCCGCGGTTCGGCTGAGGTTACGGCGTTGGGCGATCAGGGGTCTCAGGACGTACGCCGGTTACGCCCGCTAAAGGAACGGACAACACGACGGATACTGGTCGTTCGCGGCCGAGCGTAGCCGACCGCGATGCGGTGACGCGGCCTGCGACGCGTCGACGCGCGCCGCTGCCGGCAGCGCCGCGCCTCACCCATGCCGACCGTCGCCCATTGACCGCCCGACCCTACAACCTCGCGGGCGACCGGGATCACCGAAGCCGCCGGAACGTCTAGCGCACGACGTCGTGCAGCTCGTACCAGGACTCGATGGTCGGCGGGCTGAACTCGCCCTCGCCTGCCTCCGCGGCGAGCCGCTCGACGATCGGCATGAGCCGCTCGTCCATGAACCGCTGGCCCGCCTCCCGCGTCTCCCAGACGTCGACGATCCGGAAGACGCCCCGGTCGTGATCGAACCCGGCGGTGTGCACGATGAGTCCCTCGGCGGGCTCGTTGTCGAGTCCGAGCTCGACGACGACGGCGTCGTAGTTCGTCGTGCTCGTGTCGCCGGCCTCGCTCCTGAACTCCTGCACGAATGCGACGGCCATGGGTCGCTCCTCTCGTTCGGGGGCTCGATCCTACGACAGCGCGACCGCCGTGCCGAGGTCACGCACCGAGGCCGAGCCGTGCGCGCACCCGTGCCGAGAGGACGAGGTACTGCTCGTAGCGGTGGTACCGCGGGTGGGTCGGCTCGAACGTCGCGGGCCGCGGTCGAGCGATCGGCTCGCCGATCACCTCGCCGTTCCTGAACTGCTCACGCGTGAGGTCCACCTCGATTCCGGACGAGAGGCGATTCCACATGTGCGCCTCGACCCGCTCCCCGTCCCGGTGGACGTCTGCGGCCAGGATCTCGCCGCCGAAGAAGTCGTGGACGACCAGCGAGGTGATGTCGCACTGGCCGCGGCTCGGGTTGTCCGGCGTCCAGCCGTCGTCCTCGTCGGCGGTGTCGAGGCTCCAGCTCTCGCGGATCGCCTGCTCGATCGCCGCCACGGTGTACGGCTCGGCGGTCACTCGGCGACCCTACACAGCGCTCGAGCCGGGACCGATCGACGATCGTGTCAGCGCCAATCGAGCGCCACGTGCGCGTACGCCTCGCCGTCGAGCGCCGTGCGCAGGCGCTCGCCGCGCTCGGAGATCTCCGGTACGACGCCGTCGTGCATCTCGACGACGACCCGGCCGATCGACGCCAGGCGGCCCGTCTCGAGCATGCGCTCGAGGATCTCCACCTCCGCCCCCTCGACGTCGAGCTTGAGGAGGTCGACCGGTGCGTCGAACGTCCCGAGGAACGCGTCGAGATCGATCACGTGGACGTCGACCCAGCGTCCGCTCGAGACGTTGAGCTTGGACGCGTACAGCGATGATCCGAGGGAAGCACCGACCGGATCGACGTCGTGGTCGACGTGGAGGTACAGCCGACGTGTCCCCGTCGCCGCGCCCACCGCCGCCTGCTCGACGTGAACGTGCCGTTTCCCCCGAAAGCGCCGCTCGAGGAGGCCGTATGCGACAGGGTTCGGCTCGAACGCGACGACCCGGGAGCATCGACGTGCGAGCGCCGCGGTGACGTCGCCGACGCTCGCCCCGCAGTCGATCGCCACGGAATCCGCAGGGAGGCTCTCGACGAGGTCGACCAGGTCGCGCGGGTCTCGCCGCCACGGAATGCGCATGAGCAAGTGATTCCACGCCGGCGCCTCCGCGAATCCCGCCGGGTACGACATGCACGAGACGTTCGACATCGGGCGAGCGATCGCCCAGCGGATCGCGGGAGCACCCGACTCGCCGCGTGCCGCAGACCGTCGAGACCTGCGGCACGCAGCGGGTCGTCGTGGTCAGGTCGTTACGGCTGCTCCGACTGTCGCGGCGGCCGTCTCGATCAGTGCGGCGACCTCGGCGGGGTGCGAGACCATCGCGACATGGCTCGAGGCAAGCTCGGTCGTGGTCGCACCCATGCGCCCGGCGAAGAGCCGCTGAGCGTCCGGCGGGATGACCTCGTCGTGCTCGGCGACGAGGTACCAGGTGGGATGCGACTTCCACGCCGGGGGACCCATCACGTCGTTGAACACGGACAACGTGAGGGGCTGCTGCACCGCGTACATCACCCGTGCCCGTGTCGGCTCGACGTCGGCCGCGAAATGCTTGAGGAAGTCGTCTTCCGCAAGCCAGGCGAAGCCGTGCTCGTCCGTGATCATGTTCGCAAGCGCGGGCGAGGGCGGCGCGTCCGCCAGGAGCGCACCGACCGATTCGCCCTCGTCGAGAGCGAACCCAGCGACGTAGACGAGGCCCACGACGTTCGGCGCGTCCGCGCCGGCGGTGATGATCTGGCCTCCGTACGAGTGTGCGACGACGATGGTCGGGCCTTCCTGGAGCTCGAGCACCTGGCGAAGCCGAGCGACGTCGGCGTCCAGCGAGCTCTCCGGAAACTGTGGTGCTCGAACATTGAATCCGTCGGCTTGGAGGCGTTCGATCACCCCGCTCCAGCAGGACCCATCGGCCCACGCGCCGTGCACCAGAACGATGTTTGGCCGGTCACTCATCCTGTGACTCCTCTCCGGGTGTCGGCTCAGCCTCCGCCCCCTCTGTCGAGCCGCGGACCCCCTCGACAATACGCCCCTCTCGCCGTGATCGCGTGCGTCGGATGACTGCACGGCCACCACGCAACCGAATCCTCACCGGACCGAGTCGGACCGGTGCATCGCGAGCCCAGCCCTCGAGCGCCGGACGTGTTGCACTCGACCCGGGCCTGTGGGATGGTCGCCCTCAGGAGGCGCCGCGGGCGCTGGCGATCCCTCCGGTGCGGCGGCGTCCTGGCGCGTACCTCCCCCCTGGCTGGGACGCCGAGTGTCGTCATGTTGATGCCCGCGGCGCCTACCTCTCCCGGCCCGGGTACGCGGAGGGTCAGACGCCTTCCTGCGCCGCGACGCGGCCCGCCGCCACGGCGTCCTTCAGAGCGCGGTAGTCCCGTTCGTTCTGGTCGCCGTACGCCTCTCCGAAGGAGGCCATCGCGCGATCGAAGCTCGAGTTCTTGCCGAGATAGGCCGAGATGGCGACCCTGTCGCCCGAGCGCGCGTGGGCCCGCGCGAGCGTCCAGCCGCAGATCCGCGCATACGCCGCAAGGGTGGTCGGATCCATCAGCTCGACGTCGGCGGACCCCTTCGCGTTCCAGAGCTGCCGGATGTAGAAGTCCCTCTCCTCGCCGTCGATCGTCGAGATCCGCTCCCAGCCGAGCAGGATGTCCGGCGCCGCCTGCATCATCCGCTGCCCCTCGACGACGCGCTGTCCGTGCTGGGCGTACTGGCTCCGTCCGAGAAAGGGCTCGAGCACAGACCTCTGCGCCTCCTTGAACTGGAGGAAGAGCGGGTCTCGGTCGTCGCGGCCGACCATGAGCAGGATCCAGGTGCGGGCTCCGACGCTTCCGACGCCGACGACCTTTCGCGCCGCGTGCACGTATCGGTAGCTCTCGAGGAGGTTGCGGCGGTCTCGTGGCAGCGTGCGCCGGTAGGTGCGGATCATGCGTCGCACGACATCCTCGAGGTGCTGCGCTTCGGCACCCGGCAGCACGTCCTCGATCGGCGTGACGAGCGGAGGGTTGCCGACGATCCGCAGTTCGCCGTCGACGGTCCGGCAGAGCTTGGAGAGCGCGCGCAGGCTGTCCTTCGTTCGCACGTCGACGACGCTCCTCTTGAGGCGCTTCATCTGCTTGCCCCGACGTCGCCGCCCGGAAGCGCTCCTGGATGCCCGCGAGGTCGAGCCGCGTGTACCAGACGTCGACGTTGCGCATCCGGGCGAAGCGAGCCATCGCCTCGCGGTACTCGCCGACCGCTGCCGTCACGACCGAGCGGCGCTCCGCCTCGCTGAACCCTCGATCCCGGCCCAGAACCACGACGCTCGCAGCGAGCCGCTTCACATCCCACTCGAACGGGCCGGGAAGCGTCTCGTCGAAATCGTTGATGCTGAAGACGCGCCGCCGGTCCGTCGCGGCGAAGATCCCGAAGTTCGAGAGATGGGCGTCGCCGCACAGCTGGGCGTGCAACCCCGTCCGCGGTCCGTTCGCAAGGTCGGCCGCCATCAGGTAGGCGCCACCGCGGAAGAACGTGAACGGCGACGCGAGCATCCGCCCGTACCGGATCGGGCCGAGCTCGGGGAGCCGCGACTGCGCCTGCTCCTCGAGCAGGTCGACGGGATCACGACGCGTCGGCGCCGGCTCCCAGGTCCCGTGCACCGAGCGCGGCAGCTCGCTGCGCGCGGCCCTGCCACGGGCAGCCCGCGCGGCAGGCGTGAAATGCGGAACCTCCGTCGGCCGCGGCGAGCTCTTGCCCTGCGGATCCGGCTCGTAGAGGACGTGCGTCGCGGCCTCGTCGGACTCCGGCGCTCGAACCCGGCTCCTTGGGATTCTCGTCGACGTCCGTCACGGTCGTGCTCCTCTCCCACGCTCCCGCTGCGCTTCGGGACGGCCGGCGGAGAGGGTCTGAACCGCCTCGCGCACCGTGTCGAAGACCCTGCCCTTGCCGATCACGTCGATTGCCCCGGCGCGTTCCCAGAGGGCGAGGACGGGCGGATGGACTCGGGCGAGCGCAAGTGCCACCCCCTGCGAGCGCAGCTCCTCCTCGACCTGGATCAGCATGTCCGCGCCGTCGGTGTCCGTCAAGTGAACCGCCTCGGCGTCGACGACGACGCACGTCGGCGCCTCCTCCTCCAGGACGAGCTCGTGCAGTCGCTCACGGAACCGATCGGCGTCGGCGAAGAAGAGCGGACCGTCGACTCGCGCGATGACGATCCCCGGAATCGGCTCCAGTCCCTCGTGCCGCGAGACGTCGTGGTAGCCGCCCGAGGTGGGGTCGCGATAGAGGCGCCTGATGTTGGTGCGCGAGGAGCGCGCGATCAGCATCACGAGCGAGAGGACCACCCCGATGAGGATCCCTGCCATGATCCCGAGGACGAGGATCCCGAGCCCCGCGCCGACGAAGAACAGCCAGTCGACCCGATTGACCCGGTAGTAGCGCTGGAGCGCGTCCAGCGTGATGAGGCCGACCATCGCGTCGATGACGATCGCGCCGAGCGTCGCGGCCGGCAGGCTCTCGAACAGCGTCGCCAGGAAGAGCATCGTGGCGAGGACGAACGCCGCGTTGATCAGTGATGCCACCTCGGTCTTCTGGCCCGCAGCGTCGGCCACCGAGGTCTTCGACAGGCTCCCGTCCACGACGAATCCGCCGATCAGCCCGGCGGTGCCGTTCGCCATGCCCTGCGCGACGAGCTCCTGGTTCGTGTCGAGCTCGTAGCGGTACTTGCGCGCGACGGTGCGCGCCGCGGCGAGCGTCTCCGAATAGCCGACGAAGACCACCGCCAGCGCTCCGATCAGCAGCTCCCCGACGTCACCCCACTCGATCCCCGGCAGGCCGATCGCGAACAGGCCGGTCGGGACATCGCCCGTGATCGCGACGCCGTGATCCGCGAGGTCGAGCGTCTCGACCGCGATGATCGAGAGCGTCACCACGATCAACGCCCGGGGCAGCTTCGGAGAGACGTACCGCATCACGAGCAGCGCCGCGAGCGACGCCGCACCGACAGCGAGCGTCGAGCCGCTCGTCTCCGGAATCGCCTCGATCGTTCCCCAGAGCTGCTCCACGTACGAGCCGTCGACCCCGGGGACGCCGAGCAGGGAGTGAGTCTGGTTGATGACGATGCCGACGGCGAAACCGAGGATGAAGCCCGACATCACCGCCTTCGAGAGGAAGGTCGAGATCCAGCCCATCCGCAGCAAGCCGAGCGCGAGGTAGACGAAGGCGGTGGCGAGCGCGAGGGCCGCCGCATAGGTCGCGGCCTCGTCCGTTCCGAGCGCGGCCGTCCCGATCAGCGGGGCGACGACGGCCGCCGAGACCGCCCCGACCGTTGCGCTCGGTCCGACGATGAGATGCCTCGACGTCCCGAACAGCGGATACACGAGCAGCGCCGCAAAGGCCGTGTAGAGGCCGTACTGCACCGGGACGCCGACGATCGTCGCGTAGGCCAGGCTCTGCGGTACGAGCAGCGCCCACACGGACAACCCCGCCACTGCGTCGGGCAGCAGTGATCGGCGCTCGTACGCGGGCAGCCAGCCGACGATCGGGACGTACTTCCGCACGAGGTGCCGCCGGCTCCGTTCGGCGGCGCTCACCTCGTCGGCTTCGTCCGCGCGGCGCCGGTCACACCTTCGGGATCAGCAGCAGGCGGTCGAAGGATCGCGTCGCGCACCGCGCGACCGTACCCCAGGAGGCCAGGCTCGTCAGAGCCCGCGGCGAGGATGTTGCCGGCACTCTCCGTGGGCGTGGCGCACCTCGTCAGCGCGCTAGTCTGGGCGGCCGAGCGCTCGGGTCGCCAGTATCGCCCTCATGACCTCTGACGGCTCGCATCCCAAAGTCGTCGTCGTTACTCGGAGCCCGTACCCAGAACAGGCGTGACGGAGCGTCCGATGATCGGAGAGGCGCCCGCGCCGACACGTCACGGGCGTGACACGAGATGGGCTCGATGGATCGTCGCACTCGGGATCCCGACGGCGATCTTCGCGATCGTTGTCACACGGGGCTTCAGGCCCTGGACTGAACAGCCTCAGCAGTCACGGTTCTACGAGAACCAGGCGGAATCGATCCTTCATGGCCATATCGATGTGCCGCCTCGCGCGATCGATCCCGACGGGATCGTGATCGACGGAAAGTTCTACGGCTATTTCGGCCCAACGCCGGCTCTCCTTCGTCTGCCTGTGATGCTGTTCACCTCGGCCCCGACCCGTTGAGCCAACCGTTCCTGGCTCCTCTGTACATGACTGCCGCCTTCCTCCTGGCCGGGCTCGCGATTGCCGGCATCGCGTCGATGGTGGGCCTGGAGGGATGGCTCGCGGCCGGGTTCACGTTCGTTGCGCTTGCCGGCTCGGCACTCATGCCGCTCTCGGCTCGCGCCCTGGTGTACGAGGAAGCCGTGCTCTGAGGCGCGGCGTTCGCGCTCGTAACGATCCTCGCAACGCTCCATCTGCTCGAGTCGCCCTCGACGCCTTGGGCGATCGTCGCGATCTCGGCCACGACTCTGGCGTTTGCAGCGCGCCCGACGGCAGGGATCGGTGCGCTTGCAGTCGTCGCCGTCGTCGCCGTCCGTCGTCGCCTGTGGTGGGTGTTCGCCGGCGCGGCTGTGGCTGCGGTCGGCACGTAGAGCGCCTTCATGCTGTGGAAGTTCGGCCAGCTGTACCCGCCCCAAGACCATCTCGTCCTCTGCGCACAGGACCCCCGGTGTCTCGACTTGGTCCGCGAGGGCTCGACCCATCCGAAGTTCATTCCAACCAATGTCGTTCACTACTTCCGTCCCGACCTCTTGGCCTTCGTGGATCATTTTCCGTGGCTCGAGGCGCCGGATCCGAAGGACGCGCCTGTGAGGTTGATCGGCGTTGACGGCTATCTCGCGACGGACCGGATGCCGAGCATCACGGTCTCCATGCCTCTTCTGCTGCTGCTCTCACTCGTGGGAATCGCGGCTGCCGCGTGGGAGCGGCGTTGGCTGATACTCGCCTCATGTGCTGCACCGCTGGCGACATGCATGTACCTCGGCGCGACCCAGCGGTATCTCGCGGACTTCGTGCCAGCAATGACGCTTGCGGGCGCGTGTGGGGTCGCCTATCTGAAGACCGTCAGATGGCGTCCAGGCTTCACCATCGTGCTCGCTGCTCTCGGGATCTGGTCGGTGTCCGTCAGTCTGGCGCTGGCGGTCTGGAGTTGGTACACGTTCGGCCCGGCGTAGACGAGCCTCACACGGATGTGTCTCGGTCCGGGGCGCGGAGACTCGAACTCGACATCCAGTCCCTCCAGACTGCTTTACGGGTTTGACGGGCGCTGGCGGCCAGAAGCGCGAAGTGGCATGGCTGCTGGGGTTCCGGCGCTCTCTCGGAGTCGAGTTCGGCTTACTTCCTAGCCCTACGAAGAGATCGACTCGTGACGCGCGTCGAGAACGATGCGATCGGCCCGACGGGCCGTCGCTAGCGGGAGCCGCCGGAAGCCGATCTACGGCCGACAGCCGACAGCCGCGGGGGCGTCCACGCCCTCGATCTCGGTGACGTCGCCGACGTCCCGAGACGACCGCGGGATCCCTGCACGAGCGCCGGCGGCGACCTGGTGGCCGGAGCACTGACGGATCTGCTCGAGGAGGGTTTCGATCTCGGCCGCTCGCTGCTTCGAGGCTGCCAGGATGAGCGCGGCCCGCTGGCCGGCAGGCGCGGCGGGCTCGTGGGGGGCGAGGCTCACCGCTCGAGTCTACGCTGTCGAGCCGCGGACGTACAGGTCAGTGTGCGCGGAGCCGAGGTTGAGCACCCGCGACGATCGGATTACGGTGCGACGAGTGCCGCGCCGTGTCGTTCCGCTGCTGCTCATGGTCGCGACCGCCGCGATCTTCGTCACGCCGCCCGCGTCGGCGGTCGACCGGCCCGGGTACGTCGCGGTGACGGACGCGGAGCGTCGGCAGCTCCAGCCGCTCGCGCAGGCAGCCGTCGCCGCGTTTCGCGCGGGCCGGCTCGAGACGCTCTGCGGCCTGCAGTCCTTACGGGCGGTGAGGCGGGTGCACGGGAGCCTCGCGCACTGCCGCGCGGCGCTCGCACGTGCCACGCATCCGTGCGCGGGCCGCTGCACATACCGGGTCGGCATGGTTCTCGGTCTCTACGAGACGAACCGGGACAAGGCGCTGGGACGCAAGACCGTGGGCTGGCTGTACCTCGTCCGCGGCCACCCGCGCTTCCGCGGGGTGAGCGAGCTCGAGCTCCGCTTTCGCAAGGAGGGCGGACGCTGGACGCTCGGCAGCGACGTCGTCGAAGCCGGCAACGCCCGCAGCTGACAGCCTGTCGTTTGGGCACTCAGGGCCGACGCGTGGAGATATCCCGAGCGGCCGTCCCCGACACGACCACAGGGCATGACGCCGTTACGCTCCACCACACGTGTCGTTCCCGGCCGACAAGAGAGGTTCGAGCGAGACGGGCCGTGCAAGAGTGCGCCGCCCGCTACAGCCGTGGCTAGCAGTCCCGCTCATGTACCTGGGGCTCATGTTCGTGGCCGTCCTCCCCATCGCTCTGGCGGTGGAGGATGGTGCGTGGGCGCTTGCGCTCTACGGCTTCGTGCTCTTCTGGGCGTTGGTCATCGCGCTACTGGCGCACCGCTGGTATCGGGTGACGGTCATCGAGAGCGGGGCCGACTACCGGGTCGTCCGTGTCCAGTTTCTGCGAGACGCGAAAAAGACGAGCCGCTGAGGGCGCATCGCTTCGTCCCCTCCGAGGGCGTCTGGGCGTTGATTGGGCACTGATCGGCTGTAGGCGTGGGAGCGACGCGCCCGGTTTGAGGGGAAGCCCGTGGTGATCTGGGTGCTCGACGTGCTCGACAACGCCGCGGTGGTGCCGACGTCGGGCCGCGCCAGGACTACGGTCTCGGGCTAGGGCTTCTTCGTGGCCGCCGCACGCTCGGCCATCCGCCGATTCATCTCGGGTGTCAATGACCACTCGGCGCCCTGGCCGGGCGCGTGGGTGGGGAAGTCCTTCCTTAGCCAGCCCCGCAGCTTCTTCGCGTCGATGCCGAGGTAGTCGGCCAACTGCGGAGCGGTCGTGATCGTGTTGATGCTCGTCATGTCTCCCTGCCAGCACCTTAGGTCGTCCCGCCGCGGACGCCTAGCGTGGCCTGAGACGGGGTCGTGCACCAACCGCGCGGCGACATCGCGCCGCCGCGACCGGCGCGAACAGTCAGCCCAGCTTCACGCCAGGCGGCGAGGTTTCTCGGCTAGACGGTGTTAGGCTCGCCGCTCCACGGCAAGGGAGGCAGCGGTGTCATCGGTGCAGGCCTACGCCAGCCGGACGGGCTGGATCATGCTGGCGGCGATCGTGATGTTCGCGGTCGGCGCGCTCAGAGTCATCTCGGGCATCAGCTACCTCGTCGACAGCCACAAGGTGAACGACCTCACCCTCGGTCTGTTCGGGGACAACATGTGGCTCTGGGGACTCTGGGATCTCGGGATCGCAGCGCTCGCGATCTGGGCCGCGTTCTCGCTGGTTAGCGGCGGTGAGTTCGGTCGTGTCATCGCCTACACCTGGGCGATCCTCGTCATCGTGAACAGCTTCCTGATCATCGGCATCGCCCCCTGGTTCTCCGCAGCGATGATCACACTCGCCGTGCTTGTCATCTACGGCCTCGCCTCGACGCCGCCACAGAGAACAGACACGACGTAGCTCAGCGTAGGCGGACCCCGCGGCGCGCTCGCGCGCCCTTGCGTTGACAGATGATCGGAACGACGCCCCGCTCCTGCGTCACAGCGAACACCCAGACGTTGTCGTAACCCTTGTCCATCGCGCACGTCGCAGGCCGGACGTCGCGAGCGCGAAGCGTGTCGAGCAGCGGGGCCGCAGGGATTCGTTGCAGCGGGCTACGGACCCCGCTCCGTTCGTCAGCCTTGCTCTGCGGCGGTGGGTGTCTCGCCGACGCGCTTGAGCCATGCTTCGCGCCAAGACGGGTACGCCTCTCGGGGGACAAAACCACGCCCCGCGCGTGTGATCGCCCTTGCAGATGAAATTCTCGAGCGTGATGCAGTCGTTCTTCAACTCGAGCATGCGGCCGTTCCGCTCGTCGATCAGGCGCTCGATTCGCTCGTTCACGCGAAACCGTTTCCCGCAGGCAGGGATCATCTCGGCCGTATACGCCAGCCCTCGGTGCCGGGCGATCGCGTCGAGCGTCTGCTCGATCTCATGGCGTGACCGAACACCTCCGCGCCGCACCGGGCGCGAAGGCCTCTAGCTCGTCGGTCAGTCGGCGGCGGCACGTGCCGCGTCGTCGATCTTCTGCGCCCAGCGGCGGGCGGCGTCCGCAAGGTCGGACTGGCACGGGCGACAGGTGACATAGACAGCGAGGACGGCGTTCGCCCGCCTCCAGCCGATCTCGACGAAACCAGCGTCGTCTGTTCCGCCGCGCACCGCCCAGCGTTGCTCGCCGATCCCGCCGGCTTCGATCTCGTGGATCTCCTGGTGTTCGAACTCGCGGGAACCAGTGGTGGGCGAACTCGTTCTCGGCGTCCAGTGCGGTCCTTGCCGTTTCGGGTGTGGCGACCAGGTAGGCGAACGAGGACGCCTTCTGCATGTTCGCAGTGTCAAACCAGCTGCTCATTGCGGCCGTTACGAGTCCTGCGTCCACGTAGGCGTCGAAGAGAGTCTTTTGGATCGCATAGCTGGGCTCAGACTCGTCAAGTCCCAGCGGCGCGGGCGTCCGGAGATGAGTCTGAGGTTCCACGTCCCAGCGCCAGCCGGTCGCGTTTGGCGACAGCGTGACCAGCGGCCGCAGATCCTCGACCGCCAGACGCTTCGTTGCATCAGCTCCGTCCATCCCCTGCTCGGAGTCGGCACACCCCGCCGCGAGCGAAGCCACACACAGAACCACCACCGCGGAGACTGCAACGACACGCATGACCCACGAACCATGTCATCGGTCTTCCCGTGCAACAACCGCCGGTCTGCGGGTCAGATCCTCACCCGCCACCCATCTGTCGGGTCGCGATCTCGTCGCACGTCGGCGCAAGTTGCCGCTTCCGCGCATCTATCTCCATAGAGCCGTTGAGAGCCTTGACCAGGATTGTGTCCGGCGTCACAATCGCCGGACTCACGGCCAGCGCGGCGTCTGGCCGTATGGACAATGGGGGTAATCATGCGGCGAACGTTGGGCGTACTCAGCGTCGCGCTACTCGTCCTCATGGGCGCGGGTGTCGCGCAAGCGGCCAACCAGTTGAACCTCAGATTCAGCCAGCCGTCCACCGACTTCAACCCGTGCACGGACGAATTTGTCGACTCCGACGTGAAGATCCACATCGTCATCAATGGAACCGTCAATCCCAACAACGCCTCAGACACGTTTCATCTGAACTTCAGCCTCCATGGTGTCGGACGGACGAGCGGAGCTCTCTACAGAGGCAGCGAAGCCGACAACGAACAGGTCACCGCAAGCGTTGAAGGCGAACGAACCGTCACCACGGTCGTCAACCGATTCATCATGACCACGCCTGGGCAGGCCAACAACTGGGTGTTTCGTCTCATTAGCCACGTCACGATCAACGCGACTGGTGAAGTGACGGCCTCGTTCGAGAAGCTCGCGGACGAAACCTGCCGGTAGGGCACCAATCTGAGTAGGGCTGCGCGAGAGACCCGCCAGGGGAGTGGCGGTGTCTCTCGCGCGTGGAACACGAGCCAGCGCAGGCGACTCCGCAGGGACGCCGCCCAATTTCCCCCTCAGACGACGATCCCCATGTGACGCGGGGACTCCGGCACCGAACTCGCACGGGCCACGGTAGGTGCGGGCGGCGGAGGCGTCGGTGACACGATTGGGTCAAACCTCGAGCCGCCGCCAGTCCCCGTCTTCCCCTGGATTCGCGCACGCGCAACAGGGCCGATGCCCGCCCCGCCGTCTACGCCGCCCCGGTGCCTCACCAGTCTCGCGACCTCGGCCGCTCTTGTTCGAGCTGCTTCTCACGCGCCTTGCGGTGACGGGCGGTGGCACGGTTGCCGCCCTCGGGGCAGTCACGCGAGTGCCGGTGCTCCGGCCCCGCGTAGCGGAGACCGTCGCCGTCGACGTGGCCCAAGTCCCATGTCTGGCCCGGCAGTATCCGCTGATGACAGCGGGCGCAGTCATGGAGACCGAGCGCGACGGTGGGAGCTAGCGCCCGCCGCTTGGCGCGATGCGACTAGTTGCAAAGCCGACGATACGGCCTCCGCTTCCCACTTGTTTCCAAATTAGGCAATTAGGGAGAGAATTCCGACTGCGGGGGTCACAGCCCGTTTCCGCCTGAAAAAACCGGGGGCCAAGAGAGCTCATGCGGCCTCCTCGAGCGCAGCGACCTCGGACACGTGGCGCGGATCCGACACGGCGGTGAGGATGTGCAGCACATGAGCGACGACCACTCGCTGGCGTGGGGACGTCGGGTTCAGCATCGCTCTGCTTGTGGTTGCCGCGGTGTTGCTCGCCACTGTGTTCGTAGCGCCGTTCGGGGACGGAAGCTCCGGGCGAGTGTTCGCTGCGTTCAGCCTGGGACTCGGTTCGTTTGTTGCGATGGCATGGGCCGCGAAGCTCAGCCCTGAGGTTCGCAAGACACCATTGGTTGTCAACCTGGGCTGTGCGGGCCAGTTGGCTGTGGTGTGCCTCGTTTGTGGCGTTCCTTCACGCCACCGGCGGCTGGTGATCGGCGCCGGTTCACGGGGCCACCCCGAACTCAGAACACGGCACGTGGCCCGGTCAGCGGATACTCTGGTCCGGCGGCTCTCCGGCCGCGGCTCAGGGAAAACTCAGGGGGATCGAATGGCCGACGGGGACGTCTGCGTGGCTCAGGTCGAGCATGACTGGGTCGTCTCGACTGAGGGGCCAAGCAGCGCGACACTTTCGTACGGCACTCTTCGAGATGCGGTCGAAGCCGGCCGTCGTGTGGCCCTATCGACAAAGTCACAACTCAAGCTCAATCTCGACGCTTCCAGTGACGGAGCGAGTTCGGTCAGGTAACCCCGCCCTGACCAGCAACCAATTGCCGCATAACGCCATGTCCGACCGAAGTGGAGCCGCGGGCGGCGGTTCCCAGGCACGCACGCGACAGTCGGCCATCAGCGCACCCCAGAATCTGGCCGCCGCACGGGGTCATGCTGCGTGCCGTCGGATGTGTCGTGCCAAGGTGCGGTCGATGCTGGGGTGGCCGAGTTCGGCCTGCATGTTCTCGATGACCGTCTCCATGTCGGGACGGATGCCGTGCTGCTCGAGCCAGTCGAGACGGCGGCGCAGTTCGGCATCTTCGGCTTGGTGGCGGGCGGTGACGGGCCGGCGATGGACGATCGCGGGCATCCTAGAGCAAAAGCCGGACAGACGCTCTACGAAATCTAGACAGCGCGGCCGTTGGGTTCTACGCTCCGGTCGTGGCCCGCCCCTCCCAGGTTCGACCGCGACCAAGAGCAGCAGGAGGACGCTGAGCGGATCGCCCGCATCCTCGAGGAGTCTCCCGAGGTTGCGCCGGTGACGGGCGCGACGGCCGCAGGCGACGAACGGACGTCCGTGGACGACAGCAATGGGATGGCCGCGGAGCTCGTCTCCTCGCAGTTCAGGATTCCGGCTATCGGGCGCGGTGTGAGTGGGGCACTTCCCGGCTCGAGTCCGCACCGCTCGATCCTTTCGAGCGTCAGGGCGTTGCGCCGAGTCGGTGTCGGACCACCCTTCGGCGCAGGGTGGGCGACGCCTCGACCTCGTAGCCGGCGTCGATGAAGACCTGGAGCAGCCCGACCGACGCCTCGTCCCAGATCACGGTCTTCCCCGGCGTCGGCTCGGTCGGATAGCCCTCTAGCACGCGAGCACCGACCTGCCGGCCGTACTCGACGGTTGCTGCGGCGAGCTCGTACATCAGTCCCTGTCGACGGAAGCCCTTCCGCACGACGAAGCAGGTGACCGACCAGACGCCCTCGAGCTCAGGGTCCATCCGCATCCACGCCTTCTGTCGCGCCCAGATCCTCGGGTAGTTCTCCCGCGGCTCGACGGCGACCCAGCCGGCCGGCTCGCCGTCGACGTACCCGAGGAGGCCGGACGTCGGGCCGCTCGTGCCGCAGCCGGTCTGCTCCAGCAGCGCCGCGTCGCGCTCCTCCTGAGTGGTGTCGCGCCAGATCCAGCCCGGGACCTTGAGCGCCTGGCAGCGACACTTACGAGCGCCGCCGGTGTCGAACACCGCCTCTAGATCCTCGCTCGTCGCCTCGTTGGCTGGTCGCCAGCTGAACTCGGGCACACCGCGAGACTAGCGGCGGCCCATCGCCAGAGACGATGCGGTGAGCACCACGGTTTGTACGTCGTCGCCACCAGCGCCCCTGTGGGCCGTTCTCCGGTCCCGCGACACATGTCCCCTAGTCCACATTCACCCGGCCTCGAGCGGCGCTTGGACCGGGTTTGGTGACCCTGAGGTGACCCTAGAGCCTGCATCGTTCCCGTATCTGAAAACAAAAACCCCGCCTGAGCGGGGCTCTCGTTCATCGGGGCGCC
>CAVVIL010000018.1:0-29663 GCA_963748255.1 uncultured Actinomycetes bacterium | reverse complement strand
TTCACCTTCCGCTCGAGCAGCTTCTCGCCGGCGATCGAGACGACGAGCTCGCTGATCCCGGTGACAAGCGCGAAGGCCGCGATCAGTCCGAGCACGGCGAGCGCACCTGCGCCCGGCTCCGCGAAGATCACGATCCCGAAGACGATCGCGACGAGGCCCGTCAGGATCATCAACGCCGTGTCGCGACCGTCCAGTGGAAGCCGGAACGACGCGCCGACGCACAGGATCCCGAACGCAACGGCATACGCGCCGATCACGTACAGGAGCGCGAGCGCCGAGATGTCGGGCCAGGCGAAGACCAGCACGCCGACGGTGATCCCGAGAAGGCCCCTCAGGATCAGCCACGCGCGCTCCTCCTTCCCCTGCGCGGTGAACGCAGTGCCGAACTCGAGGATGCCCGTCGCGAGCGTGTAGGCGCCGAACAGGATCGTGAGCGCGTAGACGCTGATGCCGGGCCAGGCGAGAATCATCACGCCGAACACGACGGACGCCAGGCCGTGCAGGCCGAGCACCCACCGCATCTTCGTGACCTGCGTCCGCGAGATCTTCGCGGCGCGGTCGAACAACGTTTCCATCTCCTACCTCCCATTTCGGGGCTGACGTTTGCGCCGCGAAACCTGCACGGCGTCGATGCCAGACCGCTGCCACCGCCACCGTCCGTGCTGCCAGCAGCTGTTCGCGAGTCAGTCGTCCTCGGCAAGAGTGCAGCGCCTCCGACGGCAGACGCCGGCGGCGTCAGGCGATGTCACGCGCTCCAGCGCCTTCAGCGAATCGAGGCTGCGAGACGCACGCGCCCGGTTGCGGAGAGTCGCTCTCTTTACGCTGCCGGTCGCGAAGGCGTTTCTGCGTGAATCGCCTTCGTGAGGTCCAGGATCTGACGCGAGAGCTCGAGCAGCTCTTCGTTTTGCCTGTCCTCTTTCTTGACGGTCTGCCATTGCTGGTCGGCGATCGCCTGCCGCTTCGCGTCGGCCCGGTTCTGGCTGATCATCACGAAGGTCGAGAGGAAGATCGCCTCGAGCGAGACGATCATCGTCAGCAGGCCGTAGGGGTAGTGCTCGACGCCGAACCCGATCCAGCAGCTGAACCAGGCAATGTGGATGTAGACGAACCGCATCGACCCGGCGAACGCGGTGATCCGATCCGCGATTCGGTTCTCGACGCTCTGCGCTCGCTCTTTGGCCTGCTGGACGAGTGCCGGGTTCGGCTCGAGCCGGGGGTGCGAGAGCCGTCGGGGGTCGAGGCCGGCGCGACGCGCACGCGTAGCGCCGGTCGTTCTGGCGCCTCCTCCTTTCATGCGGCCGCCACGCGAGCTGGCGCTTGGCGACGCCCGCTGGACCATCAGCGCCCCGACGCACATCGCGATGAGTGCGGTCACCAGGCCGGGTCGATCGTCTGCATCTCGCTCCCTTCAGTTGAAGCTGCGGCCGACAGTTCGGCGGCCTTCTGTTCGAGCTCGTCGCGAGCCGCGCTGACCTGGTTCCTCTGCTCGTGCCAGGCGCCGTTGACGTCCGCGCGCGCCTGCGCGAGGCGGTCGTAGACCGCGATCCGCTGGGTGCGGACGTCGGCAATCGCCGCCTCGGCCCGCTCGCGCGCATTCCCGGCCTTCGCCGCGGCCGTCGCCTGCAGCCGCTCGAGGTAGGTGTCCCAGCTGCGGAGCTCGTCCTCGACGGCGGCCGCGAACGTCGTCCACTCGTCGGAGACGTCTGCGACCAGCGAGTTCTCGGCGACCGCGAGCCTCGTCCTCAGCTGCCCGAGCTTCTCCTCGACCTCGTCGGGGGCCTCGCGGGCCGCGGCCAGGACGGATGCCTCCTCCCGGTGCAGCGCGTCGAGGTGCCGCCGGATCCGTGAGCTATCCGCAGCGGCACCAATCTGCGCGAATGCCTGCAGCCGGTCGATCCGGCGGCGGGCGTCCTCAATCGGGTCCTCGATCGTGGTTGTGCTCATGTTCGAGCCTCCTGTTGGGTCTGTTTTCTGACGCCACGAAGGCTCGTCAGCGCCGATGCCAACGCTCTGCCAGGCGCGGCGGCGCTTCTGCCAGCTCTAGGTGAGCGCGGTGTCGGGGCGGGGCTCGGCGATCTCGGCGAGCCCGCGCTCTGCTGCCGTGGCCGGGTTGCCGGCGAGCGCGACGAAGAGGCTCTCGCGCGCCTGGTGCGGCCGTTGCATCGTCGACCACTCGAGGACCTCGCGGTACAGGCGATCGGCTTCGTCAGTGTTTCCGGACGCCGCGGCAATCCGGGCGAGCTGGACACGTGCCTGGGCCGCGACCAACGGCGCTTGGGCTGCCTCGGCTGTCGCAAGCGCCTGCCGCTGGAGCTCCTCGGCCTTGCGCAGATCGCCGTTCGCGAGAGCGATCGCTCCGAGTCCGGCGAGAGCGAACGCCGCGTGGTCGCCGAACCCGATTCGCCCGGCGAGCTCGAACGCGCGCCGGTACGCATCCACCGCGGCCGCGTCTTCCCCGCGTCCCTCGGCCGCCCACGCTTCGAGCAGCAGCACCGGGGCGCGAAACGCGTCGTATCCGACCGCGTCCGAGTGACGGCGGGCGACCGAGGCCGTCGCGGTGACGGTAGAGACGTCGCCGGCGTGCGCCGCACCGATTGCGCGAATGAGGCTGCTCGCTGCGATGCCCCAGTCGTCTCCAGCCGCCTCGAACGCGGCGGCTCGCGTCGTCCGCCATCGTGGCAGCGCGTTCGACGTCGCCCGATTGCCCGAGGGCGAGCGCGAGCATCAGTTGCGCGAAGCCGCGCTGCCATGGTGCCGCAGCGGTCGCGGCAAGCGAGACCGCGCGTTCACCGGCCACGAGCGCGGGGCCGAGATCGAACTCTTCGGTTGCGATGTAGCAGAGGTCGGCGAGCTGCTCGATCCGCAATTCGACCGGAGCGTCATCGTCCGTGGCAGAGAGGGCGAGCTCGAGGAAGCGCCGTCCCTCGGAGACGCGGTCGGCCAGCGCGAAGTACCACCCCAACGTGCCGAGCCGAACCGCGACGGCAGGGTCGGGCGCGTCGCGAGCGTATGCCAGCGCAGCCCAGAGATTGTCGTTCTCCAGCTCGAGGCGGCGTTCCCAGCGCAGCCATTCGGGCCCGCGCAGCTCGACGCGCGCCTCGTCGGCGAGTGCCGCGAAGTATTCGGCGTGCGCGCCGCGAGCGGCGGCGAGCCCGCCGCTCTCGGCGAGACGCTCGAGCACGTACTCGCGGACCGTGTCGAGCATGTCGTAGCGGGCGGCGCCGCCGGTGAACGAGGCCGACACGATCGACTTGTCGACCAGCGCTGCAACGAGATACGCGACGGTCGCCTCGTTGAGGCCGTGCCTCGCTGCGAGCGCGACGAGCGACGGCAGGGACGCGCCGCCGCGGTGGACGGCCAGCTGCTGGAGCAGCGTCTTCTCGTCCCCGTGCAAGAGGTCGTAGCTCCATTCCACGAGCCCTTGCAGCGCGGTGCGGGCCGGGTCCGAGGCCGGGCTGTCACGCAGGAGCGCCGCGCGCCGCTCGAGGATGGAGACGAGCTCCGCGAGACCGAGCACGTTCACGCGCGCGGCGGCGAGCTCGATCGCCAGCGGCAATCCGTCGACGCGCCGGACGATCTCGGCAGCGAGCGCGACGGCCTCGGCGTCGGGCTCGAATCCGGGTCGTGCCGCGCGCGCACGCTCGAGGAAGAGCTCGACGGCCGCGGCCTCGAGCGGCGCCACGGGGAGTCTCACCTCGCTCGCGACGTGGAGCGCCTCGCGGCTCGTCGCCAGGATCCGGGCCTGGGGACACTCCGCGAGGACCGTCGACGCGATCCGCGCTGCCTCGTCGAGCACGTGCTCGCACGCGTCGAGAACGAGGAGAGCCGCTGCGTGGCGAAGCCGTGAAGTCACGCGCGCGAGCGGATCGGAGCCGCGAACGTCGACGGCGTGTGCGAGGAGGCGGACGGCGTCGTCCGCGCCGCCCGCCCGCGCGAAGTCGACGAGCCAGATGCCGTCCGGGAACTCGGCCTCGAGGGAACGCGCCGCCTCGACCGCGAGCCGGCTCTTGCCGACGCCGGGCGCGCCGGTGAGCGTCACGAGGCGGTGCTCGTGCAGAACGCCCGCGACCTGGGCGAGCTCGTCCTCGCGCCCGACGAACGACGTCGAAGGCGCGGGGAGATTGCCGCGGCGCCTGCGGTCGACGGGGACGGCGGCGATCGCCGGGTCGTGCGCGAGGATCGCCTCCTGGAGCCGCCGGAGCTCCGGCCCCGGCTCGAGCCCCAGCTCGTCGGCGAGCACGCGCCGGGCCTCCTGGAACGTCTCGAGCGCGTCCGCCTGGCGGCCGCTGCGGTAGAGCGCCAGCATCAGCTGCCCCCAGAGCCGCTCGCGGAAGGGGTTGTCCGCGAGCGCCGAACGGAGCGCCGGCGTGAGCTCGCGATGCTCCCCGAGCGCGAGCCTGACCTCGAAGTCCTCCTCGAGCGCGTCGACGTGCAGCGTCTCGAGCCGGCGTGCCTCGGCGCTGAACCACGCCGTCGCCGGTCAGACCCTGCAGCGCCGGCCCGCGCCAGAGGGCCAGCGCCGACGCGACCGCGTCCGCCGCGGCAGGGACGTCGCCGTCGCGCAGCGCCGAACGCGTCTCCGCGAGCAGCTCCTCGAACCGCACAGCGTCGACGCGCGCATCCTCGAGGGCGTACCCGTCGGCCGAGCCGACGATCGACCCCTCTCCCAGCGCGGCGCGGAGACGGGCGATGTGATGATGGAGCGCGTTCCGCGGGGCGGCCGGAAGCTCCTCGCCCCACAGGCCGTCGACGAGTCCGTCGACGTCGACGACGCGGCCGTTCCGGAGCGCAAGCATCGCCAGCAGCGCTTGACGCTTCGAGCCGCCCACGTCCGCGGGCGTCCCGCCCGCGAGAACCTCGAACGGGCCGAGAAGCCGGATCTCAAGGAGTTCGCTCATCGACGGCTCGACGGTCGGCACGGATGAGTCTCGCAGGCTGGAACGCGCCGGTGAAGCCCCGCGCCTCGAGCGCCGTTACGCTACGCCCTCGTCAAGCTCCTGTCGATCGCAGTCGTCGTGAGTGCTGTTCGGCGGATTGGCGGTTATCCTCGCGGTCCCCTTCACTTCGGCGGTTGCCACGCTCATGGACGTTCTTGTGCTCGGTCACGAGCCACCCACCGAACAGCCACGCCGGTCGCTCCCGCTCCGTCGCTCCAGATGACGCATTCCAGCTGGCACGCCGCAAATCGGCCGCGGCGGCCTGTGTTGTTCGTCAACCCAAAGTCCGGTGGCGGCAAGGCGACGCGCCTCGGCCTCGCCGAGCGGGCGCGCGAGCGCGGCATCGAGGTGATCGTCTTGCGCCGAGACGACAACCTGGCGACGCTGGTCGACGAGGCTGTGGCGGGCGGCGTGGACGTGCTCGGGGTCGCGGGCGGCGACGGATCGCTCGCCGTCGTCGCTGCAGCAGCGGTTCCACACGGGCTTCCTTTCGTCTGCGTCCCCGCCGGCACCCGTAACCACTTCGCGCTCGACCTCGGCATCGATCGCGGCGATCTGATCGGGTCGCTCGACGCGTTCACCAACGGCGTCGAGCGCCGGATCGACGTGGCGGAGGTGAACGGCCGCCTCTTCCTCAACAACGTCTCTCTCGGGATCTACGGCGAGGCCGTTCGGCAGCCGACGTACCGCGACGCGAAGGCCCGCACGCTGCTCGAGACGGCGGCGGAAGTACTCGGTCCGAGCGCGGCCGCAGCCGACCTCCAGCTCGCGGACGACCGCGGCGACGCACATCGCAACCCGTCCATCGTGCTCGTGTCGAACAACCCCTACGCGCTCGACCCGCCGCACGCACCCGGGACCCGGCCCACACTCGACAGCGGGCGCCTCGGGGTGATCGTCCTCGACGCGCCAGGCCCCGCCCGCAGTCCGGGGCGAGCGTGGACCGCGACGCGTCTCGAGGTGACCGCCCCCGCGCCGGTCCACGCCGGAGTCGACGGCGAGGCGGTCGATCTCACACCGCCGCTCCGGTTCGTCATCCGGCACAACGCACTTCGAGTGAGGGTCCCGTCGAGTCGCGCCGTCACGTCCCCGCTTGCCAAGCTCCCGTGAAGGTCGAAAGCCCGCCGACCTCTCGGTCGGCGGGCTTCGACCACCGGCAGGCGGCGCCGCGTCGTCAGGAGACGTGCAGCTTCTCCTTCAGCTTGCCCACGCGCTCCTCGACACCTGCGTGGATCTCGGCCTTGCGCTGCTCGCGCAGGGTTCGCCGCGCCTCACGCGCAGCCGCGTCGGCGGCCTCCTCGGCCGCCTCGAGCTCGCCCATGACTTCGGCGGCCGACCGGCGGGTCACCTCGCCGCCCAGCTTGGACATCTCCGCGTCGATGACCTCGACCGCGGGCTCGTCCACTTGCGCGATCACGGCGGTCGATTCCGGCGGAATCGCCCTACCGAGAACCGTGAGCGCCTCGTCGGAGGTGACTGCGCGATCCACGTCGAACGCGCCGCCCATCAGGGCGCCGGCGCCCCAGCCGACCAGAGCACCGACCGGCCCCCCGAGTACGCCGATGAGCATCCCGATCAGCGAGCCGCTCGCCGTGCCGACGGGACCGATGTTGTCGGCGCTCTCCGGGATGCGCAGCTCGCCCTGCGGCGTGCGCTCCACGATCGCCGCGGACTCCAGACCGATGCGACCCTCAGCGTCGCGACTCCTTCAGCACGCTCAGCGCCTGGTAGGCCTTGCTCGGCTCCGTGAACCGAACGACCACCACGTTTTCCTGAGCCATTGCCACTCCTTTCAGTCGAACATCGATGACGACCGCAATCTGTCGCGCATCGCTGCCAAACCGATGCCAGACCGCGCCGCGCCGCTGCCACGGCCGTCGCGCACGAGCGAAGCCCACAGCGAGCAGACGCCGGCGGAACGCTCCGGCCCCCACCTCGTTGGCTTGACTGCCGTGACCAGTGGTGATACGTGACAAGTGCCACTCGGACCCTGGCCCTCGATCACACAGACCAGACGACGCATCGGGGTTGCCCGTAGAAGGGAGTGCCGATGACTGACGCGAACGCCGCAGCCGGCCGGTTCTTCGATGCCGACTCGGCAGGCGCGTTGCTCGGCATCTCGACACAGGGTGAGTCCTCGCAGATGTCCGTCGCCAACGAGACGCGCGCACGGCTCGTCGTTCAGAACGGCAGCGAGGCTCTCGTTCTCGCACCGCTCGAGACACAGCTCCTCGACCTGCAGAGATATGAGCGGCTGTCTCTGAAGCCGCTCGAGGATCTCGGCTACGTCAGGAGCGACCCGGTGGTCTTGGGAGAAAGCCGCCTCCACCGGTCTGTCCTCCTCGTCGGCGCGTTCTACGGTGGACTCGCGTTTCTCCTCTGGGGCGTCTTCCTCGGCACGTCCTCGCTCTATTGGGGGCTGCTCGGCTTGGCCGTTGCGGTAGCAGCCGTAGCGCGGCTCCGCGACGAGGACCTCGGGGTCAAGGTCGTGCAGGGCATCTACATCGTGATCGTGCTCGGGGTCGGCGTCGGGATGCCGGTCTTGGCCATCTGGGCGGGCGGAGACATCCAGGACGTCTGGAACACGGCTCTCGACGGAACCGGCGTCGCCCAGGAGCGCGCGACCCTGACGCTGCTCGGTCGTGGCATTCAGACCGTCTTTCTCGTGCTCGTCACACTCCTTCCAGGTCTTCTCTTCTTCCTCTTCGATAGATACCGCCTGAAGACTCTCGCGGCCGAGTTCACTCACCAGATCTTCCGACTGGACCGAAGTGTCGCGACGCGTAGCGACCTCCACGCGAAGTACGGTCACCTGCTGACCGAGCTCTACGGATACGACCCCTCCCGCCGCAACCTCTCCCGCGGTTCGTTCTCCCGTCGCCGGTCGCAGACCGCTGGCACCACCGAATCGCGCGAGCGTCCCGGGACCCGCCTGCCGGTCGTCCTCGCAACGATCGTCTTCGCGCTCGGTTGGATCGTGGTTCTGCTCAATGCAGAAGTCGAGGTCGTCTTTCTTCGCGAAGGGCTCCGGTCCCTCATAACGCCCTGGCAATCCGCCACGGCCTTCGCGTTCCTCGGCGCCTACGTGTTCGTGCTCCAGGCCGCTCTGCGAGCGTATCTGCGTGGAGATCTACGGCCGAAGTTCTATAGCTACGCAGCTCTTCGGGTCATCGTGGCTGTGGTCTTCGCCTGGGTCCTCGACGTGATGATCGACTCCGACGGCGCGGCTCTCCTCGTCCCCGCGTTCGTCGTCGGTCTGGTGCCGGACACCTTCCTACATCGACTTCGGCAATACATACGCACGATGGGGGCAGGCCCGTTGAACTTGCTGACCGAGAAACGCCCCCTCACACAGCTCGAGGGAATCGACGTCTACGACGGCACTCGCCTCGAGCAGGAGGGAGTCACGAACGTCGAGGGGCTCGCCTACTCGAACCTCGTAGAGTTGATGCTCCAGACACGGATTCCCGCTGCTCGCCTGCTCGACTGGGCGGATCAGGCTCTCCTCTACCTTCACATCGATACGGGCAAGCCGGATGGACCGCCCGAGGCTCTGACGACGCTCCGCGGGCGGGGCATCCGAACCGCAAGCGACCTCCTCGTCGCCCACAAGGCAGCGCAGAAGCGGGGTGACGCGGATGCGTTCCTCGGGATCTTGGGATCGGGGCCGACGCAGGGTGGCCCTCCGGTGCTGCAAACGATCGTCGACACGATCAAGGACGACGAGTGGGTACCGCAGATCATGGACTGGCGCAACCCGGCGAAGCGGTCAGAGCGAACGCTTCGCTACCCCGACGACTTCAAGAACGGAACTCCGATCCCGTAGAGCACCGTTACGCCGAATCCCGCATCAGACGAACCCCTCCCCACGTTCATGGTAAGGAGGGGGTCGACGGTTCGAGTCCCTCAGAGGGCTTTAGAACGTCTGGAACACGGCTCTTTATCGTGCGTTAGAAGTCGACGCGCAGGATTCGGCCTCCGGTCCCGACCAGCCAGGCGGTCTGCGGGCTCCCGAATGCGACTCCCCAGTAGTCGGCCACACCAGGCAACGTGGTCCACGAGCCGCCCTCGTCGGGTGTCCACGCCGCGCCTCCCGGGCCTGTGACGACGACCTTCCTACCGTGCGGCCTGGCCTTGCCGGCGTCGGCCGCGTAGCTGAGCCCGAAGACGGTTCCGATATTGGGTTGCTGCGGGGTGACCACCCAGGTCTTGCCGCCGTCGCTCGAGGTCGCGGTCTGATCGAACGGCGGGGCTGTTGGATCGAGATCTCCGCCGCCCACCATCCCGTGCTGCCCGTCCCTGAAGGCGACGCTGAACAGGCCCGCGCTCGGCGAACCGCGTAGCGGTGAGTCGTAGGCGTTCCATGTGTCACCGCCGTCGCGCGTGACGAGGACCCTGGACGGGGATGCGCCTCCGGTGACGGCCCACGCGTTGTTCTTTCCCTCCGTGGCGACGCAGGTGCCGCTCGACGCGAAGAAGAACTCCCCGGGAAGCGCCGCGGGCTCGTTGCCGGCGATGCTCTCCCACGTCTGTCCGTTCGTCGTTCGCACCACCGGGAATTGCCCGTTCACGGAATCGCTCTGGGCAAAGCCCCGTGTGGGTGTCCAGAAGGCGAAACAGTCGAAAAATGCGTCCGGATCCTGGTTCTGGAACTGCAGCGACCACGTCGCGCCACCGTCGGTTGTCTTGTAGATCCGGGAATCGCTGCCCGTGCCGATGGAGAGCAGATACGCGACCGTGTCGCTCACACCCTCGACGTCGCGAAACTGCAGCGACTCGGCACCGGGCACGACACCGGACCTCCACGTCGTGCCGCCGTTGGTCGTGACGGCGAAGGTGCCGCCTCGTCCGCTCGCCCACACCACACGCTTGTTCACGGGGCTCACGGCGATCAGACCCTGCGTCGTGCCGCTGTCCTGCGGCGTCAGGGTCGGCGCGTGTCCGGCGGCCTGATCGGTGGCAGAGCTCTGTGCCGCTCCCACAAGGCCTATGGCCACCACGGTGCAGAGACCGGTGAGACGAAACGCCGACGAACGTCCAAACATGGAATCCCCCTTGGAGGCAGCGTTGTGGCCCGCGCGGGCGGATCAGTCTATATCGAGCTTCCCTGAAGGTGCGCCTGGCGACGGGGAACAGCGTCGAGTGCGCCAGGGAATGTTAGGTGGGTACGGCTCGTTAGTTGCGGGGTCAAGTAAAAGGAGGAGTGGCCATGCCAACCGCAATCGTCGGAATCGGCAACATCGGTGGAACGCTGGCGCGGGATCTCATCCGCGGCGGCGAGCCCGTCGTCCTCGCGGCAAAGGACGAAGCGAACGCAGCAACGCTCGCGCAAGAGCTGGGTGACCTCGCGCGCGCCGCCTCGGTCGAAGAGGCGATCGCGGAGGCCGACGCCGTCGTCTTCGCCGTCTGGCTCGACACGATCAAGGAGCTGGCCGCCAAGGACGCGGACCTCCTGGAGGGCAAGGTGGTCGTCGATCCCTCGAACCCGATCGGAGTCGACGAGAACGGCGAGATGACGCGGACGCTGCCCGACGACCAGTCCGCGGGGTCCGTGGTCGCCGCGATGCTTCCCGCCGGAGCGCACTACGTGAAGGCATTCGGCACGCTCGGGGCCGACTCGCTCGCAAGCGCCGCGAACCGCGAGCCTCGGCGGGCAGTGCTCCTCTACGCCACCGATGACGACGCTGCCGCGGTGGCGATCGAACGGCTGATCAGCGCCGCCGGCTTCGACCCGCTCAAGGTGGGCGGCGTCGCCGAAGCGGGACGAATCGAGGTCCCCGGCGGCGACCTCCACCAGAACGGCGGCCTCAACGGCCAACTCCTCGACCTCGCCCAGGCCCGGGCCGCCGTCGCTGCCGACCCCACGACCGACGCGCGATGACGGACTCCGCGCGGATCCGCGAGCTGATGCTGGTCAACCTCTTCGCGGTGTTCAACCAACGCGATGCGGAGCGTCGCTTGAACGCGATCGCGGCAACTCCACGGACGACGTGATCTGGACCGACCCCGAGGGGAAGAGCCACGGCCACGAGGCGTTGAACGACCGTGCGCAGAAGCTGCTCGACGGCTTGCCCGGATCTGTGTTCACCGCCGCGGGACCGATCCACGTCATGCAGGATTAGGAGCCGCGATCTGATGGCGGGCGACCAGGAGACAGTTGCGGTGCTTGGCATCGGCGCGATGGGGCACGGGATGGCGACCAGTGCCTTGCGCGCCGGCGTCCCGACCATCGTCTGGAACCGCGAGCCGGCGGCGACGCGAGACCTCGCCATGCTCGGCGCGGAAGTCGCCGAGGCCGCCGCGGACGCGGCGCGGCGAGCCCCGATCGTCGTCACGATGGTCACCGACGCCGACGCTGTCATCTCGATCGCCCGCGATCAGGGAATGCTCGCCGCGCTCGCGCCGGGCGCGATCTGGGTGCAGATGAGCACGATCGGTGTCGCGGGAATCGAGCGCGTTGCGGCAATGGCGCAGGCCGAGCGTCCCGACGTGACGCTCCTGGACGCGCCGGTGTCGGGAAGCAGGGACCCCGCAGAGCAGGGCCAGCTGACGATCTTCGCTTCAGGGCCCGAGGAGGCTCGTCCACGCGTCACCCCTCTCTTCGACGCGCTCGGTCAGCGCACGATCTGGGTCGGCGCGGTCGGGACCGGATCGCGACTGAAGCTCGTGAACAACACCATGCTTGCGTTCACGGCCGAAGCAGTGGCCAGCTCGATGGCGCTGGCTCGGCGCTTGGGGCTGGACGCCGGAAAGGTGCTGGAGGCATTCGACGGCAGCACGCTCGTGGCCCCTTGGCAGGCGGCCAAGCTGGAACGGATCGCCGAGAACGAATTCTCGGCCCAATTCGCGTTGTCGCTCGCGCTGAAGGACGTACACCTCGCCCTCCAGGCGGCCGACGACGACCACTTCGCCACACTCGCGTGCTTGGCCGATGAATGGCAACAGGGCGTGGATCAGGGGCTCGGCGATCAGGACCTGACCGTCGTGACGCGCGTCATCGAGCCATAGACCGAAGCGCCTGACCGCTCCCGGCCGGCCGACCGTTCATGGCACGACCGGGGACGACCTCAGCGTGGTCGAGCACCCCGCTCACGTGTATAGCCCCGACAACGCTTTCAGGCCGAGCACCAGATCCTCGCGTGTCGCATCTCCGCAGAGGGACCAGCCGCAGCGCCCGCAGGGCCGGACCGGCGCCCGATCGGATGCAGACGAACAGCACAACGCGTCGGTGTCGACCCCGAGGGGGGTGTAGACGCGATCTTCGGCGGGGCGTGCTCAAACCGCGGCGCCGCCCTCGGCGCGCGGCGGCTCATCAATGTCGACGAGGTGGGCAACGACGGGCTCGCCTTCGGAGAGGTCAGACGCGCGTCGCTGGTATTCGCGGTCGGTTCCGGTGAGCCGTTCGTGGTGCTGGCGGAGGTGCTCCTCCCAGGAGCGGACGACGAAAAGCTCGACGAAGGTGTCGTCATGCTCCCCGTCGCGGTACAGGGCCCAGCTGACCGCGCCGGTCCGGAGCCGTGAACCACGCACGCGATCCATCGCCTCGACGAATGGCCGCTGATTGGCCGTGGAAACCCGATATCTGACCGTGACCATGATGGGTCTGCCGTCAGGGTCGATGTCCGAGACGAGTTGGGGCTCGGGCCAGTAGACGACCGTGCTTCGGTCCATGCCGCTCGTCTCGAGGAACGGCCAGATGCGAATGCTCACGGCTACGACGGCGGCCGAGCCGGCGGCGATCAGAAGCGCCTGGACGAGCCCGAGCAAACCGGAAAGGGCGCCGAAGATGAGTGCGCCAAGCGCCTGGCTGCCGAAGAGAACGATCGTGTAGACGGCGAGGCTCCGGCCCCGGACCCAAGCGGGTAGGAAGAGCTGCAGCGAAGCGTTGAGCGTCGAGAGCACGACCACCCAGGCGACGCCGGCCGGGATCAGCAGCAGAAGCACCGGGACGGCGTCGTGGAGCGACGCGACGGCGGCCAGCACCAGCGCGTAGAAGCCACTCGCGACCGTGACCAGAGCGTTGATCGAGAGGCGCGTGCGGATGCGAGGGAGCAAGAGTGCGCCAGCAATCGCGCCGAGGCCGAGCGCGGCGAGGAGGAGCCCGTACCCGCCCGAGCCAAGCCCGAGTCGGTGCGAGGCGATCAGAGGCAGAAGCGCGAAAAGCGAGCTTGCCGGGACGAGAAACAGGCCGGCACGCAGCAGGATCCGCCTCACGACCGGCGCGTTGCGGACGTAACGCGAGCCGGCCGCGAGCGCAGGAACAAAGCGCTCGGGGCGCGGCCGTTCAGTCCTGGCCGGATGCCAGAGCGCGACCACGACCGCGTAGCAGAGGGCGGTCGCCGCGGCGACCGTGAACGTTGTTCCCACGCCGGCGGTGGCGACGAGCACGCCGGCGATCGCGGGGCCGAGCGCGCGCGCGACGTTGATGCTGATCGAGTTGAGCGCCGCGGCGGCGGGAATCTCGTCCCGCGGGACGAGCTCGGGAACGAGCGACTGGTATGCGGGCGTTCCGAGGGCCGCGCCGGTGCCGAGCAGGAAGACGAGCAGCAACAGGAGCGCGGGCGGCATCAGGTCGGCAAACGTGAGCGCGGCCAGCACTGCCCCGAGCCCGGCCACGCTCGCCTGCACGGCAATCAGGATCAGCCTGCGATCGAGGATGTCAGCGAGGACACCGGCGACCAGACCGAACAGGACGTACGGGAGCGTCGTCGCCACCTGCACGAGCGACACGAGGATCGCCGCGTGCGGATGCGAGACGAGCAGCCACTGCGCACCGACCATCTGGAACCACACGCCGGTCAGGCCGACCAGCGCCGCGAGCCAGAGAGCGCGGAAAGAGCCGGCACGAAGCGGAGCCCAGGCAGACGACCGCGTACCCTCCGAGCCCGCAGAAGCCGACGTTGCTCCCATGTTTGGGAAGCATGATCGCTCGTTCGACCGGGTGGGCAGGCCCGCGATCGACCGTAACCGGTTGGTGGTGACGACCTACGACGTCGCGAGCGCCGCCAGCGCCTCCATGGCGCGGACGCCGAGGCGTGGCGGTGAATCCCTCGGCGCCGTTGAGCTGCAAATCGACGATCCCGAATCCCCGGGCGCCCGCGACTGACGACCGGTCTTCAGGCCTCGCCGCCCCGCCGCGCGACCGCCGCGACGAGGAGGAACAGCGCCGCTGCGGCGGCCGCGCCGAGGAGCCCGGTGGCGAGGCCGTGTCGGGCGGGAACAGCGGCCGCCAGGAGGGCCACGGTCGCGCCGGCGAAGGCGAGCAGCGCAGTGACGAGCAGGCGCCCCACCAGGACGGCGGTGACAGCCGGTCGCTCGACCGCCGCGTCCGGCGCCGGGCCGCGGGACAGGGAGACGAGCTCGCACAGGATGAGGACGGCGGCGGCGAGGAGCGGAATGCTCCAAACGGGGGCGTCTTCGCCGTAGAGGATTGCGAGCGCACCGAGAACGACGCCGAGACCGAGCGCCGCAACTGCGGCGGCGTGCCGGAATCGCCTCCCGCTCATCGTGCCGCGGCGAGGGCTTCGACGGGAGCGGCGATCGGCTCGTCCGGTCCCCACGACGCGAGCGCGATCCCCGCGCCGGCGAGCCGCGTTCGGACAGCGTCCCGCTCGAGCAACCAGGTTCGCCAGGCGATCGGCCCGGCGGCGGCCTCGGCGTCAGCGAGGTACGGGAGCGGATCGACCTCGACGATCGAGACCTGGTAGCCGCGGCGGCGGAGATTGAGAAGCGCGTGCGTGACGCGCCAGTCGAGCCGCGGCGTCAGTGCGACGACCAGCGACTGGGGCGGGAGGATCCGGCGCGGGATGAGGCTCGTGTCGCGCCAGCGGTGCGTTCGCGCGAGCTCGCTCTCGAGCAAGGCGTCCGCGATCCGATACTGCTGGCGCAGGCCCGAGCCGGGGATGATCCACTCGATGTCGCCGCCGAAGCGGAGGAGCCCGACGCGGTCGCGCCGGCGGAGATAGGCGTCGCTCAGCGAGGCGGCCGCGCGCACGGCGTGGTCGAGCGTGCTCGCCGCGCTCGTCGCGGCGGCTCCGAGCGCGTCGAGGAAGATGACGACGTCGGAGCTCCGCTCGGGCAGCCGATCGTTGACGAGCAGCCGGCCGCGGGCGGCGGTCGCACGCCAGTTGATCCTCCGGGCGCGCTCGCCAGGGCCGAGGAACCGGAGTTCCGCGAACTCGATGCCTTCGCCGGCGACCGCGGCCGGACGGCTGCCGGTCACCGGGCGTGTCGCCCGCGGCCCGGCGAGCCGTCGCAGCCTCTCGACCGACGGGTAGACCCGCAGCGTCGTGGTCGGCTCGACGACGAGCTCGGCGCGACGGAGGTGAAGCTGATCGCGCGCCGAGAGCCGGATCGAGGCGATGCGGAAGGCGCCCCAGCGAGGGCAGTTGATCGAGTACTCGAGCGTCCGCGTCTCGCCCGCATGGAGCGCGAGCACGCGCCGCGTGGGCGCTCCGTCCCGATCGAGGCGTTCCGGCAGCCGCAGCTCGACGTCGAGCCAAGGGCATGCGTCCGACGCGGCAAGCGTCAGCTCGAGCTCGACCCGCCCGCCCTCGATCACGCGCTCGGCCGAGACCCGGACGGTCGCTTCGGGCAGCCGAGGCGGCCGCGCCGCGAGCCCGAAGAGCAGCGGAACCAGGAAACCGGCCCCGACCGCGACCAGCGCCGGTTGCGCGGTCGCGAGGCCGGCGAGGAGCCCCGCCGAAGCGACGACGAACCAGACGACGGCGCGCTGCTCGAACGTCACGACGATTCGTCCAGGACCGGCACCGGAACCGACGCGACGGCCGCCCGCACCGCTTCGGCCGGATCGATCCGCTGCACCCAGAGCTCCGGCGCCAGCGTGAGCCTGTGCGCGAGGGCGGGGATCGACACCGCCTTGATGTCGTCCGGCGTGACGAAGTCGCGGCCGAGGTACGCGGCGCGGGCGCGGGCCACCTTCATCAGCGCGAGCGAGCCCCTCGGCGAGGCCCCGACGGCCAGCTGCGGCGAGTCCCTCGTCGCGCGCGCGATCGCGACCGCGTACTCGGCGATCGGCGGGGCGACGTGCACCTCCTCGATCGCCGCCTGCATCGCCCGCAGCGCCTGCCGGTCGCAGACGGGCTCGAGCTCGATCCGCTCGCGCCGTCGACGTGAGCGTTCGAGGAGGATGTCGCGCTCCGCGTCCTCCGACGGATAGCCGATCGCGATGCGGACGAGGAAACGGTCGAGCTGCGCCTCCGGCAGCGGGTACGTCCCCTCGTACTCGATCGGGTTCTGCGTCGCGAGGACGAGAAACGGGGACTCGAGCTGCCGCGTCGTGTTCTCGAGCGTTACCTGCCGTTCTTCCATCGCCTCGAGCAACGCGGCCTGCGTCTTGCCCGGCGCGCGGTTGATCTCGTCGGCGAGCAGGATGTTCGTGAAGATCGGCCCGCGCTCGAACGTGAAGCTGCCGCTGGAGCGGTCGTAGATCGAGGCCCCGGTGATGTCGCTCGGGATCAGGTCCGGGGTGAACTGGATCCGGGCGAAGTCCATCGCGCACACCTGCGCGAAGGAGCGGGCGAGCAGCGTCTTGCCCAGCCCTGGGAGATCCTCGATCAGCACGTGGCCGTCGGCGAGCAGAGCGAACAACACCATCTCCACCGCCTCTCGCTTGCCGATGATCGCCTGCTCCACGGCGTCGGCCACCGCGGTCGCCAGCTCCTGGACGGCGACGCCTGCCCTTGGCTCCTCGGTCACAGCTGCTCGAGCCGCTCGATCGCCTCTCGCAGGTCGTCGCCGGCGAGACCCCGGCCGACGCGGTACGCGGCCGACGGACGGTCAGGACGGACGATCTCCCACAGCACGTCGCCGAGCAGCTCCTGCGCGCGCCGGGGCGCGAGCGCCATGTCGACGCCGCGGCGGCCGAGGCGTGCGACGACGATCGGTACGAGCAGCGGCCGGAGCGACCGGTCGACGCCGACCTCCGATTGCTCGCTCTCCCGCAGGTCGTTCGCGATCTGGCGCAGCCGCAACGGCATCTCGTCGTCCCGCGCACGCGGCGGTGGCTGTTGCCTCCGCGCGGGTCGGAGCTGCAGCGCGGCCGCAGCGGCGAGCGCGGCGGCGAGCGCCAGCGCGGCGGCGAGCGCGACCGTCCTGCCCTGCCCGAAGACGAGACCCAAGGCGGTCGCCACGACACAACCGGCGGCGACGAGGAGCAGCGCGCGGCGGGCGGTCACCGCGGCGCCACCTCCGCCTCGACCCGCCGCACCGACGCGATCGCGCGCCGGCGATCGTCCTCGTCCATCGGGTGGTCGCTGAACCGGGCGATCTCGAAGAGGCCGGTGAGGTCGGACGCTGCTGCGGCGCTCGCGCCGAGCACTCGGAGGACGCGGGCCGTGAACTCGGTCGGGGTCTCGTCCGGCGCACGCGAGAGCTCGATCTCGCCGAGCGACTCCTCCATGCGCGCGTAGGCGCGCTGGACGGCAAGCCGCGGGTCTCGCTCGGACTCCAGGTCCGCGAGCGACCGCCTGAGGTCGGAGCCGACCCGCGCCGCTGCATCGGGAACAACCGCCCGACGTTCTCGCCGCGCGCGCCGACGACGGACGAAGACTGCCGCCGGCGCGACCAGGAGCAGTGCGGCCGCCGAGCCGACGACGAGCCACGTCAGCGCGGTCGAGGTCGCGTGTCCCGCCGGCGCGGAACTGCTCGCGTCGCCGCGCGGCACGGCGCTCCCGGGCGTGCCGCCGGGCGGTGTCGTCGTCGCCGCATCGGGAACGAGGAACGGCAGGACGAGGAGCAGAAACAAGCCGATCGCTCCACCGACGATCGCAGCGGCTTTCCCGGCCGCCGACAGCGACGCCCCGAGCTCCTCGAGGTCTTTCGTACCGAGGCGTCGCCTCCGACGCCGGCGCCTTTCCACCGAGGGCGTCCCGACCCAGACGAGGAGCAGCGACCCGACGACGAGCGCGCCCGCGGCAGCCGCGAGCGCGCTGACGACGCCGACCGGGACGTCCTGACGGCCGCCGGCGTGCCATGGTGACCCGCCGCTGGCCAGCGCCACGAGTGACACCAGCAGGAGCCCCACCGCGGTGGCGGCGATCGCTCGCACATCGCTCAGAGGTCTGACCGGCACGGCGAGATCATCGTCGATTCGCCAGGGGCGCTGCCCGGCTCGCGCTCCACGGCAGCGGCGGAGACAACCTCAATCGGCTCCTGACCACGAACGGGGACGGCGATGCCTACGATCGGCGTCACCCATTCAGCCTCTGCCGCCTTGCGCCGGTTCGCCGCTACCGTCGGACCGTGACCACCGCAGCCGAGCTCCTCAGCTCCCGTTTCGGCTATACGGAGTTCCGCACCGGGCAGCAACAGGTTGTCGAGTCGTTGCTTGCCGGCCGCTCCGCCCTCGCCGTCTTCCCGACGGGCGCGGGGAAGAGTCTCTGCTACCAGCTGCCTGCGCTGATGCTCGACGGCGTGACGGTCGTCGTGTCGCCGCTGATCGCGCTGATGAAAGACCAGATCGACCTGCTCGCGCGCCAGGGCATCGACGCGGCGCGGCTCGACTCGAGCCTCGACGCGAACGAGGCGCGCGCCGTCTCCGACCGGCTGCGCGACGGGCAGCTCAAGCTGCTGTACGTCGCGCCGGAACGCTTCAACAACGAGCGCTTCCTCGCGCAGCTCGCACAGGCGAAGATCGCGCTGTTCGCGGTCGACGAGGCGCACTGCATCTCGGAGTGGGGCCACAACTTCCGCCCCGACTATCTGAAGCTCGCCGCGCGCGCGCGCGAGCTCGGCGCCGAGCGCGTGCTCGCGCTCACCGCGACCGCGACCCCCGCGGTCGTCGCCGATATCCGCGAGGGCTTCGGGATCGAGGAGCGCGACGCCGTCGTCACCGGCTTCTACCGACCGAACCTGACGCTGCTCACCACGCCGGTCGACGCGCGTGAGCGCGACAGGCGCTGATCGACCGCTTGCGCGAGCGCGCGCCGGCTCGACGATCGTCTACGTCACGTTGCAGCGCACGGCGGAGCGTGTCGCCGCTCTCCTCGCCGAGCCGGGCCTGCCCGCGCGGGCCTACCACGCGGGCATGAACGCCGAGGACCGCGTCGAGGTGCAGGAGTGGTGGACGGCACTCCGACCAGAACATCGTCGTCGCGACGATCGCGTTCGGCATGGGGATCGACAAGGCCGACGTGCGCTACGTCTACCACCTCAACCTGCCCAAGGGACTCGAGTCGTACTCGCAGGAGATCGGCCGCGCCGGACGCGACGGCGAGCCGTCGATCTGCGAGCTCTTCGCGTGCCGCGACGACGTGCCGACGCTCGAGAACTTCGCCTTCGGCGACACGCCGACCCCCGAGGCGATCGCAGGCGTGCTCGAGGACGTGTTCGCACACTCGCGGGCGAGCGATTCGCCGTCTCGGAAAACGAGCTCTCGTCACGCCACGACGTACGGCCGCTCGTGCTGAAGACGATCCTGACCTACCTCGAGCTCGACGGTCTGCTCGAGCAGGGCACACCGTTCTACGCGGGCTACAGCGTGCGTCCGGCAAGCGGCGAGTGGGACGACGTCTATGCGGCTTTCGACCCGGACCGGGCCGACTTCCTGCGGCGTGTGCTGGCGAGTGGCAAGGCGGGGCGCATCTGGACGGGCATCGACCCAGACGCCGTCCCCGGCGAGGGAGCGAGCGCGTGATCAAAGCGCTCGACTACCTCGAGCAGCGGGGCCTCGTCGAGTTGAAGGTCGCCGACGTGCGCCAGCGGTTCACATTGCTGGAGGAGCCGCCGTCGCTCGACGCGTTGCGCGACCGCCTCGCCGGACGCTTCGACCGCCGCGAGCACTCAGAGGCGGAGCGGATCGAGAGAGTCGTCGCCCTCGTCGAGCACGACGGCTGCCAGGTGCAGTCGCTCGTCGACTACTTCGGCGAGACACGCGTCGAACCGTGCGGCCACTGCTCGTTCTGCCTAGCCGGCTCCGCCCAGAACCTTCCGGAGCCCGCTGCGACCCCCGCGATCGAGCTCGATCGAGCCGCCCTCGACGAACTGACCGCCGAATATCCAACGGCGCTCGGAACGCCCCGGCAGCGAGCGCGCTTCCTCTGCGGCCTCACGAGCCCCGCCACGACGAAAGCCAAGCTCTCGCGCCATCCCCTGTTCGGCACCCTGGCCGAACAGCGCTTCGCGGATGTCCTAGCCCTGAGCGAACCCCGACCAGGCATTTCATGAACTCGTAAGAAGGCACCGGGGTCGCCGTAAGGCGCCACCGATTCAATGAGACCATGAGCGTCATGCGTCTCATCGCCTTGTCCCTCGCGCTCGTCTTCGCGCTCGCGGCCTGCGGCGGGAACGACGAAACCCAGGAGCGGGCAGGCGGAGGCGCGTCGACCGCGACCCCGGCGACGACGCGCGACCGACGAATCGTCGGCGACCGAGGACGCTGCCGCCCTGGCGCGTCGTCCCGAGGGGGAGGAAGGACTACGGATGCCCGCCCAGCGGGCGCAGATCGTCGCCGACGAATCGGACTTCGGGCGCGTCCTCTTCGATGCGAACGGCCAGGTCGTCTATGTCTTCGAGATCGACGGGCCGGACGAGTCGAACTGCACGAGCGACGAGTGCGTCATGGCGTGGCCTCCGGTACTCACGGAGGAGCAGCCCACGGCCGGCGCGGGTGTCGACGCCGGGCTGCTCGGGACGATCCGGCGCGACGACGGAACGCTCCAGGTCACCTACGACGAGCGGCCGCTCTACTTCTACGAGCACGAGCGACCCGGCGAGATCAAGTGCCACAACGTCGACCTCCACGGCGGTCTCTGGTGGGTTGTCACGCCGAGCGGCGATCCCGTCCGCTGAGCGCGGACGGAAGCATCACGCGGAGCTTGCTCAGACGCCGCCTGCTCGTCGGCTGGCTTGGCGCGGATCGAGCGAGGCGTGAATCGAGCGGACCACCAGCGCGCCGTCCCCCACGGCCGCCGCAACGCGTTTGGTCGAGCCTCTGCGGACGTCGCCGATGGCAAAGACGCCGCGACGCGTGCACTCGAGCATCAGAGGGCCCCGGTCCGCCCCATCCCAATGTCGGGAGAAGTCCGCGTGGCGCCGCGCCTCTTCGCCTGTGACCACGAAGCCCTTCTCGTCCCGGCCGACGTAATCGACCAGCCCCTCCGACCTCGGAGAGGCGCCGATCATCGCGAACACCGCCGAGGTCGGGACGCGGCGATCGGGGCCCCCTCCCGAGATCACGACGGCTTCGAGCTTCTCGTCGCCCTCGAGCGCCCGGACCTCACACCCGGACCAGACGCGGATATTCGACTTGGCCTCGATCTGATCGACCAGGTAGCGCGACATCGCCGACTCGAGCCTTCGCCGCGCCACGATGTGGACCTGGTCGGCGTGATCGGCGAGCTTGACCGCCGCCTGGCCGGCCGAGTTTCCTCCGCCGACGACGACGACGTCCTCCGCCGAGCATTGCTGGGCCTCGATGTGGGTCGCCGCGTAGTACAGGCCCAGCCCCTCGAATCGATCTGCGTTCTCGGCCGGTAGTCGGCGATAGTCCGCGCCCGGCGCCAGGACCACCGACCGGCCGCACACGCGCTGCCCGTCGGCTAGCCGGACCTCGCGCAGCCCCCCGTCCCCAGGCTCGGACACCTGAGACGCCTCGTGGACGCTGGAGATCACGGCGCCGAACTTGCGCGCCTGGAGCGTCGCCCGTCGGGTGAGCTCGAGGCCGGTAAGGCCGGTTGGGAAGCCCAGATAGTTCTCGATCCGAGCGCTCGTTCCGGCCTGACCGCCAGGCGCGAAGCTTTCGATCACGAGCGTGCTGAGACCCTCCGAGGACGCGTAGACCGCCGCGGCCAAACCGGCAGGGCCGCCACCGAGCACGACCACGTCGAAGCTCTGACCGTCGACCTGCGCTCGAAGGCCCAGCTCATCCGCGACCGAGGTCACCGTGGCACGCCGGATGACGTCGTCGGATCGGACCAGGACCGGACACTCGGCGTCCCCGATGCCGAGCCCGTCGAGCAAGACCCGGCTCTCCTCGTCGGTGGCGAGGTCGTGCCAGGTGAAGGGAACGAGGTTGCGCTCCAGCAACTCCCGAACGGCGAACGCATCGCCCGACCATCGTGTGCCGATCAGCCGCTGCTGACCGAGGCCGCGACCCTGCAGCCACTCCCGGCGCGTGACCATCGTTCGCAGGAGAAGGTCGCCGAGCTCGGCCGCGGTCGCGACGACCCGGCGTACGTCCTCCGGAGGGAGCGCGAGGAGCGATGTCGGTTCGGCCGCGAACCCGGCGGCGAGCGTTGGCTCGCCCGTGAACATGGAGATATCGGCGGCGAAGGTCCGCTCCCTGCATTGGGTGAAGTAGCGGTCACCCTCGGGCGCTTGGTCGATGATGTCCAGGGCCCCGCTGAGGATCACGTACAGCGGCGTCTCCCGCTGGCCGTGCTCGAAGACGAGCTCCCCGCGTGCGAATGACACCTGCGTGCCGATCTCCGCCAGGTACTCGACCTGCTCCGGCGTCAGCCGTGGGAAGAGCGTCGGATCGTCGGGATCCAGGAAGTCCTCGACCGGAGTCGGTGCGTAGTCGCTCGTCATTCCTTCGCGTTTTGCCCCGCGGCGCCGAGCCGGCGCACGCCCCGCACCGTATTCGACCTGCACGGGTTGGCGGTGCCGAAGGTGTAGAGGAGGTTGGTTCGGCTACTGCCCTCTCGGTATCAATGTCCCCGCGGCCGCAGCGGCCGCCTACCGAGGGAGGCACGAATGAGCAAGCTTCGGTGTCAAATCTCGATCTCGCTGGACGGTTTCGTCGCCGGCCCGAACCAGAGCGAGGAGAACCCGCTCGGCGAGGGCGGCGAGCGGCTCCACGACTGGGTGGTTCCGCTGGCCGCCTGGCGCCAGTACCAGGGTATGCAAGGGGGCGAGGTGAACGAGAGCACACGGATACTCGAGGAATCGGTCGAGAACATCGGCGCTGCGGTGATGGGCCGGAACATGTTCGGACCACCCCGTGGTGGTGCCTGGGGCGACGAGCCGTGGAAGGGCTGGTGGGGCGACAACCCGCCCTACCACTATCCCGTGTTCATCGTCACCCATCACCCGCGTGATCCCGTGGAGATGGAGGGAGGGACCACGTTCCACTTCGTCACCGACGGAATCGAGTCCGCGCTCGAACAGGCAAGGGAAGCCGCAGGCGGCAAGGACGTCATGCTCTGGGGCGGCGGCCAGATAATTGGGCAGTACCTTGCGGCCGGACTGCTGGACGAGCTCGAGCTCCATGTTGTTCCACTGTTGCTCGGCGACGGTGCTCGCCTCTTCGACAACCTCGGGGACACGGAGATGCAGCTCGAGCAGGTCCGGGCTGTCGAGGCGCCCGGCGTCGCGCACCTCAAGTACCGCGTGGTGACATGAACCGCGTCGCCTTGGTCCGCATCACTGCGACGAACACGAGATCAGGCTTCGGAGCAGCTAGTTTCCGTCCGCAGAAAGGAGGCCCCGTGTGGCCGGCTCGGCGCGGCGAGAGAGCGATGTGACAGAGCGGGTGTCGCCTCCCGACGGCGTGCTCAGGTCGGGCTACGACACCGCCGGATTCTACGACGAGGCATTCGAGCGGGATGCCGGCGGTGCGGTCGTTCCGCGTCCGCATTACGCCGAGCTGATCGCCCGGATCTCGGCCATGGCGGGCTCAGAACTTCGGCGCGCCGCGGAGCTCGCCAACCGGTCGTTCCTGCACCGCGGCGTGACGTTCACTGTCTACTCGGACGGTGAGAACGACGCCGCCGAGCGCATCCTGCCGTTCGATCCGATTCCGCGGATCCTGCCTGCGGGCGAATGGGCGATCGTCGAGGCGGGTCTGCGACAGCGCATCGAGGCGCTGAACAGCTTTGTCCACGACGTGTACCACGGGCAGGAGATCCTGCGTGACGGGATCGTGCCGCGCAGGCTCGTCGTCCTCGCTCGGCACTTCCGTCGAGAGGTCGTAGGGATCGACGTTCCCCACGACCAGTACGTCCATGTCGTCGGGAGCGATCTGATTCGCGGCGACGATGGTCGCTGGCTCGTGCTCGAGGACAATCTGCGGACGCCGAGCGGGGTCTCGTACGTGCTCGCCAACCGCCAGATCATGACGCGGACGCTGCCCGACTGGTTCGCCGACCTGGGAGTGCGCTCGGTCGACTCGTACGCGGAGCAGCTGCTCGACAACCTCGTCGGGCTGTCCCCCCGACGGGCCCTTCCCGGCGCGCCCGGCGGGCCCGCGGTGGTCGTGTTGACGCCCGGGATCTACAACTCGGCGTACTTCGAGCACGCCTTCCTCGCCCAGCAGATGGGTGTCGAGCTCGTCGAGGGCCGCGATCTGTTCGTGCTCGAGAACCGGGTCTACATGCGCACAACCACCGGGCGGCGGCAGGTCGACGTCATCTACCGCCGCGTCGACGACGAGTTCCTCGATCCGCTGGCGTTCCGCTCGGAGTCGATGCTCGGCGTCGCTGGCCTGCTCGGAGCCGTCCGGACGGGCAACGTCACGCTCGCCAACGCGATCGGCACAGGCGTCGCCGACGACAAGGTCATCTACCGCTACGTCCCGGAGATCATCCGCTACTACACGGGCGAGGAGCCGATCCTCGACAACGTTCCCACCTACCTGCCAAGCGAGCCGGACGAGCTCGACCACGTTCTCCGCAACCTCGACTCGCTCGTGGTGAAGGCGGCCAACGAGAGCGGCGGCTACGGGATGCTGATCGGCCCGGACGCCGACGAGGCCGAGCTCGCCGACTTCCGCGAGCAGATCGCCGCGCGGCCGAGGGACTACATCGCGCAGCCGGTGATCCGGCTCTCCCGTCACCCGACCTTCGTGGCCGACGAGCAGGGCGAGTCCGGCACTCTCGAGGGGCGCCACGTCGACCTACGGCCGTACGTCCTGAGCGGGGCCGACGGGATCACTGTGCTCCCCGGCGGGCTCAGCCGCGTCGCTCTCGTGAAGGGCTCGTTGGTCGTCAACTCGAGCCAGGGCGGCGGGAGCAAGGACACCTGGGTGCTCCAGTGAGGCTCGCGCAACCATGCTGAGCCGCATGGCGGAGTCGCTGTACTGGATCGGGCGTTACGTCGAGCGGGCGGAGCAGACCGCCCGCCTCACCGAGGTGACGTTCCGGCACACGCTCGTGATGGGGTCGACACGCGAGGCCGAGACGCGGCGCCATCGCCACTGGGCGGCACTGCTCGACATCGTCGGCGAGCGTCCGGCATTCACAACCGACGATCCGCCCGACGAGCAGAACGTTCCCGGGCATCTGATCTTCTCGTCGGACAACAGAAACTCGATCGTGGAATGCATCGCTCGGGCGCGCGACAACGCTCACACGATGCGCCATCAGATGGCGACCGAGATGTGGGAGGCCCTCAATCGCTTCCATCTCGACATCCAGCGACCGGGTCGGCGTCGCAGCGCGGCCGCGAACGCCGAGCGCACGAGCCGCTTCTGCCGCTCCATCGTCGACTTCAGCCACCTTCTGCAGGGGATCACGGACTCGACGATGCCCCGCGAGGAGGGGTGGTACTTCCTGCAGGCCGGCAAGTTCCTCGAGCGGGCGGAGTGGACCGCTCGCACGGTCGACGTGAACTTCAGGCTGCTCGTCGACGGCGACGTCGACGGCGGCGACCGCCTCGCGCTCGTCGCAGCGGCACGCGACCCCGAGCCCTGGGGCACGCTGCTGCGCTCGCTCTCGGCGTACGAGTCGTACCACCGCATCGAGAGCCGAGGCGTTCGGCCGAGCGCGGTGATCGAGCTGCTGATCCTCTCGGCGGTCCTGCCGCGCTCCGTCCGGTTCTCGATCGGAAAGGTCGACGCGGCGCTCGCCCATATCAGCGAGGAGGCTCCCGGGTACAACGGCTCCGAGCCGATCCCCGGGTCGCCGAGCGGCAGCGAAGCGCGCCGGGAGGCTGGTCGCCTCCATGCGGAGTTCACCTATCAACGACTCGACGACCTGCTCGAGCGCGGCTTGCATGCGTCGCTCCTGGACATCCAGCGGCGCTGCTACCGGATCAGCGATCGGGTCGAGGACGAGTTCTTCACCCACCGAACGTTGAGGGCACAGGATGCGCTGACGTGAGGTACCGGATCCGGCATCGCACGACCTACCGCTACGAGACCCCGGTCTTCGAGAGCTTCAACGAGGTGCGGCTACAACCCTTCGCCGGTGCGACGCAGACCCTGCTCGACTTCGATCTGCTGATCGAGCCGCCCGCCACGGTCATCTCGTTTCGCGACTACTACGGGAACGCGGTGCACGACTTCGGAATCCCGTACCTGCACGATCGCCTCGTGATCGAAGCGACGAGCGATGTGGTCACACATGTCGGCGCCGAGGAGCCGCTCAGCGGCCCTGCCGAGGGCGAGCAGGACGAATCGATCGGCCTGCGGGAGCTGGCGGCCGACGAGGCGCTGGTGGACGAGTTCTCCGAGTTCCTCGGAGCGAGCCCCTACGTTCCGCTCGACGACGGAACGGCGGAGCTAGCCGAGGCTGTCGTCGCCGAGGGCCCGCAAACGAGCGCGCTCGCTTTCTTCACCCGTGCCGCCAGCCACGTGCGGTCACGGCTCGAGTATCGCATCGGCACGACGACCGTCGAGAGCTCCGTTGCCGAGGTCCTCGCCGGGGGCGTGGGCGTGTGTCAGGACTTCGCACACGTCCTGATCTCGCTCTGCCGCCACGCCGGGCTCCCCGCCCGGTACGTCAGCGGCTATCTCGGCAGCGTCGCGACGGCGGCCGCGTCGCACGCCTGGGTCGAGGCCTACATGCCGCCGTACGGTTGGGTCGGTCTCGACGCGACGCTCGGCGAGCGCTGCACGGGGCGGCACGTCAAGCTCGGGAGCGGGCGTGACTACGCCGACGTCACGGTGCTGCGAGGGACCTACCAGGGAGGCGGCGAGGCGGCGCTCGAAGTGGAGGTGACCTGCGAGTCGCTCGGCGAGCTCGGGCCCTCCGCCCAGCCGCAGGTCGAACGTGACGAGCACGTCGGCAGGCTCGTCGCGATCCAGAATCTCGGAGCGATGAGGCAATATCAACGTGGCGCGGTGATGGTCCAGGCGATGGGTGGGATGACGCAGACGCTCACGCTCGACGAGCTGCCGCCGCCGCGTTCGCAGGTCCGCCCGGAGGACGGGCCCCCCAGTCAGCAGCCACAACAGCAGCAGCAACAACAACAGCTGCCAGGGAGGCGCGCTCGATGAGGCTGCGGCTCGGCTGCCGGTTCGAGCACGACGCGGCCACCCCCACCGCCGCGATCGTCCTCGTCGAGCCGCATTTCGACGCGGCCGGCGGGATCGTCGCTGAGCGATGGGTCAGCGAGCCGCCCGTCGAGGCGACGGGCTACGTCGACCTGTACGGCAACAGGTGCCGTCGCCTCGTCCTTCCGGAGGGCGTCTCCGCGTTCTCCTACGACGCGCTCGTGACCGTCTCACCTGATCCGGAGGCGCTGCCGGGGCCCGAGGACGTGCAGCATCGCGTCGAGGCGCTGCCCGACGAGCTCCTCCACTGGCTGCTGGCGAGTCGGCTCTGCGAGTCCGACACGCTCTCCGAACAGGCCTGGGAGCTGTTCGGCGGCACGACTCCAGGAGTCGAGCGGGTGCAGGCTGTCTGCGACTGGATCCACGGCAACGTCGAGTACGGGGTCGCGAGCGTGCCGACGACGGCGACGGTCGAGGTCTTCGAGCGACGTGGGGGCATGTGCCGGGACTTCGCCCATATGGGCGTGACGTTCTGCCGGGCGCTCGGCATACCCGCCCGATACGTGTTCGGCTACATGCCCGACATCGGGGTTCCGGGGCCGTACCCGCCGATGGATTTCCACGCCTGGTTCGAGGTCTGGCTCGGCTCGCAGTGGTGGACGTTCGACGCCCGCTTCAACGTGCCGCGGATCGGACGGCTGCCGATCGGGCGCGGTCGCGACGCCGTCGACGTCGCCATGGTGACGACCTACGGCGCCGCTACCCTGCGGCGCATGCACGTATGGACGGACGAGGCGCCCGACGACGCCGAGCTTCCTGCCGAGCACGTCGTGGCGGAGACGCACGGAGGTCCGTCGTGAGCGCGCGACGTGGGTGAGTCGCTCGGCGATCTGATCGCCACTCTCGGGTCGATCGACGACGACGAGATCGACTGGCAGAACGTCCGGCAGACCACCGTCCTGATCCAGCAGAGCTTCGCCTACGAGTATCCGGGGCCGATCGCTTCGCTCCGCCATCGCTTGATGGTCGTCCCGCCCGACTACCACGACGACCAGCGGCTCGTGACGCACAAGCTCCGCATCTCGGGCTGCGACATCGACACCGAACGCTCGTACGACACGTTCGGGAACGTCGTCCTCGACCTGAGCATCGAACAGGTCGAGCGCGAGGTCGAGTTCACGACCTGGGCGGTCGTCGAGCGCGAGACCGCCGTCGACGGCGCGGACACGCCCGACGCGATCACGTTCGACCAGCGCTTCGCCGAGCCCTCGCGCCTGACCCGACCGGACGACCGGTTGCGCGCCGTCGCAGCCGAGCTCCGTGAGACAGGAGCCGAGGGCGTGGAGCTCGCCGAGCTCATCAGCAGGCGGGTGTTCGAGCACTTCGACTACCGCCACGGCGTGACCGCGGTCACGACGACGGCCGCAGAGGCATGGGAAGCCGGGATCGGGGTCTGCCAGGACTATGCCCACTGCATGCTGGCGCTCTGCAGGCTCTGCGGGCTGCCGGCCAGGTACGTCTCGGGCCACGTGCTCGGCGACGGAGGCACGCACGCGTGGGTCGAGGTGCTCGTCCAGCATCCCCAGGACTCCGACGCGCTGCGGGCGGTCCCGATCGACCCGACCCACGACCGGCGCGCCGCCCTCCGGTACCTCACCGTCGCCGTCGGGCGCGACTACTGCGACGTGCCGCCGACCTCGGGGACGTTCGAGGCACCGTACGAGGGCGTGCTGACGACGCACAAACGCGCTGCCGTGACCGGGGTCGAGTACGTCAGGCCGCGCCGGACCCGCAGGCCCGGGCCCCGTCAGGACGACGTAGCGCCGTTCGTCGCGCGCACGAGCGCCTCGAGCCCGGGCAGGTGGCGCAGTACAGAGGGCGGGAAGGCCGGCGTGCTCGACCTCGTACACGATCGCCGGGATACCGACCTCGACGAGCCAGTCGTCGAATGCGCCCGGACAGGGGCCGCCCACGTCGTCCACGATCGGGAGGCCAGCCGCCCGGCTCAGCCCGTCGACGATGGCACTGGGGACGTCGCCGCGCGGCAGCAGGAGCTCGAGCGGACTGTGGAGGTCGAGCACGAGCGGCGGGCGCAGGCGCTCGACGAGCCTCATCAGGGCCTGCGTCTCGGGCTCGGACCCGGCGTGCTCGCCGGGTGAGGAGAGATTCGTGCGGTTGGCGACGACGCGTCGCTCGTCCTCGATGCCGGGCGGATACGTGTATGACTCGTCCGACCGCCAGGAGGTGGCGGGGAAGTTGCGGTTGAGATCCACGCCCGCCGCGTTCTGTCGCGTGCCGTTGATCAGCCCGTCGGGGTTGGCGACGGGCACGACCGCCCAGCCGGTGCTCCGTCCGGGGACTCGCTCGAGGAGGCGACGGGCGACCAAGGCGGTCACCGCCTCCTCGCCGTGCTGGGCGGCGACGAGGAGACCTTCCACCGGCCGGTCGGCCGCGGGCAGGAACACACGCAGCGCAACGCCGTCCCGCGAGCGCCCGTACTCCTCGGCTCGCCAGTCGTCGAGGAGGTTTCCCGTCACGTGCGCCACCGTAGC
>CAVVIL010000017.1:0-5327 GCA_963748255.1 uncultured Actinomycetes bacterium | reverse complement strand
CGGGCTCACCCCGCACCAGGTCAGGAGCCTGCGCAACGGCCTCATCAGCGCGGTCAGGGCGCTTCACGCCGGCTTTCCCCCGGCTGACACCCCGGGCCGCTCGGCCGAGTGATTAAGGTCGCGCACGATGTGCTTCGAGCTCGACTCCGTCCCGCCGATCCCGCCGATCTCCGGCGGGGCGCCCGTCCGCTCCGAGGACGTCGTCCTCGAGGCGGCCGACGGGACGCGACTCGCCGGCTTCCTCGCGCTCCCCGATGACGGCGCGCGCGTCGGCATCGTCGTGCTTCCGGACGTCCGCGGGCTCTACCGCTTCTACGAGGAGCTCGCGCTGCGCTTCGCCGAGCGCGGGTACGCAGCCCTGGCGTTCGACTACTTCGGCCGCACCGCGGGCGTCGCGAAGCGCGACGACGAGTTCCCGTACATGGACCACGTCGCGCAGACGACCCCCGATGAGATCCAGCAGGACGTCCGGGCGGCCGCCGACCGCCTCCGGTCTCCCGAGGGCGGCGGCTGCGACGTCGTCTTCGCCGTCGGCTTCTGCTTCGGCGGACGGAACGCCTGGCTCGCGGCGGCCGGTGGGCACGGTCTCGCCGGCGCGATCGGCTTCTACGGCTCGACGGTCGAGCGGAACGGCGCGCCGGGCCCGACGCAGCGCGCGGCCGAGCTCGAAGCGCCGATCCTCGCGCTCCAGGCGGGCGACGACGCGAACATCCTCCCGGAGCACAACGCCGCCTTCGAGGAGGCGCTCGCGGACGCGGGGTCGAGCACAGCTCGTCGTTACGACGCCCGTCGAGCACGAGGTCGTCGTCTACGAGGGCGCTCCGCACAGCTTCTTCGACCGCCGCTTCGAGGAGTACGCCGCCCAGTCGGCGGACGCCTGGGAGCGCGTGCTGGCGTTCGTCGAGCGGCACACGCCTCCCGCTGCCTGACCTCGGGACGATCGTCGCGGAGGACACGCCGCGGTCCGGGCGAAGGACGTGTGTCCATGGGGTGGCGATCCGGCGAGGTGTGGCTGGAGGCGGACATGTTCTGGTTCCGCGAGCAGCCGCGGGGCCCGGGAGGGCTGGCGTTGGCGGTGCCTGCCGCCGCGTTCGACATCCCGGAGCTTCCACGCTTCGGCCCCGCGGAGACGGGCCTCGACGCGTCCCGTCGTCGGCGGCTCGAGGCCCAGACGGCGCGGAGGCGCCGGCTGGCCACGCGCACGGTCCCCGCCGTAGCGCTCGTCCTCGGTTCGGCCACGATGCTCCCCATCGGCGCGCTCCGGCACCGAGGCGGCGGACAGGAGGTGCCGCTGGCGGAGGACCCGCCGAGCCTCACGTTCCGGCTGGACGACTTCCAGTTTCGGCTCCCTGAGAAGGCACCCGTCGCGCCGCGACCGACGGCCGCACGGGTCGAGTGGCGCCGCGCGACGTCCGTCGGCCTCCAGTACGCCGGCCGGCTCGTCGACGGCACGCAGCTTCCGCTCGAGGGGCCTGACTGGGTCACGTGGAACCCGAGCACGGACTCGACCCCGAACCTCCCCGGCAGGCTGTACGGGCACGAGCGCACGATTCGGGCGATCGTCACGGTGCTGGCCGACTACCGGGCGGCGCACCCGGAGGCGCCGCGCGTCGTCGTGGGCGACATCAGCTTCCGGAACGGTGGGACGATGGACCAGCACGCCTCGCACCAGAACGGGCTCGACGTGGACGTCTACTACCCGCGTCTCGACAGGCGCCTCGGGGCGCCGATCTCGACCCGCCAGATCGACCGAGGGCTCTCGCAGGATCTGCTCGACCGTTTCCTCGCCGCGGGAGCGAAGATCGTCTTCGTCGGCTTCTCGACCGGGCTCCACGGCAGGCACGACGTGGTCGTCCCGTATCCGAGTCACGAGAACCACATGCACGTCCGCTTCCGCGCCCCGTGAGGCGGAGCGCTCTTACGAAGTTCTGAGGAACGTCTCAGCCGGCTCTTGAACACGTCCGGTTCCCTTCGTGGCCCCGAATCGACCCGAAGGAGAACCGAGAGATGGACGACACGGCGACGACGCTCGAGCTGCCCGACGGCAGAGCCGCACAGGAGACCGTCGAGCGCGCGCTCTTCGAGATCCGGCGCGTGATCGCCGGCCAGGACCGGATGCTCGAGCGGGTGCTCGTGTGCCTGCTGTCCGGCGGCCACCTGCTGATCGAGGGCGTGCCCGGGCTCGCGAAGACGCTGACCATCAAGACCGCGGCCGCGGCGCTCGGCGGCACGTTCCAGCGGATCCAGTTCACGCCCGACCTCGTGCCGAGCGACCTCGTCGGCACGCGCGTGTTCCGCCCCGACACCGGCACGTTCGACACGGAGCAGGGCCCCGTGTTCTGCAACTTCCTGCTCGCCGACGAGATCAACCGCGCGCCCGCCAAGGTGCAGTCGGCGCTGCTCGAGGTGATGCAGGAGCATCAGGTGACCATCGGCCGCCAGACGATGCCGGTCCCCGACCCGTTCCTCGTCATGGCGACGCAGAACCCGATCGAGTCCGAGGGCACGTACCCGCTCCCGGAGGCGCAGGTCGACCGCTTCATGCTGAAGGTCGTCGTCGGCTATCCCGACCCGGAGGACGAGCTGACCGTCGTCGAGCGAGCGCTCGACCGTCCGGTCGAGGTGCGGGGCGTCGTCACGCTCGACGAGCTCGCCGCGCTGCGCGCGCAGGTGCAGCGCGTCTACGTCGATCCGGCCGTGTCGCGCTACGCCGTCGCCCTCGCGGGTGCGACCCGCTCGCCCGAGGCAGCCGGCATTCCCGAGCTGGGGCGCTACGTCGAGTTCGGCGCCAGCCCCCGCGGCTCGATCGCGCTCGTCGTCGCCGCCCGTGCGCTCGCCCTGATCCGCGGCCGCGACTACGTCATCCCGCAGGATCTCGCAGAGCTCGCCCACGACGTCCTGCGGCACCGGCTCGTCCTCACCTACGAGGCGATCGCGACGGACGTCGCCGAGGACACCCTGATCGACGCGGCGCTCGCCGCCGTGCCCGCGCCGAACCTCGAGGTCGTGGGGCGTGCCGCATGACGCTCGCGCTTCCCGAGATCCAGCGGACGCGCGAGAAGCCGGGCCCGGGACCGGTTCCCGCCGGCCTCCTCCGCGCGCTCGACCTCCGCATCGCGAGACGCACCGTCGGGCTCGTCGACGGCGAGCACCGCGCGACGCGGCTCGGCCGCGGCTCCGAGCTCGCGCAGGTGAGGCCCTACGCGGACGGCGACGACGTGCGCCGCATCGACTGGAACGCGACCGCGCGCCAGAACGAGCTGCACGTGCGGGTCGACGTCGCCGAAAGGGCCGTCTCCACCTGGCTGGTGCTCGACGTGTCTCCCTCGATGGGGTTCGGCACGGGCCAACGCCGCAAGGCGGACGTCGTCGAGGGCGTCGCCCTCGCGCTCGCGCACCTCACGTCACGCCGCGGAAATCGCGTCGGGGCGCTCACGTTCGGCGGCTCGTCCTCCGTCACGGTCCCCCAGCGACAGGGGCGCAGAGGCCTCCTCGGCGCCCTCCTCGCCGCCCGCCAGGAGCCGGAGACCGAGCAGGTCGGCGCGACGTCGCTCGGTGCGGCCCTCGACCGCGCGAGCGCGGTCGCACGGCAGCGCGGCGTCGTGTTCGTCGTCTCCGACTTCCTCGGGCCGCGCGACTGGCGCACACCGCTCCTGCGGCTCGCCGCGCGGCACGAGGTGACGGCGATCGAGATCCGCGACCGGCGCGAGCATGAGCTGCCCGACGTCGGCCACCTCTGGCTCGTCGATCCCGAGACCGGGCGACGGATCCAGGTCGACACCCGCCGGGCCAAGACCCGCACGGCGTTCGCAGCGGCCGCCGAGGCCGACCGCGCCGAGATCGCGCGCGAGCTCGCGTCGCTCGGCATCTCGCACTGCACGCTGTCGACCGACGACGACTGGCTGCGCACGCTCGCCGGCTTCCTCTCGACGAAGAGGAGGCGGCGATGAGCTTCGCATGGCCCTTCATGCTCCTGTCGCTGGCGCTGATCCCGCTGCTCGTCCTGGCGTACCTCCTCGTCCAGCGGCGCCGCGTGAAGTACGCGATGCGGTTCACGAACCTCGACCTGCTCGCGAACGTCGTCGACCGCGCGCCCGGCTGGCGGCGGCACCTCCCGCCCGCCTTTGCCCTGCTGGCGCTCGCCACGCTGCTCGTCGCGCTCGCACGGCCCGAGACGACGATCGCCGTGCCCCGTGACGAGGCGAGCGTCGTCCTGGCGATCGACGTCTCCGGCTCGATGATGGCGACCGACGTCCCGCCCACGCGGCTCGCCGCAGCGAAGGACGCGGCCAGCCGGTTCGTGGAGGGGCTGCCCGACCGGTTCGGGGTCGGCCTCGTCTCGTTCTCGACGGGGGCGACCGCGCTCGCCGAGCCCACCGACGACCGCACCGAGATCCTCGACCAGATCGACGGGCTCGAGGCGCACACCGGGACCGCGATCGGCGACGCGATCGCAGCCGCCATCGACCTCGCGCCGAAGGACGAGAACGGCACGGTGGCGACCGGCAAGGACGGCAAGGCGCTCGTCTCGATCCTCCTGCTCTCGGACGGCGCGAGCACGCAGGGCATCTCGACCGACGATGCGATCGGGCTCGCGAAGGACGCCGGGATCGCCGTCAACACGATCGCGCTCGGCACCGACGCGGGCACGGTGACCGTCCCGAACGAGCTCGGCGAGCCGCAGACGGTCTCCGTCGCCCCCGATCGCGAGACGCTGGAGCAGATCGCGGACGAGACCGGCGGCACGTACTTCGACGCACCGACCGAGCAAGACCTGAACTCGGTCTACGAGGCCGTCGGCTCCCAGGTCGCCTGGGACGAGGAGAAGCAGGAGGTGACCGTCGCCTTCGCGGGCGCCGGCGCCGTCCTCCTGCTCCTCGCCTCGGGCCTGTCCGCGCTCTGGTTCGGCCGGCTTCCCTGACCCCACGACCCGAGAGGAGGTGAACCACATGGAGAGGACGACTGCATCGAGGTTCGACCCTCGCACCGCACTCGCGCTCCTCGCGCTCGTGTTCGTCGTCGCTGCCGTCTGGGCGGCGACAGCGCTCGCGTCCGGCGGATCCTCGGGGACGCCCGAGTTGGCGGCGGGCTCGTCCGGCAACACGCCGCAGTCGCCGTTCGTGCAGGACTCGAACGGGAACGGAGCCGCTCCGTCGCGGGACGACTGTCCCGAGGACGGCGGCTCCGGTGGCGACACGGCCCCGTCCGACGGCTCCGGCGCGTCGGGCAACGACCTCTGACAGCGAACCGGTGGCCCGGCGCGGCGGTGCGCCGGGCCACCGCAGCCATGACGCCTCAGTCCGGAGGCGCGTACCGCGGCGCCACGC
>CAVVIL010000016.1:0-102397 GCA_963748255.1 uncultured Actinomycetes bacterium | reverse complement strand
AGCTGCGTTCGCCGATGGATCGACGCTTGGTCTGTTGATCGCGATCGCGATCACTGTGCACAACATCCCTGAAGGACTCGCGATCAGCCTCGTCCTTGTACCTCGTGGCACCTCGGTGAGGGCAGCGGCTGGGTGGAGCATCTTCTCGAGCCTGCCGCAACCGCTTCTCGCCGTTCCCGCGTTCCTGTTCGTCGACGCGTTCACGTCGATCCTCCCCGTCGGGTTGGGATTCGCGGCAGGCGCCATGGTGTGGATGGTGCTCGGGGAGCTGCTCCCGGAGGCGCTCGAAACGGCGCCGGCAGAAGTCGTCGCCGTAGCCGGCAGCACAGCCTTTGGCCTCATGCTGGGGTTCCAGCTCCTCTTTGTTGTAGAGACGCCGGGTCACACGTCAATGCCGAACTACCAGTGTCCAGCCCGGGTCATACCGTTCACACGACTTAGGAGTCGTCCGATGGCCATCGCGTTCATTCGGGAAGTCACCATCCAAGATAGGTCGACCACCAACTACGACGCGATCTCGGAGCGCGTCCGCGGAGGTCCTCCGGTCGAGGGCTGATCATCCACACCGCGGGCTTCGACGACAACGCCGGAGTCTTCCGGGTCTTCGACGTCTGGGAAACCCGGGAACAGGCTGAGGCATTCGAAGCTCGAGTCATGGAGATCGTCGACGAGATCGTGCCGCCAGGCACACCGGCCCCTGTCCGCGTCGCGTCCTATGAGCTGCACGACCTGGTCAAGTAGCAAGTTCGCTACGTCGCCACCACCGTGTCGATCGCGTCGACGGCAGTCCTCGAAGCGGCGCTGGTCTTGCAGCGCTCGCGCTCTTCGCTCGCGCCGACGCGGCCCGAGAGCGCCGGGAAAGTGTCAGATCACACCGACGCACCGTGACCAACGCTGGCCTTGCCAACCGCTAAGGACGGCTTGGCTGCTTGTCCTGGGCTGCCCTGACGTACCCTGACCAACGCGGGAGAGAACTGTCACGCCGGAGGTCGCGGGTTCGAGTCGTCGCTCCCGTCTCTCAAAGTACCTGCAAATAGCCAGGTTGTGTTGCCTAATCAGATGCGGTAGATCGCTTCGTGGCCCAATCCCGCGGCCCAAACGGTTCGGAAAAGTGCCTGCAAGTGGGCACTTTGTGGAAGTATCTTGTGTTCGGTCGCACGAACTCAATCGAGTCCTGAGTTTCTAGACGGGCTGATCGGGCGCGGGTCGGTCTGTCGGCGCCGTGGGGATTCCGGGCGGGTTGGTGTTGGGGACCCCGGACAATCCACTCCACGGCGACGAGCTTGAGGCCGCCGGCCGAAGCCGGTGCGTAGACCAGGATTCGTGGAAGTTGGTCGGGGGTCTTCGCGCAGCAATCACGCACCGGCGCGCTGGTTGTTCGCTGCGCGGCTTCCGGCGACGGCTTACGAACTACTGACAGGCAGTACGTGGAATCCCCGATGGCACGGTCGGCTCGACGCGCGACGCTGCGCTATACCCAGCGAGAAGAAGAAGGCGCTCTGATGCGAAAGCTCGCACTTGGGATCGCGGCCGTGACGGTGGTGGTCGTTTCCGGCTCGGTCGCGACTGGAGAGGCCGTAACCTCGAAGCCGCTCGTGGCCGTGCAGGTGGACGAGTTCAGCGTCTTTCCAGGGACGCAAGGAGCACCGAGGGGCAAGGTCAGGTTCGTGGTCACGAACATCGGCAAGATCACGCACGAGTTCGTCGTCTTGAAGACGGCCAAGCCTGCCGGCAACCTGCTCGGGGGCGACCACGGCCCCAACCGGGCGGACGAGAGCGGCGCTGTCGGTGAGATCGAGACCGTGCCGCCGGGCCAGGCGAGGACGCTGAACCTAACCCTCAAGGCAGGGCACTACGCCCTGATCTGCAACCTGCCGCCGAACCACTACAAGGTGGGTCAGTTCGCGGACTTCTACGTTCGGTAGAACCACTGCTCGAGGCTCGGGCTCCTGCTCGGCCTCGTCGGTGACAACGGCTCGATCCTAGGACAACGGTCCCTCGTGGCGCGGCGTTGTCCACAGAGACAAGATTCCGTGGCCCACTCGTGGCCCAAACGTCGATCGGACGTTTGGCTCAACCATGCGGCGCCGGAGTGACTCCGTAGTCAAAAAGCGCTGCAAATGAGGCTGTTTGGAGGAGTTCAGTTCGTTGCCAGACGTCGCCGTGTCCGACTCGGCCTGTACGCCGGAGGTCGCGGGTTCGAGTCCCGTCGCTCCCGTCCCTGGATCAGGAGGTCGAGCGTGGCCAAGAAGCTGGCGTGCTGGCTGGAGCGTCATGCGTGGGACGACCCGCGTCGTACAGGGCGAGAGCTACGAGGTCTGCCCGCGTGCGGGAAGATGCCACCGCGTGGTGACGCCGATCCACGCGAGCGGCACCATTCGGGGGATTCGACGACGGTCCCAGGTTCGCTGGGAGGCGGGGGGGCCCGGTGACGGATCATCCTGACGCACATCGCCACCGTGAATCGCTCGTCAGCCGTGGACGCTTTCGAGCTCCGCTTGATCTTCGGGCAAGCGCGGAACGAGAATGGTGAACCCGATTCGGTCTCACAACGTGTGGCGATCGCCGCGAACCGAGAGGAGCGAGACATGAGCGACAGCGTCTATCGCGTGACAGAGGTGATCGGCGTCAGCGCGGACTCGTGGGAGGCAGCGGCACAGAATGCCGTTCAGACCGCAGCCCGGACGATCCGCGATCTCCGCGTCGCCGAGGCGACCCGGTTCGACGTCACGATCGAGGACGGCAAGATCGCGAGCTACCGCGTCCGGCTCGATCTCTCGTTCAAGTTCGAGTCGGGCGACTAGGAGGGCCGGCGATGGGGTCTGGTCGCGGACAATGCTCGGGCTCGCTTCGTCCTAGACTCGTCGTGTTACCGACGAAAGGAATCGCATGGCAACGTGGCTTTGGATTCTCATCATCGTCGTCGTTGTGTTGCTCGTCCTTGGGTATTTCGGTCGAGGGCGCCTCTCTAGATAGCGGACGAACGGCAAGCCCGGAGTAAGCCACTTCCGGGTCGGTCCTGGCCCCCGGCCGGGTAGTTCTCGCGGCGAGCTCGAGGCCGTTGCCGCGTGGGCCGAACGCCTCGAGCTCCCGCAAATCGGCCAACCAGCGGGCCGGGGCCTCGGCGTCCAGTGGCCCCTTCGCGAACGCCCACCACTTTCTCTCGGCACGCTCGCGCGAGACCGACGGTACCCACCCCCCTCGGCGAGGCGATCACGGTGGGTGCCCGTCCCGAAGGCCTCGTCGCGAGCGCCCACCTCTTTCTCTCGCGCGCACGCGCGAGGCAGCGACCCGGCTAGCCCTCCCTCCCCCCTCGCCATGGTCATGGCGGCGGGGCCTGGTCCCGGGTGCAAGACGTGTGCGAGTGCGAGCCTCGTTTTCAGGCCCGTACTTTTCCGTACGACGACGGCGGCTTTGAGGAAGCCACGCCGGCGCTTCCTCCGATGCTCGCCGCCGGCCGCCTCCACACGATGGGTGGGACACGCTCCCACAAGGGAGTCCCATCTTGCCCGGTCGAGACCCATTCTCCGTCCTCATCGCAGGCGGCGGCGTGGCCGCCATTGAAGCCGCGCTCGCGCTGCGAGAGCTCAGCGAAGGCGAGATCCGGGTGCAGCTGCTCGCTCCCGAGCCGAGCTTCTGGTACCGGCCCGCCGCCGTCGCGGAGCCGTTCGAGCGGGGCAAGGTGCTGCAGTTCGACCTCGGCCACGTCGCAGATGCCGCCGGTGCAGGATTTGCGCTCGGTGCGCTGACGGCGGTCGACGGTGCGCGCAACGAGGCGCGAACGGATGCTGGCACAACGATTCCCTACGACGCGTTGCTCATTGCCTGCGGCGCGGCTCCGACTACTGCCGTTCCGGGGGCGATCACCTTCCGAGGTCCTACCGACACCGATCGCGTCCGGGTACTGCTTAAGGAGATCGAGGAAGGAGAGGTCCAACGCCTCGTCTTCGCCGTACCGTGGGGATCGGTCTGGGCGCTGCCCGCGTACGAACTTGCTCTGCTGACAGCGGCAAGGCTCAAGGCTTATCAGACGCGGAACGTCGAGCTGATGCTCGTGACGCCGGAGGACGCACCTCTTCAGCTGTTCGGTCGTTCAGCCAGCGACGCCGTCCGCGAGTTGCTCGGCGACGCCGACGTCACGCTGATCACTGGTACATGTCCGATCGCAGCTCATGGCGGCCGCTTGCGAACCGTCCCCGAGCAGTCGATCGCGGCAGACCGAGTCCTCGCTCTGCCGCGACTCCAGGGCCATTCGATTCACGGCGTCCCGCAGACGGTCGAGGGCTTCGTGCCGGTTGATCAGCACGGACGCGTCGTCGGCTTGGACGACGTCTTCGCCGCTGGCGACATCACGACCTTTCCTGTGAAGCAGGGCGGGATCGCGACGCAGCAGGCGTTCGTTGCGGCGGAGGCGATCGCCGCATTGGCCGGGCTCGAGGTTGTGCCGCGACCCTTCGCACCCGTGCTACGTGGGCTGCTGCTTACGAGAAGCCACCCGCTGTTTCTGCGACGCAACATGTCCGGGGCAGACGAATCCGACTGGGTAAGCGAGACTCCGATCTGGTGGCCACCGACGAAGATCGTCGGCGGCCGACTCACGCGGTTTCTCGCGACGCTCGCGGGCGAGGGGGTCACCCGTGAGGAGCCGCCACCGACCGACGCGCTCGCGGTGGAGGTTGACCTCCAAGCTCAGGATCTCGAGCGGCTTACGACCGTCCGCTTCGAGCCGCAGGCAGCGGAGCTGCCCGGTGCCGACCCCGCACGTCTCGAGGCGCATGGTCCGGCAACCGTGCTTGATGTCGTTCACGCCGATCCGCTCGTCGTCGCGCCGGAGGACACGCTCGCCGACGCAGCGTCCCAAATGTACGAACTCGGCGTCGACTCGGCGCTGGTCGTAACGGACGGCAGCCTCGTTGGCATCCTGACCGATCGCAACCTCGTCCGGGCGGCCGCCAACCGGCTGAACGCGGCCGAGGCGCTCGTACGGGTATGGATGACCGCCGAGCCGATCACCGCCCCGCCCAGCATGACCCTCACCGCAGCCGACCTGCTGATGAGGGAGTACGGCATTCACCATCTTCCGGTCGTGCACGGCAATCGGCTCGTGGGCATGGTCGGGTCGGCGCCTCTCTTGTCCAGGCCCGACGTACGGGGAAAACGTGAGTCAGCGCGGACACGCCGCTAGCCCGGCGGCGCGGACGAGCTCGGCGACCGCGGCTCCCGTGGGCCGAGCCAAGGGACGGCCGCTCACGCGGAGGGAACAGGGCAACGTGAGCGGCCGTCCGGCCCCGCGTTGGGACGCGAGGTGCAACGACAACGCTATGACGCGCCCGCGCGGCGAGCGTCGGGGGATACTCGTATTCGGCCTCGGCGATCGGCCGCGGCCCGTGCCATAGAGGGCTGTTCGAACGGATCGCTCGCGAGTACGCGGCGGCCCAGTGTGAGGTATCGGATTCGAAGCTGCGACCTCGGGCGTGACAGTCGTGTGGTACCGGTCTTGCCGAGTCACGGCTCGTCGAAGAGGGCCTCAGCACCGATTCAGCGACGGGCTGACCCGGAAGTGCCGCGTGTCACCGCGGGTGTCTGCGTGACTTCCGTCAGCCGCTTCTTGCCAAGGCGTGTCATAGGTCTCAACATGCTCCGAGACCGCGGCCGGCCACCACACACACACACACACACACACACACACACACACACACACACACACACACACACACACACACACTTGCCACGCACTTGCCACACCACTCTCGGATCCTTGCTCGACGCGGATGGGAAAGAAGAAAACCGGCCGTTTCCAGCGGGTTCCTCGATGGGCGCACCTGGGATCGAACCAGGGACCTCTCGCGTGTGAAGCGAGCGCTCTCCCGCTGAGCTATGCGCCCGAGAGCGCGTAGGCTAGCCGATCGCCTAGCGCAGCACCCAGGCGTCGTCGGTGATGATCGGCACCTCGGCGCCGCTCTCCTCGACGCCGACGACCGTCACGTCCGGGCCGCCGATCATGAAGTCCGTATGCACGATCGAGTCGTTGTAGCCGCGCGCCTCGAGCTGCCCGTTCGTGAGGTTCTCGCCGCCGTCGAGGGCCGTGGGGATCCCCTGGCCCCAGGCGATGTGCGAGGCGGCGTTCTCGTCGAAGAGCGTCTCGAGGAAGACGACCCCCGTCTGACGAACGCGTGAGTCCCCGTCGACGAGCGCGACCTCGCCGAGGTAGCTCGCGCCGTCGTCGGTCGTCATCTCCTCGCGCACCGCGTCGGCGCCCGTCTCCGCGCGCACCTCGACGATCTTCCCTCCCTGGAAGCGCAGCTCGAGCCCGCGGACGATCGTGCCGCCGAGGGCGAGCGGGAACGTGGAGCGGACGGTGCCTTCGGTCACGCGTCGGTCGGGCGTCGTGAAGACCTCCTCCGTCGGCACGTTGACGAGGTGCGGCACGCCGTCGACGGAGCTCTCGGCAGCGGTCAGCCAGCGGTGTGAGGGATCCAGGCCGACGCGGAGGTCGGTGCCCGGGCCGGTGAAGTGGAGGGTGCGGAAGCGTCGCTCGTCGAGCAGCGCCGCCCGCTGGCGCAGCCGCTCGATGTGATCCCGCCATGCGGCGACGGGGTCGGGCTCGTCGAGGCGCGTGGCGGTGATCACCGCGTCCCAGAGACGCTCGACGTCCGGCTCGCCGAAGACCGCCTCGGCCCACCCCTCGTTCGGGTAGCCGACGATCGTCCACTGGATCAGCCGGCGGTTCTCCGCGTCGAGCAGCTTCTCGGCGCCGAGCCGCGCGCGCGTGCGCTGGGCGCGGCGCTGGTCGAGATCGGCGAGGAGCTCGGGATCGGCCTCGCCGGTGATCGCGATCGTCGCGCCGCCCGTGTCGATCATGTGGTCGAGCAGCGAGAGCGTCCACGGGGGCGTCCAGTCGAGCGAGTCCTCGGGCGCATGCTGCACGCGGGCGCGCTTCAGGTGGCCGTCCCGGTAGAGCGTCTCGACGTAGCGCGCACCGCGCTCGTAGGCGACCCGGCCGATCGCGCGAACGAGCGGCAGGTGCTCGGGTTCGGCCGCAATCCGGAGGAACTGCCCTGGTTGGAGATTCACCGCCACCTCGACCGCGAGGCGCGCATAGCGGTCGAGCCGCTCGTCTGGCGTCATATGGGCAAACCTTATGCAGTTTCACCCTTTCGAGGCACCAGCGGGGTGCCGCGGACGACCGTGGTAGCGTCCTCGCGATGCTCCTGTCGGGCCTCACGACCCTCGGCCAGACCGTGGTCATCATCGTCGCGGCGACCTTCATCGCGTGGGCGCTGATCACCGCGATCTTCATCCCGAAGCGGCGCGAGGTCTTCCCGCGGCGCCTCGACGCGTTCATCCTCGTCTCCGCGCTGCTCTTCCTCGCCCAGATGACGACCGTCCTCTGGGTGTCGGAGACGCAGGAGGTCGAGGAGGCGCACGCAGAGACGTCCGGCGGCCACGCCGAGGGTGAGGGCGAAGGCACCGAGACGACCGGCGGCGAGGAGACCACCGGCGGCACGGAGACCACCGGCGGCGAGGAGACCACCGGCGAGACGGGCCGCGTCGGCGATGCGGCCGCCGGCAAGGAGGTCTTCGAGAGCGCGGGCTGCGCCAGCTGCCACACGCTCGCCGACGCGGGCGCGACGGGCACCGTCGGGCCGAACCTCGACGAGGCGAAGCCCCCGGCCGAGCTCGTCGTCGACCGGGTGACGAACGGGATGGGCGCGATGCCGCCGTTCTCGGGCCAGCTGAGCGCCGAGCAGATCAACGACGTCGCGGCGTACGTCGTCAACGCGACGAGCTCGTAAGCATTCCGTTCGGGCCGTTTTAGCCCCTCACCGGGCCGGGGAGGCTCTCCTCGAAGCCACAGTGCCTCCGCCCCGGCGGAGGTCTCCGAGAGGGGGTTCCATGAGGAAGCTCATCAGCATGGCCGTGGTCGCTGCATGTGCCGCCGTGATCGCGCCGGCCGCGTTCGCGGCGACCGCCACGCCGTTCGGCGGCGCGACCGTCAGCGGTGGGATCCTGACGCTCGTCTCGAACACCGGTGACGCGGGCTCGACGAACGACGCGTCCGGAGCGAGCTTCGCCGACACGGGCGTGACGACGTTCTCGAGCATCTCGACGCTCTCGACCGAGTTCGACGTCACGGACGACGACTGCAAGGGCGGCTCACCGCGCTTCCAGGTCCGTGTCCAGACGCCGTCCGGCGAGAAGAACGTCTTCGTGTACCTCGGACCGTCGCCGTCGTTCACCGGCTGCTCGACGAACGTGTGGATCGCGTCCGGCAACCTGATCGGCGCGACGGACGGCCGGTACGACACGAGCCAGGTGCAGGCCGGCACGCAGATCTCGACGTACGCGCAGGCACTCGCACTCGTCGGCTCGTACCAGGTGACCGGCATCTCGCTCGTCGTCGACTCCGGCTGGGCGTTCGACGACAAGGAGCAGACCGTGAAGGTCCGGAACGTCCGCGTGAACGGCTCGACGTTCTACACCGGCGAGACGACGCCGCCGCCGACCACCGGCGGGCTCAACCCGGCTCAGGCGTGCAGGAAGCTGCGCACGGAGATGGGCGCCGACGCGTTCCGCGCCGCCTACGGGACGAACCGCAACGGCGCGAACGCGTTCGGGAAGTGCGTCTCGGCGATGGCGCGGATGAAGACCGACGCTGCCCGGGCCACCGCCGTGACGCGCATCGATGCCGCCGCGGCACGGTGCGCGAAGGCGACCGTGACGACCGGCAAGGGCAAGGGGAAGGCCAAGGGCCAGGTGAAGAAGCAGGCGACCCTCGTCGTCTGCCTCAAGAAGTCCGTCTGACGCGAGGACGGCACGGGAGCGACGAAGGGCCTCGGCGGAGGCCCTTCGTCTGTTCCGGCGTCAGATCGCGACGGTGACGGGCAGCGTGGCCAGGAAGACGACGGTGCCCACGAAGAAGGTCGCGCCCAGGCCGAGCAGGACGGCCTGGAGCCGCCGCGTGCGCAGCTTCGTGCTCATCCCGGCGAAGAACAGGGCCACGGCGAAGAGGACGACGCCGAGCACGTAGTTCGTCGAGCGCTGGACGTTCGTGCGCGCCTTGGCCGAGAGCGCCTCCGCGTTCGCCTCCAGCCGTACGGCGTCGGCCCGCGCGGCGAGCCGGTACTGGGGCATCGCGAAGGGCGTGAGCGGAGCGTTGGCGTTCTTGAGGGGCCTCGTCGCGATCCAGGCATGCACCGCGGGCTTGAACTCCGCGCGGAAGCGGCGGAGGTAGAAGTCCGCGAGCTCCTTCTCGTCGAGGGCGTACGCGTCCACCCACTGCGTGAACGTCGCGACGTCGATCTGCGTCTGGCTGTCCGCGAGGCTCGACGCGCGCGTCGACTCGATCCGCGCGGCGTTCGCCCGGCTGAACGACTTGGCCTGCTCGCCGTTCCAGCGGCTCGCCTGGTACGAGCTCCATGCGGTCCCCACGGCGGCGAGTGCGAGCAGGGCGGCGGCGAGGATCTCGAGGAGATCCATCCGCTGGGACGGTGCCGCGCTCACGAGGCGTTGCCCTCCGCGTCGCACGGGACCGTCGTGCGAATGTCCGTTGCAGCCAGGGCCTCGTCCACGATGCGCAGCGTGCGCTCCATCGCGACGGGCCTGACACCACCCAGCCCCGAGTGGAACGGGCTGTCGAGGAAGCTGAGGAGCAGCAGCATCACGACGATCACCGACGTGATCGCGCCCATGAGCATTGCCTGCGTGACCGGGCCCTCGCCGCTGTCGGCGAAGAACAGCATGTAGACGAAGATCACGGCGCCGATGAAGAAGAGGACGACCCAGAGCGGCACCGGGATCACGCCGACCGCGCCGTGGATGCGGTCGAGGCGCGCCGCCTCCCGCTCCGACGTCTGCTCGAGCCACTTGTCGTAGGCGGACTGCTCGCTGTTCGAGCGGGGCTCGACGCCCTGGACCGTCTCGAACAGCTCCACGCCCCACGGGTTGAGCGCGTCGCCCTGTGTCCCCGCCTCCATCCGGTCCCACTCGTCGTACACGACCGAGCGCCCGTAGCAGATCAACTCGCCCGTCAGCTCGCCGCGGACGGCGGCCGGGAAGAACTGGGCGGTCTCGACCTGCTGCGTGAGGACGAGGGCCTCGGTCTCGGCCCCGCTGCGCGACTGGTCGTAGCTCGTGAAGGCGAGGAAGATGATGAAGCCGAGGAGCACCGAGAACCCCGTCGCGAGGACGCCGAAGACGCCCGACGCGCGATCGCCGTCCTGGAACCAGCTCCCCTCGGGCGCGCGGCGCCGAACGAGCAGCATCACGGTGACTGCCACCGCGGTCGCGCCTGCGGTGATCAGGAAGCCCCAGAGAACGTTCATCGCCCGCGCCCGACTCTCGCAGCCGGGCCGGATGGCTCCGCCTCGCCCGGGTTCGAGGCCGGCTATGCGCTCCCGGCGGCGTCGGGCGCCGCGCCCTCGTCGCCCTGGGCGGCGCTGCATGTGGAGGATCCCACGGGCGAGGACGACCGCCTCGGGCTACCCGCCCAGCTTGCGCTCGATCACCGCGAGCCGGTCGTCGATCTGCCGGAGCAGCTCCTGCGTCCGCGCCTCGCTCTCCTCACGGAGATGCCGCTCGACCACCGCTTGCTCGTGCTGGTCCTGCGCGACGAACATCGAGATCACGGTCGCCGCGAGGAACGAGAGGAACGTGACGCCGAAGATGATGAGCGCGGCTCCGACGAGGCGGCCCTCGGTCGTCGTCGGGACGATGTCGCCGTAGCCGACCGTCGCGACGGTCACGACGGACCACCAGAGGGCGTCACCGAACGTCGGGAAGTCCTTCTCGTCGACGAGCGTCGCGACGAACGCCGCGAGAAACGCGACCGCGACGGTGACGAGCGCGAGAAACGGGAAGATGCGACGGGTCGCCACGACACGCCGCATCCGCGCATCCAAGCGCGAGGGAACGGCAGGCGGCATGGTCGGGGTGGCCACGGTCGCTCGTTGTTCGCTGGCGACGGGGCGCGCCCTGCCTGCCCGGCGGGCGCCGGCGCCTAGACCAGCCTCCCGATCCGAAGCCCGACGAAGACGGCCGCGAGGCCGAGGAGGACGTTCGCCGCGATGGCCGCGAAGGCGACCGCGCCCTTCCCCGTCTCGAGCAGGTCGAGCGCCTCCTGGGCGAACGTCGAGAACGTCGTGTAGCCGCCGCAGAAGCCGAGCACGAGGCCGACGCGGAGCCACTCCGGCGCGCGGTGGCGATCGACGATGGCGGCGATCAGGAACCCGACGGCGAGGCAGCCGCTCACGTTGATCAGGAACGTCGCCCAGGGGAAGACGGCGTCGGTGCGCCGCTCGACGAAAGCGTCGACGCCGTAGCGCGAGAGCGCCCCGAGCGCACCGCCGGCGGTGACCCCGAGGATCACGGACATGCAGGTCTCCTCTCGTGAGTAGGAGCCATCAGCCGTGCCCGGCGGTCGAAGGCGAGCCCCATCGCCTGTGCGTGCGAGCGTATCGGGGTCGCGTCAGCCGCCGACGAGCTCCCGGAACCGCGGCTCGTCGCGGATCGAGTCGAAGTCCGAGTCCTCCCGCGCGTACTCGCGGGACCGGTCGCTCAGCGCGATCGCCTGCTCGAGGTGTGCGATCGCGTCGGCCTTCCTGCCGGCGAGGCTCTCGCAGCACGCGACGTTGTAGAGGACCGTGGGGTACGTCGGCTGCGCCTCGACGAGCGCCCGTCCGCGGTCGGCGGCCTCCGCGTACTCGCCGGCCTCGTAGAGGCGGTCGAGCGGGGCCCAGAGCTCCCAGCCGCTCGCCTGGTACGCCTGCCCCGCGGGCGCGCCGATCGCGACGAGCGTCGTGCCAGGCTCCTCGGCGAACGCCGTCCGCTTCACGCCGGGCTGCGCGAACACGAACGTGCCGGCGGGCGCGTCCACGGCGTCACCGTCGAGCTCGAACCTCGCCCGCCCGCTCAGGACGACGTACAGCTCCTCGTCCTCGTCCGCCTCGTCGTGCTCGTTGATGATCCGGTCGCCGGCCTCGCGGCCCGTCCAGGCCGTGGCGCCGAACGCCGTGATCCCGAGGTGGTGCCGCACCGGGCGCCACGGCTGCCGCCCGTCGGTGATCTCGTCGATCTCGTCCAGTCGCGCAACCTCGTACTTCGCCATGGCCACCTCTCCGGTCGTCGGTCACCGTCCGGGAACGGCGTATCCACAAACGTGCCGGATCGAACCAGAACCGCGGCTCAGCCGTCGGGGTCGGCGAAGCGGACGTGCATGTGGTTCTCGTGGTTCGCATACGGGACGACGACCCCGCCCGGGCCCCGGAGGCCCGAGGAGTAGCCGACGAAGACGATGTGCGCGCCGGCGGCGAGGAAGCGGTCGAGAAGCGCCTGGGCGAGGCGGTGGTCGACCTGGCTCGACCCGATGGGGGCGCTCAGGCGACGGTCGAGCCGCGGGTAGTAGACGTCCACGTCGAGCCCGTTCTGGTGCGAGACGTGCTCGTCCATCCAGCCTCCGTGGCGCCGGCTGATGTCGCCGATCACCACTCGCGGCGCGTCCGGGTGGGAGGCGCGGTAGCCGGCGAGGACCGAGACGATGGCGCGGATCGTCCGCTCGTTGCCGTAGAGCCGTGCCGGGTGGTTCGGGCTGCTGTCCGTCGCGGGATTCCACGTGACCCAGTCGGGCCCCTCGACGGGGAGTTGCGTGCCGTCCACGAGGCGACCGGAGTACGGCGCGCCGACGGACGTCGCCTGACGCCACTCGATCTGCAACCGCCCGCGCGCCGGCCGCGAGCGCATTCCCGTCGCCGGGCCGGGCTGCGGCCTTCGCCCGCGCGACCGGCGCCTCGGGGAGCTTGAACCGGAAGTCGTCGAGCCGGAACGTCAGGCTCGGCGGGTCCTCCTCGAGCGGGCCGGAGCTCTGGCCGCTCGCGCGCAGCGCCGCGATCGGGAGCATCGTCGCCGAGCCGAGGACGAGCGCCACGGCCGGAACGGTGCGCGTCGCACGCCGGCGACGCCGTGCGGCCTGTGCCGCGAGCCGGCGGCGACGGGAGGCGTCGAGGCCCGTCTGCGCGGGCCCGAACGAGGGCAGCTCGGGCAGCACGAGCGCGTCCGCACCCGCGAGCGCGAGCCGACCGAACGGTCCGGCCGACTGCTCGCGGAACCAGAGCACGTCCGTGTCGAACCACACCTCGCCACGTCGCCACGCCATGGAGGGACCTCCTTCGCCGCGGCGTCACGGGTGTCCTGCGGCCGTGGCCCGGGACGGCGGCTCACGACTCGGGCGCCGGGGCGAGCTCCTGCCGGAACCCCTTCCCCCGAAGAGATCCCCCTCGACCACCAGGCGTCCCGGAGCCGGAGCCGCCGCAGGTGTCGTCGCCCCGCCGCGTGAACGCCAAACGCCGTCCGGGCTACGAGTCCGCGCCGGACGCGAGCCGGGCGGCCCGGCGTGCGAGGTAGCGCTGCTCGGGGAGGCTCGTCGTCCGGCGGGCGGCGGCGCGGTAGAGCGTCAGGGCGGCGTCCGTGTCGCCCGCGAGCTCGAGGAGATGCGCGCGGACGGCGTCGACCCGGTGGGTGGCGTCGAGCCGTCCGTCGAGCGTGTCCAGCACCGCGAGCCCGGCCTCCGGGCCGTCGGCCATCGCTGCGGCGACCGCCCGGTTGAGCGTCACGACCGGGTTCGCGGTCATCTGCTCGAGGAGCCCGTAGAGCGCGAGGATCTGGCGCCAGTCGGTCTCATCGGCGGTCCGCGCCCGGTCGTGGACGGCTGCGATCGCGGCCTGGAGCTGGTACTCGCCTACGGCCCCCTGCGCGACGGCGCCCTCGACGAGCGCGGCGCCTTCCGCGACGAGCCCGCGGTCCCAGAGCGTTCGGTCCTGCTCCGCGAGCGGCACGAGATCGCCGGCGGCGTCCGCTCGCGCGGGCCGGCGCGCGTCGATCAGGAGCATGAGCGCCAGGAGCCCGGTCGCTTCCGGGTCGTCCGGGAGCAGCCCGTGCACGAGACGCGCGAGCCGGATCGCCTCGCGGGAGAGCTCGGCTCGGTGCACCTGCTCGCCGCCGCTCGCCGCGTAGCCCTCGTTGAAGATCAGGTAGAGGACGTGGAGGACGGCCGGGAGCCGCGCGGCCTGCTCGTCGCGCTCCGGGAGCCGGAAGGGCGTGCCCGACTCCTCGATGCGCTGCTTCGCGCGCGTGATGCGCTGGGCCATCGTCGCCTCCCCGACCAGGAAGGCGCGGGCGATCTCCGCCGTCGTCAGGCCGCCGACGGCGCGGAGGGTCAGCGCGATGGCCGACGCCGGGGTCAGCGCCGGGTGGCAGCACATGAAGAGCAGGCTCAGCGTGTCGTCACGGGCGGTGGCCGCGCCGCGCGTCGGCTCGCGGGCGACCAGCTCCTCGCGCCGTCGACGCGACCCCTCGCTCCGCCAGGCGTCGATCAGCCGTCGCTCGGCGGTCTGTAGCAGCCACCCGCGCGGGCTGGCCGGCACCCCCTCGCGGGGCCAGTGCAGGCTCGCGGCGAGCAGGGCCTCCTGCACCGCGTCCTCGGCGTCGTCGAAGTCGCCGAAGCGCCGGACGAGGGCGCCGAGCACCTGCGGCGCGAGGTCGCGCAGCAGGTCCTCGACACCCGTCGGCTCCGTCAGCGGTCGCCGCCCGCCGTCTGCAGGTACTCCTCCATCTCGGCGGCGTTGGCGGGCGCAGCCTGCATCACCTGGCGCACCTGGATCGGCTGCTGCATCCCGATGCCGCCCGGGCCGGGCACGGCCGAGAGCCGGGCCGCGATCTCGAGCGCCCGCTCCTCCGACTCGACCTCGACGATCTGGTAGCCGGCGAGCCATTCCTTGAACTCCTGGAACGGCCCGTCGGTGACGACCGGCGCGGCGACGCCGTCCGCCCGCACGATCTTCGCGAGATCCGGTCCCGCGAGCACCTCGGACGCGACGAGCTCGCCGCTCTCGACGAGCTCGCGGTGCAGGGCGCGGTAATGGTCGAGGTGCGCGTCGACCTCCTCGGGCTTCCACTCCTCCATCGGGCTGTCGACGGCGCCGCCGTCGAAGTTCACCGCCAGCAGGTACAGGGCCATCTGCTCACTCCTCGTCTCGGGGCCTCGCGGCCATGGTCGATCTGTCACCCCGTGGACGGAGCCGTCCCGCTGTTCTCGACATGCCTCACACCGTCTGATTGATCAGGCCGATGATGTTCCCCGCCGGATCCTTGAACCAGGCGCCGCGCATCTCGCCCATGACGTGGACGTCGCCCTCGCGCTCGGTGTCGGGCAGGTCGTAGTGCTCGAACGCGACGCCCTTCGCACCGAGCGCTTCGACGACGGCGTCGAGCTGGTCGCCGACGGCCCACGTCGCCGCCGTCGCCTGGTTCGTGCCGGCGAACTCCGAGACGTAGACGAGGAGCCGCGAATTGCCCGCCTGGTACACCGCCGAGTCGCCCATCTCCATCACGGGCGCCAGCCCCAGCGTTCCCTCGTAGAACGACTTGGCCGCGTCGAAGTCGTCGACGGCGAGCGTCGCGCCGACGTCGTGTCCTCCCAGCATCCGAGCCTCCCGACCGTCATGCGACCGGCGGCGCCGGTCGCGCTCGTGTCGCATCCTTGCAGACATCGCGCGGGGCCTCGGCGGGGCTGCTACCGTCGCGAGGCCCGGTCGCGCTAGGTGGGGAGTCAGCGGTTCCCTGAACCCGAAATCCGCTCCAGCGGGACCGAATGCCGCCCGAGGGCGGCGGTCACGGGCACGGGTCACCGATACGTGGCGTTGACGGTCGGGTCCCGCGCACTGGGAGCGTTCGAACCGCGTCAGGTCCGGAAGGAAGCAGCGCTAAGAACTCCCTCTCAGGTGCCGCGGTACCGCCCGACCCGAGCAGGCGGCGATGGCACCACCCGGGATCGTCCGTTCGACGGCGGAGCGCGTGGCCGGGCGCATTTCTTTGTTGCGCGAAGCGGGATTCCGCCGAGCGGAATCCCGCCGCTCGATCCCTCGCCTCCGGCGAGGGCAGACCCCTGAAGGCGCCCGCTTCGCGGTCGCAACACCCTCTGACGAGCGACTCTGCGCCACGCGTCCCGAGCGTCGACGTCGCGGCCGCGCCCCCGGGGTCTGCGACAATCACGTCGTGACCGCCCTCTACCGCACCTACCGGCCGCTCGACTTCACACAGGTGGTCGGCCAGGAGGCCGTCGTCCGGACGCTCCGGAACGCGATCGAGTCCGACCAGGTGCGGCAGGCGTACCTCTTCGCGGGGCCGCGCGGGACGGGCAAGACCTCGATGGCGCGCATCCTCGCCAAGGCGCTCAACGCCGAGGGCGGGCCGAGCGCCGACTTCGACCCGACGACGCGGATCGCCCGCTCGATCGCCGACGGCACCGCGCTCGACGTCGTCGAGATGGACGCCGCCTCGCAGCGCGGGATCGACGAGGTCCGCGAGATCCGGGAGCGCGCGATGCTCCAGCCGGCAGAGGGGGGCTACAAGGTCTACATCGTCGACGAGGCGCACCAGCTGACGCCCGCCGCGTGGAACGCGCTGCTGAAGCTGATCGAGGAGCCGCCGCCGCACCTCGTCTTCGTCTTCTGCACCACCGAGCAGTCGAAGGTGATCCCGACCGTCCGCTCGCGCTGCCAGGTGTTCGCGTTCCAGCGGCCGCGGCTGCAGGAGATCGTCGCCGTCCTGCGGCAGATCTGCGAGGGCGAGGGGATCGACGCGCCCGACTCCGCGCTCTCGCTCATCGCCCGCGGCGCCGGCGGGGCCTTCCGCGACGCGATCTCGACGCTCGACCAGCTCGCCGCCGCGACGGGGAAGCAGATCTCCGTCCAGGACGTGCTCCAGCTCGGGGCGGCCGTCGAGGAGGACGCGCTCTTCCGCCTCTGCGACACGATCGTCGACCGGGACGTCGCGGGCGCGCTCGTGCTCGTCGAGGAGCTCTCGGAGCGCGGCCAGGATCTCGGCCAGCTGACGAAGGAGCTGCTCGAGCACCTCCGCCAGCTCCTCCTCGTGCAGCACCTCGGCCACGTGCCCGACTCGCTCCCGCTGACCGAGGAGTCGCGCGACCGGCTCCGCGAGCAGGCGAACCAGCTCCCGGAGCCGACCGTGCTGCGGCTGATCGAGCTCCTCGCCGTGGTGCTCGAGGACGAGCGCCAGGGGGGCGATCCACGGCTACCGTTGGAGCTGGCGCTCGTCAAGGTGACGCGTCCGCAGGCCGACCTGGCCCGCGAATCGCTCGTCCATCGTGTCGAAGTGTTGGAATCGCGCCTGCATGCCGGTGTTCCCGCCGCGGAGTCGTGGGGCCCCTCCCCCGTTCCCGCGCCCGCGGCGGGCCCGGCACCTCCACCGCCGGCTGCTGTGGCGGACGACCGCCCGGGCCCGGAGCTCTCCCTGGAGCAGCTCCAGGAGGCCTGGCCGCGGAGCGTCCTGCCGGCGGTGCAGGAGCGCTCGATCCCGATCGCGACGCTCCTCGCGGAGGCGAGCCCGACCAGCCTCGACTCCGACACCGTGACGCTCTCGTTCCAGCCCGGCGCGGACTTCCACCGCAAGCAGGTCGACGAGCCGAAGAACCTGACCCTCGTGCGCGACGCCCTCTACGAGGTCACCGGCCGCCGACTCGCGGTCGTCACCGAGGTCGGCGAGTCGACGGACGACGACGGGCGGGAGGAGCAGCCGCTCGGCGAGCAGGACCTGATCTCGCTCCTCAAGAGCGACCTCAACGCCACCGAAATCGAGGAGATCCCGTGAAGCTCGACATGAACGCCCTGATGAAGCAGGCCCGCGAGATGCAGGAGCAGATGGCGAAGGCGCAGGAGGAGGCCAAGAACGAGCTGGCCGAGTCCTCCGCCGGCGGCGGCATGGTGACCGTCAAGGCCAACGGCGCCGGCGAGCTCGTCGAGATCGCGATCGACCCCCGCGCCGTCGATCCCGACGACCCGGAGCTCCTCGCCGACATGGTGCTCGCGGCCGCCAACGAGGCGCTCCGCGCAGCCGCCCAGAAGGTCGAGACGAAGCTCCGCGGCCAGCTGCCCGACCTCGGCGGGCTCGGGCTGACGGCGGGCCTCGGTCGCTGCGCACGGCGGGCATCCTGCAGCGCGGATCGCGCTGCCTCTAGGCCGACGCGCGGTCGGGCCGCGGCTCGACCTCGGCTGCGACGTCGCGCGGGGACTCCGTCCGCCTGCCCTTCGCCGCGTCCGTCGCGTGCTCCGCCGCCGCGCCGAAGCGGAGCAGCCGGCCGCCGAAGGCGATCGCGGCGACCGCGAACCAGGCCCAGCCCAGCAGGAGGCCGCCGATCACGTCCGTCAGCCAGTGGACGCCGAGCATCACGCGCGTCCCGGCGACGAGCACCGCGATGGAGACCGCACCGCCTGCGAGCAGTGCCCGGGCGAGCGCCGGCCGGCGGCGGCCCAGCACGAGCGCGGCGGCCGCGTAGAACGCCGCCGCCGTCGCCGAGTGACCGGACGGGAACGACGGGCCGAGCGTCTCCGCGATCGGGTTGATCGTCGGCCGGAGCCGGTCGAACACCTCCTTGAGGCCGTTCGTGATGAGGTTCTGGCCGAGGATCACGACGAGGACGAAGGGGGCGATCCAGCGGCTCGGCGCGCGGATCGTCTCCGCGATCACGAGCACGACGGCGAGGACGACCACGGTGAGCGTGTCGCCCAGGTGCGTGAGCGTCTCGAGGGCGTCCGTCGACCACGCGGTCGCGTGGTCCGCCCCCCACTCCGCGACGCTCGAGTCGATGCCGAGCAGGCCCGAGTCGGTGCGCACGAGGTACGCGAGCACCCCGAGCCCGATCCCCGCGACGAAGACGAGGCCGAGCGCGAGCGTGAGCGCCAGGCCCGTGGCCACGGTCGGATCGCTTCGCCGCCGCCAGAGCGTGCCGAGGTGCTCGTGGCGCCGCATCTCCCGCCCCATCCGCTCTGCGGCCTCGAGCGTCGGCGTCCCGGCGCGCGGCACATGTGTGGGATAGCGGTACGTGAGGTATGACACGACCGCACCGGCGGCGGAAGCGATCAGCAAGGCGAGGAGCAACGGCATCGTGAGCGATGTACCCACTCTTGAGCGGTCTCAGGCGCCCGAACGGGAGCAATCTGCTCCCCGCAGGACGGACGACCGCAACGTCTTCCCGTTCCTCGAGCCGAGGCCGGGCGGCCTCGCCGAGCGCATCGGACGGTCGCTCTCCGGCCTGCATCCCGTCGCGGTCTTCCTCCTGAGCGCGATCGCCCTGTGGGCGATCCTCGCGGGCATCTCGATCGCCCTCGGGCACCTCGTCACGGACGTGCTCGTCCCGATCGACTCCGTCCAGGACGCCGACGAGTGGCTCCCGGACGAGCTCGCACAGGAGAGGACGCCGTTCCTCGACGACGCCTCGTACGTCGTCTCGGAGGCGTCGGGGGGCATCGTCCTGCCTGCGATCCTCGTCGTGCTGACCGCCGTCTGCCTGGTGCTCCGCCGCTTCATCGTGGCCGCGTTCATGGTCTTCGCGCTCGCGCTCGAGTCGGCGACCTACCGCGTGACCTCGTGGGTCACGCCGCGGCAGCGGCCCGACGTCGAGCGCCTCGAGGGCCTCGAGCCGGACGCCAGCTACCCGTCGGGGCACACGGCGGCCTCGATCGCGGTCTACATCGGCCTGGCGCTGCTCGCCACGGTCCTCGTCAAGAACCGGTCCGCGCGGATCGCCATCTGGGTCGTCGCGCTGCTGATCCCGCCGCTCGTCGCCCTCTCGCGCATGTACCGCGGGATGCACCACCCGCTCGACGTGCTTGGCGGTGTCGTGATCGGCATCCTCGCCCTCTTCTTCGTCGCGCTCGGCGCGGCGCGCATCACGCGCGCAGCCAAGGCGGCACGGGACGCGCGGGCGTGAAGGTCGCGGTCGTCGCGCACGCGGGCAAGACGCTCGGCGACGGGCTCCTCGCCTTTCGCCGCGCGCTCGAGGACGCGGGCGTCACCGATCCGCTCTGGTACGAGGTGCCGAAGAGCCGCAAGGCGCCGAAGCAGGTGCAGCGCGCGCTCGACGAGGGCGCCGAGCTCGTGATCGCGTGGGGTGGCGACGGCACCGTCCAGCGGTGCATCGACGTGCTCGCCCGCACCGGCGTGCCGCTTGCGATCGCGCCGGCAGGCACGGCGAACCTGCTCGCCACCCACCTGGAGATCCCGACGGACCTGGAGAAGGTGGTGGCGATCGCCCTCGGCGACATGCGCCGCACGCTCGACGTCGGCGTGGTCAACGGCGAGCACTTCGCCGTGATGGCCGGCGCGGGGTTCGACGCGGAGATGCTCGCCGAGGCGGACGGCGGTCTCAAGGACAAGGTCGGCCGTGTCGCCTACCTGTGGACCGGGGCGAAGCAGCTCCGGGCGACGCCGGTGCCGACGACGATCAAGATCGACGGCGCGACGTGGTTCGACGACGTCTCGTCCTGCGTCCTCGTCGGCAACGTCGGCGGGGTCTTCGGGGGCGTGGACGTGTTCGACGACGCCCGTCCCGACGATGGTCAGCTCGAGGTCGGCGTCGTCACGGCTGACGGCTTCGCCGAGTGGGCGCGGACGATCGCGCGCACCACGTTGGGGACGACCGCCAAGTCGCCGTTCGTCCAGGTGACGCGCGCGAGGAAGATCAGCGTCACGTTCGGCGAGAAGGTGCTCTACGAGCTCGACGGCGGCGAGCGAGAGGAAGTCAAGAAGCTGAAGTTCGAGGTCGAGCCGGGCGCGATCGAGATCTGCGTCCCGCCGCCGGCGGACGCGCCCGACGCCGCCTGAGCGTCGCCGGCGCCGACGCTGGAACAATCGGGCGATGCGCTTCGCGGAGCTCGCGCGCACCTCGGCCGCGGTCGCGGAGACGAGCGCGCGTTCGGCCAAGATCGCACGGCTCGCCGCCTGCCTCCGCGGTCTGAGCCCCGACGAGATCCCGCTCACGGTGATGGTGCTGACCGGCAGCCTCCCCCGGCTCGGGGTGGGCTGGGCCTCCCTCCGTGAGCTCCCGGAGCCCGCGACGACCGAGACGCTCGAGGTGCTCGACGTCGCGGAGGCGCTCGACGGGCTCGGCGGGGCCTCGGGGCCGGGGTCGCAGGAGGCGCGGAAGCGCGACCTCCGACGCCTCTTCGAGCGCGCGACCGAGCCCGAGCAGCACCTCCTGCGCGGTGTGCTCCAGGGCGGTCTCCGGCAGGGCGCCCTCGAGGGCGTCATGCTCGAGGCGGTCGCGAGGGCCGCCGATCTCCCGGCGGCGGACGTCCGGCGCGCGACCATGCTCGCCGGCGGCCTCGTGGAGGTCGCCCGGGCCGCGCTCACGGAGGGCGCCGACGGCCTCGCCTCGTTCCGGCTCCAGCTCTTCCGCCCGGTCCAGCCGATGCTCGCCCAGACGGCTGCCGACGTCGCCGAGGCGCTCGGGCGGGTCGGCACGGCCGGTGTCGAGTGGAAGCTCGACGGCGCCCGGATCCAGGTGCACCGCGACGGCGACACGGTCCGCGCCTACACCCGCAGCCTGGCCGAGGTCACCGACCGCGTCCCCGAGGTCGTCGCGGCCGTGCGTCGGCTCCCGGTCGACTCGATCGTGCTCGACGGGGAGGTGATCGCGCTGCGGCCGGACGGGCGCCCGCATCCCTTCCAGGTGACGATGAGCCGGTTCGGCACGACGCTCGAGGACGGCGTGGCGGCCACGGTCGCCCTGACGCCGTTCTTCTTCGACTGCCTCCGGCTGGACGAGACCGACCTGCTCGACCTCCCACTCGCCGAGCGCGTCGCCCGCCTCGCCGAGCGCGTGCCGGACGCCCTCCGGCCGCGCCGGCTCGAGACGGACGACGCCGCCGAGGCGGAGCGCTTCCTCGAGGAGGCGCTCGCCGCCGGTCACGAGGGTGTGATGGTGAAGGCGCTCGACGGGCCGTACGAGGCCGGCCGTCGCGGAGTCGGCTGGATCAAGGTGAAGCCCGTCCGCACGCTCGACCTCGTCGTGCTCGCCGTCGAGTGGGGCAGCGGGCGGCGCCAGGGCACGCTCAGCAACATCCATCTCGGCGCCCGCGATCCGGAGACGGGCGGCTTCGTGATGCTCGGGAAGACCTTCAAGGGGATGACCGACGCGATGCTCGCGTGGCAGACGGAGCGGTTCCTCGAGCTGGAGACCGGTCGCGAGGGACGTGTCGTGCACGTCCGCCCGGAGCTCGTCGTCGAGATCGCGTTCGACGGCGTCCAGGCGAGCTCGCGCTATCCGGGCGGCCTCGCGCTCCGCTTTGCCCGCGTCAAGGGCTACCGGCCCGACAAGCGTGCCGCGGAGGCCGACACGATCGACACCGTGCGCGCCATCAACGACGACGGCGAGCACGAGGTCACTGGACGCGCGGCGACCGAGGAGTAGGGTCCGCCCGTCCGGAGGAGGTCGGGTGGTCGAACGGCTGACGAGCGACGATGTGGCGGCCGCGCTGGCAGAAGGACGCGCCGCCGTCGAGCGGCGCGCCTGGCGCGAGGCGCACGACGCGCTGAGCCGGGCCGACGGCGTCGCCCCGCTCGCCGCGGCCGACCTCGAGCTGCTCGCCGTCGCGGCCTACCTGCTCGGCGAGGACGACGCGTACGTGGCGGCGCTCGAGCGCGCCCACCGGAGCCATCTCGACGAGGGCGCGACGCGGCCGGCGGTCCGCTGCGCCTTCTGGATCGGCATGACGCTGGCGCTGCGCGGCGAGGTGGGCACCGCCGGGGGCTGGCTCGGTCGCGCCCAGTCGCTCCTTGGCGAGGAGGACGTCCCCGAGCAGGCGTACCTGCTGATGCCCCTCGTCTTCCGTCACGAGGCCGCCGGCGACTTCGAGTCGGCAGCCGCCGTGGCGGCGGAGGCGCGGGCGATCGCGGCGCGGTTCGGAGACACCGAGGCGCTCGCGCTGACGACGCAGGCGCACGGCTACATGCTCCTCCATGCGGGCCGGGTGGGAGAGGGCCTCGCGCTGCTGGACGAGGCGATGGTGGTCGTCGCCGGGGGCGGCCTCTCGCCGATCTCGACCGGGATGGTCTACTGCGCCGTCATCCTCGCGTGCCAGGACGTGCTCGAGGTGCGCCGCGCGCGGGAGTGGACCGGGATGCTCGCGCGCTGGTGCGGCGAGCAGCCCGACCTCGTCGCGTTCACGGGCCGGTGTCTCGTCCATCGCGCGGAGATCCTCCAGCTCCAGGGCGCGTGGGACGACGCGCTCGCGGAGGCGCACCGCGCCTCCGCGCGGCTCGCCCACAGCCTCAACCGGGGTGCGGCGGCGCAGGCGGCCTACCGGCGCGGCGAGCTCCACCGCCTCCGCGGCGAGCTGGACGAGGCGGAGGCCGCGTACCGCGAGGCGAGCGGGCTCGGCTGGGAGCCGCAGCCGGGGCTCGCCCTGCTCCGCGTCGCGCAGGGACGTGGGGACGTGGCGCTGAAGGCACTCCGCCGCGCGCTCGACGAGACGTCGGATCCGCTGCGACGGGCGACGCTGCTGCCCGCGCTCGTCGAGGTCGCGCTCGACGCCGGCGAGGTGGATGAGGCGCGCGCGGCGTGCCACGAGCTCGCGTCGATCGTGGAGCGGTACCGGAGCGAGATGCTCGACGCCCTCGTCGCACAGACGCGCGGCGCCGTCGAGCTCGCGGGCGGCGACGCGCGGGCCGCGCTCGTCGACCTCCGTCGGGCGGGCGCGATCTGGACGGAGCTCGGCGCCCCGTACGACGCTGCGCGAGTCCGCGTCCTGGTCGCCCGTGCCTGCCGCGCGCTCGGGGACGAGGACGGCGCCTCGCTCGAGCTCGACGCCGCCCGCCGGTCCTTCGCGGAGCTCGGCGCGGCGCCGGACCTCGCCGGCCTCGACGTGCCCGGCGCCGCCTCGTCGCCGCACGGCCTGACCGCGCGGCAGCTCGAGGTGCTCCGGCTCGTCGCACGCGGCCGGACGAATCGGGAGATCGCGACCGAGCTGACGCTGAGCGAGCACACGGTCGCCCGGCACCTGCAGAACATCTACGCGAGCCTCGGCGTCTCCTCGCGCACGGCCGCGAGCGCGTTTGCGTTCGAGCATCGGCTCGTCTGAGCGTCCGGCGTGGTCGAAACGGACCATGCAGCACCGGGGCCAGGTTGGCGGATCCCGGCGAAGCGCGCAGGCGACCCGCGTCCTACGGTCAGAGGACACGAGACGAGGAGCGTGCGATGACGACAGCCACCGAGCACCACGAGACCGTGATCGTCGGCGGCGGCCAGGCCGGTCTCGCGACGGCCTACCACCTGCAGCAGCGGGGCCGCGACTGCGTGATCCTCGACGCGGGAGAGCGTGTCGGCCACGCGTGGCGGCGGCGCTGGCCCTCACTGCGTCTGTACTCCCCCGCGCACCTGGACGGGCTCCCTGGAATGCCGTTTCCCGGACCTGCCCGGGCCTGTCCGACCGCGGGCGAGATGGCCGATCACCTCGAGGCGTACGCGGAGCGTTACGCGCTCCCGATCCGGCTCGGCGTCCGCGTCGACCGGGTGGAGCGCAGCGGCGACGGCTACCTCGTCGTCGCGGGCGACGACGCGATCCGGGCCGACAACGTCGTCGTCGCGACCGGCGTCATCCAGGAGGGGTGTCCCCGCATCCCGGACTTCGCGGCCGAGCTCGACCCGCGCATCACGCAGCTCCACTCCGCGGACTACCACGATCCCGGCCAGCTCGCCCCCGGTCGCGTGCTGGTCGTCGGAGCATCGCACTCCGGCAGCGACATCGCGTACGAGCTCGCCCACGCGGGGTTCCCCACGATGCTCTCCGGCAGGGACACCGGCGAGCTCCCTGTCCGGCTCGACGGCCGACTCGTGCGGACGCTGGCGCCGCTCGTGCGGCTCGTGCTGACACGGCTCATCTCGGACTCGACTCCGATCGGCCGCAAGGCACGCGGCGAGATCCGGCACCACGGCGGGCCGTTCATCCGGATCCGGGCCGGCGACCTGGCGGACGCCGGCGTCGAGCGGGTCTTCGAGCGGGCCGTCGGCGCCGAGGGCGGCAAGCCCGTGCTCGCGGACGGCAGCGTGCTCGATGTCGAGAACGTCGTGTGGTGCACGGGCTTCGGGCGCGACGACGCCTGGCTCCGCTTCCCGGTGCCGCTCGACGACGACGGCTACCCGCAGCAGGAGCGCGGGGTGGCGACGTCGGTGCCCGGCCTCTACTTCGTCGGGATGCTCTTCCTCCACTCGTTCTCGTCGATGCTCGTGCTCGGCGCCGGGCGCGACGGAGAGCGCGTCGCGAAGCACATCGCCGCTCGCTGCGCGGCCGCCGACGGGCGGCGGGCACGCGAGGCGCGGCGGACTCGGGAGGAGGTCGCGGCGTGACCGACGCGGACCGCGAGGGCCGGACGATCGTCTGGAACGGCGTGGTGGGCTCGGTCGAGGACGCGGAGGGCCCGGGCCGCTCAGGCGGCTCTGGCCTCGACGGGCTCTCCGCCGTTCGCGGAGACCGGCAGTGGCCGGACCTCCGCAAGCCGGGGTCGCGGAAGCCGGATGCGGAGCTGGAGCAGCCCGATCGCGCCGACGACGAGCGCGGCGCCGGCGAGCTGGGGGCCGGCGAGGCGCTCGCCGAGCGCGACCGCGGCGAAGAGGAGCCCTGCCGGCACCTCGACCGTCACGAGGAGTGACGCGGTGCCGGGCCCGACGAGCCGGATCGCGGCGAGGAAGGCGCTGAGCGCGAAGACGCTGCCCACGAGCGCGCCGCTCGCCACGGCCACGAGGCCGAGGCCGCCGCCGACGCGGACGACGTCCCCGGTGACCGAGCCGAAGACGAGGAAAGCCACGGCGGCACCTCCGGTCAGGAGCGCCGCGAACGCCATCGGGTCCGTGTCGCGCAGCAGCCGGTCGGAGACGAGGATGTAGCCCGCGTACGCACCGGCCGCCGCGAGCGCGAGGGCGATCCCGACCGCGTCGGGCGTCCCGCCGCCGCTCACGAGGACGACGCCGAGGAGCACGCCGACGAGCGCCGCTGCACGACGGGCGTCGAGCCGCTCGCGGCCGAGCACGGCCGCGGCGCCGACGACGACCGCGAGGTGCGCGTAGTGGAGCAGGGTCGCGAAGGGCGCCGAGGTCCGCTCGAGCGCCGCGTAGAAGAACGCGGCATCAGCCGCATAGAGGACGACGCCGAGGCCGAACGCGGCGACGGCCGTCCGGCGCGGCATGGCCGCGAGGCTCCGGCGCGCGATCGCCGCCAGCACCACCGCGGCGAGGGCGTAGCGCCAGCCGAGGAGCCCTGAGATGGAGGCACCGCCGTCGAGCGCAAGCTGCCCGAGGACGGGCTGCACCGCGAACGCCACGCCCGACGTGAGCGCGAGGACGACGCCGAGCCGGTTCGGGGAGAGGGATCTCACGCGGCCACGGTACGGCGGGGAGATGGAAAGGCGTACTCGATCTTTGACACTCGATCGATAGGCTGTAGCTATGAATCTTCGCCAGCTCCAGTACTTCCTCGCGACGGCGGAGCACGGCTCGTTCACGGCCGCCGCCCGCTCGCTCTACGTCGCGCAGCCGTCGCTCTCCGAGCAGGTCCGGCAGCTCGAGGCGGAGCTGGGCGTCGAGCTCTTCGCGCGCGTCGGCCGCGGGATCGCGCTGACGGAGGCGGGGCGGGCGCTGCGCCCCGAGGCCGAGCGCGTGCTCGCCGGCGTCGAGCAGGCGCGCGACGTCGTCCGCGACGTCCGCGAGCTGCGCGGCGGGACGCTGAGCTTCGGAATGTTCGGAACCGCGTCGGACTACCTGATCGCCGACCTCGTGGGCGACTTCCGGCGGCGCTATCCGGACGTAGGGCTGCGGCTCGTCGGCCAGAACTCGTCCCTCGTCGCGGACGCGGTGCGCACCGGCCGCCTCGAGGCCGCGCTCGTCGTGCTCCCCGTCGACGACGACGGCCTCGACCTGCGCCCCGTCCACCGCGAGGAGCTCGTGGTCGTCGGCCGCTCGCCCGAGCGCCTCGGGGAGACGATGACGATCGAGCGGCTCGCCGAGCTGCCCCTCGTCCTCTACGACGCGGAGTACGGCTGGGCCGACCCGATGCGCCGCCAGCTCGCCGAGCGCGCCCAGCTCGCCGGCGTCACGCTGTGCCCGCGGTCGAGGTCGAGGACCTCGAGGCGGCCGTCCAGCTGGCGCGTCGCGGGATCGGCGACACGGTCGTCGCGCGCGCGGTGCTCGGGACCGTGCGCGGCGCGCGCTCGCTCCACGCGGTGCCGTTCGCGGAGCCGCTCTGGGAGACGTTCTCGTTCATCGCGCGGCGCGACGCCCCGGTCTCGCCCGCGACCCGCGCCTTCATCGAGCTCGTGGAGCGGCGGCTCGAGCGCCTCGGCGAGCTGATCCTCTACCAGGGCGGCCAGCGCGAGCAGCGCGCGTCGTGAGCTGCCCGTCCGCCGCGGCGAGCTACCGTTGAGAGCGTGCTGAGCCCCGCGGTCGACAACCTCGTCGCGCAGCTCACGCGTCTCCCGGGGATCGGCACGCGCACCGCGCAGCGGCTCGCCTTCCACATCCTCGCCGCGCCGCCCGACGAGGCGAACGCGATCGGGCTCGCGATCGCCGACGTCAAGGAGCGCGTGCGGCCGTGCGCCGAGTGCGGCAACCTGACGGAGGAGGAGCTCTGCGGCGTCTGCGCGGACCCGCGTCGCGACCGCACGGTCATCTGCGTCGTGGAGCAGCCCGTCGACGTGCTCTCGCTCGAGCGGACCCACGAGTACCGCGGGCTGTACCACGTGCTCGGCGGCGCGCTGTCGCCGCTGGACGGCGTCGAGCCCGGCGACCTGCGCATCAGCCGGCTCGTCGAGCGCGTGGGCAACGGCGTCGAGGAGGTCGTGCTCGCGACCAACCCGACGATGACGGGAGAGGCGACGGCCGCCTATCTCGCCGACCGCCTGCGCGACCGGGTCACGGTGACACGGCTCGCGAGCGGGCTGCCCGTCGGCGGCGACCTCGAGTACGCCGACGAGGTGACGCTCGGCCGCGCGCTGGCGGGCCGGCGACCGGCCTGACCGCGCAGGAGGCGCGAGGCTTCGGCTAGAACAGGGTCCTGATGGCAGCGCAACCGCGGATCGGAGTCGTCGGCGCCACCGGTGCGGTCGGCACGGTGACGCTCGGCCTGCTGGCCGAGCGCGGCTACGAGCACGTGCGAGCCTTCGCGTCCGCGCGCTCCGCCGGATCGCGCCTGCCGTACGGCGATGACGCGCTCACCGTCGAGGAGGCGTCCGAGAGCGCGCTCGGCGCCGGCGACGTCGATCTCTTCCTCTTCTCGGTCGGAACGTCCGCGAGCCGCGCGCTCGTCCCGGTCGCGTCCGCGGCCGGCGCGATCTGCGTCGACAAGTCCTCCGCCTACCGCCTCGCCGACGGGTACCCGCTCGTCGTGCCGGAGGTCAACGGCGGCCGCGCGCTCGAGTCGCTCGCGCGCGACCGCATCGTCGCGAATCCGAACTGCTGCACGATCCCGCTGACCTGCGTCCTCAAGCCCCTCCACGAGGAGGCTGGGCTCACACGCGTGCGGGTCTCGACGTACCAGTCGGTCTCGGGCGCCGGCGCGCAGCGGATGAGCGCGCTCGCCGAGGAGCCGCAGTCCGACCACGACGTCCTGATGGACTGGTCGTGGGAGGGCGACGAGTCGGACGAGGAGTCGAAGCTGCGCGCGGAGACGCGGAAGATCCTCGAGCTGCCCGACCTCCCCATCTCGGCGACGTGCGTCCGCGTCCCGGTGATGGTCGGCCACTCGGAGGCGGTGTGGGTCGAGCTCGAGCGACCGCTCTCACCGGCCGACGCGACGGAGCTGCTGCGCGATGCCCCCGGCCTCCGTGTCCTCGAGATCCCGGAGTTCCCGACCTCGGGCGCGGCCGCCGGCACGGACGACGTGCTCGTCGGCCGGATCCGGCCCGACCGCGCGGTCGAGCACGGGCTCGCGCTCTTCCTCTCGTGCGACAACCTCCGCAAGGGCGCCGCCCTCAACGCGATTCAGATCGCGGAGCTACTGCTCGACGGCGTCGCAGCGCGGGTCTAGCCCCGATTCGCCTCGGTGAGATCCGGCTCCGCGAACAGAAGCGCGGCGACGTCACAAGAACGCAGGTGCGACCGCTACCGGGCGAGGTCCGCGACCGGCCGAGGCGATCACCGGACGACATTCGTCCGGAATCGTTCTAGCCTGTCGATATGACCGCCGAGCCGTCGACGGACGACCTCACCATCCGGCCCCTCGCTCCTGACACCTGGCGTGCCTTCGCCGACCTCGTCGAGCGGCACAACGGCGTGTTCGGGGGGTGCTGGTGCACCTATTTCCACACGCTGTCCCGCGACAAGGAGCGCACCTACGAGAGCAATCGTGATCTCAAGTGCCAACTGGTCGAGGACGGGCGTGCACACGCCGCGCTGGTCTTCGACGGCGACGAGGCGGTGGCCTGGGCTCAGTACGGGCCACCGGGAGAACTGCCGAACATCCACCATCGACAGGAGTACGAGGCGGGACTGGTCACGGCGCCCGACTACCGGATCACCTGCATCTTCGTGGACCGACGCTGTCGGCGCGGCGGCCTCGCGGCGCTGGCGCTACGAGGAGCACTCGACCTGATCTCCCAGGCGGGCGGCGGGGTGGTCGAGGGCTACCCGCACGACATGTCGAAGCAGCCCGAGGGCAAGAAGATGTCGTCCTCCTTCCTCTACAACGGCACCCGCAGGATGTATGAGGAGGCCGGCTTCACCTACCAGCGGTCCAAGGGACTGAAGAACTGTGTGATGATCCGGACGATCGCCCCAGCCTGACCTGCGTTCCGGCGGCTAGGCGATGGTCGGATCAGCTGCTCTGGCGGCTGCTCGATCCTTGCCCGGCGGCTGTCCCAGTAGACAGCATCGTGTCCATGCCAGGGCGGGCTCCCAGAGCGAAGCGGACGCCTTCAGGGGTGTGCCCCGCCGAAGGCGGGGATCGAGCCGCAGGATTCCGCTTCTGCGGAACCTGCTGGCGAACAGATCAAGGCCCGTGCGCCGGTGCAGGGGCCGGCGTGAAGGCGTCCTGGACGACGCGCAGCACCTTTGCACGCCTGCCTTCCTCGACGGGTTGCAACCCTCCGAGCTCGAGGCGGCACAGCTCGACGCGGCCCTGCGAGCGGACGGTCGTGAAGCCGAACTCGTCGAGGAAGTCGCGCGGGAACACCGTGCGGTGCACGAGGAACCGCTCCTTGACGGACTCCCCCTCCGGATAACGGTAGGCGAACGCCTCGAGGGCGATCGCGCCCCGGTCGCGTGACTCGCCGATCGCCGCGAGGAGGAGCGACTTCTCCGCCCACTCCGCGACGCCGCCTGCGAGGTACGAGCACGTGACGAGCACGGCGTCGTCCGAGGCGGGGCCCGCGGGCAGGTCGGCGGCGCGCGGGAACAGGTAGCTCGGTCCGTACTGCAGCGAGCCGAGCAGCCGTCCGCCCTCGTCGAGGTAGAGCGTCCCCCACTCCCCGAACTCCTCCTCGGCGCGCTCCATCCAGCGCTCCTTCGAGGCCGTCCGGTTGCCACGCGACTGCCACCAGACGCACTCGCGGCAGACCGAGGGCGCCGAGCCGAGCGTCGCGCGCGTGAGACCCGAGACGCCGGCCGTCATCTCAGTGGTCCGGCGCCGCGACGCCCGCGACCACGACGTCGACCCTCACGGCGACCTTCGCCGTGCGCCGGACGTACTCGGCGACGCGGCGCTGGACGGCCGCCCCGACGTCGGGCGCGCGTGCTCCCCACCCGACGGCGACGTGCACCTCGAGCGAGAACGCGCCTTCGTCCTCGGTGACCCGTACGCCGTGGTGCCGCCGCGGGCCGTCGACGAGGTCGACGACGCCGTCCACCTCGCGCGCCGCGTCCGCGGCGTACGCGGCCAGGACGTCGTGCGAGATCACCGCGTGCTCCACCTCGGTCAGTCTAGAGACGAGGCCGCGGGCGCCCGCAGGACCAGCTCGGTCACCTCGGGGCGGGCGAAGAGCCTGAGCGGCAGGAAGGTCGTGCCGGTCCCCGGCGAGACGTGCATCGTGCCGCCCGGTGTCCGGTAGACGCCCGCGACGAAGCGCGCGCGCGGGTGCGCGAGCGTGACGCGGCGGCCCGGCCACGGCAGGCAGATCTGCCCTGCATGCAGGTGCCCGGCGAGGATCAGGTCGAACGCCCCGGCGGGCAGCAGCCGTGCGACGCCGGGAAAGTGGCACAGGAGCAGCCGGAAGGAGGCGTCGGCGTCGACACGCCGATGTGGCTCCGCCTGGCGCTTCCGGTACGTCTCCGGATCGACGCCGACGATCGACACGCTCTCCCCTCGCACGGTGCGCGACTCTGCCTCGTCGCGCAGGAGCCGCGCCCGCTCGAGGTCGCGGAGCTCGGCCGCGCGCGAGAACGGGTCGCGCGTGACGGCGATGTCGTGGTTGCCGAGGATCACGTAGGGACGCTCCAGGCGCACGAGGAGGTCGCGCAGCCGCCCCTCGCCCCGTGGATGCGAGACGAGGTCGCCGGTGACGCAGACGAGGTCGGGTCGCCGCGACGCGACCCAGTCGACGGCGCGCCCGCTCGCGCCGTTGCCGCGCGAGAGGGGCGCACCGAGGTGGAAGTCCGAGAGGTGGGCGACCCGCAGCCCGTCGAGCGCCGGCGGCAACCCGTCGAGCTGGACCTCCAGCACGCGCGTCCGCAGCCACCCGGCCTCGAACCACGCGTAGGCGACGACCGCGACGGCGAGCGCCGCGAGGACGATCAGGACCGTGAGCACCGCGGCACTGTAGAGCAGGAGGCGAAGACGCACCACGAGCACCGGCGGAGTGTCGGCAAAGAGGCAGTTGCGACCGCGACAGCGGGCGCCTTCAGGGGTGTGCCCCGCCGCAGGCGGGGATCAAGCCGCAGGAATCCGCTTCGGCGGATTCCTGCTGGCGAACAGATCACAGCGCGAGCTTCTCCAGAACCGGCCCGACCGAGACGACGTGCCGCTTGAAGCGGAGCTCGGAGTCGGTCAGCCCGGCGGCGACGCCGATCAGCTGCGAGAGATGGAGGATCGGCATCTGGAAGTCCTTGCCGGTCTGCTTCTTCAGCTTCGACTGCCAGGCGTCGAGCGACAGGTGGCACAGCGGGCACGGCGTCACGATCGCGTCAGCGCCTGCCTCCTTCGCCTGCTCGATCGGCTGGATCAGCTCGCCCAGCGCGGTGTCCTCGCGCGCCTGGATGATCGGGAAGCCGCAGCACTTGATCTTCGCCGGATAGTCGATCGCCTCGCCGCCGCAGGCCGCGATGATGCGCTCGAGCGAGTCCGGGTTGTCCGGGTCCTCGAACCCCATCAGCTTCGACGGGCGGAGGATCTGACAGCCGTAGAACGGCGCGATCTTCAGCCCGCGGAGGCCCTTGTGCGCGACCTCCTGCAGCTGCGGGAAGCTCTCGCCCGCTACGAGCCAGAGGAAGTGGACGCAGTCGACGTCCTTCTCGTAGCGCGGCGCGCCGACCCGTTCGAGGTTGTCGTTGACGCGCTCGCGCAGGGCGGCGTCGTGGAGCAGCTGGTGGTTCGCCTGCCGGAGGTTCAGCGTGCAGACGTTGCAGACCGTCATCAACCTGTCGGCGCCGGTCGCGGCGGCGTACGCGAGGATCCGCGCGTTCAGGTGGAGGTAGTAGTCCGGCTCGGCCTCGTGGATGTCACCGGCGCCGCAGCACGTGACCGAGTCGAGCTCGACGAGCTCGTACCCGATCTTCGGCGCGAGTGCCTTCGTCGAGGTGTCGAGCTCCTTCGCCGACAGGCTCGCGAGGCACCCCTTGTAGTAGGCGACCTGCTCCACGGGGCGTCAGGTTAGTTGGCGCCCGCCGGTGTCTGCTCCGGCTCCGGCTCGTCCTCGGGGAGGTAGGGCTTCACGAACGAGCGCGGGTCGTCGTACGGGTGGGTCGGCCCGCCGGCGATGCCCACGTCCTCCGAGAGGTGCAGGAGCGCCTTCTCGCCCTGGACGATCCCCGCCGCGCCGTCGCGACCCTGAGTCTTGACGAGGTCGTAGAGCGCGCGGGACTCGTTCACGTCCGCCGCGACGTGCGGCGGGAACGGCGGCGGCACCTTCCCCTTCGGAAGGAGCGACATCGCGAACTTGATCTCCTTGATCGCCTTCACGACGCCCTGCGTCTTCGGCACGAGCTCGGTCTCGCGGAGCCAACCGGTCGTCTTCGCCGAGGTGACGAACCACTTGGCGTGCTTCGCGCCCATGTCGCGGTCGATGCCCACCTTCATCGCCTCGGCGCCGAGCTTCGCGATCGCGTCGCGCGGGTCGACGCCCTTCGGGCAGCGCTCGTTGCAGAAGTAGCACCGGGTGCAGTCCCAGATCCCGTGCTCCTCGCTGTAGCGCTCGAGGCGCTCGATCGTCGCGCCGTCGCGTGCGTCGCCGACGAAGCGGAAGCCCTTCGCAAGCGCCGCCGGGCCGAGGAAGTCCGGGTCGGACTCCATCGAGTTGCACTCCGAGACGCAGCAGCCGCAGTTGATGCAGAGCGACTCCTTGTGGATCGCGTTCATCCGCTCCTGCGGGACGATGTTCTCGCCCTCGACCGGAGCGTCGAGCCGCGGCTCCAGGTACGGCTGGATCGCCTGCATCTTCTGCCAGAACGGGTCCATGTCGACGACGAGGTCCTTGACGACCGGGAGATTCCCCATCGCCGAGACGACCGGCACGCGACCGTCGGCGACGAGGTCGAGGATCCGCGTCTTGCAGGCGAGGACGGCGCCGCCGTTCACGCGCATCCCGCACGAGCCGCAGATCATCATCCGGCAGCTCTTCCGGTAGGCGAGCGTGCCGTCGACCTTGTCCTTCACGGCGTCGAGGGTGTCGAGGAGCGTCGCCTCGTCCGAGACGTCGACCGCGTACTGCTTGAGCGCCCGCTCACCTGTCGAGCCGTCGTAGCGCCAGATCTTGAGCTCGACGTTCATCAGTAGGACCTCACCATCGGCTCCCACTTCGTCATCCGCACGTCGGCGTAGGAGAGCTGCGGCGCGCCGTCGACCCAGTGCGTGATCGAGTGCTTGAGGAAGTTCTCGTCGTCGCGCTCCGGGAAGTCGGAGGGGCGCGAGTGGGCGCCGCGCGACTCCTGCCGCGCGAGGCCGGCCTGGAGCATCACCGCGGCGAGATCGAGGAGGTAGCCCAGCTCGATCGCCTGCGTCAGGTCGCTGTTGAACACGGAGCCCTTGTCCTCGACCACGATGCCCCGATCGTGGCGGGCCTTCAGCTCGCCGATCACCTCGATCTGCTTCTCCATCCGCTCGGGATACCGGAAGACGCCGAAGTTCTCGAGCATCGACTGGCCGAGCTCGTCGCGGATCTGCCACGGCCGCTCACCGGCCGAGTTGTCCAGCAGCCCCTTGATCCACGCCTCGGCGTCGCTCCGCGCCGCCTCGGCGTGGCCGTTCGCGCGCGTGGCGCGCGTCAGGGCGTGCTCGGCCGCGTGGAGCCCGGAGCGGCGGCCGAAGGTGATCGTCTCCATCAGGGAGTTGCCGCCGAGCCGGTTCGCGCCGTGGACCGAGACGCAGGCGGCCTCGCCCGCGGCGTAGAGGCCCTCGAGCTCGGTGCGGCCCCACTCGTCGGTCTGGACGCCGCCCATGTGGTAGTGGGCGCCGGGGCGCACGGGGATCGGCTCGTAGATCGGGTCGACGCCCGCGTACGTCATCGCGAGGTCGCGCGAGCCGGGGAGCTTGGTGAGGATCTTCTCGGGCCCGAGGTGGCGCAGGTCGAGCATCACCGAGCCGTTGACGCCGCGCCCCGCCTCGATCTCGGTCGTCTCCGACCGCGAGACGACGTCGCGCGAGGCGAGCTCCAGCGCGTTCGGCGCGTAGCGCTTCATGAACCGCTCGCCGTCCTTGTTGATCAGGAAGCCGCCCTCGCCGCGGCAGCCCTCCGTGATCAGGATCCCCGACGGGAACATCGTCGTCGGGTGGAACTGCATGAACTCCATGTCCTTGAGCGGCAGCCCGGCGCGGAGCGCCATCGCCATCCCGTCGCCCGTGCAGGCGTACGCGTTCGTCGTCGCCCTGTAGAGGCGCCCCATGCCCCCCGTCGCGAGGATCGTCGAGGATCCGAGCACGGCCTTCACGCCGCCGTTCAGGAGGTCCCAGCAGACGACGCCCGTGCAGCGGCCGTCGTCCTCCACGAGACGGAAGGCGAAGTACTCCTCGAAGACGACGAGCCCCTGCGCCATCCGCTTCGCGAGCTGCTCGAAGAGCACCTGGATGAGCACGTGCCCGGTGATGTCGGCCGAGTACACGGTCCGCGGCGAGCCGGCGGCGCCGAACGGCCGCTGGTCGAGCTTGCCCTCGGCGTTCCGCGAGAAGACGCAGCCCCAGTGCTCGAGCTGGTAGATGTCGCCCGGCGCCTCCCGGGTGAAGATCTCGATCGCGTCCTGGTCGCCCAGGTAGTCGGAGCCCTTCACCGTGTCGAAGGCGTGCGTCTCCGGGTTGTCGTCGGCCTTGTTCCCGAGCGCCGCGTTGATGCCGCCCTCCGCCGCGCCGGAGTGGCTGCGGGTCGGGTGGAGCTTCGAGACGACGGCGACGCGCGCCCCCGCGTCGTGGGCCTCGATCGCGGCGCGCATGCCGGCGCAGCCGGCACCCACGACGAGCACGTCGAACGGGGAGTCCATCTCCCCTGAACCTATCGGATGCGCCCGCGTACGGGCCGCGCCTGGCGTGTCTCGGGCGTCGTCTCCGACCTCCGTCCGCTCCGGGATCCGGAACGCTGCGAGGGCCGTGCTGACGGTCGGCGGGCGCGCGTCCGGGTGGAAGCCCGAGGGCTTCCACCCGGCATGCTCCGTCTAGCCTCGACGCAGACCGATGTCGGTCGTGGTCACCCGTGCGTACGCGTCCGGGTCGTACAGCGCTCCGGGCTGGCAGCCCTGGTCGTCGCAGGGCGACTGGAGCTCGAGCTTGACCGTCGCGCGCCCCGCGCCGAACAGGATCGGGTACGACGTCACGGTGGCCGACCACGGCGCGCCAGTCGGGCCGCAAGGCCCCCAGACCGATGCGAATCCGTTCGCACGCTGCCGTCCGGCGAACACCTGGTCGAGCGTCACACCGAGTCCCAGGCTCACCTGCCTGGAGCACGTCATGGTTCCGACGAGAGTCGCCACGCCGTCCTTCGACGCCGTTCCGTCCTTCGTGTTGACCTTCGCCGTCGCGACGAGGGGACGCTGGAGCGAGAAGTTGTAGAAGCCTCCCGTCGTGCCGCCGGATGAGCCGACCATGAAGTAGACGGTCTCGCCGGCGCGCGCGTCGAACTCGACGTGCGCCCTGGGGATCCCGTTGGAGACGAACGAGTCGTCACTGCAGTCGAGGCTCTGGTACGTCCCGCCTGTCTTCGTGTACGCCGACAGCGTGAAGTGCGACTGCTGGTCGGGGTACCACGGCCCCGCGGCGGCTTCGAGCCGCATGTCCTCGGTGGGCGTGAAGGCGTACCACACGGTGTCCCCGCGCCCGAAGCAGCTCGGGTCGGACGGCGAAGACGTCGCGTACCGCGAGTCGTCGGAGTCGGAGAAGCGCTGGAACCCAATCGGACGGGCGTTTGCGGGCTCGTCGTTCGGGTGCGGCTGGAGGTCGAGGCCGAACGTCACCGACCCAGGCGTCGTCGCGTCGACCCTGAAGTAGTAGGTGAAGCCCCGCTCGAGCCCCACCGTGCCCGTGCCGCAGCCGAAGAGGCTGAGACCTCCCGACGGCTGTGCGACGAACATGGTCAGCGTCCCACCGGAGAGGGAGGACGTGACGCGCATGTCGTCCGTCGGCGTGACGGCGTACCAGACGGTCCGCGAGGGGATCCAGCAGCCCCACGGCTCGTTCGGCTCCATCGACGCACCCCAAGGGTCGACCGTGTCCGCAAAGGGCAGGCCCGAGACGGGCGTCGCGTCGGCGAAGTCGTCGTTCGGCGGCGGCACGACCGCCTCGACCGTCGCTCCGTCGCACGCCGTCGTGCGTGCCTCGTTCGCAGCGTCGCCCGAGTACGCCGCGACCACCCGCCAGGTCCCGGCGCTCGTCGGCGAGAACGACGCCTGATACGGACCGAAGCCGGCCACACCGAAGACCTCCTCGTCGACCGGCGCGGAGCACGACGCGTCTCCCGGTCCATAGAGGCGCAGCGCGACCGTCCCCGAGGGCTGGTTGCCGGCCTGGATCGTGACCGAGGCCTGGAACGAGCTCCCGACAGCCACCGGCCCCTGTCCGACAGACAGGGTGAGCAGAGGCTCGGCCTTGGCGATGTAGACGACGTTCGAGCCGCAGTCGAGCGACGTCCCCTCGTTCATGGCGTCTCCCGAATAGGCCACGACCCAGCGCCAGTAGCCCGCCGAGGTCGCCTGGGGCGAGCCGGACGACGGCCCCTCGTACGACCAGTAGGCCCGGTTCCCGAGGACGGTCACGTTCGACTCGTACACAGGGCTCGAGCACGACGGGTCGTCGGGGCCGTACAGGCGAAATCGGAGAGTCCCCGTCGGGTTCACGCCCTCGTTCAGCGTGACCGCGACGAACTGGAACCCGCCGATCGGCGGCACCCAGGTCGAATAGGTTGCGAGCGACGGCCTCGCCTTCTCGCAGGGCTCGTTGTACGGCCCGTACGGGCCGTACTGGCACTCGCCGGCGGCGATCGCGGGACGGCCGCCATCGAGCACGAGGAGCAACGCCGCGACCGCGAGCACCGCGGCCGCGACTCCCACGACCGCGTTGCGCCACGGTGGCCGCAGGATGCGTAGTTCGTCTGCAGCTCTCATCAGTTCCCTCCTTGCCGATCGTCTGACGGACGTGTGAGGACGGCTGCCGCGCAGCCGAGGGCGGCGAGCGTCACGACGGGCATCTCCCAGTCCCAGTCCAGCCCTGCGTGCACTGCGAAGACGGCGAAGGCGGCGCCCGAGACGGCGACGAGCGGCTCGCCGCGACGCCGGACCGCCGTCGCGATCGGGATCGCGACGATCGCGAGCACGAGAGCGAGGCCGACCGGGCCGAGCTCCGAGAGCGCCTCGACGTAGAGGCTGTGCGCATCGCGGACGAACAGACCCTCCCGGCCCCGTTCGCCCCAGGTCAGGTGGAAGCTCCCGGCCCCGCTCCCGAGCGCCGGACGGGCACGAGCCTCGTCGAGCGCCGCCGCCCAGTACGCCGAGCGGAAGCTCGAGGTCGTCGCGATCGGCTGGGCGACCGCGATCGCGACCGCGGCGATCGACGCCGATGCCGCGAGCAGCGCCAGCGCACGTCTGGTCGCCAGCCGCTCCGGCAGCCGGACGAGCCCGCCGACGAGCGCCGCCACCACGACGAGACCGAGAAGCTCGAGACCGCCTGCGTCGAGCCGGACCGCGACGGCCCATGCTCCGCCGCCCGACGACGAGGGCGGTACCGCCGGCAAGCGCAGCCGCGACGCGTGTACCGGGCGAACGGAGGGCGACGAGCACGCAGAGGCCGACGCCGAGCGCGAGCGAGGCTCCCCGGCTGCCGCTGAGCCCCAGCACGAGGACGAGGAGCGTCGCGCTGCCGCCGAGCGCCCGATCCCGGAGCCCGCCACCACGGCGAGCCCCGCGGCGAGAGTGATCCCGAGCGCCGCCAGCGCCCCCATCGCGTTGGGATAGCCGACCGGCTCCTCGAGCAACGTGCCGTAGAAGCGATCCACCACCTCCCCCGACGACGCCCGCAACACGATCGCGACGGCGCCCAGCAGCGAGATCCCGCCGAGCAGCCCCAGGAGCAGCGGCTCGCGGCGTCGCCCGTCGACGGTGAGCAGGAGCGCCGCCAGCGCGCAGGCGTAGACGACGGCGCGCCGCACCTCCCCCTCGACGAGCGCGCCCGGCACGGCCCACGCCGACGAGAGCGCGACCCACCCGCTGAGCGCGACGAGCGCCGCGAGGACGGTGAGCCCCGCGCGCGAAGGCAGCCTGCTCCCGCCGTGGAGGAGCCCGAGCGCGGCAGCGGCGGCGAACGCGAGCGTGAGCGCCGTCGCCGCGCGCCCGTAGTACCCGCCGTCGGTGAAGCCGACCGCGAGCACGAGGAAGGCGCCCAGCCCCGCCGCTGCCACTGTCCGCGGGTCGCGGACCGCGCCGACGCGTGGGTACGTGACAAGGCGACGGACGGTCGTCGGTGGTTCGAGCTCGACCACGCCCTGACCATGGGCGGACCCGCTAACTGCCCGCTAATCGCCCGAAACCCCCGGGCGCTGAAACGCGCCCTAGGGGCGCGGCCCGGCGGCGGCGACCGCGGGCTCGACGTCCGAGGCGAAGCGGCGCTCGAAGTTCTCGCGGAACATCGCGGCGAGCTCGGCGGCCTTCGCGTCGTACGCCGCCGGGTCCGACCAGGTCGAGCGCGGGTCGAGCAGCGCGCCGTCGACGCCGGGCACGGCGACCGGCACCTCGAAGCCGAAGACGGGGTCGACGCGGTACTCCGCGTCGTCGAGGCCGCCGGAGAGCGCGGCCGCGAGCAGCGCGCGCGTCGCATCGATCGGCATGCGGTGCCCCTCGCCGAACGGGCCGCCCGTCCAGCCCGTGTTCACGAGCCAGACGGTCGCCCCGTGCTCCTCGAGCCGGTCGGCGAGCATGGTCGCGTAGACGGACGGCAGCTGCGGGATGAACGGCTGCCCGAAGCACGTCGAGAAGGTCGGCTGCGGCTCGGTGACGCCGATCTCCGTCCCCGCCAGCTTCGCCGTGAACCCCGAGAGGAACCAGTACTGCGCCTGCTCGGGCGAGAGGCGCGCGAGCGGCGGCAGGATGCCGAACGCGTCCGCCGTGAGGAACACGACGTTGCGCGGGTGGCCCGCCATCTTCGAGGGATGGGCGTTCGGGATCTGCTCGAGCTCGTAGGCCGCCCGCGTGTTCTCGGTCTTCGAGTCGTCGTCGAGATCGACGAGGCCCTCGCTCGTCGACCGTCACGTTCTCGAGGATCGTCCCGAAGGTGTGCGTCGTGCGGTGGATCTCGGGCTCGGCCTCGGCCGAGAGGCGGATCACCTTCGCGTAGCACCCGCCCTCGACGTTGAAGACGCCGTTGCTTCCCCAGCCGTGCTCGTCGTCGCCGATCAGGCTGCGCGCGGGATCGGCCGAGAGCGTCGTCTTGCCCGTGCCGGAGAGGCCGAAGAAGATCGCGACGTCGCCGTCGGGGCCGACGTTCGCCGAGCAGTGCATCGGGAAGACGCCCTCGAGCGGCAGCCGGTCGTTCATCACGGTGAAGATCGACTTCTTGATCTCCCCGGCGTAGAACGTCCCGCCGATCACGACCTCCGACCGGCTCGGGTGCAGCACGATGAAGACGCCCGTGCGCGTCCCGTCGACCGCGGGGTCGGCCTCGACCTCGGGGGCGTGCAGGACGAGCGCCTCGGGCTCGTGCCCGTCGAGCTCCTCCTCGGTCGGGCGGATGAACATCGTCTTCGCGAAGAGCGCGTGGTACGGGCTCGCCGTGACGACGCGCACGCCGATGCGATGGGCGGGGTCGGCACCGGCGAAGGCGTCGATCACGTAGAGGCGCGGCTGCGCCGAGAGGTGGTCGACGACCTTCTGGCGGAGCCCGTCGAACTGCGCCTCCTCGATCGGGGCGTTGGTGTCGCCCCACCAGATGCGCTCCTCGGAGCCCGGCTCGCGCACGACGAACTTGTCCTTCGGCGACCGGCCGGTGAACCGCCCGGTGTCGACGACGAGCGGGCCACCCTCGGCCAGCCGGCCGTCGCCGCGCTCGAGCGCGTCCGCGTAGAGCTGCGACGTGGTCGGGTTGTGGAGGACCTCTCCCTCCGGCTCGATCCCGTGCTGTTCCAGGCCCACCCCGGTCGTCGTCGCGCTCATCTCGTCAGAGGTCTCCTCAGTCGGGCGAGCCCGTGCGGGCGTCGCGACACCTGCACTGCAAACCGTAGTCGCTGCCGGGCGACGTCGCACCGGTCCTATTCGCAGAGGGCACGGTCGAGCAGCCGCTGGAAGGCGCGCTCCTGGGACGGGGTGAGCGGATAGACGTTCGCGGCGGCGACCAGGAGCCGGGAGCCGCGCGCTCCGACGACCGAGATCGTCCCGAGGAGGTTGCCCGTGTGGCCCACGACGGCGCCGCACGTCGTCTCGAACCGCGCGAGGCCGAGGCCGTAGCGGTCGTCGCCCGCCGGCCGCATGCGGGCGCCGAGCTCCCCTCCCAGGAGCCGCGCGAAGAGGCGGTCGAGATCGGCCGCCGTCGAGACCGCGGCACCAGCGGCCCAGGCCGAGCGGGCCGACCGGCCGGAGGTGTCTCGCAGGCGGCCGGTGGCGATGCCGTCGCGCGACGCGCGCGTGTGCCCGTGGAGGTGGGCGCCGGAGACGCGCCCGGGCTCGAACGTCGTCTCCGAGAGGCCGAAGGGCTCGACGACGTGTCGGCGGAGGAGCACCTCGAGCGGCGCCTTGCCGGCGGCCTCGAGCACGAGCCCGAGCGCCAGGTAGTTCGTGCTCGAGTAGGCGTACCCGGTGCTCCGCGGGCGCCGGTCGGCGATCGCGACGAGCGCGCGCGGAGGAAGCTCCCCGTTCAGGAGCTCCGGATCCTGCGTGTAGTCCTCGAGACCCGCCGTGTGGTCGAGAAGATCGCGGATCGTGACGCGGTCGCCGTCGCGCAGGAGGCCGGGGACGTGCCGCGACACGGGGTCGTCGAGGCGCAGGGCGCCGGCGTCCGCGAGCTTCAGCGCCAGCACCGCCACCAATGTCTTCGTGATGCTCCCGACGCGGAACCGGTCGGCCGGCGTGGCGCGCCCACGCGCGAAGGCGTCGACGTCGGCGCCGTCGCGGAGCCGGACGACGACGCCCGGCACGCCCTCCTCGACCAGCTCGTCCGCGCGCTGCTCGAGCGACGGCTCGCGGTCGACGACGCGGACCGCGACCGCGACGACGGCGACCGCGACGACGAGGGCCGCCGCCGTGAACGCGAGGCGCCGCACGGCTCAGCTCGGCGTCGGGACGACCTCGCCCACGTCGGCGTCGCGCGCGACGAGCGTGGCGTACCGGCCGCCGAGGGCGAGCAGCTCGTCGTGCGTCCCGCGCTCGACGATCCGCCCGCCGTCGAGCACGACGATCTGGTCGGCGTCGCGCACGGTCGAGAGGCGGTGCGCGATCGCGATCACGGTGCGGCCCTCGGCGAGCCGCTCGAGCGCGGCCTGGACGGCGCGCTCCGTCTGCGTGTCGAGCGCCGAGGTCGCCTCGTCGAGGACGAGGATCGGCGGGTTGCGGAGGATCGTGCGGGCGATCGCGATGCGCTGCTTCTCCCCGCCCGAGAAGCGGTAGCCACGCTCGCCGACGACCGTCTCGTAGCCCTCGGGGAGCGAGGCGACGAGCTGGTGGATCTGCGCGGCGCGCGCGGCCTCCTCGACCTCCTCGTCCGTCGCGTCCGGCTTCGCGAACCGGAGGTTCTCGCGCACGGACGCGTGGAAGAGGTACGTCTCCTGCGAGACCACCCCGACCGCCTCGGCGAGGGACGGGAACGTCAGGTCGCGCACGTCGACGCCGTCGATCGAGACGGTGCCGCGCGTGGGGTCGTAGAGCCGCGCGACGAGGTAGGCGCAGGTCGTCTTGCCGGAACCGGTCTCCCCGACGAGCGCCGTCTTCGTGCCGCGCGGGACGGCGAACGAGATGTCCTCGAGCGTCCAGGCGTCGTGCTCGTACCGGAACCAGACCTCGTCGAAGGCGACGTCCCCTCGCGGCCGCTCGAGCGCGCGCGTCCCCTCGGCGATGTCGACCGGCTGGTCGAGGTACTCGAAGATCCGGTCGAAGAGCGCGAGCGAGCTCTGCACCTCGAGCTGCACGCCGAGGAGGCTCCCGATCGGGAAGAAGAGCCGCGTCTGGAGGGTCGTGAAGGCGACGAGCGTGCCGATCGTGACCGTGTCGCTCCCGCGGGAGATCGTCCAGCCCGCGAAGAGGTAGACGAGCGCGGGCATCACGGCGAACGTCGTCTGGATCGCCGCCATCATCCACCGGCCCGTCATGCGGCTCCGCACCTCGAGCCCGGCGAGCCGCTGCGACTCCGTCTCGAACCGGACGGCCAGGTCGTCCGCCCGGCCCATCGTCTTGCCGAGCAGGATCCCCGAGACCGAGAGCGACTCCTGGACGATCGACGAGACGTCGGCGAGCGAGGCCTGCCGCTCGGCCGTCACCTTCTTGCGCTGGTCGCCGACGCGCTTCGTCAGCCAGACGAAGATCGGGAGCAGCGCGAGCGCGAACACGGCGAGCCGCCAGTCGAGCAGGAGCATCGCGACGACCGTCGCGAGCACCGTCGTCACGTTCGAGAGGACGGAGGTCGCCGTCGTCGTGACGACGTTCTCGATGCCGCCGATGTCGTTCGCGATCCGGCTCTGCACCTCGCCCGTCCGGGTGCGCGTGAAGAACGCGAGCGAGAGCCGCTGCAGATGCCGGTAGACGGCGGTGCGCAGGTCGTGCATCACGGCCTGGCCGACCTGGTTCGAGATGAGGGTCTGCCAGACGCCGATCACGCCGGTGACGATCGGGATCGCGACCATCCCCGCGACGAGACCGATCAGGAGCGGCATGTCGACGGTCGCCTGGTCCGTCGACGCGTCCACCTGGATCGCGACGTCGAGCACCTCGCGGAGCAGGAACGACGGCACGACGCCGAGGCTCGCCGAGATCACGATCAGCCCGCAGACGAGGGAGAGCCGGGCGCGGTAGCGCCGGAAGAGCGCGATGATCCGCCGCAGGTTCGCCTTCCGCACGGCAGGGTCCGACGGGCGCACCGGCGGCTCGCCGCCCGCGCCTCTGAACCCGTCGAAGCGGCGTCCCGGCACGCGTCGAGTGTGCCTGAGGGCGCGCGTCAGTCGGCGCCGCGCGCCCGCCGGGAGCCTCGCTCAGGCGCGCGGCACGACGAGCCCGGACTCGTACGCGACGACGACGGCCTGCGCCCGGTCGCGGAGCCCGAGCTTGCGGAGCACGTGGCTGACGTGCGTCTTCACCGTCTCGTCGCTGAGGACGAGCCGCTCCGCGATCTCGCGGTTCGAGAGACCGTCGGCGAGAAGTCCGAGAACCTCCTTCTCGCGCGGGGTGAGCGCGGAGAGCTCGTCGGGCCGGAGCTCGCGCCGCGGACGAAGCCGCGCGAACTCGGCGATCAGGCGCCTCGTGATCGCGGGCGCGAGGAGCGCGTCGCCGCCGGCCACGACCCGGACGGCGTCGAAGAGAGCCTCCGCGCGGACGTCCTTGAGCAGGAACCCGCTCGCGCCCGCCTGGAGCGCGTCGTAGACGTACTCGTCGAGATCGAACGTCGTGAGGATGAGGATCCGCGGCGCCGGCTCGTCACCGCCGAGGCAGAGCTGCCGCGTCGCCTCGATCCCGTCCATCACCGGCATGCGGACGTCCATCAGCACGACGTCCGGCGCATGCTCGCGGCTGAGCCGCACCGCCTCCGCGCCGTCAGCCGCCGCGGCGACGACCTCGATGTCCGGCTGGGTCGCGAGCAACGCGGAGAAGCCCTCGCGGACGATCTCCTGATCGTCGGCGACGAGCGCCCGGATCACGCCGGCGCACCCGTGGGCAGGGTCACCTCGACCGCGAAGCCGCCGCCCTCGGCCGCGCCGCACGAGAACGTGCCGCCGGCGATCGTGGCGCGGTCGCGCATCCCGACGAGGCCGTGACCCGCAGCGAGCTCGCCCTCTTCCGGGCCCGGACCGTGGTCACGGACGCGGATCAGGAGGAGGCCCTCGCCGTACGAGAGCTCGACGTCCACGTCGGCGCCGGGCGCGTGGCGACGGGCGTTGGTCAGCGCCTCCTGGACGATCCTGTACGCGGCCAGGTCGGTGCCGGCCGGGAGCGGGACGACCTTGCCCTGCATGATCAGCCGGATCTTCGCGCCCGCGTCGCGCGCGGTGTCGATCAGCTCGGGGAGCTCGTCGAGCCCCGGCTGAGGCGTGCGGTCGGGCTCACCGGCGACGTCCTCGCGAAGGACGCCGAGGAGGCGGCGCGTCTCGGTCAGCGCGTCGCGCGCGGTGGCGCCGATCGCCTCGAAGCGCCGGCGCGCGTCGGCCGAGAGCCTGGGCGACGTGAGCCGCGCCGTCTCGCTCTGCACCGCGATCACCGAGAGATGGTGAGCGACGATGTCGTGGAGCTCGCGCGCGATGCGGGCGCGCTCCTCCATCGCGGTCTGCTCGCGCTCGCTCACGGCCATCGCCTCCTGCGTCGCACCGAGCGCGGCGACGATCTCGGTGCGCCGTCGCGTCGACTCGCCCACGATCACGGCCGCCGCGACGAGCAGGAACGGCACGACGCTTCCGATGCGCGCGCTTCCGCTGTCGAACGGGACGATCGCGTTGACGAGGAAGGGGACCGTCACGACGGCGCCGTAGACGAGGCCGCGGCGCGCGACGAGGTACCCGGCGCAGTAGAGCATCACTCCGAGCGCGGTCAGGGTCAGCGACGCCTCGGGCGAGGCCAGGACGACGAGGACGAAGAACGCGGACCACGCCGCGGCCAGCACCGGGAAGCGCGAGACGACGAGGAGCGACGCGACCGCCAGGACGTTGAGGAAGACGGCGAGGGCCGGGTCACCGGGCTGCCCGAGCGGGAACTCGTCGTCGTACCCGTCGGGCGTGTAGAGGCTCGCCTCCAGCGCCGCGAGGACGGCCAGGACGAGCGTCAGGGCGATGCGTCCGTCACGGCCCGCGAACAGGCGCCGCGCGACGACGACCGCGCGCTGACCGTCTCGGGCGAGCTCCATGCGGGCATTGTCGCCCCGCCCGGCACGCCCACGCCTCGCGCGCGCTCGCGATCTTCGGCCTCCCCCGCGCGGGTGAGGGCGACGCAAAGCGTCACCGCGCGGTGCTGCGCGCAAGACACCGCTCGCGCGCGACGCGGCTCGAGACCGGTCGTCGTACCGTCGGAGCCATGACGCCGACGATCGAGACCCGCGGGCTGACGAAGCGCTACGGGAGCACGGTCGCGGTCGACGATCTCTCGCTCGCCGTGCGTCCCGGCCTGATCACGGGGTTCGTCGGGCCGAACGGCGCAGGCAAGACGACGACGATGCAGCTGGTGCTCGGGCTCGCCCACGCGGACGCCGGCGAGGCCCTCGTCGACGGCCGGCCCTACCGGACGATCGCGCGCCCGCTGACGACGGTGGGAGCGCTCCTCGACGCGGGCGCCGTCCACCCGAGCCGCTCGGCGCGCAGCCACCTCGTCTGGCTCGCGCGAAGCAACCGGATCCCGCCGGCTCGGGCGGACGAGGTGCTCGCGCTCGTCGGGCTCTCGGGCGTCCGGAGCCGCCGCGCGAAGGCGCTCTCGCTCGGGATGCGGCAGCGTCTCGGCGTCGCCGCGGCGCTCCTCGGCGATCCTCCGATCCTGCTCCTCGACGAGCCGACGATCGGCCTCGACCCGGAGGGAATCCAGTGGATGCGCGAGCTCCTGCGCGCGCTCGCCGCCGAGGGACGCACCGTGCTCGTGTCGAGCCACCTGATGAGCGAGCTCGAGGGCACCGCCGACCACCTGATCGTGATCGGCCGCGGCCGCCTGCTCGCCGACGTGTCGGTGGCCGAGCTGCTCGCGGACGCGTCGGACGGCCGGGTCGAGATCCGCACGCCCGACGCGACGACGGCGATGACCGTCCTGGCGAACGCAGGGGCCACGGTGAGCTCCAGCGGTCGCGAGCGGGTCGCGGTCGCGGGCATGCCCGCCGCACGCGTGGCGACGGTGCTCGCATCCCACGGCGTGCCGCTCGACGGGCTCGAGACGTCCCGCGCCACGCTCGAGGAGGCGTACTTCCGGCTCACCCGCGGCGCGGGCGAGCACACCGGAGGCACGCTCGCGCTCTCCGAGCGGGGCGGGACGTGACCGCGACGATCCGCTCCGAGTGGACGAAGCTCCGCACGCAGCGCGGGACGCTCTTCGCGCTCGCGCTGACGGGCGTGCTGATGGTCGGGATGTCGGCGTTCTTCGCCACGGAGTCGGAGACCCGCCGCCCCGACGACGGCGTGCGTGCCGACGCCACCTTCGGCGGCAACGACGACGTCGTCCAGCTGGGTCTCACGGGGATCGCCTTCGCCCAGCTCGCGGTCGTCGTCGCGGGCGCCTCCCTCATCACGGGCGAGTTCGGGACGGGGATGATCCGGACGACGCTGACGGCGACGCAGGGCAGGCTCCGCGTCCTGCTGGCCAAGGCGGCGATATTGGTCGCCGTGACGCTCCCCTTGGGCGTGCTCGCCTCCGCCCTGGCCTTCCTCGTCACGCGGCCGCTGCTCCACGACGGCGGCTACGTCGCGCCCGCCTACCCGCCCGTGTCGCTCACCGACGGGGAGGCGGCGCGCGCGGTCGTCGGGACCGGCCTCCTCCTCACCGCGTACGCCCTCCTCGCGCTCGGCATCGGCACGATCCTCCGCCATTCGGGCGCGACGATCGCCGCCGCGATCGCGATCGTGTTCCTCCCGCTGCTCTTCCTCGGCCTGTTCCCCGAGCGGATCGCCACACGTCTCCAACAGCTGACGCCGCTCGCGGGCATGGCGATCCAGTCGACCACCGATCGGATGCTGAGCGCGTTCGACGGTCGCGAGGGCATGCCGATCGGGCCGTGGCAGGGGCTCGGGGTCGCGTTCGCCTGGGCCGTCGGCGCGCTTGCGCTCGGCTACGTCGCGCTCCGCGCGCGCGACGTCTGACCCACGCCTCAGCCGGCGGAGCGCGCCAGGCGCTCGACCGCCGCGCGCACCCGCTCGGTCAGCTCACGGGCGGCCGGGATCGTGACGGGGGAGGGCGGCACGCGGATCGGCTCGCCGATCACCACGCGCACGTGCGCGCGCCGCGGCAGCCACGTGCCCGGTCGGAGCCCGTCCGCGGCGCCGACGATCGCGACCGGGACGAGCGGCGCGCCCGTGGTGAGCGCAATGCGGGCGGCGCCTCGCTGCCACGGGCGGTCGGGCGAGCCGAGCACGGTCCCCTGGGGGAAGAAGACGACGCTGTCGCCCGCGGCGATCGCCTGCGCCGCCGCGGCGACCGCCGCGACGTCGCCCCGCCCGCGCTCGACCTTGATCGCGCCGAGGGTGTCCATCAGCCGACGCACGGCACGGTTCTCCCAGAGCTCCGCCTTGGCGAGGTACCGCAGCGGGCGGTCGATCGCGGAGCCGACGACGAACGGATCGGCGAGCGAGTCGTGGTTGGCGACGACGATCGCCGCACCCGGGGGCAGGCGCTCGATCCCCTCGACCCGGAGGCGCCAGGCGACGCGCAGGAGCGGCGGGACGGTGGCGCGGAGGATCCGGTAGAGCACGGCGGCGGCTCAGGCGGCCGGACAGCGGCGCACCGCCGCGGCCGTCTCCTCCGCCCGGCGCGCGTATCCCTCGGGAGTCCCGTGCACCGTGTCGAACGCGAGGGTCTCGGGCTCGCGCTCGACGAGCGAGGCCCAGTCGACGAGGCGCACGTTCGGGTGGTCGGCGCGGGCGTCCTCGAGCACGGCGTTGAACCCGTCGCGCGGCGCGCCCGCGCGGACGACCGTCGCCCAGAGCAGGCACCTGCGCGGCCCCACGATGCCGATCGCCTCCGCGACGTGGTCGCGGAACTCGGCCTCGGTCCCGTCGCCGTCGTTCGTGCCGAGGCTGACGACGACGATCGGCGCGAGCGACGCACGGAGACGGCGCAGCTCCTCGACGCCCTCCCACGTCTGGCGACCGACCCGGTCGTGCGCGTCGATCGCCCAGCCGTCGAGCTCGTCCCGCAGGTACGGGTCGGTGCCGACGTTGAGCGAGTCGCCGACGAGCGTGAGCGAGCCGACCTGCCCGGCCGGCTCCGCGGTGTCGCGCGACACGAGGACGTACGCGCCGGCGGCGAGCGCGGCCACGGCGAGCAGGGCGAGGAGGATGCGCATCGGCAGGCTAGGGGCGACCGGGAGAGAACACGGTAGCCGTGGACTCGGCGGCTGCGATCGAGCGGTTCCTCGCCCGCCCCGCGCTCTCGGACGCGACGCGGCGCGCCTACCGAACCGACCTCGCGGACTTCGCGACCTGGCTGCGCGAGCAGGGTCTCGGGCTCGACCAGGTCGACGTCCGCGCGCTCGCCGACTACACCGCCGAGCTCGGCCGCGCGCGCCGCGGGCTCGCGCCGACGACCATCGGGCGCAGGCTCTCCGCCGTGCGCTCCCTGCTCCGCCACGCGCTCGGCCCGACCCGCGTGCCCGAGGCGGCGCTCGCGCCGCGCCGGCCGCGCCGCCTGCCGGAGACGCCCACCCAGGCGGAGGTCGAGAAGCTCGTCGACCGGGCGAGCGGGACCGGCGACGGGCCGCTGGCGCTGCGGAACGGCGCGCTGCTCGAGCTCGTCTACTCGTGCGGGCTGCGCTCGGCCGAGGCCGTCGCGCTCGATCTCGGCGACGTCGACCTCGACCGCGAGCACGTCCACGTGCGCGGGAAGGGCGGCAAGGAGCGCGTGGTGCCGCTCGGCGAGGAGGCCGCGTGGCGCGTCGGCGTCTGGCTCCGCGACGGCCGCCCGCTGCTCGCGCGCGACGCGTGCGACGCGCTCTTCCTCTCTGTCCGCGGCCGCCGCCTCGAGACCAGCACGCTGCGACGGCTCGTCGCGAGCCCGCACCGGTTCCGGCACGCGTACGCGACGCACCTCCTCGAGGGCGGCGCCGACCTCCGCACGATCCAGGAGCTGCTCGGCCACGCGTCGCTCTCGACCACGCAGATCTACAGCCACGTCGACGCCCGCCGCCTCCGCCGCGTCTACGACCGCGCGCACCCGCGCTCGTAGCGTGCCGAGCGCAGGAGGAGCCCGACGGCCGCCGAATCGGGTTTGGCCGCCATGACCGACACGAGGAACGACCCGGACGTCGAGGGCTACCTGCTCCTGCTGGCGGCTCGCCGGTCGCCGCGCACCGTGGACGCGTACCGGCGCGACCTCACCTCGTTCGCCGCCGCTCTCGACTGCCCGGTCGGCGACGCGACGACGGAGCAGATCGAGGAGTGGCTCGCCACGATGCGGGCCGAGGGGCGGGCCGCGTCGACCATCGCGCGGCGCCTGGCGGCCGTGCGCGCGTACCTCCGCCACCTGACCCTGATCGGCAGCAAGACGGACAACCCCGCCGCAGGCATCGCCGGCCCGCGCCGCCCGCGGACGGTGCCGCGGACGCTCTCGCCGTCGGAGGCCGAGCGCCTCATCGACGCCGCCGCGGGGACCGCGCCGCGTGCGCTCCGCGACCGCGCCCTCGTCGAGCTGCTCTACGGCGCGGGGCTGCGCGTCTCCGAGGCCGTCGGCCTGCGCAAGGCGTCGGTCGACCTCGAGAACCGCGTGGTGCGCGTCGTCGGGAAGGGCTCGAAGGAGCGGCTCGTCCCGCTCGGCCGGCCGGGCGCCGAGGCGCTCCGCCGGTACATGGCGCTCGGGCGCCCGCATCTCGACCGGCGCCACCGGCCCGATCTCTTCCTCAACGCGCGCGGCGGGGCGCTGACCCGCGCCGGCGCCTTCCTCGTCCTGCGCAAGCTCGCCGACCGCGCGGGCCTCGAGCCCGGCCGCGTGCACCCGCACCTCCTGCGCCACTCGTTCGCCACGCACCTGCTCGAGGGCGGGGCCGACCTGCGCAGCGTCCAGGAGATGCTCGGCCACGCGGACGTGGCGACGACCGAGCGGTACACGCACGTCTCCGACCGCCACCGCCGCGAGGCGTACTTCCGGGCGCACCCCCACGCCCGCCGCCGCGACGCGCGCGCTCCCGAGACGGGCTAGCCCGCGAGCGCGACGGCCCGTTCGACGACCCCCTCGTCCGGGTCGACGAGCGTCACGTGGCCGACCTTGCGTCCGGTGCGCGGCTCCTTCCCGTAGAGATGGACGCGCGCACCCGGGAGCGCGAGCAGCTCCTCCACCGGCGGCACCGTGCCGATCAGGTTGACCATCACCGACGGCGCGCGGGCGCCCGTCGGCCCGAGCGGGAGGCCGAGGATCGCGCGCAGGTGGTTCTCGAACTGGCTCGTCTCCGCGCCGTCGATCGTCCAGTGCCCCGTGTTGTGCACCCGCGGCGCAAACTCGTTCGCGAGCAGCCGGCCGTCCACCTCGAAGAGCTCGACGGCGAGGACGCCGACGTAGCCCAGCTCGTCCAGCAGCGCCGCGCACAGCTCCTCCGCCTCGCGCTGCGGCGCATCTGGCGCCGGTGCGCGGGTCACCCGCAGGATGCCGTCCCGGTGCACGTTCTCGCCCACCGGCCAGAAACGGGTCTCGCCGTCCCGGCCGCGGACGCCGACGACCGAGAGCTCGCGGTCGAAGGGGACGAGCTCCTCGGCGAGCTCGTCCACGCCGATCGCCTCCGGCTCCACGACGCGCCGCTGGCCCTTGCCGTCGTAGCCGAGCCGCCGCGTCTTGACGAGTGCCGGCAGCCCCGTCTCCTCGAGGGAGCCGAACCGCGCGGTCGGGATCCCCAGAGAGCGGAAGAGCTCCTTCTCGTGCAGCCGGTCCTGGCCGCGCTCGAGCGCCGCGACCCCCGGGACGGCGCCCACCCGGGCGGCCGCCTCGACGGGGACGTTCTCGAACTCGTACGTGACGACGTCGGCGCCCCGGGCGAGCCGCTCGAGCCCGTCCGGGTCGTCGTAGGCGCCGACGACGAGCTCCCCGACCGCGCCCGCACAGGCGTCGGGCGCGGGATCGAGGAAGCGGAGCTCCAGGCCGAGCGGCAGTCCCGCGAGCCCGAGCATCCGTCCCAGCTGCCCGCCGCCGATGCAGGCGACGAGCGTCATCCCGGGACGGAGCTCACGCGGCCGGGTCGGGGCTCTCGAGCACGCTCTCCGTCTGCGCCTCGCGGAACCGGCGGAGCCGGTCGGCGATCCCGGCGTCCGAGCCGGCGAGGATCGCGGCCGCGAGGAGCGCCGCGTTGACGGCGCCCGCGCGGCCGATCGCGAGCGTCGCGACGGGGATTCCGGCGGGCATCTGCACGATCGAGAGCAGGGAGTCGAGGCCCGAGAGCGCCTTGGACTCGACCGGGACGCCGAGGACGGGTAGCTGCGTCTTCGCGGCGGCCATCCCCGGGAGGTGCGCCGCGCCGCCCGCGCCCGCGATCAGGACGCGGAGGCCGCGCTCCTCGGCCGAGCCGGCGTACTCGAAGAGGAGGTCGGGCGTGCGATGGGCCGAGACGACGCGGCGCTCGTAGGCCACGCCGAGCTCGTCGAGCGTCTCCGCGGCGTGCCGCATCGTCTCCCAGTCGGAGCGCGACCCCATGATGAGACCCACGAGCGGCGTCGCCACGACGGCAGCCTATTTCGCGCGGGACTTCTTCACGAGCGCGGCCGCCACGGAGCGGGCCGTGTCGCGTACCTCGCGGTCGACCTCGTCGTCGTCCGCCATCCCCTGGAGCAGCTGGATCGTCCCCCGGTCGGCTGACCCGTTGCGGAGGCAGACGATCGCGAGCCGCCGCACGGCGGGGTTCGGGTCGCGGGCCGCGAGCTCGTGCAGGGCGGGCCGGTACGCGTTGACGTCACCGGGATGGTCGCCCGAGAGCGACGTCAGCGCGATCAGCGCCGAGCCGCGTGCTCCCGCGCTCTCGTCCTCGAGCCCCCGGCGGAGCAGCTCGAGCTTCTGCCGGTAGCGGAACTGCGCGATCGCCCGGTACGCCACGCCGCGGACCCGGTAGTCGGAGTTCCGCGCAGCGGCCTCGAGCTCGTCGTCCCACTGCGTCCGCAGGGTCGCGAGCTCCCGCTCGTTCCCGGGCGTGCGAGCCAGCTCCTCCGCGCGGGCGGCGGCCTCGGCGAGCGTCACTAGACGGTCGAGAGCGACCGCTCGGCCGGCCCGACGTAGCGCGCCGCCGGACGGAACAGCCGGCCCGTCCGCTTCTGCTCGAGGATGTGCGCCGACCACCCGGCGACCCGGGAGCAGGCGAACATCGCCGGCGCGAGCGGCGGCGGGATCTCCGCGACGTCGAGCACGACCGCGGAGTAGTACTCGACGTTCGTCGCGAGCACGCGATCGGGCGACCGCTCCTGGAGCGCGACGAGCGCGACCCGCTCGAGCTCCTCCGCGACCTCGATGTGCTCGGAGCCGAGCTCGTTCGCGACCCGCTTCAGGAGGCGCGAGCGCGGGTCCTCCGCGCGGTAGACGCGGTGGCCGAAGCCCATGATCCGCTTCTTCTGCTCGAGGGCGTCGCGGACCCAGGCCTCGGCGTCGCCCAGCGCGGCGACCTCCTCGAGCATGGGCTTCACGTACGCGGGCGCGCCGCCGTGCAGCGGGCCGGAGAGCGCTCCGACCGCCGACGAGAGCGCTGCGCCGCAGTCGGCGCCGGTCGAGGCGGTGACGCGCGCGGTGAACGTCGACGCGTTCAGGCCGTGCTCGGCCGTGCAGATCCAGTAGGTGTCGATCGCCTTCACGTGCCGCGGGTCGGCCTCGCCGCGCCAGCGCAGCAGGAACTTCTCCGCCGCGGTCGTGCCGCGGGCGACGACCTCGTCCGGCACGGCGTCGGTGTTGCCGTCGGCGAGCCGGGCGGAGCGCGCGACGATCGACATCATCTGGCCGGAGAGCCGGCCCAGATCCTCGCGCGCCTGCCCGTCGGAGATCTCGTTGAGCTTCCCGAGGCCCCAGACGCCCGAGAGGCGGGCGGTCTCGGCCTGCAGGTCGGCGGGCGCGTTGCCCGTCAGCCCCGCGGGCTCGTAGGCCTCGGGGCCGGGCATGACGGAGTCGAGGTCGTCGTCGACGAGGAGCCCCCAGACGTTCTCGTACGGGTACGTCCCGACGAGCTCCTCGATGTCGATGCCGCGGTAGCGGAGGGCGCCGCCCTCGCGGTCGGGCTCGGCAATCTCGGTCTCGACGGCGACGACGCCTTCGAGACCCGGCTTGAAGTCGCTCATCGCACTCCTTTCGTCGAGGCCGGCAGTGGCTCGGACGGTACCTGACCGGCGATCCTCGCCTTGCCACTATCCTCCCGCCGGATGTCGCACGCCGTGACCCTGATTCCCGGTGACGGGACCGGCCCCGAGCTGACCGAGGCGACGCGCCGGGTCCTCGAGGCGACCGGCGTCTCCTTCGAGTGGGAGGTCAAGGAGGCGGGCGTCGACGTGATGGAGGAGGCCGGGACGCCGCTCCCGCAGGACACGCTCGACTCGGTCAAGCGCAACGGCGTCGCGCTCAAGGGCCCGATCACGACGCCGATCGGCACCGGGTTCCGGTCCGTGAACGTCGCGCTGCGCCACGAGCTCGGCCTCTACGCGTGCGTCCGCCCCTGCAAGACGTATCCGGGCGTCCGCTCCCGCTACGAGGAGGTCGACCTGGTCGTCGTCCGCGAGAACACGGAGGACCTGTACGCCGGGATCGAGTTCGAGGCGGGCACCGACGACGCGCACGCCGTGATCGACTTCCTCAACGCCCGCCAGCAGAAGCAGATCCTGGGGAGCTCCGGGATCTCGGTGAAGCCGCTGAGCCCGGAGGGCTCGGAGCGCATCATCCGCTTCGCGTTCGACTACGCGCGCGCCAACGGGCGCCGCCGCGTGTCGTGCATCACGAAGGCGAACATCATGAAGCACACCGACGGCCTCTTCCTGGCCGTCTTCCGAGAGGTCGCCCCCGACTACCCGGAGATCGAGGCCTGGGAGACGCTCGTGGACGCGCTCTGCATGGGGCTCGTCCAGCGGCCCGAGGAGTTCGACGTGCTCGTCCTGCCGAACCTCTACGGCGACATCGTCAGCGACCTGACCGCCGGCCTCGTCGGCGGCCTCGGGGTCGCGCCCGGCGCCAACATCGGCACCGAGGCGGCCGTCTTCGAGGCGACCCACGGGTCGGCCCCGAAGTACAAGGGCCAGAACCGGGTCAACCCCACCGCGATGATCCTCTCGGGGAAGCTCATGCTCGACCACCTCGGTGAGCGCGACGCGGCACAGCGGCTCGAGGCCGCCGTCGCGGGCGTGATCGCGGACGGCGACCGCGTGACCTACGACCTGAAGCCGACGCGTGACGACCCCTCCGCGGTCGGCACCTCCGAGTACGCAGACGCGATCATCGAGCGGCTCGGCGCCTGACGGCGCGCCGCGGAACCCACGAAAGGACGGACGTGAACGGAAGGAAGAAGGTCACCGTCATCGGTGCCGGCAACGTCGGCGCGACCTGTGCGCTCGAGGTTGCGCGCCGCGACTACGCCGACGTGGTGCTCGTCGACATCGTCCCGAACTTCGCGGCCGGCAAGGCGCTCGACATGAACCAGATGGCGTCCGTCACGGGCTACGAGCCGACGATCGTCGGGACGCAGGGCTACGACGAGACGAAGGGCTCCGACGTCGTCGTCATCACCGCGGGGAAGCCCCGCTCGCCCGGGATGAGCCGCGACGACCTCGTCCAGACGAACGAGGCAATCGTCGCCGCCGTGACGAAGGACGTCGTCCGCCGCTCGCCCAAGAGCGTGCTCGTCGTCGTCTCGAACCCCCTCGACGCGATGTGCCACGTCGCGCACGCCGTCTCCGGGTTCCCGAAGGAGCGCGTCGTCGGGATGGCGGGCATCCTCGACACCGCCCGCTTCTCCGCATTCATCTCGTGGGAGACCGGCTCCTCGGTGAAGGACGTGCAGGCGATGGTGCTCGGCGGCCACGGCGACCAGATGGTCCCCGTCGTCTCGGCGACCACCGTCGGCGGAGTCCCGCTGGAGCAGCTGACGACCAAGGGCAAGATCGCGAAGATGGTCGACCGCACGCGCAAGGGCGGCGGCGAGCTCGTCGGCCTGCTCGGCACGTCCGCCTGGTACGCCCCGGGGGCCGCGGCCGCGCAGATGGTCGACTCGATCTGCCTCGACCAGAAGCGCGTGCTGCCGTGCACCGCGCTTCTCGAGGGCGAGTACGGCGTCGACGGCCTCTACATGGGCGTCCCGGTCAGGCTGGGCGCCGCGGGCGTCGAGGAGATCGTGAAGCTCAAGCTGACCGCCGCCGAGAAGAAGATGCTCCGCGAGTCGGCCGCCGCCGTGCGCGAGGTCGTCGACGTCCTGACGACCGCATAGCGCCTCGTCCGGCCTCACGCGTGGGGCAAACGGCCAAACCCACACGCATTTGCCCTTATGGGTCGGGCTTCACGGCCCCTGAACGCATCCCGCGCTAGCGTTCCGCCGATGGAGCTCGGACTTGCCGGGCGCACGGCCGTCGTCTGCGGTGCCTCGTCGGGCATGGGGCTGGCCACAGCGGAGGCCCTCGCGGCCGAAGGGGCGAACGTCGCGATGTTCGCGCGGCGCCGCGACGTGCTCGAGCGCGAGGCGGAGCGGCTCGGCGCGCTCGCCGTCCAGGGCGACCTCACGATCCCGCAGCACCTCGAGCGCCTCGTCCAGGCAACGGTGGGAGCCTTCGGCGGCCTGGACGTGCTCGTCCTCAACGGCGGCGGCCCCGAGCGGGCAACCGCGACCGAGCTCACGGCCGAGCTCGTCGAGGAGGCCGTGACGCTCCTGCTCACCTCCCACGTCGAGCTCCTCCGCCACTCCCTCCCCCATCTGCGTGCGAGCGGCCGCGGCCGCATCGTCGCGATCGAGTCCTCGTCCGTGCGCGAGCCGATCGACAACCTCGCGCTCTCGAACGCCGTGCGGCCGGGGGTGGTCGGCTGGTTGAAGACGCTCGCCCGCGAGCTCGCGCCGGACGGGATCACCGTGAACACCGTCGCGCCCGGGCGCATCGACACCGAGCGGCTCCGTGACGTGTACGGCGACGACGGGCCGACCGAGGCCGACCTCGCGCAGATCGCGCTCCGCCGGCTCGGGACGCCCGCCGAGGTCGCGAGCGTCGTCGCCTTCCTCGCCTCCGATCGCGCCGCCTATGTCACCGGCACCGTGCTCCCGGTCGACGGCGGCCTCACGCGAGGGCTCCTCTAGTGCTCGCACGCACGTGGGCCTGGCTCCTCCTCGCCGGCGCTGCGCTCCTCGCAGCGCTCGTCTTCCTCGGCGCCACGTTCCCATCGGGGGACTATCTCTTCCTCCCCAACGAGGCGAGCCCCGTCGCAAACCGCGTCGCGGTCGAGGGCGAGGGCGCCCCCGACCCGGACGGCGGCATCTACTACGTCGACGTGCGCCTCAAGAAGGCGCGGTGGCTCGAGCGGCTCGTCCCGTTCCTCCGCCCCGACGGCGCCTCGCTCGTCCCGGGCCACGCCGTCACGGCCCCGGGCCAGTCCTTCGCCGACCGGATCGCGACGGCCCGCGACGAGATGGCCCGCTCGGAGCAGATCGCGGCGGCGGTCGCCCTCCAGGCGGCGGGGAAGACCGTCGACGCCGCGCCGCGCGGCGCCCTCGTCGAGTCGGTCGCGATCGACGTGCCGGCCGCGAACACGCTGCGGAACGGCGACGTGATCGTCGAGGCCGCGGGTCGCGCGGTGCGCACGCCGGACGCCCTCCGGCGCGCGGTCAGGCACGTGATGCCGGGCGACCCCGTCAGGCTTCGGCTGCGCCGCGAGGGCAAGCAGCTCGAGCGCACGGTGCGCACCGTCGCGGCGCCGGACGACGAGAAGCGGGCGATCATCGGCGTCCGCGTCTCACAGGACGCGAGGATCGAGTTGCCCGTCGACGTGAAGATCGACCTCGGAGACGTCGGCGGCCCCTCCGCGGGCCTGCCGTTCGCGCTCGAGGTCTACCAGGAGCTCGGCAACGACGTCGACCGCGGGTACCGCGTCGCCGCGACCGGGGAGATCGAGCTGGACGGCACGGTCGTCCCCGTCGGGGGCATCAAGCAGAAGACCTTCGGGGTTCGGTCGTCCGGCGCGGACGTGTTCCTCGTCCCGGCTGGGGATAACGCGGAGACGGCGCAGCAGTATGCAGGGGACTTGCGGGTGATCCCTGTGGAGAGTTTTGAACAGGCGTTGCGCGTTCTGCGAACGCTTCCCGAGAAATAGCCTGTTTGCAGGGTTTTTCTTAAACCCAAAGACACCGCTATTTGCGGACGATTCGTCCGGGAAGGGGGTTGCGAGGATCCCCGACCGCGGCAAGAATGCCCGACCGTAGCGGCAGCGGAAAGAGGGGTCACACCAAACGATGAGCAAGCGCACAGCCTCCACATGCGAGGACTGCTACTTCCGGCGCGCGGGTCTGTGCGCGCTGGCGGGGAACGTCCCGTGCCCGACCTTCCGGGCCGCGACCGGCCGGCTCGAGCCCCCGCCGCAGCCGCGGCTCGTGCTCCGCTCCGTCGCGCCGCAGATGCCTCAGGCTGTCGGCGCCGCCTAGCGGCCGCACCCTCTACGATCGCGCCATGAGCGACGGACCGGCCAAGCCCGACGGAGGGATCCGCTGGCGGTACGTGATCCTCGCCGCGGTCGGTGTCTACGCGGTCGTGTTCCTGCTGATGAACTCCGAGCGCCAGGACGTCAGCTTCGTCTTCTTCACGATCCGGACGCGTCTCATCTGGCTCATCCTCTTGAGCATGGCGCTCGGGGCGCTCCTCGCGACGTTCGTCCCCCGCTGGCTGGGCAGACGTCGCGGCGACGGCTAGTCGAGCAGGCCCGCCAGGATCCGAACGCCCTCCGCGATCCGCTCGGGCGGCTCGTACGAGAAGGCGAAGCGGGCCGCGTTCGCACCGTCCTGCCCGCCCGGGAAGAAGTCGGAGCCGCGCACGAACGTCACCCCGGCCTCGGTCGCGCGCTCGAGCAGGTCGGCGCTCGAGACGCCGTCGAGGTCGACCCAGAGGAAGTACCCGCCCTCGGGACGGCTCCAGGTCGCCCGCCCGGCGAACCCCTCCTCGAGGGCCGCCAGCATCGCGTCGCGCTGGGCACCGAGGATCCCGCGCACACGGTCGAGGTTCGGCTCGAAGCCGCCGCGGGCGAAGAGCTCGTGCACGATCGCCTGTGGGAGGAGCGGCGGCGAGATGTACGTCGAGACCGCGCGGTCGTCGTAGCCCGCGCGCAGCGCCTCGGGCACGACGAACCAACCGACCCGCAGGCCCGGGGCGACCGTCTTCGAGAACGAGGACGTGAACGTCACGTGCTCGCCGCCCTCGAGCGCGTGCAGCGACGCGGGCGCCGTGCCCTCGTAGCGGACGAGCCCGTAGGGGTCGTCCTCCAGCACGTCCAGGTCGTGGGCGCGGCACAGCTCCGCGACGCGCCGGCGGCGCTCCTCGCCGAGCGTGCGCCCACTCGGGTTCTGGAAGGTCGGGATCGTGTAGAGGAAGGAGACGTCGCCGCCGCGCGCGAGCTCGGCCTCGAGCGCGTCCGGGTCGAGGCCCTCCCCGTCCATCTCGAGCGGCACGACCTCAACGCCCTGCCAGCCGAGCAGCTTCAGCGGGCGGTCGTAGGTCGGGCCCTCCACGAGCACGCGGCCCGGTCGCCGGGCGAGCTGGGCGGCGACGTAGAAGACGAACCCCTGGAGGCCTCCCGTCGTCAGGAAGACGCGTCCGGGGTCGACGCCGTGGCGCTCGCCGAGCAGCTCGCGGAGCGGCCCGTACCCGCCGCCCGTGCCGTAGGCGAGGATCGTCCGGCCGTCGCGGTCGAGCGCGACACGGGCGCAGTCGGAGAGCAGCTCGGGATCGAGGCACTCGGGCGACGGGGCGCCGCGGGCGAAGGAGATCGGGGCCATCGCTGCGAGCCTACCGTCGTGTCCGCGGCGCGCGTGGGCGGTGCTGCTCGAGCGGAGATCCGCTGCCGCGGAATCCCGCGTCGCGGGCGAGGAGCGCTTCCCGCCGACCCGACTGCTACCGTTCTTTCTACGGTCGTCAATGACGACGGCCAGTGAGATCCGCTTCGTTCGACTCCGTGTGATGGGCTCGAAGGACGTAGGTCTCGAGCCGGTACCACCGAACACAGGAGTCACATGCAGACGAATCCCTTCGCCGCGCTCGGCGTGAGCGCGGAGCTTGCCGAAGCGCTCGACGCGCGCGGCATCGTTGCCCCCTTCCAGATCCAGACGCGGGCGATCCCGCCCGCCCTCGCCGGGACGGACCTCCTCGCGAAGTCCCCGACCGGCTCCGGCAAGACGCTCGCGTTCGCGATCCCGCTCGTCGAGCGGGCCCCGCGCGACGACGCCCGTCCCGCCGCGCTCGTTCTCGTCCCGACGCGCGAGCTGTGCGTGCAGGTGACCGAGGAGATCGAGTTCCTCGCCGCGGCGCGCGGTCTCGTCGTCGCCTCGGTCTACGGCGGTGTCGCACTGCGGCCGCAGGCAAACCTCGCGCGCGACGCCCACGTGATCGTGGCGACGCCCGGTCGTCTCCAGGACCTGCTCGACCGCAGGCTCGTCACGCTCGACGCGGTCGAGATCCTCGTCCTCGACGAGGCCGACCGGATGCTCGACATGGGCTTCAAGCCGCAGGTCGACCGGATCGTCAAGCGCCTCTCGCGCGAGCGGCAGACGATGTTCTTCTCGGCGACGCTGGACGGCGAGGTCGGCGAGCTCGCGCGCGCCTACACGCAGTCGCCGGCGCGGATCGAGGCCGAGCTGCCGACCGACCGCGAATACGGTGCGATCGACCACCACTTCGTCTCCGTCACGCAGGACACGAAGGTCACGACCCTCGTCCAGCTGCTCGAGGCGGAGCGCGGTCTCGCCCTCGTCTTCGTCCGCACGAAGCGCGGCGCCGACCGGCTCGCCCGCAAGCTCTCGCAACAGGGCGTCAAGGCGGCCGCCATGCACGGCGACCTCAGCCAGGGCCAGCGGCAGCGGGCGCTCGAGCGGTTCGAGAGCGGTGCCGTCACGACGCTGATCGCGACCGACGTCGCCGCCCGCGGCCTCGACCTCGACGACGTCACGCACGTGATCAACTTCGATCCGCCCGAGGACGGCAAGTCGTACACGCACCGGGTCGGCCGCACGGGCCGCGCGGGGCGCTCGGGCACGGGTGTCACGCTGGTGCTCCCGGAGCAGCAGGCGGACATGAGCCGCGTCGCACGGCTGAACGGGCAGCACGAGACGTTCGCGTCGACCGGCATGCGCACCGCCGCGCCGAAGCTCGTCTACTCGTCGCGCCGTCGTGGCAAGTGGGGCACGAGCCGGCCCCGCCGGAAGATCTGACCTAGGAGCCGCCGAGACCGACGCACTCGGCGGCATCCTCGAGCTCTGCTCGCAGGCTGCCGTCGGCGTCGAGCTCCTGCAGGCCTGCCGTCGCCTGGCCGATCGCGCTCAGCGCCTGCTGGGTCGCCTCGGCGATCGCGCCCGCGGCCACCGCGACGTCGGTCGCCGAGTCGATCTCGGTGTCCACGTCCTCCCTGGCGTCGTCGAACGCCTGACGCGCGTCGTCGGTCGCCGTCTCGAGGCTCGACGTGATCTCCTCGCCGCTCGGCACGTCCGGCGTGCCCAGCTCGCTCAGGTCGGTCTTGAACTGGTCGACGGCCGCGGCGGCGTTGTCGACGGCCTCGACGATCTCGTCGCGCGAGGGCAGGCCGTCGCCCGCGAGGCCCGCGCCCGCCTCGGAGATGCTCTCCCCCAGCTGCTCGACCGCCTGGCAGAAGCCGGCGGCCCAGGTCGCGGGCTCGGTCGCGCCGCTCCCCGAGCTCTCGTCGTCCCCGCCGCACCCTGCCGCGACGAGGGCGAGGGCGCCGACGACGGCACCGAGGACGAGCAGGCGCCTCATGCGAAGTGGGTGTCGTCGTGGGAGTACGCCGGCGCGCACATGCAGAGCAGCTGTGCGCCTGCCGGGCCCGCGGTCAGCTCGTGCCACGCGCCGGGCGGGATCAGCACCGCGTCACCCGCGGACACGTCGCGCGACTCGCCGTCGACCTCGAGCATGCCTCCGCCGCGGGTGATGAGGTAGATCTCCTCCGTCACCGCGTGGTAGTGGCGCTGGGTGGACTGACCGGGCTCGAGCGTCGCCTCCGCGAGCGACTGCACGGGCGTGTGATGGAGCTCGCGGATCGTCGAGCCGTCCTTCGTCGTGAAGGGCTCTGCGGTGGCGAGGGATCGGAGCTCCACGGCCGGATCCTACTGGGCGTCCCGCGTCGCGACGGCGTCTCGGTCAGCCCAGGATCCGCGACGCCTCGACCGCCGTCGCCCAGGCGCCGGCGACCGTCCCGAGCACGAGCGCGGCCGGCACGACCACCCGGCCGATCGCCACGAGGCGCGCCCGTGAGCCCGAACCGCCGGGCGAGGAGCACGGCGACCGCCGCGGGCACCGCGAAGAGGAGCGCGAGCGTCCCGGCAAGTGCCGCCACCGCGAGGAACGCGGGATGCGGCGGACGACGCTCGCCCCCGAGCCAGCGCTCGACGAGCAGCACGACGACGAGCGCGGCGAGCCCGGGGAGCGCGACGAACGCCGCGACGGCCAGCCACAGCGGCTCGAGCAGCGTGAAGTCGACGCCGTCCCCGTGCACGATCTGCGACCCGCCCACGGCCGCCGCGAACAGCGACCAGAGGGCCGCGCGGGCCCTCATCGGGATCGCGTCGCGGAGCAGCACGTAGAGCACGCCGTTCACGGCACCGAGCGCGGCCATCCCGCCCGCCAGCTGGACGGAGCCGCCGAGCGTGACCTGCCCGATCACGAACCCGTCGTCCGACGTGACGCCGATCACGATCGGGTCCGAGAGCGCCCGCAGCAGGAGCATCACGAGCCGACCGGCGATCCCCCCGACGACGATCCCGGCCAGCGCGCCCGCGGCTGCGCCGACGAGGACGAGCGTCACGGCGTCGCCGGCGTCGGCGCCGAGCGACGCGCGCTCCCCCGTCGCCTGTGGTGCGACCGCCGTCACGGGAGGTCGGTTCTCTAGCGGCCGGCCAGCTCGGCGGCCAGCTCCGCCGTCTCGGTCGGCGTGGTGCCGACCCGGATCCCGCGAGCCTCGAGCGCCTGCTTCTTCGCCTCGGCCGTGCCCGAGGAGCCGGAGATGATCGCCCCGGCGTGCCCCATCGTCTTGCCGGGCGGCGCCGTGAAGCCGGCGATGTACCCGACGACGGGCTTCGTCAGCTCGGACTGGATGACGTCCGCGGCCTTCTCCTCCTCGTCGCCGCCGATCTCGCCGACCATGACGATGTACTCCGTCTCGGGGTCGGCCTGGAAGAGGCGCAGCACGTCGATGAAGGACGAGCCGACGATCGGGTCGCCGCCGATGCCGACGATCGTCGAGTTGCCGAGCCCCATCTGGGTCAGCTCGTGGCCGATCTGGTACGTCAGCGTCCCGGAGCGCGACACGAGGCCGATGTTGCCGGGCGTGAAGATCTCGGCGGGGATGATCCCGACGTTCGCCTTGCCCGGGGAGAGCGCGCCGGGGCAGTTCGGGCCGAGCATCCGGGCGCCGCGCGCCCGCACGTACGAGTGGATCCGCAGCATGTCGTGGGCGGGGACGCCCTCCGTGATCGCGATCACCGTCTTGATGCCGGCGTCGACGGCCTCGTAGACGGCGTCGGCGGCGAACGGGGCGGGCACGAAGACCATCGACGTGTTGGCGCCGTGCTCGCGGACCGCCTCCTCGACCGTGTCGAGCACGGGCACGCCCTCGACGTCCTGCCCGCCCTTGCCCGGCGTCACGCCCGCGACGAGCGTCGTGCCGTAGGCGCGGTTCCGGAGGCCGTGGAACCGGCCCTCGGACCCGGTCAGGCCCTGGACGACGAGCCGCGTCTCGGCGTCGACGAAGATCGCCATCAGGCGGTCCTCGCAAGGATCGCGAGCTTGGAGAGCGTCAGGCGGCCGTCGGCGACCCGATCGCCGAACAGCCGCTCCGCCGACTCGGCCTCCTCGCCCTCGCAGCCCGTGCGGACGAGCCAGGCGGCGAAGTCGAACGAGTGCTCGAAGTGCCGGACGTCGTCGATCCGGAGGCCGACGTCCTCGACGAACGCCCGCCACTCCGCCTCGGTGTAGTTCCGGACGTGCGACGGGTCGCGCAGCTTCTCCGCCTCCTCCGCGTCATCGCCCATGAAGGTCGTGTCGACGAGGAGCACGCGGTCGCCGCTGACGCGCGCCATCTCCTCGACGGCGAGCCGGACGTCTGCGAAGTGGTGCGCCGCCGTGCGGCACGCCACGACGTCGAACGAGCCTCCGGCGAAGGGCAGCGACTCGGCGCGGCAGATGACGTCGGGCCGCATGCCCGGCGCCGGGTCGCAGGTCACGACCTGGATCCCCGCCTCGCGCAGCCGGCGGGCCACGTGGCCGCCCCCGGTCGCGACGTCGAGCGCGGTGCTCGCGCCGGCGGCCCACTCGACCAGCAGGTCGAGGTCCGCGCCGTCGCGGTGCGCGTCGGAGTCGACGTACGCCTGCGCGCGACCGCTCCAGAGGTCGCTCGTCACGCCGCCAGCTCCACCGCGCGTCGGGCGGCCTCGAGCATCGTCGGGGAGACGTGGAGGTTCGCGGGCGCCGCCTCGGCGAGGATGCGCCGGCCCTCCTCCGCGTTCGTCCCGTCGAGGCGAACGACGATCGGGAGCTCGAGCGACATCTCGTCGAGCGCCTGCAGGATCCCGCGCGCGACCTCGTCGCAGCGCGTGATCCCGCCGAAGATGTTGAAGAAGATCGCCTTCACCTGCGGGTCCTTGGTGATCACCGAGAGCGCGTCGACCACGCCCTGCGCGTCGCCGCCGCCGCCGAGGTCGCAGAAGTTCGCCGGGCGGCCGCCCGCGAAGGTGACGACGTCGACGGTCGACATCGAGAGCCCGGCGCCGTTGCCGAGCACGCCCACCTCGCCGTCGAGCTTGACGTACGTGACGTGCTTCTCGCGGGCCAGCGCCTCGAGCGGGTCGGCGGCGTCGAGGTCGCGCATCTCGCCGATGTCGGGATGGCGGTAGAGCGCGTTGTCGTCGACGGTGAACTTCGAGTCGAGCGCCTTCACCTCGCCGTCCGGCGTCACGATCAGCGGGTTGATCTCGCACAGCATCGCGTCGAAGCGCACGAACGCGTCGTGCAGCTTCTCGACGATCGCGGCGATCTGCTTCTGCTCGGAGGGATCGGTGACACCGCCGCCGTAGACGAGCCGGCGCGCCTGCCACGCATGGAAGCCCTCGAGCGGCTCGACGTGCAGGCGGACGAGCGCCTCGGGGCTCTCCTCGGCGACCTGCTCGATGTCCACGCCGCCCTCGGTCGTGAACATGTAGAGGGCCTTCTTCGCGCCACGGTCGAACGTGAGCGAGAGGTAGTACTCCTTCGCGATGTCCGAGGCCTGCTCGATCCAGAGCCGGCGCACGACGTGGCCGCGGATGTCGAGGCCGAGGATCTCCCGGGCGCGCTCCTCGGCCTCCGCGGGATCGGCTGCGAGCTTGATCCCGCCTGCCTTGCCGCGGCCGCCGGTGAGCACCTGGGCCTTGACGACGACGGGGCCGCCGAGCTCCTCGGCCGCCGCGCGCGCCTCCTCGGGGGTCGTCGCGAGCCTGCCGTCGGAGACGGGGATCCCGACCCGCCGGAAGAGCTCCTTGCCCTGGTACTCGTAGAGATCCACGCCGGGCGGGAGGCTATCGGAGAGAGGGCGCGGCGGGCGGCAGGGCCTGTGCGACGATGAGGGCGTGCGCCGCCCTCTCGCCGTCCTCGGGCTCGCGCTCGCCGCCGGGCTGCTCGTCTCGGGCTGCAGCTCGTCGTCGGGCGAGCCGCCGCCCGCGATCCCGGCGCCGCCGCAGACGGCGACGCTGAACTGGGTCGAGCGCTCGCCGGCCGAGGGGCCGGCACTCGTCTTCCGGACGCACACGTTCGCCGTCACCGAGGACGGCTGGAAGGCGGAGCTCGAGATCGAGAACACGACGTCCGTCACGTGGGAGCTCGGTGAGGACCCCGTGGCGGTCGGCCAGTCGTTCGGGATCATGCTCTTCGCGACGGGCGACCTCGACGAGGTCGAGCAGCGCGGCGCCGACGGGGACCTCCCGGGGCTGCGGCCGGCGCGGACGTTCGACCCCCCGCTCCCCGCCAAGCTCCGTCCAGGGGCGAGCTGGCGCGGCACGGTCGGCGCGGACGGCGCGCTCGCGGCAGGACGCTACGTCCGGGTCGTCTTCGGCCCGCTCGTCGCCGAGGGCGACGCACCCGAGGGGATGCCGGGGCAGTTCTACTGGATCACCGACCACGCCCACCGCCTCCACGACTGACCGAGTCGCGGTTGCCCGCGCGGGACGCGGCTGCCAGGCTGGGGTCGTCCCAGACGGAAGGAGATGCGTATGAGCAGTCGGGTGGTGCACTTCGAGGTGCCGTACGACGACGCCGAGCGGGCGCGCCGGTTCTACGCGGACGTGTTCGGCTGGCAGATCCACCCCATCCCGGAGCTGAGCTACGACATCGTCTCGACCGGCCCGGTGAGCGACCAGGGGATGCCGACCGAGCCCGGCTTCATCGGCGGCGGGATGACCCAGCGCGGCGACGCGGTGCCTCAGCCGGTGATCACGATCGCGGTCGCCGACCTCGACGAGACGCTCGACCAGGTGCGGGCGAACGGCGGGTCGGCCGTGGGTGACAAGGTGCCCGTCGCCGACATGGGCACCGCCGCGTACTTCCTCGACAGCGAGGGCAATCTGATGGGGCTCTGGCAGAACGCGACGTAGGCGGCGTCACGCCGCGACGAGGTCGCCCAGGAGCCGTTCGAGCGACGGCTCGATCCCGAGCGCGTCGGCGAAGGCCCGGTACTCCCCGGCGAGGCGCGCGCGGTCGCGCGCCGGCCGCGCGGTGCGGACGGCCCGCAGGAGGACGTTCTTCGGCGTGTGCTCGAGCGGCACGAACTCGACCACCTGGACCTCGTAGCCCGCGAGCTCCAGCAGACGCGCCCGCGCGGCGTCCGTCACCTCGGCGACGAACCGCTCGCGAAGCGTCCCGTGGCGCAGGAGCGGACGCAGCGTCTCGTTCCCGAGCTGGCCGAGCAGCTCGTGCTGGCAGCACGGCACGGCGAGGATCACCGACGCGCCCGCGCGGACGGCCCGGTCGAGCGCGGCGTCCGTCGCCGTGTCGCAGGCGTGCAGGCTGACGACGAGATCGACTCCCTCGAGGTCGGCGTGCGCGATGTCGCCGACCTCGAACCGGAGCCCGTCCGCGTCGAGCCGGCGGGCGAGCGCCTCGCACTCCGCGACCACGTCCTCCTTCACGTCGAGGCCGAGAAGCTCGACCGCGCGGCCGTGCCGCCGGACGAGCAGGTCGTGCAACGCGAAGGTGAGGTAGGCGCGACCCGAGCCGAAGTCGACGACCCGGAGATCGCCGGACGGCAGCGACGGGACGACGTCCTCGACGAGCTCGACGAAGCGATTGACCTGCCTGAACTTCGCCCGCCGCGGCGCGCGCACCTTGCCCTCGGGGGTCTGGACGCCCAGCTCGACGAGGTAGGGAACGGCCTGGCCCTCCGCGAGGACGTGGCGCTTCGGGCGGTCGTGCGCGAGCGTCGCCTCGGGCCGGGTCGGGGGTCGGCGGAGGACGCGCGGCTCGCCGCGGCCGGCCAGGACCTGCCAGTCGGCCTCGGGCTCGTGCAGGAGCGCCTGCCGGTAGCGGGGGCCGATCGCGTCGGCGAGGAGCGCGACGAGCGCGCCTCCGTCGAGGAGCTCGTCCGTCGTCCGGGTCCCGAAGTGCCGTCGGACGCGCCAGCGCAAGCCGTCGCGGACGGCGACCGGGTCGACCGTCAGCCGCGTCGGCTCGGACGGATCGGACGTGCGCGGTCGGCTGAGCGTGGCGCCGGTGAGCGTCGCGTCGGCGACGAGCCGCTCGAGGAGCGCCGCGAGCGTCACGCGTCCGGCGTGGCGACCACGCAGACGAGCTGACCGCTCGCGATGGCCGCGCCGGGAGCGACGGCGACGCCGGAGACCGTTCCCGCCCGCGGCGCGACGATCTCGTTCTCCATCTTCATCGCCTCGACGACGCAGAGGAGCTGCCCGGTTGCGACCTGGTCGCCGTCGGCGACCTCGACCTTGAGCACCGTCCCCTGCATCGGGCTGACCACGGCGCCGTCGCCGCCGGCTCCGGCGCCCGAGACCGCGCGCTCACGCCGTCGCCGTGCGAGCTCGGCCCAGGGCGGCGCGGTCACCAGCAGGCGCACGTCGTGCGCGCGGCCGTCGACCTCCACCCCGACGAGCCGCGGCACCGTCGAGACCGCTCCGTCCGGGCCGTCCGCCACCCTGGTTGTCGAATGAGACAACGACTCCTCGAGCTCCTTCGCACGTTCGGCCAGCTCCTTCGACTCGACCACCCCCGCGCACGTCTCCCCCTTTACGAAGCACGGGTGCTCGAGCAAGGCCCGGTGGAACCCGAGGAGCGTCGGAGGGCCTTCGATGCGGAACTCCGCGAGAGCGCGCAGCATCCGCGCGATCGCCCGGTCGCGGTCGACGTCGTGGACGATGAGCTTCGCGATCATCGGGTCGTACAGCTCGCTGACCTCGTCGCCTGCCTCGATCCCCGAGTCGACGCGGACCCCCGGCCCGGCCGGCTCGTGGTAGCCCGTGATCCGCCCGGGCGCCGGCATGAAGCGCCGGCCGACGTCCTCGGCGTTGATCCTGCACTCGATCGCGTGCCCGCGCAGCACCACGTCCTCCTGCCGGACGGAGAGCGGCTCGCCCGCAGCGACGAGCACCTGCTCGCGGATCAGGTCGAGGCCGGTGACGAGCTCCGTCACGGTGTGCTCCACCTGGATCCGGGTGTTCATCTCCATGAAGAAGTACTCGCCCTCGCGCGTGAGCAGCCCCTCGATCGTCCCGGCCGAGCGGTACCCGGCGGCGCGGGCCGCGTCGACCGCGATCCGGCCGATGCGCTCGCGCAGCGCGTCGTCGACGGCCGGCGAGGGCGTCTCCTCGACGAGCTTCTGGTGGCGGCGCTGGATCGTGCAGTCGCGCTCGCCGAGGTGGATCACGTTCCCGTGCGCGTCGGCGAGGACCTGCACCTCGACGTGGCGGGGGTCTTCGATGAACCGCTCGACGTAGACGGTGGAGTCGGCGAAGTACTTCTCGCCCTGCCGGGTCGCGGACGCAAAGGCGCGCTCCGCCTCGTCGGGCGAGGCGACGAGCTCCATCCCCTTGCCGCCACCCCCCGCGGCCGCCTTGATGAGCAGCGGGTAGCCGATCTCCTCTCCGAGCGCCACGACGCCCTCGGCGCTCCCGATCGGCTCGACGGCGCCGGGGATGATCGGCACGCCGGCAGCGCGCATCGCCGCGCGCGCCGCGGTCTTGGAGCCCATCAGCTCGATCGCCGCGGGCGGCGGGCCGATCCACGTCAAGCCCGCCTCCTCGACGAGGCGGGCGAAGACGGCGTTCTCGGCGAGGAAGCCGTAGCCGGGATGCACCGCCCCGGCACCCGCCCGCAGCGCGGTCTCGACGAGCACGTCGCCGCGCAGGTAGCTCTCGGAGGCCGGCCCCGGGCCGACGAGGTACGCCTCGTCGGCGGCGCGGACGTGCGCGCGCCCCCGGTCAGCCTCCGAGTAGACGGCGACGCAGCCGATGCCGAGCTCGCGCAGCGTGCGGAAGACGCGGATCGCGATCTCCCCGCGGTTGGCGACGAGCACCTTCGAGAACGGGGCCATGGGCCGCGTATTCTCCCCCAACCGTGACGCTGCCGGACCAGTTGACGCTTGCCCGGGCGCTCGCGGTGCCGATCGTCGTCGTCCTCTTCGCCTGGGACTTCCCGAACCACGCCTACTGGGCGACCGCCGTCTTCGCGGTGGCGATGGCGACCGACCAGGTCGACGGGTGGCTCGCGCGCCGCCGGAACCAGACGTCGGCCTTCGGCTCGCTGCTCGATCCGATCGCCGACAAGGTGCTCGTGCTCGCGACGCTCGCGATGCTCGTCGGCGAGGGCGTCGCGCCCGCCTGGATGGTCGCGGCGATCGTCGCGCGCGAGATCGCGGTCTCCGGGCTGCGGCTCGCGGCCATGGAGCGCGGGATCGTGATGGGCGCCCGCGACCTCGGGAAGCTGAAGACGTGGACGCAGACGGTGGCCGCGACGATCGCCGGCCTCCAGGCCGCGGGCGCATGGGACGCCGACGTCGCCTGGTGGGCGCTCCTCGTCGCGACCGTGCTGACGTGGATCTCGGGGCTCGACTACGCGCGCGTCGCGCCGCGGGTGCTCCGCGGGGAGGGCGTCACGTCGTAGCCGTTCGCCGCGGCGGGCGCCGGCGCGCCGGGGTCGCGGGCGAGCCCTTCCAGCAGGCCGGCGCGCCACCAGGCGCCGTTCCGCCTGTCGGGCACCGGAGCGAGCTCCATGCCTGCCCGGGCGGCCGCCGCCCGCACCGCGCTGCCTGCGCGGCCGTCGGGATCGTCGCTCAGCTCGAGCTCCACGGCGGCAGGCTAGGCGAGCGGCACGATTCGCGCGGCGGTCGCCTTGAACGAGGCGACCACGCGATCCCCCTCGGCGAGCGCCAGCCGGTCGAGGGACGCAGCGGTGATCTCGGCGACGAGGCCCCCGACGCCGACGCGGACCCGGTTGCCGACCGGGACGATCGAGGTGATCGCACCCTCGAGGTGGTTCGCCGCCGAGTCGGTCGGCGCGACGCGCCCGAGCGACACCTCCCAGGGATGGATCGCGACGCCCACCCGGCCCGTTGCGGCCTCCGTGCTCCACGCCGAGCCGCCGTCGTCGAGCACGATCTCCGTGAGCCCGTTCGCGGACGCCCGCGCCGTCCCGTGGAGGAGGCTCGCGCCGGTGAGGCTCGCGACGAACGCGTCCCGCGGGCGCGCGATGAGGTTGCCCGCCGGCCCCTCCTGCACGACCTTCCCCTGGACGATGACGCCGATCCGGTCGGCGAGCGCCGACGCGTCCTCGAAGTCGTGGGTGACGAGCACCGTCGGCAGCCCGAGCTCGCCGAGGAGCTCGCGGAGCTCGGCGCGGACGGCGCTCTTCGTGTGGGCGTCGAGCGCCGAGAGCGGCTCGTCGAGGAGCAGCGCCTGCGGGCGCCGGGCGAGGGCGCGCGCGAGCGCGACCCGCTGGCGCTCGCCCCCCGAGAGCTCGCGGACGCGCGCCCGCGCGAGCCCGCCGATCCGGAACCGGTCGAGCAGCTCCTGCACCGACGTGCCGCGGGGCGCGCCGAAGCGGACGTTCGCCGCGACGTCGAGGTGCGGGAAGAGCGCGTACTCCTGGAACAGGTAGCCGACCCGCCGCTCCTCGGGCGGACGGTCGACGCCGGCGGCCGTGTCGAGCCACGTGTCGCCGTCGACCGCGACCGTGCCGCTGTCGGGGCGGAGCAGGCCGGCGACGACGCGCAGCGTCGTCGTCTTGCCCGCCCCCGACGGCCCGACGAGCGCGAGGGTCTCCCCCCGCCCGACCGTCAGCTCGACGTGCGCGTCGAAGGCGCGAAGGGAATGGGCGTAGTCGATCCGGAGCGCCATCGGGTGAGCACCTTGACGGACAGCAGCACGCCGCCGCTGATCGCGACGAGGACGGCGCTGATCGCGAGCGCGACGTCGAAGTCCAGGTCGAACTGCTCGTAGATCGCGAGCGACAGCGTCTGCGTCGAGCCCTGGAGGGAGCCGGCGAACATGATCGTCGCGCCGAACTCGCCGATCCCACGGGCGAAGGCGAGCGCGGCGCCTGCGCCGAGCCCGCCGGCGGCGAGCGGCAGCGAGACCCGCCCGAAGACGCGGGCCGGGCCGGCCCCGAGCGTGCGGGCGGCGGCGGGGAGGGTCGGGTCGACCGCCTCGAAGGCGGAGACGGCGGTCCGGACGTAGAACGGGCTCGCGACGAAGGTGACGGCGAGGACGACGGCGGTCTGGGTGAACGCGATGTCGATCCCGAGCGCCTCGATCGACCCGCCGAGCAGCCCGAGCCGCCCGAACGCGGCGAGCAGCCCGATCCCGGCGACGGCGGGCGGGAGCACGAGCGGGAGCTCGACGAGGGTGACGACGATGTCCCGCAGACGGCTCGACCGCGTCGCGATCCAGTACGCGGTCGGCGTGCCGAACGCCAGGATCAGGAACATCGAGACCGCGTTCGTCTTCGCCGTGACGACGAGCGCGTCCTTGGCCGCGTCGGTCCCGAGCGCCGAGACGAGCTCGCCCGGCGGGACGCGCGCGAAGATCGCGACGACGGGCAGGACGAGGAAGACGAGCGCCACGCTCGTCGCGAAGACGAGCGTGGCGCGGAAGAGCAGCCTGCTCAGCTCGCGGCCTTCGGCACGGGCAGGAAGCCGGCGTTCTTCAGGGCGGTCTGGCCGCGGCTCGAGAGGATTGCCTTGACCCATGCCTGCGCTGCGGCCTTGTTCGACGACCGTGCGACGACGGCGATCTCGTACCGGACCCGCGGCTGCGCCCACGCGGGGATGCGGACGACGGTCACCTGGTCGCTCACGGGCCGCGCGTCGGTGACGTAGACGAAGCCTGCGTCGGCCTGGCCGAGCGCGACCTTGCCCGTCACGGCCTTCACGTCCGACTCCCGGCTGACGACCTTCGAGAGGACGCTCGAGAGGCCCATCTTCCTGAGCACCGTCAGCGTGTACCCGCCGACCGGGACGGCCGGGGCGGCGACCACGAGCTTCACGGGCTTGCTCCGGAGGTCGTAGATCGACCGGATCCCGGCCGGGTTCGACCGGGGCACGATCAGCGCGAGCCGGTTCGCGGTGAACGTGACCGGCTTCTCGACGATCCCGGCGCGGAAGAGGCGCTGGGTGTTGAGCGGCGCCGCCGAGGCGAACACGTCCGCCGGGGCGCCGTTGCGGATCTGCGTCTCGAGCGCGTTCGAGCCGGCGAAGTTGTAGTTCTGCCCGCCGTCGAACGCACGGAAGACCTCGGTCAGCGACGCGGCCGCATAGATCGTCAGTGGCCCGTTCGCCTCGGAGCGGGCACTCGCCCCGGTGGCGACCACCACGGCGGCGACGAGGACGAGGGCGAGCGCGGCGAGCTGGCGTCTCATGGGGATCCTCCTACCCGAGGTAGCTCTCGAGCGCCGCGCTGGCGGTCTCGAGGTCCATTGGCTTGGGGAACGACTCGACCGAGCCGGAGAGGTGGCCGAGCTGCTCGCCGTAGCTCGCGGCGAGGCTCGCGAACAGCACGCGGTACGTCGGCTCGGTCACGATCGCGGCCGCCTGCTGGTAGGCCGCCCGCATGGGCCGCAGCACGCCGACCCCGGTCGAGCGGATGCGGGCGGCCGTGGTGAACGTGCCTGCCGGCCACGCGAACTCGAAGTCCTCGGCCGTCGCGGGCGTGTCGCCTGCGCCGGTCAGGAGGGTCGTCAGCTCGCGGGCGTGGCCCACTGCCGCCGACCGTCCGGCCCTGAGCCAGCCCCGGGCTCCCGGGCCGAGCTTCCCGGACGCGAGCGCCTTCGCGTAGAAGTCCGCGGCGAGGTACGAGGAGGCCAGGCCGAAGTTCGCGACCGCGAGGTCGTCGTCCGTGGCCGCCGCGGCGAGCCGCGCGCCCGTGCCGGCGGCGACGAGCCCGGTCGCCGTCGTCAGGAGGAAGCGCCTGCGGTCGAAAGCCCGTCGTCCCGCTGCGCCGTTCGTGTCGATGACGGATCTCTCCTGTAGTCGCGAATTGACTACCGCACCCTAACGCAGCCGACGCGGGGATACGATCGAGCTCTGGCACGCCCTGTCCGCACGGAGCTCTCGCTCGTCGAGTGGGTCGTCCTCGGGCTCCTCGCCGAGGCTCCTGCGCACGGCTGGTCGGTCGTGCGCCTCCTCCGGCCCGACGGGGAGGTCGGCCGGGTCTGGAGCTCGTCGCGCCCGCTCGTCTACCGCGCGCTCGAGACGCTCGCCGAGAAGCGGCTCGTCCGGGCCACGCGGAGCGAGGCGAGCACCGAAGGGCCGACGCGGACGGTGTTCACCCCGACCGCGGCCGGCCGCCGTGCCTACGAGGCGTGGCTCGCCTCTCCGGTCGACCACGTCCGCGAGCTCCGCTCCGCGCTGATGGTGAAGCTGCTCCTGCTCGACCGGTCGGCCCGCGACCCGGAGCCCTTGCTCTCGACCCAGGCCGCGCTCCTCGCCAGGGCGGAGCGAGATCTCGAGGCGCGCGCGGCGGCCGCGGAGGGCTTCGACGCGACCCTCGCGCTCTGGCGTCTCTCGACCGCGCGGGCGGCGCTCGCGTTCGTCGAGGCGCTCCGCGACCGGCGGATCACGGAGGCGGTCGTGTACACGCCGATCGGCCGCGTCCGCTCCCCGCACGGCTCGCTGGACGGGATGCCCCTGCAGCCGATCGCCGACGACGCCGGACCTTCCCGGATCGAGATCACCGAGCCGCATCGGGGCAGCCTGCGCGACGTCGCGGGCTTCTCGCACGTCTGGGTGCTGGCACACCTCCACGAGACGACCGGCTGGGACGAGACGGTGCCGGCCTTCCTCGACGACGAGCCGCGCGGGACGTTCGCGACGCGCTCGCCGCGCCGGCCGAACCCGCTCGGGCTCTCGCTGGCCGAGGTCGTGGCCGTCGAGCCCGACGCGGTCGTCGTCCGCGGGCTCGACCTGCTCGACGGCACGCCGGTGCTCGACCTGAAGCCGTACGTCCCGCTGTTCGACTCGCCCGTCCGGCGACGTCCGGAGCGGCTGGTTCGAGGAGCGCGCCGCCCGGGTCTTCGAGCGGACGTCCGACCTGCGCTTCCGACCACGCAGCGAGCCGGCCGAGTGATCGGTTGACATACCGATCGCTTATTCAAGACATTCGCTTTGCTTATGCTATAGCTTCCCGCTAGAGAAGGGGTCGGCGGCGGCATGGAACGGCCCCGGCGTACTGGCGACAGAACGAAGGAGCGCGTATGGGACGGAAGAAGCTCGTATGGATCTCGGCCGTGCTGGCCGCCCTCGTGGCGGCGGCTCGCGGGCGCCGCAGCCACGGCCGCCGAGAAGGGGTCGCAGGCGGTCACGCTCAACCTGGTCGCGTACTCCACCCCGCGGCCGGTGCTGACCAAGCTGATCGAGGAGTTCCGCAAGACGCCGGCCGGGGCCGACATCAACATCCGGGCGTCGTACGGCGCCTCGTCGGCCCAGGGCCAGGCGGTGGCCAACGGCCTGCCCGCCGACGGCGTGATCCTCAACACCGGCAACGACATCAACGACCTCGTCGACAAGGGCCTGATCAACAAGAACTGGGACAAGCAGAGCTACAACGGCGTCGTCTGGAACTCCGTCGTCGTGTTCGGGCTCCGCAACGGCAACCCGAAGAAGGTCAAGGGCTGGAACGACCTGACGAAGTCGGGTGTCGGGGTCGTGACGGTCAACCCGTTCACCGGGGGGATCGCCAAGTGGAACATCCTCTCCGGCTACGTCGCCCAGCGGAAGCTCGGCAAGACGGAGAAGCAGGCGATCGCCTACCTGCAGAAGTTCTACAGGAACAACGTCGTCTCGCAGGACTCGTCGGGGTCGAACGCGACGAACACGTTCCTCTCGGGCAAGGGCGACGTCCTGCTCACGTTCGAGAGCGAGGCGATCAACGGCAAGATCCCGTACGTCATCCCGCGGCAGACGATGCTGATCGACGTCTACATCGCGGCGCTCGAGAAGAGCGAGAACAAGGCCGAGTGGAACGCCTTCTCGCGCTACCTGAAGACGTACCCGGCCCAGAAGATCCTGGCCGAGAACGGGTACCGCCCCGTCGACAAGCGGGCGATCGCCGAGTTCCGGAGCAAGTACCCGGTGCGCGCGGGCGAGACGAAGATCACCGACAAGCTGCTCGGAGGCTGGCGCGCGGTCGACAAGAAGTGGTTCGACCCGAACAAGAGCGTCATGCAGCAGATCGAGCAGTCGCTCGGAGTGCCCACTGGCTAGCACCGTCACCGAGGCGCCGGGCCTCCCGGCGCCTTCCACGCACCGCAGGGAGAGAGCCTCGACGGCTCTCTCCCTGCAGGTGGGCTTCGTCACGACGTTCCTGCTCGTCATCGTCGTGCTGCCGATCGCGGCGATCATCTGGAAGTCGACCGGCAACGGCTGGTCCGGCTTCTGGGACGTCGTCTCCTCCCCGCAGGCCGTCGCGGCGTTCAAGCTGACGTTGGTCGTCTCGACGCTCGCCGTCCTCACCACCGCGGTCTTCGGGACGATCATCGCCTGGGTCCTCGTGCGCGACGAGTTCCCCGGCAAGAGCGTCGTCAACGCGATCATCGACCTGCCGTTCGCGCTGCCGACGATCGTCGCCGGGCTGGTGATCATGGCGCTCTACGGCCCGCGGACGCCGATCGACGTCACGATCGGCTCGTTCCACTTCGACGCCAACGTGACCTTCACGCGCGGCGCGATCTACGTCGCCCTGCTCTTCGTCACCCTCCCCTTCGTCGTCCGCACGGTGCAGCCGGTGCTGATCGAGCTCGACGAGGAGCTGGAGGACGCCTCGAAGTCGCTCGGGGCGAGCAACTTCCAGACCTTCCGGCGCGTCGTGCTGCCGGGCATCCTGCCGGGGATCCTCTCGGGCGTCGCGATGGCCTTCGCGCGGGCCGTCGGCGAGATCGGCGCGATCGTCCTCATCGCCGGCAACCTCCCGTTCAAGACCGAGGTCGCCTCGATCCACCTCTTCTACCGGATCGAGCAGGACCCCGAGGGCTCGGCCGCGATCGCCGTCGTGCTGCTCCTGATCTCGTTCTCCGTCCTGCTCGGCATCGGCGCGCTCCGCTGGTTCGTCACGAGGCACGAGCGTGGGTAAGTGGTCGCTCCGCGTCGCCGCGCTCGGCTACCTGACGGTCATCCTCGTCGGGCCGCTCGCGATGATGGTGTGGCGCACCGCCGAGGACCTCGACGGCGCGTGGGCCGCGATCTCGGCGCCGGACACCATCGCCGCGTTCAAGCTCACCCTGACGGTCACGGCGATCGCGGTCGTCGTGAACACGGTGTTCGGGATCGTCTGCGGCCTCGTGATCGTGCGGGGCAACATCCCCGGCCGCGGCTTCCTGAACGCGTTCGTGGACCTGCCGCTCTCGCTCTCCCCGGTGATCGTCGGCTTCTCGCTCATCGCCCTGTACGGCGTCAACGGCTGGTTCGGCTGGTTCCAGCGCAACGGCTACGAGATCATCTTCGCGACCCCGTCGATCGTGCTCGCGACGATCTTCGTCACCCTGCCGTTCGTGGCCCGCGAGGTCGTGCCGACGCTCCGCGAGATCGGCACGGAACAGGAACAGGCGGCCCAGACGCTCGGCGCCTCGGGCTGGCAGACCTTCTGGCGCATCACGCTCCCCTCGATCCGGTGGGCGGTCGTGTACGGCGTGGTGCTCACCGCGGCGCGCTCGATCGGCGAGTACGGCGCGGTGGCGCTCGTCTCGGGCAATATCGTCGGCGAGACGCAGACGGCGACCCTGCGCGTCGAGGACGCCTATCAGTTCGCCTACGGGAACTACGCCCCGGCCTACGGGATCTCGTTCGTGCTGGCGGCGACGGCGATCGTCGTCCTCGTCCTCATGATCCTCCTCCAACCGAAAGAAAGCAGGCGCTGAATGTCGATCACCGTCCGTCGCATCACCAAGCGGTTCGACGACTTCGTCGCACTGGATGACGTGTCGGTGGAGGTCGCGCGCGGATCGCTCACGGCGCTCCTCGGGCCGAGCGGCAGCGGCAAGTCGACGCTCCTGCGGATCATCGCCGGGCTCGAGACGGCCGACGCCGGCGACGTCCTCATCGACGAGAAGAACGTGACCGGGCGGCCGCCCCAGGAGCGCGGCGTCGGCTTCGTCTTCCAGCACTACGCCGCGTTCAAGCACATGACCGTCTACGACAACATCGCGTTCGGTCTGAAGATCCGCAAGCGGCCCAAGGCGGAGATCGAGGAGCGCGTGCACCAGCTCCTGAAGCTCGTGCAGCTGGAGGGCCTCGCGAAGCGCTATCCCTCACAGCTCTCGGGCGGCCAGCGGCAGCGCATGGGGCTCGCCCGCGCGCTCGCGATCGATCCGGCGGTGCTGCTGCTGGACGAGCCGTTCGGCGCCCTCGACGCCCGCGTGCGGGCGGAGCTGCGGGAGTGGCTCCGGCGCCTCCACGACGAGACGCACACGACGACGGTGATCGTCACGCACGACCAGGAAGAGGCGATGGAGGTCGCCGACCAGGTGGCCGTGATGACGCGAGGGGCGCATCGAGCAGGTCGGGTCGCCGCGCGAGGTCTACGAGCAGCCGGCCAACGAGTTCGTGATGACGTTCGTCGGCCAGGCGCACCAGCTCGGCGACACCTTCGTCCGACCCCACGATCTCGAGGTCACGCTGGAGCCGAACGGGTCGACGCGCGAGGTGATGATCGACCGGATCGTCCACCTCGGCTTCAACGTCCGCCTCGACCTCGTCGACAGCGACGGCGAGCGGCTCTCGGTGCAGACGACCCGCGATCACGCCGAGCTCCTCGAGTTCGCCGCCGGCCAGATCGTGTACGTCAGGCCGACGCGCCACACGACGTTCGCGTAGCGGTCGCGCCGCGGCCGCGCGGGATCAGTCCACGGCGCTGCGGGCCACGAGGTCGGCGAGCGTCGTCTCCTCCAGCACGCCGCGCATCGCGGCCCGGAGCTCGATCCAGACCGGGGCGAGCGCCCGCGCGGCGCCGTCGTACGCGACGTCGTCGGGGCGTACACCGCGCACCGTGGCGATCGGGCCCTCGACCGCGCGGATCACGTCGGCCAGGCTGATCTCGCTCGCGGGCTTCCCGAGGGCGTAGCCGCCCTCGACCCCCCGCCGGCTCGTGACCAGCTCCGCATGCCGGAGGTCGACGAGGATCGCCTCGAGGAACTTCTGCGGGATCGCCTGGGCGGTCGCGAGCTGCTCCCCCTTGACGAGCCCTCCTGCCGCGGCGAGCTCGAGCATCGCCCTCAGCGCATAGTCGACCTTCGCGGAGACGCGCACGCGGGGAACCTAACGGCTCACCGAGCGTCCGAGAGTCGCCGCGAACCGCCGTGGACGGTGGAGCGCCGGCCGACGGGCGCTTCAGCGGCCGAGGGTGCTCGGCAGCGGCGGCAGCGGCTCGGGCGGCGGCCGCCTGCGGCGGTTGGCGACCGAGCGGACGCCGAGCACGAGCGGTGCGACGAGACACGCTCCGAGGAGCACGCCGGGCACGAGCAGCCAGACCGCGGAGAGGCGTGACTCGGGGAGGTCGGGCTTGTCGTACGTCGACTGCTTCGAGCCGAACTTGCCCGTGAAGTCCTGCATGCCGGTGACGAACGCCCGCTCCTTCTTCCCGGTCCAGATCGCCGCGGGGAAGATCGAGTCGACCACCCACGCCTTCCCGCGGGGCACGAGGTCGATCCCGAAGGCGATCGGCCCCTCGAGGGAGCCCTCCCGGGGGTAGAGCATCAGGTCGATCGCGACACGGTCGCGACGCGCGTAGACCGTCGTCCAGTTGCGGAGCGACCGGGAGGTCGCGTACGCGTACGGATGCACCGGCAGCTCGCCGCTCTTCCAGCCGCGGAGGCTCCCACCTGCGCGCAGCCCGGGACCGGCGAGCTGCCACGCGCGCGCAGGGTTCCTCCGCGCAACGGCGGCGGGCACGAACTCGGCGAGCGTGCGGTCGATGCCGCGACGCATCGCGGACGTCAGCGCCACCTCCTTCAGGATCTTCTCGGGCGGGCCCGGCCGGAGCCGCTCGGGGGCGTGCGTCGTCGAGTCGGCGAGCGCGACGACCCCCGCCACGATCGCACCGACGACGGCCACCGAGGCGCCGACGGTGGCGAGCCGTCGCCTCCGGCGCGGTGAGCTCAGGAGCCGTCGCACGCCGCGACAGTAGCAAACAGCGTTTTACAGGTGTCGATGCGATATGCTGACCCGGTGATCGTCGATCCCGGGAACCGCGCGCCGGCGCCCGAGCCGCTTCGCCTGGTGCAGGCGTTCGTCAACACCCGCGACATCGAGAACGACGTCGACGAGCTCACGTCGCCCGCGGCGCTCGGGCTCGCCCTCGCGGAGATCGGCGTGCCGGTGGAAGGGACGCCGACGGCGGAGGAGCTCGAGACGGCGCTCGCCGTCCGCGAGGCGCTGCGCGCCCTCACGCTCGCCAACAGCGGGATCCCGGCCGACGCCGGCCGGCTCGCGACGCTCGACCGCGCCGCGGAGGCCGCGCGCTACACCGCTCGGTTCGTGGAACGCGACGCCCGCCTCGTCCCACGCGCACCGGGCGTCGACGGCGCCCTCGGCGAGATCCTCGCGGTCGTCCACCGGAGCATGGCCGACGGCACCTGGTCGCGGCTGAAGGGCTGCCCGCGCGACGTCTGCCACTGGGCCTTCTACGACCGCTCGCGCAACGGTTCCGGCAAGTGGTGCGCGATGTCGGTCTGCGGCAACCGCACGAACACGAAGACGTACCGCCGGCGCGTCGCGGCGGGACGCTAGCCGGCGGTCGTCTCGAGCGGGCGCGTCGCGCCCTGTGGGTCACGGTCGTCGCCGGGCCCGGCCGCCGCGGGCCCGACGACGTCCGTGCCGTCACGCGGCGACGGCCGCGCAGACGACGTAGCCCTCGAGCTGCCAGGTGCCGGGGCCGGCGACGGGCCCGGCCTCGATCGCGCGGACCGTCCAGCCCGTGGCGTTCGGAAGGCTGGACGAGAGGGCGACCTGCGACCCCACCCAGTTGCCCGCCGGGTAGACGATCTGGCCGCCTCCGCCGAGCGCGACCTTGCCGGCCGGGCAGGCGAGGACGAGGAACTTCGTGTCGCTCGTGCTCGTGACGGTCGACGAGGTGACGACCTGGCGCGCCGCGAGGCCCGGGGCGCCCTGGGGGCCCTGCTCGCCCTGCGGCCCCTGCTGGCCCTGCGGTCCCTGCGCACCCTGCGGGCCGGCGGGGAGCTGGCCGGCCTTGAAGTGCGCCTTGACGAGCGTCCCCTTCTGGATGTCGATCCCCTTCACGCCGCGGTTGGCGAGGTCGAGGCTCGAGACCGTGCCGTTCGCGATCTGCGCGCCGGTGATCAGCGACTTGGCCGTGGCGGTGCCTGCGCACGCGAGGACGCCGATGGCGGCGATGATCGCGGCGGTCTTGCGGGTGATCGTGATGGTCATGACGTCCCTCCTTGGGATGGGTTGACGTCAGGAGAACCGCCGACGCGTCGATTCCTTACGGCGGCTCGTACGATCGTTCGATGGAGGTCGAGCGGGTCACCGGTCCCGACACGGTCGAGCCTGCGTTGCGCGAGGTGCTCCTCGTCGACGAGGCCCGGCACAACCTGCAGCTCGGGCTGCTCGCGACGGCGCGCTCCTCGCCCGAGGTCTACCCCGAGCTCGTCGGCTGGGTCGTCCGGGATGGCAGCCGGGTCGTCGGCGGCGCGATCCGCACGCCGCCCCACAACCTGGTCGTCATCGGCCCGATCGCGGACGGCGCGGTCGAAGCGCTCGCGGCGTCGGTCGCCGACGAGCTCCCGGGCGCGGTCGGCGGCGCGCCCGAGATCGATCGTTTCGCGGCCGCCTATGCGGCAGGGCACGGGCTGGACGTCGTGACTCGCGTCGACCAGCGCATCTACGAGCTCCGCACGCTCGCCGAGCCTCCGCCTGCGCCCGGATCGTTCCGCCTGGCCGGGCACCACGACGCCGACCTCGTGTTCGAGCGGTTCGCGGCGTTCGCGGAGGAGATCCACCGGGTCGACGGCGGCCACGACGAGGCGCAGCTGCGGCGCAGCGTCGAGGCGCGCCTCGCGAGCGAGATCGGGGGCGTCGGGCTCTGGGAGGACGAGGGCGAGGTCGTCTCCCTCGCCGGCTTCGGCGGACCGACGCCGAACGGCATCCGGATCGGCCCCGTCCACACACCACACGCCCGGCGCGGGCGCGGCTACGGGACCGCCGTCACCGCGGCCGTCACGCGCCTCCAGCTCGAGCGGGGTCGCATGCTCTGCTTCCTCTACACCGACCTGGCGAACCCGACGTCGAACGCGATCTACCAGCGGCTCGGCTACGTCCCGGTCTGCGACTCGCGCGAGGTCGCGTTCGTCGCTCGGTAGACGGTCGAACGAGGGCGGGCCGGCGCCGGCTCCGGTGAAACGAGGCAGTGCGACCGCGCCAGCGGGCGCCTTCAGGGGTCTGCCCCGCCGAAGGCGGGGATCAAGCCGCGGGATTCGGCTCCTGCCGAATCCCGCTTGGCGAACGGTTAGAGCGGGATGTTGCCGTGCTTGCGCTTCGGCCCGGGCTCGCGCTTGGAGAGCATCGTCTCGAGCGCCCGGATCAGGTACGGCCGCGTCCGGCGCGGCTCGATCACGTCGTCGACGTACCCGCGCTCCGCGGCGCTGTAGGGGTTGGCGAAGCGCTCCTTGTAGTCGGCGATCAACTCGGCGCGCCGCGTCTCTGCGTCCGGCGCGCCGTCGAGCTCCTTGCGGAAGACGATGTTGACGGCCCCGTCCGGCCCCATCACCGCGACCTCCGCCGTCGGCCACGCGACGTTGACGTCGGCGCGGATGTGCTTGGAGCTCATGACGTCGTACGCGCCGCCGTACGCCTTCCGGGTGATCACGGTCAGCTTCGGCACGGTCGCCTCGGCGTACGCGTAGAGCAGCTTCGCGCCGTGGCGGATGATCCCGCCCCACTCCTGCGCCGTGCCCGGCAGGAACCCGGGGACGTCGACGAACGTCACGAGCGGGACGTTGAACGCATCGCAGGTGCGGACGAAGCGCGCCGCCTTGACGGAGGCGTCGATGTCGAGGACGCCCGCGAGCGCCGACGGCTGGTTCCCGACGACGCCGACCGCGTGGCCGCCGAGTCGCGCGAAGCCGCAGACGATGTTCTCCGCGTACGAGGGCTGCAGCTCGAGAAACGCGCCGTCGTCGATCACCGTCTCGATGACGCGCTTGATGTCGTAGGGCTTGTTGGGCGAGTCCGGGATCAGCACGTCGAGCTCGGGCGACTCGCGATCGATCGGGTCGGTCGGCGCCGCGTAGGGCGCGGTCTCGAGGTTCGACTGCGGCAGGAAGGTGAGCAGGTACCGCGCGTCCTCGATGCACGCCTGCTCGTCGGGTGAGACGAGGTGCGCGACACCCGACTTCGTGGCGTGCGCGCTCGCGCCGCCGAGGTCCTCGAAGCTGACGTCCTCGCCGGTGACGGTCTTCACGACGTCGGGGCCCGTGATGAACATGTACGACGACCCCTCCGTCATCAGCACGAAGTCGGTGATCGCCGGCGAGTAGACGGCGCCGCCGGCGCAGGGGCCCATGATCAGCGAGACCTGCGGGACGACCCCGGAGGCCTGGACGTTGCGCCAGAAGATCTCGGCGTAGCCCGCGAGCGAGACGACGCCCTCCTGGATGCGCGCGCCGCCCGAGTCGTTGATCCCGACGACCGGGCAGCCCACCTTCAGGGCCATGTCCATCACCTTGCAGACCTTCTCGGCGAACACCTCGGAGAGGGAGCCGCCGAACACGGTGAAGTCCTGGCTGAAGACGCACACCGGCCGGCCGAAGACGGTGCCGTAGCCCGTCACGACCGCGTCGCCCCACGGCCGCTGCTCGCGCATGCCGAACTCGCTCTCGCGGTGGCGGACGAAGCGGTCGAGCTCGACGAACGAGCCGGGGTCGAGCAGCAGCTCGACCCGCTCGCGCGCGAGGAGCTTGCCGCGCTCGTGCTGCCGGGCGACCGCCTTCTCCGACCCGGCATGCGCCGCCGCGTCGCCCAGCTCGCGCAGCCAGGCGAGCTTCTCCTCGGTCGTCTCGTGCCGCGTCGACATCCGGCGGAGCCTATCCCGCGGCGAGCGGCGGCTCGGGACGAGGCGGCGCGGCCGGGCCGCGCCTAGCGCGCGACCCAGGGACCGACGCCGCCGAGCCGCTCGGGCGTGATGTGGAGCACGAAGCCGGCGGGCGGGTCGTCCATCGGCGGGAACTTCACGTCGGGCCCGAGGTACCGGTGCGCGAGCGCCTGGAGCAGCTCGGGCGCTCCTCCCTCGGTGACCCGCGCCCGCCCGTGGACGACGAGGTACTGCAGCAGGCCGGGAGGCTGGATCTCGGTGCCCTCGATCGAGAGGGCGACACGCGCGTCCCGCCCGACGTTCCGCAGCTTCCGTTGGCTTGCGGCCAGATGTGCCGACACGATCTCGTCCCCGTCGAGGCCGACCCACACGCACGAGACCTGAGGAGATCCGTCCTGGCCGAGCGTGACGAGGTGCGCGAGTCGACCGGACTCGATCAGGGCGCGGGCGCTGTCGGGCAGCGTCATGCGGTCGATGCTACGGACGCAGACCCGTCCACGGCGTCGTCGATCCCGACAGCCGGGCAGCCGACGCCCACCGCCGTGTGCTTCAGGCGCTGCGCCGCGGCGGGGCGGGACGACTCCGTCCCGCCCCGCTCGGGACTGCTACTACCCGCGCGCGCCGAGCGTGCGGGTGACCGGCCCTGCCGTGTTGCCCGCGGCGTCGGTTGCCGAGACGCTCACGACGAGGCCTGCCGTCCTGCGAGCACGCACCGCGGCCGCACCGGCCGCCGACAGGCGGAGACGGAGCGGGACCGAGCCCGCCAGCTCGGTCGTCGCGGTCGCCGTGCCGACGACGCGGGACCCGAGGAGGAACCGCGCGGTCAGCGTGCACGCCTCGCTGCAGGCCGCGCGCACGGGGAGCCCGGGGCGCCCCGCGAGCGACGAGGCCCCCGCCCTCGAGCCGAGCGTCACGATCGAGAGCGTCGGAGCGGCGGTGTCCGGCTGGGCCGCGCCGAGGGCGGCGAGGCCGTTCACGGCGAGGCCGCCGCCGACGCGACCGACGAGCGTCGCCGCGCCGGTCGCCAGGTTGATCCGGTAGAGCTGCGAGCCGCCCTGGCCGGGAACCCGGAGCACCGCCCAGGCGACCCCGTCCGACGGTGCGATGTCGAAGCCGCCCGACTGGGCGTCGACGCCGAGCGGCCCGACGGTCACGAGCGTGCCGTTGTTCGGCGGGTTCTGGAGAACGAGGACGTCGCGCGCCACGTCGATGTCGTAGAGCTGGGTCGTGGTCGCGCCGCGCACGCTGTTCGTGTAGGCCGACGCCACGACCTGCGGCACCGAGCCGTTCCCGGCATCCGACGTGCCGTACGCGAGCATCCCGTCGACGGCCGCCACCGCCCCGGTATCGGGATGCAGACGCAGGTTCTGGCGCCCGTCGCTCGTGAGCCGGATGCGATCGACGGTCGGGTTGAAGTCGAAGCCGAAGGCGCCGCCGCTGACCGCGGGGCTGAACGGCGCCTGGCCGATCGCGGTCGCGGCGCCCGTCCCCGCGTCGAGGGCGTACAGTCGCGAGCTGCTCGAGACGGCGACGAGCTGGCCGTTCGCCGGCCGCACGTCGAGGCCGAGGAGCCGCTCGCCGGCCCCGAGGCCCGTGACGCGGACGCGGGTGATCGCCCGCGGGGTGTCGCTCGAGAAGACGACGAGCCGGTTGGCCTCGTCGACCGCGACGAGCCGCTCGGCCGCCGAGCCGACGGCGGGTACCGCCAGGCACGCCGTCGCGACGGCGAGGAAGACCAGGAAACGAGGCCTGACGAGCCTGAAGCGCATGCGAGTACCTCCGTGAAGCGCGCACGAGCCGCGTGCGCGATGACTGGATCGCCGGGGATTCGCACCGAGTCCTCCCGCGGTTCGCGAGGGCGCGGCTAGAGTCGGAGCCCGTGGAGGCGCCGCTCGACCGCTCGGCGACGTGGCCCTACGAGGACGGCGAGCCGGGCCGGTTCTCGTACGCCCGGGCCGACCACCCGACGGGGGTCGCGTGCGAGGAGCTCCTCGGCGAGCTCGACGGCGGCCACGCGCTCCTCTACCCCTCGGGCATGGGCGCGGTGACGACCGTCCTGCTGACGATGCTCCACTCGGGCGGCAGGATCGCGCTGGCCGAGGGCGCCTACTACGGCCACCGCGTGCTCTTCGACCACCTGCGGCCGTGGGGCGTGCACGTCGTCGAGTTCGACCAGACCGGGCCGCCGCCGTCGAACGTCGACCTGGTCCTCGTCGAGGCGCCGGCGAACCCCCTCCTGACGATGCCCGACCTCGAGGCGGCCGCGGCGTACCCGGCCCCGGTCGTCTGCGACGCGACCGTCGCCTCGCCGCTGCGCCTCCGGCCCCTCGACCACGGCTGCGACGTCGTCGTCCACTCCGCGACGAAGGTGCTCGCCGGCCACGACGACGTCGTCGCGGGCGTGACGGTGACGCGCGACCGCGACCTGCGCGACCGGCTGCACCTCACCAGGCGGCTCGCGGGGATCGTCGCCTCGGCGGACACTGCGTGGCTGGTCCGGCGCGGGCTCGAGACGCTCGACTCGCGCCTCGACCGCCAGGAGGCGTCGGCGCGGATCCTGGCGGCGCGGCTCGGCGCGCATCCGGCGGTGACGGAGGTGCGCTACCCGGGCTTCTCGTTCCTCCTCTCGTTCGACGTCGCCGACGGCGACGCGGCAGGGCGCGTCGAGCGGTCGGTGAGGACGATCGAGAACGCGACGAGCCTCGGCGGCATCCGCTCGAAGCTCGAGGCGCGGCACCGCTGGGAGGGCGACCGCATCCCCGCGGGCCTGCTCCGGCTCTCCGTCGGGCTCGAGGACGCCGACGCGCTCTGGGCCGATCTCGAGCAGGCGCTGGCGCACGCCTGAGCCCGGCGTCCGTGGCGCTGGACACGCGCGCTACCGTGAGGGCATGAGCTTCCTCTTCCGCAAGAACGTCGAGCTGCCGACCGCCGAGTCGGCGCTCCCCGGGCGCGACACGGCGATGCCGGTCGTCGCCCCTCACCTCGTCCTCGGCACGCCGATCGTGCCGCCCTTCCCCGACGGCTTCGAGCGAGTCGTCGTCGGCATGGGCTGCTTCTGGGGCGCCGAGCGCCTCTTCTGGCAGGCGCCCGGCGTCTACACGACCGCCGTCGGCTACTCCGGCGGCTTCACGCCCAACCCGACGTACGAGGAGACGTGCTCGGGCCGCACCGGCCACACCGAGGTCGTCCTCGCCGTCTTCGACCCCGCGAAGACGACCTATGAGGACATGCTCGCGATCTTCTGGGAGGGCCACGACCCGACCCAGGGCATGCGCCAGGGCAACGACGTCGGCTCCGTGTACCGCTCCGCGATCTACTGGCACGACGAGCGCCAGCGCGACGCGGCGCTCGCGACGCGCGACATGTTCCAGGCCGAGCTCGCGAAGGCGGGCTACGGGCCGATCACGACCGAGATCGCCGAGGCGGGGCCGTTCTACTACGCCGAGGGCTACCACCAGCAGTACCTGGCGGCGAACCCGAACGGCTACTGCGGTCTTGGCGGCACCGGCGTCTCGTGCCCGATCGGCACGGGCGTCGCGTCGACCGCGAGCCCCTAGACCGCGGTCGTCGCGAGCGGTTGCGCGCGGTCGTCGCCGTCGCGCCCGCCGGCGCCTGCCAGCTTCTGCGCGAAGTAGACGGGGATGATCGAGACCACGATCACGAAGAGCGCGACGACGTTGACGATGGGCAGCTCCGCCGGGCGGGCGAGGGTCGCGAAGATCCAGATCGGGAGCGTCTGCTGGGCACCCGAGGTGAAGACGGTGACGACGACCTCGTCGAACGAGAGGGCGAACGAGAGCAGCCCGCCCGCGAGGAGCGCGGTGCGCATCTGCGGGAACATCACGTAGCGGAACGTCTGCCAGTTGTCGGCGCCGAGGTCGGCCGACGCCTCGTCGAGCGAGCCGGCAGTCCGCCGCATGCGGGCGAGCACGTTGTTGTAGACGACCACGACGCAGAACGTCGCGTGCCCGACGATGATCGTCGCGAGCCCGAACGAGACGCCCAGCGGCCCGAGCACGTCGAGGATCGTCGCCTGGAGCGCGAGGCCCGTCACGATCCCCGGCAGTGCGATCGGCAGGATCACGGCGAACGTGATCACCTCGCGGCCGAAGAACCGGTAGCGCGCGACGGCGAGCGATGCGAGCGTGCCGAGCACGAGCGCGATCGCGGTCGCGCCGACGGCGGCGATCAGCGAGTTGAGGAGCGCCTCGCGGACGGCCTCGTCCTCGAAGGCGACCTTGAACCAGCGCGTGCTGTACTCCTCGATCGGCCACTTCTGCGTCACGTTCCGGTTGAACGCGTAGAGGGCGATCACGACCAGCGGCCCGTAGAGGAAGGCGAGCGTGCCGAAGGCGCCGATGCGCAGCAGGACGCGGGTGAGGCGCGACTCGGTCACAGCGACTCGAACGCCTTCAGGCGGCGGGCGACGAGCAGGTAGCCGATCACGATCGCGATCGGGACGAACGCGAACGCGGCCGCGGTCGGGAGCGCCTGGCCGCGGATGTTGTAGATCACCGTCCCGATGAACTGCTCGCTCGTGATCAGCCCGGGTGCGATGTAGTCGCCGAGGGTCAGCGAGAACGTGAAGATCGACCCCGCGACGACGGCCGGGAACGCGAGCGGCAGGATCACCCGGAAGAACGTCGTCAGCGAGCGGCCGCCCAGGTCGGCCGACGCCTCGAGGAGCGAGGACGGGATCCGCTCGAGCCCCGCGTAGACCGGCAGGATCATGAACGGCAGCCAGAGGTACGTGAAGACGAGCCACAGCCCGACGGTCGAGTAGCCGTCGAAGGAGAGGCCGAGCGGCTCGAGCGCCCAGTTGATGATCCCGCCGTCGGAGAGGATCGTCCGCCACGAGTAGGCCTTGACGAGGTAGTTCGCCCAGAGCGGCATGAGCACCGCGATGACGAGCAGGTTGCGCGTCCGCGGGCTCGCGATCCGCGCCATGTAGTAGGCGATCGGGAACGCGAGGACGACGTCGGCGATCGTCACGAAGACGGCCATCTGCAGCGTCCGCCACGTGACGTCGCGAAAGACGGGCGTCTCCACGATCCGCTGGAAGTTCTCGAGCGTGAAGGTGTGCGAGATCTCCGCCGTGAAGGGATCGGTGTCCCAGAAGGCGGAGAGGAGCAGGACGAGCAGCGAGCCGAAGTAGACGATCACCAGCCAGCCGAGCGGCAGCGCGAGCAGCGCCGCGAGCCGCGCCCGCGGGTGACGGTAGAGCCATGTCGAGAGGCGTCGCCCCGGGCCTCCCCGGGGCGACGCCTCGGCCTGTGCGACCGAGCTCAGGGTCCTAGCCCCTGATCTCCGTCCAGGCGGTCTTCCAGTCCTCCTGCGTCTTGCAGGTCGTCGAGTCGTCGTCGTCGGCGCAGTCCTCGGCCGGAGTCGTCCAGTAGTAGACGTCCTCCCACCAGGACTCGTCGCTCGCGTGGAACTCGTCGCAGTGGTTCTGGTTCTTCGTGAGATCGCACGCCTTCAGGTTGACCGGCGCCTCACCGAAGCCCTCCGCCACCGCCGCCTGCGCCTCCGGGGAGATCATGTGGTTCATCCAGAGGTACATGCAGTTCGGGTTCTGCGCCTTCGAGGAGATCATCCAGGTGTCGGACCAGCCGGTCGTGCCCTCCTTGGGCTTGATCGCCTTGACCGCCACCGGCGGCTCCGCGCCGGTCAGCTGGACGTACTGGTAGGGCCAGGTCGTCCCGACCACGCTGTCGCCGTTCGTGTACGACTGGATCTGCTTCGCGGCGTCGCCCGGCCAGTACTCGCCGACGTTCGGCGCCTGCTTCTTGAGCAGGTCGACCGCCGCGGTGAACTGCTCGTCGTTGAGCATGTACGGGTTGTCGATCCCGAGGTCGGGCTGCGTCGCCTTGAGGTAGAGCGCAGCGTCCGCGATGAAGATCGAGTCGTCGTAGATCGAGATCTTGCCCTTGTACTTGGCGAGCTGGTCGTCCTCCCAGATCACGCCCCACGTGTCGGTGTCCTCGGGGACGTCGTCGGTGCGGAACATGAGGTAGTTGGGGCCGCGCCCGTGCGGCACGCCGTAGGGCTCGCCGTCGAGGCTGTTGTAGTCCTGGTTCTTGATCCCCTCCTGCACGTCCGCGTAGTTCGGGACCAGCTCGGGGTCGATCGGAGCGACCTCGCCCGTCGCCATCAGCCGCACGCTGGCGTTGCCCGACGCGGAGACGCCGTCGTACTCGCCCGTCTGCATCAGCGAGATCATGTCGTCGGAGCTGCCGCCGTCCTTCGTGTTGACGGTGCAGCCCGTCGCCGCGGTGAACTCCTTCGTGAGCTGCGCGTAGCCCGGCCACTGGACGATGTTGACCGCGCCCTCCTCGCGCGCGTTCTCCTGGATCTCCTCGAGCGAGCTCCCGAGGCCTTCGATCGAGGTCGAGCCACCGCCGTCGTCGCCGCCGCAGCCCGCGGCCACGACCGCGAGGGCTCCGACGAGCCCTGCGAGGGCAGCCCACGTGCCGACGCGTCGCTTCCGCTCAGTCATCCGTTCCTCCCGTGTCTGGAATTGCCGACTCGTGCTCGGGGCGCCACTGGAGCCGCAGCCTCCGCCCCTTCCACGCGAGCACGTCGCTCGAGGACTCCTCCAGGTTCTGGCTCAGCACCTGGAGCTCACCACCTCGCTCGAGCGCGACGTGATACCGCGTCACCGGGCCGACGTACGAGACGTCGCGCACGGTTCCCTCCTCCACGTTCGCCCCCGGCTCCGGCTGCTCGCCGGTCTCGAGGACGTGGATCTTCTCCGGCCGGATGGTCGACCTCCGACCGTCCCGCTCGATCACGTTGGAGACCCCGACGAACCCGGCGATGAACTCGCTCTCGGGGTGCTCGTAGACCTCGGCGGGTGGGCCGACCTGCTCGATCCGGCCGCGGTTGAAGACCGCGATCCGGTCGCTCATCGTCAGCGCCTCCTCCTGGTCGTGCGTCACGTAGACGAACGTGATCCCGACCTCCTGCTGGATCTGCTTCAGCTCGATCTGCATCTCCTGGCGGAGCTTCAGGTCGAGCGCCCCCAGCGGCTCGTCGAGCAGCAGGACGCGCGGCCGGTTGACGATCGCCCGGGCGAGGGCGACCCGCTGGCGCTGGCCCCCCGAGAGCTGGTTCGGCTTCCGGCCGCCGAACCCGTCGAGGCGCACCATCGCGAGTGCCTCGCCGGCCCGCCGGGCGCGCTCGGCCTTGCCGACGCGCTTCACCATCAGGCCGTACTCGACGTTCTGCTGGACGGTCATGTGCGGGAACAGCGCGTAGTCCTGGAAGACCGTGTTCACCGGCCGGTCGTAGGGCGGCAGCGCCGCGACGTCGCGCCCGTCGAGCTCGATCGCGCCGGCGTCGGGCCGCTCGAAGCCGGCGATCATCCGCAGGGTCGTCGTCTTGCCCGAGCCGGACGGGCCGAGCATCGTGAAGAACTCGCCGCGCGCGACGTCGAGGTCGACGTCGTCGACCGCGACCACGTCGCCGTACTCCTTGCGCAGGCCGCGCAGGCGGATGTCGGGCGTGTCGCTCACCCGGCCGCGCCGAGCGCGTCGTCGAGCAGGCCCAGACCGTCCTCGAGCTCCTCGTCGGAGATCGTGAGCGGGGGCAGGAGCCGGACGACGTTGCCGTACAGGCCGCACGCGAGGAGCAGCAGGCCGCGCTCGAACGCGGCGTCGACGATCGCCTTCGCACGCTCCGGGCTCTGCTCGACGAGCTCGAACGCGAGCATCGGGCCGAGCCCGCGCACCTCGCCGATCGCGGCGTGCCGCGCGGCGAGCGCGTCGAGGCGCTCGCGGAGCGCGCGTCCGACGGTCGTGGCGTGCTCCAGGAAACCCGGCTCGCGGACCGCCTCGAGCACCGCGACGGCCGCAGCGCAGGACAGCGGGTTGCCGCCGAACGTGCCGCCGAGGCCGCCGGGCGGGACGGCGTCCATGAGCTCCGCGCGTCCCGTGACCGCGGCGAGCGGGAGGCCGCCGCCGATCGACTTCCCCGAGACGAGCAGGTCGGGCGCGACGTCGTCGTAGTGCTCGATCGCCCACATGCGCCCTGTCCGGCCGACGCCGGACTGCACCTCGTCGTCGACGTAGAGGATCCCGTGCTCGCGGCACACCTCGGCGAGGCGGGCGGGGTAGTCCGGGGGCATCGGGAGGAAGCCGCCCTCGCCCTGCACGGGCTCGAGCAGGACGCACGCGACCGTCGCCGGGTCGACTTCGGTCTTGAAGAGCCGCCGCAGCCCCGCGATCGCGTCGTCGCTCGTGACGCCGCGGAACGGGTACGGAGCCGGCGCGCGGTACACCTCGGGCGCGAACGGGCCGAAGCCCGCCCGATACGGGTGCACCTTGCTCGTCATCGTCATCGTCAGGAGCGTCCGGCCGTGGAAGGCGTTGTCGAAGACGACGACGGCCGGCCGCCCCGTCGCCGCCCGCGCGATCTTGACGGCGTTCTCGTTCGCCTCCGCGCCCGAGTTGACGAGGATCGACTTCTGCTCGGCACCCGCGCACGGCGAGAGCTCCGCCAGCAGCCGGCATGTCTCGACGTACGGCTCGTAGACGCCGACCATGAAGCACTGGTGGAGGTAGGCGTCCGCCTGCCGGTGGATCGCCTCGACGACGGGCGCGAAGCGGTGGCCGGTGTTCTGGCAGCCGATCCCGCCCGCGAAGTCCACGAACGTCCGGCCGTCGGCGTCGGTGACGCGCGCGCCGTCCGCGGCGGTGACGACGAGCCGGGGCGTCCCGATCCCGCCCGACACGTAGCGCCGCCGCTCGGCGAGGATCCGCTCGGAGGCGGACTGCTCGATCGACACCATGCGCGCGAGTATGACGCGTCATTGCGTCGCGCCAAAACCCCATGTCCCTCGGCCGCCGCTCCTCGAGGCGCCCGAGCAACGGGACGGCGTACCGCCAGTGGCAAAGAGTCCGTTGCGACCGCGAAGCGGGCGCCTTCAGGGATCTGCCCTCGCCGCAGGCGAGGGATCAAGCCGCAGGATTCCGCGAATGCGGAATCCTGCTGGCGAACAGATGACGTGCGGTTTGCCACACTATGCGCCCTGACAGCGTCTGCCACGATTTGCATGCAATGGAGACGGCGCCCACGACGATCGTGATCGTCGACGACCACCCGAGCTTCCGCCGCTGCGCGCGTGCGGTGCTCGAGGCGGACGGGTTCGCGGTGGTCGGCGAGGCGGAGGACGGCGAGGGCGCGCTCACGGCGATCGGCGAGCTGCACCCCGACGCCGTGCTGCTCGACGTCCAGCTCCCCGACATGGACGGCTTCGCCGTGCTGGAGCAGCTCGGCGGGGCAGGCCCGGCCGTCGTGCTCGTCTCGAGCCGGGACGTCTCCGACTACAACGGGCTGATCGCCTCCAGCGGCGCACGCGGCTTCATCTCGAAGGCCGACCTCAGCGGCGCCGCGGTTCGCTCGCTGCTGCCGTGACCCGCGGGCGGCTCGCCGCCCTCGTGGCGCTCGCGGCCGTGCTCTACACCGGCGCGTTCTGGCTCGTCCTCTCCGACTCGCTGGGCGAGCGCCAGACGCTCGTCGTGCTCGTCGTCGCCGCCGGCGTCGTCTTCACCGTCTCGGGGACGATCGCCGCCAGCCGGCGGCCGCACAACCGGACGGGCGGGCAGATGCTCGCCGTCGGGCTCCTCTGGTCGCTCGGGGCGCTCCAGGCCTCGGACAACGCGACGCTCTTCACGCTCGGCTATGCGCTGAGCGGCCTCGCGTTCATCCCGTTCACGCAGCTCGTCCTCTCGTATCCGATGGGACGCCTGCCCGAGCGCGACCGCTGGATCGTGCTCGCCGTGACGATGGTCGTCACGCTCGGGCCGCTCTCCGTCGTGCTCGTCGACCCGTCGCCGATCCCGACCTGCGGCGACTGCCCCGAGAGCGCGTTCCTCGTCTCCGACAGCGACTGGCTCGCGCGCGCGGTCCCCCTCGCGTACGCGCTGCTCGCCGCGGCGATGGCGTCCGTCGTCTTCATGCGGCTCGTCCACCGCTACCGGGCCGCGACGCCGCCGCTCCGGCGCGTCGTCGGGCCGGTGTACCTCTTCACCCTCGAGGCGCTCGCCGCGCTCGTGGCCGGCGGCATCGTCAGCGCGTTCAGCGAGTCGGCGGGGCTGTGGCTGGAGCACGTCGCGCTGATCTCGCTCGCGTTCATCCCGGTCGCGTTCCTCGCGGGCATCCTCCGGACGCGACTCGCACGGGCGGGGATCGCCGACCTCGCGATCGCGCTCGGCAACGGCATGCCGCTCCGCGACGCCCTCGCGGACGCGCTGGGCGACCCCTCGCTCGAGCTGGCGTACTGGTCGGCGCAGCGCGAGTCGTGGGTCGACGAGGAGGGCCGCGCGCTCTCCGACCCGATCGCCAAGGGCGCACGCGCCGCGACGTTCGTCGAGCACGGCGGCCAGCGGGTTGCAGCCCTCCTCCACGACCGGACGCTCACCCATCAGCGCGAGCTGGTCGACGCGGTCGCCGCGACCGCGTCGCTCGCGTTCGAGAAGGAGCGCCTGCAGGCCGAGATCCGCGCGCAGTACCGGTTCCTCGCGACGATCATCGACACGGCGCCGAGCCTCCTCGCGGTCGTCGACACCGAGGGGCGGATCCGCAACTTCAACCGCGCGGTCGAGGCGGCGAGCGGCCTCGAGGACCGGAGCCACATCGAGGGCCGCTACTTCTGGGACATCTTCATCGACCCGGACGAACGCGACGCGATGGTCGAGCGCTTCCATGCCGCGGCCCCGAGCTTCGTGGCGACCGCCTACGAGAACGCCTTCACGAATGCGCAGGGGCAGGAGCGCGTGATCGCCTGGCACTCGGCTCCGCTCGCCGACGAGCACGGCAACGTCGTGCGGATCATCGCGGGCGGGATCGACATCACCGACCGCAAGCGGCGCGAGGTCGAGCTGCAGCGCCAGTGGGACTTCGCCAACGCGGTTGCGAGCACCATCCCGAGCTTCGTCGTCGTCACCGACCACGACGCGCGGATCGTCCCGCACGGGGCGAACCGCGCCTTCTGCGACGCGTTCGCGTGGCAGGTCGAGGACCTCGTCGGCGGGTCCTTCCTCGACCTCGTGGTCGACGAGGACGAGTTCCCGGCGCGGATGGCGATCGCGGGTGCGGCCAACGGGGTGCCGCAGACCGAGCGCGAGTCGCGCTGGCTCACGCGCGACGGCCGCGAGCGGACGGTCGCGTGGACCGCGACGCCGATCCTCGACCAGTGGGGCGCCGCGCGCGTCCTGCTCTCCGGCGCGGACGTGACGGAGCGCAAGCGCCAGGAGGAGGAGGTGCGAGCCTCGCGCAGCCGGATCGTGGCCGCGACCGACGCGGCGCGCCGGCGGCTCGAGCGCAATCTCCACGACGGGGCGCAGCAGCGGCTCGCGGCGCTCGCGCTCTCGCTCCGGCTCGCGGAGGCGAAGCTCGAGACGAGCGCCGACGAGGCCGCGCAGATTCTCGTCACCGCCCGCGCGGAGCTGTTCGAGGCGCTCGAGGAGCTCAGGGAGCTGGCGCGGGGCCTCCACCCCAACGTCCTCACCGATCGCGGTCTCGGGCCCGCGCTCGAGGCGCTCGTCGCGCGCTCGCCGATCCCGGTCGACGTCGACGTGCCCACCGAGCGCTTCCCGCCCGCGATCGAGGCGGCTGCCTACTACGTCACCGCCGAGGCGCTCGCCAACGTCGTCAAGTACGCGGGTGCCAGCGAGGCGCGCGTGCGGATCGCCGAGGACGAGGAGGGTGCGGTGGTCGTCGCCGAGATCGAGGACGACGGCGTCGGCGGCGCGGATCCGGCGCTCGGCTCGGGGCTCGAGGGGCTGGTCGACCGCGTCGAGACGCTCGACGGCTCGCTCGAGATCGTCAGCCCGCTCGGCGGCGGCACGCGCATCCGCGCGACGATCCCGCTGACGGCGCGTGACCTCGGCGGCCGGGCCGGCATCGTCACGGCGCTCGACCCGTCCGCCACCGCGAAGGTCGACCGCTGAGGCGCCGGGCGCTCGCCCGGGCGACGGCGCTCGTCGGCCGCGACCGGCCGCATGCCGTGCCCGTCGCCCGAATGCGGCGGCTCGACGTCTTCGCTCGTAGACTCAGCCGCGTGTCCGAGCTGCCAACAGGCACCGTCACGTTCCTCTTCGCCGACGTCGAGGGGTCGACCAAGCTCGTCCAGAGCGTCGGATCCGCGTACCCGCAGGTGATCGGCGACGTCCGCCGGCTCCTGCGCGAGGAGATCGCGGCCAACGGCGGTGTCGAGGTGGACGCGACCGGCGACGAGCTCTCCGCGGTCTTCGAGGAGGCGCAGCCCGCGCTCGCCGCGGCCCTCGCCGGCCAGGGGCGAATCCGCGACCACGAGTGGCCCGACGAGATCGGCGTCAAGGTCCGGATGGGGCTCCACACGGGCGTGCCGCTCCTCGGCGAGGAGGGCTACACCGGCCTCGACGTGATCCGCGCGTCGCGCATCGCTGCGGCGGGCCACGGCGGGCAGATCCTCCTCTCGTCGACCGCGGCGCCCTTCATCTCCGGCGTCGAGACGCGCGATCTCGGCTCGCACCGGCTGCAGGGGCTGCCGGACCTCGAGCGCATCCACCAGGTGCTGGTCGAGGACCTCCCGCGCGACTTCCCCCCGCTCCGCGGGACGGTCTCGCAGCTCGGCGACGCACGGCGGGTCGTGCTCGCCGACGACTCCGTGCTCCTGCGCGAGGGCGTCGCGCGCCTCCTCGAGGAGGCCGGGTTCGAGGTCGTCGCCCAGTCGGGGTCGGCCGACGACCTGCTGCGCCACGTCGCGATGCACAAGCCCGACGTGGCGGTCGTCGACATCCGGATGCCGCCGACCCACACGGACGAGGGGCTCGTCGCGGCACGGGAGATCCGCGAGCGCTACCCGGATGTCGGCGTGCTCCTCCTCTCGCAGTACGTCGAGCCTGCGTACGCGATGTCGCTGCTCGAGACGAGCGCCGAGGGAGTCGGCTACCTGCTCAAGGACCGCGTCGCCGACCTCGAGCAGTTCGGCACGGCCGTCCGGCGCGTCGCCGACGGGGGCTCCGCACTCGACCCGGCGGTCGTCAGCGAGCTCGTCGGGCGCAAGCGCCGTGACGACCCGCTGGAGCAGCTCACCGCGCGCGAGCGCGAGGTGCTCGAGCTGATGGCGGAGGGGCGCTCGAACCAGGCGATCGCGGAGCGCATGTTCGTCACGCTCCGCGCGGTCGAGAAGCACGTCACGAGCATCTTCACCAAGCTCGGGCTCCCGGCCAGCACCGACGACCACCGTCGCGTGCTCGCCGTGCTCGCGTTCCTGCGCGCCTGAGTCGCCGCTCCGGGCCACGCCGCCGGACGCGACATGTCGACGCGAGCGTCGGCCGGGCCATCGTGTCATGCGGGTCTGGGGACCGCGGCCTCAGGACGGGTAGATCTCCCGGGCAACCCCGGCGCGCGCAGGGAGCGCGGCAGCGCCGCCGGTGCCCGCAGGGCCGGCAGCGCCACCGTCACCGACCGCGATCGTCGTGCCGCTCGTCGTCGCCGACGACGAGCCGACCTTCATCACGCCGATGCTCGGCCCCCCGCGCCGCCGCCACCGCCGCCACCGCCGCACCGCCGTTGCCACCACGGCCACCTTCCCACCGGCCCCCGCTTCTTCATGGCACTCGCGCGCACCGAGGCCGCCTGCGCCGCCGAGGCCACCGGCGCCACCGTTCCCGCCCCGCCCTCCTGCTCCACCGTTGCCGGCCGCGATCGACCCGGACTGCACGACGACGGACGACGCGTGGAGGTAGATCCCGAACGAGCCGCCGCCGAAGCGCCCCCGTCGCCGCCTCGTCCGCCGCCGCCGCCTCCCCCGCCGCCGCCTCCCCCGTTTCCGTCGCCGTCGATGACGAAGTAGCCGGTCTGCCCACCGCCGCCCCCGCCACCGCCGCCACCGTTCCCGGGGGCGCCCGGGCTGCCGAACGCCACCGTTCGAGCCGGCCCACGTGGCCGCGAGCGCCGGATGGGGATTCGTCACCGCCGCGCCCCCGAATGCCCTGTGCCCCGCTCAGGCCGGTTGCGCCGCCTCCGGCGTCCCTGCCCGGGTTCCCGGACGCGCCTGCGGCGCCGCCGGGCGTCCCGTCCCTGCCCTGACTGACCGGGGCGGCCGCTGCCTCCGTCGTCCCCACCGTCTCCGCCGTTCCCGCCACGACGGAACTGGGGGCTCTCGCCTCCGGTGCCGCCGTTGTTTCCGGCGCCGCCGATCACTGTCCCGTCGCAGTTGCCCGTCTCGCCGGCCAGACCGGCTCCCCCGTTGGCGCCGGCAGCGCCGTCGGCTCCGCTCGCTCCCGGAGCGCCGTCGCCCCCCGTGACGACGACGCGCTCCAGGCGCATGCTCGAGCCGCCGACGGCGCGAATGCCGTACGCACTCGCCCCCGGCGTGATTGCCGCGGACGCTGAGGTGCTGTAGGAGCACCTGTGTCGCACCGGCGGCAAGGATCCCCTCCGGCGCTCCGACGATCAACGTCGTCCGGGTCGCGTCCCTCGGTGCCCAGCGGCCCTGCGCGTATCCCCCGTAGATGGCGATACCGCTCGCGACCTCGACACGACCGTAGGTCCCTTCAGCCGCGATGACATAGCGACCGTGCGCCGACCGCCGCCTGCGCTGCCGCCTGAACCGCCGCCTGGATCTGCCGCTTCGGCTTTTGTCGCGTGCCCGGATCGTCGTCCTTGCCGAGTGGCGAGACGAAGATCGCATCCTTCTCCGTCCCGTCGAGCCCGTCGCAGTTCGAGTCGACGAAGCCGAGGTCCGGGACGTCGGCGGCCCCCGGCCGGATCGCAGCGTCGCGTGGCGCGCAGTCCTGCGCGTCGAGCGGTGCCGTCGCCGTCGGCGTCCGCCGGCGTCGGCGCGACGGGCGGCGGTGGCGCGACCGGTGGGGGGACGGCCTGCGGCACGTGGCCGTGCGGTCGCACGCCCCGGAAGAGCTGTGCCGCGGCCTGGACGGCCATCCAGGCGACGGGCTTCGCCTTCGTCCGGCGGTAGCGGATCGCGGGTCGCGCCGATCCGTCCGCGTCCGTCCGCTCGACGAGCGTGAGAACGAGCGTCTTGCCGCTCGCCGCGCCGACGGCCCGGATCCGGTAGGCGGCGACCGCGAACGGATAGCGGCCGTCCCGGTCGCGCGCGTGTCGGATCCGTCCCGAGTACGTGAGCCGCACGGCGTCGGCGCGCGCATCGCGGTCGACGTCCAGCATCACTGCCGCGATGATGCGCGGCGGCTTTCGGGTCGGGATCCCGGCGGACGCGGTCGCGGACATGCCGACCAGCACGACGGCCAGCGCCGCGACTCCCCGGATCGACGGTCATGGCTGAGCCTCGTCGGGGTCTCGGGGAGGGATCGCCTCGGCGATCCGCTCGAAGGTGAGCGCGGCCCGCTCGGCCGTCTGCCGCACCGCATCGAAGGAGGCGGCCTCGCACAGGACGAAGCAGGTCTCGTCCTCGGGGACGAAGATCGAGCGCACCCAGCGGACAGGTGTCCCCTCACGGGTGAGCTCCGCCGCGGCGATCCGCACGCGGCTCGTGCTCCGTTCCGCGAAGGCGCCGTCGGTGCGAGAGACGTAGAGCTCGGCGAGGTACTGGGCCACGCGGTCGAACGTACGCCGCGACGTCGCGCGGCGAAATCGTGGAAACCTCGGCTCTTTAGGCCTGCTCGCCGACCGGAAGCCGGGCCGCGAGCTGCGTCCGCGAGCGGACTCCGAGCTTTGCGTACGCACGCGAGAGGTGTGTCTCGACGGTCGGCACCGTGACGACGAGAGCGCGTGCGATCTCCTTGTTCGAGAGGCCCTCGGCGGCCAGCCGCGCGACGCGCCGCTCGGTCTCCGTGAGCTCCCCCACCGCGCCGCGCTTGCGACCGCCGACGCGGGTGAGCTCGGAGCGCGCCGCCTCGGCCCACCCGGGCGAGCCGAGCTCGTCGAAGCTCGAGCAGGCCAGCTCGAGCGACTCGCGCGCCGTCCCCCACTTCCGGTGGCGGCGCTGTGCGCGCCCGAGCGCGAGCAGGGCGCGGGCACGATCGAAACGCAGGCCGACGCCGGCGAGCGAGTCCGCGGCCTCGGCAAGCTGCACGGCCGCTTCGCTGTCGTAGCGTGGCTCCGCGAGGCGGATCAATGCGTCACAGCGGGCGGCCGTCCGCCGACCCCACGGGTGATCGTGCCGCTCGGACAGGTCGACGAGCTCGCGCGTCAGCATCCGCGCCTCGTCGAGCTCGCCCAGCTCGACCAGCGCCTCGACGAGCTCGGGCGCCACCGGATGCGCCCCGGGATCCTCGACCCCCTCGCGGCGGGTGTGCTCCCAGACGGGCCGCAGCGCCTCGGCGGCCCCCACGGGGTCGTGGGCGAGCAGCAACGCGACGCCGCGCGCGCGGAGCGCGGCGAGCTGGGACCACCGTTGCCCCTCCAGCTCCGCGCTCGCGATCGCGGGCGCGGCCCAGCGCTCTGCCTCGAGCGGCTCCCCGATGCCGGCTGCGACCATCGCGCGGCAGCGCTCGTAGAACGGGCCCCTGGCGAGCAGGTGCCCCTCGCTCGACTCGTACCACTCGTCCAAGAGCGTCGAGGCGGTCGTCCACTCACCGCAGCGCATCGCGAGATCGCAGAGGTTGAGGCGGAGTACGGCGGTGGACCACGGCTCGTCTCGCACCTCGGAGAGCTCGATCATCCGCTCGAGCACCGCCCGGGCAGCGCTCATCTCTCCCCGCCAGGCGAGGCGCGCTCCCTGGACGCGATGGAGCGAGTCGGCGAGGTGGTAGGCCGATTCCGACGCAGCTTCGAACCGCTCTACGAGATCGTCGATCGCGCGCCCCCCGAGCGCGCGTGCCCAGGCGAGACCCGCGAGGGCCCAGCGCTCGACCTCGGGCCCGGCGGCCGGCGCATCCGCGAGTGCCTCGAGCGCCCACCTCTCCGCCTCGGCGATCCGCTCGACGCGTGTGGAGGCCGTGATGACTGCACGCTTCGCCAGCACGATCGCGCGTAGCGCCCTGTCCTCGCCCGTGGAAGCGAGCGCTTGCTCGAGGTGGCTCAGCGTCTCGAGGACCGTGCCCGCGCCTTCGCTCAGGAGATGATGGGCCTGGGCACGCGCCCAGCCCGGAGGGAGCACATCGAGCTCCGGCAGGAGCAGTTGCGTGAGGCGTTCCGGCTCGCCGGCGGTGTCCAACCGCTCCGCGAATGCGAAGAGCCTCTCGAGCCGGTGAGCCGACCCGGGCGGCGTGAGGCGGAGCGCGTGCTCGGCGAGCGTCGCGGCCTCGTGGACGGCGCCGCGTGCCGACGCCGTGCCCGCCGCGGCCCCGACCGTCGCCGCCAGCTCCTCGTCGGGGCCGGTCGTCGCGAGGGCGAGATGGAGGGCGCGCAGGCTCTCGTCGGTGACGAGCTTCGCGAGCGCACGATGCATCTCCCTCCTCTCCGTGTCGTTCGCCCGTCTGGTCGCGGCGACGGCGAGCAGCGGATGGGACGCGCGCACTCGATCCCCGTCCCGGTGGAGCGCGCCCGCCGAGAGCGCCGCCGCGAGGTCTGCTTTGCCTGCGACGGCCGCGAGCTGGTCGATGCGGAGGGACTGACCGAGCGCCACGGCGAGCAGCAGTCGACGGACGCCGGGCGCGAGGGCGTCCACATTCGTCCCGATCAGGTCCTCGACGCTCGCCGGCAGCGGGATGTCATCGTCGAGCTCGGGCGGGCCGCGCTCCGCGAGCGACCGTGCGAGCTCGAGGGCGAACAGCGGGTTGCCGAGCGTCGCTTCGTGGACGCGACGGAGGACGTGGCGCGGCAGGCTCAGGCCGAGCCGGAGCGACACAAGTCTGCGGGTGGCCCCGAGGCTGAGCGGGCCGACGACCACCTCGGCCAACCCGTGGCTCGCGAGGGCCGCTTCGAGGATGCCCGGCCTGCCCGGGCGCCTGGCGAGCACGAACCGGACAGGCGCGGAGTCGAGGCGCCGCGCGGCGAACGCGAGAGCCTCGGCCGACTGCGCGTCGAGTGACTGCAGGTCGTCGATGCCGATCACGAGGGGCGTCCTCGCCGCGAGCAGGCGCAGCGCATTGAGGAGGCCGACCGGCACTGCGCCCGACGCGGGCGCACGGCCGTCCGGCTCGGCCCGCAGGAGCGCGACCTCGAGGGCGCGGCGCTGCGGCGGGAGGAGCCCCGCGAGCTCGTGGGGCGCGACGCCGTCGAAGAGGTCGACGAGCGTCCCGTGCGCCAGTCGCGCCTCCGCGTCGGTCGGTCGGGCCAGGAGGGTGCGGAGACCCTGGGCGCGTGCCATCTCGACCGCTGCCTCCCAGAGGGTCGTCTTGCCGATTCCCGGCTCTCCGACGACGACGAGCAGCGCCACCCGGCGCCGTCCCGCCCGACACGCAGGCGGCGAGCGCCGCCAGCTCCCGCTCACGACCCACGACGCGCTGCTCGAATGCGTGCGTTCGCTCCACCTTCGGCCCCTTGCCGGCGCCACTGACACGAGCCGCAGACCGGAAAGCTACAGCCGCGGTGGCCGGCCGCCGCGCATCCGTCGAGGGCACGGCTTCGACGGCCAACGGTGCGGCTTTCCGCACCGCAGGTGGGGAGGGCGCCGCATGGTGGGGACGGGCGGCGGGCGGCAGGCTGGGGCCATGGTTCGCGCCTGGCTCTCGAATCCCCACTCCGGTGCTCGCGAGATCGCCGGCCTCGCCGCGCTCTACGGGCTCTACGAGGTCATCCGCGGCGCGGGCGGCGAGAACGTCCAGGCGGCCCTCCGGAACACCGCCGACATCGTGGCGGTCGAGCAGAAGCTCGGGATCTACGTCGAGCGCAGCGTCCAGGGCGCGTTCGAGGCGATCCCCTTCGCACCCTCGCTGCTCGGCCTCGCGTACATGCTGCTCCACTTCGTCGGCACGGCGGTCGCGCTCGTGTGGGTGCACCGCAGGCACCCCGACCGGTTCCCGCTCGTGCGCACGACCTTCGTCGTCGCGACGGCGCTCGCGCTCGTGGGCTACGTCTTCTTCCCGGCCGCGCCGCCGCGCCTCGCCGAGCTCGGGTTCTCCGACACGGTGAGCGCGTCGACGGGCCTCGACCTCAGCTCCGACCTGCTGGGCGCGCTCTACAACCCGTTCGCGGCCGTCCCGAGCCTGCACTTCGGGTACGCCCTGATCGTCGGCGGGGTGCTCGCGTCGATCGGCGGGCGCCGGTGGGTGCGCGCGATCGGCGTCGCCTACCCCCTGGCGATGCTGCTGATCATCGTCGCGACGGGGAACCACTTCATCGTCGACGCGGCGCTGGGCGGGCTGGTCGTGGTCGTGGGCTGGCTGGCTGCCCGGGCGATCGTGACCTCGCCGGAGCCGCGTCCGCAGCGGCTCACGCTCGCGAACTGCCCGCACGCCTGAGGCCCGTCTACCATCCGCGGCAGGCCGGAGTAGCTCAGCTGGTCAGAGCACCTGTCTTGTAAACAGGGG
>CAVVIL010000015.1:0-378664 GCA_963748255.1 uncultured Actinomycetes bacterium | reverse complement strand
CCTAGACGCTCGCTGCGAGGCGTGCATGCGGGCGCAACGTCTCGCGCAACGTGGCGACCAGGTCACGCTGGATCACCTCGAGGAAGACGCGGGAGACGGCGTCCTCGCCGTTGTAGAGCTGCGCGAAGTGGTCGCGCGGGAGGACGAGCAGGAGCGTCTGCTCTCGTGTGATCGCCGTGACGGGGGAGGGCTGGCTGTCGAGGAGGCTCTCGTAGCCGAACGCCTTCCCCGGCCCCGCCAACCCGACACGGATGCGGCGGTCGCCGCGAACCAGCACCTTCTCCACCGCGCCGTTGATCGTGAGGTAGCAGGGCAGGCGACGGCGTTCCCTCGGCGAGCAGCACGCGCCCGGGTGGGCACCGGGCGTAGCTCCCCGAGGTCAGGAAGCCCCAGAGCGCCAGCGAATCGAAGTCGTGGAAGGTCGCCATGCGACGCACGTACTTGCTGTCGGGCGCGCCGCAGTACTCCGATTCGGCAACACCCTGAGCCGCACCGTCGGTCGGCGGGCCGGCTCCGTCGCCGCCGAGCGAGACGGCGAGCTGTCGCAGCTGGTTGCGGAGGCGGGCGGTGAACTGGGTCGCAAGCCTGCGCTTCAGCCTGAAGGCGGACGCATCGTGGCGGGCGAGCAGCGCCGCGAAATCCATCCGGCCGAGCGCGAGCACGGTCGCGGTCTCGGTGACGCGCACGCTCATCGTGTGGCCGTCACCGCCGAGCAGCCCGACCTCGCCGACGACTTCGCCCGGGCCGGCTCTCCCGATCTCCACCGTGCGACCGCCGGGCACGCGCAGCGACGCCGAGAGAGCGCCGTCGACGATGAACAGCATCTCCCGCGCGGTGTCGCCCTGCTTCCAGAGAGTCTCGCCCTCCCGGACCGTCCGACGGCGCAGCATCCGTGCGAGCTCCGTCAGGTCCGCGTCGTCCCGACCCTCGAGGAGTGGAACGGTGGCGAGGAAGTCGACCGTTTCGCGGTCAGACATCGAGGTCGCGCGTCTCGAACTCGAGCCCGTCCGAAGTGAGCTCGGCGGTCAGCATCGAGTACTCCGGCACCTCGAGCCAGGTCGAGTAGTCCGTCGTGAGCGGCTCGGAGGCGATGATCACCGAGCGGGGCGGATCGCCCATCGTCATCTCCCAGCCGCCGTCGCCCTCGGCGTACTCGCCCCCGATCGCGTACCAGAGGCTCACGAACGGGAGGTCGGTCTCGAGCATCTCGTCCTCGGGCGGGTACCAGCCGTAGTCGAACGAGAGGCGGGTGGCGACCACGGCGCGGCCGGTGCTGACGCAGAGGTTGACCGGCGACGAGGTGTCGATGCCGTGCGCGGCGCGGACGGTGCGCAGGATGCGCAGCGCCTTGGCGGTGGCGTCCGCGAGCTCGCTGGTCTGCGGAAGCCCGTAGGGATCGTCGAGCTGCGACAGGACGAGCGCGTAGATCCACTCCGAGTCCGTGGTTCCCTCGATGCGCTGCGCCAACTCCGGCCGCACGTGCTCGACGAGCGCGTACCGCATGCGCGAGAACTCCCGCAGGTGCCCGTTGTGCGCGAGGACGACGCGTGCACCTGCGAAATGGAAGGGGTGCAGGTTCGTGTCGGCCACGACCGCCTCGCCGGAGTAGGTCACGCCGCGGACATGGGCGACCAGACACGTCGGCGCGAGCTTCGACGAGAGGGAGCGAAGGTTCCGGTCGAACGACGGAAGCGTGGTCGTGCGGTATGTGAACGGATCCTCGGGCCGCACGGACGAGGGATCCCACGCCTTCATGCCGAAGCCCGCGAGGTTGAGGAACGTGTTCATCATCCGGGGGCTGTACGACTGCCGGACCAGGCAGTTGTCCGTGTCGAACAGCAGATGCTCGACGGGGAGCGGCTCGCCGAGATAGGCCAGGATCCGGCACATGCGTCGATCGTAGTCGTGCCTTCCGGCGCGGCTTCGCAGGCGAGGCCCGGCCGTCAGAGCGGGCTAGTGTTGGCCGCACCGGACGATCAGGAGGTCACATGAAGCAATTCAGGTGCGGCGACGTCGTGCCGGGCTGCCAGTGGGTGACGCGGAGCGAGGACGAGAAGGAGCTCTTCGACGCGATCCACTCACACGCACGCGACGCCCACGGGATGGACGAGGTTCCGCCGGAGGTCGTCGACGCGATTCACGGCGTGATCACCGAGGTCGACGTGTCCGACCTCGACACGGGAGACTCGCCGGACTCGAGGAACGTCTCGAGCACCTCGGTGTAGGGAGCGAGCTCGAGGCCCTGCTCGCGGACCCACGCGTCGTTGTAGTACGTGCCGGCGTAGCGCTCCCCGCCGTCGCAGATCAGCGTGACGACGCTGCCTCGCTCTCCACGCGAGAGCATCTCGGCGACGAGCACGAAGGCGCCCCAGACGTTGGTCCCGGTCGAGCCGCCGACGCTGCGTCCCGTGCGATCGCGCACGAGGCGCATCGTCGCGATCGACGCGGCATCCGGAACCTGGATCATGCGGTCGACGATGTCCGGCAGGAACGACGGCTCGAGGCGCTGGCGCCCGATGCCTTCGATGCGCGAGGGCCGGCCCGTGAACGCCGATGAGTCGGCGGCCCAGGCCGAGTAGAAGATCGAGTCCTCCGGGTCGACGACGCACATCCGCGTGGGGTACCGGCCGAAGCGGGAGTACCGGCCGATCGTCGCGCTCGTCCCCCCGGTTCCGACCCCGACGACGATCCACGCGGGAATCGGATGTCGCTCCAACGCCATCTGGCTGAAGATCGACTCCGCGATGTTGTTGTTGCCGCGCCAGTCGGTCGCGCGCTCCGCATAGGTGAACTGGTCGAGGAAGTAGCCGCCGGACTCGGCCGCGAGTCGGTGCGCCTCGTCGTACACGGTCGTCGGGTCGTCGACCAGGTGACATGACCCTCCGTGCGACTCGATCAGCGCGATCTTCTCGGGGCTGGTGGACGCCGGCATGACGGCGACGAACGGCAGGCCGAGAAACCAGGCGAAGTACGCCTCGGAGACGGCCGTCGAGCCGCTGGAGGCATCGACGATCGTCATCCCCTCGCCGATCCAGCCGTTGCACAGGCCGTAGAGGAAGAGCGACCGTGCGAGCCGGTGCTTCAGCGACCCCGTCGGGTGGACCGACTCGTCCTTGAGGTAAAGGTCGATGCCCCAGCGCTCGGGCAGCGGAAAGGTGTGCAGATGCGTGTCGGCCGAGCGGTTGGCGTCGGCTTCGATGCTCCGGACCGCCTCGTTCGCCCACGGTCTCGAATCGCGCCGCTCACGATCGTCCTCGGCCCTCACGTCCGCAGTTTCCCCGATCCCCGTGTTGGAACGGTCGTCCGACTGACGCGCAGTCACGGCCCCAGGGCAATGCCGCCCCACATCGGGACGGTCATGATGAGGTGGTGAGCTGCGAGGATCGATGAGGGTCCCGACGGTCGCGCTCGTCGCAGTCGCCACGGCCGCGGTCGCCGTCGCGGCGGTGTTCGCGACGCTGTACGTCGCGCGCGCACCGGAGGAGAGGGTGGTCGTCCAGAAGCCCTGCGGCGAGCGGATCTTCGGTCACATCGCCTCACTCGGGAAGCGGGGCGGCCGGTACGAGATGCGCTTCGATCCGGCGTGGTTCACGAGCGGAGTGACGGCCAACACCGCCGCCGCCGAGGACGGTGTGGTCGAGCCGGGTGAGCCTGTTCCGAACGACAACTACAGGATCGACGAGGGTCACCGACTGTTGACGTACCTCGTCTCGCCGACGGCCCACGTCACGGTCTTGACGAGGAATGGCGACCCGGCGGGGTTCGGCGCGACCCCCATCACGGTCTCGGAGCTCGCGCAGCTCGTTCGGGGAGAGAAGCCCGTCGAGCTCTTCGAGCCGCTCGACACCGGCGTGTGGCTTCGCGTTCGCAACGACACGGCGTGCGCGATCGACCAGCAGTACCTCCCCTAGGAGCCCGGCGCCCCGCGAGCAGATCGTCCGCGGCGCTGAGCGTGTCAGCCCTAGCCGAGCCAGTCCGGTTGGTAGCCGGTGGGCTGCCGCTGCGGCGTGACGTTCGCGTACGCCTCTTGCGCGTTGGTCGTCTCCTGCTCGACGCCGGCGCCGTGGCGCAGCGCGGCCTCGTCGACGGTGTAGCCGCCCCAGTCGGGGTTGTCGACCGACAGGATGCGGGCGCCGGCCGCAAGGACGACACAGGGCCCGTCGCCGGCGCCGACGATCGTGTGGTTCGTCCGCGGCGGACAATGCACGAGGTCCCACGGTCGGAGCGGACGCTCCTCGCCCTCCACGATCAGGAGCGCCTCCCCGGACAGCACGAGGAAGTCCTCCTGATCCGCCTCCCAGTGGTACATCGCCATCGGCTGGCCCGGCCCGAGGACGACGATGTTGATCCCCACCTGCGGGAAGAAGGTCTCGCCCTCGAGGTTGCACAGCGCCGGACGACCTTCCGCGTGGTACCAGCGTGCGTCCTTCGCGTTCAGCACGAACCAGCCGTCCCCCGTCGCCACCCGCCCGGTCTCCGTCTCGTCCATCGGCGCTTCGGGAATCATTCGCCGGAGCCTAGACGGGCCGAGCGCTCAGCGGCGCGACGGGGCGTGCCAGAGGACGAGGATGCCCGCGGCGATGAACGCCATCCCCACGAGATCCCTCACGTGGATCCCGTGTCCGCGCGGCAGTGTCGCGACGACGACGTCCCACCGGTTGGGGTTGAACCCGATCAGGATCGCACCGGCGATGATCCCGACCGCGCCCAGGGCTCTGCTCACCGAGGACAGCCAGGTGAAGGACGACGGCACGGCTGCATGCACGGTGCAGGCGCGCCCATCGCCAACGTCAGAGACCCGTCGTTCACTCGTATCCCTTCCCCCGAGGTACGGGGGTATCTAACACTCGGTCGGCCGACGGCGGATTACCGTGCTCAGCGTCGCTCTCGAGCGCGCACTGTCCGCCGGGGCAGCGTCACAGCCTGAGGTAGGAGGCGCCGTTCAGGTCGAGCACGGAGCCACTGGCGAACTCGGCCTCCGGTGACGCGAGGAAGAGGACGGCGGCGGCGACTTCCCCCGTTGTCGCGAGGCGACCCAGTGGGCTCTCGGCCCGGCGTGCATCGCCGCCTTCACCGGTGAGGGCATCGGCGGCCATGTCGGTGTCCGTGATCCCGGGGGCCACCGCCGCGACGGAGATCCCGTGCGGACCGAGCGCACGCGCAAGCGACTGACCGAAGGCGATCAGCCCGGCCTTGCTCGCTCCGTACCCCGGCTGCCGAGGCTCACCCCGGAAAGCGCCTCTCGAAGAGACGTTGACGATTCGGCCGCCGCCGCTCCGGACCATGTGCTGCACGGCACACCACGTGACATTTGCCGCGCCGACGAGATTGACGGCGAGCGTCCGCTGCCAGGCATGCTGCCATTCCTCGTACGACGTCTCCGTGATCGGGTGCTGCTCGAACACGCCCGCGTTGTTGACGAGGACGTCCAGACCTCCCAGCTCGGCAGCCGCCTCGTCGACCATCCGGCGGACCGCGTCGGGATCGCTCAGGTCGGCGCCGACGACCACGTGCCCGTCGCCCGGCAGCGACGCGGCGACGTCGTGCGCCTTGTGCGGCGTTCGCCCCGTAGTGCACCGCGACGCGATCCCCGGCCGACGCGAACGCAGACGCGACCGCAGCGCCGATTCCGCGTGATGCGCCGGTCACCAGCACCGCGCGACCCAACGCCTTCACCCAGCCATCCCGAGGTCCCTCGCCGACACGATCCCGATCGCCGAAGTCTCGCAGGTGCTTCGTGCTCGGCGGCGCTATCCGAGGGGCAGCCGCATGACGACTTCCCCCTCTTCGACCTCGCCGGTCTCGACGAAGCCGAACCGCGTGTAGAACGCGTGCGGCGAGTGCTCGCCCGGGTGGTAGCTGAGCTTCACCTCCGCGACACCGTCCTGTCGCGCTTCGTCGACCAGCAGCTCGAGCGCGCGGTGGCCGTACCCCTTGCCCTGGTGACCGGCATCGATCATGAAGCGCCACACCCAGAACGCGTCAGGCGGGTTGCGGTACGCCATGACGAATCCCACGGGCTCGTCGTCGGCATAGACGGCGCGAAACCAGGACCGGGGCTCGACGTGAGCTTCGGCGATCGAGCGTGCGTTCGTGGCGACGTACGCCTCCTGCCCGGGCTCGACCGCGAGATCGAGCACCGCCCGGAGCGAGTCCTGTGTGATCTCACGAAGCTCGACTCTGGCGGCCATCTCGCGCGTCGAGCAGGTCAGCCGCCGCTGGCCACCGGGGCCGCGAGGACGTCGGCGGAGAAGCGCTCGTGGACGAAGCGCACGACCATGGCCCCTTCGCCGACCGCGGTGGCGCACCGCTTGACGGACCCCGAGCGAACGTCGCCCACCGCGAAGACGCCCGGCACGCTTGTCTCCAGGATGCCCTCGGCACCGGCCTTCTGGCCCGCGAGCACGAAGCCGTCCTCGTCGAGCGAGACGCTCCCGGCGAGCCAGTCGGTGTTCGGCGCGGCTCCGAGGAAGAGGAAGAGGAAGGAGAGCGGGATCCGCTCGCCGTCGCTGAGCGTCGCCGCCTCGAGCTGGCCGTGGGCGCCGTGCAGCGCGGCGATCTCGCTCCGTCCCCGGACGAGGACGCCGGCGCGCTCGAGGTCGTGGATCAGGTAGTCCGACATCGTCTCGCTGAGGTCGGCCCGGCGGTGGAAGAGCGTCACGAGCGCGCCACCGCGGGCGAGCCAGATCGCCGCCTGGGCCGCCGAGTTCCCGCCTCCGACGACGCCGACCCGCGTGACGCTGCAGCGCTGGGCCTCCTGCGGCCCGGCGGCATAGAAGATGCTGATGCCTTCGTACGACTCGATCTCCGCGACCGGAAGCCGGCGGTACTCGGCGCCGGTCGCGAGAACGACGGCGCGCGCCCTCAGCTCCTGGCCGCTCTCGAGGCGGACGAGGTGAAGCTCCGTGCCGGGCTCGAGCGCGACGGCACGGTAGGGCGTCGCCATGCGGGCGCCGAACTTCCGCGCCTGGCCGACTGCGCGAAACGTCAGCTCCGAACCGCTGATGCCCGCCGGGAAGCCGAGGTAGTTCTCGATCCTCCGCGACGTTCCCGCCTGGCCGCCGAGAGCGCTGCCCTCGACCACGAGCGTGTCCAGCCCCTCCGACGCGCCGTAGACGGCGGCGCCGAGCCCGGCCGGGCCGCCGCCGACGACGAGCAGGTCGACCGTCTCCGTGTGGTCGAGCTCGAGCCCGATGCCCAGCGTCCGGGACACCTCGCCCGCGGAGGGATTCCGAAGCTCGGGCCCTCCCGGGAGACGCACGAGCGGGATCTCGGTGTCCGCGAGCCCCGAGATCTGGGCGAGCCCCTCGGCATGCTCGGGGCGGTCGGTGTCCAGCCATGTGAACGGCAGGCGGTTCCGTCGCGCGAACTCGACGAGCTGACGCGTCGCCTCGGACGAATGCGGCCCGACGATCTCCACACCGACACCGTCACGCGCCTGAAGCCCCTCCCGCCGCGCCATGAAGGTCCAGAGCAACAGGTCGCTGAGCGCGCTGTCCTCGAACAGGAGCGCTCGCAGCGCCTCACGCTCGACGGCGATGTAGCGCATCGGCGCGGTCACGGTGGCCGCGAGGAAGACGGTCTGTCCCGTGAGCAGGTTCGCCTCGCCGAGGAAGCCGCCCGGACCGTGGCGGATGATCTCCGCGCCGGTCTGGTCGAGGACGGCCGCCTCCCCTTCGACGATCGCGATCAGCGGGTAGCGTCGGTCCCCGACCCGAAAGAGCACGTCGCCGACCTCGGCGCGCCGCTCCTCGCCGTGCTCGGCAAGCAGAGCGAGCTGTCCCTCGGAGAGCACCGCCGTCCGGGCTGACATGGCCGCAGCCTATTCCCCACGTACCGGGGCGGTCGGCACCGGGCGCTGCCGCACGGCATCTGCAAGTGACATTGAGATGCTGTTTGACATCTCACGCGCCTACGGGAGGATTGGTCGTTCCGCCGTCGACACACAGGAGGACCCATGCGACGCCCAGTCGCCTTCGCGTTGCTCGCAACGGTGCTTGCAGCGCTGGCGTTCGTCTCCGCCGCCTACGCGGATCCGAACAACAACAACTCCGCAAAGCTTCGCGCTGCAGTGACGCTGGAAGGGGTCCGCGCCCACCAGCTCGCCCTGCAACAGATCGCGACCGCCAACGGCGGCAACCGCTTCTCGGGGCTCCCGGGGTACGACAAGTCGGTCGCCTACGTGGTCGAGAAGCTGAAGGCGGCCGGCTACGACCCGGTCGTGCAGCCGTTCGACTACCTCGCGTACGGGGTGGTCGGCCCCTCGGTGCTCCAGCAGACGGCGCCCGGCTCGATCACGTACGTCGAGGGCGTCGACTTCGAGCCCATCGAGCAGACCGACCCGGGCGACGTCACCGCCCCCGTCACGGCCGTCGACCTACAGCTGGGCCTCGGGAACACCTCGACCAGCGGCTGCGAGGCCGCCGACTTCGCGGGCTTCCCGGCCGGGAACATCGCGTTGCTCCAGCGCGGCACGTGCACCTTCGAGCTGAAGGCCGAGAACGCCGCTGCCGCAGGCGCAGCCGGGATCGTGATCTTCAACCAGGGCAACACCGCCGCACCCGACCGGAACGGCATCCCGGCGGTGACGCTCACGGCCAACAACACGAGCGGTATCCCGGTGCTCGGCACCACCTACGCGCTCGGCGCCACGCTGGCGGGGACCCCTGGTCTGGTGATGCGGGTCTTCGCCAACACCGTGCGCGAGATCAAGACGACGTTCAACGTGCTCGCGGAGCTCCCGGGCAAGAACCCGGACAACGTGGTCATGGTGGGAGGGCATCTCGACTCGGTGATCGAGGGGCCAGGCATCAACGACAACGGCTCCGGCTCGGCCGCGATCCTCGAGGTCGCCGAGCAGATGGAGAAGGTGAAGCCGTGGAACACGGTGCGCTTTGCCTGGTGGGGCGCGGAGGAGTCGAGCCTCGTCGGCTCGACCTTCTACGTCGACTCGCTCGCAGCTGCGGAGCTCGACCGGATCGCCCTCTACCTCAACTTCGACATGATCGGCTCGCCGAACTACGTCCGCTTCGTCTACGACGGCAGCGGGGACATCGGCCCGACCGGTCCAGACGGCTCCGCCGAGATCGAGAACGTCTTCAACGCGTACTTCGCCGCGAACGGGCTCGCCACCGAGCCGACGGCGTTCGACGGTAGGTCGGACTACCAGGCATTCATCAACAACGGCATCCCCGCCGGCGGCCTGTTCACGGGCGCAGAGGGGATCAAGACGGCGGCGCAGGCGGCGGTGTACGGAGGCACGGCCGGTGCGCCCTACGACCCGTGCTACCACCAGGCCTGCGACACGTTCGCGAACAACAGCTCCGTCGTGCTCGACCAGATGTCGGACGCGATCGCACACGCAACGATCACGTTCGCCCAGAACACGTCGCTCGTGAACGGCGAGCCGGGCAAGGGCAACTTCAACTCGCCCGACAAGATCAACGGACAGGCGGTCAGATAGGCAGGAACGCGAGGCGGGCGGGGCGTCAGGCCCCGCCCGCCGCTCATGGGTCGTGTGCCGGCCGTTCGCCGGAGCGTTACGTGCTCGCGGCTGTCGCTGACGCGGTCGCCGTGCCCTGACCCAGCCGTCGTTCCCTCTCGTCGTTCCAGGCCTGCGCGCCGTTCGCGATGCGGTCGCGTGCCCAGGTCGCCCAGGCGATGTACTCGCGCTCGTACCGCAGGCCCCAATCGAGCGCGAGCGATGCGCAGAACGGGATTCCTCCGGCCGCCGTCCCGTGCTCCGCACGCTGCCGTTCGTCGTCGGCGAGCGTTCGCTCGAAGTCGTCGAGCCTCTGTCGATGCTCCGCGAGCTCGTCGTCGAAGTAGGCGACTGCCTCGTCGGCCTCGAGGAGCCACAGGAGGAAGACACGGAGCATCGCCTCGTTCCGCACGGTTCGGTCGGGCGCGGTTTCCCTCAGCCACCGCTGCGCCTCGGCGAGGCCGTCGTCCGTGACGGCGTAGGTCTTGCGTCCTCGCGGGCCCTCCTCGGTCACGCGCAGCAGTCCCTGGGCCTGAAGCGCTGCGAGAGCGGGATAGATCTGTGGGTGCTGCGCCGGCCAGGTCCGCCCGAGCGTGCGCTCGAACAGGCGCGCCAGCGCGTAGCCGCTCATCGGCTCCCCGGCGATCAGACCGAGGAGCGCTCGGCTGAGGACCGGCGTGCGCACCTGCTCACGATAACAAGTATCAATTGACATGTAAATATTGACATATAGGGCTCGGTGTCGTACCTTGCTGCTCCCCAGCGACCCGGGAGGATCGATGTCAGTCGAGGAAGCCCACGCAGAAGAGACGCCGTACGGCCGCTACGTCACGTCAGAGGGGTGGTTCGTGCACAACCTCGAGGAGGCGCTCGCAGTCCGCACCGAACGAGGCGGAGCGCTCTACCCGCTCGAGCCGCGTGAAGCGCCGTTCCGAGACGTCGGCGTCAACGTCCGCGTTCTGTGGCAGGGCGATCCGAGCGCGCTCTACCACGCGGAGGACGCGCAGGAGGGATTCCTCGTGCTGGCGGGGGAGTGCGTGCTGATCGTCGAGGAGCAGGAACGGCGGCTCCGGCGATGGGACTACTTCCACTGCCCGCCCGACACGCGACACGTCATCGTCGGAGCGGGCGCCGAGCCGTGCACGATCCTCATGATCGGCGCTCGCCGCGATGGCACCACCGTGCGCTACCCGGTCAGCGACGTCGCAGCACAGCACGATGCGTCCGTCGCGAGGGAGACGACCGATCCGGACGAGGCGTACGCCGAATGGCCGGACGGCTACGAGCCGATCCGTCTCCCGTGGCCGGCGGCCTGACGCCAAGACGACCGGACGGCTCTCGCTTCAGGCCGAACTGTCACGAGCCTGCTCGGGAAGCGGCTCCCACGCACACACGTACCTCTCCGCGACGTCGGGTCGGTAGCCGAACTCGCTCGCAGCGCACGGCGGGCAGAACACGATGACCTTCGGCGGCTCGCCGTCCTCCGGGTCGAACGCGATCTGCGCGATCCAGCCGCGACCGTCCGCGGAGCAGCATCCGCACTCCTCGCAGAACAGAGCTTTCCCCCAGTTCACTGCTCGCATCTAACGAAGGTTTCGCTCGACGAGCAACCCGGCGATCGTGGAGTCTTGGCGAGGCAGACGGTCTAGCTCGAACGACTGCTCTGCACCAGGAGGACGCCGTGTTCCAGCGGAGTTGCCTGTCGTTCGACGCGGACGACGTCGTAGACCTTCGACTGCGCCTCGACGATCCGATCATTCGCTTCGTACGAGCCTGTATAGCTCCAGAACGTTCGCTCCTCCCCGTCCTGGAACTCCCACGAACGGAGCCTGTAGGCCAGGGGCGAGAGCGCCGCATATCGAAGGAGCGAGTCGCGCGCCTCGTCGGTCGCGACGAACGACCCGTGCGAGTTCCGGACGTGATCGAGAGCGCGCACGATGACGACGACGTTTTCGTCGTTGACAACCAGAGTCTGGCCGTCCGGAGCCGATCCCCGAATCGCGTCGACTGCACCGAGCGCGTCGACTTCGGCGCTGATCGCAGTCGCCTCGTCGTCGGTTACCGAAACCGTTCTCTGCCCCAGCAGGTCGATCTGCATTCTGGTTCGCCTCCGTCTGCCTCAGCCGCGGCGGTCGACCGCGGGAGGGTTGCTCAGGGCGACCCTATCGGCAGACTGCTCGTCGAGCTCCTGCGCGGACCCTGGACGCACAGCAGGCGGTCAGCGCCTCGAGCCGATGGAGCGCAACTGCTCGGCCTCATCCTCATCGCGCCGGCACTCCGTGGCCTCGTGGGCTCGGCGGAGGTCGACGACGCGCCAGTTCGCCCAGCGGGGCCGGGAGAAGATGCCGCTGAAGCCGCGGCCCTGTCGGGACAGCAGCTGCGTGCCGAGCGAGAGCACGCCGAAGACGATCGCGCCTGCGAGCCACCAGAGGGCGACGATGGCCGGGCCGGAGTCGGTGATCACCGCCCATGCCGGGACATATCCGCCCCACAGCAGGAGGACCCAGGTCGTCTTGCGCCACTGGAGGACGCTGGTCATCTGCGGTCACCTCTTCCCGATCGGGCAGCCGGGCTCCCCGATCGATCAGCTCGGACGAACACGCCGCTCCGTTCGGGCCAGAGGGAACAGCTGAAGAGGAGTGCTAGGCCTCGGCGGCTACAACGCTCGACCGGACGCCTAGAGAGCATAGCGCAGTTGTGCCATATGTCACATTCCCGTTTCGGTCGGCCGTCGATTCGCGTCGGTCAGACGGCGTCGGCAATCACAAGGCCGCGACCGGCGTTCTCGGCAGCCTGGAGGACGAGCGCCGGGTCCGGTCCCTTGCCTTGTCGCCAGAGGTCGAGTAGTCGATCGACGAGCAGCGCACGCTTCGAGATGAAGTCTCCGGGCGCGAGCGGCGAAGGGTGGAGCGCGGCCAGGGCCAGCACGCAGTCGCGGCAGTACGTGGAGCAGAAGCTGCTCGTTGACGCCCGCCGACGATGCGCCGTCGGACAGAGGAGGCGTCAGTTCGAGGTTCTCGTCGAACTCGCTCTGACAGAACGAGCAGCGCACCTGGTTCGGCGCTTCGGCCATGATCCCCTTTCTCAAGGTGGTAGGAACGTTCACCAGGAGGGTGTCTCGACCCCCCGGCCCCGAACGCGCAACCGCCGGGCTTCTTCGATCAGACCGTAGCTCCGACTCGTGCGTCGGGCCCGGGCCGTTCGACCAGGGTTCACCAGGACCCGGGGGATCAGACCCGTTGCACCGGCGCATACGCCGATCGACGTTCCGTCGCGGGGCTAGGCGGGCCTTCCAGAGCGCGTCGTCGCCGAGCGGTGTGCGCGTCGCCGCGCCGTCGGCGACGAGCTGGAGCATGCTCACCTCGGCCTCGACCCGGTCGGGAGCGTCGTTGCCGCGGGTGAGGAGCTGTGCGACCTCCTGGGTCGTGAGACCGCCCGGGAACGCGGTCAACAGCTCGCGCGGGTCGTCCGGCGCTTCTCGGCGCTCGCCCTCCGGGATCAGGTTCGCGACGATCACGTCGTAGGCCTCGATCGTCTGCCAGCCACCGGCCTCGAGTCGCCGGCCGGCGTGCTCGAACACGAGCGACGGGGCCGTGTACCGAACGGGCCCGTCCGTGGTCGCGTGCTTGTTCTGCAGCTGGGTGGCCGAGCCGGCGGCGCTGCGTGCCTCGGCGCGGTCCCGCTGGTACGCGTCCTCCACTGCCGGCGTCTCGATTGCGGCGATCGCCCCGTCGACGTCGATCCCTTCGACTCCCCGCAGCGCGGCCGCGATTCCCTCGTCGTCGTCGAGGAGCAGCGTGGTCGTGAAGAACCCGAACTGCATCGCCCGGAAGGCGGCCCACTCCAGCCCCGGCACCTGCATGCGCACCGCCACGATCGCTCGACAGGAGCGACCGGTACCGACGATCCGGGCCCGCGGGTTCGGCGCCAGGGGCATGCCGAACCGGCGGAAGCGTCGCGCATACCCCTCGGCCGAGCGCAGCGGCGTATAGCCCCGGTCGACGTACTCCTGCGCCACGTTCGTGAGCCCGATCAGCACGAGCCTCCACTCGAGCTGCGCGCCGTAGCGCCACTCGAGCACGCGGAACGCGGGGTTCGCGGAGTAGCCCCAAGGGCAGCCCGCGTCGTTGTACAGCGTCACCTTCACCGGCTCTGCCATCGCACCCAGCCTAGTAGTCGGTCCGCGCCGTCGGCGCCACGCGCCGTGCGGCTCCCCAGACGGCCGACGAATCCGCGTACACTCGAGGTAAGCAACCGGCTCGCCTCCGCCCTGACCCCTCCCGGCCACCGCGCCGGTCGAGCGGGAGGAGGAGCACCGTGACCCGCTTCCAACTCGTCTTCCGCCGTGACGGCGAGACAGACGAATCCGAGTACCGCTTCAACAACGAGTCCGGCGAACCCCACATCGACGGGCGCCTGATCGTGGACGACGAGACGTACCGCATCCGCGGCGTCGATTGGCTCCTACGCGACGACGCGGCAGGGGACAGCATGGCGCGCTTCGTCTGCACGCTCGTCGTCGAGCCCATCGACGACGTGTAGTTCGGGGGAGCTCTCACCCGACCGGATTCAGCGTGCCGGCACTGGGCGGCACGACCGAACGCGAGCACCAGAACGTCATGCCCGCGCGGCGTCGGCCGCGGGCTTCTCCCAGACGGAGACGTGCTTCGGGCTGTCGGCGGTGAACGGCTCCCGTCTCCAGTCTCCCCAGCGCTCGCGCAGCCTCATTCCTGCGAGCCGCGCCATCAGGTCGAGCTCCGACGGCCACACGTAGCGGAATGGCGGCGAGATCACATCGACCTTTCCATCCTCGATCCAGTAGTGGTGCGAGATCAGGCCTTGCCGCACAACGTCGTATTCGTCGAAGCCAAGGTGCGTCGGTTCCACGGCGAACGGCTGGAATCTCTCGCCCGGCGGAAGTCGCTGTAACCGCGGCACCAGGACCTCGATGACAAAGCACCCGTTCGGCTCGAGGTGGGCTGCGGCGTTGCGAAAGCACGCGACCTGCTCGTCCTGCGTCGTCAGGTTCATGATCGTGTTCGCGACCAGATAGACAACGGAGAACATCCCCTCGACAGTCGTCGTGGCGAAGTCGCCGACTGTCACGGCGACCTGCTCCGCGCCAGGCTTCACGCGCAGCCGCGCGACCATCGCCCCCGAGAGATCGATCCCGTGCACACGGACGCCGCGCTGGGCAAGTGGCAGCGCGATCCGGCCGGTGCCGACACCGAACTCCAGCGCGTCACCCGCCCCGGCAAGATCAGCAACGAAGTCGACGACCGGATCGACGACGGCAGGCGTGGCCTGATGGGCGTACCGCTCGTCGAAGCGCTCCGCCACGTGCTCGTCGAAGTGATCCTCGGGCACCGCTGCAGTCTCGCAAGGAGCGCAAGTCTCCTGGGCCATGTGGCGGTCACCCGAGCCCGGGCTCGAAGCCCGTTGCTCACTCATCCTGGATCCCATGGACCAAGCGAGGAGGCCGCTCTCGCGGCCTCCTCGTGGTTGCCGAACAACGGCCGAACGATCTACTCGATCGGGATCTCGAAGCGAGTGATGATGCCGGGGTCGCCGCCCCGCGCGAGGAGCTCGGGATCGGGATCACGAGTCGCCACCCATGCGTATCCGTGTTCGGGGTAGGCGACGACGTCCGGGAAGCTCCCGGCGCTGATCGCGAGGATCTGAGCGGGCTCTTCGGCGGGGTTGCTGAACGTGTGCAGCCCGGCACGTCCCTCGGGGCAGAAGACGACGTCGCCCGGAGCCAGCTCCTCTTCGCCGTGCTGGTTCCGGAAGACGGGACGACCACTCAGGACGAAGAACATCTCTTCGGCCCCGAAGTGCATGTGCATCCGCATCCCAGACGCGTCGGGGGCAAGTTCGTACAGCGTTGCCCCCATTCGGGCGTCCGTCCGGCCGCCAGAAGACTCGATGCCGAGTCCCGTCTTCCTCGTCGTCTCCGTCCCAAGCGTCGGAGAACAGGTTCTGCCGATCCATTCCGTGAACCTCCAAGTCGTAGCGGTGGCACGCAGCGTCCGAGGCGCCTCGAAGGCAGCTCGGCGCCTGCGCCGTTCACGTGCGCGGCGGTCGCCGCGCCCGGACCGCTATCTCGTCGCCGGATCCACGGCGCGATCGTAACGCTCGCCCGCTCGGACGCGCGGAACCGACGAGGCGTCGCGCTACGGAAAGACGAGCTGGACGAGGCGCCGTCGTCCCGGCAAGCCGATCGAGATGCGAAGCGACTTGCCGTCCCATGTGACATCCGTCAGGACGACGACCAGTGCGACGAGGGCGATCGTGCGAAGGCGGGGCACCGTCCGTGAAACGTACTCGTTCGTCGTGCTCCAGGATCGCCCACCGCCGCCTGCCCGAGTGTGCGGGGAGCCGCTGATGCGCGGGCCATGAGTTCGCGCCGCCCGACCGTCCAACGGCCACGGGCATCGGACGGGAGGTCGACAGCGTGACGATCCAAGTCACATGGATGCACGTCGGGGCTCGAGCAGGAGCGCTGTCGGGCCGCGACGGCGTGCTCGGGGAGTGTCCCTCGACCGGGCAGTAGTCTCAGCGGATGGTCGCCAACCGCATCCGACATACCGTCGCGTTCACGCTCGTGCATGAGGAAGGATCGGCGGAAGAGCGTGACTTCCTCCAGGCGGCGGCGCACCTCGCAGCCATTCCGGGCGTCGAGGCGTTCGAGTTGCTGGCCGAGGTCAGCCCGAAGAACGGCTACCGCTTCGGAATCCTGATGGAGTTCGCAGATCGAGCAGCCTACGATCGCTACAACGGGCACCCCGATCACGTTCGCTTTCGTGGAGGAGCGCTGGGTACCCGAAGTGAGCGAGTTCCTCGAGCTCGACTACGCGGCGCGATAGCTCGTCGCGATCGGTGTCGCGTCCGATCGTCTGTGCCGTTCGCCATCACCGACTGCGTTCGTGCTGGTCAACGCATTCCCGCCGCTGACTGGCAACGCCGACGATTAGCTGACGCTAATCCCTGACGATGGTCGAGAACCTCGCCGGGATTTGCGACACCCGGGTGGCATGGAGCGCTGTCTGTGGGTGGTTCTCCGCCCATTTGACGATCGGTGTCACCCATGTGCGCTTGACGTCGTTGGCGTCGGCGATCTGCTGGTAGCTCGGCCGTGGCGGCTTCGACCTCGTCCGCTCCAGCGACTGCTGGAGGATCTCGAGCAGTGTGTCTTTCGTCACGGTGACGTTCGGCCGTCCCGGTGCTCCAGGCCGTTGAGGCGTCGGCCGCGTCGTTCTCGGGGCGCGGTGGGGAGCGCACACCGTGTGCCGCCTGGAGAGGACTTCGTCCCGGACGTCTGAGCGGTGTGTCATCGACGAGCTCGGGCCGCTGTTTGAGTTCGCGGAGGAGCACTGCGTAGAGCTCGGAGAACTTGCGGGGTCTGTCGTCGATCGCACGAACGATCGCCTCGCGCTCGAACGGCCCAAATGTGACGTGAATCGTCCTCGCGCCGAGCGCTTGCTGCACCTTGTGAGCGACGTAGGGCTCGCCGGCCCTCCGGAGTCGGGTTACCAGCTCGGGTAGGTGGCGGGCCTCGACGCGCACGCCGGCCACATCGATGTCGCTCCGCGACGACATCTCGGGGGTGTTTCTCTTCGTGGCCCCGTCCAAACGCTGGCCGTCACGCGAGTGGAACAGCCCCATGGGCCAGCTCATGGCTGGACGGGAAGCCGATTCCGGTTGTGGCCCGACCGTCTTCGTCGGCGACTGTCCCGAGGACGGTTCCTCCGAGCGCGACGAGCGTCGGTGCGGCGACCGTGAGCCTTCTCACCATCCCACCATACGACGCCTCGGCGTGATCCGGTGTCTACAGGTAGGACTCGTCGATGCGGGTCGCCTCCAACTGCGCCACCCTGTGGTCTGCGACGACGGCGTACATGCGGTCGGACACGACGAGCTGAAAGTCTTCTCCGATCCAGCAGTCAGCGGCCCCCGGTGGGCCGAGCGCTTGGAGCCACCTGTACGTCGTGTGTGGAGTATCGCCCCAGAAGCTCGGTGTGGTTATCGCTCCGCAGCGTCTCTGCATCGGCCAGCCGGAAGCCGTCGCCAAAGCTGGAGAGACACCGGGCAGACTCGAACTGCCGTGTACGCGCTTTGCAGGCGCGCGCCTCGCCTCTCGGCCACGGTGTCAGGGGGCGGGTCGACCGTGAGGCCGCCCCGCCCGGTGGTTCATCCTGGACGTCCTCCAGGTGCTCCTTCAGCTCCCGGAGCGCGCGCGCACGCTCGTCGTACGGCTCGAACTCCTTCACGAGCGCCTCGCGGAACACGCGCAGCGCCGCGATGAGCGTGTCGAGCTTGTGGAGCGAGTTCTCGCGGTAGCCCTCGCTGTCCAGGTCGAACTTCAGCGAGATGCGCCTGTCGCAGTCCGAGATCTCGAGCCTCATGTGCGGCTCGAAGTTGTCGACGCAGCCGCACAGGCAGCCCGGCTCGCAGTACTCGCCGTACTGGAGGCCGCGCTCGCTCGTGTCCTCGACGTAGACGTAGACGAAGGCGCCCGAGTGAAAGCCCGGCAGGTTCAGGAGCGTCCGCTCGTTCACGTGTGCGCGGTACGGAACCGTCATCTCCTTGCCTCCTTCCGTGAGTGATCGGAGGGGCGGACGCGCCCGCCCCTCCGACGTCAGAGCGAACCGCGGGCGAACTCCGAGATCAGCTGCGGTGTCGCCGTGTCGAAGCCCACGACGTCCAGCTGACCCGTGTCCGCCGGGTCCGCGATCGAGAACTCGTTCGCGACCATGCCGACCACGACCAGGCGGGCGTCGATGCCCGACCATGCCCGGTACTCCTGCAGGGCGTGGGCCGGGTGCACCTCACCCCACCAGGTCTCGGAGTCGGTGTAGATCACGAACGTGTCGATCTCCAGCTTCTGCGCCCGTGCGTACAGCATCGGCAGGGCGCAGTCCGTCGCGCCGAACGGGAGGCCGGAGACCGCCCGGACGGCGTCCGTCAGCCGCTGTCGCGGGCTGATCGTGAGCGGGGTGAGGCCGTCCACGCCGCCGTACCGCTGGCGGCGGCGACCGCCGGCCTTCCAGCCGTCACGACCCGCGTAGAAGCCGACGATCTGCCAGCTCGGCTCCGTCGCGGCCGTCACGAGCGCGAGCGCAGCGGATGCGTCGCGCGGGCTCAGGCCCGGGACGCCGGCCACGTTGCCCGACTGCATCGAGCCCGACACGTCGAGCGCGAGCAGCAGCCGGGTGCCGGCCGGCTCGACGCCCTCGAACGCCGCGTAGAACGCCGCGTCGAGCGCGTCGACGATCTCCCGCACCGGAGTCCACTCGCCCTGGCCGCGGGCACCGCGGCCCGACTCGTAGGTCCGCAGGGCCGAGAGCACCGCGATCGGGTGCACGCGGGCCCGTCGGAGCCGCTCGCCGTTGCCCAGCTGCTCGACGGCGACGCGCGTCGCCTCCGAGCCCGGCTCGAGCAGGCCGATCCGCGTCATCGTCGCGAGGTTGCGGATGAGCGCCGTCGACGGCATGTCGTCGAGCAGCGCCTCCCACACGCGCGGCGACGTGAGGTGCTCGGACTTGAGCGCCTCGCGCGGCAGGCCGTACTCGCGAACGAGCTCGGCCGTCGCCGCCGGTGTCTCCGCCGACTGCGCGCGTGCGAAGCCCTCCACGATGCGCGGCAGGCCGTCGCGGTCGCCGCCGCGCACGATCCACTCGAACAGGCGCCGGTGGCCGTCCGACACGTCGAGCGTCGGGTTGCCCGCGCCGACCGCGGCTGCCGGGTGGGCCAGACGCAGCAGGTCACGGTGCGTCACGCCCTCGCGCTGGCGGTACTTCACCGCCTGGTATGCGAGCGCGTCGACCGACCGTGCCGCGTACCAGGAGCCGATGCCGCGACGGAGCGACCGACCCCAGCCGCGGAAGCCCTCGACGAACTGTGCGAACCGGAACAGGTGCATGCCCGTTCGCGCGACGCGGGGCAGGGCGTCCAGCGCCGCACGCCGTGTCTCGACATCGCCGAGACCGGCCGCCATCGCCAGCGCGAACAGCGCCGGGTCGTTCTTCGGCGCCATGCCGCGCTCGCTGACCTCGACGATCGTCGAGACCGCACGGAGGCCGTCCGCCGCGATGCAGCGCGCGGCTACGTCGGCGTTTGCGAGTGTCAGCGTCCGCTCCGACGCGTAGTACGTGCCGCCCTCGGAGCCGAGGACGAGGAACCGACGGAGTCGTGTCCAGTCGTCGACCGACCACGTGTAGCCGCCGGTCGAGTTGGGCACCTGCGTCGAGCCCGGGATCGGCACCGACTGCGGAGGTCGGCGCGTCGTGATGCGCTTCAGGTAGGCCATTCGCCTCCTCCTCTCTGGTGGTTGTGCCGGCGGCCGTTAGACGGCCGCCGGAGTGCGTGCTCCCTCTCGCTCGGCGCGAAGCTCGGCCTCCGCCTGCAGGCCGGCCTGGAATCGCCGGAGCGAGGAAATGAGCGTCTCGATCTTGTACAGCGAGTTCTCGCGGCCGCCCGGCGTCTCGACGTCGAACTCGAGGCGGATGTGGTTCGCGCAGTCCGCGATCTCGAGCCGGAACCGCGGCGACGGGTAGCCGTCACGTCGGAATCGGCGTCGCGATGTGTCCTCGACGAACACGTGGACGTACGCGCCGCCGTGGTAGCCCGGGTGGTTGAGTGGGATCTGCTCGTCGACGCGAGCACCCCGGAGCTTCCGGACGGGAGCGCACGCGCGGGGGAGGTACTGGACCAGGTACGACATGCGCTCCTCCTCTCGGTCGTGTCGAGCCTGCGGTCGTGATGTGCGGGGCGGCGTTGTTGCACTGAGCTACGAAGGCGGGACTCGAACCCGCGCCTCCCGGCCGAGGCCGGGCGCTCTCCCTGATAACCGCTCCACTCCGGCCCGCAGGCCGGTGTGCTGGGGCATTCCTCGGCGAGGCTGCGGTCGTGGTGATGCAGACCGGCAACTGCTCTACCGTTGAGCTACCCGGGCCTCGCGGACCGGGACGGGATTCGAACCCGCACCTGTCGCTTCATGCGATAACCGGCATGCTCCGGCCCGCAGCCTCGTTCTGCTCGTCGCGGTCGTGTTCGTGCGATCCGGACGCGGGATCGAACCGCCTTGTCTCCAGATAACCGGGCCGCTCCGGCCCGCGACGAGATGGACCCGGTGGGAGTTGCACCCACGATGTCGTCCCCGCGTTCCGTTGCCGGCGCTACCACGCCGACGCGAGGTGCACGTGCTGAGCTCCTGCTACGGGCCCGTGCGTCCCCTGGTGCTGCATGATCGGGGGCGGTCTGTCGTGCGGGAGCGGCGGCCGCGCCGCCCCCGCAGTGGTCTTCAGGAATCTCGAACGTCCGCTTCGATCAGCACGTGGCCCGCAACGCGGGCGGCGGTGATCCGGTGGCGGCCGTCCCGGACGTAGAACGTCTCGCCGGCACGCGTCAGGCGCACCGGCGGCGGCTCGCGACCCTCCTCGAGCCACACGCGGTAGCGCTCGATCTTGGTGCGGTCGAGACCACGGTCACGGAGGCGGATGTCCGCGAGCGGGACCCAGGTCGATGTGAACGACGCATATGCGACACGCCTCCTTTCTCGCGGTCGAGTCGAGTGCGGACGGGTGGAGTCGAACCACCACAGCCATTGGCGACGCGGTTACAGCGCGCTGAGCTCGCCGGTGCTCGGCGTCCGCAGGGTGAAACGAGGCGGCCGGTCGGATTCGAACCGACACTGCGGGGCTCACGACCCCGGATGCTGGCCGTTACATCACGGCCGCCAAGAGAAATTGGAAGGCGGGATCGGTTCCCCGCAACCGGGGGCAGAGACGTTACCGTCCGATGGCCCCGGAGCCAGCTGTTGTACCTTTCGGCAGTCCTGCCTGCGTCGTTGCGACGCCGCCACCTCCTCACCGGTTGGCCCTGGAGGCTTGTCGGCCCAGCTGCACGTTAGGGCCCGCGCTCTGCACAGCCCTGTTCCGTCACTTCCCGACTCACCCGTCGGCGAGCCGTTCCTGTCGATAGCGCGGGTGGGATTCGAACCCACGGTCTCGAGCTCATGAGGCTCGCGAGGACAGCCGCTCCTCTACCGCGCGCCGCTCTCTCTCGAGAGAGCGAGGATCTGGTCGGCAGGATTCGAACCTGCGATCTCCGACGCCCGAAGTCGGTGGGGTGGCCATCTCCCCTACGACCAGTCACTTCCGAGCTCCCCGGCAGGGCTCGAACCTGCGCACGAGGGGTAGAAGCCCTCTGCTCTTCCGGCTGAGCTACGGGGAGATCGACGACCGTGGAATCGAACCACGCTCGACCGCCATATCAGAGCGGCGCCTGCCCAGCCGGCCCGTCGTCGTCGTATCTCGTCGGGAGGATTCGAACCTCCGTCCCCCACCGTCGCAGGGTGGTGCTCGATCCGCTGAGCTACGACGAGTCAGCGCTCTCGACGGGAGTCGAACCCGCCCCACCCGGGAGACAGCCGAGCCGCGCCACCAGGCGCGTCCGAGAGCGTGTGTCCTGCGACCGACAACCGAGCGGTGGCGTCGGGCGGCAGTTGCGGCCCCGACAGGGGACGCCTTCAGGGATTCTCGCGATCGAGAACCGCGGGAGCGGTTCTCGATCTGCGGAATGAGTGGAGCCCCGGGGAATCGAACCCCGCTCGGGTGGATGCAAGCCACCATCCTGGCCACCAAGAGCCCCATCGAGAGCGACCGCCGGGACTCGAACCCGGTCCGCGGCGCTGGCAACGCCGTGTGCTTCCGACCTGACACCACGGTCGCATCGAGGAGCGCCCCGAGCGGGGTTCGAACCCGCGTCACCGGTGTGAGAGACCGGCATCCTGGCCGACTAGACGACCGGGGCGTGTGGAGCACGGACGGAAGGAATCGAACCCTCTCCGGCGGTGTTGGAGACCGCATGGACGCCATGTCCTCGTCCGTAAGATCGAGCTCCTCGGGCGGGATTCGAACCACGCATCCTTCGGTTCAGAGCCGAAGATCCTGCCGTTAGACGACCGAGGAATGAGCTGCGACGGCTGGGGTCGAACCAGCGTTGACCGGGTAACAGCCGGGCGTCCTGCCATTTGAACGACGTCGCATCGTGAGTCCCCCCGCGTGGATTCGAACCACGACTGGTCCGGGTCTGAGCCGGATGCCTCTGCCATGTTGGGCTACGAGGGGATGAGAGCCCCAGGTCGGGATCGAACCGACAGCCTTCCGCTTACAAGGCGGCTGCTCTGCCGAGCTGAGCTTCAAGGGCATATCCGCGGCGAGGGACTCGAACCCCCAACCTCCTCTTTGTAAGAGAGGCGCTCTCCGCAATTGAGCTACCCGCGGTCGATGGTGCTACGAGACGCCCCGGCCCGACTCGAACGGGCGCACGTGGGTTCGAAGCCCACTGCTCTCTTCCACTGAGCTACGGGGCGGAAAGGGACGGAGGCAGCAGGGCTCGAACCTGCGGACGCGCTCGACGCGCCTACGCCGTAGCAGGGCGCTGCCTTACCACTCGGCCATGCCTCCGAGCGCGCGTCCCGGCGTGCGTCTTGCGGGGACGCGCGGCGCACGCCAGCTCGGGTGCGCGATCTGAGAATAGGGCCCCGGCAGGCGTCGAACCTGCAACCGCCCGGTTAAGAGCCGGGAGCTCTGCCTGTTGAGCTACGGAGCCGAGACGGAAGGAGAGGGAGTCGAACCCCCAAGCCCGTGAGAGCCGCCCGTTTTCGAGACGGGGTACCGCGCCGGTGGCAGTCCTTCCTCGGGCGGAACGCGTCGGTCGCGTCCTTCGTGCGATGTGGCCGGCAGGAATCGAACCTGCGGCGCCCCGCGTTTCAGGCGGGCGCTCTACCGGCTGAGCTACGGCCACGGGCGTCGGGCGCATCGCCCTCCATCCATCTCCCCTCCAGGGGAGATCGACGCAGTGGCGCGCAGGCGTCCGTCCTCTGTCGCGTCCGTCCAGTCGACGGCGCTGTTTTCCATGCCACTCGCTCACCCTTCGACCCTGGATCGTCGACCTCCGGCTGCGCAAGCGCGACGGGTCGCCGTCCTACGTGGAGGGGCTCTGGAGCCCGACCCTCAGTCCGTTCTGGAAAATTGCACGGAAAATACAAGTTCATATCTCCGGACATATTTTCGCGCGAACGCGTAGAGCCTTTCTCTCTCGAGCGGGGCCTCGATTCGATCTCATGTTTCTTCAAGCTGGGCATCACCTCTTTCTCGGTCTGACATCGTTCGCCTCCGAAACGACGAAGGCGACCCATCGGGTCGCCCTCGAGAAGCTGCTCTGCGCCAGCGATCTAGCGCATTTGCCTCTCCACGAGGGCCTTGCGGTACCCCGACCTGAACGGGAAGCCGGCCGGCGTGTGCCGGATGGGCTGACCCGCAGCGGCATCGGCCGCTTGGGCGAGGGACGTGGTTGGCTTGAAGGTATTCAACATGGTCTGGTTCCTTTCCGTGTCAGAGAGTAGAGGTTCGGATACCGATCTGTCAAGGGTTCGAATGTAAAGACTTGGTCGGATTCCGAGATCTGAGACGGAGAAAGACGAAAAAATCTTCCCATCGCTATTCCGAAGGTGCGTCACAACGCCGGACCGACCGCCTGCAGCCGACACTCCTCGATCTGGAACGACCGAGATAGGCAGGAGCGCTGGCCGGCTGAGCCACTCTTGGCCGCGAGGGCCAACGGGTAAGAGCAGAACATGAACACGGTGATCTGGGTGAGCGCCGTCTTGTCCGCGCTGGGCGTCCTGGTCTGGCTCGCGGCCCTGATCTGGGCAGCACGGCAGGACGGGCGCTTCGCGCGCACATACGCCAAGCGCCACCGGCCGTACCGGCCCGACGAGCGCCGTCGCTGACTCACCCGGAGGCGTCCTCCCCCGGGTCAGGCTCCAGGTCGGCAAGGCCGGATCCTGCGCCCTTTGAGACCCGGAAGCGGCACCTGCCGTGACGCGTCTGACACCCACTGAAACCGCCCCGGAAAGCGGTTGAGCCTCGGCCTTGCCACGCAGCATCGTGCACCCCGATGGCGCTTTCCCTCGAACGAGCGACTCAAGGACCGGGCCTGCAGGCCCGAAGCGCCTATGAAGCACCGCACAACTAGAGGGGGAACGTCATGAGCGCATTGCGGCAGCCGGTTGCGCGCCAACCGGTCACCACGTACGGAATCAAGGACGACGCCTTCGGCTCTGAGGAGGAAGGCCGCCCGTTCATCAACAGTGGGATCGTGCTGCTCGTGCTCGTCATCGCGCTCGGCGTCGCGACGCTGTGGTTCGTCGGACGCCCCGTGCTCTCAGCACCCTCCACCGCCGAACGGGCGTGCGACCGGGTTGTCGTCGCCAACTCGGGCGCAGCGACCTGCGTCACCAAGAACGACCGGGTCGTCCGCGTGGGCTGAGGTCCACGAGAGGCAACGAGGCGGGGCGAGCCGCGGCCGCCGATTCCAACGCTCCACACCCGGAGCGTCACGCGTCGAGCAACGGGCGCTAGAGCGGGTCACGGAGCGGTCGATAGTTCGAGTGGTAGATGCGTTCGCCCGCGAGGCGCAGCGTCAGGTTGCGGAGGATCGGAGGCAGGCTTCGCGTGCGGTCTCGGCGATGGGTTTGATCCTGTACCCATGCGACCCGGGCGGCGCGCCGTCGCTGGTACTCGCTCAGCGCCTCGTCCGTGTCCTGGCTCGTCGCGAGCGCCTCGGCGAGGACGAGGGCGTCCTCGAGCGCCATTGCCGCGCCCTGGGCCATGTTCGGCGAGCTCGCGTGCGCGGCGTCTCCGACGAGCACAACGCGACGCGCCGACCAGGCCGGTGGCGCGACCTCTTCGATCAGGGCGAAGTACGCGTCGCCGGCCTGCTGCACCAGGCGTGGCACCGGGTCGGCGAAGTCGGCGAACAGCTCGCGCCACTCGGGTCCACGAACGTCGGCCATCTCGCTCGAGTTGACGTCGGCATAGCAATAGACGCTGCCCTCGCCGAGCGCGACGGTGAGGAAGGCGCGGCCTCGGGCCAGCATGACCGTCCAGTCGTCGATCTCGGGGAATCCCTCCGCGACGAATCGCCAGCTCGCTTGTCCCACATGGCGGGCGGAGGGACCGCCGACTGCGAGGCCACGGATGGTCGAGTGGACACCGTCCGCGCCGACAACCAGGTCGTAGGCGCCGGCCGAGCCGTCGGAGAAGCGCACCCGCTTCGCCTGGCCGTCGTCATCGAGCTCTGTCGCCGAGAGGCCGAGTCGCAGCGGAACCTCAGCGCTCCCCGCGCGGAGGGCCTCGTGCAGCGCCGCTCGGCGGATCGCGACACAGCCTGCGACACCGTCCCAGTAGCTGCGAACGTCGATGTCGGCGAGCCCGCGGCCGCGGTGGTCGAGAAACCGCTGCCTCACGATCGGGTTCGCGCGAGCAGCCAGTTCCTCCCAGAGCCCGAGCCCGCGGAGCGCTCGGACGCTGTTGCCCGGCAGGTACAGGCCGGCGCCGCTCGTCTCCCACTCGGGCATCCGCTCGATGACTTCGGGCGTGATGTCCCGCTGCCGGAGGGCGCGGGCAAGCGCTAGCCGGCGATGCCGGCACCGACGATCAGCACACGCGGTGTCACGGCCGTTGGTCGGGAACCGCGAGCTCTCGCTCCAGAGCGTCGAAGGTGCTCTGGAACGCGCGCCGGATTCCGCGGTCGAGCAGCACCCGGTCGAAGAGGCCGGCGATCCCGCCGCGCGGTTCGTACTCGACGACGAGCCGGTACACGAAGCCCTCGGCGTCGGGCTCGAAGTGGCGCTCATGCCGTGCGTCGGGCAGGCCGGGCTGCGTGCTGGTGTAGGTCACGAGCCGATTCGGCTCGAACGCCGTGATCGTCATGGTCAACTCGCGTTCGCGCCCCAGCAGCCGCGTCGTCAGCCGCGCCGTGTCGCCGACGGCTCCCCAGCTCGAGCCGTCCTCGAGGCGCACGAACCCGGGCCAGTACGTCGACCAGTTCGCGGTGTCCGTGATGAAGGCAAAACCGCGTTCGACGGCGACGTCGTACCGGTGAGCTGCTTCGACTCGCTTCACAGTGCGCGCGCTTTGCTCGGTGAAATCGCAGTGCTGGCCATGATGCTCCCCGCTTGCCTCGGCGTCCAGCGTGTCGGGTCACGCAGGCTCACGGCCCGCACGCTGGTGCAAGGCCGCACTCATGTCACGGTGAGGACGACGTTGCCGGTCTTCTGGCCGGTCTCGACGTAGCGGGTCGCCTCGACGACGTCCTCGAGCGGGTACCGGCGGTCGATGACTCCGCGGTACGTCCCAGCCGCCATCAACTGCGCGAGCAGCAGGACGTCGTCCTTCGAGTACTTCGGGATCGGAAGGGTCACGCGCTTGCTGCCGACCCAGCGGCTCGCGAGCGCGACGGGCGGCACGTGCCACAGGAACCCGAGGTCGGTCTCGACGAACGTGCCGCCCGGCTTGAGCGACCGCCGCGACCGCCGGAACGAGTGCTTGCCGACCGCGTCGAGCACGACCTCGTACGTCTCGCCGTTCTTCGTGAAGTCCTCGCGTTCATGGTCGATCACCTCGTCGGCGCCGAGCGAGCGGACGATGTCGACGTTCTTCCCGTTGCAGACGGCCGTCACGTGCGCGCCGAAGTGTTTCGCGAGCTGGACGGCCGCCGTCCCGATGGAGCCAGAGGCGCCGTAGACGACGATGCTTCTCCCCTCGAGGTCGCCGGCACGACGGAGGCACTCGAGCGCGATGCAGCCACCGTCGACGCCCGCTGCGGCCTCCTCGAACGTGAAGCCGGCCGGCATGTGCGCCAGCCCATGCCTCTCGCCGATGCAGAGGTACTCGGCGTTGGCGCCGTAGCTCTTGACGCCGAAGACGCGGTCTCCAGCCTCGAACTCTTGAACGGCAGCGCCGACCTCCTCGACCTCTCCCGCGAACTCCATCCCGAGAGTCCTGTACTTCGGGCGTCGGAGGCCCGTGAACACACGAGAGAAGAAGGGATGCGGCTTCCGCCAGCCGCAGTCCGACCGCGTGACGGTCGTGGCGTGGACCCTGACGAGGACCTCGTCTTCCTTCGGGGTGGGGCGCTCGACCTCGTCGAGTCGCAGGACCTCGGGAGGGCCGTACGTGTCATGGACGACGGCTCTCACGTTCGTTCGCCCGTCTGGTCTCGCAGGGATGGCGCGCGTCAGTCGCTTGTGCGCGCACCCGCGTACATCGGTGCGCCGAGTTGTTCGCGCAACCCGAGATCGTCGCGGTGATTCCAGATCTCGACGACTTTCCCGTTCGCGAAGCGGAAGATGTTGACGCCCGAGAAGGTGGCCGTTCGGCCCGTTGGCTCGACGTCTCCCCAACGACCGGCATGCGTACCTGACGCCGTCCACCGCGCGACGACGAAATCGTCCTCGGCGAGCAAGAGACCGACCTCGAAGCGGAGATCCGGAAACGCGGCTCGAAAGTCGACCGTGATGCGCTTCATGCCCTCCGGTCCGGGCAGCGGCTCGCCGGGGCGGAGGTCGTGCCGAACGTAATCGTCGGCGAAGAGCTCATCGATCACCTCGAGCTTCCCGCTTCCCCAGGCTTCCTCGTAGAAGCGACGGGCGAGATCCTTGTTCGCCGTCGACGCCTTCTGCGGAGACTCCTCGGTCGCCGGGCGCGCGACCGAGATCTGGTACTCGACCGAGACTCCAGCGCCATCGTCCTCGTTGGGCGCGACGTTCGCGACCTCCCAACCGTGGGCGATGATCTGGCCTTCGACGGGGCGGACGTAGAGGGTGATGACCTTGGACGTGCCGTCCGGGTAGCGCACGAGCGTCTTGTGTCCGCTGTGGACCATGGGCATGAAGCCGTTCTACACCCAGGGAGCCGTGCCGTCGAGAACGAGCGTCCGGTCGAGCGGTGGCGGCTCGGCCGGTTCAGCCTCGAGGAGACTCGCAAGCTCGCTGCGGACATCCGGCCCAGCGAGCTCCGGAGAAGTGAATCCGGCGCCGCTCGAGGGGGTTGAGCGGCGCCGGAACTTGAAAAGCGTCTCGTTCGAGTGCGGATCTAGTCGTCGTCGGCCTGGCCGGCCTTCACGCACTGCCCGAAGTTCTTGTAGTCCTTCGCGAACTTCGCCGCGTCAGCAGCCTGCTGCTTCTTGCAGTCAGCCGTCGCCTTCGACTCGGCCTCGTCGTTGCTGGCGTCCTCGCGCTTGCTGGCCTTCGCCTTCGCCGTCTGAGAGACGCACTTCCCGAACGCGTTCTTCTTGTTCGTGTTCGTCCCGTACTGGGTGCCGAACGCCTCGACGCCCTTCGACGTCCGGACTGCCTTGCAGTACTTCGCGGCGTTCTTGAAATCCGCCGGAGTCGGGTCGGCCGCGAGCGCCGCCGGAGCCGCGAACGCGACGAGCAGAACGCACATCGCCAGAAGCCTTGCCACGAGGTCTCCCCCTCTCGAACCACGCCGCCGCCAACTCGAGCGGATGACCACAGCGTAAGAAGACGAGCCACTGTTGTAAACGGCCGCTCGGCTCGTCCGGATAGATCCGCTGCTCAGCAGCCGAGTCTCCGGGACGACGAACCGCTGAACTGGAAGGAGAGCCGGGAACGCAGGCGAGGTAAGTACCCCCACTCACTGCCCGGCCTGGTACCCGGCTCTCACCTCGATAGATGCGCCGGGCGGGCAAAACTTGCGCGTTCGCGGAAGGAGATTTCGATTCGTCGAAACGCGGCTGTGGGGCTTCATCCGACACGCCCGCAGTGCAGCGGTAGCCTCGGAGCCGTGTTTGATCATGTAGTGGTCGCCGTTTCCGACCTCGCGGCGTCGGAGCGCTTCTACCGCACCGTGCTGTCGGTGCTCGGGGTCGAGCCGACCCATGCGGACGCCGAGCTCGTCGAGTGGGAGGACTTCGGCATCGGCCCGACCGACCGCGACCACCCGGTCACGCGCGGGCTCCATATCGGCTTTCGCGCGCCGGACCGCGCGCACGTCGACGCCTTCTGGCAGGCGGGCGTCGACGCCGGCCACCGGGACGACGGCGCCCCGGGCCCGCGCCCGCGGTACGGGCCGACGTACTACGGCGGCTTCCTGCTCGATCCGGACGGCAACAGCGTCGAGGCCGTCCACGGCGAGCGCAGCCAGGCGGTCCCGGACGGGCGGATCGACCACCTGTGGATCCGTGTCCACGACCTTCAGGCGTCGCGTCGTTTCTACGCGACGATCGCTCCGTACGCCGGCATCGCGCTCGGCGACGACGAGCCGGCCCGCGTCCAGTTCGTCGGCCCGGACTACAGCTTCTCCCTGATCGACGACGAGCGGCCGTTGACCGAGCACGTCCATCTCGCCTTTCCCGCCGGCGACGACGCGACCGTGCGCGCGTTCCACGCGGCGGCGCTCGCCGGCGGCTACGAGGACCACGGCGCGCCCGGCGAGCGCGCGGTCTACCACACCGGCTATTACGGCGCCTTCGTGCTCGACCCCGACGGGCACAACGTCGAGGTCGTCAACCACAATCGCTGAGCCACGCGGTGTGTACCCAGGCTTCCGCGCGCTGCGCGTGCCGCAGCGCGGCATCGTTTGAACGCGAATCGGCAGACGCTTAGGGTGACGGGCAGTCGAGCTCCTCGGGAGGAGAGCCGGTCAGGATGAACGACGATCAGAGGCACGCACGGATCTTCGGCGTGCTCTTCATCATCACGTTCATCACGTCGATCGGTGCGCTCGCACTCTTCCAGCCCGTTCTCGACGATCCAGTCGGTTACATCGCGGGTGGCGGGAAGGACAACCAGATCTATCTGGGAGCCTTCCTGGAGCTCCTGCTCATCCTCTCGAACGTCGGAACGGCCGTCGTCCTCTACCCGATCGCGCGGCGTCAGAACGAGGCGCTCGCGATCGGCTACGTCGCCGCTCGGATCATCGAGTGCGTCTTCATCGCGGCCGGAATCATCTTCGTGCTCGGGGTCGTGAGTCTGCGGCATGACCTTCCAGGCGCGGACGAGGCTGCCTTCACGCTGGCTGCGCTCAAGGACTGGACGTTCCTGCTCGGCCCCGGGCTCATCGTCCCGTGGGGGAACGGGCTGATCCTCGGCTACCTGATGTACAAGTCCGGCCTCGTGCCGCGCCGCATGGCGTGGCTCGGACTGATCGGCGGGCCGCTCCTCCTGTTCGGGAACTTCGGCGTCCTGTTCGACTGGTGGGAACAAACCGGCCCGGTGAGCCTCCTGGTCATCCCGGAGTTCATCTGGGAGGCGTTCCTCGGGATCTACTGCGCCATCTGGGGATTCCGGCGCGACAGTCCGATCCTGTCCGGCACGCGCGCGCCGGCTGCGCAGACCGGGTAACCAAGTCCGGCGGCGACAAGAGCTACGGGCGGGCTTGCCGCCACCGCATTCGGAGGAGCGAGGCTAGCGTGGGCCAGCGGGGCCCCCAGTGAAGGAGGCCCCGCCTTTTGCCGCGCATGGTCGCTTTACGGGAGTGGAACGCCGTTCACGAGGAGCTGGATCGCACCGGCCGCCAAGCCGCCCGCGTCCACCTTGTTCCCGCCCCCGAGTGTGTTGATCTCGAGCCGGTCATTGGCGAGCTCCGGATGGAGCACGTCGATGGTCGCGGGGAGACCGCTCACCTTCACGGCGCCTGCGTCTCCGTTGACGCGGATCGTGTCGTTGCCGTTCGTGGGGTTGAGGACGACGCGGTCGGCCGCGTTGTCGCCGGTGGCGCCGCCAAGGGCGCCTGCGAGGTCGACGTTCACGTTGCGGACGTCGGTGCCGCTCAGGTCGTTGACGGTGACGAGGTCGGCGCCGCCAAGGGCGTTGAAGTCGACCGTCTCGACGCCGTCGGTGTCCATCGTGATGGTGCCCTGGGTGCGGAAGAAGCGCAGCCGCTCACCGTTCGCCGCCAGGTCGACCTGCTCGGGGCCGTTGGCCCCGTTGAAGAGCATCGTGTCGATGCCGTTCTGACCCTCGACGATGTCGCTCCCGTCGCCGGGATCCCAGACGAACGTGTCGTTGCCGTTGCCCAGCAGCCCAACGTCGTTGCCGCCGTTTCCGTCGATCGAGTCGTTGCCGTTACCGCCCTCGAGCGTTTCGGCGCCCGAGCCTCCGGCGAGGATGTCGTTCCCGTTGCCGCCCCGCAGTGTGCCGGCGCCGGCTCCTCCGACCAGGTTGTCGTCTCCGTTTCCGCCGTCGATCGTCGTCGCGATGGTGTTGGTGAAGGCGCCGTTGCTCTCGTCGATGCGCACGGCGTCGTCGCCGTTCCCGGCGTCGACGGAAATCCTGGCGATCTCGGCGCGTGCGAAGCTGAAGTCCGCCGAACCGTCGTCACCGACGTCGACCTGCAGAACCGCCGGGTTGCCGCTCTGCAGGCGAAGCGCGAGCCTGTCGCCCGCATTGGTTCCCTCGATCGCCAGCTCGCGATGCGCGAGCTGCGGCTCGTTGAACGCCGCCGCCTGCCGCAGATGCGACGCCTTGTGGGCGTAGTGGGCGGACGCGGTGCCGTGTCCCGCCGCGGTCCCTGCCGTGCCGCCGATGGCGGCGATCGCGGCCGCCGCCGAGACCGCCAACAGCGCGGGCCGTACTGCACGCGAGTCGTGGAGTCGAATGAAGTTCCTCATGGCTTCCTTTCGGAGTAGATGTGTCCTGTCGTCCGGTAGAGACACCGGCGACCGGCGTCTATTCCCGCCCGGTGAGCGCTAGGCCGCGATCGAGCGCGACCCCCTGCCCAGGAGATGGGGAGTCGCGAAACGCTCGTGCACCCGGTCCAGACGACTGCGGCCAGCCGCCACTCCGCTCGACGGCGAGCGGGTCTCCATTCCTGACGCGGACGCGTCGACCGCGCGTGTGAAACTCACGTCGCAGGCGGGAATAAGCCACGCCTGTCCGGGGTCGTTAAGACTTGGGATCTATGAGACGTCGTCGGGAAGTGGAAGACCACGCGCAGGAGGTCGTCGAGCTGGCGGCGCTCGCGGACGGGTCGCTCGAACCCGAACAGCGTCTCGCCCTCGAGGCGCGAGTGGCTGCGTCCTCGGAGCTTGCCGGCAGACTCGCCGAGCAGCAGCGGGCGGTCGCGCTCACGCGGAGCGCTGCAGAAGGGGTCGAGGCGCCCGCCGCCCTGCGCGCGCGCATCGAGGCTCAGCGACGTCCACGCCGTGGGCGGTCACCCCGTCGTCTCGTGCTGGCCGGCGCCGCCACGACCGCCGCGCTGGTCGTCGCCGTGGCGGTGGGCGTGGGCGTGCTCGGTTCGGGCACCTCCGCCGAGAGCTTCCACACGGCCCTCGCATCGACCAACCTGTCGCCCGGAGCCACAGGCGAGGCGACGCTCACAAAGACCTCGTCGGGATGGCGAATCGAGCTCGACGCCACGGGACTTCCCCGCCTCGACGCGGGGCGCTTCTACGAGGCGTGGCTGCGAAACGCCGCCGGGGTGCTCGTGCCAGTCGGGACGTTCAACGAGGGCCGGAGGGTCACGCTCTGGGCGGGCGTATCGCCGGAGGATTTCCCGACGCTGACCGTCACGCGCGAGCGGGCCGACGGAGATCAGACCTCGTCTGGTGAGAAGGTGCTCGTCGGACGCGTCGACACAGGGGACTGATCGGGCGCGTTGAGCTTCAGGTTGCGCCGCCTTCGACTCGGCGCACCACCTGTTGGCGAGCCCGGTAGAGGCGGCTCATCACAGTGCCTTCGCGGATGCGCAGCGCCCGCGCTGCCTCCTTGTAGGAGAGGCCGGTGACGTCGACGGCCACGAGGACGTCGCGGAAGTCACCTGGAAGCGCGGCGATCGCCGCGTAGAGCTCGGCGGCTTCGAGTGCGGCCTGCGGCTGAAGCGCATGGGGGTCGGCGACGAGGTCGAGCTGGTCGGGCAACGCGTCGGGCCGGAGCCGGCGGCTCTCGGCACGCTTCTGGTTGAGGAAGGTGTTGCGCAGCGCGCGCAGGAGGTAGCCGAGGTCGTCCTCGTTGCGGAGCAGGCGCGTGCGTCCGAGCACGCGCGCGTAGGTTTCCTGGACGAGGTCCTCGGCGTCCTCGCGCGAGCCCGAGAGCGCCCACGCGGCCCGGTAGAGCCGATCGAGGTGGTCTCCGAGACGAGAAGGGTCGAGTGGACGCTCCATCGGGCGGTCGCGTACTTCGGCTGGCGTGTCCAGACGAGCATAGGGCTGGGCCCGAAGCACATAGTGGCGTCAGCGGGCACGTGCTTCGTGAAACCGGGAAGACCGGTACCGCTACACCCAAGACGAGTTCGAGGCCGAGCTAGCGGTCGACCGGCAGGGGCTCGTCATCGAGTACGAGGGTCTTTGGCGCGCGATCGCGTCGACCTAGGTTCGGCCGATGGGCGCCCTGCCCGCGCGTGCGCGTGCTGCCTGACCCCAGGTAGTCCTATGCCGGACGCTCGTTTCGCGCTGCGTCCGGAAGCCTTCGGGGCCGGGCGGCATGCTCTCGCATCACGGAAGCCCGGATGGGTCAGGCGGCTGCCGAGTTGAGTCAGTCGGCACGAACGGCGTCGAGCAGGTCTGCGAGCTGTGCCGTCGCCACGCAGATCGTGGTGTCAGCTGCTCCGTAATACAGCCTGACCTCGCCGGACTTCGGGTCGTGCACCAGCCCGCAGGGGAACACGGTGTTCGGAATGTCGCCTTCGCGTTCGTATGGGGCGGAGGGCCCGAGGACCCAGTTCGGGGCACGGTGCAGGACGCGCGCCGGATCTTCGAGAGCGGTCAACGCCAGACCGACGCGATAGATGGTGCCGGCAACGGTTTCCTTGACACCGTGGTAGATCACCAGCCAGCCGTCGTCCGTGCGAAGTGGTGGCGGGCCGATGCCGATACGAAGCGAGTCCCACCAGGCGCCCTCCCGAGGCTGGAGGACTTGTTCCGGCGTGCCCCAGTTCGTCAGGTCGTCCGACCTGGAGAGCACGACCTCGCCGCGTGAGCCGCCGTACGACGTCATCGGGCGGTGGAAGAGAATCCATTGTCCGTCAACCCGCTCGGAGAGAATCGCCGCGTTCTTGTCCTCCGGCTGGCAGATGATTCCCATTCGCTCGACCGTCCGGAAATCCGTCGTCGCCGCGAGATAGACGGCCGGGCCGCTGGGACCGTATGCCGTGCACGTGATCAGCCAGCGCTCGAGCTCGGCCACCCAGACCGCCCGAGGGTCTTCGAAGCCCCATTGCTCGCTTTCGACCCCGTCGGCCGGCGCCAGGAACGGCTCCGCAGCGATCGACCATCCAGTCAGGCCGTCCGCCGATCGAGCAACGCCGAGATGGGAGATTCCTCGGCGATCCTCGACGCGCGCAAGCACGACGGTTTCACCGTCGACGAGCGCCGCCGCGGGGTTGAACACCGCGTTGACCGGCTGGCTCCAGTTCGCTGCGGTCAGGATCGGGTTACCGACGTAGCGCCGGAACACCTCGTGGTCTGACCTCACGCGGCTTTGACCCGGATCCTGCGCCGGTCGGCGGCCGGGAGCGCGGCGGCATCCAGCAGTAGCTGGGCGCGATGGAAGGCGAGGGTGGATTCGGCGCCCTCGTTTTCGTTGAGGTCGGACTCGCCGAGACCGTCGCTGCAGCCTCCGGTCGCGAAGTCGTAGAGCGGGCGGTCGAGCCGATTGCGACCCAGGAACCAATCGAACGCGTTGCGCGCGCGCCATCCGTGTTCCCCGTCCCCCGTCGCCACGAGTGCTGCGAGCTCGGCCTCGACGAACGCGGTCGCGTCGAGCGGCTGCTCGTCTCCCTCGCCGGGCGCGGGCTCATCGCGGTCGCGTCCGTGATGGCCCGGCAGGCGCAGCCTGCCGTCGTCGAGGCCGCACTCGTCGCCCAGCCAGGCGAGCGACTCGAGCCCGATCGCGACGTCGGAGGGGCGCCGAAGTGCCGCGCCTCCGACGATGAGCGCCTGGGAGAGCCGCGCGTTGTCGTATGTGAGGCGGTCCTCGAACCACAGCCACGAACCTGCTGCTGACTCGCGATAGGCGGAGGCGAGCTGCTCGACGAGCCGTTCGAGCAGCACTCTCGCGTCGTGGTCGAGACGATCGGGATCGAGGCGGGCGAGGCCGAGAACCGTGTAGGCGGCTGTGCGCAACGAGAGGTCTCTGCGGAGTGACGGCACGAGTGCGTCGAGAAGCGTCCGAGCGGGACTCGAGAGTGCAGGTATCCAGGCGGTCGCGAGAATCTCGCCGAGGGCCCAGACCGTTCTGCCGACATGGTCGCCGACATGCGGCTCGTCGAGCCAGCGTCTGTCGTAGCCCATGAAGTTCCGCATCCCAGTGCCTGCGGGCCCAGTCGCAAACTGCAGGAACGCGAGCGAGCGGTGGAGGACCGGTGTCCACTGACGATCGGGCGTGCGGCCGCTCAGTTCGAGCGCGACGACCGCGAGCCGCGCGACGTCGTCGACGCAGTAGCCCGTTTCCCAGCTCGGGATCACACCGGTGGCGTGTTGGATGATCCCGACGTCGTCGACCAGCGTCCGGAGGTGGTCCGTTCTGACCGACGTGAGCTCGAGCTCGACGATCGGGATCGGCTCCCGGCGCGGTCGAGCGACAGCCGCCTCTTGCAGCACGACCGCAGTCTCCGCGGCGATCGATGGCCAGGCGAGCTCGGCCCCGATCCGCCGTGACTCCGCGCGTGCTTCGGCTAGTGATTCAGGGCTCTCGATGAAGTCGCAGACCGCGCTCTCGATTGCGGCGGCGTCGTCGAACGGGACGAGCCTCCCTGCCCCTGTCGCGAGCATGTCCTTCGCGAAGAGGTACGGCGTCGAGATCGCAGCGCACCCGGCGGCGATGGCAAAGGTCAACGCGCCCGACGCGATCTGCTCCGGGTTGCGGTACGGCGTCAGGAAGACGTCGGTCGCGTGCAGCAGGTCGGCCAGCTCGGGGACGGAGAGAAAGCGATCGTCGAACTCGACGTGATCGGCGACTCCGAGGTCGAGCGCGCGACGCTCGAGCAGGAGCCGATATTGCTCCCCCTTCAGCCGGGCCACTTCGGGGTGCGTTCTCCCTGCGACGAGGTACAGCACCTCGGGATGACGCTCGATGATCCCAGGCAGCGCCGCAATCGCGGTCTCGATGCCCTTTCCTGGGGAGATCAGCCCGAATGTCGAGAGCACAAAACGCGATCGGAGACGGTCGAGGCCACGTGACGGCGCCGAGCCGTTGGTGCTTCGGCGACCGAGGATGGCCGGCGCCCCATGCTGGACGACGCGGATCTTGTCCGCGGCGCAGCCGTTCATCCGCAGAAGCAGGTCTCGCGCTGTCTCTGTCATCACGATCACACGCTCCGCCTCCTCGCACAAGGCGGTCATCACTTCGCGCTGGTGATCCGTCGGCTCCGAGAGGACCGTGTGAAGCGTCAGGACGAGCGGTCGCGCGAGCTCCCGCGCGAACGACAGCACGTACTCGCCGTCGGCGCCGCCGAAGATCCCGTACTCGTGCTGCAACAGGACGACGTCGACGTCGAGACGACCCAGCAGCCGTGCCGCTCGGACGTAATCGCCCCGCACCGCCTGGGACACGGTCGCGAGGACATCGTGGCGCTGCGGGCTCGACGCCTCGTCGACGATGGCGATCGCGCCCACGCTCTCCACGCCCGGGGTCGTGAGCAGCGATGTGCGGACGTCGAAGGCGAACGTTCCGATCCCGCACGCGCGCGGCGGGTACGTCGAGAAGATCGCAGTACGCACGGTTCCGTGCGCCCCTTTCAGCAGGTGTCCGGCGTGCCGGCGCTCAACCGCCGGAAGCCTGGCCGGGTCGCCACCCATGCTACCCGCAGTGCGCGTGATCCCCGTTGCCGGTGTCAGGAGCGCAGCGGCTCGGCCGGGCCTATGGACACCTCACCCTCACGATCGACCGAGACGACCTGGCGTGGGAGGGAACGCGGCTTGCGAAGGAGACCGCGGAGCGAGCGACGCCGGTCGGGCGGGCCGATGATCGCCTGCGTGTGCGTATGAGACTCCACGCGATATCCCTCGCGCTCTCGCTCGTCGAGGAAGACTGTGAGCGCGTCCCGTCGGAGCTGCTCCTGGTCGCGTTCTCGCGTCATGGCCCGTCGGGTGAGAGCGTCGCGCCGCCCTCGTCTTCCCAGTCCCGTAGGGCGGTGGCGCCTCTCGCACCCCGCCCCGTTTCGATCCCAGCGGGTTCCGCGGACGACCCCGTGCCGACGGCCCGCGAGCGCCTGTACGCCCCGTAGGCGGTCAGTGCTTCGAGGTCGTGCCGGCGTCGTCCGGGAAAGTAGGCGGCGGAGAACGCCTGCCAGTCGAGGCCCGCGGGTGCGTGCACGCTGGTGGTGACGGCGGAGGCGACCTGGGCGGCCGCGGGAGGCTTCGGCTCAGAGTCCATCGAGCTCCGCCGCTCCGTTCTAACCGACATCGCGCCGCGGCTCCGCGTCGCGGTGGGTGCGGTGGAGGTCGACGACACGCCAGTGCGTCCAGCCGGGCCAGATGAAAAGGCCGTCGAGGCCACGTCCCTGCCGGAACAGTGGCTGCGTCGCGAACCAGAGAGGGCCGAAGACGACGAGGCCCACGAGCCACCAGAGGGTGACGATCGCAGGGCCGGAGCCCGTGATCACCGTCCAGGTCGCGATGTACGCGCTCCAGAGCACGAGTGTCCAGGTCATCTTGCGCCAGTGGAGAAAGTTGGTCATCTGCAATCACCCCTTCCGCTCAGCCCTCATGGTCGAGTCGGGGGAGGGCCTGAGCGGGCCCTCCCCCGGATGTGCATGGCCGATCGCTAGGCGACGGCGACTCCGTCCTGCTGCGCGATCACGTTGCCGCTCGTGATCCGTGGCGCATTGGGGAGCGCGGACTCGAGCTTCTCGTCCTTCACCCAGGCGGATGCGATGTTCGTTGCCTCGTCGCTCTGGGCGGGGCTCGCGAACAGACCGAGGGACGTGAAGACGCCGTTCCCGGACTCGACGAGGTAGTAGCCGCCGAACCCCTCGAGCTTCTGCAGCTGCGGGACGAGCGTTTCGCTCACCTTGCGGCTCAGCTCTTCCGTCCGTGCGGTGTCAACGCCTTCGTACCGGCGGATGGTGGCATGCATCGAGTGCTCCTCGCTCGTCGTTCAGGACAGCGAGCTCGAACGAACTCCCTGCTGCGCTAGGGCCAAATGGAACAGCTGAAGAGGAGTGCTAAAGCCTCGGCGGCTACGACGCTCGACCGGACGCCTTGGCACTGTACCAGGATTTGTGCGATCTGTCACATTTTGATACGCTGGCGCAGTCGGCACTCTCGATGGTTGAGTGCCAGATCTCTTTAGCCAAAGACCGAGCGGAAGTGTCTGGAGGCGTGTATGAACCTGCAACCGCTCGGTGACCGGTTGATCGTGGAGGTTCTCGAGGAACAGGAGATCACGGTCAGCGGCATTGTGCTGCCGGACACGGCGCGAGAGAAGCCGCAGCGCGGCAAGGTCCTGGCCGTTGGCCCCGGCTCGCGCGACGAGGACGGGGAGTACATCAAGATGGACGTGGAGGAGGGTGACGAGATCATCTTCTCCAAGTACGGCGGCACCGAGATCAAGATCGGCGCCGACGAGGTCCTGATCCTGCGCGAATCGGATGTGCTCGCGAAGGTCCTCACAACCGGCGGTAAGGGCAAGCGCAGGCTTGCCGGCACCGCCGCATAGCGCGTTTCCCTCAGGAGGAAGTGATGGCTCACAAGGAGCTCAAGTTCAACGAGGACGCGCGTCGCGCGCTGGAGCGGGGGGTCAATACCCTCGCTGACGCGGTGAAGGTGACGCTTGGCCCGAAGGGTCGTTATGTGGTGCTCGACAAGAAGTTTGGGGCGCCGACGATCACGAATGATGGTGTCACGATCGCGCGTGAGATCGAGGTTGAGGATCCGTTCGAGAACCAGGGTGCGCAGCTTGTCCGTGAGGTCGCGACGGCGACCAACGACGTTGCCGGTGACGGGACGACGACCGCGACGGTGCTGGCGCAGGCGATCGTCCGGGAGGGCCTGAAGAACGTCGCTGCGGGCGCGAACCCGATGGGTTTGAAGCGGGGGATCGAGCAGGCCGTGGAGAGCGTCGTCGCGGACCTGAAGAAGCAGTCGGTCGAGGTGTCCGGTAAGGAGGACATCGCGCGGGTCGCGACGATTTCGTCGCGTGAGCGTGAGATCGGTGATGTGATCGCGGATGCGATCGAGAAGGTCGGCAAGGATGGTGTGGTGAACGTCGAGGAGGGGCAGACCTTTGGGCTCGAGCTCGAGTTCACGGAGGGGATGCAGTTCGACAAGGGCTATCTGTCGCCGTACATGATCACCGACGCGGAGCGGATGGAGGCGGTGCTCGACGACCCGTACGTGCTGATCGCCAACCAGAAGATCGGGGCGGTCAAGGATCTGCTGCCGGTGCTCGAGCAGGTGATCCAGGCGGGTCGGCCGCTGCTCGTCGTGGCCGAGGACGTCGAGGGCGAGGCGCTCGCGACGGTCGTCGTCAACAAGCTGCGTGGCGTCTTCACCGCCGTCGCCGTCAAGGCGCCGGGCTTTGGTGATCGTCGCAAGCGGATGCTCGAGGACATCGCGATCCTCACCGGTGGCGAGGTGATCACCGAGGAGATGGGTCTGAAGCTCGAGAACACGAAGCTCGCCTCGCTCGGCAAGGCCCGCAAGATCGTGATCGACAAGGACTCGACCACGATCGTGGACGGGGCTGGTGACTCGGAGGCGATCAAGGGCCGGATCAAGCAGATCAAGGCCGAGGTCGAGAACACCGACTCCGACTTCGATCGCGAGAAGCTGCAGGAGCGTCTCGCGAAGCTGTCGGGCGGCGTCGCGCTCGTCAAGGTCGGTGCCGCGACCGAGACCGAGATGAAGGAGAAGAAGCACCGCGTCGAGGACGCGCTGCAGGCGACCCGGGCGGCCCTCGAGGAGGGCATCGTCGCGGGCGGTGGCGTCGCGCTCCTGAACGCCGCCAAGGCGGTCAAGCTCGAAGCGATGGACGGGGACGAGCGCACGGGCGCGGCAATCATCGTGCGCGCGCTGGAGGAGCCACTTCGGCAGCTCGCGCAGAACGCCGGGCTCGAGGGCTCGGTCGTCGTCAACCAGGTGCGCTCGGCGAAGAAGGGCCACGGCCTGGACGTCGACACCACGGAGGTCGTCGACCTCGTGGCGGCGGGGATCATCGACCCGACGATGGTGACGCGCTCGGCGCTGCAGAACGCCGCCTCGATCGCGAAGAACATCCTCATGACCGAGGCGATCGTCACCGATGCGCCCGAGAGGGCCACTGCCGGAGCAGGCATGGCCGGCGGAATGGGAGGCATGGGCGGCATGGGTGACTTCTAGGAGGCCATGCCTGGAGCGGGGACCCACGAGTTGGCGTAGAGCGGGACGACCGGAGGGGGAAAGATGGAATCGAACGCGACGGTAGCCGCAGACTTTGGCGCTGCCCAGATCCATGAGCGGGCAGCGCGCGCCCACGTCGAGCTCGCACGCTGGTGGACGGCGAGAGGAGAGAACCAGCTCGCACGGCGCGAGTTGAGTCGCGCCACGATCCGTCGGAGGGCGGCCGACATCGAGCGTCACCTCGACTTGGAGGGTTGAACGCGAGGCCGCGTCGCCGAGTCGCTCGCCCTCCAGCGCGACGCCCCGCCACGTGCGGTCACCGTTACCTCCGCCCTCGCTCACGCAACGCCGACGATGAGGCTCGGCAACCTCATCGCGATCGCGAAGCTGGAGGGCTTCTTCGCACGCTCGTTCTGCGCTGCCTCGCAGGTCGACCCGTGGGATACCGGCAATGACATAGGTACGCGTCCGGCTCCGGTTCGTCTCCATGAACCACCCGGGTAGCGGCGAACCTGACGCGACCACCCCGTACCTTTCTGCGGCGTGAGCGGCTACGGTGGGGCAACAGTGGGTACGTCCCGATCACTCCCCACAGGGGAGATCACAGAGTGGCTCGAATCGGGGCTGGATACACGCGAGATTGTGCGCCGGATGGTCGCGACGGGGGACTGGTCAGAGGCTGCCGCGGCCGGCTTCGTTTCGTTCATCACCCACGGCCCGGACGCGCCGGCGAGCCCCGTGCGAGTCGAGCACCCCGGTCGTCATGGCGATCCGGGGTAGCCCTGCCGCATTCTCAAGAGCGCGGTGATCGTGCGCCGACGCCGCGTGCGCGCTACCCGATCCCACTCCGCTGGGTCGGTGCTCGGCTACGACGTCAGAGGCCCGCACCTATGGCTCGAGCTTCGTGCTTCTCCACTCCCGTTTCCGGGTGCGAACTCGCGGTTAGAGATCGAGCCCTCGGCTGGCCTGTTTCGCGGCGGCGCGCTTTGCGGTGCGCCGCTCCTTGAGCGTCTTCTGCGCCGGCTTCTTTCCGAGCTTCTTGGGTTTCTGCGAGCCCTTCACCTGCATCCTCCCTGGTCGCTGAGTCTGACCGCGCTCGTCGGCGTGACGCGAAGCCTCGGCAGGGCGACAACTCCTGTACTCGAGGACAGGCGGCGACCGCGCAAGGCGAACGCGCACACCGAGTATCGCACGGCTCTTCGACGCATGACCTGCCGGGACCATCATCGCGACCGCGTCCGCGATCGTCGCAACCCACGGGAACACCCTCACCTGACGTGCCTTGCCGCGCTTGTATCATTGAGTTCGACAAGGAGTACGAATGGACACCCTGGATGAGGCGCTGCGAGCGCGCATCGACGAGTTGGCAGGGTCGGACAAGGGTCGGCAACCGATCTTGTCAACGACGGGAACCCAGGTTGCGATCGCGGAGCTCATTGCACGGAATGACCGGCTCGAGCGGGCGGTCGGCGAATTGAGCCTCGAGCTCGAGGCCCTCGCCGCCTCGCGAAGGGGCGGCACGGCAGCGGACGCCGCGGCCGCGTCAGACCGCTAGGCGGTGTCGGACAACGAGCTGGCCGCGGCCGCCACGGCATCAGGCGACGGGCTCCGCATAGCAATGCTTGCTCCGATTTCGTGGCGGGTCCCGCCACGTCACTACGGACCGTGGGAGCAGTTCGTGTCGCTCCTGACCGAAGGCCTGGTTCGTCGAGGCGTGGACGTCACGCTGTTCGCCACGGCCGACTCGGTCACCGACGCGCGCCTGTTCGCGACCGCCCCGACCGGCTACTCGGAGGATCCGGGAATGTCAGCGAAGGTCTGGGAGGCCCTCCACATCTCGGCGGTGTTCGAGCGGGCAGGAGACTTCGACATCATCCACAACAGCTTCGACTTCCTGCCCCTGACGTACAGCGATCTGGTCGACACGCCGGTGGTCACCACGATTCACGGCTTCTCCTCCGAGCAAATCGTCCCGGTCTTCGAGAAGTACAACGCGAGTGGGTACTACGTCGCGATCAGCGACGCTGACCGACACGAGCGGCTCGATTACGTCGCGACGATTCATCACGGCATCGACATGCACGAGTTCGAGCGGGGGGAGGAGCCGGGCGACTACCTGCTGTTCTTCGGAAGGATTCATCCCGAGAAAGGGACGGTCGAGGCGATCGACGTGGCCCAGGAGGCTGGTCTGCCGCTGATCATCGCGGGGATCATTCAGGACCGTGAGTACTTCGAGCGATCGGTCGAGCCCCGGCTCGACGGGCGACGGGTCACGTACGTCGGTCCCGTCGGTCCCGATCGCCGCAGCGAGCTGCTCGCCGGAGCGCGGGCCCTTCTCCACCTCGTCAGCTTCGACGAGCCGTTCGGCTTCAGCGTCGTGGAGGCCATGGCGTGCGGCACGCCGGTGATCGCCCATCCCCGCGGATCGATGCCTGAAATCGTCCGCAACGGTGTGAACGGCTTTCTTGTCGTCTCTCTCGAAGAGGCGGTCGTCCGCGTGCGCGCGGCCGCCTCACTGGACAGGACGCTCGTGCGCGCCTCGGTCGAGCGCCGCTTCGACTCCAACCGCATGGTCGACGACTATCTCGAGCTCTATCACCGCATCGCGGCGCTCGATCACGAGCGACGCGACGGCGACGACGACGTTGGCTGACCACCGGTCGTCGAGCGAGCGTTTCAGGCTCGGCGTCAACTACTGGCCGGCTCGAACGGCCATGAGGTGGTGGTCAGACTTCGATCGCGAGGAGGTCGCAGCCGATTTCGCACGGATCGCCGCGAGTGGTCTCGACTCGATCAGGCTCTTCCTGACCTGGGCGGACTTCCAGCCGACCCCGAACGAGGTGGACCGGCGCATGCTGAATCGGCTGATCGCGGTGGCGGATCTGGCCACCGGAGCTGGCCTCACGCTCGTTCCCACGCTCTTCACCGGGCACATGAGCGGAGTGAACTGGATTCCGGCGTGGGCGCTCGGCGGGACGGATCGCGACGACCGCTTTCGCGTGGTGTCCAACGGCAGGGTCAACGGCAGCGCATTGCGGAACTGGTACTCGGATCCGCTCATCGCCCGAGCACAGGCGTTCTTGGCGACCGAGACAGCCGGAGCTCTGGCCGGCCACGAAGCCGTTTGGATGTGGGACCTCGGGAACGAGAACTCGAACTGTGTGATACCGCCGACCGCGTCGACGGCGCGGGAGTGGCTCCGACAGATCGCCTCCGCAATCCGTACGGCCGACCCGGACGCCCGGCTCACCATCGGCTTGCACATGGAGGACCTGGAGAACGACCGTGTGCTCGGCCCGCGCGAGGCGTCCGCCGTATGCGAGGTCCTCTCGATGCACGGCTATCCGATCTATGCCCCCTGGGCGGACGGCCCTACGGACGAGCAGCTCCTGCCGTTCCTGGCCGCTGTCACGGGCTGGCTCGCCGGCGGCCGCGACGTGCTGTTCGCAGAGTTTGGTCTCCCCACCTACCGTCGGGGCGATCCGTCCGGCGAGGCAGTCAGACGGCAGGACCCCAGGTCTCTCGTCGAGGAGGCCACTGCAGCGGCTTACACCGAGCGAGCGCTTGGGGCGTTGCAGGCGGCCGGCTGCACGGGCGCGATGCTCTGGTGCTACTCCGACTACGACTCGGCCATCTGGGAAGACCCGCCCCTGGACCTCGCAGTCCACGAGCGGTCGTTCGGGCTATGGCGGGCCGACGGCTCGCCCAAGCCCTCCGTCGCTGTCGTGGAGGCGTTCGCCGGCGCTCGGCGACTCGCCGGCCAAGACGACTACCCGTGGATCGATCTCGAACCCGACGAGTACCTCGTCGCCCCGGAGGTGGAGCTTCCCCGCCTCTACGGTCTGTATCGCTCGAGCGAGCAGGGCGCTCGGTCGGGATAGGTTTCTCGCGACGGCTCGAACCCTCAAACCGCTCAGGCGGCCGCGTTGGCGGGCCTTACGGGCTTCGGCTCCGGTCCGAGCGCGGCGAGGGTGGTTCCGACCTCGGACGGGGTGACCTGGCTAGTCGAGCGGTTCGGTCTGGCGCAGCGCTCGCTCTCGGTTGAGCCTGACCCGCAGATCCTGTGCTTCTCGGTCTTTGTGTTGCTTCAGCTGTTTGACGAGCACGCTTTGAAGTTGAGCGAGTCCCCAGGGCGCGTCCTGTGCGAGCACGGCTGTGATGCGGCGCCGATCGTCGAGGCTGAGCCCGACGATCGTGTTCTTGTTGGCGACGGCCCGCTCGAGTTTCACCGCGAGCTCGTCTCCGTCGAGCATGCCCGCGAGCAGTTGCACGTTCTCGGTTCGGACCGTCGAGCCCGAGAGGATCATGAGTCGGTCGGGTCGACGACAGTGGTGCACACGAACCGCGGCTCGTCGCCGAGGTCCTCGCGTCTGAGGATCCATTCGACGCCGTTGAGCAGGTACGTCGCCCCGTCGACCGCGGGCCGCCCGCCGAGATGGGGCTCGTTCTCGAAGCTGCTGCGGTGGTACTCGCTGTGGTGGCTGCCGGGGCCGCCGTGGAACACGAGTTGGAAGCTGGTCATGCTCTTCCTCCTGTCGCTCGACCGGCGCGGTGGCCGGGAGCGGTCAGGGCGAAGGAGGAGCGCTTGCCACCAGTGTAGCCCCTTGGCGGCGTCAGGGGGCCTTCGCGCTTGCACCACCCGTTCTCGAAGCAGCGTGGCGCGGAGCTCCAAGAGCTCGTCGGGGCAGTCCTCGAGGACGCGGAGGATGGCTTCGCGCTCTTGGATTTCGAGGGCGACTAGCGGCGCGACGACCCTCGCCCGACGTCTCTCACCTCCTTGATGGCCTCCAGGGAAGAGCGTGGCGTCAGGTCCACATCGCGTGCGCCTCCTCGTCTTCCTACTCCCACGCAGCGCGGTCGACAGGGCGCAACGAGAAGGGGCCCGGCAAGCCGGGCCCCTTCTCGTACGGATGCGGTGCAGTCGAGTTACGCGGCGACCAGAACGCGGTCGCTGTGAGCGACGACCTTGCCGCTCGTGATCTTGGGCTCGTTGGGGATCGCGGTGTCGAGCTTCTCGTCGCGCATCCAATCGGCGACGATCATCGTCGACTCCTTGCCCTGCTCAGGAGTCTCGAAGAGGCTGAGCGAGCTGAAGACGCCGTTGCCGGCCTCGATCAGCCAGTAGCCGGCGAAGCCGGAGAGCTTCTCCAGCTTCGGGACGAGCGTCTCGTTGACGTTGCGGGTCAGCTCGGCCGACCGATTCTGGTCCACGCCGTCGTAACGACGAATGATCGCAAACATGTGAGGCTCCTTCTTTCCTACAGGACAGGGAGTCCGAACGAACCCTCTGCTGCGCTCAGGTCGGGGGTGACAATCGAAGAGGAACGTACGAACCCTCAACGCCGTCAAAGACAACCAACGCGCATAACCGGCATACCCCGATTCGCCTGGCTCGAAACCTCCGTCGACTAGCAGCGCGGAGCTAGGTCACCCCGCGGAACCAGATCCGTCCCTCGGCCCGCGCCGCTTCCCCGCGGCCGCCCGCGGGCGCTTGAGAACGATCGAATCGACCACCTCATAGCCGACGTGCGCAACGACTTCCCATCCCTCCGACCCCAGTTCGTTCAGCTTGTCCAGGAGCTGCTCGGCATCGAGACCCTTCCCGGCGAGCAGCATGTACTCCCACTGGTTCACCATGCGGGGGTTCTAGCAGCGCGAGCTGCAAACCAAGCAGCGAGGAGACCCCGGCGGCTCGCTGGCCGCCTCCAGACTTGCGTGGCTTGGAGCCGCTTCGCGGGAGGTTGCTCTCCGAGCACACCCGGCGGGTGGCGCGGAGGCCTCTGAAACGTAGAGGGCATACACTCCAGGTAAGCAACTGACTCTTCCTCCGCCCTGACCACTCCCGGCCACCGCGCCGGTTGAGCGTAAGGAGGAAGAACGTGTCGCTCGCCCGATGGCTATGGCTCGCGTGCATCGTGCTGGCCGTCGCGCTCGTCGTGCTCCAACTCGCAGGCTGATCCACCACTTCGAGGCGCCACACCGAGCGACGCGGTCGCCTACGTGCCGGCGCACTCGCCTTGCCGACCCCGTTTCCGGCTGCGATCACCGGCGCGCGCGCTGGACGCCCTCGCGGTGCCCAACCGACAGGCCCGGGCGGCAGGACGCGCCTCGACGAGGCACCGGCACGTGGGGCCCGCGACCGTTAGGCGCCAGACCTCCGCGTGGCCCCCCTGGCTATAAGTATATCTTCTCTATCGAATAAGTAGACAAGGGAGGGAAGGACACCATGCATGAGGTCGAGTACGACGCCAGCCGCAACGAGCGCCTCCTCCATGAGCGCGGGTTGAGCCGCCGCGATCTCGTGAAGCTCGGTGCGTCGCTTCCTGTCGCGCTCGGGATCGCGGGGTACGCCTCTCCGTCGCCGGTCGCGCGCGCTGCCACGACCGAGAACGGCTCGCCGATCGCGAAGCGGCTCCCGCCCGAGTGGTTCGTCAACTTCGGGAGCAACGCCGAGATGCGCTGGGACGCGGTCGCGCCCCTCGGCTTCACCACGCCGAACGAGCGCTTCTTCGTCCGCGACCACACCGGCACGCCGATCATCGACCCCGCCACCTGGTCGTTGCGCGTCTTCGGCACCGGCCTCAGGGGCGACCCCGTCTCGTTCACGTACGCGCAGCTACAGGGACTGCCCCAGAAGGAGATCGTCTCGGCGATCGAGTGCGCCGGTAATGGACGCTCCTTCTTCGCTTCCCAGCAGGGCACGCCTGCGGCTGGGACGCAGTGGGGCCTCGGCGCGATCGGCGTCGCACGCTGGCGCGGCGTCCCGCTCGCCGAACTCCTCGAGCGCGCCGGCATCACCACCGACGCCGTCGACGTGATGCCCTACGGGCTCGACCAGACGGTCGTCACGAGCGGTGTCAACTACGGCAACGTCCGCCGGCCGATTCCGCGCGCCACTGCGCTCGAGGACGCGCTCGTCGCGCTCGAGATGAATGGGCAGCCGCTCCCCGCCGACCACGGCTTCCCCGCCCGCCTGATCGTCCCTGGCTGGATCGGGATCGCCAACGTCAAGTGGATCGGGCAGATCGAGGTGTCCCGCCAGCCGCTCTTCTCGCTCTGGAACACGCAGCAGTACGTCATGACCGGACCCGGCTACCCGGCGACGCCGCTCGTCACCACCCAGGTCGTGAAGAGCGCGTGGGAGCTCGCCCGTGGCGCGACGCTCTCGGCCGCGAGCCCGCAGCTGCTCAGCGGACGCGCCTGGTCGGCCAAGGCGGGCATCAACCGCGTCGAGGTCAGCGTCGACCGAGGAGTCACCTGGACGACGGCGAAGCTTCTCAACCGCAGCGGCCCCGGCAACTGGTCGCGCTTCACCTACCCGCTCCCGACCCTTGCCCCGGGCACCTATGAGCTCTGGGCGCGCGCCACCGACAACCAGCTGACGACCCAGCCCTCGACGGTGCCGTTCAACGCGGCCGGCTACCTCTTCGGAGCCATTGTCCGCCACCCGATCACTGTTCGGTGACGGGCAGCAGTAACCGGTGGACAGTCACTCGCGGATAAGCGAGTCCGCTCGGAACGCCGCTGGTGACAATCGCGAGCTCTCGCGCATCCGAGCGTGCATGTGGCGCTTCCTTCCGCGGGGCGGCACGGGCCTCGGGCTTACTGCTACTGATCTGCACCCGAGCTTGCGTCCCGTTCTCCTGTTGGGCCGCCGTGCCAGTCCACACACAGCACTGTTGCGTCATCGCGGAGCTTCCCACCGCAGGCTTTGACCACGGCCTGTGTCAGCGCCTGTACTGCTTCGCGTGGATGAAGGTGTCGCGTCTCCGTGACGATCTCCATCGCGTTCACCTTGGCCGCGTTGCGCTCGAGGACTCCGTCAGTCAGGAAGACGAGCCGGTCTCCGACCTCCAGCTGAAGCTCTTGGACGCGATAGATGTAATCGAGTGCCACGCCGAACGGGAGTCCAGGGGCCAACTCGACGGTCTCGGCGCGGCCCTCCCGGATCAGGATCGGCGAGGGATGTCCGGCGTTCACGATTCGTGCGACACCGGAGGCATGGTCGACCCGTACGACCTGCCCGGTCACAAAGTCGCCATCATCCGCGAACCCGTATAGCGCCTCATTGGCAAGCTGGGTCTGTTCCGCGAGATTGACGCCCCGGCGGCGAGCGTTTCGCAACGCGCCCACGAAGACTGTTGCCAGCACGGCCGCGTTCAGCGTGTGGCCCATCGCATCAGTCATGGAGAGATGCAAGGTGTCTCGCTCGACGCTGAAATCGAACGTGTCCCCGCCGATATCGCCTGCTGGCTCCAGCCATCCGGCCAGCGTGAACTGGCCCCCCTCGCAGGTGTACGAGGCGGGCAGGAGTCGATGCTGGAGCTCTGCCTCCAACGAAAGCGGCACTGAACGCTGGCCCCAGTCGAACAGGTCGGTGAAGCGGCGGTTGGCGATCACGATGTAGGCAAGGGCGTGGGCCCCAGCCGACACGACCGCGAGCGCCGGCTGGTCAGGCTCGGCCTCGAGTCCGAGCTCCAACACGCCGACCGCCTCGCCTCGACTCGTGACGGGAGCGAAAACCCGGAATCCATCAGCGTCCTTCACGATCTGGACGTCCTGCTCCGCGAGCGCACGACCATGCGGTGTGCCGGCCAGCGCGACCGCCTGTCCGCGTTCGCGGCCTCCATCATCGTCAGCGTCAATGCGGCGGACGTGACTCAGCCGGATCAGTGACCGGCCACTGTAGTCGGCGATCAGGAAGCTGACGTCGCGCGCCGCGAGAGCATCCGTCAAGGCGGCGGCGACGACTTCTGCCGCATCGATCGGCGGAGCCGCTTCCACGGAAGCGAGCAGCGTCTTCATATCCAGCGGGGCGACCACGCCCGATCGGTCGCTCTTTCGCGTCGTCACGAACCCGACCATAACTGTCCGGCTACCGCTGGTAAGCCATCGCGGGTCGAGCGAGGTCGAGCGGAGAGATGGCCCCTGCAGCGGCGCACGCTCACGACGTCCGCCCACGCCGCCCAGGTCGACGGCACGACCGGGCCACGGAGGCCAGGAAAGCACCGGAAACCAGAAGAACTGACGGCGACGAGTGACCTCGCGCGTGGACGCGTGTGCGGCCGGCTGACGAGTCGCACGACGTTCGCGCACGACGCAGCCGGAGTCAGGACACAAATGCCGGGCGTGAACGGGGCGGTCGGTGCCGAGCGTGGCGCCGGTCGAGCATGGCAATACTGGTGCCGCGACTGCTCCAGGGCAGCGGGGGGCCGATTGTGGAAGAGGAGTCTCATCCGAAGGCGAGCGGAAGCTCGCGCTCTCGCGGCGCCGCGCAAAGCTCCCTAGTTGACATATGCCGCGGCCTTGAGGTCGGGGGACGGCGGGCATCACCTACCCGCCGTCCGATTCGCGGTGCGCTCGGGGCTCAGTCTCCCGAGCCGGTGAGTTTCAGCTTCCCCATAGCGTCGCCGTCGACGGTGCGACGTCGACCGCGAGATCGCCGGCCCGGGCGCCGGCGAACACGCCCGTGCTCGACGGTCCGTCGACCTCGTACGACCCGAACCCTCTAGGCGTTTGCCAGCCCGGGCACGGAGATCGTCCCCTCAACAGTGCCGACGGTCAGTCCGCCTACGCCGGTGGCGGCGTCGGCGAGGCGTTCGACGGTGAACGCCCCTTCTGCGCCGGCGAATCGGCCCGTCGAGCGGTTGGGATCGATGATGGCGTGCTCGGTAATCAGCACGACGCCGGGTCCGACGAGCGCTGAGAACCCGGTATGGTCGGCCACGAGTCGATCACCGTTCGCGGCGGTGAACGTGTATGTCCCGGCTCCCGTCACCGGCCGGGCCCCGAAGTTCACGGTCGCCTCGATGACCAGCTCGAACTGTCCGAGTTGGGTCCCCTGCCCCTCGGCTTCGAACCGGTCGAACACGAAGGGCGGGTTGAGGGGAGTCCTGCTGATGTGCCGGCCCTCCAGCGTGCCCTTGAAGGGGAGCAGGTCCGCCGCCGGGGCCGCATGGTCTGGCGTCCCGGCTGCAGCGTGCATGGCGAAGCCGCTCGACAGTGCGACGAGCACCACGATCACGAGCGGGAGCTTGAGCGTCCTCTTCATCTCTTTCCTCCTTGTGGATGTGGCGACGAGCCGTGCGGCTCGTCGGGGTCGAGGACGTCGACGGCTCGTTGCCATGTGCCGTCGACGGCTCGTCGGTGGAGCACGAGGTAGGTGCCGCGCTCGGATCTCGCGTCGGTCGGCTCGGTCTCGACCGTGACGCGATAGCGCCCGATCTCGACCTGCCGTGCGCCCAGCCGCTCGACCCGCCACGCCTCGAAGGTCACCGAGGACAAACCGAGGGCGATCCCTGTGCCCCAGTACTCCTCGATCGCCTGTCGGCCTTCGATCAGTCCCGCGGCCGGTGTCAGTAGCTGCGCATCGTCGGCGTAGCATGCGCCCGCCGCAGCGACATCGCCGCGCTCGAGGGCGGTGGCCAAGGCGGATCTCGCTTCAGGACTCGGCTCCACGAAGCGAGACGTTGAGTCGCACGCGTTGCAAAACGGTTACATCGCGCGCGGGGCGCCCATCACCTCGGTCACCGCGTCGTCGAGGCTGAGACCGCGGCCGGCCTCGAGCGCAGCTTGCACCTGCTCCACGGGTAACGCCCCGTGGATCGCCGCCAGCGCCGCCTCGCGCGCAGCAGCCTCTGCGGGCTGGACGACGCCCCCACCCGCACGACGCAGCGACTCGCCCGCGCCGAGTAGGCGGGCCGCGCGAACGACGTCGCCCAGGTCGGCGGCCACGAGAGCGAGCCCTTCGCAGCACCACGCGGCAGTCTCCGGGAAGCCGAGGGCCCGGGCATGCTCCACCGCCTCGGTGAGGTGCTCCGAGGCCTCGTCGAGCCGGCGCTCGTGGGCAGCGGCCATGCCGAGACGTGCCAGGACGATCGCGATGACCTCCGTGTCGCCTGCGGTTCGGGCGAGGCCGAGCGCGCGGCCGCCGACGTCACGGACGTCCGCATACCGTCCGCCGTGGAGAGAGCCTTCGGCGAGGATGAAGAGCGCGAGAGCTTCCAGCCGCACGTCGCCGGCAGCGCGTGCGACGGCCACCGACTCGTCGCAATGGCCGCGGGCGCTGTCGAAGTCGCCGGCGGCCGCCGCGAGCGTCGTGAGAACGTTGAGCGACACCGTGAGCGCACGGGGCGGCCCGACCTCCCGCCCGAGCGCGACGCCCTCGTGGGCGAGGGGCTCCGCGCGTGTGAAGTCGCCGAGGAGCCGGGCGAGCAGCGCCGCTCCAGCGAGAGCGATGGCGCGCAGCGGCGACGGCGTGCCTGCCGGGAGGGCGAGCGCCTGCTCGAGCCAGTCGAGGCCCTGACGGCGGTGGCCTCGGATGAGCCAGTACCGCCAGAGGGCGGCCGCCAACGGCACCGCCAGGTCACTGCTGGCAGCAAGCGCCCACCGCATCGCCGCGTGCATGTTGTCGCGCTCGCGATCGAGGAGCTCGAGGGCTTCGCGCTTGCCCACGGGGTCCTCGGTTCGTGCATGCTGCGCGAGCTCGAGGAAGTGCTCGGCGTGTGAGCGGTGGAGCTCGTCGCGTCTGCCCGTCGAGGTGAGTCGCTCCGCCGCGTACTCGCGGATCGTCTCGAGGAGTCGGTATCGCGTTGCGCCGTTCCGCGTCCCCACGACGACGAGCGACGATTCGACGAGCCTGCTGACAAGCTCGTCGGCGCGCGCAAGGTCGACGTCCGCGCAGATCGCGGCGACCGAGTCGAGCGCGAATCCGCCTGCGAAGACGGAGAGAGCCGCCAACAGCTCACGCTCGTTCGCCTCGAGCAGCTCGTAGCTCCAGTCGATCGTCGCCCGGAGCGTCTGGTGGCGAGGCTCGGCCAGCCGGCGCCACGAGCGCAGGAACCGGAAGCGGTCGTCGAGACGGCCGGCGATGTCGTCGACCGAGAGCGACTTGGCCCGCGCGGCGGCCAGCTCGATCGCGAGCGGCAGGCCGTCGAGCTCACGGCAGATCCGTGCCACGGTCGCCATCTCGCTCTCAGTCGCAGCGAGATCGCGCCGCAGGGCGCGCCCGCGCTCGAGAAAGAGGCGGACCGACGCGAACCGGGCCACCTCGTCGCCGGGAAGATCGTCGGTCGGCGTCGGCAGGGGATCGACCGCGTAGTCGACCTCGCCAGGCGCGCCGAGCGAGATCCGGCTCGTCGCCAACACGCGAACGGATGGGGAGGCGCGGAGCACTTCGTGCACGAGCTCTCCACACGCGGTAGCAAGGTGCTCGCAGTTGTCGAGAAGGATCAACAGCTCTTCGTCTCGGAGACGCTCGACGAGACCCTCGAGAGCGGAGACGTCCGGTCGTTCGCGGACGCCGAGCACACCTGCGACGGCGCTCGGTGTCGTGCTGCGGGTCTGCGTGCGCTGCGAGGTCCACGAGCCAGACGCCGCCGGCCCACGCGCTGATCTGACGGGTGGCCGCTTCGAGGGCGAGCCGGGTCTTGCCAGCACCGCCGACCCCGGTCAGCGTGACGAGACGGTGAGCGCGCAGGAGTCCTGCGATTTCGTCGAGCTCGTGCTCGCGGCCGACAAAACTCGTCAGCGGCGCCGGAAGATTGTGGCGCTCCACGGCCGAGGACGCGGGGGCGAGCTCCTGGCGGAGGACGGCGCGCTCGAGCGCTCGCAGCTCCTCGCCCGGGTCGAGACCGAAGCTCTCGGAGAGGAGCGTGCGCGCGCGGTTGTACGCCGCGAGCGCCTCGGCCTGGCGCTGGGAGTGGTAGAGCGCGAGCACGAGCTGGCGCCACAAGCGCTCGCGGAGCGGCTCCTCGGCGACGAGACGCTCCAGCTCGGCGACGAGCGAAGCGTGACGGCCGAGCGACAGCTCCGCGTCGATTCGCTCCTCGAGGGCGACGAGCCGAAGCTCGTCCAGCCGGCGAGCCTCGTCCGCGACGACGCCACCGTCGCGAACGTCCGCGAACGCCGGGCCGTGCCATAGCGCGAGCGCGGCTCCCAGGCGATCCGCCGCGAGCCCGGCAGCGCCGCGCGCGAGTGCGTCGCGCCCTTCGCGGTAGAGCCGTTCGAACCGCCAGGCGTCGACCACCTCAGCCTCGATGTCGAGCACGTAGCCGGGAGGCCGTGCGAAGAGCGTGTTCTCACCGAGCGCCGAGCGCAGCCGAGAGACGTAGACCCGGAGCGTGCCTTCCGCGCCCCGCGGGGGCCCGCCCTGCCAGAGCTCGTCGATCAGCCGGCCGCTCGAGATCGCCCGCCCTGGCTCGACGAGGAGCAGGGCGAGGAGCCATCGTTGCCGCCGGCCACCCAGCCGGACCGGCTGCCCGGCGCGCACGGCTTCCACTGGCCCGAGCACCCGGAACTCGTTGGCCGTGCTGGTCGAAGTCGCCACGCTGCCCATCCTCGGCAGCAGGCGGTGTGCGCGCAATACACACCGTGTGGCTCTCTTCCACACCGGCTTCTGTCGTCTCTTGTTCGGCCGAACGGCCGTGGCCATGACTCGACTCCCGGTCTCTCGCGAAAACCGTCGTGACGGCACCGTGCCGCTGCCCCACCCAGAGGTACCGACCGCTTCGAGGCGGCCGGCCCGTCTCTTGCGCGCGTGTGCGTGATGCCTGCCTGCACCCACCACGACCTCGATTGAGCGCTTCGCGCCGTCAGCGAGCCGAAATCGGCTTAACGGAGCGGCGCCGGAGTCGAACCGACCGAGCGTGGGGCTGCCACACCGCACAGGTTTTGAAGACCTGCTGGGCCACCGGGCCCATGCCGCTCCGCCGGGGAGCGTAGCCACGACACCTCGTCCGGCCTGGCGGTCGACGACGGTCGGCATCCGTAGGATCGCGGCGTGCCGCACCTCGACCTGATCGACCCCGACGACGCGAGCGGTCTCGTCGCGGAGGAGTACGCCGCCGCCGTCGAGCGCGCGGGGAAGATCTTCAACATCGTCCGGTCGATGAGCCTCTCGCCCGAGTCGCTGCGCGCCTCGATGGGGCTCTACAAGGCGATCATGTTCGGACCGTCGGGGCTGACACGGCAGGAGCGCGAGCTCCTCGCGACGGTCGTCTCGGCGACGAACGAGTGCTACTACTGACGGCGCTCGCACGCCGACGACCTCCGTGCCGAGGGCGCCCCAGACGAGCTCGCGACGCACGCGGAGCATGACTACCGCGACGGTGATCTCGACGCCCGGACGCTCGCGCTCTGCGACTACGCCCGCAAGCTCACCCTCACGCCGGCCGAGGTCGGCGCGGAGGACGCGGACGCGCTGCGGGCGCACGGGCTCGACGACGCGATGATCTCCGACGCGATCCAGGTGATCGCGTACTTCAACTACATCAACCGCGTCGCCGAGGGCGTCGGGACGGACTCGGAGCCCGAGTGGGAGCCGCGGTCGTTCGACCGGCCTTCAGCCTGACGCCCGTCCTCGGCGCAGGACGCGCCGGTCGCCGATGCGGCGCGTCACGCCGTCGACGTCCATCCGCTCGAGCAGGAGCTGCGCGTCGCGCCGGCCGACGCCCGCCAGGTCGCGGAACCGCGCCAGGCTGATCTCCCCGGCGCTCCCGCACTCGGTCGTCACGAGGTCGCGCGCCAGCTCGTACGCGCCCGACCCGACCGCGTAGCCGTCGCCGAGGCGGACGAGGCGCCCGTCCGCCTCGAGGAACCGCGCCAGCTCCGCGTCCTCGACCTTCGTCGCGACGAGCCCTGCCGAGGCGAGCGCGTCCTCGAGCGCGACGGCCGCCTCCTCCCGCCCACCGAGCGTCGCGGCGGCGCCCGGCAGGACGACGGACGCGCCGCGCCGCTCGACGGGGAGCAACGGGAGCACGGCCGCGGCCCACGGCTCGGGCAGAAGGGCGGCGGGGGAGAGACCGGGATCGAGCGGCGCCTCCGTCGCCCGTGCCTCGAGCCGCTCGGTGACGCGCGCCGCGGTCTCCTCCAGCCAGGCGTCCGAGAACGCCCAGCCGTCCACGACGCGAACCGCGTCGAGCCCTTCCTCCAGCTCCGTCCCGTCGAGCAGCGCGCGCGCGGCGAGCCCCTCGACCCGAACGGGGGCGTGGACGAGGGCGCGGACGATCGAGGCCGGGTCTCCCGCCTCGAGGAGCCTGTCGCGTGCCTCGTCGCGACCGCGCGGCGGCGCGGGGTCGAGGACGACTGCGCCGCCGACGGTGGTCTCGCTCCGCAGGACGACGCGATCCCCGCGCGCGGCGAGGACGGGCGCCGCGAGGCGTAGCTGGGCGTGCCCGTCGCCCACGCGGACGACGCGCCCGGGGATGCGGCTCGTCCCGTGGTGCACCGAGAGCCGTGCGCCGTCCGCGATCGGCTGGAGCTCCTCGAGCGCGACCTCGAGCCGGTAGGAGCGGGGGAAGGCGCCGGCGGCGACGAGCACGTCGCCGCGGGCGAGGTCGCTCCGCTCGAGACCCGGCAGGCTCACCGCCACGCGCTGCCCCGCCTCGGCCCGCTCGACCGGGGTGTCGTGCACCTGGACGGACCGGATCCGGACGTCGCGGCCGGCGGGCTCCAGCCGCAGCTGGTCGCCGTCGCCGATCGTCCCCGACCAGAGCGTCCCCGTCGCGACGGTGCCGATCCCCCGCAGCGTGAAGACCCGGTCGACGTAGAGCCGGGTCGGGAAGTCGGCCCGCCGCTGCTCGACCTCGTCGGCCACCTCGCCGATCGCGGCCCGGAGGGCGTCGAGGCCCTCGCCGGTGACGCCGCTGACGGGCACGACCGGGGCGTCGGGGACGAGCTCACGCGCCTCCTCGACGGCGAGCTCGAGCGTCTCCTCGTCGACGGCGTCGGCCTTGGTCACGGCGACGACGCCGCGGTCGACGCCGAGCAGGCGCAGGATCGCGAGGTGCTCGTGCGTCTGCGGCCGTGCGCCCTCCGCCGCGTCGAGCACGAGGAGATAGAGGTCGATCCCCGTTGCCCCGGCGACCATCGTCCGCACGAACCGCTCGTGCCCCGGGACGTCGACCAGCGAGACCGTCCGCCCACCCGGAAGCGCGAGCGGCGCATAGCCGAGGTCGATCGAGATGCCCCGCGCGTGCTCCTCCGGGAGGCGATCGGTGTCCTTGCCGGTGAGCGCGCGGACGAGGGTCGTCTTGCCGTGGTCGACGTGCCCGGCCGTGCCGACCGTCAGCGCCATCGGGCCCCGGGCTCGCGGGCCGTCAACGCAGCGTCGCGCGGGCCGCCGTCACGGCGCGCGCCACGTCGTCGACGTCCACGGTGCGCAGCGTCCGCGCGTCGAGCAGCAGCCGGCCGTCGCGCACGATCCCGACCACGGGCGGGTCGCCGAGCCGGAGCGGCGTGGCGAGCTCCTCCTCGACCGCGCAGGCGACGCTCGGCAGCTCCGCGAGCGGGAGCGCGCCGCCGCCGACCCGCGCGACGGTCTCCTCGAGCTCGCCGCCGACGAGCGAGGCCAGGCGGTGCGCGCGCGAGCGCACCTCGTCGACCGGCTCGTCGAGCATGCGCAGGACGGGGATCTCGCCGCGGGCGCGCTGCGGGTCGTCGAGGAGCGAGAGCGTCCCCTCGAGCGCGGCGAGGGTCAGCTTGTCGGCTCGGAGCGCCCGCTGGAGGGGATGGCGGCGGAGCCGCTCCACGAGCGTCGCCTGCCCGACGACGATGCCGGCCTGCGGGCCGCCGAGGAGCTTGTCGCCGGAGAAGCAGACGAGATCCGCTCCTGCCGCGAGGCTCGCGGACGCGGTCGGCTCGTCGCCGAGCTCGAGCAGCGAGCCCGAGCCGAGGTCGTCGACGAGCGGCAGGCTCGACCGGTGCGCGATCCGCGCGAGGTCGCGCGTGGAGACCGCAGCGGTGAACCCGACGATGCGGTAGTTCGACTGGTGCACGCGCAGGATCGCAGCGGTGTCCGGGCCGATCGCGCGCTCGTAGTCCGCCGCGCGCGTCCGGTTGGTCGTTCCGACCTCGACCATCCTCGCGCCGGAGTGAGTGAGCACGTCCGGGATTCGGAAGCCGTCGCCGATCTCGACCAGCTCGCCGCGCGAGACGATCACCTCTCCGCCCTCGGCGAGCGCCGCGAGGGCGAGCAGGACGGCTGCGGCGTTGTTGTTGACGACGAGGGCGGCCTCGGCGCCGGTCAGCCGCCGCAGCGCGGCGGCGACGTGGTCCTGTCGCGAGCCGCGCGCTCCCGCGGTCAGGTCGAGCTCGAGGTTCGAGTACGCGCCGCCGACCTCCGTCACGCGGGCGAGCGCCGCGGCCGAGAGCGGCGCCCGGCCGAGGTTCGTGTGGATGATCACGCCGGTCGCGTTGATGACCCGCCGCAGAGAGGGAGTGCCGAGCCGCTCCAGCTCCGCGGTCGCGGACGCGAGGACGTCGCCCGGGTCGGTCCCCGCGCGGATCGCGGTCCGGGCGTGCTCGAGCGCCGCGCGGGCGGCGGTGGTCGCGAGCGCGCGGGGCGCCGAGGCGAGCGGCTCCTCCGCCAGCAGCTTGTCGACCGAGGGCAGGTCGCGCAGGCGCATCTCCGCGCTCAGTCTAGAAGCGGCACGACCTCGCGCAGCAGCGCGATCAGGTCGACCGACGCGCGGCGCCCGACCTCGAGCACCTGCTCGTGGTCGATCGGCTCGGGCAGCACGCCCGCCGCGGCGTTCGTCACGCACGAGAGGGCGAGGCAGCGGATGCCCATGTGCCGCGCGGCGAGCACCTCGGGCGCGGTCGACATGCCGACGAGGTCGGCGCCGAGCGTGCGCAGCATCCGGATCTCCGCCGGCGTCTCGAACGCCGGCCCGAGCCAGGCCGCGTAGACCCCGTCGCCGAGCTCGATCCCGAGCCGCTCGGCGGCCTCGTGCGCCAGCCGGCGGTAGGCGGGGTCGTACGCGTCGGTCATGTCGGGGAACCGCGGGCCGAGCGCGTCGTCGTTCGGCCCGACGAGCGGCGAGGTGCCCTGGAGGTTCAGGTGGTCGGAGACGGCGACCAGCCTCCCGGGCGGCACGGCGGGGTCGATCGCCCCGCACGCGTTCGTCAGCACGAGGCTGCGGATCCCGAGGCGCCCGAGGACGCGCGGCCCGAAGACGACGCGCTGCGGCGGATGCCCCTCGTAGAGGTGCGCCCGGCCCTTCATCACGGCGACGCGGACGCCGCCGAAGCGCCCGAGCACGAGCACGCCGGCGTGCCCGAGCGCGGTCGACACGGGCCAGCCCGGAATGTCCTCGTAGGGGATCTCGACCGCGTCCTCGACCGCGTCCGCGAATCCGCCGAGACCCGAGCCGAGCACCACGCCGACCTGCGGGGGCTCGGGCGAGCGCGCCCGGATCGCCTCGACCGCCGCGTCGTGCTCGCTCACGTCGACCCCTCCTCACGTCGGTCCTTGATCATCCGCACGACGGACTCGACGGCCTCCGACGGGTCGTCGGTCAGGTAGAGCAGCTCGAGGTCGGCCTGCGAGACGAGCCCGTCCGCGAGCATCTCGCCCCGGACCCAGTCGAGCATCTCGCGTCCAGTAGTCCGTGTCGAAGAGCACGACGGGGAAGGTGCCGATCTTCCCCGTCTGGATGAGGGTCAGCGACTCGAACAGCTCGTCGAGCGTCCCGAAGCCGCCCGGGAAGATGACGAATCCCTCGGCAGCCTTCACGAACATCGTCTTGCGCGCGTAGAAGTGCTTGAAGGTCAGCCCGAGGTCGCAGTACGGGTTGAGGCTCTGCTCGTGCGGGAGCACGATGTTGAAGCCGATCGAGAGACCGCCGCCCTCCTGCGCGCCGCGGTTCGCCGCCTCCATCACGCCCGGCCCGCCGCCCGTCACGACCGCGAGGCCGGCCTCCGCGAAGAGCCGCGCGGTCGTGCGCGCCGCCTCGTAGGTCGGCGTCGCCTCTGCGACCCGCGCCGAGCCGAAGATCGAGACGGCCGGGCGGTCGATCCGCTGGACGAGCTGGAACCCCGCGAGGAACTCGGACGCGATCAGCGAGACGTCGTTCCCGAGCGTCGGGTGCGACCGGCGCAGCAGCTCCCGGTCGCTCGAGGAGCCCTCGCTCACAGGCGGTCTTGCGGCACGTGCGCGACGAGCATCCCGATGACGAGCGCGGCGGCGGTCGCGAGGGACGCCGTCGCGACGACGACCGCGAGCTGCCGGGCCCGCGCCGGCGTGGCAGCGCCGCCGCCCGACCGCAGCACGCGCCACGAGCGCATGACGTGCCCGCCGTCCAGGAACGCGATCGGTGCGAGGTTGATCAGGTTGAGCAGGAAGCCGGCGTACGCGAGCGCGCGGAGGAGGTCGGAGTCGAGCGTCACCGCGGCGGCCAGGCACCCCAGCGCGGCGATTCCGCCGTACACCGGCCCCGCGAGCGAGACCCGCGCGTTCACCCACGGGTCGAAGCGCATGTTGCGGAGCGCGACGTAGGCGCCGAGGAACGGCACGAAGACGGGGAGCTGCGGGTTGAGGCCGGCCCGCCGCGCCTCGATGTAGTGGCCGAGCTCGTGGGCGAGGATCAGGAGGACGACGCCGACCGCGAACCGCCAGCCCCAGATCAGCGTGTAGCCGCCGACCGCGAGGAAGATCCCGAAGAACTTCAGCGTGAAGGCGCCGAACTTGAGGACGATCCCGCCGAGGAGCACGAGCGGCGCGAGCAGCTTCCCGAGCAGCGACGCGCGGCTGCGGTCGTGCTCGCTCGGGAGGGTCTCGGGCTCGGGCGCGGTGACCGGTTCGAGCGTGCTGTCGCGATCGGCCACTGCCTCAGAGGGTATCGGCGGCCGGCGACGCGAAGCGCTCGGCGTCCTCGGGCGGCTCGAGGCCGTCGAGCGAGTGCACGCGCGGGATCGGCGACGGCAGCAGCCAGAGCGCCGAGAGTGTCCCGCCGAGCGCCGCCACGACGAGCGTCGGCCGGAGGCCGATCTGCGTCCCGAGGACGCCGCCGACGACCGCGCCGAGCGGGCGGATCCCGTAGTTGATCGTGCTGAAGGCGCCGCTGACGCGGCTCCGGACCGCGTCCGGCGTGACGCTCGCCTGCAGCGCGTTGAGGTTGACGTCGAAGAGCATCACGCCGAGCGCCGAGACGAACTCGACCGCGCCCAGGACGAGGGCGGCGGACCATTCCGGCCCGCCTGCCAGCGCCAGCAGCGCGAGCGGGGCGGGGAAGAGGATCGCGCCGGCGACGATCACCGGCCCGACGCCGAACCGCGCGGCGAGCACGGGGGCCGCGACCGCGCCGACGAGCCCGCCGAGCGCGCCGATCCCGAGCGCCAGCCCGATCAGGCCGGCGGACAGCCCGAGCGTCCTGCTCGCGTAGAGCACGAGGAGCGCGCTCGCCATGAGCGTGAAGAAGTTGATCGTCGTCGCGCACCCGAGGCTGTAGCGGAGGAACGGATGGCGGAGCACGTAGACGAGGCCCTCGCGGGCCCGCCGGAGGAGCGAGTGGCCGTGGGGGTTCTCGACCGGCGCCTCCTCGACGCGGACGCGGCCGATCTGGAACGCCGAGGCGACGAAGGTGAGCGCGTCGACGAGGATCGCGACGGGGGCGGTGAGCGCCTGGACGAGCGCGCCGCCGACCGCCGGCCCCGCGATGAACGACGCCGAGCGTGACGCGCTGAGCTTCGAGTTCGCGTCGAGGAACCGGTCGCGGGGGACGAGCGCGACGAAGAACGGCGGGTACGCCGTCGAGAAGAGCACCTGGCCGAGCCCTGCCAGCAGCGCGACGACGTAGAGGTGGACGAGGGTCAGCGCGTCGAGGGCATACGCGAGCGGCACCGTGGCCAGGACTGCGGCGCGGGAGAGATCGGCGACGACGAGCAGGACGCGCTTCCGCGGCTGCTGGTCGACCCAGCTCCCGACGAACAGGGAGACGAGGTTCGGCCCCCAGACCGCGGCGGTCAGGAGCCCCACCTGCGTCGGGCTCGCGTCGAGCAGCACGACGGCGATGAGGGGAAGGGCGAGCTCCGAGATCCGGTCGCCGAACTGGGAGAGGGTCTCCCCGATCCAGAACGTCCGGAAGCGCCGGTCGTGCCAGAGCGAGCGGGAGGGCGTCGGGGCCGTGGTCGTCGTCACCGCGACCCCGCTCTGTCGGGGAGCACGTAGCGCAGGATCCGCACGCTGCGGCTGCCCCGCGGCGCGTCGTCGTCCCCGCGGCGGACGTATGGCGCGAGGACCGCCTCGATGCCCTTCTCGATCGCCTCGAGCTCCGACGCGCTGACGACCACCCGCGTGTTGGCGAGACCGCCGAGTCGGCGCCAGCGTGCAGGCAGCTCCGGCTCGACGTCGGCGAACCACCGGCGCGGCAGCGCGTCCGCCTGCAGGAACATCTGCTCGGAGAGCGCCCGGTAGGCGGCCGTGCCCTCGGCGTCCGCGGGATCCTCCGGCGCGGCGAACCTGAACCCGCGCGCGGCCGACTCCCACCAGCGCTCGCGGCCGTCCGCACCGACCGTCGCGTCGCGCACGAGCCCGAAGGAGGCCAGGTGGCGCAGGTGCCAGCTCGTGACGGACGGCGTCGCGCCGACGTCGGGGGCGAGGCGCGTCGCGGTGGACGGGCCTTCGCGGTTCAGCCGGCTGAGGATGGCGAGCCGCACGGGGTGGGCGAGCGCGCGCATCGCGCGGGGGTCGGTGACCTCGAGGTCGCCGTAGGGATTTGTGAGAGACATGTTTCGAGAGTGTACTCTCATATCTACTGGGTTCGAGCAACCGACCTGGCTCACGTGGCAGTTGCGGCGCCGAAGGCGACGCCTTCAGGGATCTGCCCTCGCCGAAGGCGAGGGATCAAGCCGCGGGATTCGGCTCCTGCCGAATCCCGCTTGGCGAACGACTAGCTTCCCTGCCCGATCCACTCCTCGCCGCCGACGTAGAGCTCCTTCTTCCAGAGCGGCACGGTCTGCTTCAGCGTGTCGATGGCCTCGCGGCAGGCGTCGAACGCGGCGGCGCGGTGTGCGGCGGAGACGGCGATGACGACGCTCGTCTCGCCGATCTCGACCGGGCCGACGCGGTGGTGGATTGCGACGTCGATCACGTCGTGCCGGTCGCGCAGCACGCCCGCGATCCGCTCCATCTCGGCCTCGGCCATCCCCTCGTACGCCTCGTATTCCAGTCGGATCACCTCACGTCCCCGCGAGTGGGCGCGGGTCGTCCCGACGAACGTCGCGATCGCGCCGGCGTCGTCGCTCGCGACCTCGCGCGCGACGTCCTCGAGCGAGAGCGGCTCGTCGGAGAGCCGGAAGGCGCCGCCGGAGACCGGCGGGATCACGGCAACCTCGTCGCCGTCCCGCAGGGGCGTCTCGCGGTCGACGTACGAGCGGTTGACGGCGTAGACGAGGCCCCGCGGCTCCGCCCCGAGGCCGAGTGCGCCCCAGACGTCGCCGACGCCGGCGCCGTCCGCGAGCTCGAGCTCCCGCTCCCGCGTGCCCGCCTGCTCCCGAAGGGCGGCGAAGAGCTTGACGCGCACCTTCACGGGCGGAGCGTATCCAGGCACGCGCCCGTTGCCGCCGTCTCCGGTGTCATGTTACATCTGCCGTATGAGCGTCCTGGCGCCCCGGGCGAACCTGAACGAGCAGGTCTACGACGAGCTGCGGCGCCGCATCCTGGGCCGCGAGCACGGCCCCGGGGCGAAGCTCAGCCTGCACGAGCTCGCGGCCGAGCTCGGCGTCTCCCGGAGCCCCGTGCACCACGCGCTGACGCGGCTCGTCTCGGAGGGGCTGCTGATCGTCAAGGCGCGGCGGGGCTACTACGTCACCCCGGTCACGAGCCAGGCGCTCGTCGAGGGCTACGAGGTGCGCCTCGCCCTCGAGCTCCACGCGGCGGACGTCGCCGTCGACACGGCCGACGACGAGCAGATCGCCCAGCTCCGGCGCCGGCTCGACGCCACCGCCGAGGCGCTCTCGCACGAGGAGTGGGACGCCGCGAACGCTGCCTTCCACGAGACGCAGGTCGACCTGGCGGGCAACGAGCTGCTCTCACGGTTCTATCGCGAGCTCTCGGTCAACCTGATGATGCAGGTGATCCGCGTGGGGAGCCTCGAGCGGCACGCGTACCTCGTGACCGAGCACGAGGCGATCGTCGCGGCGTTCGAGGCGCGCGACCGGGTGGCCGCGCGGGCGGCGATCACGCGCCACGTCGAGTCCGGCCGGCGCATCGCCCTCGACGCCGTCGAGCAGGCCGGCGGCGCGCTCTAGCGAGTTCGCAAGGTGGAGATCGGCAGGAGCCGATCTCCACCGCTCGATCCCCGCCTGCGGCGGGGCAGATCCCTGAAGGCGTCCGCTGTCGCGGCCGCGAAGGCACCTCGGGCTCGAACGAGGGCTCCGTGCGACGTGCGGAGGCCGGACTCCGACCGCCCGCTACCGCCACTCGACGCGCTGCGCGTGGACGGCCTCTCGATCCAGTACGCGGCAGGCGGGCCGGGCGGCCCGCCGTTGCCCGGCCCACCGAGCCCCCGGCGTAGGATCGAGGCATGGCGACGACGCCCGAGCGGCGCGAGACCGAATCCGGGATCGAGGTGAAGCCCGTCTACGGGCCCGCCGACGCGACCGGGCCCGGCGAGGGCCCGGGCGAGTTCCCGTTCACCCGCGGGCCGTACGCGGACATGTACCGCGGCCGCCCGTGGACGATGCGCCAGTACGCGGGCTTCGGCTCGGCGGAGGAGACGAACGCGCGCTTCCGCACGCTGCTCGGGCGCGGGCAGACCGGTCTCTCGGTGGCGTTCGACCTGCCGACGCAGCTCGGCTACGACTCCGACGACCCGCTCGCCGCGGGCGAGGTGGGGCGGACGGGCGTCGCGATCGACTCGGTGGAGGACATGGAGCGGCTCCTCGCGGGGATCCCGCTCGACGAGGTCTCGACCTCGATGACGATCAACGCGCCGGCCGCGCTCCTTCTCCTGCTCTACGAGCTCGCGGGCGCGGCACAGGGCGTCCCGGGCGACGCGCTGCGCGGGACGGTCCAGAACGACGTGCTGAAGGAGTACGTCGCCCGCGGCAACTACATCTTCCCGCCGCGCCCGTCGATGCGGCTCACGACGGACCTGTTCGCGTACTGCGCCGAGCGCATCCCGCGCTGGAACACGATCTCGATCTCCGGCTACCACATCCGCGAGGCCGGCTCGACGGCGGCGCAGGAGCTCGCGTTCACGCTCGCGAACGGCATCGCCTACTGCGAGGCGGCGGTCGAGGCGGGCCTCTCGCCCGACGCCTTCGGCGCGCGCCTCTCGTTCTTCTTCAACGCGCACAACGACGTGCTGCAGGAGGTCGCGAAGTTCCGCGCGGCGCGGCGGCTCTGGGCGTCGATCATGCGCGACCGGTTCGGCGCGACGAGCGAGAAGGCGCAGGCCCTCCGCTTCCACGCCCAGACGGGTGGCTCGACGCTGACCGCCCAGCAGCCCGAGAACAACCTCGTCCGGGTCGGCGCGCAGGCGCTCTCGGCGATCTACGGCGGAGCGCAGTCGATCCACACGAACGGCTTCGACGAGGCGCTCGCGCTCCCGACCGAGCGCTCCGCCACGCTCGCGCTGCGCACGCAGCAGATCCTCATGCACGAGGCGGGGACGACGGCGACGGCAGACCCGCTCGGCGGCTCCTGGTACGTGGAGGCGCTGACCGACGAGCTCGAGGCCCGCGCGCGCGAGCTGATCGCCCGGATCGACGAGCTCGGGGGCTCCGTCGCCGCGATCGAGGCCGGCTGGGTGCAGGAGCAGATCGAGGAGTCGGCCTTCACCTGGCAGCGCGACGTCGAGAGCGGCGAACGCGTCATCGTCGGCGTCAACCGGTTCGCGTCGGAGGAGCCCGAGGTCGTCGAGCTCCACCGGCTCGACCCCGAGATCGAGCGCGCGCAGCGTGCGCGGACGCAGGCGCTGCGCGCCGCCCGCGACGCGACCGCCGTCGAGGCCGCCGTCGCGGAGGTGCGTCGGGTCGCGGACTCGGACGAGAACCTGCTGCCCGCGCTGCGCGAGGCGCTCGCCGCCGGCGCCACGGTCGGCGAGCTCTGCGGTGCCCTCCGGGAGCTCTGGGGCACCTACGACGCGCACTGAGTGATCGGTCCGACGAGCCGTCGGGGTCGCGCGTACCCTTCGGCCCATGAGTGGCGGCGTCCGGGTGGGGGTGGTCGCGCTCGCGGCGACGCTCGCCGCGGTCGCCCTGGCCTCGCTCGCCCTCGGCGGCGGGAGCGCCACGTCGGCCGGCCTCGCGACTCCCGACTTCGCGCGCGACGTCGCGCCGATCGTCCGCGAGACCTGCACGGGCTGCCATCGGCTCGGCGGCATCGCGCCGTTCGCCTTCCGCACCGAGCGCGACCTCGCAGGCCGGGCGGCGGCGCTCGTGGCGGCGCTCGAGGAGAGCCGCATGCCGCCCTGGCCGCCGTCGGCGCGTTCGCCCGCCTACGTCGGGGAGGCGCGACGCACGCTCGACGCGCGGGAGCGCGACACGCTGCTCCGCTGGGCGCGCTCGCAGCTCGTCCGGCCGGGCTCCGCGCGCCGGAGCACGCCGGTCGGCGCTCCCAGCCTGCCCTCGACCGCGCCGCGGGCGGGGGAGACGCGCCTCGAGCTCGCGATGCCGGCGGCCTACCGCCCGACCGCGGCGAACGGCGCCACCGACGACTACCGCTGCTTCCTCCTGGACCCCAAGCTGACGAGCGACGCATTCGTGACCTCGGCGCAGATCGCGCCTGGCGCGACCTCCCTCGTCCACCACGTGATCCTCTACCGCCTCGGGGCCGGCGCCGTCGCCGAGGCGACCGCCCTGGACGCGCGCACGGCGGGCCCTGGGTGGACGTGCTTCGGCGGCCCGGGGGTCGGCAACGGGACCACGGCCAACCCGCGCGGGATCCTCGACGACGCCGGCTGGATCTCGGCCTGGGCGCCGGGCTGGGGCTCCGACCGGCTGCGCGACGGCACCGGCATCTCGCTCCCCGCCGGCAGCCGCATCGTGATGCAGGTGCACTACAACCTCCTCAACGGCCGTCGGCCCGACCGGTCGCGCGCCGTGCTCACCACGGTCCCGACGACGGCCGGCCTGACGCCGGTCTCGACCACCCTCCTCCCGGCGCCTGTCGAGCTCGGGTGCCGCAAGGGCGAGTCGGGGCGCCTCTGCGCGCGCACGGAGGCGGTGCTCGACCAGGCCAAGCGGTTCGGCGGAGGCTCCGCGCTCGTCTCGGCCGCCCTCAACGTCCTCTGCGGCAAGAACGCCGCCCAGCCCGTCGCGTCCCCGGTCACGACCTGCGATCGGACTGTCACGAGGCCGCTGACGATCCAGTCCGTCGCCGGCCACATGCACCTGCTCGGCCGCTCGATCCGGATCGACCTGAACCCGGGCCGGCCCGACGCGAAGCTCCTGCTCGAGATCCCGCGCTGGAGCTTCCACTGGCAGGCCGCGTACCTGCTCGAGACGCCGGTGCAGGTCGGGCCGGGCGACACGCTGCGCGTGACGTGCCGCCACGACGCATCGCTGCGGCGCGGCACGCCCCGCTACGTGCTCTGGGGCGAGGGGACGACCGACGAGATGTGCCTCGGGGTCGTCCAGGTGACGCCCCGCTGACCGGGTGCGGATCCTCCTCGTCTCGCAGATGTACCCCGGGCGCGACGCCCCGGAGCTGGGATCGTTCGTGGCCGCGCTCGAGCAGGGTCTGGCCGAGCGCGGGCACGAGCTGGCCCGCGCCGTCGTCGACCGCCGCGGTGGTCGGTCGCGTCATCTCGGGCTCGCCCGCGACGTGGTCGTCACCGCGCGTCGCTTCCGCCCCGAGGTCGTCTACGCGCACTTCCTCGTCCCGGCAGGCCTGCTCGCCGTGCTCGCAGGGCGGGCGCCCGCCGTCCTGACGGCGCACGGGCAGGACGTCGAGAACGCGCGCACGTCGCGGCTCGTCCGCCGGGCCACCCGGCTCGCGGTGCGCCGTGCCGCCGCGGTCGTGGCGGTCTCGGACTGGCTGCGCGGCAGGCTCGAGGAGGCGGTGCCGGAGGCGCGGGGGCGAACCGACGTGATCGACTGCGGCGTCGACCTCGACCGCTTCGCGCCGGGCGACGCCGCCGCGGCCCGGGCCGAGCTCGGCTGGCGGGCCGACGGCACGGCGTTCGTCTGCGCGGGCTCGCTGAGCGAGCGCAAGAACGTCGTCCGCCTGGCGCGCGCGTTCGAGCGCCACGGCGAGGGCTCGCTCGCGTTCGTCGGCGACGGGCCGCTCCGGCCCGAGCTCGAGGGCCGGGACGGCGTGACGCTCGTCGGCCCTGTCCCGCACGAGGCGGTGCCGCGCTGGCTCGCCGCCGCGGACGTCGTCTGCCAGCCGAGCCTCGTCGAGCCGTTCGGGCTCGCGACGCTCGAGGGGCTCGCCTCGGGCCGCTCCGTCGTCGCGACGCGTGTCGGCGGCCCGCCGGAGTTCGTGACCGAGGGGGCGGGCGTGCTCGTCGACCCGTTCGACGAGGCCGGTCTCGCCGCTGCGCTCGCCGCGGCGGCCGCGCTCCCCCGGCCCAACCTCGCCGCACGGGCCGCGGCCGAGCCGCACGACCTCGGGCGTCAGGTGGAGCGCGTCGAGGCGCTGCTCGAGCGTGCGGCGGGGGCGTCCGGCTCGGACGCCCCCGCTACGCAGGACTAGCTCGCCGCGGGCGGCGGCTTGGAGCCCGGTCGCCGGGCGGCGCCGGGCCGCGTCGATGTCGTCGCGGAGGTTCGTGTCGCCCTCGACGACGATCCGGTGGACGATCCACCCGACGATCGCGCCGATCGGCGGGACGATCAGGTAGATCCAGAGGTCGGTGAACTCGGTGCCGACGAGGGCAGGCCCGAAGCTGCGGGCCGGGTTGACCGAGGCGCCGCTGATCGGGATCGCGGCGACGTGGATCGCGACGAGCGCGAGGGGGATCGCGACGAGTGCGCTCCCGCGGACGCGCTCGCTCTTCGACGACTGGAGGATCACCGCGACGAAGAGCGCCGAGAAGACGAACTCGACGACGACGCCCGCCCAGACGTCGGGCGACTGCGTGGTGGTGCCTGCCACGGCCGCGTCGTTGAAGGCGATCAGGACGACGAGCGACGCCACGATCGCGCCGATGAACTGCGCGACCACGTAGCCGATCAGGTCGTCCATCGTGATCCGGCGATCGAGGTACATGGCGATCGAGACGGCGGGGTTGAAGTGGCCTCCCGACACCTCACCGAAGGCGTAGAGGCCAATCAGCAGCGCGAGGCCGAAGCCGAGCGCGATCGACACGATCCGCGCGTCGGGGTTGGCCGTCGCGGAGATGATCGCGAACGATCCGACGCCGACGAGCGCGAAGGTGCCGAGGGCCTCCGCGAGGTACTTCTGCATCTTCCCCATGGGCTGTGGCTCCCTTGCTTCCGAGGGTTGCGGGACGAGCAGAGTCTTGCGCAGCCGTCGGCTGGATCGCGGCTCAGTCCGCGGAGGCGGCGTCCAGATCCGCGAGCCGGAGCTCGACGAGCGGACGGACGGCGTCCTCGAGACCGGCCTCGCGTGCCGCCTCGAGCGCCTGCTCGTAGCTCTCGCGGACCTTCTCCGGGGCGACGCCCTGCTTCAGCCGGTTGTCGCCGGTCACGAGCAGCCGCTGGATCCGCGCGCGCGCCTCATCGCCTGCAGCCATCGCCCGAGGCTACTCCCCGGTGCGGCCCCGGCGCCAGGCGCGCGGGGCGCCGCCGGCCGCCGCGCAACGCCGAACGCGGGCTCGGCGACGGCTACCATCCACGCTCGATGATCCCGCTCTTCGCCGTCCTCCAGGTCCTGCTCGGCTCCGCCCTCGTGACGCTCGTGCTCATGCACTCCGGGCGCGAGGCGGGCTTCGGCGGAATCGGCTTCACGCCGACCTCGCAGGGCGGCACGCACATCGTCGAGAAGAACCTGACCCGTCTGACGGTCGCCATCGCGATCCTCTTCACGGTGAACACGGTCGCGCTGTACCGCGTGCTGGCCTAGCCGCTCGCCCGCTCCCTCCCGCTATGATCCCCGCTCCACGCGCTGGTGGCGGAATTGGTAGACGCGCCAGGTTGAGGGCCTGGTGGCCATTGCGGTCGTGGAGGTTCAAGTCCTCTCCAGCGCATCGACGCGGGGGAACCCTCGGGTTCCCCCGCGTTTCTCGTCTCGGGGAGCGACGTTGACGCCGTCCGGGAGGATCTCTACTCTGGATGACGAACATACGTTCGTCAACGTGCTTTCCAGGAGGCGATCCCGTGCCGGCCGACACCAACACCCCGCTCACCGCACGCCAACAGGAGATCTGGCAGTTCCTCGTCGCGTACGTCGACGACCACGGCTATCCGCCGACGGTCCGCGAGATCGGCGAGGAGGTCGGCCTGGCGTCGCCGTCCACGGTGCATGCGCATCTCGCGAACCTCGAGCGCGTCGGCCTCATCCGGCGCGACCCGACCAAGCCCCGCGCGATCGAGCTGACCGGGCACCGGCGCGTCGAGTCGCGGCCCGAGCTCGAGGCTCCGCGCCTGCCCCTCCTCGGGCGCGTCGCCGCCGGCGGGCCGCTCCTCGCCGAGGAGAACGTCGAGGATCACGTCTCCGTCCCGGAGCCGCTCGGCCGCGGCGCCGACTTCCTGCTCACCGTGCACGGCGACTCGATGATCGAGGCGGGGATCCTCGACGGGGACACGATCGTCGTGCAGCGGCGCGACGACGCGCGCACGGGCGACGTCGTCGTGGCGCTCGTCGGCGACGACGAGTCGGCGGACGAGGCGACGGTCAAGACCTTCCACCGCGAGCCCGACGGGCGCGTGCGGCTCCAGCCGGAGAACGCGGCGCTCGAGCCGATCTACGCCGATCACGTGCAGGTCCTGGGCAAGGTCGTGGGGGTGTTCCGGAGCCTGCGATGAGCGCCTCGGTGACAGCGTTCGCACGCACGCTCGACCAGGAGCTGCTCGCGCTCTCGCGCGGCGCGAGCCTCGAGTGCCCGTGCTGCGGCGAGTTCGTGCTCCGGCTCCGCGGCGTCCTCGCGTGCCCCGAGTGCCGTTCGCTGCTCGCAGACGGCCGCGAGGTCCCGGAGGTCGTGCTGCCGCGCGCCAACACGGCGTCGTAGCCGTGCACGAGTCGCCGGCGGAGATCTCCGAGCTCCAGCGGCTGCTCGACCGGACGTTCGACCGGATGAATCCGCACATGGCGCGGATCGTCAAGCCCGAGCGGCGGCTCTCGGCGGCGCAGGTCGTCGCCTACCTGCAGGGCATCAAGCACGTCGCCTTTGCGACCGTGAACGACCTCGGCGAGCCACGTGTCGCGCCGCTGGACGGCATCTTCGTGCGCGGGAGGTTCCACGTCTCGACGGGCGGTGGGGCGGCGAGGCTGCACGATCTGCGACGGCGGCCGCGGTGCAGCCTGACCCACTTCGTCGGCGACGACGTCGCGATCACCGTCAACGGCACCGCGGTCGTGCTGGAGCGCGACCACCCGGACGTCCCGGCCCTCGAGCCGGTCTACCTCGAGCTCTACGAGAGCAGCCCGTTCAGCTGGGGCGAGGGCGTCGTCCTCGTCCGCGTCGAGCCCACCTCGATGTGGTCGTACTCGTTCCGTCCCGAGGCCTTCCCCGAATAGCTCCGGCGCGGTACCGTTGCTCGCTGCAGGCCGGATGGCCACGGGCGCTCAGGCGTCCGAGGAAAGTCCGGACACCGCAGGGCAGGACGCTGGGGAAATCCCAGGCGGCGAAAGCCGACGGAAAGTGGAACAGAGAGGAGACCGCCGGTTCTCGAACCGGCAAGGGTGAAACGGTGGGGTAAGAGCCCACCAGCGACCGTGGTGACACGGCGGCTTGCCAAACCCCGTCCGGTGCAAGGCGAAGCAGGTCCCGTTGACGCGGCCCGCCGAGGGACCGGGTGCGCCGCTCGAGCCACCGGGCGACCGGTGGCCTAGATGGATGGCCATCCACGACAGAATCCGGCTTACAGGCCTGCTACCGAAAAAGCCCTGGCGACAGGGCTTTTTCCATGCCTGCCGCAGTGAGAGCCGGCCCTGGGCGCGGCGCACCGTACGCTCACCTGCGATCGAGCCGAGCCGGGCGAGAGCGCGTGACCGCGAACGAGGAGGACGCGGAGATGACCGACGACGACCGACGTGCACGGGCCGTGATCCCCGAGTCGGTGACGGGAACGGCCGAGCGCTACCGCTACTCGCCGGGGATCGTCGTCCCCGCGGGTGAGCTCCTCTTCGTCTCGGGGCAGGTGGGGCGGGACGCGACGGGCACGGTCGTCCTCGATCCCGAGCGCCAGTTCGCGACGGCGTTCGAGAATCTCGACGCGGTCCTCACCGCGGCGGGCACGGCGCTCGCGCACGTCGTCGAGCTGACGACGTACCACACCGCGATGGAGCACCTCGCGCTCTTCGCGGAGGTGAAGTCGCGTTTCCTGACCACGACGCCCTATCCCGCCTGGTCGGCGATCGGCGTGCACGAGCTCGCGCTGCCCGGGCTCCTCGTGGAGATCAAGGCGACGGCGACGCTCTGACCGGTCGCGCGCGGATGCGCGCCGGCTCAGTCGGTGGGGAGGGCGGCGAAGAGGTCGACCGGCACGCCGTCGGGGTCCTGGAGCTGCGCGTACCGCTGCCCCCAGAAGGCGTCCCACGGCTCCTTCTCACCCTTGAAGCCGGCCCCCGTCGCGCGTGCGTACGTCTCGTCGACCTCGGCAGGGCTCGCGCACTCGAAGGCGAGCGAGAGCTGGTTCCCCCGCTCCCGCGCCCAGTCCGGGCGGAAGCTGAGCACCACTTCCTCGCTGTCGAGCATCAGGCGCACGCCGCTCGGCAGCGCGGCCTCGACGTGCCCCTCGCCGGGTGTCTCCGGCAGGTCGACCCCGAGGAGCCGGTAGAAGCGGATCGACGTCGCCATGTCGCTGACGACGATCCCGAGGGCGTTCAGCTCGGCCATGGGTGCACCCTTGTCCCGATCGACCCGCTGCAGGCGCTCATGTCGCCGACGCGCCGACTGCGTCGCGGATCTGCTCGATCACGGCCTCTTCCTCCGCGCGCACACCGCCCTTCGCCTCCGCGACCCTCTGCGCGACGTCGAGAACCAGCGCGCGGTACGGCTCGACTTCGTCGGGCGCCTTGCTGGAGAGGATCGTCACGGCCTCGCTGAGCTCAGCGAGTGTCTCCTTGAGCTCGCTCGGTGAGGTGAAGGCCCCGAACCCGGTACCGCGCGTCCCGGCAAGCTCCCGCAGAAGCTCGGTCGAGCCGTGCTGGCGCTGCTCGACGAGCTCCTTCGCCATCGCAGACGCCTCGCCGAAGCTGTCCGTGAAGTCCTTGTGGCCCGTCGAGACGAGCATCCCCGCGCCGGTGACGCCCTTGTGCAGCGTCGTCCACTCGTCCTCCGTGAAGTCACCCTTGCCTGCCATCTCGCTCCTTCCGCTCGATCCCTTGTGTCAGCGCCCGTCGTCGCCGGTGAGGTGGACGAGCGTCTCGAAGCCGCCGTAGACCATCCGCTCGCGCGTCGAACGGCATCGCGTCCGAGTCCATCATGTCGGCCAGACGCGGGTCGGCCAGCACCTTGGCGTTGACCCGGTCGCGGTGCGCGCGGGACTTGTAGACGATCCACGAGAAGACGACGACCTCGCTCCGCTTCAGGTCGAGCCCGCGAGGGAACGACGTGACCTTCCCGCGGGGAACGTCCTCCGCGATGCACTCGCGCACCTCGAGCGCGCCGTGCTCGATCCAGACCTTGCCGGCCTTGCGCGCCTGGCGCCGGTAGGTGTCGACGTTGCGCTTCGGGAGCGGTACGAGGAATCCGTCGACGTAGCGGGGCATCTCGGCTCCTTTCGGGGGCGAATCAGTGCTCGTACCCCGTTCCGCGGGTTCTCACCCGCGACCGGTCACGCTGCGTCGAAGCCCCGGAGGGCCGCCTCGACGAGGCGGGGCAGCGTGGCGAGGTTGTACCCGCCCTCGAGCACGGCGCCGACGCGCGGCCCGAGCTGCGCCGAGCGCCGGGCCAGCTCCTCGAACCCCTGCTCGGTCACCTGCATCAGCGCGAGCGGGTCCTCCTCGTGCGCGTCGAACCCCGCCGAGACGAGCACGAGGCCCGGGTCGAAGCCTCGCACGGCCGGTTCGACGAGCTCGACGAACGCCTGCCGGTACTCGGCGTCGCCCGCGCCCGCCTCGAGCGGGACGTTCAACGTCGACGCGTCGCTCGTGCCGGGACCGCCGGTACCGGGATAGAAGGGCCACTGGTGCAGCGAGACGACGAGGACCGAGTCGTCGCCCCGGAAGATCGCCTCGGTCCCGTTCCCGTGGTGCACGTCCCAGTCGACGATCGCGACCCGCTCGATCCCGAGCTCGTCCTGCGCGTGTCGCGCGGCGACCGCGATCGAGCCGAACAGGCAGAAGCCCATCGCTCGGCCGGGGAGCGCGTGATGGCCGGGCGGGCGGGCGAGCGCGAAGCCGCCTCGCTCGGCCGCCTCGACCGCACAGCCCGCGGCGAGCACGGCCGCCTCCCAGGACGTGGGGCCGGCGATCGTGTCGCCGTCGAGCCAGGCCTCGTGGTCGAGCGATGCGACCAGCTCGACGTAGGCGGGCTCGTGGACGCGCTCGATCTGCGCGCGTGTCGCGGGCGCGCCTTCGTGAGCACCGCCGAGCGCCTCGAGGAGCACCGCAAGCCGCTGCTCGCGCTCCGGGTGACCGTGCCGGCTCGTCGGATGGAGCCGGGTGAGCGCGGCGTGCGAGATCAGCTCGATGCGGCCTCCTCGAGACGCCCGGCGAGCCTGCTCAGCCCGAGCTCCTCCGCCGCCGCGGCGGCGGCCCTCCAGTCCGGCTCGCGGTCCGGGAGCTTCGGGATCGGGGCCGACGGGTCGAGCGTCGCGATGTGCCGGAAGAGGCGGAGCGCATCGGCCTCCGCCGAGAACCGGCCGGCCTCGAGGAGCGCGTCGAGCGTCGCGTGCTGTTGCAGGAGGGACGCGGCGGTCTTCGCGCCGACGCCCCGCGCCCCCGGGATCTTGTCCGACGGGTCACCGCGGAGGGCGATGAAGTCGGGCACCTGCTCGGGCTCGACGCCGTACCGCTCCCGTACCTCGGCCGGGCCGATGCGCGCGAGCTCGCTGACGCCGCGGATCGGCTGCAGGATCGTGACGTCGTCGGAGACGAGCTGGAACGCGTCACGGTCCGAGGTCGCGACCAGCGCGGTCCCGCCTGCGGCCCGCTCCGAGGCGACCGCAGCCGCGAGGAAGTCGTCCGCCTCGAAGCCGGCGCCCTTGCCGCAGACGATTCCTGAGGCGGCGAGCAGGTCGGGCGCGAGGTCGAGCTGCTCCAGCAGCTCCGGGTCGAAGACGCGGCCCGCCTGGTAGCCGGCGAGCGCCTCGTGCCGGTAGGTCGGAACGGTCAGGGTGTCCCAGCCGATGAACACCGCGCGCGGACGCTCGGCCTGCCAGAGCCGGAGCACCATCGAGGTGAGGCCCGTCAGGAGGTTCGCGGGCCGCCCGTTCGCGCGGCGGATCGAGCGCGGCATCGCGTGAAACGCCCGGTGTGCGAACGAGTCGCCGTCGATGACCAGGAGCGGCGCGCTCACGCCGTCTCCTCCGGCGGGGTGGAGCCGACCGCGCGCTCGAGCTCCGTGATCGCTTCGCGGAGCCGGTCGGTCGCGACCTGCGCGGCCTCCTGCGGATCGCGTCCGGCGAGGTCGGCGGTCTCGATCGGCGGGCCGTAGGCGACGCGGAGCGGGCCGAGGCGGGCGAGCCGGTCGGTGCCGGCGATGCCGGCGGGGACGAGGGGGACACCCGCCTCGAGGGCGATGCGCGCCGCGCCGCTGCGCCACCGTGCCTCGTGGCGCTTGACGAGCCCCTTCGAGCGCCGCGTGCCCTCCGGGAACATGACGACGGCGTGCCCCGCGCGGCACAGCTCGACGGCCGTGTCGATCGCCTGCTGGTCCTGCTTCCCGCGGTCGACGCGGAACCCGCCGCCTGCGGTCACGATCCAGCCGAGCGGCGGCCAGAAGAGCTCCTTCTTCGCCATGAAGCGGAGAAAGCGGCGGGGGAAGAGCGGGATGCCGAGCGGCCACGGGTCGAAGTTCGACCAGTGGTTCGCGGCGAGCACGCATCCGCCGTCCGGGACGTGCTCGCGCCCCGTCGCCCGCAGGCGATAGAGGAGCTTCAGCACGGGAAAGCTGATGGCCCCGACGAGGAAATAGAGCCAGCTGGGACGCGGCGGCCGATCCATGGGCGCGCAGGATACGTCCGGGCGGGCGAGAAGCGACGCCGACACGGGTCGTTACCCTGTCACGCCATGCCAACTCGCCTCGTCATCGTCGAGTCGCCCGCCAAGGCGCGAACCATCGCCGGCTACCTCGGCAGCGACTACGTCGTGGAGTCGAGCGTCGGCCACATCCGCGACCTGCCGAACCGCGCGTCCGACGTGCCGAAGGAGAAGCGGGCGGAGTACGGCAAGCTCGGCGTCAACGTCGACAAGGACTTCGAGCCGCTCTACGTCACGAACGCCGACAAGGCGCACGTCGTCACCGGGTTGCGCAAGCGACTCAAGGAGGCGGACGAGCTCCTGCTGGCGACGGACGAGGATCGCGAGGGCGAGGCGATCGCCTGGCACCTCAAGGAGGTCCTGAAGCCGAAGGTGCCGGTCCGGCGCATGGTCTTCCACGAGATCACGAAGGACGCGATCCAGCGCGCGCTCGGCGAGACGCGCGAGATCGACGAGCGCCTCGTCGACGCGCAGGAGACGCGGCGGATCCTCGACCGTCTCTACGGCTTCGAGGTCTCGCCCGTGCTCTGGAAGAAGGTCATGCCGCGGCTCTCGGCCGGCCGCGTCCAGTCGGTCGCGACGCGGCTCGTCGTCGACCGGGAGCGCGAGCGGATGCGCTTCGTCGCGGCGAGCTACTGGGACGTGCTCGGCACCTTCGACCCCGGCTCGTTCTCGGCGCGACTCGTCACGGTCGACGGCACGCGCGTCGCGCAGGGTCGCGACTTCGGCGAGGACGGGCGCGCGGGCGACAAGGTGCTCGTCCTCGACGAGGAACGGGCCCGTGGGCTCGCGACAGAGCTCGAGGGACGGCCGTTCAGCGTGCGCAACGTCGACGAGAAGCCGTACACGCGCCGGCCGGCCGGCCCGTTCCGCACGTCGACGCTCCAGCAGGAGGCGAGTCGCAAGCTTCGCTTCTCGTCGCAGACGACGATGCGGCTCGCGCAGCGGCTGTACGAGGCGGGCCACATCACCTACATGCGAACCGACTCGGTGACGCTCTCCGATGCGGCCCTCCGGGCGGCGCGCGCCCATGCGACGCGCGAGTACGGCGCCGACACGGTGCCGGAGAAGCCGCGCCTCTACGAGCGCGCGGTCGCCAACGCGCAGGAGGCCCATGAGGCGATCCGCCCCGCGGGCGACGTCTTCCGCACCCCGCAGCAGCTCGCCGGCGAGGTCTCCCGCGACGAGCTCGCGCTGTACGAGCTCGTCTTCAAGCGCACGATCGCCTCCCAGATGAAGGACGCGAGCGGCCACACCGTCTCGATCGATCTCGGGGCGACGACCGAGGCCGGCACGGACGCCGGCTTCCGCGCGAGCGGCACGGTGATCACCTTCCCGGGCTTCCTGCTCGCGTACGAGTCGGGCCGCGACGAGCCCTCCGAGGAGGACGAGGAGCGCCGGCTCCCCGCGCTGCAGGTCGGCCAGGGGCTGACCGCGACCGCGCTCGAGCCGCAGGGGCACGAGACGAGCCCGCCCGCGCGCTACACCGAGGCGAGCCTCGTCAAGGCGCTCGAGGACCGCGGCATCGGCCGGCCGTCGACCTACGCCTCGATCATGGGCACGATCCTCGACCGGGGCTACGTCTACAAGAAGGGCACGGCGCTCGTCCCGACGTTCCTCGCCTTCGCCGTGACCCAGCTGCTCGAGCGGCACTTCGAGCAGCTCGTCGACTACGACTTCACCGCCCGCCTCGAGGACGATCTCGACCGCATCGCGTCGGGTGGCGAGGAGCGGGTCGACTGGCTGCGTCGGTTCTACTTCGGCGACGGCGACCCGGGGCTGCAGGCGCTCGTCACCGACCACCTCGAGGGCATCGACGCTCGCGAGGTGAACTCGATCGAGATCCCCGGATCGGACATCGTCGCCCGCGTCGGACGCTACGGGCCGTACCTCGAGCGCGGCGAGTCGCGGGCGAGCATCCCCGAGGAGCTGGCACCGGACGAGCTCACGGCGGCGCGGGCCGAGGAGCTCCTCGCCCAGCCGGCGGAGGTGGACCGCTCGCTCGGCGTGCATCCCGAGACGGGACGCGAGCTCGTCGCGCGGGTGGGCCGGTACGGCCCGTATGTGACGGAGGTGCTCCCCGAGGGCGACGAGTCGAAGCCGCGCACGGCGTCCCTCTTCGCGAGCATGGATCCGGCGACGGTGACCCTGGACAACGCCGTCCAGCTCCTCACGCTCCCGCGCACCCTGACGGGCGGCGACGGCGGGGAGATCCTCGTCTCCAACGGGCGCTACGGGCCGTTCGTGAAGAAGGGGTCGGAGACCCGCTCGCTCGCCTCCGAGGAGCAGCTTCTGACGATCACCGCCGACGAGGCGGAGGAGGTCCTCGCGCGCCCGAAGGAGCGACGTGGCCGCGGCGCGGCGAAGCCGCCGCTGAAGGAGCTCGGCGCGGATCCGGGGACGGGGAAGCAGCTCGTCGTGAAGGACGGTCGGTTCGGCCCCTACGTCACCGACGGCGAGACGAACGCGAGCCTCCGACGCGGGGACGACCCGGAGGCGCTGACGATGGAACGTGCGCTCGAGCTCCTCGCCGAGCGGCGGGCCAAGGGCCCCGCCGCGCCGCGCCGCCGCGCCCGCAAGTAGACAAACGGGTCTAACCGCACGCGTCCGCCGGGCGTCGTAGCATGAAGAGGTGTACGGCTGTCCGCACTGGCGCGTAGCGCCGGATCGGATGGAATAGGGAACGTGCGGGATGCGTTGCGAGCTTGTGACACGGTTTGCGGACGCGATTCCGTGGAAGGATCTGAGAAAGGCACATAGAGTCAGAGCAGTTTGTGCTCCGCCGACGTAGCGAAAGGACTGACTGAACGGCCTTGACGCAGAACCAGCTCATCGAACTCTTCGAAACCGAGCAGCTCAAGGGCATCGTCGAGCGCTCGGAGGAGCGCGGCTGGGTCGACCCCGCCGAGCTCGAGGCCTTCGTCACCGAGCAGGAGATCGGCTCGGAGGAGGTCGAACAGATCACGCGCGAGCTCGAGGCGATGGGCCTCGAGGTCGGCTTGCCCAAGCAGTCCGAGGAGGAGAAGGCCAAGGAGGCGGCGGAGGCCGCCGTCTGGGCGAGCGAGGCGCTCTCGGGCGCGGCCGACTCGCTCCAGCTCTTCCTCGCCGACGTCGGCCGTCACAAGCTGTTGAACGCCGCGCAGGAGGTGCAGCTCGCGAAGCGCATCGAGCGCGGCGACCCGACGGCGAAGCGGCACATGATCGAGTCGAACCTGCGGCTCGTCGTGTCGATCGCCAAGGGCTACCGCGGTCTGGGTGTGCCGTTCCTCGATCTGATCCAGGAAGGGACGCTCGGGCTCAACCGCGCCGTCGAGAAGTTCGACTGGCGCCGCGGGTTCAAGTTCTCGACCTACGCGACGTGGTGGATCCGCCAGTCGGTGCAGCGCGCCGTGGCGAACCACGCGCGCACGATCCGCGTTCCGGTGCACGTCGTCGAGCGCCAGCAGAAGCTCTCGCGCGCGGCGCGCCGGCTCGAGGTGGAGCTCGGCCGCGAGGCGACGAAGGAGGAGCTCGCCGAGGCGACGGGGCTGCCGATCCAGCACGTCGAGGAGGCCATGGGCGCCGCGCACGCGTCGGTCTCGCTCAACCAGTCGGTCGGCGCGGACGACGAGGGCGAGCTGGGCGACCTGTTCGCCGACCGCGAGGCCGTCGACCCGTTCGACGAGGCCGAGGAGTCGCTCCGGCGCCAGGGCGTCCGGCGGGCGCTGGATGCGCTGCCGGAGCGCGAGCGGCGGATCCTCGAGCTGCGGTTCGGGTTCGAGGGCGAGCCGTGGACGCTCGAGGCGATCGGGCACGAGCTGGACCTGACGCGCGAGCGCGTCCGGCAGCTCGAGGGCCAGGCGCTGAGCCGCCTCGCCGCGCTGCGCGAGCTCGCCTCGCTCGCCGCCTGAGCCGCTGGTTCCGCCGTCGGTGAGGCGCTCCGGCGCCAATTCGTGCCTGCCTGCACTGTGGTCGTGCCGCACGCGAGACGGACGCGGCCGCCTGCCGGGAGCGCGTTCGTGACAGAACTGGCACCGAATCGACGCGGACGCGGCACCGTTTCCTCGTTACCGTGACCTCAGGGACACGGGAGTGCCCCTGGGGGCGGTTGGGGCCGCTACGGCTAGGCCTCCCGCAGTCCCGCGATCCCGGAACGCGAGCCAGCAGGCACCGGTGAGCCGCTCAGGCCGGAAACGAACTTTTTGCCTCCTGCGCGGTCATACTGTGCGGCGGTCTCGCCACGGAGAGGGCGGGATCGGGTCAAGGATTCGAGAAGGAGGACAATGCACAAGGCACTGAAGGTGCTGCTCGCCGTATCGATCGCCGCCCTGGCGACCGCTGCGGCGGCGTTCGCCGCGGGCGGCGGCCACGCAGCGACGAGCGACACGCTGGTCTTCGGCACCGCCGCCGAGCCGACGTCGCTCGACGGCGCCGTCGTCTCCGACGGTGAGTCGCTGCGCGTGATCGACCAGATCACCGAAGGACTCGTCGGGCTCAAGCCCGGCACGACCATCCTGCAGCCGCTCCTCGCACGGTCGTGGAAGGCGACGAGTGGTGGCCGCGTCTGGACGTTCCGGCTGCGCAGCGGCGTCCAGTTCCACGACGGCACGCCGTTCAACGCGCAGGCGGTCTGCGCGAACTTCGACCGGTGGTACAACTTCACCGGCCCGTTCGCGTCCGACTCGACCTCGTACTACTACTACACGGTCTTCGGCGGCTACAAGAAGGCGGCGAAGGGCCTCACGAACTCGCCGCTCTACCGCAGCTGCAAGGCCCCCAACGCGACGACCGCGGTCGTCACGCTCAGGCGTGCGAACGCAGCGTTCCTCGGTGCGCTGTCGCTCACGTCGTTCCACATCCAGAGCCCGACCGCGATGAAGCGGTACGGCGCGGACAAGGGCCGCTCTCGAAGGACGGCGTCTTCACGCCGACCGGCGACTACGGCGTGCCGGGCGGCCAGGCCGTCGGGACGGGCCCGTTCAAGCTCGAGTCGTGGAAGATCGGCGACAAGCTCGAGATCGTCCGGAACGACTCGTACTGGGGTCGCAAGGCGATCCTGCGGCGCGTCATCTTCCGGGCGATCCCGGACAACGCGGCGCGCCTCCAGGCGCTCCAGACGGGTGAGATCCAGGGCTACGACCTCGTCGAGCCGCAGGACATCCCGACGATCAAGCGCAACAGCAAGCTGAAGGTGCTCGACAGGCCTGCGTTCAACGTCGCGTACGTGACGATCAACCAGGCGGTCAAGCCCTTCGACAACCCGCTCGTCCGTCAGGCCGTCGCGCACGGTCTCGACCGGGCCGGCGTCGTCAAGGCGTTCTACTCGGGCCGTGGCGAGGTGGCGAACGAGTTCATGCCGCCGCAGGTGCTCGGCTACGCGAAGGACGTCAAGAAGTACCCGTACAACCCGGCCCGGGCGAAGCAGCTGCTGCAGCAGGCCGGGCTGACCCTCCCGGTCGAGGTCGAGTTCTGGTACCCGACGGACGTCTCGCGTCCGTACATGCCGGATCCGGCCAAGAACTTCCAGGTGTTCGCCGCGAGCCTCAACAAGTCGGGCTTCAAGGTGATCCCGAAGAGCGCTCCGTGGCGGCCCGACTACGTCGGGCGGGTGCAGGCGGGAACCGCCGGTGCCCTCAACCTGATCGGCTGGACGGGCGACTACGGCGACCCGGACAACTTCGTCGGGTCGTTCTTCCGCACCAAGCAGGGCCAGTGGGGCTTCAACAACCCCGCGATCTTCAACCTGCTGAACAAGGCGCTCGACGGAGACGAACGCCGCGAAGCGGAAGGCCATGTACCAGCAGGCGAACCGCATGATCATGAACTTCCTCCCGGGCGTGCCGTACGCGCACACGAAGCCCGCGCTCGGCTTCCAGACGAACGTGGTCGGCTACAAGCCGAGCCCCGTGACGCTGGAGTCGTTCGCGCCCGTGCGCTTCATCGGGTAGGAGAAGGGACGGAATGACGGTGGGCCGGCGGACGACGAGGTAGGGGCACAGTGCTCCGCTTCGCCGTCCGCCGGCTCATCCTGCTCGTCCCGATCCTCATCGGGCTCTCGCTGCTCGTCTTCCTCTGGATCCGGGCTCTCCCCGGGTCACCCGCAGAGGCGTTGCTCGGCGAGCGCGCGTCGGCCGAGTCCGTCGCGCAGGTCCGAGACCAGTACGGGCTCGACGACCCGCTGTACGAGCAGTACTGGCGGTACCTCCAGACGATCGGATCGGGCGACCTCGGGACGAGCATCGCTTCCCGCCGCCCGATCACCGAGGAGATCCGAGAGCGGTTCCCGGCGACGATCGAGCTCGCGTTCGGCGCGATGATCTTCGCGACCTTCCTCGGCATTCCGCTCGGCTTCGTCGCGGCGAAGCGGCACGGGAAGTCGGTCGACCACGCGAGCCTCTTCGTCTCGCTGATCGGGGTCTCGATCCCCATCTTCTTCCTCGCCATCATCCTGAAGTGGGCCTTCTCGGTCGAGCTCGGCTGGCTCCCGAGCGTGGGCCGCCAGGACGTCCTCATCGACGCCGAGCACCCGACGAACTTCTACGTGCTCGACGGGATCGTCACTGGCAACTGGACCGCCGCCTGGGACGCCATCAAGCATTTGATCCTGCCGGCGATCGCGCTCGGCTCGATCCCGCTCGCGATCATCGCGCGCATCACGCGCGCCTCCGTCCTCGACGTGCAGAACGAGGACTACGTGCGTACGGCCCGAGCGAAGGGCCTCTCCGGGCAGGTCGTCGATCGCCGCCATGTTCTGAGGAACGCGATGTTGCCGATCTCGACGATCGTCGGCCTGCAGGTCGGGCTGCTGCTCTCGGGCGCGATCCTGACCGAGACCGTGTTCGCGTTCCCCGGGATCGGTACGTGGCTTCAGGCTGCGATCGAGAATCGCGACTACCCGGTGATTCAGGGCGGCATCCTCTTCGTCGCGATCGTGGTCGTCCTGGTCAACCTCTTCGTCGACCTCTCGTACGGCCTCCTCAACCCGCGGATCCGTCTGGCAGGGAGGTAGGACGATGTCCATCGCCGAGATGGAGGCCCGCGAGCTCGAGCTCGAGCCGACTGGCAGCGGGCTCTGGGGCGAGGCCCTTCGCCGGGTGCTCCGCAACCCCTTCGCGATCGTCGGCGTGGTGCTCATCGCCGGGCTGACGTTCACCGCGATCTTCGCGCCCTGGCTCGCGCCGTACGACCCGGTCGAGCAGAACCTCGACGCGATCAGCCAAGGCCCGTCGCGCGAGCATCTGCTCGGGACGGACGACATCGGTCGCGACGAGCTCTCGCGGCTGATCTACGGGGCGCGGTACTCGCTCGTGATCGGGGTCGTCGCTGTGGCAGTCGGTCTCTCGATCGGCCTCCTGCTCGGAGCGATCGCCGGGTACTTCAACCGGCTCGACAGCCCGATCATGCGCCTGATGGACATCATGCTGGCGATCCCCGGCTTCCTGATGGCGATCGGGATCGTCGCCCTGTGGGGCGAGGGCGGCCTGCTCCAGGTGATGATCGCGATCGGCATCGTCAACATCCCGATCTTCACGCGCCTCATGCGCGGCTCGATCCTCGCTCAGCGCGACAACGACTACGTGCTCGCGGCGCGCTCGGTCGGCGTCCCGCGTCGAAAGATCCTCGCCTCCCACATCATCCCGAACTCGATCTCACCCGTGATCGTCGCCGCGACGCTCGCCCTCGCGACCGCGATCATCGACGCCGCCGGCCTCGGCTTCCTCGGTCTCGGGCCGCAGGATCCGGCCACGCCGGAGTGGGGCACGATGCTCACCGGCGCCGTCCGCTACCTGCAGACCGACCCGATGCTCGCGATCTACCCGGGAATCTGCATCGTCCTCGCCGTGATGGGCTTCAACCTCATCGGCGACGCACTCCGCGAGGCGCTCGACCCCAAGCTGCGCGGACGGTCGTGAGCGCCGCGCCGCTGCTCACGGTCGAGGATCTTCGGGTCCGCTTCTGGACGAGCCGCGGCATCGTGCACGCGGTCAACGGGATCACGTTCGACGTGCGTGCCGGGGAGACGCTCGGGCTCGTCGGCGAGTCCGGGTGCGGCAAGAGCGTCACCGCCCTCGCGACGATGGGGATCCTGCCGCGCGCCGCGCGGATTCCCTCCGGGAGCATCAAGCTCGAGGGGCGGGATCTGCTCGGGCTGTCGGAACGCGCCTGGCGCCGTGTCCGGGGCAAGGAGATCGCGATGATCTTCCAGGACCCGATGACGAGCCTGAACCCGGTGCTCACGGTCGGGGCGCAGCTGCGGGAAGCGATCCAGGAGCACCTCGACCTCGATCGCAAGGGCGCGACGAAGCGCGCCATCGAGCTGCTCGAGCAGGTCGGGATCCCGGGGGGGAAGGAGCGGCTCAAGAACTACCCGCACCAGTTCTCCGGCGGCATGCGACAGCGCGTGATGATCGCGATGGCGCTCGCCTGCGAGCCGAAGCTCCTGATCGCGGACGAGCCCACGACGGCGCTCGACGTCACGATCCAGGCTCAGATCCTCGACCTTCTCCGCGAGCTGGTGCAGGACCGGGGCACGGCCCTCGTCCTCATCACGCACGACCTCGGCGTGGTGGCCGGCACGTGCGAGCGCGTGCAGGTGATGTACGCCGGCACGCTCGTCGAGACGGGCACCGCGGACGAGATCTTTGCGTCGCCGCGTCATCCGTACACGCTCGGGCTCCTGCAGAGCGTTCCGCGACTCGACCTCGGTCGCCGCCAGCCCTTGCATCCGATCCCCGGCGCGCCCCGCAACATGCTGACCGAGCCGTCGTCGTGCCCGTTCGCGCCGCGGTGCCGCTACCAGCTCGACCGCTGCATCGAGGAGCTCCCGCAGCTCGAGCAGCTCGAGACCGGCCAGCGCGCGGCGTGCTTCAACCCGGCCGCGCCGGACGAGTGGCAGCGGGCGCGCGTGGGGGGCGAGGCAGCGTGAGCGGGAACGGCCATCACACCGGTCCGCTGGTCGAGCTGGACGACCTCCGCGTCTGGTTCCCCATCAAGAGCGGCGTCGTCTTCGACCGCCACGTCGGCGACATCAAGGCCGTCGACGGCGTCTCCCTGGCGATCGGCCGCGGCGAGACCGTCGGGCTCGTCGGCGAGTCCGGGTGCGGCAAGTCGACCGTCGGGCGGGCGATGCTCCGCCTCTACGAGCCAACGGGCGGCCGCGTCCTCTTCGAGGGAACCGACGTGACGCACCTGCCCGAGTCGCAGCTGCGCCAGTTGCGGCGGCAGATGCAGATGGTCTTCCAGGATCCGTTCGCGTCGCTCAACCCGCGCCACTCCGTCGGGCGCACGATCGGCGAGCCGCTCCGCGTGCACGGCATCTCTCGGGGCCGGGAGGTCTCGACGAGGGTTCGGGAGATCCTCGAGGTCGTCGGGCTGCCCCCCGATGCGGCGAACCGGTACCCGCACGAGTTCTCCGGTGGGCAGCGCCAGCGCGTCGGCCTCGCCCGTGCGCTAGCACTGAACCCCTCGCTCGTCGTCTGCGACGAGCCGGTCTCGGCCCTCGACGTCTCGATCCAGGCGCAGATCGTGAACCTGCTCGAGAACCTCCAGGAGGAGTTCGGGCTCACGTACCTCTTCATCGCGCACGACCTCGCGGTCGTCCGGCACATCTCCGACCGCATCGCCGTGATGTACCTCGGGAAGATCGTCGAGGTCGCGCCGGCGGACGACCTCTACGACAACCCGCTGCACCCGTACACGCTCACGCTGCTCTCCGCGATCCCGATCCCCGATCCCGTCGTGGAGCGGTCGCGACGGTCGATCCGCGTCCAGGGAGACCTTCCGAGCCCCGCGAATCCTCCCACTGCGTGCCGGTTCCACACGCGCTGCCCGTTCGTGCAGGAGACGCGGTGTCGCGACGAGGAGCCGCTGCTGCGCGAACTCGAGGGACACCAGGTTGCGTGCCACTTCGCGGAGGACATTCGGGCCGGCGTGATCACTCCCGTCGAGCGCGCGCCGGTGCTCGACGCGGACGTCGACGAGTCGCGCGCGCCCGCGCCGTACGACCCGCCACCCACCTAGGACGAGGTGCCCGTTCGAGTGAGGTTCACCCGAACGAGGCACCGATCCCTCTAAAGCGCTATGCGAGGCAGGCCGATAGCCATCTCGTGGACGCCGCAGAGCGGAGAGAAATCCTGAATCGATACCGCGACCACAGCCGCCGCTTCGAGGCGGCTGCGGCGCGTCGCAACGCGAAGCGCCCGGGCGCGGTCATCCCCTTTGCGCCGCCGCCCGTGCTCCGCGAGCTCGAGCAGGAGCCGACCGCCCGCGAGCTCGAGGTGCTACAGCTCGTCGCCGACGGGCTGGTCAACCGTGAGATCGGAGAGCGGCTGTTCCTCTCGGAGGAAACGGTCAAGTCGCACGTGCGGCACCTGCTGGCGAAGCTTCAAGCGCGCAGCAGAGCCCACGCCGTAGCCGCTGGCTTCCGGCGTGGGCTCATAGCTTGATCGTCACGTCGAAACCTCACTTCTGCTTGTGCTCGGCCATCCCCCTAAGGAGGGATGCCTAGCGGGTCTACAGAAACGAGGATCTGACGGTTACCAGTCCCTCACGCCAGCAGCAGACCTGATGGCGAGAAGGAGGTTGCGAACAAGGGTGCTTCGCATGCGTAACTCCTGGATTGGGAACTGACGGCGAGTGCATCGTATACCCCGTTCGGGGGATTGAGCAAATGATTCGTTCCCGACACTCAAGTCAACTGCTCACGGCGTACGTGTTCATGCTCGCCGGCGCCGCCGTTGTTGTCGCTTTCGTGCTGCACGGTGAGGGATACGCGCTGGGCAACCCCTGGGTTCTCGGCGCGCTGTGCATTGCGGCCGCGCTCACCGATCGAGCGTCCGTACGGGTCAGTGAGACAACGGATCTAACGATCTCTCCTGTCCTCACACTGTTCACCGCCGTCGTGTTTGGGCCGCTTGCAGGCGGCGTCGTTGGCGCGGCCTCGGAGCTCGGGGATCCGGAGCTGTTTGATCCCGAACGCCAGGGTCGGTCACTCCACCTGAAGTGGATGACCTATACGAGCACTCGGTTCCTCGCAGGGGCAGCGATGGGATTGACGGCAGAGTTTGTTCAGGAGCGGGTCGATTCGACGGTCGGCCTCTTTGCGGCAACGGTTGTCGCCTCGGCTGTCGGTGAAGGGTTGGAGATTGGCTTCGCGACCATCACGAGTTGGATCCGCGGAAACCGCACGGCGATCCTGCGAACAGTCGGCCCGGTCATGGCGACGGCGGTCTGTGTCTATGCGCCAGTTGTGGGTGCGCTCGCGTTCGCGTACACCGAGGTTTCGCCTTGGTCGGCCTTCCTCTTCCTCGCTCCCGCCATCGCTGCGCAGCAGCTGTTCAGCCTCTACCAGCAGAAGGCGCGTCTCTATGAAGAGCAGCTTTCGCTCTATGAGGATCTAAAGGTCGCGAACACGCGCCTTACTGAGGCGAACCTTTCGTTCGCCACGGCGCTGGTTCAGACTCTTGAAGAGAGCGACCGCTACACCGCGGGTCACTCCCGCGCCGTCGCGACGTACTCGCGGGATATCGCGGAGCAGCTCGGTCTCTCGACCGAGGACGTCGAGCGCACCTATCTCTCTGGGCTAGTACATGACATCGGCAAGATTGGGCTTCCGGCGAGCCTTCTGAACAAAGAAGGACGTTTGACCCTTGAAGAGTTTCGTGAGATGGAGCGTCACTCCGAAATCGGCGAACGGATCCTTTCGAAGGTCGAGGCGTACGCGGATGTCGCCATCATCGTTCGTCACCACCACGAGCGCATGGACGGCGAGGGATACCCAGACAAGATCCGAGGAGAGGAGATCCCGCTGATCTCCCGGATCATCGCGGTGGCGGACGCGTACAACGCGATGACTTCAGACCGACCGTACCGGGCGGCTATGGAATACCTGGTGGCCCGCGATCGCCTACTACAAGCGATGGGGAGCCAGTTCTACACCGAGGCCGTCGTCGCGTTCCTCTCGATCCTCGCGACAGCTACCCCCGCCTACCGAACTGCCCGCGGGCCGGGGTTCGGGACCGTCCTCCCGTCAACAGCTGACGGCGAGGAATCGTCGTCGGTAGCGGCCGCCGCTGACGTCGCATAGCGCCTTCGCGCTGCGTCGAGCGCCAGTGCGCTCCGTGATCTGACTCCGCCGAGTTTGTCGAAGACGTGGTGGACGTGCGCCTTGACTGTGCTCGGGCTGATGTAGAGCCGCCGCGCGATCTCGGCATTCGACAAGCCCTCGCACAGAAGGTTGTAGACCTCCCGCTCACGCGCAGAGAGAGTGGAGCTTGGGTCAACGGCTGCGCTGAGGGAGAACCCCAGCGCCTCAGTCCGTTCAACGTCGCCCGCGCGACGGATCAGGTACACGACTTGGTCTCGAACGCCTCCAGACGCGAGGAGCGCCGACAATAGCTCGGGGTTGGCGCGGTACGCCGTGACCGCAAAGTCGACGCAGCCGGCCTCAAAGGTCTGTGCCACAAGCGCATCGCAACGGTCTACGAGGTCATCGCTACGGCGCTTGAGAGAACACACCGCTCCGACCGCCAGTGCGAGGCCACGAGTCTCGACGCCCTTCGTGCAGGCCACAGCGCGCGCAATGAGGCTTTCGGCTTCATCGACTCGGCCAATCGTCGCGAGCACCAACGCTCGGGACGCCAGTACCTCACCTCGCATGCTCCGGAGGGCATGGCCGATGCCCGGAGGCTCCGTCGAACACGCTTCCTCCAGGGCACCGGCTTGGAGAAGGACTCTCATTCGAATGGCATAGGAGTTCTGAAGCGCGTGTTCCGCGTTCATCTGCCGTGCCACCTCCTCCGCTCGCTGCATTTCGACCCAAGCATCGCCCCACCGCTGCAGACCAGCCAACGCCACGGCTGTCGTTGCATGGGCGTAGGGCATTGCTGAATCGAATCGGAGCTCAGCTGCCTGGCTGGCGAGGCGTCGGGCGGCAGCGAGTGCTTCGTCGTAGTGAGCGCCGAGCGCTAGGGCCCAACCGTGGACTCCTAAGAACGAGCAGCGTACGAACGCATCATCCACCTGATCCACGAGTTCGAGAACTCGCCTGCTGTTTTCAAGCCCAGTCACTGACCCGAAGCGAAATCCAACCGCGAGCTGCCGATCCGCCATGCGAACCTGATCCGTCGCGTCGGTGGATACCGCCGATTCCACAAGCTCGTTGAGGAGCGTGTGTGCCTCAGGACGCTCCATCGCTGAGTTGCACATCAATTCTCCCCAGCGTGCCTCTCGCTCGTCTGGAACGGACTGAGCAAGTCGTCTAGCACTCCGAAAGTGCTCTAACGCGTCCTCTTCTTCTGACCCCATGTTCGCGGCTCTTGCCGCGATGAGGTGCAGGCGGTAGTCGAAGCCTTCGTTCTCCCCGCGGCGGTCGATCATTTGCCTCGCGCCCGTAAGCGCTGTCATATGACGACCCCGTCGAAGTTGCACTTCGAGCTCGGCGATCGTCAGGACTGGATGAGGCTGGACTCCGCGACTCCTCGCGAATCGAACCCAGTGTTCCAGCGTGGAGAGCCGACCGCTCGCGAGGATCTCGTCGACAGCCTCAAGCATGAGCGTGGCGAGTTCCTCGTCAAGCCCGTGCCATCGGACGAGTTCGAACGCGGAATCCCAGTCCCGTCTGGACCGGTAGATGGCCAACGCTCTGCGTAGACTCGCGGACCGTGCTTCGCTCGCCTCAGCTAGCCCAATACGTCTCAATTGGCCAGCCAGCAGGGGGTGAAGCTCGAGCCGGCCATCTCGTTCATCAAGTAGCCCAAGATCGAGCGCACGTGCAGACAGCCACTCCCCGCGTTGTGTTCCGAAGAGCTCTTTCGCGAGGTCGAGGTCGACAGTTGGGATGCTCGCGAGAGCAATGAGCCCGAAGCGGGTGCGCTCGTCGAGTGCTCCCAGCACCTGCGCGATCGCCTTCTTGAGGACGGCATCAGGGCTCGCTGCGACGTCCGGATGTCTCGCATCTGGTGTCATCGCAAGGAGTCCGACGAGCATGGGCCAGCCTCCCTCCAGAGGCCGCGGCTGTCCCCCGGCTCCCACGCGGACACCGCATACTGCGGCCGTTTCCTCGGCGGTGAGCGACAGGTCACTCTGGCGGAGCTCCAGGATGCTCGGATCGTTGACACTGGCCCATGTCGGTCGCTCGCGTGCTGAGACGATGAGCTGGCCTGGCGACTGACGAGCGAGCGTCTCGACCAGTAGTACGGAGGGCTCCGACGCCGCGATCTCGTCGTAGTTGTCAATCACGATCGAGCACTGGTGACGGGAGCCTCGCAGACCGTCAGCGAGCATCTCGCCGAGGACGACCGCCTCGGTCGCAGGGTCTTTTGTTGCCGTGAGTCGTTCGCGCACTCGTCGACCTGCACCAGGCTGGACCACATCAGCGGCCGCCGCGAGGCCCTGGACTACAACCGCGATGTCCTCGGCGGAGCTGCGTGCGCGGAACCACCCGACGCTGTATCTGACGCCAGCGGCCCATTGCTCCGCGAGCACTGTCTTCCCCCACCCGGTGCCCGCAACGAGCAGCTTGATGCGAGCGTCGGAGTCGTCGAGGGCGCGGATCAGCCTAGGGCGCTCGATGATTCGGCGCGGGCGAATCGTCGGCTTCCGTTGCTGCTCCGCCATACAAACTCGCTCACCTGAACCTAGTCGACGCTCCTAGCCGAGGGAAGGTGGCGTCCGCGGCCGGCTGAGGCGGGCCGCGGACGCCGGCCGTCAGTGGCTCCGCGAATGCGGGAGCCTGACGAGGGCGGGGACATACGGGTCCTCACCGGTGAGCAGGCGGAACGCAGCGGGGATCTGCCTCCGCCGCGCGACACCGAGCTTCACCCGAAGCGCGTCGCTGTGTGCCTTGGCGGTGCGAGCGGAGATCCCGAGCGAGATCCCCACCTCGTCGTTGGAGCACCCGGCCGCGATCAGCGCAACGACTTCCCGCTGGCGGTCGGTCAGCAACGCCTCGGTCCCGGTGTTCGTCCTCGTCATGGCCGGGATTGTGGTCTCCCTCGTTCGAGGGATCCATTCGTCGCAGGGTGTAAACCAGGGTGTATCCGTCACGCGCGCGGTCCAACGGAGTGCGCGTCCAGGATCGGTCCAGCGCCCTTGGCCGGGGCGTCGGCAGCGGGCTTCTCTAGACTGACGTGACGTGCCAGCGACCGTGATCGTCGGCGCGCAGTGGGGCGACGAGGGGAAGGGCAAGATCGTCGACCTGCTCGCCCAAGAGTCCGACCTCGTCTGCCGTTACCAGGGCGGTCCGAACGCGGGCCACACCATCGTCGTCGACGGCGAGACGTACAAGATCCGCGCGATCCCGTCGGGGATCATCACCGGGGTCGCGAGCGCGATCGGCGCAGGCTGTGTCGTCGACCCCGCCGTCTTGATCGACGAGCTCGACGAGCTGGAGGCGAGGGGTCATCGCACGGATGGCCTCGTGTTCGTCTCGGGCAACGCCCATCTGATCATGCCGTGGCACGTCGCGCTCGACGGGGCGCGCGAGCGCCGGCTCGGGAAGCTGCAGATCGGGACGACGCGGCGCGGGATCGGCCCGGCCTATGCCGACCGGGCGACGCGGATCGGGATCCGCGTCCAGGACATGCTCGACCCCAAGATCCTCCGCGAGAAGATCGAGCTCGCTGCGGGCGAGAAGAACGTCTGGCTCGAGCAGGTCTACGGCCTCGCGCCGTTCGACGTCGAAGAGGTGGTCGGGCGGACGCTCGCCCATGCGGAGCGCCTCGCGCCGTACGTCTCCGATACGTCGCTCCTCGTCGACCGCGCGCTCTCCGACGGACGGAGGGTGCTCTTCGAGGGCGCCCAGGGAACTCTGCTCGACCTCGATCACGGCACGTATCCCTTCGTCACGTCCTCCAGCCCGATCGCAGCGGGCGCCGCGGTCAGCTTCGGGATCGGACCGCAGCGGATCGACGCGGTGCTCGGCGTCGCGAAGGCGTACGTCACGAGAGTGGGGGAGGGGCCGTTCCCGAGCGAGATCGAGGGCCCGGCGCAGGCGCAGGTGCGTGAGCTCGGCGGAGAGTTCGGCACCGTCACCGGCCGCGAGCGCCGCTGCGGCTGGCTCGACCTGGTCGCATTGCGCTTCGCGGTGCGGGTGAACGGGATCACGTCGCTCGCGCTCACCAAGCTCGACGTCCTCTCGGCCTTCGACGAGATCCCCGTGTGCGTGCGCTATCGACTGCCCGACGGGAGCGAGACGGACGATTTCCCTGCGCACCAGTCGGACTTCCACCACTGCGCGCCCGTCTTCGAGACCCTCGCCGGCTGGGGCGAGGAGCTCGATGGCCCTGCGCTGCCCGCCGCGGCGGCGGAGTACGTCTCGTTCGTGTCGGACGCGCTCGCCGTCCCCGTCGGCCTCGTCGGCACCGGTGCCGCGCGCGACGCGGTGCTCACGATCCCGGCGTAGACCGAGGTGCGCGTCCTCGTCGTCGGCTCGGGAGGACGGGAGCATGCGCTCGCCTGGAAGCTGGCGTCCTCGCCCTCGCTGAGCGAGTTGCACGCCGCACCGGGGAATCCCGGGATCGCGTCGATCGCCACGTGCCATCCGGTCGCGCCCGACGACGGCGAAGCGCTGCTCGCCCTTGCGACATCGCTCGGGATCGAGCTCGTCGTGATCGGCCCGGAGGCGCCTCTGGTCGCCGGTGTCGCCGACCTCTTGCGCCAGGCCGGGGTGCTCGTGTTCGGGCCGTCAGCGGCCGCGGCTCGGATCGAAGGCTCGAAGCGATTCTCGAAGGAGGTGATGGCCGCCGCCGGAGTGCCCACGGCGGCGCTGCTCGACACGCCTCGCATTCCGTGCGTCCTGAAGGCGGACGGGCTCGCGTCGGGGAAGGGCGTCGTCGTCTGCCGAACCGACGACGAGCTCGAGCAAGGCCTCGCGACCGTGCGCGCGTTCGGGGACGACGTCGTCGTGGAGGAGCTGCTCGATGGGCCTGAGCTCTCGATCCTCGCCGTCTGCGACGGAGTCAGGGCGTTGGCTTTGCCTCCCGCGCGGGACTTCAAGCGGGCGTACGACGGCGACCTCGGGCCGAACACCGGGGGCATGGGCTCGTTCGCCCCCGTCACCGACGTCGACGCCGACGCGCTCGTCGCGAACTCGGTCGAGCCCGTGCTCGCCGAGCTCGCGCGCCGAGGCGCACCGTTCGTCGGGACCCTGTTCGTCGGCCTGATGCTGACGGCTGACGGCCCGCGGGTGCTCGAGTACAACTGCCGCTTCGGCGATCCCGAGACGCAGTCGGTGCTGCCCCTCGTGGCCGGCGATCTCCTCGCGGCGCTCGCGGCCGCGGCGTCGGGCTCGCTCGACGGTGTCTCGCTCGCTCTCTCGGGCGAGAGTGCCGTCACGGTGGTGCTCGCAGCGGGCGACTACCCCGCCGCCGGCGACCGTGGCGCCCCGATCCAGGGCATCGCGAGCGCCGAGGCGCTCGGGGCCCTGGTCTTCCACTCCGGTACCGCGCTGCGCGACGGGCAGGTCGTCACGAACGGCGGTCGGCTGCTCTGCGTCACCGCCACCGCCGAGACGCTGTCCGCGGCGCGACGACGGGCGTATGCGGCGGCCGACGCGATCCGGATCCCCGGTGCGCGCCGCCGGGAGGACGTGGCGCTCGCGGCTGCCGGCGGCGTGTAGAAGGCTCTTCCGGGGCACCCCAACCCACCACCCGCTGCCAATTCTATCGCCCGATCGGGCAACAATGGGTGACGTACGCGGGCCGACTTCGCACCGAGAGTGTGACGGGCCTGCCAGGGGGCGCCTTCCAGGCCCCCCTCTAGAATGACCACGTGATCGCCCGCTACTCACGGCCGGAGATGGCACGGATCTGGTCGGACGAAGCGCGGCTCGCACGCATGCTCGAGGTCGAGCTCGCGGCGCTCGACGGGTGGGCGAGCGTGGGTGTCGTCCCGGCGGACGCGGTCGAGCGGATCCATCGAAACGCGGTCGCGCCGTCACCCGAGCGCGTGGCCGAGCTCGAGCGCGAGACGAACCACGATGTCGCGGCGTTCGTCGACGCGGTGGCGTCGACCCTCGGTGAGGACGGTCGCTGGTTCCACTTCGGCCTGACCTCGTCGGACGTCCTCGACACCGCGCTCTCGCTCATGCTCCAGGAGGCAGGCGCAGGGATCCTCGCCGGGATCGACCGGGCGTTCGACGTCGTCGTCGCCCGCGCGGAGGAGCATCGCGAGACGATCTGCATGGGGCGGACGCACGGGGTGCATGCGGAGCCGACGACGTTCGGGCTCAAGCTGGCGGGATGGGCGTTCGCGCTCGATCGCGACCGGGAGCGGGTGACGCGTGCGATCGACGGCGTTCGCGTCGGGAAGCTGTCCGGCGCCGTCGGCCAGTACGCCGCGATCGACCCCGAGGTCGAGCGGATCGCGTGCGAGCGCGTCGGGCTGGAGCCGGCGCCGAGCTCGACGCAGATCCTGCAGCGCGACCGGCATGCCGAGGTGCTGTCCGCGCTCGCGCTCGCCGCGTCGTCGCTCGACCGCTTCGCCACGGAGATCCGGCATCTCGCGCGCACGGAGGTGCGCGAGGTCGAGGAGCCCTTCGGCCGTGGCCAGAAAGGCTCGTCGGCGATGCCGCACAAGCGGAACCCCATCACCGCGGAGCGGATCTGCGGGCTCGCGCGCGTCGTCCGTGCCAACGCGACCGTCGGTCTGGAGAACGTCGCGCTGTGGCACGAGCGCGACATCTCGCACTCGTCGGCCGAGCGGATCGTCGTGCCCGACTCGTTCCTCGCGCTCGACTACGCGCTCGACCGGTTCGCGTGGCTCGTGGAGGGCCTGGTCGTGAGGCCCGAGCGCATGCGCGGCAACCTGGAGTCCAGCCACGGGCTCTTCTTCAGCCAGCGGCTCCTGCTCGCCCTCGTCGAGAGCGGGCTGGGCCGGGACGAGGCGTATCGCCTCGTCCAGCGCCATGCGATGCGTGCGTGGGACGAGGAGCTCGACCTGCGAGAGCTCGTGAGCGGGGATGCGCAGATCGCGGGACGAGTCGACCTCGATCGGGTCTTCGACCTCGGCGCCTACACCCGTCACGTCGACACGGTCTTCGACCGGCTCCGCGCGCTCGTCGCCGCTCGGGGTGCGGCGCTCGCCTCATGAGCGTCGAGGCAGTGCACGTCGGCAGCGGGAAGGTTCGGGAGCTCTACGCCCTCGGGCCCGACCGGCTACTGCTCGTTGCGTCGGACCGCATCTCGACCTTCGACGTCGTGCTGCCGACCGAGATCCCCGACAAGGGTCGCGTCCTGACCGGGCTCTCGGCCTTCTGGTTCGCGCGGCTCTCGCACCTCGTCCCGAACCACGCGCTCGCCCTGCGGTCCGACGGCCGGTCGCTCGAGTGCAGACGCCTCGAGATGCTCCCGGTCGAGGTCGTCGTTCGCGGGTACCTCGCCGGCTCGGGCTGGGTCGACTACTGCGCGACCGGCTCCGTCTGCGGCCACGAGCTTCCCGGCGGGCTCGTGGAGGCGGACCGGCTCCCCCGGCCGATCGTGACGCCGGCGACCAAGGCGACGAGCGGACACGATCTCAACATCGGCGAGGACGAGGCTGCCGAGCTCTGCCACGACGGCGCCTACGCGGCCGCGCGCGAGGCCGCGCTCGCCCTCTACGCCGCCGCGCACGAGCATGCAGCCGCACGGGGCATCCTCCTCGCCGACACGAAGTTCGAGTTCGGGCTCGACGGGGATGGCGTCGTCACGCTGGGCGACGAGGCGCTGACGCCCGACTCGTCCCGCTTCTGGCCTGCCGACGGGTACGCGCCCGGCGGGCCGCAGCCGTCGTTCGACAAGCAGTTCGTGCGCGACTGGTGCCTCGACACCGGGTGGGACCGCACGCCGCCGGGTCCGGATCTGCCCGACGACGTCGTGGCCGGGACGCGGGCGCGGTACGTGGAGGCGTTCGAGCTGCTGACCGGGATCCCGTTCGCCCGCTACCTGGCCGAGCCGGAGGTCGTGCGGTGCACGTGACGGTGCTCATCCGCCCGAAGGCCGGGATTCTCGACCCGCAGGGCGAGGCGGTGCAGGCGTCGCTCGCGACGCTCGGCTTCGCCGTCACCGGCGCTCGCGTCGGCCGGCTGGTCGAGCTCGAGCTGGACGCCCGCGACCGGGCGAGCGCGCACGCCGAGGTCGAGCGCATGTGCGCGGAGCTGCTCGCGAACCCGCTCATCGAGAGCTTCGAGATCCTGACGGAGGACGCGTGACCGACCCTCGCCCGCGCATTGCCGTCGTGACGTTCCCCGGCTCGAACGACGACGGCGACGCGCGGCTCGCGCTCGACCTCCTCGGCGCGGAGGCGGTCGCGACCTGGCATACCGCGACCGAGCTGCCCGCCGGGATCGCGGGCGTCGTCCTGCCCGGTGGCTTCTCGTACGGCGACTACCTTCGCTGCGGTGCGCTCGCACGGGTGGCGCCCGTCATGGACGCGATCCGGTCGTTCGCCGCCGACGGGGGGCCGGTGCTCGGGATCTGCAACGGGTTCCAGATCCTGTGCGAGGCGGGGCTGCTGCCCGGCGTGCTCCGTGCCAACCGACAGGTCGAGTTCGTCTGCGCGGACGTGGAGGTGACCGTCGAGTCGACCGCGACGCCGTTCACACGTGACTGTCGCCCCGGCGAGACGCTGGTCATCCCGATCAAGCACGGCGAAGGGAACTGGGTCGCCGACGACGCGCTCTTCGCCGACGTCGTCGCCCGCGGTCAGGTCGTGCTCCGCTACGCGACGGACGTCAACGGCTCGCGCGACCGCGTGGCCGGCGTGGCGAGCGAGGACGGGAACGTGCTCGGCCTCATGCCGCACCCCGAGCACGCCGTCGACCCGCTCCTCGGCCCGACCGGTGGCCTGCCGCTCCTGCACGGCCTCGTCACGGCGGCGCGCGAACGACTCGCCGCGCCCGTCTGAGCACACCTGCTCGTCGGCGGGTTACGCGTCCATCGCAGCCTCCGTCGCCAACTGGGCCAGCGCCGCGCGCAGCTGAGGTGTCCGCCCGAGCAGGGGAGCGAGCTTCGCGAGGTCGCGCTCGCGGAGCGTCACCGGGCCGCGGCGCACGGCTCCGCCCGTCGTGTACGAGAACCGCACGAGCCGCCCGCTCTCGTCACCCTCCAGGAGCTCGACCCGCGTGGCGAAGCGCTTCGCGCCGGCCCGCTGGGGCAGGACGAGCTCCTCGACGACCGTGGTCGGCCCCCAGGGTGTCGCGGTCGTCGCCATGGAAGGCAACGTAGCGCGACACGTGTGACGGAGGTGTGACGCGTTCGTGCCGGATCCGTGCCTAGGGCGGCGGCTCGTCGAGCCGCTCGACCAGGCGAAACCGCGTGCAGACGACGAGCGTGTCGTCGTCGATCGTGACCGGCGGCTCTCCGAGCGCGCGTGTCATCTCCGGGCTCGTGAAGAAGGCGACGTGGGCGTCACGCCACTCGGCGAGCGTCCGGAAGCCCTCGCCCTCGTCCCGTGCGAACTCGAGGTCGACGTCGCCGAGGCGCTTCACCTCGACCTCGGTCGTCTCGATCACCGCCACCCCGCGACCGTCGGAGTCCACGACCAGCTCCCGGGACCCGACCGCCTCGACCGGCGCGCCCTCGCGGAGATACTCCTCGTGGAGACCCGTCGTCGACGTCTTCTCGCCGCGCAGGATCGCCGCGACGAGCCGGTCGCGGAGCGGGCCGGGGAACCCGAACTCGGCCGGCGGGAGGTTGTCCGAGTCCACGGGCGCGATCGTATGCTGGCCGCGTGAGCCGCGAGCCGGGCGGGCCCGTCCTCTGCTGCCCGGACAAGTTCCGCGGGAGCCTCACGGCGTCGGCCGCGGCCGACGCGCTCGCCGCGGGCGTCGGGCGAGCCGGGCGAGCTGCCGTGACCCTGCCGCTCGCCGACGGCGGAGAGGGCACCCTCGACGTGCTCTGCCCCGACCCCGGAGATCGACGGTGGGCACGTGTGACCGGGCCGCTCGGCGCGCCCGTCGAGGCGGAGTGGGGCCTCCGGGACGGCACGGCGGTGGTCGAGATGGCCCGCGCGAGCGGCCTCGCGCTCGTCGGCGCGGCGAACGACCCGTGGCGCGCGTCGACGACCGGCACCGGCGAGCTTCTCGCCGAGGCGCTGTCCGCGCGTCCCGATCGCGTGATCGTGGCGGTCGGCGGCTCCGCGACGACCGACGGCGGCCTCGGAGCGCTGGAGGCGCTCGACTTCGCGCTGGGCGACATCGAGGTGCTCGTCGCCTGCGACGTCACGACGACGTTCGTCGACGCCGCCCGCACGTACGGGCCGCAGAAAGGGGCGACGCCCGACACGATCGCGCGGCTCGAAGCGCGGCTCGAGGCGCTCGCCGACCGCTATCGAGAGCGGTTCGGCGTCGACGTGCGAGACCTCCCCGGCGCAGGGGCGGCGGGTGGGCTCGCCGGCGGTCTCGCCGCCGCGGGCGCCCGGCTCGTGCCGGGGGCGCCGCTCGTCGCCGAGCTGGCGGGGCTTGCCGCTGCGCTGGACGGCGCGTCGCTCGTGCTGACGGGCGAGGGCCGCCTCGACGCCACCTCGTTCGCCGGCAAGGTCGTCGGCCATGCGCTCGCGGAGGCGCGCCGGGCCGGCGTGCCCGCCGCCGTCGTCGCCGGTGACGTCGTTCGTGGCGAGCTCCCGGCAGACGTGCGCGCCGTCTCGCTCGTCGAGCGGAGCGGCTCGGCCGCCGTTGCGCACGTCGATGCTGCCGCGCTCGTCGCCGACGCCGCCGCGGAGCTCGCCGGCTGAGACGGTCGAGGGGCCGCCCGGCGCCGCCGGGCGGCCCCCGTCGAGTCAGTCCTCCTCGTCCGCGAGGAGCCGGTAGAGGCTCTTCCGGGTGTCGCGGAGGATCGCCTGGGCCGCCTCGAGCTGCGCCGCCGTTCCCGCGTGCGCGACCTGACGCGTCGCGGCGAGCACCTGGTGGGCGAGGTCGCGCAGCGCGACGAGGGCGTCCTCGCTCTCGCCGGCGACGGCGGTCCAGGGCGCGGTCGTCCCCGCGGCCAGCTCGCGACCGGTCTCGGTGAGCTCGTAGACGCGCTTGCCCTCGGCCGCCGTCTCGCGGACGAGCTCCTCGTCCTCGAGCTGCTGCAGCGTCGGGTAGACGGAGCCTGGGCTCGGGCGCCAGACGCCGCCCGTCCGCTCGGTCAGCTCCTGGATGATCTGGTAGCCGTGCATCGGCTGCTCCGCGAGGAGCACGAGGATCGCTGCGCGGATGTCGCCCCGGCCGGCGCGCGGGCCGAAGCCGCGGCCGCGTCCGAAGTGACGGTGGCGGTGCCCCCGCTCGCGGCCGCCCGACATGAAGTGGACGTGGTCGCCGCGGCAGCCGCCGCCCTGGATGACGTATGCCGTCATGTGATTCTCCTTCTCTTGCTGTATCGCGATATATCGTAACACATCGTCCGAGCCGGTGGCGGTCGTGCGATGATCCGGCGCGATGACGCCGCCTCCGGGCCTCGCGACCGACGCCTACCGCACGCCCGACGAGCGCTTCGACGAGCTTCCCGGCTGGACGTACGCGCCGCACTACGTGACCGTGGCGGGCCTTCGGATGCACTTCGTCGAGGAGGGGGCCGGCGCGCCGATCGTCCTCCTGCACGGCGAGCCGACCTGGGGCTTCCTCTACCGCAAGCTCATCCCGACCCTCGTCCCGGTCGGCCGCGTGGTCGTGCCCGACCTGATCGGCTTCGGGCGCTCGGACAAGCCGCTCCGGCCCGAGGCCTACACGTACGACGGCCACTACGCCGCCCTCGAGCGCTTCGCCCTCGAGCTCGACCTGCGGGGCGCGACGCTCGTCGTCCACGACTGGAGCGGGCCGCTCGGGCTCCGGTTCGCCGTCGGGCACCCAGAGCGCGTCGAACGGCTCGTCCTGCTCAACACGGGCGTCGGCGTCGGGGCGCCGTCCCCGGAGTGGCTGCGCTTCCGGGACCTCGTCCGTCGTGTGGGGGACGGATTCACCGCGAGCCGGCTCGTCCAGGCGTCGTGCGTCGCGCCGCTCGACGACGCGGTCCTGCGCGGCTACGACGCGCCGTTTCCCGTGGCCGACGCGAAGGCAGGCGCGCGTGCGTTCCCCGAGCTCGTGCCGACGGAGCCCGACCATCCGTCGGCCGCGGCGATGCTGCGCGTGCGCGACGCCCTCGCGCGCTGGGAGAAGCCTGCGCTCGTGCTGTTCTCCGACTCGGATCGGGTCTTCTCGCCCGCGCATGCCGAGCGGCTCGCCGCCCACATCCCCGGCGCGCTGCCCGCCGAGATCGTCGCCGGCGCCGGCCACTTCCTGCAGGAGGACCGGGGCGAGGAGATCGCGGCGCGGATCGCGCGCTTCGTGGCCGCCTAGCCGGCTACTCGATCGTCGGCAGGAACGTCGTCTCGCCGCGCTCGGGCGGCGCCCCGACGATGAAGAGCCGGAGCTCGTCGTCGTGCCGGTTCGAGAGCTGCAGCGCCGTCCCGGGCTGGACGACGAGCACGCTCCCCCGCGCGAGCTCGTGCCGCTCGGGGTCGTCGCCCTCGCCCATGTGGATCGTCAGCGTGCCGTCGAGGACGACGAACACCTCCTCCTGCACGGGATCGATGTGGCGCCTGCCGATCGAGCCCGGCGGGTAGCGGAAGAGGTTCGCGCGCGAGCGCGTCATCGCCTCCGAGAGCTCGGACACGAGCCGCGGGTCGCCCTCGCGTCGCGGATGCCAGTCGAGCTCGGCGGCGTGGAAGATCGTGTACGGCATGTCGCGATTCTTTCACGGCTCGGGCCGTGAGGCGGAGGTCAGACGGAGCGCAGCGCGTGCTCGGCGGCTGCGCGCGCGAGCGCGTCGAGCGCGTCCTGGTCGCGCGGGGGCTCGCCGAGCCCGGGCTGCGTGAGCACGGAGACGGTGCGGTCCTCGAGGGCGTAGACGCCGAAGCGGACGTCGAGTCGGTCGCCGAGGCTGCCGCGGAAGACGTGCCGGAGCGAGGCGGCGTTCACCGCGGCGTTGAGGGTCACCGCGGTCGTCACGAGCGCGTCGCGGAGGTCGTCGCCGTCGAGTCCGGCGCCGAGCGAGTCGAGCGCCTGCGCCGCCGCCCGGACCGGCGCCATCAGCCCGTCGATGATGGCGCGCAGCGGCGGGTCCGCGGCGCCGACGAGGTACGCGGGCGGGTCGAGGTACGCGTCGACCGCCGCGCGCACCGCGCCGCAGTTCGTGTGGCCGAGGACGACGAGCAGGCGGAGGCGCTCGAGATGGTCGACGGCGTACTCGAGGCTGCCGAGGCACTCGCGGCCCAGGACGTTGCCGGCGACGCGCACGACGAAGACGTCGTTCGCCTGCTGACCGAGGATGAGCTCGAGGGGCACGCGCGCGTCGGAGCAGCCGACCACGGCCGCGAAGGGGACGTGGTCGGGCGGGGAGTCCGCGGCGGCATCGAGGCCGACGTCCTGCGCCCCGATCGGCGTCACGTGCCGCACCGCCTCCCCGGCCGCGTGACGGCGGAGCGCGTCGGCGAACGCCTGGTTCCCCCGCTCGAGGAGCGTCGCCGCCGCCGCCGCGGACTCGGGCGGCGCAGACGGGTCGGGGACCGTCGGGTCGTAGCGCCAGACGAGCTCGAGGCCCGTCGCCGGGTGGTCGCTCACGCGCTCAGTAGTCCGAGCGCTCGATGAGCTCGATCCGGTAGCCGTCCGGGTCGCGGACGAAGCACAGGAGCGAGCCGCCCTCACGCACCGAGTACGGCGGCCGCTCGGGCTCGATCCCCTTCTCGGCCAGCGCCGCGAGCGTCTCGCCCATCGAGTCGACGGTGAGCGCGATGTGGCCGTAGGCGGTGCCGAGCTCGTACGCGTCGACGCCGAAGTTGTGCGTCAGCTCGAGCTCCGGCTGCGGCTTGCCGGGGATGCCGAGGAAGTAGTTGACCGCCTCGTCGCGGATCGGCAGCTCGCGCCGCTTCTCGAGGCCCAGCGCCTCGTAGAACGCGATCGACCGGTCGGGGTCCGTGATGCGGTAGCAGGTGTGGATGAGCTCCATGCGGCCATCCTACGTCGTCGAGCGCCGCGCCCGGCGCGCCTCCGCGGAGATGGTCGGCCGTGGCGGCGGATCCTGTGCGAGCGCCTGCCGCAGCCCCCGCCGCGCCGCCCGGACGCCGTCGATCACCTCGCCGGCGGGCCTCGTCGAGCGTCGGCCGAGCCCGTCGGCGGCGCGCTCCTGATCAGCCAGACGCAGCCGGTCGCTCCGCGCTCCTGCGCTGAGCCCGTCTACGGGTACCCGTACGCGCAGACCCCGGGACGGCCGGTAGCGTCCAATGCGGTGAACGCCGGTCGCGTCAACCCGTGGCTCGTCCTCGTCCTGGTCTGCCTCGCCCAGTTCATGGTGATCCTGGACGCGACGATCGTGAACGTCGCGCTCCCCTCGATCCAGACCGATCTCGGGATGTCGGAGTCGGGCCTGCAGTGGGTCGTCAACGCGTACGCGCTCCTCTTCGGGGGCTTCCTGCTGCTCGGCGGCCGGGCGGGCGACCTGATCGGGCGCAAGCGGGTCTTCCTCGCCGGCCTCGTGCTCTTCACGGTCGCCTCGCTGCTCTGCGGGTTCGCGAACGGCGAGACGTGGCTGATCGTGGCGCGCGGCGCGCAGGGGCTCGGCGCGGCGCTCGTCTCGCCGGCGGCCCTCTCGATCGTTACGACGACGTTCAGGGAAGGCCCGGAGCGCGCGAAGGCGCTCGGCGTCTGGGCGGCGATCGCCGTCGGCGGCGGCGCCGTCGGGCTGCTGCTCGGCGGGATCCTCGTCGAGACGCTCTCCTGGCCGTGGATCTTCTTCGTCAACGTGCCGGTCGGGATCGCGACCTTCTTCCTCTCGCTCCGCTTCGTGCCGGAGTCGAAGGACGAGCACGCGCACAAGAGCTTCGACCTCGCCGGCGCCGTCGCCGTGACCGGCGGGCTCATCGCGCTCGTCTACGGGATCGTGCGCTCGGCCGAGTCCGGCTGGGGCTCCGGCGAGGTGCTCGGGATCCTCGCGCGTGGCCGTCGTCCTGCTCGCCGCGTTCGTCTTCATCGAGCAGCGCTCGGTGGAGCCGCTCGTCCGCCTCTCGATCTTCTCGGTGAAGACGGTGCGCGGCGCCAACGTCGCGATGTTCGTCGTCGCGGCCGGGCTTTTCGCGATGTTCTTCTTCAACACGCTCTACGTGCAGCGCGTGCTCGGCTACTCGCCGCTCGAGGCGGGTCTCGCGTTCCTCCCGTTCACGCTCGGGATCATCATCGGCGCCGGGCTGGCCCAGCCCCTGCTCCCGAGGCTCGGCCCGCGCGAGGTGCCCGTGATCGGGTCGCTGATCGCCGCCGCCGGGCTCCTGCTGTTCCTGCGGCTCTCGCCGGACAGCACCTACCTCGCCGACCTGCTGCCGGGGATCATGCTCACCTCGATCGGCATGGGCCTCGTCTTCGTGCCCGTCACGCTGATCGCGACGAGCGGCGTGCCCGTCGACGACGCCGGGCTGGCCTCGGGGCTCTTCAACACCGCGCAGCAGATCGGCGGCGCGCTCGGGCTCGCCGCTGCTCACGACGCTCGCGACGAACCGCACCGAGGACGAGCTGAGCTCGCTCGGCCGCGAGCCGACCCAGGCAGACACGGCCGAGGCGCTCGTCTCCGGCTTCCACGTGACCTGGCTCGCCAGCGCGATCCTCGTCGCCGCCGGCGGGCTCCTGCTCGCTGCTGCTCGTTCGCCGCCGCGACGTCGCAGTCGTCGCGGAGGGCGAGGTCTCGCCCGTCGCGGTCTGACGGCGCTCAGCCGCCCCGCGCGGCGACCTTGACCGCCTCGCTGATCGTCGGGTGCGTGTGCACCGTCGCGAGGAGCGGGGCGAGCGTGCCGCCGGGCGCGTTCATCGCAACCTGGGGGCCGGGGAGGAGGTCGGCGCCGTCGCGCGCGAGGATGCCGACGCCGAGGATCACGCCCGTCGCACGGTCGAGCACGAACTTCACCCGCCCGCGCCGGTCGCCGATGGCGCGTGCCTTGCCGCGCGCGCCGACGTCCGAGCGGCGCACCTCGACGTCGTAGCCCGCCTCGCGCGCGGCGTCCTCGGTGAGGCCGACCGCGGCCAGGACGGGGTCGGTGAAGGTCGCGCGCGGCATGGTGCGGTAGTCGGGCACGCGCGCCTCGTCGTCGAGCATGTTCGCGATCGCCTGCGGCGCCTGGTAGGTCGCGACGTGGGTGAACATCATCCCGCCGACGACGTCGCCGACCGAGAAGACGTGCGGCACGGTCGTCCGCAGGTGCTCGTCGACGACGACGCCCGCCTCGTCGTGGGCGATCCCGGCCTGCTCGAGCCCGAGGCCGTCGACGACGGGCGCCCGGCCAACCGCGAGCAGCACGGTGTCGCCGACGACGCGCGTCCCGCCCGCGCACACGACCGCTGGTCGGCCGTCGACGAGCTCGAAGCTCTCGACGCAGGAGCTCGTGAGCACGCGGAGCCCCTCCTCCTCGAGGTACGCCTTGAGCAGGTCGCCGAGCTCGGGGTCCTCGCCGTGCGCGAGGTGCGCGCCGCGCTGGACGATGGTCACCTCGGCGCCGAGGCGGCGGTACGCCTGCGCGAACTCGAGCGACACGGCCCCCGCGCCGACGCAGACGAGGTGCCCGGGCAGCTCCGTCGCGTGCAGGAGGTCGTCGCTCGTCACGGTCGGCACCTCGGCGGCGCCGGGCACGTCGAGCCGCCGGGGCCGCGAGCCCGTCGCAACCAGCGCGTGCGTGAACGGCAGGCGGAGGTCGCGCGCCTCGAGCTCGTTGGCGGAGACGAACCTCGCGGGCGCACGGACGAGCTCGACGCCCCGATCCTCGAGCAGCCGCTCGTAGTGCGCCGTCCCCTCCTCGATCACCCGCCGGACGCGGGCCATCACCGCAGCGAAGTCGACCTCCGCCTCGCGGACCCGGATCCCGAACTCGGCAGCCCGGTGGCGGACGTCGTGCGCGATCTCGGCGGCCCTGACCAGGGCCTTCGTGGGGATGCACCCCCGGGTGATTCAGGTCCCGCCGATGGGGCCGGGCTCGAAGAGCACGACCCGGGCGCCGCGACGCCGCGCCTCGAGTGCTCCGGTGATGCCGGCGAGCCCGCCGCCCAGCACCGCGACGTCGGCCCGCGAGTCCCGCCTCAAGCCGTCGTCACAGGCGCCGGTCGTTCGACGTCATCCACGCTCCGATCGCGAACGGGATCGACGCCAGGAACACCGCGATCCCGATCGCCTCGAGGCCGATCGCGAACAGGATGATCCCACCGACGATCGCGGCGATGAGGGCGCCCATGGCGATGAGGAACGGCATCGGGTTCTCCTTCCGGTGTCCGGGTGACACTAACCGGCCACGGCTCGACGACACAACGTCGCCGCGATCTCAGCGCGTCGGCTCGTCCGTGTCCAGGTCCTCCTCGACGAGCCCGAAGAGGACTCCGTCGACCCAGGCGCCGTCGCGGAGGTACGCGCTGCGGCGGACGCCCTCACGGATCCAACCGGCGCGCTCCGCGTGACGCAGGGCGCGCTCGTTGAAGCCGTAGACCTCCATCTGGATGCGGTGGAAGCCGGCGTCGCGGAGGAGGTGCAGCTGGACGGCGCGCGCCGCGGCGACCCCGACGCCCCGGCCGCGCAGCGCGGGGTCGATCGCGAAGGCGCTCACGGACGCGATCCGCGAGCGGCGGTTGACGCGCTCCCACGTCACCGTGCCGATGCGCGCGCCGTCGAGCTCGAGCACCAACACGCCGTACGCGTCGGGCTCGCGCTCGGAGCGCTCGACCTCCGCGGCGACGTCCTGCTCCGACGTCGGCCGCACGGCTGCGAGGAACGGCGCGACGTCGGCGTCCGTGAAGAGGCCGACCAGGAACGGGACGTCGCCGGGCGTCGCCCGGCGGAGCGTCACCGGCATCGGGCGGGCGCGCCGGCCGCGCGCGCCGCTCGCGCCTCCGCGGCGCCGGAGCCGAGCGCCACCCCGGCCAGGATCAGCGCGAGGCCGGCGAGCGCCGCCACGGTGAGCGGCTCGTCGAGCAGGACCGCCCCGTAGAGGAGCGCGAACCCGGGCATCAGGTAGGTGACGAGGCTCGCGCGGCGGCTGCCGTAGAAGCGGACGAGGCGGTAGAAGAGGAGCTGCGCGAGCGCCGTCCCGAGCACCGCGAGCGCCACGAGCGAGAGGAGCGCGTCGCCGTCCGGGACCCGCTCGGGGAAGTCCAGCGCGGCGAACGGCGCGAGGAAGAGCGCCCCGGCGAGCACGGCCCCGGTGGCGAGCACCGGCCCCGACGTCCCCGAGATGCTGCGCTGGCCGACCACGCCGCCGATCCCGTAGGAGAGGGACGAGAGCACGACCGCGAGCGTCCCCGCGACCGCCAGCCAGCCGCCGCCCGGGTGCAGCCCGGTCAGGACGCCGACGCCGACGAGCCCCAGGGCCAGCCCGAGCCACCGCGTGCGCGTGAGCGGCTCGTGGGGGAGGAACCGCAGGCCGAGGACGATCGTGAAGAGCGGCACCGTCGCCTGCGCGATCGCCGCCACGCCCGAGTCGACGTACTGCTCGCCCCACGCGATCAGCCAGAACGGGACGGCGTTGGAGACCACGCCGAGGACGGCGCACTGCCGCCATGCGGCCCGCAGCTCCGAGAGCGCCCGCCGCCCCCCGAGCGTGGCGGCGAGGTATGCGAAGAGGAGGCTCCCCGCGAGCAGCGTCCGGCCGAACATGAGCGCGGACGGCGACAGGCCGCCCTCGACCCCGACCTTGATGAAGAGGTACGACGAGCCCCAGAGCGACGCGAGGACGACGAGCAGCGGCCAGTAGCGCCTCACGCGGCCACGCTACCGGCGGCGGCGCAACGCGCCGGTCGCGAGGGCCGTGCCGAGGAGGACGAGCGCCAGGCCGCCGAGTGCGGAGGCCGTGACAGGCTCGTCGAGGAAGAGCGCACCGTACGTCAGCGCGAAGGCGGGCACGAGGTACGTGACGAGGATCGCGCGCGATGCCCCCGCGCGGGCGATCAGCGCGAAGTAGAGGAGGTAGGCGACGCCCGAGCCGAGGGCGCCCAGGGCCGCGATCGCCGCGAGCACGTCGGCCGACGGGAGCTCGTCGGGGGCCTGCGCGATGCCGAACGGCGCGAGCAGGAGCAGGCCGAACGCGAGCTGGCCCGCCGCGACCTTGACGGGCGGAAGGCCGGTCATCGTGCGGCCGGCGAAGAGGACGGCGACCGCGTAGCAGAGGGCGGTCCCGAGCACGGCCAGGGCCGCCACGAGCTGGCCGCCCTCCTGGACGCCGACCAGCAGGACCACACCGGCGAAGCCGACGCCGACGCCGACGAGCCGGGCGCCCCGCACCGCCTGGCTCGGATCGAACCGGGCGGCGAGCACGACCGTGAAGATCGGGGCGGCGGCCTGGATGACGCCGGCGAGCCCGGAGTCGATCCGCGTCTCGGCGAAGCCGAGCAACCAGAACGGCAGGGCGTTGTTGAGCGCGCCGAGGAGGGCGAGCGGCCAGACGTAGGGGCGCAGCCCGCGCACGCCCCCGCGCAGCAGGAAGAGCGGCGCGAGCACGGCGAGCCCGACGGCGACGCGGCCGAAGGCGACGACCGCCGGCTCGAGCTCCTCGACCGCGACCTTGATGAAGAGGAACGACGAGCCCCAGATCGCCGAGAGGACGAGCAGCAGGCCGAGATCGCGCCGCGACACCGTGCGACCGTAGACGCCCGCGGTCGACGGGCCCGTGGGAACCGCCGGTGGCGACTGGCGCCGGGGCTAGGATGCATCACCTGAGCTCCCTCGCTCAACAGCCGCTCCATCGCCAGCTCGGCCTCACGGACGGGGAGCTCGACCGAATCCTCTCGCTGCTCGACCGCGAGCCGAACCACTTCGAGCTCGCGGTCTTCTCGCTCCTCTGGTCGGAGCACTGCGGGTACAAGCACTCGGCGCTCCTGCTTCGCCGGCTCCCGAGCGACGGCGAGCGCGTCCTCCAGGGGCCGGGCGAGAACGCGGGCGTGCTCGACCTCGGCGACGGGCTGGCCGTCGCGTTCAAGGTGGAGAGCCACAACCACCCCTCGGCCGTCGAGCCGTTCCAGGGCGCCGCGACCGGCGTCGGCGGGATCCTGCGCGACATCTCGGCGATGGGCGCCCGACCCGTGGCCCTCCTCGACGGGCTCCGGTTCGGCGCGCCCGACGACCACTTCTCGCGCGCCGTCGGCGGGATCGGCCACTACGGCAACTGCGTCGGCGTGCCGAACGTCGGCGGCGAGGTCGTCTTCGACGAGAGCTACGCCTCGAACTGCCTCGTCAACGCCATGTGCGTCGGGCTGCTCCCGGCGGAGCGGCTCACCCGCGCGAAGGCGACGCGGGCCGGCGCGCTCGTCGTCCTCTACGGCGCGACGACGGGGCGCGACGGGATCGGCGGCGCCTCCGTGCTCGCGAGCGCCGAGCTCGGCGAGGACGACGCGGAGAAGCGCCCGTCCGTCCAGGTGGGCGACCCGTTCACGGGCAAGCGGCTGATCGAGGTGTCCGTCGAGCTCGTCGAGCGCGGCCTCGTGCTCTCACTTCAGGACTGCGGCGCCGCAGGCCTCGCCTCGTCCCTCTCCGAGATGGCCGCCGACTACGGGATCGACGTCCACCTCGACCGCGTGCCGCAGCGCGAGGAGGGGATGGAGCCGTGGGAGGTGATGATCTCGGAGTCGCAGGAGCGGATGGTCGCGATCGTCGACCCCGAGCGGCTCGCCGAGGTCGAGGCGGTGATCGACCGCTGGGAGCTCCACCGCGCGGTGATCGGCGAGATCACCGACACCGGGCTCCTGCGCGCGCTCTGGGACGACGAGGAGGTCGGCGCGATCCCCGCGCGGCTCCTCACGGACGAGTGCCCGCGCTACGCGGTCGAGCAGCGGCCACGCGTCGCGCCCGCCGAGACGCCGACGGCGATCCCCGCCGCGCCCGAGGCGCTGCCCGAGCTGCTCGGCTCGCCGCAGCTGCGCTCGCGGGCCTTCGTGACCCGGCGCTACGACCAGCTCGTCCAGTCGCGCACGGTGCGCCGGCCCGGTCTCGACGCCGCCGTCCTTCGGCTTCGTCCCGACTGGCGCGGCCTGGCGCTCACGCTCGACGGCCAGGGCCGGCTCGGCTCGCTCGACCCGCGCCTCGGCGGCCAGCTCGCCGTGCTCGAGGCCGCCCGCAACGTCGCGTGCGTCGGCGGCGAGCCCCTCGGCTTCACCGACTGCCTCAACTTCGGCAACCCCGAGAAGGCGGAGGTCGGCTGGGAGCTCGCCGAGACGATCGAGGGGATGGCGCTCGCCTGCGAGGCGCTCGGCGTCCCGATCGTCTCGGGGAACGTCTCGCTCTACAACGACACCCACGGCCGGTCGATCGACCCGACGCCGGTCGTCGGCTGCGTCGGCCTCGTGCCCGACGTCCGCCGCGTCCCGCGCGGCTGGCAGCCGGGTGACGCGATCCTGCTCGCCCGCTCCCGCTCGGAGCTGACGCTCGCGGGCTCCGAGGCCCAGGCGCGCTGGGGCTCGGTCGCCGGCACGCCGACGCTCGACCTCGCCTCCGAGGTGGAGCTCGTGCGCCACGCGACGCGCGCGGCGCACCACGCCACGCTCGTGCACGACGTCGCGGAGGGCGGTCTGGCCGTCGCGCTCGCCGAGGCGGCGCTCTGGAGCGGCGTCGGCGCCGAGCTCGACCTCGACGACGATCCTCTGACGCTCTTCGGCGAGGTCGGCGGCCAGGTCGTGGTCGCAGTGCCTGCCGACCAGGTGGAGCCCGACCCCACCGGCAGCGCGGTCGACGTGCGGCGGATCGGGACGGTCGGCGGCGAGACGCTGCTCGGCCTCCCGCTCGACGAGCTCCGGCAGGCCTACGAGGGGGGTCGAGGCTGATGTGCGGCGTGTTCGGCGTCCACTCGCGCGAGCGCGACGTCGCGCGCCTCACGTACTTCGGGCTCTTCGCGCTGCAGCACCGTGGCCAGGAGTCCGCGGGGATCGCCGTCGCCGACGGCACGCGGGTCACCGTCCTCCGCGAGATGGGCCTCGTACCGCACGTGTTCGACGAGGAGAAGCTCTCCGCGCTGCCCGGCGAGGTCGCGATCGGCCATACCCGCTACTCGACGACGGGCGGCGCCCACTGGTCGAACGCCCAGCCGGTCGTGCACCACGGCGCCGCGCGCACGGTCGCGCTCGGGCACAACGGGAACCTCGTCGACCCGACGCCGCTCCGCGACGAGCTGCTCGCGGCGGGCGTGCGGCTCGGGACGACCTCCGACACCGAGGTGATCGCCGCGCTCCTCGCGAACGACCCGTCGCCGCTCCCGGAGGCGGTCGCCGCGACGATGCGCAGGCTGAGCGGCGCCTACACGGTCGTCGCGATCGTGGACGGGACGCTCGTCGCCTTCCGCGACCCCCTCGGCATCCGGCCCCTGACGCTCGGCCGCATCGGCGACGACTACGTGCTCGCCTCGGAGACCTGCGCGCTCGACCTCGTCGGGGCCGAGATGGTGCGCGACGTCCTGCCCGGCGAGGTGGTCTGGATCGACGACGACGGCTGCCACCACGCGCAGGCCGTGCCGCGCGGCCCTGACGCCGCCTGCATCTTCGAGCACGTCTACTTCGCGCGGCCCGACTCGTCGCTCGGCGGGGTCGGCGTCCACGCCGCGCGCGTGCGGATGGGCGAGCGGCTCGCGGAGGAGGCCCCGGCGGAGGCCGACCTCGTGATGCCGATCCCCGACTCGGGCACGCCCGCGGCGATCGGGTTCGCGAAGGGCTCGGGGATCCCCTACGAGGAGGGGCTGATCAAGAATCGCTACGTCGGCCGCACGTTCATCCAGCCCGACCAGGAGCTGCGCCGGCAGGGGATCCGCCTCAAGTTCAACCCGCTCGACGAGATCGCCGGCCGGCGGCTCGTGATCGTCGACGACTCGATCGTCCGGGGCAACACGATGCGCGCGCTCGTCGAGATGCTCTTCGACGCCGGCGCCGCCGAGGTGCACGTGCGCATCTCCTCGCCGCCCGTCGTCTCGCCCTGCTACTACGGCATCGACATGGCCGACGGGGCCGAGCTCGCCGCGGCGCACCGCTCCGTCGAGGAGATGCGGGAGCACATCGGCGCGACGAGCCTGCACTACCTCTCGCTCGACGGGATGCAGTGGGCGACGCGGCTGCCCGAGGAGAGCGTCTGCCGCGCGTGCTTCACGCGGTCGTACCCGACGGCGGTGCCGGAGGGCTCCTCGGTCGCGAAGCTGCGCTTCGAGGCAGCCGCGCGGTAGTGCGGGGGCCGGTCGGCGCCCGACGCACGCGGTAGGCTCGCGCCGATGTCCGGCTCGAGGACGTACGCCGCCGCGGGAGTCTCGCTCGCGACCGCCGACGCCGTGGTGGAGCGGCTCCGTGCCGCCGTCGAGTCGACCCGCACGGACGGCGTCGTCGGCGCGTTCGGGGCGTTCGCGGGGCTCTTCGCGCTCGACGAGCGGCGCGTGCTCGCGGCGTCGACGGACTCGGTCGGCTCGAAGCTCGTGCTCGCCCGCCGGGCCGGGAAGCTCCGCTGGTGCGGCGCCGATCTCGCCGCGCACGGGATCAACGACGTGCTGACGGCCGGCGCCGAGCCGCTCTTCTTCCTCGACTACGTCGCCGCCGGGGCGATCGACCCGGAGCAGGTCGCAGAGCTCGTCGAGGGCGCGGCCGACGTCTGCCGTGCGGCCGGCTGCGCGATCCTCGGCGGGGAGACCGCCGAGCTGCCCGGCATCTACCGCGAGGAGGAGCTCGACTTCTGCGGGACCGTCGTCGGGCTCGTCGACCGCGGCGACCTGATCGACGGCTCGCGCGCGGCTGCGGGCGACGCCGTCGTGGGGCTCGCCTCGGCGGGAATCCACGCGAACGGCTTCTCGCTCGTCCGCGAGATCGTCGGCGACGGGCCGTTCGACGCCGACCTCGTGCTCCCGCCGACGCGGTGCTACCTCGACGAGGTGCGCGCGCTCCGCGCGCGCGCGGACGTCCGCGCGCTCGCCCACGTGACGGGCGGGGGGATCATCGGCAACCTCGCGCGGGTGCTGCCCGACGGCGTCGGGGCCGTGATCGACCCAGCCGGCTGGGAGCGACCACCCGTCTTCGCGTGGCTCGCCGCGGAGGGCGTCCCCGAGGACGAGCTGCGACGCGTCTTCAACCTCGGCATCGGCTACTGCGCCGTCGTCCCCGCCGCCGACGTCACCGCGGACGACCGCGTGATCGGGAGGCTCGAGGCCGGCGTCGAGGGCGTCGAGTGGGCGGACGCGTGATCGGCGTCCTCGTCAGCGGGGAGGGGACGAACCTCCAGGCGCTGATCGACGCCGGGCTGCCGATCGCGGCGGTCGCGTCGAACCGCGCGGGCGTCCACGCGCTCGCACGCGCCGAGACGGCCGGGATCCCGACGGCGGTGTTCGACGCGGACGCGTACCCGAGTCGCGAGGAGCGCGACGAGGCGCTCGCGCGCTGGCTCCGCGACCGTGGCGTCGAGCTCGCCGTGCTCGCGGGCTACATGCACGTCCTCCGGCCGCGGTTCTTCGAGGTCTTCGGCCGCCAGGTCGTCAACACGCACTCGGCGCCGCTGCCCGCGTTCCCGGGCGCGCACCCGATCGAGGACGTGCTCGCCGCGGGGGTCTCCGAGACGGCCGCGACGATCCACTGGGTCGACGAGGGCGTCGACACCGGGCCGGTGATCCGGCACGAGCCCGTCCCGGTCGAGCCGGGAGACACCGTCGAGAGCCTGCGCGCGCGCGTGCAGGCGGCCGAGCATCGTTTGCTACCCGAGGTCGTGAAGGGGTTGATCGCTGCATGACGATTCGCCGTGCACTGCTCTCCGTCTACGACAAGACCGGTCTCGCGCCGTTCGCGCGCCAGCTCTCCGAGCTGGGAGTCGAGCTGATCGCGAGCGGCGGGACGGCCCAGGCGCTCGTGGACGAGGGCATCCCGGTGACGCCGCTCGAGGAGCTCACGGGCTTCGGCGAGCTGCTCGGCCATCGCGTCGTCTCGCTCCACCCGGCGGTGCACGCCGGGATCCTCGCCCGCCGCGACGTGCCCGACGACCTCGCCCAGCTCGAGGGCCACGGCTTCGCGCCGATCGACCTCGTCTGCGTCAACCTCTACCCGTTCCAGCGCACGATCGGCCGGCTCGACGTCGCCTGGGAGGAGGCGATCGAGCAGATCGACATCGGCGGCCCGACGCTGCTGCGCGCCGCCGCGAAGAACCACGCGCACGTCGTCCCGCTCTGCCGGCCGGAGGACTACGAGCAGGTCGTCGAGGAGTACCGCATGCACGCGGACGTCGTCGCCCGCGACGCGGAGGGCGCTCGCCGCGCGCGCGTTCCAGGCCACTGCCTCGCTCGACGGCGCCGTCGCGGCCTGGCTCGGGCGCGAGGAGCCCTTCCCGGAGACGTTCGTGCCGGTGTTCGACCGCGTGCTCGAGCTCTCGTACGGCGAGAACCCGCACCAGCGGGCCGCGTACTACGCCCAGCGCGGCGCGCGCACGCACGTGCTCGCGCGGGTCGAGCAGCTGCAGGGCAAGGCGCTCTCCTTCAACAACATCGCCGACCTCTCGGCCGCGCGCCTGCTGCTGCTCGAGCTCGAGGGCGCGGCGGCCGTGATCGTGAAGCACGGGAACCCGTGCGGCGTCGCCCGGGCGGAGACGATCGAGGAGGCGTACGCGCTTGCGCGCGCGGCCGACCCGGTCTCGGCGTACGGCGGCGTCGTCGCGGTCAACCGGCAGGTCACCGACGAGCTCGGACGCGTGCTCGCCGAGCAGTTCGTCGAGGTGCTGCACGCGCCCGGGTTCTCCGACGAGGCGCTCGCGCACCTCGCCGGTCGCGAGACGACGCGCGTGCTGGCCGACAACGAGCGGCGCGCGTTCGTCACGACCGAGCGCGACCTGCGGCGCGTGCTCGGCGGGCTGCTCGTCCAGGACCGTGACGCCGACGGCGACCCGCTCGACACGATGGACGTCGTCTGCGGCGACTCCGACGCCGGCCTCTGGGAGGAGCTCCTCTTCGCCTGGACGGTCGTCAAGCACGTCGACTCCAACGCGATCGTGCTCGCGCGGGGGAGCCAGACGATCGGGGTCGGCGCCGGGCAGATGAGCCGCGTCGACGCCGTCCGGCTCGCCATCGACAAGGCGCGGGAGCTCGGTCACGAGCTGGAGGGCGCCGTGCTCGCCTCCGACGCGTTCTTCCCCTTCGCCGACGGGCCGCAGCTCGCCCTCGACGCGGGCATCCGCGCGATCATCCAGCCCGGCGGCTCGAAGCGCGACGGCGAGGTCACCGACGCCGTCCGCGCGGCCGGCGCGACGATGGTGCACACGGGGCGGCGGCACTTCCGGCACTGATCTTGTTCGCCAGCGGGATTCCGCAGAAGCGGAATCCCGCGGCTTGATCCCTCGCCTGCGGCGAGGGCACACCCCTGAAGGCGCCCGCTTCGCGGTCGCAACTGCCTCTTTGCCACGGATGGCGAGGCGATCCGCGGCTTGATCCCCGCCTGCGGCGAGGGCAGACCCCTGAAGGCGCCCGCTATCGCGGTCGCACTGCCTCTTTGCCAACCACGCGGTCGCCCGTGGACGCAATTGGCAGCTACCCTCGTCGGGGCCTCTCAGCCGGTTCTTACATATTCCATGCAAACCGGCTGGTACCCTCCCGCGGTCGCTGACACCGACGGCGCGCTGCCTCCGGCAGCCCATCGCATCCGACGCCGTCTCGTGCCGCCTCGCCCGTGCCGATGCCTCCCCGCCTCGCCATATGCCTCTTCGCGCTCGTCGTCGCGGTCGTGCTCGTCGCGCCCGCCGGCCAGGCCGAGACGATCGCCCCGCTCCGCGGGCTCGAGCTGAAGAGCCCAGCCCGCTTCGTCCCCCCGCCCAGGCCGGTGCGCCTCCCGCTCAGCCAGCGCGCGGTGCGGATCGCGCGGAAGCAGCTCGGCGTCCCCTACGTCTACGGCGGCGCCTCGCCGTCCGGGTTCGACTGCTCCGGGCTCGTCTCGTGGGTCTACGGCCGGCTCGGGGTCAGCCTGCCGCACAACGCCGCGGCGCTCTACGGCGTCGGGCGCCCGGTCAGCCGCTGGAAGCTGCGGCCCGGCGACCTCGTCTTCTTCAGCGGTCTCGGCCACGTGGGCATGTACATCGGGCGGAACCGCATGATCCACGCGCCGCAGTCGGGCCGCTCCGTCGAGGTGCAGTCGCTCTCCGTGCGACAGGGCTCGATCGTCGGCGCGCGCCGCGTGGCCTGACGCCGCCGTCCCTCGACTAGGCTCCGCGCGGTATGGCGCGCGCCTACCCGACCGTCCTCGACCTCGTCGGCGGCACGCCGGTCGTCCGCCTGGTCTCGTTCGGCCGGGAGACGGGGGCGACCCTGCTCGCGAAGCTCGAGTTCCTCAACCCCGGCGGCTCCAACAAGGACCGCATCGGCATCTCGATGATCGAGGCCGCCGAGCGTGACGGGCGCCTCCGGCCCGGCGGGACGATCGTCGAGCCGACCTCGGGCAATACCGGCGTCGGGCTCGCGATCGCGGCCGCGCACAAGGGCTACCGCTGCATCTTCGTGATGCCGGACAAGATGAGCCAGGAGAAGATCTCGACCCTGCGCGCCTACGGCGCCGAGGTCGTGATCACGCCGACAGCCGTCGAGCACGACTCGCCGGAGAGCTACTACTCCGTCTCCGACCGGCTCGCCGAGGAGATCCCTGGCGGGTTCAAGCCCGACCAGTACGCGAACGACGCGAACCCGGAGGCGCACTACCGCACGACGGGCCCGGAGCTCTGGGAGCAGACGGGCGGCGAGATCGACGCGCTCGTCGTCTCGGTCGGCACCGGCGGCTCGATCTCCGGGATCGGCCGGTACTTCAAGGAGCGGAAGCCCGAGGTGCGGATCGTCGGGGCCGACCCGGAGGGCTCCGTCTACACGGCCGACGAGGCGCACCCGACGCACCCGTATCTCGTCGAGGGGATCGGCAAGGACACGTGGCCGGCGACGATGGATCCGTCCGTCGTCGACGAGTGGATCCGCGTCTCCGACAGGGACTCGTTCCTCACCGCGCGCCGGCTCGCGCGCGAGGAGGGACTGCTCGCGGGCGGCTCGTGCGGCTCGACCGCATGGGCGGCGCTCGAGCTCGCGAAGCGGCTCGGCCCCGGGTCGACGATCCTGATGACCTTCCCCGACAGCGGCCGCTCGTACCTCTCGAAGTTCTACGACGACAACTGGATGCTCCAGTACGGCTTCCTCGAGCGCCGCGCGTCGGTGCCCAGCGTGGCGGAGGTCGTGCGCGCGGGGGACGGCGACGTCCCGGACCTGGTCGTCGTCGACGCCCACAAGAAGGTCGGGGCGGCGATCGAGCTGATGCAGCGCTACGGGATCTCGCAGCTCCCGGTCGTCCGCCACGAGCCGCTCGAGGAGCTCACCGACGTCGTCGGCTCGATCCACGAGCGGAGCCTTCTCGACCGCGTCTTCCGGAACCCGGACGCGCTCAACGACGACGTCGCCGTCGCGATGCAGCCTCCGCTCGCGACGGTCGATGCGGCGGCGTCCGTGGACGAGGTGTTCGCCGAGCTGACGGGCTCCGGCGGGGCCGTGCTCGTCGGTCGCGCGGGGAAGCCCGTGGCGATCCTCACGCGCTCCGATCTGCTCGAGTTCCTCGCCTCGCGGCGAACGCACGTCGAGGCGTAGCGACCGGCTGCGGCTCCGTCGGCCTCCGGCCCTCGGAGCGCGCCGTGACGATGACCGCGCCGACGATCAGCGCCGCGCCCGCGAGGGTCGTCGGCCCCGGGCGCTCGTCGAGGATCAGCGCGCCGAGCGCGACGGCGACGAGCGGGTTGACGTACTGGTGCGTGACGACCTGCGAGATCGGCGCGTTGTCGAGCAGCCACACGTAGGCGCTGAAGGCGAGCACCGAGCCCGCGAGCAGGAGGTAGGCCCACGCGAGCAGCGGTCCCGCCTCGAAGTCGGCCGCCTCGACCCCGGCCGCCTCGCCGGCCGCGAGCCCGGCGGCGAGGAGGACGAGCCCGCCACCGAGCATCTCGTACACGGCCGCGACGAACGGGTCGGACGGGAGCCGGAGCCGCGGAGCCACGAACGAGCCGGCGGACCAGGAGATCGAGGCGACGAGCATCACGAGCAGCCCGACGGCGGTGGCGCCTCCGGCCAGCCCGTCCGGTCCGATCACGAGTGCGAGCCCGCCGAGGCCGATCACCGCCGCCGCCATCGTGGCGCGCGAGACGCGCTCGCCCGCCGCGGTCCGCCAGACGACGATCTGGAGCGGCACCGAGCCCGCGATCAGCGCGGCGACGCTCGAGTCGATCCGCGTCTCCGCGACGTGGACGAGGCCGACGCCGCCCGCGAGGAGGACGACGCCGATCCCTGCGGCCGCGAGCGCCTCTCGCCGGGCGACGCGCAGCGAGCGCCCGAGGAGGGCGAGCACGCCCGCGAGGACGAAGGCGGCGCCGACGAAGCGGGTGCCGGCGGTGAGGAGGGGCGGCAGCGTCCGGACGGCGACCTTGATCGCCAGGTAGGTCGAGCCCCAGACGACGTACACGATCGCGAGCGCGGACCAGAGCTCGAGCGTCCGGCGACTCATGACGGAGGAAACGCGCGGGCACGGCGCGACGTGAGACGGGAGTGAAGCGGCGTCATCGACTACCTTGGGACAACGATGGGCGTGCTCGATGCCATCCGCCGCCTCTTCGGCCGGGCGGAGAACGCGATGAGCGAGGCCGACTACGCGGCGCTCGAGACGATGCACCACGTCGAGGACCGCGTGGACGACGCGACCGGCGGCAGGTTCTACGACACCGTCGAGAAGGCCGACGAGGAGGCCGGGGAGCTCCTCGACCGTCTGCACCTCGACAACGAGCTCGGCGGGGACGAGGGCGACGCGTCCCCCGAGGCCTCGACGGGCGAGCGCCCGCCGGCTCGCCTGACCGCTAGACGGCGCGCAGGGCGACCGGCCGCGCGCGGCCGCCGACGAACGAGGCCGCGTGGCCCCGCTCGTTCGCCTGGCGAAGCTCGTCCGCGCTCAGCGCGCCGATCCGCAGCAGCAGCGCGAACTCGTCCCGCAGGTGCGTCCGCATCATCTCCGGGCCGTCCGTCGCGATCGTGAATGCGACGTCGTGGGCGACGAACTGCTGGAAGGTCTCGCGGACCTCGTCCTCGTCGCGCAGCGCCTTCGTGAGGAGGTTCGAGGTGGGGCAGATCTCGAGCGTCACCTCCGCCTCGCGGAGCATCGCCATCAGCTCCGGGTCGCGCGCGGCGAGGATCCCGTGGCCGATGCGCTCGGGCCGGAGCGACTCGACCACCTCGCCGATCTCCGCGGCGCCGGTCGCTCCCTCCTCGCCGACGTGGATCGTGACGCCGAGGCCCGCCTCGCGCGCGGTCTCCACCATCGGCACGAGCTGCGTGTAGTCGTACCGGCGCCCGCCCGGGCGCGGCCCCGCGATGTCGACTCCGACGACGCCGCGGCTCGACCAGTGGATCGCCTTCTCGACGATGATCTCGTTCTGCCGGTCGTCGAACGTCCGGTCCATCATCAGGATCAGGCCGGCGCGGACCTGCGGGTACTCGAGCCGCGCGAGGTCGAGGCCGCGGATCGCGGCGAGGATGATGTGGTCGAGGTCGCGCTCGCCGCCGCGGTTTCGCTTCATCGGGTTGAAGCGCAGCTCGAGCGTCGTGATCCGCTGCGAGCGGTACGCGCCTCCGATCGCGGCGTGGACGGAGCGCTCGACGGCGAGCGGCGACGACTGGATCAGCTCCGTCCAGTGGTAGATCGCGTCCAGCTCGTCGAGGCTCTGGACTCCCCGTGGGTCCGAGACGGTGACGAGCGCGTCGAACTCCCAGTAGTCCTTCACCGGCAGAGCGATCCCCTGCTCGTGCGCCAGGCTCCACATGATGTCCGACGCGACCGAGCCGCCGAGGTGCGTGTGGAGCTCGGCGAGCCCGACGTCGGCAGGGAGCATGTCCGCGATCTTACGCGGGGTCGTCACACGGGGATCGCGCGGGCGACCACCTCGCGGAGCGGCGGGAGCCACGCCGGGTCGACCGTGTGCGGCACGGGGGAGACGAGGCGGAGCACCTCCACGCCGGCCGCCTCGAGGACGTCCGCCGCCTCCTCGCCGAACCGGGCGGGGATGACCGGGTCCAGGGAGCCGTGCGCGACGGCGACGGGCACCCCGACGAGACGCTCCGGCGAGAGCGCCCAGCCGTCGACGCGCGGCAGGAAGCCCGACATGCCGATCACCGCGGCCGGGCGGGGGCGGTCCGGGCCGAGGCTCATCGCCCAGCTCATCACCGCGCCCTGCGAGAAGCCGCCGAGCACGACGCGCTCCATCGGCACCGGCAGGGCGTCGAGGAACGCGGCGAGCTGGGGCGCGGTTGCGTGGAAGGTCGTCGGGTCGGGGGTCGGGATCCCGCCGAGGGCGTACCAGTGCCGCCCCCCGGGCGGCAGCCCGAGCGGGCCTCCCGGCGTCACGCCGAGGAGCCGGCGCTCGGGGTCGAGCAGGTCGAGCAGCGGGAAGAGGTCGTGCTCGTCCGCCCCCCTGCCGTGGAGCAGGACGAGCGCTCCCTCGGGCTCGCCCGCGGGCTCGCGCAGGCGCGCGACGAGCTCCGTCACGCGCCGGTCGGCCGCGGGCTCGGCAGCGGCGTCAGCCTCTTCTCGACCTCGTCGCGGAGGTGCTCGAAGGCCGGCGGCAGGATCAGCGCCTCGCCGAGGTGCTCCGCGTCCTCGTCGATCCCGAATCCGGGGCCGAGCGTGGCGAGCTCGAACAGCACGCCGCTGGGCTCGCGGAAGTAGACCGAGCGGAACCAGAACCGGTCGATCACGGGCGTCGCGCGCACGCCGGACTCGCTGACCCGGCGCTGCCACGCCTCGTGGTCCTCGTCGTGCGAGGCCCAGGCCACGTGGTGCACGGTGCCGGCGCCCGGGATGCCGCTCTCGGCCGGCGGCGCGTCGTACGCGTAGCGGCCGCCGCGCGAGGCGCCGCGTACCTCCCACGAGGTCTTCTCGGTCGGTGTGAAGCCCATCACGCCCTCGAGCAGCGCGCGGCTCGCCTCCGGGCGGGAGCCGAACGCGCGGACGCCGTCGAACCCCTGCAGCGCGTGCTCCGCCGGGATCTCCGGATGGCGGGCGACGAGCGGCTCGTCGTCGACGGTCGAGACGACGAGCTCCAGGCCGAGGCCCTCGGGGTCCTCGAACCGCAGCCGGTCGCCGTCGCGCCTCGTCGCGACGCCCTCGGCGGCCAGGCGCGCCTCCCAGAACGCGAGCGCGTCGGGGGAGGCCACGCGGAACGAGACGGTGTGCACCATCCCGTCCCCCGCGCGCCCGCGGCGCGCGCCGGGGTACTCGAAGAAGGTGATGTCGGCGCCCGCGCTGCCCGCCTCGTCCGCGTAGAAGAGGTGGTAGACGAACGGGTCGTCCTGGTTGACGGTCTTCTTCACGAGCCGGAGGCCCAGGACGCGGGCATAGAAGTCGACGTTCCGCGGGGCGTCGCCGGTGATGCACGTCACGTGGTGCACCCCCTCGAAGCGCATCCTCTCGGTCTCCTGGCCGGTCGTCACGGTGGTCGTCGCAGTTTCGGTCATGCCTGGCTCCTCGTGTGGTTATACTTGCAAGTGCAAGGAGATAATTGCACACGCAAGCACCTACTGTCAACCAGCTCTCCCCCTCCGAGCTCGCCGCGTGGCGCGGGTTCCTCCGCGTCCACTCGGCGCTCGTGCACGAGCTCGACCGCGAGCTCGAGGAGACGCACGGCCTCCCGCTCACCCACTACGAGGTCCTGCTCTACCTCGAGTCGGCCCCCGGTCACCGGCTGCGGATGGCCGAGCTCGCCTCGTCCGTGCTCCTCAGCCAGAGCGGCGTCACGCGGCTCGTCGACCGGCTGGAGCGGGACGGTCTCGTCGCCCGCGAGCCGTGCCCGGACGACAAGCGTGGGCTCCTCGCGACGCTGACGCCCGCCGGCCTGCGACGCCTCGAGGAGGCGCGGCCCACGCATCTCGCCGGCGTGCGCAGGCGTTTCCTCGCGTTTTTCGACGAGCGTGAGCTGCGGAGCCTGGGGGACGCGTGGGAGCGCGTCCGGCCCGGCATCACCGACTGAGAGGGGCCTCGGGCCGCTCGTCCACGCGGGGCGGCCCGAGTTGCATAGGCTTCTCCGCGATGAAGATCGGCATCGTGGTGCCGTTCTCGTGGTCGTTCTGGGGCGCCGTCGTCGAACACGCCGAGCTCCAGGCTCAGGCTCTCGAGGCGCGGGGGCACGACGTGAGGCTCGTGATGGGGAACGACCCGCCGGGCCAGTTCACGCGCGTCCTCCATCCGCGTGTCGGGCGCCACGGCGACCCGCCGGCGAACGTGATCCCCGTCGGGCGGTCGGTGATCGTCCCCGCCAACGGCTCGCTGCCGAACATCGTCCTCAGCCCGCGATCGTTCTTCCGCGTCCGCCGCGTCCTCGAGCGCGAGCGCTTCGACGTCCTCCATCTCCACGAGCCGATGACCCCGGCGATCTGCGTCGCGGTGCTCGCGGTCGCGAAGGCGCCGATCGTCGCCACCCACCACGCCTCCGGTGACCTCGGCTGGATGCGGCTCGGCCAGACGGCGTGGGGCTTCCTCCAGGACCGCGTCGACCAGCGGATCGCCGTCTCCGAGCAGGCCCGCGCCTCCGCCGACCGGTGGCTGGGCGGCCCCTGGGAGATCGTCCCGAACGGCGTCCTGATCCCCCCGGAGGCGGACCCGTCGCACCGCGACCACACGATCGTCTTCGCCGGCCGGCAGGAGCCTCGCAAGGGCCTGCACGTCCTGCTCCGCGCCTGGCCCGAGCTCCGCCGCCGGACCGGGGCGCGGCTCGTGGTCGCCGGTGCCGACCCGCTCGCCGTGCGCCTGCTGCTGACGCGGCTCGACGTGTCCGACGAGGGCATCGACGTCGTCGGCTTCCTCTCGCAGGACGAGCTGACCGACCTGCTGCGCTCGACCAAGGCGCTCGTCGCGCCGTCGCTGGGAGGCGAGAGCTTCGGGATGGTGCTGACCCGCGCCTTCGCCTGCGGCACGCCGGTCGTCGCCTCCGACATCGACGGCTACCGCGAGGTCGTCACGCCCGAGACCGCGGTCTCGGTGCCCCCCGGAGACGTGCCCGCGCTCGTCGACGGCGTCGAGCGGCTGCTGGCGGACGAGCCCGCCCGTGTCGCGATGGGCGACGGCGGCCCGCGAGCGGGCGGAGCGCCACTACGCCTGGCCCGACATCGCGGCCAGGCTCGAGGGGATCTACGACCGGGTGGTCGGCGGCGAGCGAGTCTCGGAGGCTCGCGCCGCGTGACGTTCCTGAAAGCGCTGTACGTCAACCCATGGATGCGGGGACTGGGCGTTCTCGCCACGCTCGTCGTCACACTGCTCGTGCTCTGGTGGCGTGGGCCGGAGTGGGACACGGTCTACGACGCGTTCGCGTCCGTGACCTGGCGGTGGGTGCTGCTCGCCGTCCTGCTGAACCTGCTCTCGGTCGGCGTGCGCGCGTGGGCGTGGAACCTCACGATCCACCAGGCGATTCCGGAGCCGCAGCCGGGCTTCCGCAACGTCTTCTCGGCCTTCGGCGTCGGCCTGCTCGGGAACGCGGTCCTGCCCGCCCGGGCCGGCGAGCTCGCCCGCGTGGCCGTCCTGCGCGGCCACCTGCCCGAAGGGACCGGGGCGGGCGCGAAGCTGCTCGGGACCGTCTTCGCGCACCGCGTCTTCGACATCTTCCCGATCGCGCTCCTCGTCGTCTACGTCCTCCTGACGGCGAAGCTCCCGCACTGGGCCGTGACCGGCATCGTCGTCGTCGGCCTCGTCGGGCTCGGCCTCCTGACGGTCGCGATGCTCTCGGCGCGCCGCGCGGGCACCGAGCCCGTCCACGGGCAGACGGCGCGGCGCCTGCTCGCGATGGCGCGCCAGGGGCTCGCCGTGCTGCGGGTGCCGTCCGCGGCCATCGCGGCGATCGTCTGCCAGATCGTCGGCTGGACGCTGCAGCTCCTCGCCGTGTGGGTCGCGACCGAGGCCTTCGACCTCGACGTGCCGCTCCCGGCGGCCGCGCTCGTCCTCCTGCTGATGAACATCGCGACCATCTTCCCGCTCTGGCCGGGCAACGTCGGCCTGCTCCAGGCGGCGGTCGCGTTCCCGCTCGCGCAGTACGGCGTCCCCTACGGGACGGGCTTCGCCTACGGGCTCGTCCTGCAGGCGATCGAGATGTCGGTGGGCGTCGGCGTCGGCGTCGTGATGCTGGCGCGCGAGGGCCTCTCGTTCGCGGCGCTGAAGCGGATGGAGGAGGAGGAAGAGGAGGAGGCCGACGAGCTCGTCGACGACGCGGTCGCCGCGTCGGAGCACGAGGCCGAGGGGCGCGAGGCGGTGCTCACAGAGGGTCGTTCCCGGCGCTGAGCGAGCCGAGCCGAGCCGCGACGACGGCGTCCGCCGTCGCCGCGCTCGATGCGTGACCGGTCACCGCGGCGACGAACGGCTCGCGCTCGAGCGAGGCGAGCGAGACGTCCGTGACCGCGGTCGCCGTCGCCGTTCGCGGCACGTCGCGGAGCAGCGCGATCTCGCCGAATCCCTCGCCGGGACCGAAGTGGCGCCCGAGGATCGCCACCTCGCCGCGCTCGACGACGTAGAACCGGTCGCCGACGTCGCCCTCGCGCAGGACGACCGAGCCCGCGGGGAAGGAGACGGAGACGGCCTCGCGCGCGAGGCGCTCGAGCACCGGCTCGGGGAGGCCCGCGAGCATCGGGACGCCCCGGAGGAGCCCTGTGGCCGTCGGGGCGGCCGTCCGTGCGTCGAGCGCCCTGAGGCGCGGACGGCTCAGCAGCGCGAGGACCGGGAGCACGGCCCCGGTCACGATCAGCGCGGCCTCCGGCCCCACGACGTCGACGAGCACCGGCGCGAGCACGGCGCCGAGCCCGAGCGTCGCGAGCAGGAGCCCCTCGAGGGCGCCGAGGGCCCGGCCCAGGACGTCGTCGGGGACGGCGCGCTGCATGATCGTCAGGGCGTTCACGTCGACGATCGAGTTCCCGATGCCGATGATCGCGAGGGCGATCACCGCGATCACGGCGATCGGGATGCCGCCGATCAGCGCGAGCGGGAGCCCGAAGAGCGCGAGCCCCAGCGCGAAGTCGCGGGCCAGCCGCCCGCCGGGCGCGAGGAGCAGCGCGACGAACCCGCCGACGAGCCCGCCGACGCCGACGGCGGCGTAGAGGAGGCCGACGCCGGCGTCGTCGAGGTCGAGGAGCTCGAAGGAGGTGACGACGACGAGCACGTTGAGCGCGCCGGCGACCAGGGTCTGGGCCGCGTAGAGCCCGACGAGCGTGCGGAGCGTCGGCTCGCGCACGATCGTCCCGATCCCGGCGAGCAGCCCTGTGTCCTGGTCGTCCGCGGCCGCCTCGCGCGGCTCGCGCGGCTGCTCGAGCCCGCGCAGGCCGAACACGAGCGCGGCGGACCAGAGGAAGGTGAGGCCGTTCGCGGCGAAGACCACCTCGGGGCTCGAGACGGCGAGGAGCAGCCCGCCGAGGGCCGGCCCGAGGAACGTCCCGATGCTCTCGATCGTGCTCGAGGCGACGTTGGCCGCGGTCAGCTCGTTCGGCGTGCGGACGAGCGCGGGCAGCAGCGCCGCCTGCGCCGGGCGGAACACCGTCCCCGTGACGGTCGACGCCGCGACGAGCACGTAGACGACGGGGGCGGCCCGCCGGCGGCGATCACGGCCGCCGCGCCGGCCATCAGGGCGAAGCGGATCGCGTCGCTCGCCACCATCACCGTGACCCGCGAGAACCGGTCGGCGAGCGACGCCGTGAACGGCGCGGCGATGGCTGCGGGGATCATGCGGATCAGACCGACGAGGCCGACGGCCGCCGCACCGCCCTCGTCGTAGGCGTAGACGCCGAGGGCGACGAGGTACGCCCAGCCGCCGAGCACGGAGCCCGCCCAGGCGAGCTGGAGGCGGCGGAGCGGCGCGCTCGCGAAGACGTCCTGCAGCGCGCGCGCGGCTGTGCGCGCCCTGTTCTCCGACTCGTGTCCCCCCTCAGGCATCGTGCTGTGCAACCAGATCAGAAATGCGGGAAGATTTCAGGGCAGTCGCGCGTCGTGTAGGCAAGTGGCCCATGCCAGGGCCCTCCGTCGAAAGGAGCAACGAGATGTCTGACGAGCCGGAGAGGTTCGCGGATCAGGACCAGGTCGAGCAGGTCGCCGAGGATTCCGACGACGACTTCGAGGGTCATCAGCTCGGTGGCGAGGTCGGTCGCTTCGGCAACACGGATGAGACGATCGAGGTCGAGCGCAACGGCGAGGTCGGGCGCCTCGAGGACTAGCCAGCGGCTCGGCTCTCCCGCGGGGGGCCGATTCGACGGAGTGGAGCGGCGCCGGGAGGCGCCGTTTCGCTGTCTAGGAGCCGGCGGCGTCCTGCGCGTCGCCGCGCGAGACGAGGAGCGCCTCGAGCGCCTCGAGCAGGCGCCGGGCCGCCTCGGTGTCCTCGCGGTCGAGGAGCGCCGCGAGGCGGCCGACGAGCCCGGCGTCGCGGTCGCCGCCGAGGGCCGCCCGCGCGGTGCGGGCGCGCTGGAGGAGGTCGAGCGCGATCGCGGCCTGCGTCGAGAACCGGGAGAGGAGCTCGAGCTCGGCGAGCCCGAAGGGGCGGTCGCGCGCGCGGTCGAGCACGGAGAGGACGCCCAGCACGCGCTCGTCGTGGAGGAGCGGCGTCGCGACGATGCTGTCGGGCACGTAGCCCGTGGAGGCGGCGCGGTCGCGCGAGAAGCGGGGGTCGTTCGAGAGGTCGTCGACGACGAGCGGCTGGCGCGTCACGAGCGCGAAGCCGGCGATCCCCGTGCTCGAGGGGAAGCGCATCCCGACGAGGTCCGCCTCGCCCCGGCCGGCGACGGCCTCGAAGACGAGCTCGTCGGCTTCCTCGTCGTGGAGGAAGATCGAGGCGGCCTCCGCGGCGAAGATCGTGCGCGCGACGTCGACGATCGACTGGAGGAGCTGGCGCGAGGTCTCCTCGTCGCCGCCCAGCAGCCCCGCGGCGGCGGCGCGCTCGGCTGCGAGCTCGTCGCTCATCCGGCCTCCGCGGCGGCCATCGAGTTGCTCGCGGTCGCGTGGAGGACGCTCTTCAGCGCGTACGGCGTCAGCTCGGGGTGCTTCGCGAGCACGAGCGCCGCGACACCCGCGATGTGGGGCGCGGCGAAGCTGTTGCCCGTGCAGCGGATCGTGGCGCCGCCGGGCCACGCGACCTCGACGTCGACGCCGCGGGCGAAGAGCTCGACCGGAGGAGACGGGTTCGCGTACCACGTCAGCGCCTCTGGCTCCTCGTGGCTCCCGACGGAGATCACCGACGAGAACCGCCACGGGTAGCTCGAGACCGGCAGGTTGTGCGCGGACGCGACGATCACCGTCCGGTTGAAGTAGGCGGTGTCCGCGAGCTCGTGCAGCTCCTCGGCGAAGCGCTGCTTCGTCGTCGAGAGGCTCAGGCTGATCACCCGGTGTCCGGCCTCCACCGCGTGGCGCAGGCCCGTGAGGATCAGGTCGCCGGCCCCCTTCGCCCCGGCGCCGAGCACGCGGACGCTGTGCAGGCGGCAGTCGGGCGCGAGCGAGCGCACGATCCCCGCGCAGGCGGTGCCGTGCCCGCAGACGTCGCCGACCTCGTCCTCGACGACGCGGATCTCGTCGTCCTCGCGCACGACCGCGACGGCGCTCGCGAGCCCGCCCACGAGTGGATGGGTGCCGTCCACGCCGCTGTCGACGATGCAGACGTCGACGGCGCCGCGCGAGCCGCCGATCGCCCACTCGCGGTCGATCGCCCGGAGCAGTGAGGCCGGTGTCTCGAAGGGAGGCGGCTCGCCCGGCGCGAGGCTCCACGCGGGGACGGGACGCGCGCTCACTCCGCCGAGAGGGCGACGTCGCGTGCCGCGGTCGCCGCCCGCTGCGCCTGGTCGGCGCGGGTCGTCATGTCGTCGTCCGGGCGGGTCGCGAGGTTGACCTTGACGAGCCGGCTCGCCGCGGTCGCCGCGGCCTCCGCGAGCGTCGCCGCCGCCCACGCGTCGCCACGCACCGCTTCGGCTCCCTCGCGCGCCGCCAGCGCCGCGAGCGCCGCGACGTCGGCCGCGGTCTCGGCGATCTCGAGGGGCACGCGCGCGGCGTGGCGCAGCGCCTCGCCGAGCGCGGCGTCTCGCGCGGGGGCGCCGAGCTGCGCGAGCGCGCGCGCGTAGACGCGGTGGTCGTCGTCCGCCAGCAGGAGCGCGCGATCCCCGAGCGCGGCGGCCTGGGCTGCGATTCCCGGCGCCTCGTCCCAGTCCGGTGAGACACGTGCGACGAGCCGGACGAGACCGGCCGCCATCGTCGTCGCCAGTGCCGCCGCCGAGCCTCCCGCAGGCCCAGGCCCGGGCTCGGCGAGCACGTCGTGGAGCCCGCCCAGCGTGACGCCGGCGAGCTCGACGCCTCGCGTCGTCGAGGTCATTCCTCGAGCCGGGTGCGCAGGTGGGCGACGACGGTCGGCGTCGGCTCGACGCCCTCCGCGCGGAGCAGCGCCTCGAGATCCGCGATCGCCTTCGCCCGCAGCACCTCGTCGTGCTCGATCCGCTCCCAGAGCGTCGCGAGCTCGCGCCGTGCGGCGGGCAGCTGCTTCGCCGCCTCGACCCACCCCGTCGGGGGGGCGGGCAGCGCGCGCAGCAGCTCGGCCAGGCGTTCCTCGGGTGTCACCGTGTCGTCCACCTACCCACCCGACGCGGTAGCGGCGGGTTTTCTTCCCGGCTCGAGCGCATCGCGCAGCCGGCCCAGGCACCGCGCGATCCGGCTCGCGATCGTGCCCGAGGGGAGATCGAGCTCGGCGCCGATCGTCCGGTAGCTCTCGTCGCGGCAGAAGAAGCGGTCGAGGATCTCGCCGCACTCGGGCGAGAGCCCGTCGAGCGCGGCCCGGACGCTCATCGCCTCGTCCAGCCGCGCGAGGCCCTCGTCGCCGTCCTCGGGCGGCTCGGCCACGGGCACCTCGCGACCGCTGCGGCGGAGCGCGTCGACCGAGCACCTCCGGGCGAGCTGGGCGATCCAGGGGCGCAGCGCGTCGCCGTCCCGGAGCGTGTCGAGCCGCTCGAAGACACGCGCGAAGACCTCCTGGAAGACGTCCTCCGCATCGTCCGGAGGCAGCCGATAGACGCGCGTCACGATCGCGTGGACGTAGCGCGCGTACCGGTCGACGAGCGCGTCCCAGGCGGCGGCCTCGCCCGCGCGGCACCGTGCCACCAACTCGGAGTCGGACGCGGCGATCAACCGCTCCCCCTCCCTCGCCGTCAGCGCGACTCGGCGGCCCGAAGCCGCTCGGCCAAGAGCTCGAGCAGCTTCCACGTGACTTCCGGCCGGGACTCCGCGAAGCTCCGGAAGCTCCACACGGGCAGCGCGTAGGCGCGGAGCTGCGACGTCGCGGTGACGGTGGCCGACCGGGCCGACTTGTCGACGAGGGCGATCTCACCGAACGAGGCGCCCGCCCCGAGCGTGCCGACCTGCTTGCCGCCCACGGTCACCTCGGCCGTGCCGCTCTCGACGACGAAGAAGTTCAGGCCGCCCTCTCCCTCGGTCGCGATCGCCTGGTCAGGCTGGAACTCGCGCTCGACGAAGTCGTTCGCGAGCTGGTTGACAGACGCGTCGTCCAGCTCCGCGAAGATCGGGATGTTGCGGATCAGCTCCGGGGAGGGGCGTGCCACAGCGCGACCTTACCGACCGGCGACGATCGTGTCACGCGGCATCGTCGGCCCCCGAGCGGCGCAGCTCCTCGATCCGGAGCTCGGCCCGATCGAGCCGCTCGGCGCACGCCCGCCGGAGCTCCTCGCCGCGCTCCCAGAGCGCGAGCGCCTCGTCCAGCGGGACGTCGCCCCGCTCCAGCCGGGCGACGATCTCGTCCAGCTCCCGCTGGAGCTCCTCGAACGACGGCCCGTCCGTCACCGGCGGACCTCCTCCACCCGTGCACCCAGGCCGCCGCGCGCGAGCTCGATCTCGAGCGCCGTCCCGGGCTCGACCGTGGCCGCGTCGCGGACGACTGCGTCGGCGGCGCGGACGATCGCGTAGCCGCGGGCGAGCGTCGCGCGGGGCGAGAGAGCCTGGAGGCGCGCGGCGGCGCGGTCGAGGGCCACCCGCCGGCGCTCGAGGTAGAGGAGCGGCGCCGCCCGCAGGCGCTCGCCGCCCCGCTCGAGGCGCCCGCGGTCCCGCTCGAGAAGCCGGGCGACGCCCGCGTCGAGCCGCTGCCCGGCGCGCGCGAGCGCGGCCTGCAGCTCGTCGAGGTCGGGCACCACGAGGCGCGCCGCCGCGGTCGGCGTCGGCGCGCGGACGTCGGCGGCGAGGTCGCAGAGCGGCTCGTCCTGCTCGTGGCCGACGGCGGAGACGATCGGCACGCGGGAGGCGGCGACGGCCCGCACGACGCGCTCGTCGCTGAACGGCAGGAGATCCTCGAAGCTCCCGCCGCCCCGCGCGAGGATGACGACGTCGATGCCGTCCTCGGCCACGAGGCGGTTGAGGGCGCCGACGATCGCCGTCGTCGCTCCGGGTCCCTGCACGCGCGTCTCGGCGATGACGAGCCGCACCGCGGGGAAGCGGGTCGTGATCGCAGCGACGACGTCCCCGCGCGCCGCGGCGTCGACGCCCGTGACGAGGCCGACCCCGCGCGGGAACCGCGGGAGGGGCCGCTTCCGCTCGGTTGCGAAGAGGCCCTCGGCGGCCAGTTGCCGGCGGAGCCGGTCGAGCGCCGCGGCATGATCGCCCGCGCCGACGCGCTCCACCGCGGCGAGCCGGAAGCTCACCTCCCCGCGCGCCTCGTAGAGCTGGAGCCGTCCGAGCACCTGGACGCGCTCTCCCTCGGCCAGGGCCGGCTCGATCGCGTCGAAGCGCCAGCGCTGGACCGTCGCCGGGAGGCAGGCGCCGGTCTCTGCGTCCTTGAGCGTGAGGAAGACGTTCGCCCAGGCCGGGTTGCGCTTCAGGTCGGAGACCTCGCCGTCGACCCAGACGTCCTTGACGCGGCCGACATACGCGGCGAGCCGCCGGTTGAACTCGGCGACGCCGTAGACCTTGCGCTCGCCCGCCGTGGCGCTCATCCGCCGGAGCGTATCCGCCGACCTGTCACGGGCCACGACCCGCCGACGATCTTGGCGGACGATGGCGGCAAAGAGGGTGTGCGGCGACGAAGTCGACGCCTTCAGGGGTCTGCCCGAGCCGGAGGCGAGGGATCCCCGCGATCGATTCCGCTCGCGCGATCGCGAGTTCGACGCTTCATTCCGCTGCGGAATCGATCTTGCGGGACTAGAGCAGGATCTCGGCGGCGACGACCGGCTCGCAGCCGCGGGCGAGGAGCTCGACGCACGTGTGCAGATCGACCTCGCTCCCGGCGAGCCGCTCGGCGAGCGGGAGCGGGAAACCCGCCTCGATCAGCACGTGGAGGCGCCAGCTCTCGACCTTGGACTGCTCGTCCTCGCGCCACACGGGTGTCTCGGTCGCCTCGGCCATCGTGGTCGATGTTTCGTGCTGCCTCTGACGATCCCTGCCGTGGAAAGTTGGTGCCGTCAGCCGTCGAGCCGCTGCGTCAGCTCGTCCCGGACAATGAGGTCGACGGCGCGGTCGAGCTCCCGCCGGAGGCGCACGGCGGCGTCCTCGCGCGCCTCGCGCAGCCGCTCGTCGTAGGCCAGCATCGCGAGCTGCGTGTGACGCTCGACCTCGCGCTCCGTCACGCGCTCGAGCCGCTCGTTCTGGCGGCGCTCCCACTCCGCGAGCACGACGTCGAGCCGCGCGCGGACGTCGGTCTCCGCCTTCTCGAGCGACTCCGCGACGGCCGCCTCGCGCGCCCGCAGCCGCTCGGTGATCTCCTCGATCGCGCGACGGCGCTCGACCGTCTGCGCCTCCAGCTCGTCGAGCGCCTCGGTCACCGCCTGTCCGGCTGCCCGCTCGAGCTCCTCCCGGAGCCGGAGGACGGTCCGCCGCTGCTCGTCCGCCGTCGAGCCGAGCTCTGCCGACTCGGACTCGAGGCGGGTCGCCACCTCGGCGAGCGCCTGCTTGTAGCGCTGCTCGAGCGTCGCGAGCTGCGACTCGACATGTCGTTGAGCGCGCTCCAGGTCCTCGGAGAAGGCGCGCAGCCGCTCCTCCAGTCGCCGCTCCGAGCGCGTGAGCTCCTCGACGAGGGCGTCGCCCGCCAGTCGCTCGCGCTCCGCGTGCTCGGCCCGGCGCTCCTCGGCGAGCCGGCGCTCCTCCGCGGCGAGCTGGGACACGGTGTCCGCCCGCTCGCGCGCCAGGACGCGTCGGATCTCCTCCGTGTGGGCCGCCGTCTCGGCCTCGACCGCCTCGCGGACCGACCGTCGGGCGTCCGCGACGAGCCGTGCGGTGGCGGCGGCGTCGGTGCGAGCGCGCCGGAGCGCGAACCAGAGGACGGCCGCGAAGGCGACGGCCCCTACGAGCGCGGCGACGAGAATCCAGACGGCCACGCGTGCAGGGTAGAGCGCGTGGGGTCAGACGCGGAGCGCGACGAGGGCGGCGGCGACCAGGACGGTCGAGGCCGCGAGCAGCCGGAGGGCGGTCTCCGGCGCCCGCAGCAGGGTCTCGCGCGTCAGAGGCTCGGCCGACCCGTCGTGCAGCTCGAGCGTGCCCTCGACGGCCGTGACCGAGCGGCGCAGCCGCCGGACGACGTGCGAGAGGCGGCGCTGGGCGAGCGACAGGAGCGTGGCCCAGGCCGCGGCGAGGACGGCGGCGAGGCGGATCGTCCCCGTCTGCGCGACGAAGGCGGTGAGGAGGGGGAACGCGCCCCAGGCGAGCGCGAAGCCGACGTCGGTGTGCACCCGCCCGCCGAAGAGGGCGAGGTTGTAGGCGGGGACGAGCAGCACGCCGACCGCGACGAGCGGGAGGATCCAGAGCGTGCGGTCGAGCGCGACGGCGATCCCGATCACGGCCGCGGCTCCGACCGAGGCGACGGCGAGTGCGACGAGGATCCGCGAGGGGATCGCGGTGCCGAGTGGGCGGCCGTCGAGCTCGTCGAGCGCGTGCGCGCCGACGCCCATCGCGAGGGCGAAGGCGAGCAGCGTCAGCGCGAGCGTCCACCAGTGCACGGATGCCGCGAGGCACGCGCCGACGACGACGTAGGAGAGATGCCACGCGGTGTACGGGAGGTGGAGCAGCGTGACGTAGTCGCGCCAGCCGCCCGCGGAGAGCGCGTAGAACGCGGGCCGCGGCGCGGGCGCGCTACCGCTCGGCACGGCGCCCCCAGACGACGATCCCGCCGCCGAGGCTCATGCGGCTGACGGCGACGTCGGCGATCCCCGCGTCGCGCCAGAGGCCGACGAGGCGGGGCTCCGGATACGCGGCGTGGAACGCGCGGATCGACGGGCCCAGGAAGCGGCCGACCTCGTGCCACCCGGGAGAGAGGAGGCGCCCCGCGAGCGGCAGGCCGACGCCGACCCAGAGGTCCCAGGGCCGGCGCCAGATCCCACGCGGGAGGCCGAACTCGACCATCCCGATCGTCCCGCCCGGGCGGACGACGCGCGCGAGCTCGGCGAGCGTCGCCGCGGGGTCGTCGACGTACCGCAGGAGGTAGGTGAAGGTCAGATGGTCGAAGGTCGCGTCGGGGAACGGAAGCGACTCGGCCGAGGCCTCCACCAGCTCGGCGCGTCCGTCGAGCCGCTCGTGCGCGCGCGCGAGCATCTCGGCGCTCTGGTCGAGGCCTGTGACCGTGAAGCCGCGGGCGAGCAGTCGCTCCGCGACGAGCCCTGTGCCCGTCGCGACGTCGAGCACCCGTCCGCCGCCGTCCGGGAGGCGTGAGACGAGGAACCGCCGCCACCGCGGGTCCTGGCCGAACGAGAGGACCGCGCCGACCCGGTCGTACGTCGGCCCGAGCGGTGCGAAGAGGGCGCGTGCGTGGCGGGCCCTGGCCGACATCCGCCCCTATCCTGGCACGGTGGCCCTCGCCGACGATCTCGAGCGGGTCGCGGCCGCCGCCGCGGGCGCCGACGGCGGGCTCACCGGCGTCCTCGCGACCGAGCCGGCGTCGGGTCGCCGCATCTACCTCTGCGCGTTCGAGGCTCCCGACGGCGGCCGGACCTGGCTCGCCGTCGACGACGCGGGCGAGCCGATCCGCGACCGCCGCGAGGTCCGCGACGCCGTCTCGATCGCCGCGCTCTGCGAGGTCGCCGAGGAGGCAGCCTTCCCCGGCGATCTCGACGAGCTCCGCGCGCAGCTCGTCGCCCTGCGCATCTCCGAGGCGCCCGAGGGGATCGAGGAGGCGGAGCAGGCCGCCCGTGGCCTCCAGCACGTGCTGGGCGCGCCGCCGCACCTGGCGAGCCCCGCCCGCCTCGACGCGATCGGCGAGGCGGCGCGCCGCCTGGAGCGCGCGCTCGACTCGACGGCGCCGTCCCCGTTCACCTCGGCGATGCGGAGCGCCGTGGCCGTCGCGGACGCCCTGTGGGCGGACGTCGAGTCCGCGTACCGCGGGCCGCTACCCTGACGGCGTGGAGGGCGGTGGCTTCTTCCCGTTCGGCGGCGATCCGGAGGAGATCCTCCGGGGCCTGCGGGACTTCGCGGAGCAGCAGGCGGAAGGCGTCAAGGAGGCGCAGCGCGAGCAGTTCGCGACGCTGACGCTCTCGACCGCCGTCGAGCTGACCCGGGCCGCCATGGGGCAGATCGCGCCGGGCGGCACGCCCGAGGAGCAGGCGCTGCAGCTTCGCGAGGCGATGCGCGTGCTCTTCCCCGAGGCGGTCGCGCTCGTCTCCGCAGCCCGTCAGGGCTTCATGCGCGAGTCCTAGAATCCCGCTCCGGTGAGAGTGCTCGACCGCGCGATCGTCCGCGTCCTGCCTGCCGTCCCGCGCTCGGTCGTGCGGCGCGTCGCGGCTCCGTACATCGCAGGGCCGACGCTCGACGACGCCCGCCGCGTCGTGTCGGGGCTCAACGCGGCGGGCATGCGCGCGACGGTCGACGTCCTCGGCGAGGAGATCGCCGAGCCCCACGAGGCCGAGGCGATCGCGCAGAGCTACCACGCTGCGCTGGAGGCGATCGCGGCCGACGGCCTCGACGCCAACGTCTCGATCAAGCTGACCGGCTTCGGGCTCAAGCTCGACCCGGAGCTGTGCCGCACGCTCGTCGGCGAGCTCGTGCGCGATGCCGACGCCCGGGGGATCTTCGTCCGGATCGACATGGAGGACTCGAGCACGACCGACGACGCCCTCGAGCTCTACCGGTCGCTGCGCGAGGAGGGGCGCGACCGGGTCGGCGTCGTCCTCCAGGCGGCGCTGCGGCGCACGCTCGACGACATCGAGGCGCTCGCGCCGCTCCGGCCGAGCGTCCGGCTCTGCAAGGGGATCTACCTCGAGCCGCCGTCCATTGCCTTCCAGGAGTTCGAGGCGATCCGCGCGAGCTTCGTCGCGTGCCTCGACGCGCTGCTCGCCGTCGGCGCGCGAACGGCGATCGCGACGCACGACGAATGGCTGCTCGAGCGCACCCTCGAGCGCGTCGCCGGCCTCGACCGGGACGCGTTCGAGCTGCAGATGCTGCTCGGGGTCCGCGGCGACCGCGCCCGCGAGCTCGTGGCCGCGGGGTACCCGCTCCGGGTGTACGTCCCGTACGGCCGCCAGTGGTACGAGTACTCGCTCCGCCGGCTCCAGGAGAACCCGAAGGTCGCCGGCTACGTCGCACGGGACGTCGTCGGCCGGGTCTTCCGCCGCTAGCCGGCGGTCACGCGTCCGCGATCGCCCGGGCGGCCGCGACCGACTCCTCCGACCAGCGCGCCTCGTCGTCCGCGCCCCATGCGAGCGCGTGCGCGAGCCCCCAGCCGCACAGCCGCTCCCGGTCGAGGCCGAGCGCGACGAGCGGGGCGAGCCAGCGCCGCACCTCGGTCGTCCCGCCGGCGAACGCGGCGTTGCGGAGCGGGCCGACCCCGTCGAGCTCCGGCTCGCCGACGAGCGGCTTCGGGTCGATCGCGAGCCACGGCTCGCGCTCAGCCGCGAGGACGTTCCAGCCGTGGAGGTCCTGGTTGACGAGCCGTGTCGCGCCGCGGTCGACGCCTGCGAAGACCGCGAGCGCCCGGTCGAGGAGCCCGCGCTCGAACGGGCGACCGGCCGCCTCCCAGCGCTCGGGGACGACCACGGCCCAGCGGTCGGCCTCGTCGGCGAGCATGGCGGAAGGGATGGCCGGCGGCCGGCGTGCGCCGGAGCCGCTCGACGAGGCGTGCGACGAGCTCGGGGGCCTCGGGGCTCGTCGTCGCGAGCGTCGTCCCGGGCCGGCACCGCTCGAGGAGGAGCGCACGGCGCTCGTCGTCCCGCGCGACGAGGCGCGCCGCACCCTGTCCGTCCCACGCGGCGAGCGCGTCCGCCTCGTGATCCGCGTCGGCATGTCCCGGCGCGTTGAGCTTCAGCACGACGTCGCCCGCGGGCACGACGAGCGAGCGCGGCGTCGGCAGCGGCTCCTCGAGCGCGAGCCCCCAGGTCGCGGCGCAGGCGGCGGCGAGGTCCGGGAGGGCCGCCAGCCAGGCTTCCTCGTCCCGCCACGTTGCGGCGAGCCCGGCGGGGAGCCTCACGGCTCGGTGTGCACGACCACGTCGGCGACCCCGGGCAGCGCCTCGCGGATCCGGCGCGAGACCGCGCTCGCCTCGTCGTGCGCCGCGGCGACCGTCGCGTCCGGGGCCAGCGCGAGCGTGACGAGGACGACGAGCCCGTCGCTCGTCGAGAGCGTGCGCAGCTCGCGCGGCGGGCGGCCCGTGATCGCGCGGACGGCCCGCTCGACCTCGGCGGGGTCGTGCGGGAGCCGCCGCCCGGGCGCCGGGTCGGCGAGCGGCTCGAGGTGCGTCTGGACGGCCCGGATCTCCGGTGCGTCGCGGCTGATCGCGCGCTCGACCTCCTCGGCGATCGCGTGCGCCTCGTCGAGCGGCAGCTGGCCCGGCAGCTTCAGGTGGAGCGACGCCTCGATCCCGTCATCGGTCTCGATCAGCGAGACGTCGTGGAGCTCGCGGACCTGGGGGACGGTCATCGCGGCGGCGCGGACGCGCTCCCGGAGCTCGCCGACCTCGGCCGCCGGCTCGACGTGCACGACGACGTCGCTGCCGGGCAGCGCCCGGTTCACCGCCGCCTCGACGCGGTCGGCGGCCGCATGGCCCTGCCCGACGGCCGCGCCGGGGGAGACGCCGATCACGACGTCGGCGAACGCGCGGCCGGCCGCCTGCCGGAGTCGGAGCCGCCGCAGCACGACGGGCGGCTCGAGGGCCTCGATCGCCGCGCGCGCGGCCTCCAACTCGTCGGCCGGAGCGCGGTCCATCAGCACATCCACGTTGCGGCGGATCAGCCGCGAGGCGGCGACGACGACGAGCACCGCGACGACGAGCGCCGCGATCGAGTCGCCCTCGGGGAAGCCGGCGCGCGCGGCGACGAGGCCGCCGAGCACCGCGAGCGTCGCGAAGAGATCGGAGCCGAAATGCAGCGCATTCGAGGCGAGCGCGGCGCTCTCGTACCGCTGCGCTGCCCGGTGAGACGCGACCGTCCGCCCGAGGTCGATCGCGACGACGATCCCGAGCGCGGCGAACGCCCACCAGGCCGGCTCGACGTCGAGCGTGATCCAGCCCGCGAGCCGCGCGATCGCAAGCCCTCCGAGGACGAGGGAGACGAGCACGAGGAAGGCGGCCTCCGCGAGGGCCGCGAGATGCTCGGCCTTGCCGTGGCCGTAGAGGTGGCCGGCGTCGGCGGGCTTCGTCGCGACGCCGACCGCGAAGAACGTGAGCAGGGCCGCGACCAGGTCCGTGCCCGAGTGGGCGGCGTCGGCCATGAGGCCGAGGCTCCCGGAGGCGAGCCCGACCGCGAGCTTCAGGCCGATGAGGACGGCCGCCGCGACGACGGACGCGAGCGCGGTGCGGCGCTGAGGTGTCACGCGGCGGAACGCTACTCGCCGGGTGGCGCCACGACACGGCGCCTGCGGGCCACGAGGATCCCCACCGCGATGAGGGCGCCGCCGAGCAGCTCGACGGTGGAGAGCGTCTCCCCGAGCAGCGCGACGGCGATCGCGGCCGCGAGGAACGGCTGCAGGTTGGCGGCGAGCGTCGCGCGCGCCGGGCCGATCCGGTCGAGCACGCGGAACCAGAGCTCGTTCGAGACGACCAGCGGCCCCACCGCGGCCGCGACGAGGACGAGCCACACCGTCCAGCCGAGGTCGAAGTCCTGCGTCGAGAGCTGCGGGATCGCGGCCAGCAGGATGAGGATCGAGGCGAGCCCGATCACCACGGCGCTGATCTTCGTCGCCGAGTGGCGGCGCATCAGCGGGGTCACGAGGATCGTGTACGCCGCCCAGCTGATCGCGGTGAGCACCCCCAGGAGCACGCCGCCCAGATCGCCGGAGAGCTCGGCGCCGGAGCCGACGGCGACGAGCCCGACGCCCGCGAAGGAGAGCAGCGCCCCCGCCCAGAAGCGCGGAGGCGGCCTCTCGATCCCGCTGACGATCGCGAACAGCCCTGCGAAGACCGGCGTCGCGCCGAGGATCAGGCCCATGACCGACGCGGTGATCCGGTCGAGCGCGTAGACGAACGCGACCTGGTTGCCGAAGACGACGACCGCGGTGACGACCGCGTGCACGAGGTCGCGGCGCGGCAGCCGCAGCGACCGCTCGAGGAGCAGCGTCAGCGCGACGAAGATGAGGGCGCCCAGGCCGTAGCGGAGGCTCGAGTACGCGAGCGGCTGAAAGCCGTGCGTCAGCACGTACCGGCTCATGGTCAGGTTGAGAGACCAGAGGACGATCGTCGCCAGGAGCATCAGCTCGACGGTCGACGGGCGACGCACCGTCGCGACGCTACTGTCTAGGCTTCCGCCGCCGATGTCCGAACCCACCCTCGAGACCATCGACGCCCTCGTCGGCCCGGCGACGCCGCACTTCGCGTACCAGATCCGGGCCCGCGTGCGGGAGGCGATCGCCGACCTGCCGGCCGACCACCCGGTCCGGCGGTACGGCGAGGAGCAGATCGAGCTCCTCGACCGGCTCGGGCACGCCTCCACGAAGGCCGAGCACTCCGACCCGGAGTCGAGGGAGCGGATCGGCTGGGAGACGCTCCCGTCGTCCGCGCCGGCGTCGCAGCCGCTCCCACGCGGCGAGCGGTGAGCGCCGGCCGTACCGTCCTCGTCACCGGCGGCTCACGGGGGATCGGGAAGGCGATCGCCCTGCGGCTCGCCCGCGACGGCGCGACGCGCGTCGCGATCGGGTACTTCCGCTCCGACAGCGCCGCCGAGGAGACCGCCGACGAGCTCCGCGCGCTCGGCGCCGAGCCCGTGCTCGTCCGCGGCAACGTCACGTCGTCGCGCGTGCTCGAGCAGGTCGAGGCGCTCGGGCCGCTCGACGTGCTCGTCCACAACGCGGCGACGGGCGTCATCCGTCCCGCGCTCGAGACCGACGACAAGCACTGGGACTGGACGCTGAATGCGAACGCGCGCGCGCTGCTCTCGCTGACCCGCGTCGCGGCCGGCGCGATGCCAGCGGGCTCGTCGATCGTCGCGATCTCGAGCCTCGGCTCGGTGCGGGTGCTCGAGAACTACACGCTCGTCGGGGACCTCGAAGGCGGCGCTCGAGGCGCTCGTCCGCTACCTCGCCGTCGAGCTCGCGCCCCGCGGGATCCGCGTCAACGCGGTGTCGGCCGGCGTCGTCGAGACGGGCGCCCTGGAGCACTTCCCGAACCGCGAGGAGATGCTCGCCTCGGGCGCGGGCAACCCGGCGGGGCGGCTCGTCACGCCCGACGACGTCGCGGGCGTCGTCTCGTTCCTCTGCGCACCCGACGCCGAGATGATCCGCGGCCAGACGGTGGTCATCGACGGCGGCTGGTCGCTCCCCGCGGGGTGACGCGCGCGGGGCAACGAGGTAGTCGCGACCGCGACAGCGGGCGCCTTCAGGGATCTGCCCCGCCGCAGGCGGGGATCAAGCCGCAGGATTCGGCTCCTGCCGAATCCTGCTTGGCGAACAAGGTCGTCGTCGACTGGGACGGGACCGTTACCGAGGTCGACTCGCTCCACATGGTGATCGAGCGGTTCGGCGACCGCGAGGCGTACGTCGCGCTCGAGGCGGAGCTCGGGCGCACGCTGACCCTCGACGAGGTGATCGCGGCCGAGATGGCGACGATCGTCGCGCCGCTCGACGAGGTGGTCGCGTGGCTCGTCGACAACGTGCGGATCCGGCGCGGCTTCCACGAGCTCGTCGCCGCCTGCGACCCGCTGATCGTGTCTGCGGGCTTCCACGAGACGATCGAGCCGGTCCTCCGACGGGAGGGCGTCGAGGCGCGCGTCGTCGCGAACCACGTCACGGCCGACCCGGCCGGGTGGCGCGCCGAGTTCGCCCCCGGGGCGATCTGCGAGGTCTGCGGCGAGCGCTGCAAGCGCGCGGCGGTCGGCGGCCTCGGCCCGTTCGCGTACGTCGGGGACGGCGTCTCCGACCGCTGCGTCTCGCTCGCAGCCGAGCGGCGCTTCGCCCGGGACGGCCTGGCCCGCTGGCTCGACCGCGAGGGCGTCCCGTACGAGCCGTTCGACGACCTGCACGACGTGCTCGCGGCGCTCGCGCGTCCCGACTGAACGTCGTCCGGGCCCCGGCCCATGGCAAAGAGGCAGTGCGACCGCGACAGCGGGCGCCTTCAGGGGTGTGCCCGAGCCGGAGGCGAGGGATCGAGCCGCGGGATTCGGCTCCTGCCGAATCCCGCTGGCGAAACAAAGAGTTGCGCCGGCGACGGCCGAGGGGGTTGACCGCCGCCGGACACCCCGAAGCATAGAGTCACTTCCGGAACTGGGAAACCCCTTCGGCCGCGGTGACTAGCATCTCGGCGTGAGCGTCCGCGCCGCGACCGCAAACGACCTGCCCGTGCTCGAGGAGCTCTACCGTGCGTTCGAGCGCGAGGTGCCGCCTCCGCCGCACGTCTCGCACGACACCGAGCGCGAGCTCGCCGAGGTGCGCGAGATCGTCGGCACCGGCCTCGCGTTCCTCGCCGAGGAGGACGGCGCCGCGGCGGGCTTCGCGCTCGCGCGTCACACGGACGGCGACGTCGGCGTGCTGACCGACCTCTACGTCGCCCCCGACCGCCGCAAGGAGGGCGTCGCCGCCGCCCTGGCCGGCGCGGTCGTCCAGGAGCTCGCGGCGCGCGGGGTCGCGCACGTCCAGCTGGAGGTCGGCTCCTCGAACGTCGGTGCCCGCGCCGTGTACCAGCGGTGGGGCTTCGCCGACGACCGCGTCGTCCTCGTCGCGCCGGTGCAGTCGCTCGCGGAGCGCCTGACGCCGGGCCGCCACGCCGAGTCGTTCGCCTCGCTCCACGTCCAGACGGACGCCATCGCCGAGGTGGAGCGCGCCGTGGAGGCGTTCGCCCCGCGGGTCGGCTCGGAGGGGAGCCACGTCGTCGGGCCGCGCAACGGCTGGGTGACGGTCTACGACGAGGCGATCGAGTCCGACCCGACGGTGCTCGTGCGGTTCGCGCGCGAGATCTCGTCGCGGCTGGGCGTCGTCGTGGTGACGCTCTCGCTCGAGCTCGACAAGGTCGTGCGGATGATCGCCCTCGACCGCGGCGGGATCGTCGACGAGTACCTCTCCGTGCCCGAGTTCTACGGGCGACTCGCCCCCGGCGACGTGATCGGGCTCGCGGCGAACCCGACCGTGCTCGCCCGGATCACCGGGGCGGACCCGCAGCGGGTCCGGGAGGTCGCCCGCACCGCGGCGTCGCCGTCGGAGCTGCCCGAGGCGCACGAGCTCCTCGCCGAGCTGGCCTCGGTGCTCGGGCTCGAGGGCGCGGAGCACGGCTACGCGGGCTACGACCCGGGCGGGGTAGCCTCGGCAGGGTGATCACCCTCTACGACGCGCCGCGCTGTCCCTACTGCGCCCGCGTCCGCATCGTGCTCGCGGAGAAGCAGGTTCCGCACGACACCGTCCCGATCGACCTCGCCGACCGGCCCGCGTGGCTCGTCGAGCGCAACCCGCCGCACGGGCGCGTGCCGGTGCTCGAGGAGGAAGGGTGGGTCCTGCCGGAGTCGGCCGTGATCGACGAGTACCTCGAGGAGCGCTTCCCGGACCCGCCGCTTCTGCCGCTCGATCCGGGCGAGCGGGCCGCGGCCCGCCTGGTCGTCTTCCGGTTCGACGACCTCGGGAAGCCGTACTACGCGCTCCGCAGGGAGGAGCCGGGTGCCGAGGCGGCGGTGCACGAGGCGCTCGCGGGCGTGGACGCGTTCCTCCGCGCGATGCCGTTCCTGAGCGGCCGCGCGTTCGGGCTCGCCGACGTGGCGTACCTCCCGTGGCTCCTGCGGCTCCGCGACCTGCTGGGCTTCTCGCTCGACCGGCACGAGGCGATCGTCGGCTGGCTCGACGCGTGCGCCGAGCGGCCGTCCGTCGCCGCCGAGATCGAGACGGTCGCGTCGCTCGCATGAGCGACGTGACGCTCGCCGAGCTCGCCTCGCGCCTCGGCGAGCCGGAGCTCGTCGTCCTCGACGTCCGCCGACCCGACGAGTTCGCCGGCGACGTCGTCGCCCCGTGCGATCCGCGACCCGGCCGCATCCCGGGCGCGCGCAACGTCGACGTCTCGGAGCTGCTCGGCGCCGCCGACGCCGAGGCGGTTCGGCGACTCGTCGGCGCGCGACCGGGCGCCGAGGTGATCGCGTACTGCCACTCGGGCAGCCGCTCCGCGCTCGCGGTGCAGGTCCTGACGGCCGCCGGCTACGCCGCCCGGAACTACGTCGGCTCGTGGCACGAGTGGTCGCGGGACGGCTCGCTCCCGGCCGAGCTCGGCTAGCCCAGCCGCGCCGCCTCGTCGAGGAACGCGCCGCAGAGCGCCCGCCCGTGGGCGTTCCACCCGCCGAGCAGCCGGTCGGTCTCGGCCTCGAGCTCGTCGCGCGGCTTCGGGAGCTCGTCCGCGCCCTCGACGAACCAGCGGTCGAGCATGTGGCGCTCGACCTCGGCGTGGAACTGGATCGCCCACGCCCGGTCGCCGAGCCGGTAGGCCTGCCGCGCGTTCGCGTTCGCGGCGAGCTGCACGGCGCCGTCGGGAAGCTCGAAGGTGTAGTAGTGCCACTGGAAGGCGTCGACGCGCGGCGGGAGGACGCCCACGACCGGGTCGCGGGCGCCGTCGTCGCTCAGCTCGACCGTGAACCAGCCGACCTCGGGCCGCTCGGCGGGGCCGACGCCCGCCCCCGCTGCCCGCGCGACGAGCTGCGCCCCGAGGCAGACGCCGATCGTCGGGACGTCCTGGGAGAGCGCCTCGGCGATGAAGGCGACCTCGCCGCCGAGCCAGGGGTGCTCCGCGTCCTGGTCGGGGTGCATCGCCCCGCCGAAGACCATGACGGCGTCCCAGAGGGACGGATCGCCCGGCACCGCCTCGCCGTCCGCGACGACCCAGCGGTCGAGCGTGTCGCCGCGCTCGGCGACGACCTTCTCGAAGAGCCCGCCCCCGCCGGTGTGGGCCGGGTCGTGGACGACGGAGAGGACGCGCACGGGGCGACCCTACCGCCGGTCAGAAGAGCCGGAGCTCGGTCGGCGGAGGCTCGACACCGCCCGCGGCGGGGATCCCCGCCTCGTCGAGGAGCCCGCGGAGGATCTGCGCGCTCCGCGGCGCGAAGTCGTCCCGGTTGTTGTTGAAGAGCGCGTAGACCTCCTCCGCCTCGCCGGCGAGGCGGGCGATCGGCTCGACCCACTCCGCGAGCTCCTCCGGCGCGTAGAGCCAGTCGAAGCGCTCGGCGGCCGACCGCGCCCCGCGGATGTTCCAGGTCGCCGCGTTCCGCCCGTGGAAGCGGACGTACGCGACCCGGTGCGTGGCCGCCGCGACGCGGGGCGAGACGTTCGAGGCCCGGGTGCGCGGGCTGTCCAGCGAGACGAACGCGAGCCCGTTCGCCTCGAGGAACGCGAGCGTGTCGGCGCGCTCGGCTTCCTCGAGCCAGGAGCGGTGGCGGAACTCGACGAGCGGGACGAGCGGCGCGAGGCGCTCGGGCGCCCGCGCGAGCTCGGCCTTCGCGGCCGCCGACTTCGTGAAGCGCGGGTGGTACTGCAGGAGGACGCCCTGGAGCTTCCCCGAGAGCTCGAGGGGCTCGAGCGCAGCCCGGAACAGGCGAAACGCCTCGTCGGTCGGCTCGCCCTCGTGCCACGTCATCGCGGCGGAGGCCTTGACGTGAAAGGTGAACGCGTCGGGCGTCCGGCGCGCCCAGCGCTCGGTCACCGCCGGGTCCGGGAGGGCGTAGTACGGGGAGTCGACCTCGACGACGTCGAAGCGCTCGGCGTAGTACCTGAGCCGGGCCTCCGCGGTCGAGACCCCGCGGGGGTACCAGGCCTTGAGCAGGCCCTCGTCGGCCCAGGAGCACGTCCCGATCCGCACGGTCGCCGTCATCGGCGTCACGGTAGTGCGCGCGCTCCCGACCGACGGTGGCGGGGCGAGCGTCCGGTCTCAGCGCGCGGGGAACGGCCCCGACGCGCGGACCCACTGGCGGTTGTCGTAGCGGTAGAGGTAGACCGTGTCGAGCGGGAACGCGTCCGCGGTCGACGTGCGGAGGCGCGTGCCGGGAAGCAGGAACGGGTTCGCGGTCGTGTTCAGGCTGCGGGCGGCCGCGAGGAGGCTTGCGCGCGTCGGGCTCTTCCCCGCGCGCTTGAGCGCGTCGACCATCGTCCACGCGACGGCCATCCCGTACCAGTGGTAGACGTCGGTCGCCTTGGCGCCCGGCGCGAAGCGGCTCAGGATCGAGCGGTAGAGGGCGACGGCCGCGTCCTTGCGCCAGACGGGGTCGTTCGGGTTCTTGACGAACGCGATCGCGCGGGCGCCGCGGGTGAGCTGCGGGGCGTTCGCGCGGGCGATCGCCATGATCGTCGGCTCGATCGACACCGACGCGAGGTAGAGCTGCGGCCGCCACCCGAGCTTCTGCGTCGCGACGATCGCCTGGATCAGGAACTTCGGCGTTGCGAAGAGCATCAGCGTGTCGGCGCCCGAGGCCTTGAGGCGCGCGATCTGCGACGTGACGTCCGTCGCCGTCGTCTCGTACGGCTGCGAGGCGACGATCCGCGGTCCCTTGCCTGCGATCGCGCCCGAGAGGCCGCGCGCCAGGTCCCGTCCGAGCTCGGACGCCTCGAGCAGCACCGCGACCTTCGCCCTGGGCGCCGTCTGGACGACGTCCCGCCCGAGGACGGCCCCCTCGCCGCGGTAGCTCGGCAGGAAGCCGACCGTCCACGGGTAGCGCGCCGACCCGCCCCCGAGCGCCTGCGAGCCGTCGCCGGCAAACAGCTGCGGCACCTTCTGTGCGTTCAGGTAGTCGCGGATCGCGAGGTTGTTCCCGGTGCCGATCGCGTTGAAGATCGCGAAGACCCCGTCCTGCTCGACGAGGCGGCGGGTCTGCTGCACCGTCTGCGCCGGGTTGTACGCGTCGTCGTAGAAGCGGTACTCGATCGTCCGCCCGTTGACGCCGCCCTTCGAGTTGACGTAGTCGAAGTACGCCTTCGCGCCCGGGCCGACGGCGCCGAAGGCGGCGGCCTCGCCGGACAGCGGCACGGTGCCGCCGATCAGGACGCTCGTCGGGGTGAGGCCGGGGTCGGCCGTCGTGCCGGCGGCAGCCGCGGTCGCGGCGACGAGGGCCGCCACGAGGACGAGCAGCGCTCGCCTCATCGCGAGACGGGCGTCGCGAGCTCGGGGAGGGCGACGGAGCCGCCCGTGACGGCGAGCCGCGCGGTCGGCGCGAGCGGCAGGGCGAGGTACAGGAGGTTGGCCGGGTTCTGCGCGAGCGTCGACGAGCCGAGGGTGAGCGTGAGGCGCGACCCTCTGGGCAGGAACGTGGCCTGGTCGTTGAGGGCGATGCGGTACGTGCGCCGGCCCGCCCGGGTCGGCACGCCTCCCGCCGCCACGACGATCTCCTTGCCGGCGGGCGTCCGGGCGCTGAGCACGGCGACGAGACGCGACCAGCCACCGCTCGCGTTCGCGGTGACCTGCACGGTCGGGGCGCCGAAGACCTCGGTCGGCACGGGCGAGGCGCGGGAGCGCGAGCCGGTAGCGGCCCGACTGCGCGATCGCGTTCGCACCCTGCGTCCGGAACGGGAGGCGGCCGCGCACGACGACCTTCGGAAGCCCGGCGAACCGCACCGGCTGGCCGCGCCAGCCCTCGGGCGAGACCGCGACCGGCTTGGCGAGCGGCGTCGACGCGTCGCCGCGGAGATAGCGGTCGAACCACTGGGCGCTCGCGGCGAGCATCGCCGGCGTGTCCGCTGCGGTGCCCGACGAGGGCGCGTGCCCGTTGAGGCCGATCCAGAGCTGCTTCGGCCCGGCCAGCGCGCGATAGGCGGTCAGCGCCTGGTCGAGCCCGAACGCGAAGTCGCGCCGGCCCTGCATGAGGAAGACCGGCGTCTTGACGCCCTTCAGCTTCCCGATCGACGAGCGGGCCGCAGCGAACGGCGTGACGCTCGCGAGGTTCCCGGCGAACGCCGCGTCGCGCACTGCGAAGACCTCGGGGTCGACGCGCTTCGCGTCGAGCGCGCCGAGGAAGCCCGCCATGACGCCGCTCTTGGCGAGGCCCTGCGGGACGAGCGCCTGGCGCAGGTCGGTCCAGCTGATCGAGATCGCGAGCGCGGCCCACGGGACGTCGGCGACGAGCGAGTTCCAGGCGGCGCCGCCGCCGTACGAGACGCCCCAGCCGCCGATCCGGGTGTCCGCGACGTCGGGCCGGTTGCGCAGCCAGCCGAAGACGGCCTTCACGTCCGCGACCTCCTTCGGCCCGTCGATCCCGACGAGGCCGCCCGAGCCGCCGTGTCCGCGTGCGTCGAACGCGAGCACCGCGTAGCGCTCGCCGATCCCCATCGCCTGCGCGACCGTGAGCACGTCGCCGCGGTTCCCACCGAGCCCGTGCATCAGGATCACGGCGGGCCAGCCGCCGGTGGGGGGCGCGGCGTTCGGGAGCGTCAGCGTCGCGGTGAGGGCCGTCCCGTCCGTCGAGGTGATCGTCACGTCCTGCCGCGTGAGCGCCCCCGCCGGCGCGGACGCGAGCAGGGCCGCGGCCAGCGCGAGCAGCAGGACGAGCGCGCCTCGGTGCATCCGCGTCACGGCGGCGAAGGGTAGCCGCGGAACGGGGCCGGACGACCGCGGCCGTACAATCGGCGCGATGGACGGGCGGCCGATCGGGGTGTTCGACTCGGGGGTCGGCGGCCTCACCGTCCTGCACGAGATCCTCGTCACGCTCCCGCACGAGGATGTCGTGTACCTGGGCGACCACGCGCGGCTCCCGTACGGCCCGCGCCCGCTCGAGGAGGTGCGTCGCTTCGCGCTGGAGGTCGGCCGCGCCCTCGAGGCCGAGGGCGTGAAGCTCGTCGTCGTCGCCTGCAACACCGCCACCGCGGCCGGGCTTCCCGACCTGCAGCGCACGCTCGCGGTGCCCGTCGTCGGCGTCCTCGCGCCCGAGGCGCACGCCGCGGCGCTCGCCACCCGCAACCGCCGCGTCGGCCTCCTCGCGACCGAGGCGACCGTCGCGAGCGGCCGCTACCAGGAGCTCGTGCGTGGCCACGACGCGGGGGTCGAGGTGGTCGCGGTCGCGTGCCCGCGCCTCGTCCCGCTGATCGAGGGCCCCGACCCCTTCGGGGAGGAGACGACCGAGGCCGTGCGCGAGGTCGCCGCACCGCTGCGCGAGGCAAAGGTCGACACGGTCATCCTCGGCTGCACCCATTACCCGATCCTGCGGCCGATCTTCCAGCGGGTCTTCGGCCGGGGCGTCACCCTCGTCTTCTCGGCGGAGGAGACGGCGCGCGAGGTCTCCGAGACGCTCGCTCGCAAGCGGATCGAGAACGCCGAGGACCGGGAGGGCGGCTACCGCTTCCTGACGACGGGCGACCCGGCGGCGTTCGCCGAGATGGGCAAGCGCTTCCTCCAGCTGCCGATCGCCGATGTCGAGCGTGTGACGCTCGGCGTCGTCCGGCCCGCCGCCTGAGCGAGCGACGGCGCGAGCCGCCCGGCCACGCTGTAACTTCCCGCACCACCAACGACCCACGGAAGGACCGCATGACCCGCCACGACGGCCGCCGCCCCGACCAGCTCCGCGAGCTCGACCTCCAGCCCGACTTCCTCGAGCAGCCGCACGGCTCGATCCTCTACGCGCAGGGACGGACGGTCGTGCTCTGCACCGCGACCGTGGAGCAGGAGATCCCGCGGTGGCTCCGCGGCAAGGGGCGCGGCTGGATGACCGCCGAGTACTCGCTCCTGCCCGCGTCGACGGGCGAGCGGACCCAGCGTGCCGCGTCCCGCGGTCGGCCGGACGGGCGCACGATCGAGATCCAGCGGCTCATCGGGCGGGCGCTCCGCAGCGTCTGCGACTTCAAGGCGCTGGGCGAGCGAACGCTGTGGCTCGACTGCGACGTGCTCCAGGCGGACGGCGGCACCCGGTGCGCGGCGATCACCGGCGCGTACGTCGCTGCGTACCGCGCGCTCGACCGGTTCGGCCTGACGAAGGCGCTGCCGTCCTCGATCGCCGCCGTCTCCGTCGGCGTCGTCGACGGCGAGCCGGTGCTCGACCTCGACTACGTCGAGGACTCCTCGGCCGAGACCGACATGAACGTCGTGATGACGGCCGACGGGCGGCTCGTCGAGGTGCAGGCCACCGCGGAGAAGGAGCCCTTCTCCCGGGAGGTGCTCGACCGGCTGCTCGACCTCGCCGCCGCCGGGATCGCGGAGCTCGGGGAGGCGCAGCAGAGCGCCTGCGCCACGCCGTCGCTCCTGTGAGCGAGCCGTCGGCGCCGACGCACCGGCTCGTCCTCGCCTCCGGGAACCCGCACAAGCTCGTGGAGCTCCGGCGGGCCCTGCCCACGGCCGCGATCGAGCTCCTCGGCCGCGACGACCCGCCGGACGAGGCCGGCGCGACGTACGAGGCGAACGCGCGGCTCAAGGCCGCGTGGGGCCGCGCCCACGCGCCCGCCGGCGCCTGGGCGGTCGGCGAGGACTCCGGCATCGAGGCGGTCGCGCTCGACGGCGCGCCCGGCGTCCGGACGGCGCGCTGGGCGGCCGGCGACCCGGTCGGCCGCATGCTCGAGGCCCTCGCGGGGGAGGACGAGCGCCGCGCCCGCTACGTGTGCGTCCTCGTCGCGCTTGCCGACGACGGCCGCGAGCTCGTGGCCGAAGGCGCGCTCGGGGGCTCGATCGCGCGGGCGGCGGCAGGCGACGAGGGCTTCGGCTTCGACCCGGTCTTCGTCCCCGACGGCGAGACGCGGACGGTCGCCGAGCTCGGCGACGACTGGAAGACGCGCAACTCGCACCGCGCCCGCGCGGCTGCGGCGCTCGCCCGGCTGCTCTAGGACGGCGCGGGCGTCGACGCCGGGTGCTTCTCCTGCACCGCCCGGCCCGTGACGCCGTACGCGAGCACGTAGTTCAGCGTCGCCCCGAAGACGATCATGATCGCGAGCACGTAGAGCGTCACGAGCAGGAGGAACGTCGTCCCGAGCACCTGGAGGGCGACGATCTCCGACGTCAGGAAGACGAAGAGCGGCAGCAGCTGGATCGTCGCCGCCATCGACACCGAGACGAGGAGGGCACCCGGGAGGACCTCCCGCCAGCTCAGGCGTGCGTTCGGGAGCCGGTGGTACGCGGAGATGAGGAAGACGAAGAGCGCCGTGCCCGAGAGCAGCAGCGTGAGGACGAGCGCCACCCACCGGTTGGAGACCACGCCGCCCGCGTACCGGTTGAGGAGGTCGTAGCCGAACGTCCCCATCGTGAGCCCGAAGAAGAGCACGACGAGCGCGCTCGTCATGTAGATGATCGCGAGTGCCTTGCCGCGGAGAAACGGCCGGTTGGGGCGCCCGTACATGATGTTGAACGCCGACTCGAGCGCCGAGAAGAGCGAGAGCGAGCTCCAGAGGAGGCCGACGGCGCCGACGAGGGAGAGCGTCGTCGCGTTCCGCTGCACGGCGTCGACGACGTCCACGATCGACTCGACCGACCGCTCCGGGAACACGTCCTCGAGGTACGACACGAGCGCGCTCGACGAGTCGGCCTGGTCGAGGAAGCCGAGCACGGACAGCAGGAGGAAGAGGATCGGGACGAACGACATGAGCGCGAAGTACGCGACCATCGCGGCGAGGTGCGTGCCGCGCTCGTTGAAGAACTGGGCGAATGTCGCGCGGACGGCATGCATGAGTCGAGCGGCAGTTTGCTAGTTTCGCTCGCCGTCATGGACGCCTCCGCCGCGCTGGCCGAGCTCGTCGGGCTCTCGACGCAGGTCGTCGAGGCCGTGATCGTCGGCGCCGACGGGGCCGTCGAGGCCGCGCACGCGGCGGGTGAGGAGCGGGCGCAGGCGCTCGCCGAGGCCGGCGAGAGCCTGCTGGCGGCCGCCGCCGAGATCCGTCCGTCGGCGCCTCCGGTCGAGCGCGTGCACGTCGACCTCGAGCGCGGGTCGCTCGTCGTCGTGCGCGACGCCGACCGCTCGATCGTCGCGACCACCGTCGCGGAGCCGACCGCAGGGCTCGTCGCGTTCGACCTCCGGGCGGCGCTGCGGCGCCTGCGGGAGGCGTCGGCGTGAAGCTCGCACTGCTCGCGGTCGCCGGGCTCGTCGCGTGGCTCGTGCTGCGCCGCCGCCGCGAGGACGAGCTCCGTGTGGTCGTCGCGTGGGAGGACGGCTCGGAGCTCGAGCTCCGGGACGGGACGCCGGAGCGCGAGCAGCTCGTCGCGATCGCCGCGGGTGCGCTCCGATGAGCGCAGTCGATGCCCTCGGGCTGCGGCTTCTCGACGTCGCGCTGCTCGAGGGCGACTTCACGCTCCGCTCGGGCAAGCGCTCGCGCTGGTACCTCGACAAGTACCGCTTCGAGACCGACCCGGACCTCCTCCGGGAGCTCGGCGAGCGGCTGGGCGCTGCGTGCGCCGAGGCGGAGCCGCATGCCGTCAGGCTCGCGGGACCGGCGCTGGGAGCGGTCGCACTGGCCGCATCGGCGGCCATGGCGTCCGGAGTGCCCTTCATCATCGTGCGCGATGAAGCCAAGGGATACGGCACCGGGAACCGTCTCGAGGGGCCGCATGAGCCAGGTGAGCTCGTGTGCCTCGTCGAGGACGTCGTCACGTCGGGCGGCGCCCTTCGTGACGCGGTGGAGGCCGTTCGCGCAGCCGGCCTCGTCGTCCGGCATGCGGTGTGTGTCGTCGACCGGGAGGAGGGTGGCGCGGACGCGCTCGCCCGGCTCGGGGTGCGCCTCACCGCGCTCTACCGTGCGGGCGACCTGCTGGCAACGCGGGACGCGTAGGTGAACCCGCATCGTTGAGCCAAAACCGCCGTGCCGATAGGCTCGGCGGGCCATGATCGAGGAAAATCGACCAGGGAGGATCGGAACGTGACCAAGCAAGAGTTCGTGGACGCCGTCGCCGACAAGGCCGGCGTGACGAAGCGCGACGCCCAGACGGCGGTCGACGCGGCGCTCGAGGTCATCGAGCGAACTCTGGTGGCGGGTGACTCCATCACGTTCACCGGGTTCGGCAAGTTCCACGTCACGCGGCGCGCCGCCCGTCAGGGCGTGAACCCCCGCACCGGTGAGCCCGTGCAGATCTCCGCGGCGAACGTGCCGAAGTTCTCGGCCGGCTCGCAGCTCAAGAAGGCAGTCAACGCCTAGCGGTTCGCGAGCGGGAGTCCGCAGGCGCGGGCTCCCGCCGCTTGATCCCCGGCTTCGCCGGGGCAGACCCCTGCAGGCGCCTGCTGTCGCGGTCGCAACTGCCTGAAAAGAGGATCCGGTTGTAGGCGAACGTATGTTCGCGTACGATCGGGCGCGTGCAACTGTCCTTCGACGCCGCCGACCGCCTCGTCGAGCTCGTCGAGGCGCGGCGCGGGCCGGTTGCCGCCGACGAGGCGGCGCGCAGCCTTTTCGCCCTCGCGAGCGCCCCGACCGCCCTCGCCCGCTCGCTGCTGGAGGACGTCGTCGCGGGCGACGCACGCCTCGCCTGGCGCGGGGCGTCGGTCGGGCTCGCGGCGCCAGCAGGGCACGACGTCCTGCTCGAGCACGCGCACTTCGTCGTCGTCGACCTCGAGACGACCGGCCTGACGCCGCAGAGTGCGCGGATCTGCGAGATCGGGGCGCAGCGCGTGCGCGCCCTCGAGCTCGAGGACACCTTCGAGACGCTCGTCGACCCGCGCGCGCCGCTGCCGGCGGCCGTGACCGCGCTGACGGGCATCCAGCCGGCGGCCCTCCGCGGGGCGCCCCGGGTCGAGCTCGCGATGCGCCGGTTCCTCGCGTTCGCGGGCGACGCGGCGCTCGTCGCGCACAACGCGCGCTTCGACCTCGGCTTCCTCGACCGCGAGGTCGAGCTCCTCACCGGGCGGCGCATCGCGGCGCCCGTCGTCGACACCGTCTGGCTCGCGAAGCGGCTGCTGGCGGAGCGGACCGGCAGCTTCGGCCTCGCAGCGCTCTCCCACTTCTTCGGCGTCTCGACGGTGCCATGCCATCGGGCGCTCCCCGACGCGCAGGCCACGGCGGAGATCCTCGTGCGCCTGCTCGGGCTCGCGCAGGAGCGGGGTGCGAGGACGCTCGCCGACCTCGTCGAGCTCGCGGCCCCCCGCGCGCGGCGGCTGCACGTGAAGCGCTCCCTCGTCGCGGGCGCGCCGCCCCGGCCGGGCGTCTACGTCTTCCACGGGCGCGAGGGCCTTCCGCTCTACGTGGGGCGTGCGCGCAGCCTGCGCGCGCGGCTCCGGTCGTACTTCGCCGGCGGCCGCCAGCGGCCCGCGGTCGAGGCCGCCCTTGGCGCGCTGGAGCGCGTCGAGTGGACGGAGACGGGCTCGGAGCTGGAGGCGGCGCTCGAGGAGCTGCGCCTCCTGCGCGAGCTCCGGCCGCCCGCGAACGCGCGCGGCACGCGGCCCGACCGTCACGTCTACCTCCGCCTACGCGGCGAGCGCTGGACGGTCACCGAGGAGCCCGGCCCACACGGCCCGATCGCGAGCCGGAGCGTCGCGCGACGCGCCGCGCAGGCCCTTGCCGGTCACACGGGCGACGATCCCGCGGCCGCCGTCGAGCAGCTTCGGGGCCGCGTCCGCCGGCTCGCGGGCGACCAGCGGTTCGAGGACGCGGCGCGCGCCCGCGACCGGGTCGCGGCGCTGGAGCGCGTCGTCTCGGGCCTGCAGGAGCTCGACCGGCTCCGGGCGCTCCGCGCCTGCGTGGTCGTGCCCGCGCGGCAACCCGGCTTCGTCCGGGCGCACGCGCTCGCCGGCGGGCACGTCGCCGCGATCCGCCTGCTGCCGCGCGGCCCCGGCGTGCGCTCCGAGGCGGCGGCGCTCGTCGCGGAGGCGGCGTGTGCGGACGGCGCCGCAGGCCCGGAGGACGTCGACGAGCTCCGGCTCGTCGCCTCGTTCCTCCGCAAGCCGCCGCCCGAGCTGCGGGTCGCCGCGCTCGAGCGGGACGCAATCTGCGCGCTGGTGGACGGGATACCCTTGGCGGCGTGAGCGCCGCCGTCGCCGCCGCTTCGGGTGCTCCCTTCGCCGATCGCCTCGCGGAGGCGGTCGAGCGCAAGCGCTCGCAGCTCGTCGTCGGCCTCGACCCCGTCGTCGACCTCCTGCCCGTCGAGCTCCGAGGCGAGGCGGCCGGGAGCCGCGTTGCCGCGGCGGGGGCGATGGAGCGGTTCTGCAAGGGCATCGTCGACGCTGTCGCGCCCTACGTCGTCGCCGTCAAGCCGCAGGTCGCGTTCTTCGAGGCGCTCGGGAGCGACGGCTGGGCGGCGTTCGAGGCGGTCTGTCGATATGCGCGCGAGGTCGGTCTCGTCGTGATCGGCGACGCGAAGCGCGGCGACATCCCGTCGACGGCGCGCGCGTACGCCGCGGCCTTCCTCGAGGGCTCGCAGGGCGCGCCGCCGCTCGTCGACGCCCTCACGGTCAACCCGTACCTCGGCCGCGACTCCCTCGACCCGTTCTTCGCCGCCTGCCGGCGCGAGGGCGCCGGGCTCTTCATCCTCGTCCGCACGTCCAATGTGGGGGCCACCGACCTCCAGGACGCCGTGCTCAGCGACGGCCGCCCGCTCTGGCGCCATGTCGCGGGGCTCGTCGACACCTGGGGTGAGGACCTCGTCGGCGCGCGGGGGCTCTCCAGCATCGGCGCCGTGATCGGTGCGACGGCGCCGCGCATCGTCGGCGAGGCGAGGCGCGAGATGCCGCGCGCGATCATCCTCCTGCCCGGCGTCGGTGCGCAGGGCGCGGGCCCCGCGGACGTCGCGCGCGCGTTCACGAGCGGCCCTTCGAGCGCGCTCGTCAACGCGTCGCGGTCGGTGATCTACGCGTATCGCGACGCCCCCGCGGACGACTGGCGCGCTGCGGCGGGGGCGGAGGCGGCACGCCTCTCGTCCTCGGTCTGGGCGGCCGCAGGCTGGTGACGGTCGACCGCACGCAGCTCGCGCGGGTCGCGGCGCCCGTGCTGTTCCTGCTCGCCGTCACGATCGCGGTGCTGCTCGTCCGCTCCGGGCTGAGCGAGAACGACGGCCCGGACGCGGTTCCACCTGGGGCGGTGCAGCCGGTCGGGCCGCCGACGGTCGTGGTGCGGACGGGCGACACGCTCGAGGCGATCGCCGTCCGGACCGGGACGACGGTCGCGGTGCTCACGCGGCTCAACCCCGGTCTCGACCCCGAGCTCCTGCGCGTGGGGCAGCGCGTCCGGGTCCGGCCGTGATGACCGTCGCCGCCGTCGACTACCCTGGGGCGCCGTGAAGCGCTCGGCCCTCGCCGTGGCGGCCGTCGCCGCGGTCGCCGTCACCGGCGTCGCGCATGCCGCCGCGCCTCCCGTCCAGGCACGCGCCTACGTCGTGCAGAGCTCGGTCGACGGCAGGACGCTGGCCGCACGCGAGGCCGACGAGCCGCGCGCGATGGCCTCGATCACGAAGCTCATGACCGCGCTCGTCGCGATGCGCCGACTCGATCTCGACCAGACGATCACGGTGCCGGCGGCCGCGACCAGGATCGGCGAGTCGACGCTCTCGCTGCGCGCGGGCCAGCGCATCACGGTGCGCGACCTCCTGATCGGCACGCTCGTCCCGAGCGCGAACGACGCGGCGACGACCCTCGCGATCGCGGCGGGCGGCAGCATCCCTCGCTTCGTCGCGGCGATGAACACGGAGGCGCGGCGGCTCGGCCTGCGGGGGACGCACTACCGCAATCCCCACGGCCTGGACGAGCCGGGTCACGTCTCGACGGCCCGGGACAGCGCGACCCTCCTCCGTCGTGTGCTGCGCGAGCCCGTCCTCCGTCGGTACGCGGGCTCGGAGGCGGCGCAGCTCTCGAGCGGCCGATGGGTCCGGTCGACCGACAACCTCGTCGGCACCTTCCGCGGCTTCGTCGGCGGCAAGACCGGGCACACCTCGGACGCCGGCTGGTCGCAGGTCGGCTTCGCGCGCCTCGGCGGCGTCGGTGTCACCGCCACCGTGCTCGGCGCGCCGAGCGAGGCGCAGCGCGACAGCGACCTCGCCGCCCTCCTCCGCTTCGGGCTCGGGAGCTACCGGCCGTCGCTCGTCGTCGACCCCGCCCGCCGGTACGCGACCGTCGAGGTCGGCTGGGGCCGCGACGCCGTCCCCGTGGTCGCGCCGCGCAGGATCGTCCGGCCGGCCCCGCTGGGGCGGGCCCTGACGGAGCAGGTCGTCGTCTCCGCCGTCGCCGCGCTTCCCGTCGCCGCGGGCCAGCGGCTCGGCACGCTCGTCGTCCGCGACGGGACGCGGGTCGTCGCCCGGTCACCGCTCGTCGCGGCGGAGACGCGCGACGAGCTCGGCACCCTCGCCAAGGCGGGCTGGCTCGCCCGACGCACCGGCCACAATCTCGTGGGACTTCTGACGCCGTGATCGTCACCGTCACCCTCAACGCCGCGCTCGACCGCTCCCTCACGGTCCCGACGCTCCAGCTCGGGCAGCGCCACCGCGCGAGCGAGGTGCTGACGCTCGCGGGCGGGAAGGGGATCAACGTCGCGCGCGCGCTCAAGCGGCTCGACGTCCCCGTCGTCGCCACCGGGCTCGCGGGCGGACGGACGGGCACCCGCATCATCGAGGAGCTCACGAGCGAGGCGATCCTCAACGACTTCGTCCGCATCCGCGACGAGTCGCGCACGTCGACGCTCGTCGTCGACCCGACGTCGGGTCGGCAGACGGAGATCAACGAGTGGGGCCCGAAGGTGACCGAGACCGAGCTCGGGATGCTGATGGACAAGCTCCGCTACCTCTCGCGCGGCGCCGAGGCGGTCGTCTTCGCAGGCTCGCTCCCCCGCGGCGTCGCCGAGACGTTCTACGGCGAGGCGGCGCGCGACCTGGGCCGCCGCGGGATCCGCGTGGCGCTCGACACGGAGGGTGAGCCGCTCCGTCACGGGCTCGAGGCCGAGCCGTGGCTCGTCTCGCCGAACCAGCAGGAAGCGGAGCAGCTCGTCGGGCAGGAGCTCTTCGACGACGAGGACTTCCTGATGGCGCTGGACTCGATCGCCGAGCTCGGGGCGCGCAACGTCCACATCACGCTCGAGGACGGCTGCTTCGCGCTCGTCCGCGAGGAGCGCCAGACCCGCCGCTACCGCGCCGTCGTGCCGCGGCTCGAGCCGGTCTCCATCGTCGGCGCGGGCGACGCCCTGCTCGCGCAGTGGCTCATGTCGGTGCTCGACGGCGTCCCCGTCGAGGACGCGCTCCGCCTCGCGGCGGCGGCCGGAGCCGCGTCGGTGCTCGAGGTCGGCGCGGGCCGCTTCGACCCGGCCGAGGCCCGCCGCCTCGCCTCCGCCGTCGAGGTCCACCAGCTGGAGGCGGTGTCGTAGGAACGGCCCTCCGGGCCGGTTGGTAGGCTCGCCTTCTTGACGGGCCGTGAGGACAAGTTCGCGAAGGAGGGCCTCACCTTCGACGACGTCCTGCTCGTCCCGGCCGAGTCGGCCGTCCTCCCGAACGACGTCGTCACCGCGAGCCGGCTGACGCGCACGATCGCGCTCGAGATCCCGATCGTCTCCGCCGCGATGGATACGGTCACGGAGGCCCGGATGGGGATCGCGCTCGCGCGGCTCGGCGGGCTCGGCGTGCTCCACCGCAACCTCTCGATCGCCGACCAGGTGGGCGAGGTCGACAAGGTGAAGCGCTCCGAGGCGGGGATGATCGTCGAGCCGGTGACCCTCCCGCCGGACGCGCTCGTCGGTGACGCGCTCGAGCTGATGTCGCGCTACCGCGTCTCCGGGATCCCCGTCGTCGACCGCGACGAGCGCCTCGTCGGGATCCTCACGAACCGCGACCTCCGCTTCGGCGTCCCCTCGACGATGCGGGTCGAGGAGGCGATGACGAAGGAGAACCTCGTCACCGCCCCCGTCGGCACGACGCTCGAGGAGGCGCAGGCGATCCTCGGCCGCCACCGGATCGAGAAGCTCCCGATCGTCGACGTCGAGGGGCGCCTCAAGGGCCTCATCACGGTCAAGGACATCTCGAAGCGCGAGGCGTATCCGCTCGCGACGAAGGACGAGCGCGGCCGCCTGCGGGTCGCGGCCGCCGTCGGCGTCGGGACCGACGCGCTCGAGCGGGCCACGGCGCTCGTCGAGGCCGAGGTCGACGCGCTCGTCGTCGACACGGCGCACGGGCACTCGCAGGGCGTCCTCGACGTCGTCCGCCGCGTCAAGGACGCGCACGACGTCCAGGTGATCGCCGGGAACATCTCCACCGCCGAGGCGGCCGAGGCGCTCGTCGACGCCGGGCGCAGACGCCCTCAAGGTCGGTCAGGGGCCGGGGTCGATCTGCACGACCCGCGTCGTCGCGGGCGTGGGGGTACCGCAGGTGACCGCGGTCTGGGACATCGCCATGCTCGCGAGCGACCATGGCGTGCCCGTGATCGCCGACGGAGGCATCACGTCCTCGGGCGACGTCGCGAAGGCGATCGGCGCCGGGGCGGACACCGTGATGCTCGGCTCGATGCTCGCGGGCACCGACGAGGCCCCCGGGGCGGTCATCGTCGTCCAGGGGGAGCGCTTCAAGGAATACCGCGGGATGGGCTCGCTCGGCGCGATGAAGGCGCGGTCGTTCTCGAAGGACCGGTACTTCCAGGGCGACGTCGAGGACGTCGCCGAGCTGATCCCCGAGGGCATCGAGGGCCGCGTCCCCTACAAGGGGCCGCTCGGCCCGATCGTCCACCAGCTCGTCGGCGGCCTCCGCCAGGCGATGGGCTACTGCGGCGCCGCCACGATCGACGCGCTGCAGGACGCCCGCTTCGTGCGCATCACCGGCGCCGGTCTCCGCGAGAGCCATCCGCACGACGTGACGATCACGAAGGAAGCGCCCAATTACCGCCGAGGCTGAGGTCATCCCCTTCCCGGCCCCCGAGCCCGGGCCGGAGGACCGCCCGGTGCTCGTGCTCGACTTCGGTGGGCAGTACAGCCAGCTGATCGCCCGGCGCGTCCGCGAGGCGCGCGTCTTCTCCGAGCTCGTCTCCCATCGCGTCGGGCCCGACGAGATCCTCGCGCGGAACCCGGTCGCGCTCGTGCTCTCGGGCGGCCCGGCCTCGGTCTACGCCGAGGGCGCGCCGCTCGCGGACCCGGCGATCTTCGGGCTCGGGATCCCGACGCTCGGGATCTGCTACGGCATGCAGCTCCTCGCGCGCGAGCTGGGCGGCGCCGTCGAGTCGAACGACGTCTCGGAGTACGGCAAGGCCGAGGTCGAGCTCGAGGGTGACGCGGCGCTCTTCCACGACCTCGCGTCCGAGCAGGTCGTGTGGATGAGCCACCGCGACTCGGTCGTCGCCGCGCCGCCCGGGGCACGTGTGACCGCGTCCTCGCCGACGACCCCGATCGCCGCCTTCGAGGACCCCGCGCGGGGCCTCTACGCCGTCCAGTTCCACCCGGAGGTCGTCCACACCCCGCAGGGCCAGCACATGCTCGAGACCTTCCTCCACGATGTCGCGGGCGCCACCCCGGCGTGGACGCCGGCCGCCGTGATCGAGGAGCAGGTCGAGCGGATCCGCGCGCAGGTGGGGTCCGAGCGGGTGATCTGCGGCCTCTCGGGCGGGGTGGACTCCGCGGTCGCGGCGCTCCTCGTGCACAAGGCGGTGGGCGACCAGCTGACCTGCGTCTTCGTCGACCACGGCCTCCTCCGGCAGAACGAGGCGGCGGAGGTGGTCGAGACCTTCGGCGGGCACTTCCACGTCCCGCTCGTCCACGTCGACGCGCGCGAGCGGTTCCTCGTGCGGCTCGCCGGGGTGACGGAGCCGGAGGAGAAGCGGAAGATCGTCGGCGAGGAGTTCATCCGCGTCTTCGAGGACGAGGCGCGCCGTCTCGGCGACGTGCGGTTCCTCGTCCAGGGGACGCTCTACTCCGACGTGATCGAGTCCGGGGGCGAGGTCGGGGTCGCCGCGAAGATCAAGTCCCACCACAACGTCGGGGGCCTGCCCGCGGACATGCGGATGGAGCTCGTCGAGCCGCTGCGCGCGCTCTTCAAGGACGAGGTGCGGCGCGTGGGGGAGCAGCTCGGGCTGCCCGAGCGGATGGTGTGGCGCCATCCCTTCCCGGGGCCGGGGCTGGCGATCCGGATCATCGGAGACGTGACGGAGGAGCGGCTCGCGATCCTCCGCGCGGCCGACGCAATCCTTCTCGAGGAGGTCCGCCGGGCGGGCCTCTACCGCGAGCTCTGGCAGTGCTTCGCGGTGCTGCCCGCGATCCGCTCGGTCGGCGTCCAGGGCGACGAGCGCACGTACGCCTACCCGATCGTGATCCGCGCGGTCAGCTCGGAGGACGCGATGACCGCCGACTGGGCGCGGCTCCCGTACGAGCTCCTCGACACGATCTCGAGCCGGATCGTCAACGAGGTGCCCGGTGTCAACCGGGTCGCGCTCGACCTCTCCTCCAAGCCGCCCGCGACGATCGAGTGGGAGTAGGGCCCCGGCCGGAGGGCCGGGACCCCTCGCGGAGCGGCACGGCCGTCAGCCCTTCGGCCGGTAGGCGACGTACGCGACGCCGTTGTCGTACGACTCGACGGCGGCCGCCTCGAACGTGAGCGGCGGCGCGTCGTCGGGGAAGAGCCGCGGGCCGGCCCCGCGGGTGAGCGGATACACGAACAGGTGCAGCTCGTCGACGAGTCCGTCCGCGAGCATCGCGCGGACGAGCGTGCCGCTCCCGCTCACGTAGAGGTCGCCCTCGGCCTCGTCCTTGAGCCGCCGGATCGTGTCGGGGTCGTACGGCCCGACGACGGTCGAGTTCCGCCACGTCGGGTCCTTGAGCGTCCCCGAGACGACGTACTTCCTCGTGTCGTTGAAGAACGGCGCGCCGGGGTCGTCCTCGACCGTGCGCGTCGACCAGGCCGGCTCGAACATCTCGTAGGTCGTCCGCCCCAGGAGGATGCCGGTGCTTCGCGCGGTGACCGCGCCGATCGCCTCGCCCATCCGGGGATGGAAGCCGTACTCGAAGGTCCACACCGGCGCGTCGATCACGCCGTCGAGGCTGATGAACTCGTGCACGTGGATCTCACCCATGGTCCTCACCTCCGTGTCGCTGGTGTCGGGTAGACGGCGCGGGCTCGCCGAAGTCATCGGTCGCCGCGCTCGGGTCGAACACGGGCACGTGGACGACGCCGTCCGGGTCGACCTCCACGCTGGCCCGGTCGCCGATCCGGGGATGGTCGACCCCGGTCGCGAGCGCCTCGAGCTCGCCCCCCTCGTCGAGCCGGACGCGGACCCGCACGACAGGGCCGTCGCGCTCGGTCGCGACGACGAGGGCGCCGTCGCCCGGCACGAGCCGCACCGCCTCGGGCCGGGTCACGGTCGCGGTCGCGCCGTCAATCGCAACGTTCCGCATCCCGAGGAAGCGTGCGACCCAGTCGTCGGCGGGCCGCGCCCAGAGCTCGTCGGGCGGCGCGACCTGGGCGACCCGGCCGTCGCGGAGGATCGCGACGCGGTCGCCGAGCGCGAACGCCTCGCCGACGTCGTGGGTGACGTGGACGACGGTGAGGCCGAGCGCCTCGAAGAGCGCGCGCAGGTCGGTCTGCAGGCGCTCGCGCAGCGGGCCGTCGAGCGCGCCGAGTGGCTCGTCGAGGAGCAGGACGCCGGGGCGCGGGGCGAGCGCCCGGGCGAGGGCCACGCGCTGGGCTTCCCCGCCGGAGAGCGTCGCGACGTCGCGACGCTCCGCGCCCGCGAGCCCGACGAGGGCGAGCGCCTCGCGGACGCGCTCCTCCTGCTCCGCCGCCGGGAGCCTCGCGACCCGCGGCCCGAAGCCGACGTTGCCGGCGACGTCCCGGTGCGGGAAGAGCGCGGCGTCCTGGAAGACGAGGCCGATCCCCCGCCGGTGGGGCGGCTCGCCGGTCACGTCGTGCCCGTCGAGGAGCACTCGCCCGCGCGACGGCCGGAGGAGGCCCGTTGCGACGCGGAGGATCGTCGACTTGCCCGAGCCGCTCGGCCCGAGGACGGCCAGCCTCTCGCCGGTGCCGACCGAGAGGCCGACGTCGCGGACGATGGGCCGGCCGTCGAGCACGACGTCGACGTCCTCGAGGACGAGGCTCACGGCCGGCCGCGACGGGCGAGCGCCCGCTCCGACGCGAGGGCCGTCGCGGCGACGAGGCCCATCAGGACGACGCAGAGGGCCATCGCGGTGCCGACGTTGTCGGCGCCGGGACGGCCGAGGAAGCGGAAGATCGCGACGGGCACGGTGGGCCAGTCGGCGCGCGCGACGAAGACGGTGGCGCCGAACTCCCCGAGCGCGACCGCGAAGGCGAGCCCGGCGGCGACCGCGAGCGGCCGGGCGAGGAGCGGCAGCTCGATCTCGCGCCGGATGCGGGCCGGCGAGGCGCCCAGCACGGCCGCCGCCTCGCGGAGCCGGACGTCGGAGGCGCGTAGGGCCGGCGCGAGCGCCCGGACGACGAAGGGGATCGCGACGAGCGACTGCGCGATCGGGACGATCGCGGCGGACGAGCGGAGGTCGAGCGGCGGCTCGTCGAACGCCAGGAGGAAGCCGAAGCCGAGCATCGCGGCCGAGGCGCCGAGCGGGAGCATGACGAGCGTGTCGAGGCCGCCCCGGCCGCGGGCGGCGGCCACGGCCGCGGGGATCCCGATCGCGAGCGCGATCGCCGTCGCGCCGAGCGCGAAGAGGAGCGAGTTCGCGATCGCGTGCCACGGCGCGACGAGCAGGGCGGGCGTCTCGTGCGCGAGCGACCGGAAGTGGTCGAGGCCGTAGCCGTTCCCGACCCGGAGCGACCGCACGACGAGCGCGAGCGGCGGGAGCGCGAGGAGCGCCGTCGAGACCCCGACGATCGCCCCGACGAGCACGCGCTCACGGCCCACCGGGCGCGCCGGACGGCCGCGTCGCAAGAACCGCACCCCGAGCCGTCGCTCGAGCATGCCCGAGACGACGACCGTGACGGCGACGGCCGCCAGCTGCAGCAGCGCGAGCGCGGCGGCCGCCCGGAGGTCGAAGAGCCGTGCCGCCTGGGTGTAGATCTCCGACTCGAGCGTCGCGTACCGGATGCCGCCGAGCACGACGATGACGCCGAACGACGTGAAGCAGAAGAGGAAGACGATCGAGGCGGCGCTCGCCACCGCGGGGGCGAGCAGGGGCAGCGTGAGACGCGCGTGGCGCCGGAGCGGGCCTGCGCCGAGCGTCGCGGCGGCGTCGCCGAGGCGGGGGTCCAGCCCCGCCCAGAACGCCCCCACGACGCGCACGACGACGGCGACGTTGAAGAAGACGTGCGCGAGGAGGATCGCCCAGACCGTGCGCTCGGCCGCGTCCGGGAGGAGGGCGAGGAACGCCGTCGCGACGACGACCGTCGGCAGCACGAACGGCACCAGCACGAGCGCCTCGACGAGCGAGCGGCCGCGGAAGGAGAAGCGCGCGAGCGCCCACGCGAGCGGCAGCCCGGCGACGAGCGTCACGCCGGTCGAGACGGCCGCCTGCCAGAGCGTGAACCACGCGATCTCGAGCGTCGACCCCTGCGTGAGCACGTCCCAGGGGAGATCGAGGCCGTCGCCCGACCGGAGGCTCCGCTCGAGGATCGCGAGCAGGGGCCAGGCGAAGAAGACGGCGAGGAACGCGACGGGGACGGCCGCGAGGGCGGCGCTCAGCGCACGACGATCTCGGTCCACTCGTCGACCCAGCGGTCGCGGTTCTCGTCGATCTCGTCTGCCGGGAGGCCGAGCGGGTCGTCCGGGACGAGCGCGTGCTCGACGAAGGCCGGCGGCAGCTCGACGCCCTCCCGCACCGGGTAGACGAACATCGAGCCGGGCACGTCGGCCTGGAACGCCTCCGAGAGCATGAACTCCAGCAGCGTGCGGGCACCGTCCTCGTTCCGCGCGCCGCGGAGGATGCCGGCGTACTCGACCTGGCGGTAGCAGCCGTCCTCGACGGCGGCCGTGGGGGCCTCCGCGGGCGGCTTCGCGGCGAAGATCACCTCGGCGGCGGGGCTCGTCGCGTACGAGACGACGATCGGTCGCTTGCCCGGGCTGCCCGACGCGCCCGAGAACTGCTGCGTGTACGCCTCCTCCCAGCCGTCGACGGCGAGCACGCCGTTCGCGCGCAGCGCGCGCCAGTAGTCCTGCCAGTCGTCCTCGCCGAACCGCGCGACCGTCGCGAGGAGGAACGCGAGCCCGGGCGACGAGGTCGCGGGGTTCTCGACCACGAGCAGGTCCCGGTAGCGCGGGTCGGTCAGGTCCTCGAGGCGCTCTGGCGGCGCGAGGCCGCGCTCCGCGAACCAGCCGCGGTCGACGTTGAGGCAGACCTCGCCGTGGTCGATCGGCGTCACGAGGTCGGTCTGCGGGAGGAAGGTGCCCTCCACGGTCGCGAGCGCGTCCGGCCGGTAGTCCTCCAGCAGGTCGCCCTCGATCGCACGGGAGAGGATGCTGTCGTCGATCCCGAAGATCACGTCCCCCTGCGGGTCGCCCGCGGTCAGCAGCGCCCGGTTGAGCGTCTCGTTCGCGTCCCCGGCCTGCAGGATCCGGAGCCGCAGGCCGCTCTCGCGCTCGAACCGCTGCCGCACCTCCTTCGAGATCGCGAACGAGTCGTGCGTGACGAGCACGACCTCGGTCGGCGCGGCCTCGTCCTCGCCGCCGCACCCGGCTGCGAGCACGGCGACGGCGCCGAGCGCAAGAGCCAGGCAGAGCCCGCGGATGCGGCCGGACCGGGTCAGGACGCTTCTCCGGGGCGGAGCGCGAGGACGACGCCCTCGGTGACGCGGACCGTCGCGGTGTCGCCGAGGAAGACGTTCGAGACGCCCCTGCTCGAGCCCGCGTCGACGAGCTCGTCGACGAGCGGGTACTCGAGGCCGTCCGTGCGGATCCGGGCCGGGCCGCCGAGCGCGAACAGCGAGAGCAGGGCGCCGGGGCTCCCCGCGAGCCGCCGCTCGCCGCGGACGACCCAGGCGACCGCGTCGCCGACGAGCGCCGTCAGCTCGAGGCTCGCGTAGCGCTCGAGGCCGAGGAGGAGGAGCGAGGAGAGGAGGTGGTCGAGGCGGCCGGCCGCGCTCGCGACGACGAGCACCCGGCGGGCGCCGAGGGCGACGGCCTCGTCGAGCGCGAGCTCGAGGTCGGTCGCGTCCTTGGCGGCGGGGTGGCCGAGGACGCGGACGCCGTCCCGTTCGAGCCGCGCGAGCGTCTCCGGGCCGATCGAGTCGAGGTCTCCGATCACGACGTCGATCTCGAGCCCGAGCTCGAGCGCGCGGTCGGCGCCGCCGTCGGCGGCGAGCACGGTGGGCGCCGCGGGCACGTCGACGACAGGGCCTTGCCCCGCTGCCACGACCACGACGTCCGGTTCCTGCACGCGTTCCTCCGCTGGCATTACCCAGGTCAGGTTCTGCGGGTCGGCGGCGCGCTAGCCGCCCTCTCAGCCCGGATGCCCGAGCTCCCCGATTCGCTCCCGAACATGCTACCGCCCGCGCTGCACGCGGGCGGTAGCGGCGGAGGGAGGCGCGGTCAGGCCGCGAGCGGCACCGCGACGTCCTGGACGAGAGCCTCGAGGTGCGTGCGGAGGCGCTCGGCGACGAGCGGGTCGCGGAGGTGGAGCTCCTCGTCGAACGCGTTCTGCGCGCGTGCGATCGGCAGCTCGCCCTCGAGGACGCGGGCGCCCGCGATCCCGAGGATGCGGCGCAGGTCCTGCTGGGCCCAGAGGGCGCCGTACTGGCCCGTCGTCGCGCCTGCGACCGCGGCGGTCTTCCCCCAGAGGGGCGCGCCGCCGCCGGGCGGCCGCGAGGCCCAGTCGATCGCGTTCTTCAGGACGCCGGGGACCGAGCCGTTGTACTCCGGCGTCACGACGAGCAGCGCGTCGGCTGCCCGGATCCGCTCCCGCAGGTCGCGGACGCCCGCCGGCTCCTCGCCCGGCACGTCGAGGTCGGCGTCGTAGAGCGGGACGTCGCCCAGCCGGTCGAAGACCTCGACGTCGACGCCCGCGGGCGCCAGCTCGGCCGCGGCGCGGGCCACGGCCGAGTTGAGCGACTGCTCGCGCAGGCTGCCGGAGAGGGCGAGGATCCGCATCGTCAGCTCTTCCGGATCGCCGCGAACGTCGCGGTCAGCGCCACGTCGTTGGGGAGGAGGAAGCCGCCGCCGGTGAGCGGCGCGTTCCAGTTCAGGCCGAACGCGGTGCGGTCGACGACCGTGCCGACTCGGAGCCCGAGGCGCTCGTTGCCCCACGGATCCTGCTCGGGGCCGGTCACGGAGCCGCGGAGCTCGACCGGACGCGTGACGCCCTTGATCGTGAGCTCGCCCTGGACGACGACCTCGTCGCCGTCCTGCTCGACCGAGGTCGAGGCGAAGCGCAGTTCGGGGTAGCGCTGCGTGTCGAAGAAGTCGGGCGCCGCGAGGTGCGCGTCGCGGGTCTCGTCGAACGTCGTCAGCGTGGTCGCGTCGACGGTGCCCGTGACGCTGGGCTCCTCGCCGCCGACGATCGTGCCGGTGAACCCGAGCACGCGGCCCTTGATCGCGACGAGGCCGAGCTTCCTGACCTCGAACTCGAGCGCCGACCACGTGGGGTCGATCTCCCACTCGCCGGCCGGGATGGCGGCCCGAGCGGTCTTGACGGCCACTGCCTGTGTCATTGTCGTACCTCCTGGGAACGGGAGTTGGGAACGGGTCAAGGAACAGATATCCTTGATGACTCAAACAACTGTACAGCGAGATACATGATGAGTCAAGTATTGTCCACTCAATCGAATGCGGTGCTGGCGTTCACGTCGCTCCTGCGGGCCCACGCGGCCGTGACACGCGATCTGAGCGCGCAGCTGCTCGCCGACCACGAGCTGACGATCAGCGACTACGAGGTGCTGCTCCGGCTCGCGAACGCCCCGGACCGCCGCCTCAGGCGCGTCGACCTCGCGGGCGAGGTGCTCCTCACCGCGTCGGGGATCACGCGACTGCTCGACGGTCTCGAGCGCGGCGGCTACGTGGAGCGGGGGTTGTGCGACACCGATCGACGCGTCGTCTACGCCGTCCTGACCGACGCCGGGCTCCGGAAGGTGCGGGAGGCGTCGGCGACCCACGTCGCGCAGATCGACGAGCTCTTCGGCGGGCACTACGACGCGGACGAGCTCGTGCGGATGGAGACGCTCCTGACGCGCCTCGGCGGCCCGCGGCGGGACGACTGCGTGCCGGACGCCTGAGGCGCGGCAGCCGGCTAGCGGCGGACGGTGAACCCCGCCTCGCCCGTCGGCGCGGCGTCCTCGACCTCGAGCCGCTCGACCTGCGCGCCCGACGGCCCGCGCCGGAACCAGTCCGTCAGCACCTCGACGTCGTCGCGCGCGCCCTCCAGCTCGGCCTCCACCGCGCCGTCGGCTCGGTTGCGCACCCACCCGGCCACGCCGAGCTCGTCCGCGCGCCGCCGGGCGCTCTCGCGGAACCAGACGCCCTGGACGCGCCCGTGGACGACGACTTTCCGCCGGAGGTGCTCCACGGAGCCGAGGATACGGAGCGGCCGGATCGGGTAGGCGGACGGCGAGCGCGCGGACGCGCGCCGACCCGCCCGAGGAGGACCGATGCCCGAGACCACGACCCAGAGCAACGCCCGCGAGCTCCTCTGGGAGCTCGTCAAGGACATCCAGTTCGCGATGTTCACGACCCGCGCGGACGGCCGCCTCCGCTCGCGGCCGATGACGACGCAGAACTCCGAGGTCGACGAGCGGGCGAGCCTCTGGTTCTTCATGTCGCGGGGGAGCGAGGCCGTGAACGACATCGGAGCCGATCCCGTGGTCAACGTCGCCTACGCCGATCCGGGGCGCGACGCGTACGTCTCGGTCTCCGGCGAGGCGGCCGTGGTCGAGGACCGTGCGAAGAAGGAGCAGCTCTGGTCGAAGCTCGCGGAGGCGTGGTTCCCGGACGGCGCCGACGACCCCGACCTGGCGCTCGTCGAGGTGCGCATCGAGGACGCCGAGTACTGGGACGTGAAGGAGAGCAAGGTGACACAGCTCTTCAAGATGGCGCGGGCCGCCGTCGTGAGCGACCCGCCGAGCGGGATGGGCGAGCACGGCGAGGTGCACATGGCCCGCGAGCCGGCCGCCTGACGCAGCCGGCGGCTGCCTTCGATGCCACGTCCGCTGCTACACTCCGCCGCCGGCGGTCACCCGACTGTCGCCTTTCCGAGCCATGACGACCTACACCGCCAAGCCGGGCGAGATCCAGCGCGAGTGGTACCTCGTGGACGCCGAGGGGAAGACCCTTGGCCGTCTCGCGACGGAGATCGCCGACGCCCTCCGCGGGAAGGGGAAGCCCGTGTACACGCCGCACGTCGATACGGGCGACTTCGTGATCGTCGTCAACGCCGAGAAGATCCGGGTGACGGGCAAGAAGCTCGACGAGAAGATCGTCTACCGGCACTCCGGCTACCCGGGCGGCCTCAAGGAGCGGACGCTCCGCGAGCAGCTCGAGCGTCGCCCGACCGAAGTGATCCGCAAGGCGGTCAAGGGCATGCTGCCGAAGAACAAGCTGGCGGCCGCGCAGCTGCGCAAGCTCAAGGTCTACGCAGGCCCGGAGCACCCGCACGCCGCGCAGGCCCCGAAGGAACTGGAGCTGTCCCATGTCTGAGCTGGCCACCTATCGCGGCACCGGGAAGCGGAAGACCTCGGTCGCGCGCGTCATCCTCCGACCCGGCGACGGCACGACCTGGATCAACGGGCGCACCCTGGAGGACTACTTCCCGCGCGCGACCCACCGCACGCTCGCTCTCTCACCGCTCAAGACCGCCGAGGCCGAGGGCCGCTACGACCTGCGCGTCCGCGTGCACGGCGGCGGCGTCAGCGGGCAGGCGGGGGCAGTCCGGCACGGCATCGCCCGCGCCCTCGTCGAGGCCGACCCGGAGCTCCGGGTGCCGCTCAAGCGGCAGGGCTTCCTCACGCGGGACGCACGACAGGTCGAGCGCAAGAAGGCCGGCCTGCACAAGGCGCGCAAGGCGCCGCAGTTCAGCAAGCGCTAGCCGGTCGCGAGGGGCTCCCGCGCGGGCAGGGTCTCGCGCATCTCGTCGTCGTGGACCACAATCCGGACATGGGAGGTGTGGTGGCCGAAGGTCGGGCCGCTGCTCGACGCTTCTTCGGGACCGATGGCGTCCGGGGGGTCGTCGGCGCGTCGTTGACCGATGAGTTCGTGACGCGCCTCGCGCGCGCGGCGACGCTCTGGTCCGGCCGCCGGAGCCGTGTCGTCGTCGGGCGCGACACGCGTGGGTCAGGGCCGGCGCTCGAGGCCGCCGTCGCGCGCGGGATCGTCGAGGCAGGCGGCACAGCCGTGCTCGCCGGGGTGCTCCCGACGCCCGCGGTCGCGCTGCTCTCGCAGGATCTCGGCCTCGTCGTCTCGGCGTCGCACAACCCGCCCGAGTACAACGGCGTCAAGATCTTCGACCGCGAGGGTCACAAGCTGTCGGACGAGGACGAGCTCGAGATCGAGGCGCTCCTCGAGACTGCCGGGCCGGGGAACGGGTCGGTCGAGGAGGCGGAAGACGCCGTCGGCGGCTACGTCGACCACGTCCTCGAGAACTTCGGCTCCGACCTCTCCGGCCTCCGCATCGCGGTCGACTGCGCGAACGGCGCGTTCTCGGCGATCGCGCCCGACGTCTTCGAGCGCCTGGGCGCGCGGGTGACGGCGCTCGCGAACGCGCCGGACGGCACGAACATCAACGTCGGCTGCGGCGCCACCGACCTCCGGCTCCTCCAGGCGGCCGTGCGCTCCGGCGACTACGACCTCGGCGTCGCCTTCGACGGCGACGGCGACCGGATGCTGGCGGTCGACGAGCAGGGCGAGGCGGTCGACGGCGACCAGATCGTCGCGATCTGCGCCCTCGCGCTCGACGTCCCGCTCGTCGCCGTCACGTCGATGACGAACCTCGGCTTCCACCGGCTCATGGAGGAGCGCGGGATCCGCGTGGTGACGACCGACGTCGGCGACCGGCACGTCCTCGAGGCGCTGCGCCGCGAGGGCGGACGGCTCGGCGGGGAGCAGTCGGGCCACCTGATCGTCCTCGACGGGCACGTCACGGGCGACGGCCTCGCGGCCGCGCTGACGCTCTGCCGCTCCCTGGACGGTGGGTCGCTCGCCGAGGCGGCGGCGACCATGCCGCGCTACGCGCAGGCGAAGCAGAACGTGCCGCTCGACCCGCCCGTCGTCCCCGAGACGGTCGCGGCGGAGGTGGAGCGGCTCAACGCCGGGCTCGACGGCCGCGGACGCGTGCTCGTGCGGCCTTCCGGGACCGAGCCGCTCGTGCGGGTGCTCGCCGAGGCGGAGCGCGCCGAGGAGGCCGAGGAGCTCTGTGCTAGCATCGCCCGTCTCGTCCGGCAGGGGGCCGGATCGGGCTAAAACCCCTGCAAACGGCCGTCCGATGGGGCGTCGGACCCGGCTCGATGAAGGAGACCAGGATGTGCGGCATCATCGGATACGTCGGGCCCCGTGAGTGCAAGATGCTCCTGCTGCACGGCCTCGAACGCCTCGAGTACCGCGGCTACGACTCCGCGGGCATCGCGCTGCTGGAGGAGGGCGGCCTGACCTACACCAGGGCCGTCGGCAACCTCCAGAACCTGCGCGAGCACGCCGGCGACGGGCCGTCGCCCGCCACCACCGGCCTCGGCCACACGCGCTGGGCGACGCACGGCGGCGTCACCGAGGCGAACGCGCACCCGCTCGCGGCCGAGGAGCCGGGAAAGCTCGCGATCGTGCTCAACGGGATCGTGGAGAACTACAGGGAGCTTCGCGACCGCCTGGTCGAGGAGGGCCACGTCTTCTCGTCGGAGACCGACGCGGAGACCGTCACGCACCTGATCGAGGACAACTACGAGGGCGACCTGGTCGAGGCCGTCCGCCTGGCCTACGCCGAGCTCGAGGGGCACTTCGCCTTCGTCGCGATCCACCGCGACCATCCCGGCCTCCTCGTCGGCGCGCGGCTCCAGTGCCCGATGGTCGTCGGGATCGCGCCGGGCGAGACGTTCCTCGCCTCCAACGCCGCCGCGTTCCTCCGCGAGACCCGTCGGGTCCAGTTCCCGGACGACGGCGAGATCGTCGTCGTCGAGCCCGAGGGCGCGCGGTACCTCCGCGCCGCCGACGGCAGCACGGTCGACCACGAGCTCGTCGAGCTCGACTGGGACGACGAGGGAGCGGAGAAGAACGGCTACGAGACGTTCATGCTCAAGGAGATCCACGAGCAGCCCGACGCCGTCGCGAACACGATCGGCGACCGCCTCCGCAAGGGCCGCCTCGTCTTCGACGAGCTCGGGGTGACCGACGAGGAGCTCCGCGACCTGAGCCGCATCGTCATCCTCTCCGCGGGGACGAGCTACCACGCGGCCGTCGCCGGTCGGTACGCGATCGAGGAGTGGGGCCGCGTCCCGGTCGAGCACGACATCGCGTCGGAGTGGATCTACCGCAACCCGGTGCTCGACGAGGACACGCTCGTCATCGGGATCTCCCAGTCGGGCGAGACCCGCGACACGATCGAGGCGATGAAGCTCGCCCGCTCGATGGGCGCCCGCACCGTCGCGATCACGAACATGATGGGGTCGCAGATCACCCGCGAGGTCGACTCGGTGCTCTTCACGCGCGCGGGTCTCGAGGTGAGCGTCGCGGCGTCGAAGACCTTCACCGCGCAGCTCAGCCTGCTCTTCCTCGTGGGCCTCAAGCTCGCGCAGGTGCGCGAGACGATGCCGGCCGGCGAGGTCGAGTACATCGTCAACGCGGTCTACTCGCTCCCGTCCAAGCTGGAGCAGTTCCTGGCGGGCGACCATCCGATCGACGAGATCGCGCGGCGGTTCCACGACAAGCCGTTCTTCCTCTACCTCGGTCGGAACATCGGGCTCCCCGTCGCGCTCGAGGGCGCGCTGAAGCTGAAGGAGATCTCGTACATCCCGACCGAGGCGTACTCCGCGGGCGAGATGAAGCACGGCCCGATCGCGCTCCTCGACGAGAACACCCCCGTCGTGGTCGTCGCGACCCGGATGGAGGGCGTCTACGAGAAGCTCGTCTCGAACATCCAGGAGGTGCGGGCGCGGGGCGCGCACGTGATCGCGATCGCCTCGGACGGGCACGAGGACATCCAGCACCACGCGGACGACGTGATCTACGTGCCGAAGGCGCCCGCGTTCCTTTCCGCGGTGCTCGCGGTCGTCCCGCTGCAGCTGCTCGCCTACCGGATCGCGCGCCTGCGCGGCCTGAACGTCGACCAGCCGCGCAACCTCGCCAAGACCGTCACGGTCGAGTAACCGGCCGGTCACGCTGGCCGCCGGGGAGGCCGTCTAGGATCCCCGGCGACCGTCAGCGAACTCAGGGGAGACGATCTGATGCGACGCCGCTTCGTGCTGGGCGCGATGACCCTTGCCTGCGCGCTCTGTCTCGCGCCGGGGGCCTTCGCAGCCTCGAACGACCTGTTCTTCTCCGAATACGTCGAGGGCTCGAGCAACAACAAGGCGCTCGAGATCTACAACGGCACCGGTGCCCCGATCGACCTCGCGGCCGGCCGGGTACAGCGTCCGGATGTTCTTCAACGGGAACCCGGCCTCGACGCTCACGATCGACCTGACCGGGACGGTCGCCGACGGCGACGTCTTCGTGCTGGCGCAGTCCTCGGCCGCCGCCACGATCCTCGCCGCCGCCGATCAGACGAACGGCTCGGGATGGTTCAACGGCGACGACGCGGTCGCTCTCTACAAGGGCGACGACCGCGATCGACGTGATCGGGCAGACGGGGCTCGACCCCGGCACGGAGTGGGGCACCGGCCTCGCGAGCACGGCCGACAACACGCTCCGGCGCAAGCAGGGCGTCACCGACGGCGACCCGAACGGCACGGACGCGTTCGACCCCGCGACGCAGTGGGACGGCTTCGACACCGACACGTTCGGCGGGCTCGGCACCCACACCGCCACGCCGCCCGACAACGCGCCGGTCTCGGTGACGTGCCCGCCCACGGTCACGACCGCGCAGGGGACGGCGGCCACCGCCGCGGTCTCCGCCACCGACGCGGACGGAACCGTCACCTCGCTCACGATCGGCTCGGTCACGCCGGCCCCGGCGGCGGCGACGATCGCGCTGACCGGCTTCGCGCCCGCGACGGCCGACGGGGGCACGGCGAGCGCCACGCTCGCGGTCGCCGCCGGCGTCCCACCCGGGTCGTACGTCGTCCAGCTCACGGCGGCGAACGACGATGCGACACCGCAGACGGGCACCTGCTCGACCACGGTCAACGTGACCACGGTGCTGCGCGTCTCCGAGGTGCAGGGGGCGGTGAGCGACCTCGTCGCCGGGCCGACGCACCGCTCCGCGCTCGCCCCGCTGACCGGCAACGGCACGTCGAGCCACGCTGTACGACGTCCGCGGCGTCATCACGCAGCGGACGCTCGCGCGTTCGTCCGCCGGTGTCTCGCAGTTCGGGTTCTTTCTCCAGGACACCCAGGCGCGGGCGGACGGCGACCCGACCACGTCGGACGGGATCTTCGTCTTCATGGGGAGCTTCACGACGCTGATCGGGGGCTACGTGCCCCAGGTCGGCGATGAGGTCGTCCTTCGGGCGCGGGTCTCGGAGTTCTTCAACATGACCCAGCTCTCGAGCGCGTCGCTCGTCCAGCTCGTCGGCTCGACGCTCGACGTGGACGCCGTGGCGCCCGCCTTCGAGGCCGACCCGCCCGACGAGCTCGTGGACGCGGGGCGCTACTGGGAGCGGCGCGAGGGGATGCGCGGACGCGTCCTCGCAGGCTCGGTCGTGACGGGCCCCCGCGACGTGTTCGCCTCGACCGCGGACAGCGAGGTCTGGGTCGTCCGCGGCGACTCGGCGGTCGCGCAGCGGACGAGCGCGTACGCGCGCCGCGCGTTCCGCGACGCCCACCCGCTCGACGACCTCGCCGGGCTCGTCGACAACGGCAACGGCTACCGCATCCTGCTCGGGCCGCTCGGCGTCAAGGGCAGCTCGGGCAGCGATCTGACGCTCCTGCCGCCCGCCCGGGTCTTCGACGCGATGTCGTCGGCGGTCGTCGGCGGGGTCGACTACTCGTTCAACAAGTACCGCATCAACCCCGTCGCACAGCCGGCGTTCACAGCCGGGGCCGACCCGTCGGCGAACGCGGCCCCGGCGGCGTTCGCACGGGACGGGGCGTACAGCGTCGCGAACTTCAACGTCGAGAACCTCTACGACTACCGCGACGACCCGTTCGACGGCTGCGACTTCGTCGGCAACACCGGCTGCCCGGGCGTCTCGCCCCCGTTCGACTACGTCCCCACGAGCGCGGTGGACTACGACGAGCACCTCGGCGCGCTCGCGGAGCAGGTGGCCGACGACCTCCACGCACCGGACGTCCTGCTCGTCCAGGAGGCCGAGGACCAGGACATCTGCACGGTCAGCGGCACCGCGCTCGCCTGCGGCACGACGGACGACCGCGACGGCAAGCCCGACACGCTGCAGGAGCTGGCGCTCCGCATCGCGGCGGTCGGCGGGCCGAGGTACGACGCGGCCTACGACCGCGACGGCGCCGACGACCGTGGCATTGTCGCGGCCTTCCTCTACCGGGCCGACCGGGTCGAGCTGCTGCCGGCCGCCGGGCCGGTGCTCGGCGCGAGCCCGACCGTCGCGTATCGCGGCGCCGCACTCGCGTACAACACCGACGTCCAGAACCCGAAGGCGCTCAACGCCGACCTCCCGTCGGACGTGGACACCTCGACCGGCGTGGACGGCTCCGACGTCTTCACCCGCGCGCCGCAGGTGGGCCACTTCCGCGTCTGGCGGAACGGCATCGACGCGAGCGGCGTCGGCCTCGGGGCATGGGTCGACCTCTACGCGATCTCGAACCACTTCTCGTCGACGCCCAACGCGCGCGTCGGGCAGCGGCGGGAGCAGGCCGCGTACGTGGCGGCGATCGTGACGGCGCTCCGGGAGGCGAACCCGGGCGTGCGCGTCGACGCGGGCGGCGACCTCAACGTGTTCCCCCGGCCGGACGACCCGCTCGTCCCGGCGAGCGACCAGCTCGCGCCCCTCTACGGGATCGGGCTCGAGAACCTCTACGACGTCCTCGTCGCCGAGGTGCCGTCGGCCGCGTACACCTACGTGTTCGAGGGCCAGGCGCAGGTGCTCGACCACCAGTTCGTGACGGCGCGGCTCGGCGACGAGCTGGAGCGGGCGCGGGTCGCCCACGTGAACGCCGACTGGCCTGCCGACTTCGTCGGCGACGGCGCACGCGGGGCCTCCGACCACGACCCGCTGGTCGCGCGGTTCGACCTCCCCGCGACGCTCGCGCAGGTCCAGGACCTCCTGGCCTACTACGCGTCCAAGGGGCTCGTCGACGCGAAGACCGCCGGTCAGCTCCAGAGCCACCTGGACAAGGCCGCCGAGCGACTCGCGGCCGGCAACCGCACGGCGTACCGGTCGCAGCTCCAGGCGTTCGTCGGCCAGGTGCGCGACAAGCTCGGCGCGGGCGTGACGCAGCCCGCGGGCGCGCAGCTGATCGGCGAGGCGCAGAGGCTGCTCGCCGCCTGAGAGGCGACACGGGGCGCCGGCGCGGAGCCGGCGCCCCGCCTACCCGGCGCGCTCGAGGATCGCGACGATCTCGTCGTAGCCCGAGGCGCGCGCGTGCTCGAGCGGCGTCGTGCCGTCGCGGTCCGCGATCGAGACGTCCGCGCCGGCGTCCACGAGGAGGCGCACGATCTCCGTGTGCGCCGCGCCGCCGTCGCCGAGCAGCACGGCCTCGAGCAGCGCCGTCCACCCGAGGTCGTTCACGTGGTCGACGTCGATCGCCGTCGCGAGCAGCCGGCGCACGGTCTCGACATGCCCCCGGTCGGCGGCGGGGATCAGCGCGGTCCCGCCGAACCGGTTCGTCCGCGTGAGGTCGGGGTCGCCGCGCAGCACCTCCTCGAGCACGTCGACGAAGCCTGTCTCGCCCGTGGAGAGGAGCGCGTTCGCCCGCGTGTCGTCCTGTCGGTCGAGGTCGGCGCCGGCGTCGACGAGGAGCCGCACGACGGCCGCGTGGCCACCGTAGGCGGCCTGCGTGACCGCCGTCCGGCCGGATCCGTCGGCGGCGTTCGGGTCGGCTCCAGCGTCGAGCAGGCGCCGCACCTCGTCCGTGTCGCCGAGCGACGCGGCCCGGACGAGCGCCGCAGGGTCCGGGGGAGGGCCTGCGGGCTCGTCGCTCGAGCAGCCGGCGAGGACGAGGAGCGTGAGCGGTACGAGGCCGGCGGCGATCGCACCCAACGGCGACGGATGGCGTCCCACGCTCGTCAATACTGCACGCGAGGATGGAGCGCCCGGACGACGCCGCCGACCCGGAGACACCGCCGCACGCAACGCGGCGGCTGCCCGTGCGTCGGCTGCCCGCCGGGGTCGAGGAGATCGACCGGCTCGCGGTCGAGGAGCCGCTCGAGATCCGCGTCAACGGGCGCGCGGTGGCGGTGACGATGCGGACGCCCGGCGACGACGAGGAGCTCGCGCTCGGCTTCTGCGTCACGGAGGGGCTCGCGCCCGCGACGGCCGGGCCGGCCGACGATCTCGCCGGGAACGTCGTCGAGGTGACCGCGCCCGGGGCGGAGCTCGACCGCGTCCAGCGGTCGTTCTACACCTCGTCCTCATGCGGGGTCTGCGGCAAGGGCGCGCTCGAGGCGGTGGCCGTGGACGCGCCGCGGGTCGAGAGCGGGCTCCGCGTCCCGTTCGCCGTCGTCCTGGACCTGCCCGAGCGGCTCCGCGGCGCCCAGGCGGCGTTCGCGCTCACGGGCGGGCTCCACGCCACGGGCCTCTTCGGCCCGGACGGCGAGCTCCACTGCCTCCGCGAGGACGTCGGGCGCCACAACGCGATGGACAAGGTCGTCGGCTGGGCTCTGCGGGAGGGACGCCTGCCGCTCTCGGGCTCGATCCTCTGCGTCAGCGGCAGGCTCTCGTTCGAGCTCGTCCAGAAGGCCGCGGTGGCCGGCTGCCCGGTCCTCGTTGCCGTCGGGGCGCCGTCGACGCTCGCCGTCGAGCTCGCGGAGGACCGCGGCATCACGCTCTGCGGGTTCGTGCGCGACGGGCGCGCCGCCGTCTACACGGAGCACGAGCGGATCACCACGTGACCCGGCTGACGGGGGTGCTGCTCGTCGGCGGCGCCTCGCGCCGGTTCGGCTCGCCGAAGGCCCTCGCGCGGTTCCGCGGGGAGACGCTGGCCGAGCGCGGCCGGCGCCTCCTCGCCGAGGCGTGCGACGAGGTCGTGGTCGTCGGCAAGGCGGACGACCTGCCCGGCCTGCCGTTCCCCGTCGTCGACGACGGAGCCGCCGACCGAGCGCCGGTGCACGGGCTCCTCGCGGGGCTGCGCCGCGCCCGGCACGACGTCGTCGTCGCGCTCCCGGTCGACAACCCGCTCGTCACGCCCGGCGCGCTCCGGGCGCTCGGCGACGCGCGTGCCGTGCCGAGCGAGCGGATCCCGCTGCCCGGCGCCTACCCGCGCGCGCTCCTGCCCGTCCTCGAGGAGAGGGTTGCTCGAGGCGAGATCTCGCTCCGGGGCGTCAACGCGACCACGCTCGACCTCCCCGAGGCGCTGCTCGCGGACGCCGACACACCGGAGGAGCTCGCCGCGCTCGCGCTGCCGGGTCATGCGGTCGTCGTGGGCGGGACCGGGATGCTCCTCGGGACGACGCGCGCGCTCGCGGCGCGCGGCCACCGCGTGACCTCCGTCGCCCGCCGCCCGACGGAGGTCGCGGACGGCGTCGCCCCGGCCGCCCTCGACTACCGCGAGAGCGACGTGCTGCGAGAGGCGCTCGCGGACGCGATCGCGGAGCGCGGGCCGCTCGAGCTCGCCGTCTGCTGGATCCACACCGACGCGCCCGAGGCGCCTGCGATCGTCGCGGACGCGCTCGCGCCGGGCGGCCGGCTCGTGCAGGTCTTCGGCACGCGCCGCTGGCCGCTCGCACCCGTGCCGCTCGCGATCGCCTACCGCGAGGTGCTGCTCGGAGCGGTGGGCGGCCGCTGGCTCACCCACGACGAGATCGCCGCGGGCGTGCTCGACGCGGTCGACGCCGACGAGCCCTGCCGGGTCGTGGGCGAGCGGGGGTAGATTGGAGGCGTCGACCCCGGAGGAGGCCGTATGCGCTCGACGACCAGAGGTCGCCTGACCCAGCCGCTCGTCCGTGAGGACGGCGCGCTTCGGCCCGCGAGCTGGGACGAGGCCCTCGACACCGTCGCGGCGGGGTTCGCGCGGGCGCGCGAGGCCGACGCGTCGACGTCGTTCGGGCTCTTCTCGTGCTCGAAGGCGACGAACGAGATGAACTACCTGGCGCAGAAGTTCGCGCGCCAGGTGATGGGCTCGAACAACATCGACTCGTGTAACCGCACCTGACACGCGCCTAGCGTCGTCGGTCTGGCGACGGTGTTCGGAGCGGGCGGCGGGACGTCGTCGTACCGCGAGATCGAGGAGACGGACGTCGTCCTCCTCTGGGGCTCGAACGCGCGCGAGACGCACCCGATCTTCTTCCACCACCTCCTCGCCGGGGTGCGCAACGGCGCCCGGCTCTACGTCGTCGACCCGCGCCGCACGTCGTCCGCGCAATGGGCCGACCGGTGGCTCGGGCTCGACGTGGGCTCGGACGTCGCGCTCTCGAACACGATGGCCCGGGAGATCATCCACGCCGGTCTCCACAACGCGGTCTTCGTCGAGCGCGCGACCGAGGGCTTCGAGGCCTACGCCGCGTCCGTCGAGCCGTTCACGCTCGCCGAGGGCGAGCGGCTGACGGGCGTCCCCGCGGACGTGATCCGCGAGACCGCGCATGCGTTCGCGCGCGCCGACCGCGCGATGATCTGCTGGACGCTGGGGATCACCGAGCACCACAACGCCGTCGACAACGTCCTCGCGCTCATCAACCTCGGGCTCCTCTGCGGCCACGTCGGCCGGTACGGCTCGGGCCTGAACCCGCTCCGGGGCCAGAACAACGTCCAGGGCGGGGGCGACATGGGCGCGATCCCCAACAAGCTCCCCGGCTTCCAGGACCTCGAGCGGGACGACGAGGCGCGCGCCCGGTTCGAGGCGGCGTGGGACGCGCCGATCCGGCCCCGCTACGGGTGGCACCTCACGCAGATGTTCGAGGCGATGGAGCGCGGCGAGCTGCGGACGCTCTACGTGATCGGCGAGAACCCGGCCCAGTCCGAGGCCGACGTCTCGAAGGCCCGGCGCCTCCTCTCGGAGCTCGACCTGCTGGTCGTGCAGGACATCGTCATGACGCGCACGGCGGAGATGGCCGACGTCGTGCTCCCCGGGACCGCGTCGTGGTGCGAGGCGGAGGGCACCGTCACGAACAGCGAGCGGCGCGTCCAGCGGGTGCGCAAGGCGCTCGACCCGCCCGGGCTGGCACGCGACGACACCTGGATCCTCGCGGAGCTCGCACGCCGCCTCGGCCGGGACTGGGGCGACCCGACCGCCGAGGAGGCGTGGGACGAGCTGCGCTCGCTCTCGCCGCTCCACCGGGGCATGCGCTACGACCGGCTGGAGGAGCTCGGGGGAATCCAGTGGCCGTGCCCCGACGAGGAGCACCCCGGCTCGCAGTTCCTCCACGCGCGGCTCTGGGCGGAGCCCGTCGAAGGCCCGCGCGCGCCGTTCAGCGTCGTCGACGCGCAGCCCCCCTTCGAGGCGCTCGACGACGAGTACCCGATCCGTCTGACGACCGGGCGCCGGCTGGAGTCCTTCAACACGGGTGCGCAGTCGGGGCTCTACCGCTCGCCGCTGCACCGCGGCGAGTCGCTCGACCTCTCGCCCGAGGACGCGGCGCGGCTGCTGCTCGCGGACGGCGAGGTCGTGCGCGTCTCGTCCCGCCGCGGGTCGGTGGAGGCGCCGGTGCGGATCGACCCCTCGCTCCGCGCGGGGCTCGCGTTCATGACGTTCCACTTCCCCGACGAGGTCGACGTCAACCTGCTCACGATCGACGCGACCGACCCGAAGTCGGGGACCGCCGAGTTCAAGGCGGCGGCGATCCGGATCGAGAAGCTCGCGCCGGCCGAGGCGGAGGCCGCGAGCCGGGTGCCCGACCCGGTCGAGACGACGGCCTGAGCGCTACTCCTCGACCGCGACCGGCACGGGGGTGGGAACCTGGCGGGCCCACCGGGCGACGAGCGGGAGCAGGAGCGCGAGCCCGCCGAGGCCGCCGACGACGACGGCAGTGGCGGTCTCCGCCGCGGCGAAGGCGAGGCCCGCCGAGACAGGCACTCCCGCGGCCGCCCCGTGGGCCGCCAGGGCGAATGCGACGGCGCCGCCGGCCATCCCTGCGCCGCCGATCGAGACCGGCAGCACGGCGACCGCCTCGATCGCGGCGACGGCGAGGAGACCGGCCGCCAACGGCCGCTCGATGCCGAATGCGGCGGCGAGCGCGGAGGCGGCGGCGACGCGCAGGGCGACGGCCAGGCCGACGCAGATGATGACGACGCCGGCGGTGCGCGGCATCGCGTGAAGCGCCCGGAAGGCGTCGAGGACGTGGGCGGCGCGCGCCTTGAACCGCGTCCGCGTGGCCACGAGCGCCACCGCGATTCCGAGCAGGCCGAGGCCGAGCAGGACGGCCGCCGGCCAGAGCGGGAGCAGGCCGGTCGTCGAGGCGAGCGCGACGAGCGCGCCGAGCCAGAGCGCCCGCGCGAGCCCGGCCGCCGCGGCGGCGCCGCCCGTCGTCCAGACGGCGCCCTCCGTGTGCACGAGCCGGGAGAAGAGCGCGATCCGCAGGACGCCGCCGATCCTCGTCGGGAGGACGGCGTTCGCGAGCGACCCCACGCCGTAGCGCGCGACCGCATCGACGCGGCCGCACGGGGCGCCGCAGGCGCGGAGCGCCGCGCGCCAGGCGAGGGCGCTCCCGGAGAGCGAGCCGGCGAGAAGCAGCCCGGTGGCGGTCAGCCAGCGGGGGTCGGCCGCGCCGATCCCGTCGATCCCGTCGCGCAGCCCGTTGCGGATCCCTGCGGCGAGCGCCTCCTCGGGCAGGAGCAGCAGAAGGAGCAAGCAGAGGCCTCCGACCGGCAGCGCGGCCGCAGCAGCATGGTGGATGCGCAGACGAGACCCCATAGAAGATGTCCCCCTCTCTGATACGAGCGTCCCACGCATCGGTTAGTCGCTCGGGACCCTTCCGTCAAGTTTCCTTACTTCCGTCCACGGCCGCGCACTGCGGCCCGTCGGCCCGTTCCGATAGAACCTTCGGCGATGAGCCGGTCGGCGCCACCGGTCGCATGGACCTGAAGCTCGTCCCGCTCGCCGAGCCCACGGCGACCGAGCGAGCCGCTCTCGACGCCGTCCTTGGCCCGCCGACCTCCGGTTGGGACGGCGGCGCGCGCGCCGACGGCGTCGCAGGCAACACCGCCGCCGGAGGGCACGCGGCCCGCGCTCGCCGCCATCTCCTGCTGCCGGCGCTGTGGTCGCTGCAGGAGCGGATCGGCTGGATCAGCCCCGGCGGCCTCAACGAGCTCTGCCGCCGGCTGACCGTGCCGCCCGCCGACGCGTACGGGGTCGCGACCTTCTACGCGCTCCTCGCCCTCGAGCCGCGCCCGCCGCGCGTCGTGCACGTCTGCGAGGACGTCGCGTGCCGGTGCCGCGGGGCGCTCGAGCTGATCGCGGACCTCGAGGAGCGGTTCGGCCCCGAGGGGGACCTCTCCGACGACGGCTCCGCCACCTGGTACCGGAGCCCGTGCCTCGGCCAGTGCGACCGGGCCCCGGCCGCGCTCGTCGCGGTCGCGGGCGACCCGCCGCTCGACCGGGCTCAGGCGCCGACGAGCGCGGACGACGTGCTCGCCCTGCTCGCGGGCGGCGCTGCCGCTGCCTGCGCCTGCCCCGGCGCTTCCGCAGGCGGGCGACGCGTCGCTCCGCCTCCTGCGCCGCGTCGGCGTCGTCGACCCTGCGAGCCTCGACGACTACCGTGCCCACGGCGGCTACGCGGCCCTCCGGCGGGCCTTCGAGCTCGGCGCCGAGGGGGTGCTGCGCGAGGTGAAGGACTCGGGTCTCCTCGGCCGCGGCGGCGCCGCGTTCCCGACCGGCGTCAAGTGGGAGGCCGTCGCCCGGCAGCCCGCGCGGCCGCACTACCTCGTCTGCAACGCCGACGAGTCCGAGCCCGGCACGTTCAAGGACCGGGAGCTCCTGGAAGGCGACCCCTTCGCCGTGCTCGAGGCGATGACCGTCGCGGCGGTCGCGACGGGCTGCGAGCGCGGCTTCGTCTATCTCCGCGGGGAGTACCCGCAGGCCGAGCACGCGCTTGTCGCACGCGATCGCCGAGGCCCGGGCGCATGGCCTGCTCGGCGACGACGTGATGGGGCACGGCGTCGCCTTCGACGTCGAGCTCCGGCGCGGGGCGGGCGCGTACATCTGCGGGGAGGAGACCGCGATCTTCGAGTCGATCGAGGGCCGGCGCGGCGAGCCGCGCGCGAAGCCGCCGTTCCCGGTCGAGGTGGGTCTCTTCGGCGCGCCGACGGTCGTCAACAACGTGGAGACGCTCGTCAACGTCCTCGAGATCGTGCTCGGCTCGGGCGCGGCGTTCGCGACCGTCGGGACCGGCACGTCGACGGGGACGAAGCTCCTCTGCCTCTCCGGCCACGTCGAGCGGCCCGGGACGTACGAGGTCGCCTTCGGGGCGACGCTGCGCGAGGTGCTCGAGCTCGCCGGCGGCGTGCCCGGCGGTCGCGCGCTGCAGGCGGTGCTCGTCGGCGGCGCAGCCGGCAGCTTCCTCGGCCCGGGAGACCTCGACGTGCCGCTGACCGTCGAGGGGACGCGGGAGGCAGGCACGACGCTCGGGTCGGGGGTCGTGCTCGTCCTCGACGAGACCGTCGACCTGCCGCGGCTCCTGATGCGGATCGCGGCGTTCTTCCGCAACGAGTCGTGCGGGCAGTGCGTGCCGTGCCGCGTCGGGACCGTGCGCCAGCAGGAGTCGCTCGCGCGCCTCCTCGCGGGCGAGCCCCGCGGCGGCGTCGAGCGCGAGCTCGCGCTCCTCGGCGAGGTCGGCCAGTGCATGCGCGACGCGTCGATCTGCGGCCTGGGACAGACGGCCTCGACCGCGATCGAGTCCGCGATCCGCCGGCTCCACGTCTTCCAGGAGGCGGGCGCATGAGCGACCTCCTCGCACCGCGGCGGATGATCGAGCTCGAGGTCGACGGCCGAGGCGTCCGCGTCTTCGAGGGCGCGACGATCCTCGACGCCTGTGCCGCGCTCGGGATCGAGACGCCGACGCTCTGCTACGGCGAGACCCTCCGGCCCGCGAACGCCTGCCGCGTCTGCGTGGTCGAGGTCGAGGGGTCGCGCGTGCTCCCTCCGGCGTGCGCGCGGGCGGTGGAGGAGGGCATGGTCGTCCGCACCGACACCGAGCGCGTCCGCCTCTCGCGGAAGCTCGTGCTCGAGCTCCTCGCCTCCTCCGTCGACCTCTCGACCACGCCGGTGGCCCCGGGGTACCTCGCGCGGTACGACGCCGAGCCCGAGCGGTTCGGCCCGGCCGCGCCGCCGAGCACCGAGCGCGACGGCGCGCGCACGGGCCACCACGTGGAGCCGGACGGCCGCACGGCCGCCACCGTCCATCAGCCCGTCAAGGTCGACAACGAGCTCTACGTCCGCGACTACGGCAAGTGCATCCTCTGTTACAAGTGCGTCGACGCCTGCGGCGAGCAGCACCAGAACACGTTCGCCATCCACGTCGCCGGCCGCGGCTTCGACGCCCGGATCTCGACCGAGCTCGCGACGCCGCTCCCCGAGTCGGCCTGCGTCTACTGCGGGAACTGCATCGCCGTGTGCCCGACCGGCGCGCTGATGTTCCGCTCCGAGCACGAGCTGCGCGAGTCCGGCGCGTGGCGGGAGGAGGAGCAGACGGTGACCGAGACGATCTGCCCGTACTGCGGCGTGGGGTGCGCGCTCGAGCTGCACGTGCAGGACAACGCGATCGTGAAGGTCACGAGCCCGGCCGATCACGACGTCACCCGCGGAAACCTCTGCATCAAGGGCCGCTTCGGGTTCGGGCACGTCCAGGCCCGCGACGCGTAGCCGCTTCAGGTCGAGCCGAGCACCTGCGCCTCGCCGCTCGCGACGAGGACGGCGGACCCGTCGTCGCGCGTCAGCGAGAGCCGTCCGTCGGGCGCGATCGGCCCGACGACGCCGGTCACGCCGCCGATCCGGACGCGGGCGCCGCGGAGGGCGTGGCGCGCCTCGAGCGCGGGCAGGAGCGGCGCCAGCCCGGACGCCCCCCACGTGTCGTAGTGCCGCTCGAGCGCGAGGAGGAGCTCCGCGAGAAGGGCCGCGCGGTCATGGCGCCGCCCCGTGACGGCCCGGAGCGAGGTCGGCCGGAGCCGCGTGCCCTCGGGTAGCTCTCCCGCGTCGTGGTTCACGTTGACGCCGACGCCGCAGACGACGCCGCCCCGGGACGACTCGAGGAGGATCCCGGCGACCTTCGCCTCGCCGACCAGCACGTCGTTCGGCCACTTGAGCTCGCTCTGCACGCCCGCGATGCGGTCGATCGCCTCCGCGACGGCGAGCCCCGTGACGAGCGAGAGCTGCTCGGCGGGCGCCCCCGCCGCAGGGCGGAGCAGCAGGGAGGCGAGGAGCGACCGTCCGGCCACGTCCTCCCACGCGCGGCCGCTGCGGCCGCGGCCGCCCGTCTGGTGCTCGGTCACCGCGACGGCGCCCTCCGGCAGCTCCACGTCGCGCAGGACGTCCTGGGTCGAGGCGCACTCCGGGCTCCAGCGGTACGGCGTGCCGAACCGCCCCCGCAGCAGCGGCCGCACGACGTCGGGCGTCAGCTGGTCGTGCGCCGTCCGCCATCGCCGGTGTCAGTCGTCGTCCGTCGCCGCGCGGCCGCGCTTCACCCTCGCGCGGCGCCGCTTCGCCTCGAGCCGCCGCTCGCGCGAGGCGGTGGTCGGCGAGGTCGGAACGCGGCGGCGCTCCACCCGGAGCGCCTCGGCGAGCTTCGCCACGAGCCGCTCGACCGCGAGGGCCCGGTTGCGCGCCTGGCTGCGCTCGTCCTGCGCGGTGGCGCGCACCACCGGACCGACCCGGCTCTCGACGCGCCGCTTCTGCGCGTCGGTCAGCGACGCCGACGCCGCGACGTCGAAGAGCGCCTCGACGCGCGTCTCGGTCTTGTTCGCGTGCTGCCCGCCCGGGCCGGACGACCGGGAGACGCGCAGCTCGATCTCGTCCGGGTCGAGCGAAACCGAGCGCGTGACACGAATAGACTCCGCCGCCATGGCGTGCATTCTCCTGGACGTCGACGGGGTGCTGCACGTCTCCGGCGAGGCGATCCCCGGGGCGCCGGCGGCGGTCGCGCGGCTCCGAGACCTGGGCCACACGCTCCGCTTCGTGACGAACAACTCGACCAGGCCTCGCGCCCAGCTCGCGGCCGAGCTGCGGAGCCTCGGATTCGAGCTCGGCGACGAGGAGCTGCAGACGACGGCGCTCACGGCCGCCCGCGAGCTCGCCGGCAAGCGCGTGCTCGCCCTCGTCATGGCCGGGGTCGTCCCCGACCTCGAGGGGATCGAGCTGGTCGGGGAGGGCGCGGAGGCGGTTCTCATCGGCGGCTGCGACGAGACGGTCGAGCCGAACCAGGTCTTCAGCTACATGAACCTCGCCCGGGCCTTCGGGGAGATCCAGCTCGGCGCCGACCTCTACTGCCTCCACAAGAACCGCTGGTGGCAGACGAGCCGCGGGCCGCTGCTCGACGCGGGCGCGTTCGTCGCCGGGCTGGAGTACGCGACCGGCGTCGAGGCCGTCGTGCTCGGCAAGCCGAGCCCCGCGTACTTCGCGGCGGCGCTCGAGGCGCTGGGCGCCGAGCCCGAGCTGACGTGGCTCGTCGGCGACGACGTCGAGGCCGACCTGCGCGGCGCGAAGATGTTCGGCATGAGGACCGCGCTCGTCCGCACCGGCAAGTTCCGCCCCGACACGCTCGAGCAGCTCGACCTCACCCCCGACGTCGTCGTCAGCTCGATCGCGGACCTGCCCGACTGGCTCGAGCGCACGATCTAGCCTCTCGTCATGGCCGTCCGCGTCGGCACCGACGTGATCGAGATCGAGCGGATCCGCCGGGCGCTCGAGCGCCCGGGGTTCCGCGACCGGTGCTTCACGCCCGCCGAGCAGGACTACTGCGAGTCGCGCGGCAACCCGGCCGAGTCCTACGCGGCGCGCTTCTGCGGCAAGGAGGCGGTCGGCAAGGCGCTCGGCTGCGGCGTCCTCTTCACGTGGAAGGAGATCGAGATCGTCGGCCCGCCGAAGCCGGGCGTGACGCTCGCGGGGAAGACGCTCGCGTTCGCCGAGCGCGTCGGGATGCGCGAGCTCGACGTCTCGCTGACGCACTCGCACACGGTGGCGGCGGCGACCGCCGTGGCCGACCTCGCCTCGCCGCTCCAGCGGCGGCCCCGGCCCTGACCGCGATGTACGAGCCGCTCTTCACCGCCGCGGAGATGCGCGCCGCCGAGGAGCGGTACCCCGGCTACCCGGAGACGGCGGGCGAGCTGATGGAGCGCGCGGGCGCCGCCGTCGCCGCGGAGGCGATCCGGGCCTACCCCGCCGCGCGCCGCTTCGCGGTCGTCTGCGGCGGCGGCGCGAACGGGGGCGACGGGCGGATCGCGGCGCGCATCCTGCGCGAGGAGGGCCGCGAGGCCGTCGAGACGGACGACCCCGCGGGCGCCGACGTCGTGATCGACGCCCTCTTCGGCACGGGCTTCCGCGGCGCGCCCCGTCCCGAGGCGGCCGCGACGATCGAGCGGATCAACGCGAGCGGCACGCCCGTGGTCGCGGTCGACCTCCCCTCCGGGGTCGACGCCTCGACGGGTGAGGTGGCCGGAGCCGCCGTGGAGGCCGACCTCACCGTCACGTTCCACGGGCCGAAGCTCGGGCTCGTCGTGGCGCCGGGGCGCTTCCACGCGGGCCAGGTCGTCGTCGCCGGCATCGGGCTCGACACGGCGCCGGCCGCCGCCGTCCGCGCGCTGCCGGGACTGCTCGCGCGCGTGCCCCGGAAGCGGCCGGGGGACTCGAAGTACACCTCCGGCGTCCTGGTCGTCATCGGCGGCGCGCCGGGCACGACCTCCGCGCCCGTGCTGAGCGCGCGCGCGGCCCTGCGGGCGGACGCCGGCTACGTCGCGCTCGCGGTGCCGCGCGCGTGCCTCGCCGTCGCCGAGACGCTCGCGCTCGAGCCGGTGAAGCGGGGCGTCGACTGGGGCGACGCGCTCGAGACGCTCGCGCCGGACCTCGAGCGGGCCGGTGCCGTCGCCGTCGGCCCCGGCCTCGGCCGCTCCGACGAGGCGCGTGCGCTCGTGCGGGAGCTCCTGCGGACGGTCGACGTGCCGGTCGTCGTCGACGCGGACGGCCTCCACGGCCTCGAGCCCGTCGAGCGCGAGGCGCCGCTCGTCCTGACGCCGCACGCGGGCGAGCTCGCCCGGCTGCTCGACACGGACTCGGACTGGGTCGCGGCCCACCGGCTGGAGGCGGCCGCCCGCTGCGCGGAGCGCCACCGCGCCGTCGTCCTCCTCAAGGGCCCCGACACGATCGTGCGCGCACCCGACGGCCGCACCGTCGTCTCCGACCACGGGCCCGGCTCGCTCGCGACCGCCGGCACGGGGGACGTGCTGACCGGGATCGTCGGCGCATTCCTCGCGAAGGGCCTCGAGCCCGTCGAGGCCGCGGCGGCGGCGGCCGTCGCCCACGGCCTCGCCGCGCAGCGCGTCGTGCCCCAGGCCGGCCTCGTCGCGTCGGACGTCGTCGAGGCGCTGCCCGCGGTCCTCGCCTGACGTGGCCCGCTCGCTCGTCACGATCGACCTCGGCGCGATCCGCCACAACGCCCGCGTGCTCGCCGGCCGCGTCGCGCCGGCGGAGCTGTGGGCCGTCGTCAAGGCCGACGGGTACGGCCACGGCGCCGCCGACGCCGGGCGGGCGGCGCTGTCGGGCGGCGCGGTCGCGTTGTGCGTCGCCACGGTGGGCGAGGGCCTCGCGCTCCGCGCCGCTCTCCCCGACGCGAGGATCCTCGTCCTCGGCCCGACCGCGGACGGGGACGTCGCGCACGCGCGCGCGGGGTCGCTCGAGCTGACGGCAGTCGACGACGACGTCCCGGAGGACGTCCCGGTGCACCTCAAGCTCGACACCGGAATGGGCCGCTGGGGGCTCGGAGAGCTCCCCTCGCCCGGCCGCTCCGTCGTCGGCCTGATGACGCATCTGGCCACCTCCGACTCCGACCAGGACTTCGCCCGCCTGCAGCTCGACCGCTTCCTCGAGGCGACGGCGCCGTACGCTGACGGCTACGTGTGCCACGTCGCCAACAGCGCCGCCGCGTTGACGCTTCCCGAGACGCGCCTCGACGCGACGCGCTGCGGGATCGCGCTCTACGGCATCGACCCGTTCGGCGAGGACGCGGGGGCCTTCGGCCTGCGCCCGGCGCTCCGCTGGGAGTCCGAGCTCGCGCAGGTGAAGCGGCTGGCGCCCGGGGAGTCGACCGGCTACGGTCGCCGCTTCGTCGTGACCGAGGAGACCTGGATCGGGATCGTCCCCGTGGGCTACGCGGACGGGTTCCGGCGCGACCTGACCGGCACGGAGGTCGTCGTCGGCGGCGCCCCCGTCCCGGTCGTGGGAACCGTCTCGATGGACGCGGTGGCGGTGCGCCTGCCCGAGCGGGCGGAGCGCGGGACGCCGGTCACGCTGGTCGGCGACGGCGCGACGCTCGAGCGACATGCCCGCGTGGCGGGGACGATCGGCTACGAGCTCGCCTGCGGGATCCGCACGCTTCCCGGCCGGAGCATCCGGGAGACGCGGGATGAGTGACCTCGTCGCGCGCCGCCAGGCGCTCCAGGCCGACCGGCACGCCGAGCTCGAACAGCGGCTCCGGCGCCTGCTCGCCCCGCTCGCGGGCGACGAGCGCGCGCTCGACGTCGGCTGCGGCACGGGCGCGCTCGCGTACGCGCTGGCGCCGCTCGTCGGCGCGGTCGTCGGCGTCGACGAGTCGGCGGACTACGTGGCAGCGGCGCAGGCAGGCGCTCCGCCGAACTGCACGTTCGCCGTCGACGACGCGGAGGCGCTGTCGTTCCCGTACGGCGACTTCGACCTCGTCGGCTGCCTTCGCGTCCTGCATCACGCGCACCGGCCCGAGCTCGTCGTCGCGGAGCTCGCCCGTGTGACCCAGCCGGGCGGCCGCATTCTCCTCGTCGACCAGCTCGGCGACGTCGACCCGATCCGGAGCCTCGAGCAGGACCGGTTCGAGCGGGCGCGCGACCCGTCGCACACCCGGCTCCTGCCCGACGCGGACATCCGCGGCTTCCTCGACGCGAACGACCTCGTCGTGACGACGAACGAGATCGTGCGCGAGCGGCGCGAGATGGGCCGCTACCTCGACCTCGTCGGGCTGGAGGGCGAGGAGCGGGAGCGCGTCGCCCGGATGGCGCCGCCGGTCTTCGAGGTCGAGATGGGCTGGTACGTCGCCCGGAAGTCCTGAGCTACACGGAGCCGGGCCGGTAGTCGGACACCCCGACGAAACGCGCCATCAGGCCCGGCACGAGCGCCTGCAGGATCGAGATCTGGCGGTACGGGAACCAGGGCACGGTCACCTCGCGCTTGCCCTTCTCGACCGCGCCGACGACCGCCTCCGCGACCCGCGGCGGATGGATCACGAACCGGCTCAGGAGCCGGCTTCCGAGCACGCCCTTCTGCGGGAAGCCCTCCGTCTCGACGAACCCCGGGAGCACCGAGTGCACGTGGATCCCCGTCCCCTTCAGGGCGGCTGCGAGCGAGCGGGAGAACGCGAGCTGCGCGTGCTTCGACGAGGCGTACGCGCCGGCCGGCGCGAAGGCGACCGTCCCGGCGACCGAGATGAGGTTGACGATGTGCGACCCGCCGTCGGCGGCGCCCCACTTGAGGCCCGGCAGCAGCGCGCGCGTGCACCAGACGCCTCCGAGGTAGTTGACCTCGATCACGCGCTGGATGAGGTCGGGGTCGACCGTCAGGAAGGTGCCGCGGGCCGGCATCCCGGCGTTGTTGAGGAGGAGCCCGATCGCGGGATGGCGCTCGAGGACGCGCTCCGCCATCGCCTCGACGGCCCCGCGGTCGCCGACGTCGCAGACCTCCACCTCGCCGCCGATCTCGTCGGCGAGCGTGCGCAGGCGGTCCTCGCGGCGGGCGACGAGCACGCACCGCCAGCCCTTCTCCGCCAGGAGCCGCGCCGTCGCCTCCCCGATCCCCGAGGAGGCTCCCGTCACGACCGCGATGCGCTGAATGTCCTCACCGTCCCCAGGTTGATCTCGACCGTGTCGCGGATGTCCTCGGCGTAGCCGCCGGCGAGCGTAACGCACACCGGCACGCCCGCCGCCGCGAGCGTGTCGCGGATGATCGCGTCGCGCTCGAGCAGCCCCGCCTTCGTGAGGGCGAGCCGGCCGAGGCGGTCGCCGGCGAACGGGTCGGCGCCGGCGAGCACGAACGCGAGCTCGGGCCGCCCGCGGGCGACCGCCTGCGGCAGCACGCGCGCGAGCTCGGCGAGGTACCGGTCGTCGTCGGTCCCGTCGGGCAGCTCGACCTCGAGGTCGCCGGGCACGCGGCGGAACGGGTAGTTGCGGAACCCGTTGAGCGAGAGGGTGAACGCCTCGGCGTCGACGCCGAGCAGCGCGTGCGTGCCGTCGCCCTGGTGGACGTCGACGTCGACGACGAGCACGCGCCGCACGAGGCGCCGCGCGCGCAGGTCGCGGATCGCCGTGACGACGTCGTTGAAGACGCAGAACCCGCGGCCGACGTGGGCGAACGCGTGGTGCGTGCCGCCGCCGAGGTTCATCGCGACGCCGTCGGCGAGCGCCGCCCGCGACGCCTCGAGCGTCGCCCCGGTGGCGCGCCGGGAGCGCTCGACGAGCTCGGGCGACCACGGCAGGCCCAGCCCGAGCTCCTCGCGCCGCTCGAGCCGGCCGTCGCGAACGCGGTCGACCCAGTCGGCCTCGTGCGTCCGCAGCAGCTCCTCCCACGTGGCCGCCGGAGCCGGCGTCACCTCCACGTCCGGGAGCCGCTCCGCGCCCTCCCGCACGAGCCGGTACTTCGCGAGCGGAAACCGGTGACCGTCGGGGAGCGGGTACGTGTAGACGTCGTGGGCGAAGGCGCGCACGGGCCGACCGTAGCCTGCGGGGCGCCGTCGAGCCCTCGCCGCGGCCTGCGGGATAGGATCGCCCGATGGCCGGGAGGTTCGAGGGCAAGCAGGCGCTCGTGCTGGGGGTGGCGAACCGGCGCTCGATCGCCTGGGCGATCGCGGAGCGCCTCGCCGCCGAGGGCGCGCAGCTCGCCTTCACCTACCAGGGCGAGCGCATCGAGAAGTCCGTGCGCGACCTGGCCGCGACGGTCGACACGAAGCTCGTCACGGCGTGCGACGTCCGCTCCGACGACGACCTCGACCGCGTCTTCGCCGAGACCGCCGAGGCGTTCGGCGGCGGGCTCGACCTGCTCGTGCACTCGGTCGCGTTCGCCGCGGCCGAGGACCTCGAGGGACGGTTCACCGACACGCCGCGCGACCGGTTCTGGCTGGCGGTCGACATCAGCGCGTACTCCCTCGTCGCGTGCGCGCGGCGGGCGGAGCCGCTGATGGAGTCTCGCGAGGGCGGCTCGATCGTGACGATGACGTACCTCGGAGGCGAGCGCGCGGTGCCGCACTACAACGTGATGGGCGTCGCGAAGGCGACGCTCGACGCGTCGGTGCGCTACCTCGCCTGGGACCTCGGCCAGAAGGACATCCGCGTCAACGCGATCTCCGCCGGGCCCGTGCGGACGCTCGCGGCGCGCTCGATCGCCGGCTTCACGACGATGGAGGACATGTTCGAGCAGCGCGCGCCCCTGCACCGGGGGATCGACGCGGCCGACTGCGGCTCCGCCGCCGCGTACCTCCTCTCGGACGATGCACGGAACGTGACCGGCACGACGCTCTACGTCGACGCCGGCTATCACGCGATGGGGATGTAGGGGCGGCTTCGGGCGCCCTCGCCTAGCGCCGTTTCTTCAAGCCGCTCGCCAGGTCGCGGCCTCGTTCAGAGGCTCTCCGCGACGAGCGAGTCGACGTGGACGGCGTAGACCTGAACCGGCTGGGTCTTTCCCTTCATGAGCAGCTCCCCCTGAGCCTCGACGGCGATGAGGTCGTCGAGACCGCGCCGCGTGTGCTCGTCGATCAGGATCGGCCGGTTCACGACCTTCGTATGCGACTCGAGACGAGCAGCGACATTGACGGTGTCGCCCACGCAGGTATAGGTCGCTCGGTGCTGCGTGCCCGTGTAGCCCGCTACGACCGGCCCCGACGCGATGCCGACACCGATCTGGATCTGCAGCTTGTCCCGCGCTGCCTGATCCTCGTTGAACAGGCGGATCAGGTCGACCATCTGGCGCGCCGCGAGCACAGCTCGCTGGCGATGGTCTTCGCGTGGCAAAGGCGCGCCGAAGATCGCCATCAGCCCATCGCCGACCATCTGGTTCACCATGCCGCCTTCCCCGCCGATCGCGTCCATCATCAGCGTGTAGTAGTCGTTCAGCAACTCGATCGTCTCGGCAGGCTCCCGCGCTTCGACGATCGTCGTGAACGAGCGGATGTCGCAGAACAGGGCAGACGCGTCGAGATGCTTGCCGCCGAGGGAGAAGCCTGATGTCAGGAGATCCTCCGCGACTTCCTTCGTCGCGAACTTGCTGATCAGCTCGCGCTGCTGATCGCGCAGACGCTTCTTCTCGAGGCTCGCAGTGATGCGCGCGTTCAGCAACACCGGGTTGATCGGCTTGGTGAGGTAGTCCTCTGCGCCCATCTCGACGCACTTGACCACGCTGTCGAGCTCGTCGAGCGACGACGTCATGATCACCGGGATGTCGCGGAGATGCGGGTCGAGCTTCAGCTCCGCGAGGACCTGGTAGCCGTCGAGCTCGGGCATCAAGACGTCGAGCAGCATGAGATCGAAGTGCTGGCGACGCACAAGGTCGAGAGCCTCGCGGCCGTGTCCTGCGAAGGCGACCGTGTGCCCCTGGTGCTCCAGACCGCGGCTGAGCAGGAGCTGGTTCACCCGGTTGTCATCGACGACGAGGATCGTTCCGGGCGGAGCGGCAGACGCGCTCACGACGCGGGTGTCGAACTGAGGGCGGTGAGGGTCTTCTCGAGCGCAGCGTACTCTCGCTCGATTCGATCGATGACCTCGGCGATTCCGTCCGGCTTGCCGCGCCTCGCTCGTTCCTCGAGGTCACGACAGAGCTCCGAGAAGTGTCCCGCCCCGAAGATCTGGCCGTTCGACTTCAGGGTATGCGCCGCCCGCCGAAGCGCCTCCGTGTCGCCCTCCTCGTACGTCGTCCGGAGCGCTGCTATGAGTGTCGGCGCGTCGCTCAGGAACGTCTCGATCACCTCCGCGAGGAAGCCCTCCCCGTCGAGCTCTCTCAGGCTCTCGATCGCGTTCGCGTCGAGGCGCGTGCCGGCGCCCTCCGCGCTCGTCGTGCGGGTGTCCGTGAGCGGTCGGACGCGGCGGAGCGCCTCCGCCAGCTCGGTCGGACGGATCGGCTTGGCGAGGTAGTCGTCCATCCCGGCGGCGAAGCAGGCCTGGCGGTCCTCGGGCATCGCATTCGCCGTCATCGCGACGATGCGCGGGCGGGCCTCCGCCGGCCAGCGCTCGCGGATCCGGCGCGACGCATCGAGGCCGTCCAGCTCGGGCATCTGTACGTCCATGAGCACGACGTCGTAGGGCTGCCGCTCGAGCGCCTCCAGCGCCTCGAGGCCGTTCGCCGCCACGTCGGCGCGGTAGCCGAGCTGGTCCAGGAGCCGGAGGGCGACCTTCTGGTTCACGGCGTTGTCCTCGGCCAGAAGGATCCGCAGCGACGACGTCGCCGGCTTGCCCACGTCCGGCTCGTCGACCGCCGGCTCCTGGTGCTGCTCGGCAAGCGCCTGCAGGAGAGCGTTGTAGAGCTGGGATGCCTTGACAGGCTTCGCCAGCTGCACCGAGAACACTCCGGAGGACCGAACCTGGGGCAGCCGGCCGAGCGAGGTCAGCATCACCAGCGGAAGCTCGCGCTTGTCTCGGTGCCGCCGGATCTCGCGTGCGAGGGCGAGCCCGTCCATCTCCGGCATCACCATGTCGAGGACGGCGACGTCGAACCTCTCGCCTCCCTCGATTCGAGCGAGCGCCTCGAGGGGCGACGTGAGCGCCACAGCGTCCATGCCCCACGATTGCGCGTGGCGCGCGACGATCTCGTGGTTCGTGATGTTGTCGTCCACCACGAGAATGCGCTTGCCGGCGAGCTGCGGCGGCGGGCCGTGCGCGGCCCTGGGAGTCGGTGCCTCGGTCGCCTCCACGGGGAGGTCGACATGGAAGATCGACCCCGAGCCCTCCTCGCTCTCGGCCCACATCGTCCCGCCCATCAGCTCCACGAGGCGCTTGGAGATGGCGAGCCCGAGCCCCGTACCGCCGTAGCGCCGGGTGGTCGACGCGTCGACCTGGCTGAACGACGCGAACAGCCTGTCCATCCGGTCCGAGGGGATGCCGATGCCGGTGTCCCGGACGGCGAGCTCGAGCCGATACGCGCTCGCCCCGGCGGGCTCGGCTCCGACTTGGACGACCACCTCGCCCTTCTCGGTGAACTTGACCGCGTTCGAGAGCAGGTTGAGCAGCACCTGCCGCAGGCGCGCGGCGTCCCCGACGATTCCTGCAGGCGCCTCCTCGTCGATGAGACAGCCCAGCTCGATCTGCTTCTCCCACGCGCGTGGCGCCACGATCTCGAGCGCGCCCTCGACGCATTCCCGGAGATCGACCGCCTCCTTCTCGAGCTCGAGCTTCCCTGCCTCGATCTTCGAGTAGTCGAGGATGTCGTCGATCACGTGGAGCAGGGCGTCTCCGCTCGAGCGGACGACCTCGGCGAGCTCCCGCTGCTCGGCCGTCAGCTCGTCGTCGAGGAGGAGCCCGGTCATGCCGATCACGGCGTTCATCGGCGTCCTGATCTCGTGGCTCATCGTTGCGAGGAACGCGCTCTTCGCCTGCGTCGCCGCCTCTGCCTCCTCGCGCGCCCGCTGGAGCTCGGTGACGTACCGGGCCTTGTCGATCGCCGTCGCAGCGAACGCGCCGAAGGCCTTGGCCGTCCTTGAGTGCTCGGCGGTGTAGAAGTCGGGTTCGAACGAGTCGAGCGTCAGCATCCCGATCAGGCGGTCGCCGATCAGCAAGGGGACGGCCATCCATGTCTTGATGCTTCCCTCGCCGTGCACGTCCTCGAACTGCGGGTAGCGCTCAGCGGGGTTCGAGACGATGATCGTTTCGTGCCGCTGGACGAGCCCCCACGCAGGATCGTCGGGTCCTCGGCAGGCGTAGCGATGTCGGAGGAGCTCCTCGATGTCCGGGAAGCCCTGGGCGGCGAGAATCTCGAACTCGTCGCCGTCGAGCTGCTGGATGCTGGAACTCCGATTGGGAACGACCTTGCCCAGCTCCGACAGGATCAGGTCGAAGACCTCGGAGATGCCTAGCATGCTGCCGAGCGACTCGGCTGCAGCGCGAAGCGTCTCGGCCTGCTCACGTGCAGCGCGCTCGGTCTCCAGCAAGCGAGCGTTCTCGATCGCCATCGCAGCCTGGGCGGCGAACGCCGTCGCGAGGTCCGCCAGCGCATCGTCGTAGAAGTCCCGCTCGAAGTTGTCGATGCTGATGACGCCGATCGCGCGGTCGCCGACGATCATCGGGACGCAGACCCATCCGCGAATGCGTCCACCGCCGTGCTCGTCGCTCGCGAAGTGGGGGTGATGGGAGACGTCGGCGAAGACCTGTCGCCGCTTCGACCGCAAGACCTGGATCCCGGGGTTCGTCTCGTCGTCCAGGTCGAAGCCCACTCCGATCATTCCGCCCAGGTCGTCGAGGCCGCGCGCGCTGACGATCACCAGGCGGTCTCCCTGGATCACCTGGATGGAACAGCTGTCGTAGGGCACGACCTGATGCAGCTCGTCGAGGATCGCCTCGAACGTGTCCTCGAGGCTCAGCGTCTTTCCGAGGACCTGCGTGACCGCCAGGAGCGTCTCAGCGTGCTCTCGTGAGCGTTGGAGCTCGGTGATGTCGTGGTAGATCGCGTAGAAGCCGACATGCTCGCCGTCGACCCGGAGCGGCACGAGCATCATCTGCACCTCGACCGTCTTCCCGTCCTTCCGTACACGCTGAGTGATCCGGTCGGCGCGATCTCTCTCGAGCGCCTCGTGGGTGACGTGCCGGCCCTCTCCGCGGAGGTCCTCGTCGAGGACGAGGTCGTCGATCAGACGCCCGATCGCCTCCTGCGGCGTGTAGCCGAAGAGCTGCGCCGCCGCCGGGTTCCAGCCAGTCACTCGCTCGTCGGCATCCATGACGACGATTGCGACGGGGCTGATCTCGACGAGCGACTCGAGCTCGGCCAGCCGGCGGCGGGCCTCCGCGAGCTCGGACGAGTGGTCGCTTTCAGGCGTCATCGATCGACTTCGCGGCAGTCCAAGGCCGAGGCGTCACGCGGGCGCCTCGGCATTCCCTCCGTCGGGAAGCCGTCACCGCGCCAGTATCCTGCGCGCGGGCGGGGGCGTCCAGGCAGACACCGGCGGACGACGGCCGTAACGCGGTCTCACGGTGCGGTGACCATGAGCGGTTCGAAGACAGGAATTCCCTGCTCAGAGCCAGCTCGTCCTCACGCGATGGGCATGTAGCCTGGCCGGCGTGGCGACGGAGCTCCAGCGCCGACTCGCGGTCGCCCGGGGCGACCAGCCCGCCGACCTCGTCGTGCGCGGCGGGCGGGTGCTCTCCGTCTTCACGCGCGAGTGGCTCGAGGCCGACGTCGCGGTCGTGGACGGGACGATCGCGGGCATCGGGGCGTACGAGGGCAGCGAGACGGTCGACGCGACGGGCCGGTACGTCGTCCCGGGCTTCATCGACGCGCACATGCACCTCGAGTCGGTGAAGCTGCTCGTCGACGAGTTCGCGCGGCTCGTGCTCCCGCTCGGCACCACCGCGGTCGTCGCCGACCCGCACGAGATCGCGAACGTGCTCGGCACCGACGGCGTCCACTGGCTGCACGACGCCTCGGCGGGCCTCCAGCTCGAGGTCTTCTTCATGGCCTCGTCGTGCGTGCCCGCGTCCGCCTTCGAGTCGCCGCGGCGCCCGCTCGCGGCCGGCGACCTCGAGGCGCTGATGCGCCGGAACCGGGTGCTCGGGCTGGCCGAGATGATGAACTTCCCGGGCGTGATCGGGGGCGACCCGGCCGAGCTCGAGAAGCTCGGGCTCCAGGGGGCGGAGCACGTGGACGGTCACGCGCCCGGCGTCCTCGGCCAGGAGCTCCAGGCGTACGTCGCCGCCGGGATCCGCTCGGACCACGAGATGCTCACGGTCGAGGAGGGGCGCCAGCGGCTCCGCGCGGGCATGTGGCTCCTCATCCGCGAGGCCTCGATGGCGCGCAACCTGCACGCGCTGCTGCCCCTCGTCGCCGAGTACGGCCCGGGTCGCATCGCGTTCTGCACGGACGACCGCGACCCGGAGGACATCGCCGACAACGGCCACGTCAACGGCATGGTGCGCGCCGCGGTCGCCGCGGGCGTCGAGCCGGCAGACGCGATCGTGATGGCGTCCTTCCACCCCGCGCAGTGGCACCGGCTCCACCGCCACGGGGCGGTCGCCCCCGGCTACGTCGCCGATCTCCTGCTGCTCCCCGACCTCGAGACGTTCACACCGGAGCTCGTGCTCAAGCGCGGCCGCGCGATCGAGGACGTCCCGCGGGCCGAGGTGCCCGAGTGGGTGCGCCAGACCGTGCGGCTCGGGCCGACGGGCGTCGCCGATCTTGCGATTCCGTGGAGCGGAGGAGAGGCGCGCGCGATCGGCCTCGTCACGGACCAGGTCGTCACCGAGTCCCTGACGCGGGAGCCGCTCGTCGTCGACGGCCATGCGGTCTCCGACCCGGGGCGCGACCTCGTCAAGATCGCGGTCCTCGAGCGGCACCTCGGCACGGGGCGCATCGGCCGTGCGTTCCTCTCGGGCTCGGGGCTGCAGCGCGGGGCGCTCGCCTCGACCGTCGCGCACGACGCGCACAACCTCGTGGTCGTCGGCGCGAGCGACGACGACATGGCGTTCGCCGTCCAGCGGCTCGCCGAGGTGGGCGGCGGCATCGTCGTCGTCGAGAGCGGCGCGGTGGTGGCCGAGTGCCCGCTGCCGGTCGCGGGCCTGCTCTCGGATCAGCCGCTCGACGTCGTGATCGCGCAGAGCAGGGCCTGCAACGAGGCGGCGATCGGCCTCGGCTGGCGCGGCGCGACGCCGTTCCTGACCCTGGCCTTCATGGCGCTCTCGGTGATCCCGTCGCTCAAGCTGACCGACAGTGGGCTCGTCGACGTCGACCGGTTCGCGCTCGTCCCGCTCGCGGTCGACGCGAGCTGAGGCGGGCCGCCGCCGGGCCCGCCTCCGCCTCGCGACTGCGCCGTGATCCGGCGCTACTTGAGGTTCTTCTGCTTCGCGATCGCGCCGGCGAGCAGGTCGCCCGTCATGAACATGTGCGCGTACGCGTCGCGGTACAGGTTGGCGGCCTTCGTGTAGTTCCCGGCCGCGTACGCGTCGAGCTGGTTCTTCAGCTCGAGCACGTGGCCCAGCAGGTCATTCTGGACGGCGAGCCTGGGCAGCCCGGTCGCGCCCGCGAGGAACGCGCCGTGCATCTTCGTGTAGGTCGTGAGGTTCTTGACGGCCGTCGCCTGGCCGGCCTTGTCCTTCTTCGCGAGCGCCACCGTATAGTCGACAAAGAAGCCGATATGCGCTCGCCACTGGAAAGGGCCGTCGAGGAACTTCTTCCCGGCGGCAGGCCCGTAGAGCGAGCCGATCGCCTTCGAGAGCTCGACGGAGTTGCGGTCGAGTGCCTTCGCGGCGGCCGGGAAGCTCTTCGAGCCGGTGACCCCGAGGTTCGTCGCGTTCATCGCGAGCGCGGCGTGCTCGCCGAGCATCCGCCCGAGCGTGCTCCGCAGGTCGGACGCGGTCACGGTCGCCGCGGTCGTCGTCCGCATCGCGTGACCGGTGTGCATGCCGGGGGCGGTCGTCATCGTCGTGCCGTTGCCTGCCGTCGCGGCGAGGACCCCCACTGTCAGCGCCGTCGCCGCGGCGACGGCGGTCGAGACGATCATCGTCTTGCGCATCGGATCTCCTCTCTGATCGCTGTGCGCCGCTGATTCGCCGGGTGCGCCCGAACGGTTCGACAGTCGGCCCTCCCGCTGCGACGATCCCTGCATGGCGGAGTCCGCCGAGGAGCTCTACCGCCGGGCGCTCGCGGCCGCGGACGCGGACGGACGTCTGCCTGCGCCACCGCTCGCCGACTGGGAGACGTTCCCGTTCGACGGCGAGATCAGCGTCCGCCCGCTTCGCCCGCCGGGCGACGAGCCGCCCCGGCGCGGCGAGGACCCGTCGGACTGCTGGCGATGCCTCCGCGGCGACGCCGACGCGATCTGGAGCGACGACCGCTGGCTCGTCTCGCCGCTCCCGCAGCCGAGCGGGCTGCCCGTGATCGTGATCCTCGAGCCACGCAGGCACTGCGACCTCGGCGACCTCCCGGCCGACCTTGCGGCAGAGCTCGGGCCGCTCGTCGTCCGCGTCGAGCGCGCCGTGGACGCCGTCGGCGAGATCGGGCGCGTGCACATCGGACGCTGGGGCGACGGCAGCGCGCACCTCCACTTCTGGTTCATGGGCCGGCCGGCGCGGATGCCGCAGCTCAGGACCAGCTTCGCGGCGATCTGGGACGACATCCTGCCGCCGCTCCCCGAGGAGCTGTGGCGGGCGAACCTGGCCGCGGTCGCCCGTGCCCTCGCCGCGGGCGGCGGCCGGGCGCACGTCTGAGCGTCGGGGGCCGCTGCTACCGTTGACGACGTCGCCGACTCGGTGGCCGGCCTGATGCAGGGTCGCCACGCGGCGACGGGCACGACGGCGATGTAGCCGGACCTGATCGTTCGACCGGAAGGAGTCCGCGATGGATCGTACGGATCCGCGGGACGAGCTCCACCTTCGGGCGGCAGTCGAGCGACTGGCCCGAGAGGGACGATCGCAGCGGGAGATCGAGTCGACCGTGATCCGGATGCTCGGCGGCAAGCAGTTGCAGCCGGGCTTCGCGACTCGACTCCGCCGCGTCGTCGGAGCGTGACGCAGGGAGGGGCCGCACACGCGGCCCCTCCCGCTCACTCCCGTCGGTACGTCGCGATCGGCCCGTCGCGCGCGACGAGCCGCCAGCCCGCCGCGACGAGCGCCGCCTCGGCCCGGGCGGGGCAGGACGCGTCGAAGAACTCGCTCTGCGCGTACAGGCCGCGATGGACGGCGACCCACTCGACGCCGAGCTCGGGCGGCACGGAGCCGCGACCGCACGAGAGGCCGCGCAGCTCCCGCGCGAGGCGTCGCGCCGGGCGGGGCGCGACCGTGGAGTACCCCTCGGGCCGTTCGCGCGGGCTCTGCCGGGCGTACCCGAGGTAGGCGCTGCCGAAGTGCACGTCGGGCCGGAAGACGGGCAGCTCCAGCAGGCGGCCGTCGCCGCGGATCGCGGCGTAGGCCGGCGTCTCGGCGTCGGGCGCGACCGCGCCGAAGACCGGCACGCGAAGGTCGAGCGCGACGAGCCCGACGGCGACCGCGGTGGCGAGCGCGACCGGGAGCCTGCGGTCGGCGAGCACGAACCGCTCGAGGGCGAACGCGACGAGCGCCGCCAGCGCGAGGCACGCGATCGGCATCAGCCGCTCCGGCACGCGCGTCGCATCGAGCCCGGGGACGGCGCGCCAGAGCGTCTCGTAGCCCGGCAGGTTCGCGCCGAGAGCGAGGAGGCAGGGGACGAGGACGGCGAGCGCCAGCAGGACGGCGAGCCCTCTGCGGTCGCGGAGGGCGACGAGCCCGAGGGCCGCGACGACCGGTGTCAGCCAGCCGACGAAGACCAGCTCCTCGACGCCGCTCCCCACCGCGCGTGTGACGAAGTCGCCCGCCTCGGCGGAGTAGCGGTCGACCTGGGCGAACGAGCGGCCCACCCCGATCGAGTCCGCGACCGTCCAGCGCTCGACGAGCAGCCCCGCCGCCGCGGCCGAGATCGCCCCGGCACCGACCTTCCACCAGTCGGCGCGCGGGAGCCGTGCCCAGGCGTACCCGAGAGCCAGCGGGATCGCGCCGAGCGCGAGGTGGAGCTGGCCCGAGAGTGGGAGAGCGCAGAGCACGAGCGTCGCGACGACGAGGCGCCGACGCTCCAGGGCGAGCAGCAGCGCGGGGAGCAGGAACGCGACGAGCCCGAGCAGGTGACCGGTCGACTGGCCGACGCGATACGGCATCAGGCAGAACACGGCCCCGCCGACGAGCGCGGCGGGACGCGAGAGGCCGAGCGCCCGGAGCCACCAGCACGCGAGCCCGCCCGCGAGCAGGAACGACAGCACGACGACCAGGTCGTAGGCCCAGACGTCCCCGGCGGTGGCCGACAGCGGCCAGTAGGGCAGCCCCAGCAGCCAGCCCTGGAGGTTCGGCGGCGCCTCGGCCACCGGCCGGAACGAGTACGGGTCGGCGAGCGGCGAGTCCCCGCGCCCGAGCTGGTGGCCCACGAGCCAGAACGCCCACCCGAGCTGCAGGTGGTCCCCTGCCGCCGCCTCGCCGTGCCCCGCGGCCGGCCGGGCGAGGTAGTGGCCGTCGACATGCCGGACCGCGGGCCAGGTCGCCCAGAGGGCGCACGCGAGGTAGAGCGCGAGCGCGAGCAGGACGAAGGCCGGGCGCAGCCGGGCGGATGGTGCAGACTCCGTCCCGGTGCCCACCGCGCGGAATCTACAAAGCCCGCCGAGCCTCGGATGAACGCGCTGCTCGCGTTCGTGGCGGTCGCCGCCGTCGTGATCGTCACGCCCGGCCAGGACACCGCGCTCGTCGTCAAGAACACGCTGGCGGGCCGCCGGCGCGCGGGGGTCGCCACGGCGCTCGGCGTCTCGACGGGCCAGCTCGCGTGGGCGCTCGCGACGAGCGCCGGGCTCGCGGCCGTGCTCGTCGCCTCGGAGCAGCTCTTCCTCGCGATCCGCCTGGTCGGCGCCGCCTACCTCACGTACCTCGGACTCGCGGCGCTCTGGAGCGCGCTCAGGCGCCGCTCGCACGCGCACGCGGCCGCCTCGCCGCCGTCGCTCGGGCGCGTGGCGGCGTTCCGGCAGGGGGCGCTCTCGAACCTCGGCAACCCGAAGATGGCCGTCTTCTTCACGAGCCTGCTGCCGCAGTTCGCCGGGCCCGGGCGCCGGATTCCTCGGCCTGCTCGCGCTGGGGGTGCTCTTCGCCGTCCTGACGGTCGCGTGGCTCTCGGCCTACGCCGTCGCGGTCGACCGCGTCTCGCTCGTCCTCCGCCGCCCGCTCGTGCGGCGCGCGCTCGACGCCGTCACCGGCGTCGTGCTCGTCGCGCTGGGCCTCCGCCTCGCCACCGAGCGCCGCTGAGGCGCGGGAACTCGTGGGCCGTCGCCGGTGTACCGGTGTCGACCCGAGCAGGAGGGAGTCCCGTGACCACGATCCGCCGCATCGTCCCCGTCTGCGCGCTCGCCGCCGGGCTTGCGCTCGTCACCACCGTCTCGGCCGGCAAGGGCCCGGCGCCGGGCGTGCAGCTCGAGGGCCGCGGCGTCGCGAGCATCGGCGGCGCGGTCCGGTACGCGACGCGCGAGCTCGCGGGCAGCACGCAGGTGACGGCGTTCGACGCCGACGGGCGGACGCTGCGGCAGGGGACGGTCACGGGCACGCTCGGGATCCCGTACGTCGCCTTCGACGGCTCGCTGGGCGGGCTCGCACACGACGGCCGCACGCTCGTCCTGGCCTCGCCGGCGCCCGTCGGCGGCCGCTCGCGCTTCGCCGTGCTCCGCACCGCCGGTCTCGTCCTGAGGCACCGCCTCGCGCTGCGCGGGACGTGGTCCTTCGACGCGCTCTCGCCCGACGGGCGGACGCTCTACCTCGTCGAGCACGCGCCCGCGCCGAGCGCGACGTACCGGGTCCGCGCGTACGACCTCCGCCGTGGGACGCTGCTGCGCGAGGCAGTCGTCGACCCGCGCCTCGGCGGCCGCGCGATGACGGGGCGGCCGGTGACGCGGGCGTCCGATCCCGGCGGAATCTGGGCGTACACGCTGTACCAGAAGCCCGGCGGCTTCCCGTTCGTCCACGCCCTGGACACCGTGCGCGGGAAGGCGCTCTGCATCGAGCTCCCCTGGCGGGGCGACCAGGCGCGGCTCTCCGACGTCCGGATGGGCGTCCGGGGCGGCTCGCTCGTGCTGCGGAGCCGCGCGGGCACGCACCTCGCGACGATCGACAGGAGCGCGTTCGAGGTGCACGCGCACGTGAACCCGCTGCGCCGCGAGGCGGGCCGGGGGCGCTAGGACGCGACGGCGTCGCCCCCGACGGCGGCCGGGAGCTCCTCGGTCGCGTCGGCGATCCCGCGGACGACCTCGGTGATGTCGCGGTTCGCGTTGAAGACGCGGAGCTGCTGCTCGGCCGAGTTCCCGCGGTCGAGGAGCGCACGGATCCCGTCCAGCTCGTCGTCGCAGCCGAGCTCCCTCGCGTGCGGCTCGAGGTCACGCAGCGTCCGCCGCACCAGCTTCGAGATCGGGACGCGGTTCCGCCGCCCGGACGGGAGGTCCATGATCGGCGCGTCGAGCCCGTACCGGGCCGCGAGCCACTTGTTCTCGCTCGTCAGGATGCGGTGGAACGTCGGGATCTCCTGACCCGCCTCGAAGCGCTCGCAGAGGAGCTTGACGACCGACTGGCAGTAGGCGGCGATCGCGACGGCGTCCTCGAGGCGCGTGACGGCGTCGCAGATGCGGACCTCGATCGTGCCCCACTTCGGGTGCGGGCGGATGTCCCACCAGATGTGCGTGTAGTCCGCGATGCAGCCCGTCCGCTCGAGCTGGCCGACGACGGACGCGTAGTCCTCGTAGTCGCGGAACCGCGGCGGCGGCCCGGAGCGCGGGAACGCGGAGAAGACGATCTGCCGGCTCGAGGCGAGGCCCGTCGGCTCCCCGCGCCAGAACGGCGAGCTCGCCGAGAGCGCGAGCAGCGGCGCGAGGTGCGGGAGGAGGCCGTTCACGACCTGGATCGCCTTGTCGGGGTCGTCCACGGCGACGTGCACGTGCATCCCGAAGATCAGCTCGCGGCGTGCGACGTACTGGAGCTGGTCGATGAGCACGCGGTAGCGGTCCTTGGCGGTGATCCGCTGCCGCTCGAAGAGGCTGAACGGGTGTGTGCCGGCGGAGCCGACCCGGAGGCGGTGCGCGGCCGCCACGTCGCGCACGTAGCCGCGCAGCGTCGTCAGCTCGCGCTGCACGTCCCCGGCGGTCCGGCAGACGGGCGTCGCGATCTCGAGCACCGACTGCATCAGCTCGGGGTTCAGCCGGTCGGCGAGCTCGTCGCCCTGCACCGCGTCGAGGACGGTCTCGATGTGCTGGACGAGGTCGAAGCTGACGGGGTCGAGGAGCATGTACTCCTCCTCGACGCCGAGCGTGTACGGGTCGCTCGCGCCGAATTGGTGGTCGAGGACGCTCGCTGCCGGCTCGCCCGCGCGCCCCGTGATCGACGACGGGACGACCTCCTTCACGGGAGGACGGCCTCGGCCTCGATCTCGACCTTCCAGGCCGGGTCGAGCAGCTGCGTCACGACGCAGGTCGCGGCCGGCCTGACGTCCCGGAACGCCTCGCCGTGCGCGCGGGAGACGTCCGGCCAGTGCTCGGCCGCCGTGACGTAGAGCCGCGTCCTCACGACGTGCTCGAGCCCGGAGCCGGCGCGCCCGAGCGCCTCGCCGATGATCCGCAGGCAGAGCGACGCCTGGTCGTAGGCGCTCTCCGGGGGCGGCGACCCGTCCGCGGGGATCGGCGCCGTGCCGGCGACGTGGACGCGGTCGCCGGCGACGACCGCCCGCGAGAAGCCGGCGACGGCCTCGTACGGGGAGTGCCCGGTGATCAGCCTGCGTTCCACGGCGGGCGCCTAGTATCGCGCCGGTGGACGCCCTGCACCAGGTGGACGCATGGGACGTCCCCTTCGCAGCCGTCGGCGTGACGACCGCCGACGCCGTGCTCGCGACGCACGGCGACGCGACCCGCCGGCTGCCGCTCGCGTCCGTCTCCAAGCCCATCGCGGCCCTCGCCACGCTCGTCGCCGCCGAGGAGGGCGTCGTCGACCTCGACGAGCCCGCCGGCCCGCCGGGCGCGACCGTCCGGCACCTCCTCGCCCACGCGTCGGGGCTGCCGTTCGAGGGCGACCGGCCCATCGCGCCGCCGGGCAGGCGCCGGATCTACTCGAACGAGGGCTTCCAGGCGCTGGGCGACCACGTCGCCGCGGCCGCCGAGATGCCCTTCGCCGAGTACGTGGCCGAGGCGGTGGCCGCGCCGCTCGGGCTCCGCCTCGAGGCGAGCGGGCACCCGGGCGCGGGGATGGAGGCGTCGCTCGACGACGTGCTCGCCTTCGCGCGCGAGCTCCTCGCGCCGAGGCTCGTCGCGGCCGAGACGCACGCGGAGATGGTCGCCGTCCAGTTCCCCGGGCTCGACGGCGTCCTGCCCGAGTACGGCCGCTTCAGCCCGCTCGACTGGGGGCTCGGCGTCGAGCTGAAGGGGGACAAGGCGGGCCACTGGTCGGGCACGCGCACCTCGCGCGCGACGTTCGGCCACTTCGGCGGGGCGGGCACGTTCGTCTGGGTCGATCCGGAGCGCGGGGTCGCGTGCGCAGGGCTCACGACGCGGCGGTTCGGCGACTGGGCGAAGGAGGCGTGGCCCCGCCTCTCGGACGCGGTGCTCGCGGAGCTCGGATGAGCGACGAGCCGATCATCCGCCTCGAGGGCGTGACGAAGCGCTTCGGCTCCAAGGTGGCGGTCGACGGCGTGACGATCGACGTGCCGCGCGGGCGCTGCCTCGGCTGGCTCGGCCCCAACGGCTCGGGCAAGACGACGCTGATCCGCTGCATGCTCGGGCTCGCGCGCACCTCGAGCGGGACGATCGAGGTGCGCGGGCAGCCGATGCCGAGCGGGTCGCGGCTCGCGCTCGAGCGGGTCGGCGGGATCGTCGAGGAGCCCCGCTTCTACCCGTACCTCTCCGGCCGGGGGAACCTCGAGGTCTGGGCCGGGTTCCTCGGCGGTGACTCCCGCGGCCGGATCGACGCGGCGCTCGAGCGCGTCGGGCTCGCGGCGAACGCCGACCGGAAGGTGAAGGCGTACTCGATGGGGATGCGGCAGCGGCTCGGGGTCGCGCGCAGCCTCCTCAACGACCCCGAGCTGCTGATCCTCGACGAGCCGTCGAACGGCCTCGACCCGTCGGGCATGGCCGCCTTCCGCCAGATGATCCGGTCGTTCGTCGAGCTCGACGGCCGGACGGTCTTCATCTCGTCGCATCTGCTCGACGAGGTCGAGAAGATCGCGGACGACATCGCGATCGTGCACGAGGGGCGGCTCGTGCTCCACGGCTCGGTCGAGGAGCTCGTGGCCGAGGGGCGGCAGGGGCTGAGACTCCGTGTGGACGACGGCGACCGGGCGGCCGCCGTCGCCGGGGGCCTTCCGTTCGTGACGGGCGTCGACCGGCGCGGGGCCGGCGAGCTCGGGATCGCGGTGACGACGCTCGACGACGACTCGGCGATCGCCCTGACCCGCGCCCTCGTCGAGGCGGGCGTCGGGGTCGCCGAGGTGACGCGGGAGCGCGAGAGCCTGGAGGAGCGCTTCCTCGAGATCACGGGCGGCGCCACCGCGGACGAGGTGAAGGCGTGATCCGCGCGACGCTCCGGACGATCACGGGGCGACGGGGGAGCTTTCGGGTCGGGGCGCTCGTCGTCCTCGCCTCGGTGGTGGTCGTGATCGGCGTGCTCGTCGTCGTGCACGAGCTGCGGCCGGGCCGCAATCCCTCGATCGGCGGCCAGCCGATGCTCGACGGGGTCGGCGGCGCCGTCTGGGCGCTGGGGACGGTCGTCGCGATCCTCCTCGGCGCGCTCGCCGGGTCGTACGACGTCGCCCAGGGGACGATCCGCTACCTCGTGCTGACGGGCGTGGGGCGCCTCCGGCTCTACGGCGCGAGGACGGTCGCGGTCGTCGTGGCCGTGCTGCTGCTCCTGGTCCCGGCGCTCGCGCTCGGGCTCGCCGCCGTCGTCGTCCTCCCGTCGGCGGCCGGTGACGAGGTCACGGCCGGCGAGGTGGCGGACGTCGTCTGGACGTCCGTCGTCTTCCCGCTCGTCTTCGCCCTGATCGCCATGGGGATCGGGACGGTGCTCCGCTCGAACGGGCCGGCGATCGCGATCTCGCTGCTGTTCCTGTTCGCCGGCGCGCCCCTGCTGGCGTTGATCGAGGCGGCGAACGAGACCGCCGGCGACCTCATGTTGATCCAGGCGCTCGACCGGATCACGGGCGGCGAGACCTCGATCCCCGTGGCCGCCGCCGCGCTCGCGGTGGTCGGCTGGATCGGTCTCTTCTGGGCGGCCGGCCTCGCCCGGCTGCTCCGCGACGAGTACTGAGCGGCTAGGGCGTGTCGTCCGCGTACAGCGGGCGCAGCAGCTCGTCGAAGGTCTCGCGGTCGCAGCTCGCGAGCACGGACGGCATGATCGTCGTCACCGTCGCGGTGCGCGGGACGTCCATCGCGAGCGCGACCTCGCCGAACGCCTCGCCCGGGCGCAGCATGGAGCGAGGGCCGCGGTTCGACTGCGTGACGGCCGCGAGCCCCGAGAGCAGGACGTAGAACCGGTCGCCCTCCTCGCCCTCGGCGACGACGGTGTGGCCGCCGGGCACCTCCTCCCGCCGCATCCGGTCGGCGAGCCGCGCCAGGGTCTGGCCCGGGAGGGAGGCGAGAAGCCCGACGCGCTGCAGCTCGGTGACGGAGGCCGGGACGTGGCGCGGGCTCACGTCAGTACGGTAGCCGGGCACATGGGGCTCCTCCACGGCTGGCGCACCTGCCCGCGCTGCGCGGCGCCGCTCGAGAACGACGGCGCACGAGCCGCCTGCACCGGCTGCGGGTCCGTCTACTACGCGCACTCCGCGCCCTGCGTGTGCGCGCTCGTCGAGGACGCGGCAGGTCGCGTCCTTCTCGCCCGCCGCGCGGTCGAGCCCGACCGCGGGAAGTGGGACGTGCCGGGCGGCTTCCTCGAGGAGGGCGAGGCGCCGTCGGACGGGCTGCGCCGCGAGCTGCGCGAGGAGACGGGCCTCGAGGGCGAGCCGGGGCTCTTCGTCGGCGCCTGGGTGGACACCTACGGCGCTGCGCCCGACGCGGTCGCGACCCTGAACCTCTACTTCGAGGTCCACGTCGTGGACGCCGAGCCGGTGGCCGCCGACGACGTCGCCGAGCTCGCCTGGTTCGGCCGCGACGAGCTCCCGCACCGTGACGAGCTCGCCTTCACGAGCGTCGCGGAGGCTCTGATCACCTGGCACGCGGCCCGCACGGCCGGGGCGAACTGACCCGGGAACGACGAAGCCCAGCCGTCGGCTGGGCTTCGAGGTCGGGTGTCGGCGCGGCGGCTAGCTCGCGAGACCGAGGCTGCGCTCGATCGCGCCCTTCGGCTGCGCGCCGACGACGGCGGCGGACGGCTCGCCGTCCTTGAAGAGGATCATCGTCGGGATCGACGCGACCCCGAAACGCGACGCGAGCTCGTTCTCCGCGTCGATGTTCACCTTGACGAGCTTGAGCTCGTCCTCATGCTCGGCCGCGATGCGGTCGAGCACCGGAGCGACGGCGTGGCACGGGCCACACCACTCGGCCCAGAAGTCCACGAGCACGGCCTTGTCGCTCTGGATGACCTCCTGATCGAAGGTCTCGGTCGTCACGTCGAGTGCCATTCGTCCTTCTCTTTCGCTGGAAACCGGTTGCGTACTCCTGACAACGTCCTACCCCGGAAAACCCTTCCCGAAGACCTCCTGCCCCCGAGTCGCGGTGCCCGGCCGCACCTAGAATCGGCCGCATGTTCGCACCGCTGCCGGACAAGCCGTCGCACGACGCGCTCGAGCGCGACGTCCTCGAGCTCTGGGAGCGCGAGCGGACCTTCGAGCGGCTCCGCGAGCTGAACGCCGACGGCCCGCGGTTCAGCTTCGTCGACGGCCCGGTGACGGCGAACAAGACCCTGGCGGTGCACACGGCGTGGGGCCGGACGCTGAAGGACGTCTTCCAGCGCTACAAGGCCCTCCGCGGCCATCACCAGCGCTACCAGAACGGCTTCGACTGCCAGGGGCTCTGGATCGAGGTCGGCGTCGAGCGGGAGCTCGGCCTCAACTCGAAGCGCGAGATCGAGGAGTTCGGCCTCGCCGAGTTCGCCCGGCGCTGCCGCGAGAAGGTGATCTGGTCGGCGGACGAGCTGACGAAGGGCTCGAAGCGGCTCGGCCAGTGGATGGACTGGGGCGCCGACTACTTCACGTTCAGCGACACGAACATCGAGTACATCTGGCGCTTCCTGAAGCTGATGCACGAGCGCGGGCGGCTCTACATGGGCCACCGCTCGACGGAGTGGTGCCCCCGCTGCGGGACGTCGCTCTCCCAGCACGAGCTCAGCCAGTCCGGCGTCTACCAGGACCGCTCCGACCCGTCGCTCTACGTCCGCCTGCCGCTGCAGGACCGCGAGCGCGAGTGGCTGGTCGTCTGGACGACGACGCCGTGGACGCTGCCGGCGAACGTCGCGGCCGCCGTGCATCCCGACGAGGAGTACGGGCTGCGCGAGAACGGCGAGTGGGTGATGGCCGCGCGCTACCCCGACGAGCGCTTCGCGCGCGTCGTGCGGGGCGAGGAGCTCGTCGGGCTCAGGTACGGCGGCCCGTTCGACACGCTCGCGCCGGGCGCGGGGGTCGAGCACCGCGTCATCCCGTGGGACGAGGTGTCCGTCGACGAGGGCACCGGCATCGTCCACATCGCCCCGGGCTGCGGCGCCGAGGACTTCGAGCTCTCGCGCGTCCACGACCTGCCGGTGCTCACGCCCGTCGACGAGTCGGGCCGGTTCTACGACGAGTACGGCTGGCTCCACGGCCTCTCGACGGGCGACGCCGCCGACCAGATCGTCGGCGACCTCGGCGAGCGCGGGCTCCTCGTCCACGCGGGCCTCTACGAGCACCGCTACCCCCACTGCTGGCGCTGCGACACGCCGCTCATCTTCCGGATCTCCGACGACTGGTTCCTCGCCGTCGACGAGCTCAGGCAGCCGCTGCTCGACGCGAACGCGACCGTCGAGTGGACGCCCGCGTACATGGGCAAGCGCATGGACGACTGGCTCCGGAACATGGGCGACTGGAACATCTCGCGCCGCCGCTACTACGGCCTGCCGCTCCCGTTCTACCCCTGCGCCTGCGGCCACCTCACCGTCGTGGGCTCGAAGGCCGAGCTCGTGGAGCGCGCGACGGGACCGGTCGACGGGCTCGAGGAGCTCCGCCGCCCGTGGGTCGACGAGGTGCCGATCCGGTGCGAGGGCTGCGGCGGCGACGTCGAGCGCGTCGTCGAGGTGGGGGACGTCTGGCTCGACGCCGGCATCGTCCCGTTCTCGACGCTCGGCTGGGAGAGCGCCGAGTACGTGCCCGAGGGCTACGCGACGGGCGCCGCCCGCGAGCTGACGCGGGCCGACCTGCCCGACCACGCCTACTGGGAGGAGTGGTTCCCCGCCGACTGGGTCTCGGAGATGCGCGAGCAGATCCGGCTCTGGTTCTACTCGCAGCTCTTCATGTCCGTCGCGCTCACCGGGCGGGCGCCGTTCACGAAGGTGCTCGGCTACGAGAAGATGCTCGACGAGACGGGCCGGGAGATGCACGGCTCGTGGGGGAACATGATCGACGCGCAGGACGCGTTCGCGCGGATGGGCGCGGACGTGATGCGCTGGCAGTACTGCGCGCAGCCGCCCGACCGGAACCTCCTCTTCGGCTTCGGGCCGGCGCACGAGATCCAGCGGAAGCTGCTGACGCTCTGGAACTCCGTCGGGTTCCTCGTCCAGTACGGCTCGATCGAGGCGTTCGCCCCGCGCCTCGCCGACCTCGAGGCGCCGGAGGGCCTTGCCGAGCCGCTCGACGCGTGGCTCGTCGAGCGCACGCGGCAGCTCGTCGAGGAGGCGACGGGCGCGTACGAGCGCTGGCTGACCGTCGACGTGATCCGCGCCTTCGAGTCGTTCGTCGACGACCTCTCGAACTGGTACATCCGCTGCTCGCGCCGCCGCTTCTGGGACGGCGACGAGGAGGCGCTACGCGTGCTCTGGCACGCGCTCGTGCAGGCGCTCCGGGTCGTCGCGCCCGTCCTCCCGTTCCTCGCCGAGCACCTCTGGCAGGTGCTCGTGCGCGAGCCGTGCGAGGGCGCGCCGGACTCGGTCTTCCTCGCCGGCTGGCCCGAGGAGCGCGCGCCGGACCGCGCCACGCTCGACGCGATGGCGGAGGTCAGGCGCGTCGTCGACCTCGGACGGGTCGCGCGCTCGACCTCGGGCATGAAGCTGCGCCAGCCGCTCGGGCGCCTCGTGATCGAGGGGGCCGCGCCGCCCGACGAGCTCCTGCGGATCGTGCGGGAGGAGCTGCGCGTCAAGGCGACGGAGCTCGGGCACGTCGAGGCGGAGCTCGTCGTCAAGCCGAACCTCCCGGTGCTCGGGCCGAAGCTCGGGAAGGAGCTGGGCGCGGTGCGCGCCGCGCTCGCCTCGGGCGCGTTCGACGAGCTCGGCGACGGGCGCTTTCGCGTGGCCGGGCTCGAGCTCGAGCCCGACGAGGTGCTCGTCGAGCGGTCGGGCCGCGAGGGATGGGCGGTCGCCTCGTCGGACGGCGTCACGGTCGCGCTCGCGACGGGCCTCGACGACGACCTGCTCGCCGAGGGCCGCGTCTACGAGCTGATCCACCGGGTCAACTCGCTCCGCAAGGAGACCGGCCTCGCGCTGACCGACCGGATCGCGCTGACGATCCCCCGCGCCGACGCCGACCTGCTGGCGCACGCCGAGTGGATCAAGGCCGAGACGCTCGCGACGTCGCTCGAGGCGAACGGCGGCGACGCGCCGACGATCGTGCGCGCGGGCTAGACCGATCGGTTCGCGTCCGCGAGCGCCAGCTCGCGGCGCAGCTCGACGGGGAGGCGGAAGGTGACGTCCTCGTCGACCATGCGGTACGGCTCGATGCGATCGACGCCGCGCGCGCGGAACCACTCGCAGGCGCGCGCCACGAGGTGCTCCGGCGCCGAGGCGCCCGAGGTGATGCCGACGGTGCGGACGCCGTCGAGCCAGGTCTCGTCGATCTCGGTCTCGTCGTCGATCAGGTGCGACGGCACGTCCGCGGCGCGGGCGACGTCGACGAGCCGGTTCGAGTTCGACGAGTTGCGGGAGCCGATCACGAGCAGGAGGTCGATCTCGGCGAGCATGTCCTTGACGGCCCACTGCCGGTTGGAGGTCGCGTAGCAGATGTCCTCCTTCTTCGGCCCCCTGACCTCGGGGAAGCGGCGGCGGAGGACCCCGATGATCTCGGCCGTCTCGTCCACGGAGAGGGTCGTCTGCGTCACGTAGGCGACGGGCGTGCCCGCCGGCAGCTCGAGCGCCTCCGCCTCCGCGACGTCCTGGACGAGGATCGTCGCGTCGGGCGCCTCGCCCATCGTCCCGACCACCTCCTCGTGGCCCGCGTGGCCGATCAGCAGCACCGTGTAGCCGGCGGCGGCGTACCGCCGGGCCTGCACGTGCACCTTCGTCACGAGCGGGCAGGTCGCGTCGATGACGTCGTGCCCGAGGGCGCGGGAGTTCTCGTGCACCGAGGGCGCGACGCCGTGAGCGGAGTAGACGACGGTGGCGTGCTCGGGGACGTCGCGCTCGTCCTCGACGAAGATCGCGCCCCGCGCCTCGAGGTCGCGGACGACGTGGATGTTGTGGACGATCTGCTTGCGGACGTAGACCGGCGCGCCGTAGTGCTCGAGCGCGCGCTCGACGGTCTCGACGGCGCGCTCGACGCCGGCGCAGTAGCCGCGGGGGCTCGCAAGGAGGACGCGCTCGACGGTCATTGCCCGAAGGGTACTCAGCGCGCGGTCTGGGCCAGGACGACGCCGACGAGGACGACGCCCCCGCCGAGCAGCTGCGCCGTCGACAGCGTCTCGCCGAGCCAGACCCACGCGACGAACGCGGCGAGCACGACCTCGACCATCGCCACGATCGAGACGCGCGTCGCGGGCAGGTGGCTGAGGGCGGCGAGGGAGAGCGCGAAGGGGAGGATCGTCCCCGGGACGATCATCCAGAGGCAGAGGAGCCACACGGGCGCGTTCAGCGACTCGAGCTCGCCCTGGAGCGACACCGTCTCGCCGAGCGCGGAGAACGGGAAGAGCCACCACGGCTGGACGATGGCCCAGAAGAGCGCCGCGACGCCGAGCGAGAGGCAGGTCAGCGAGAGCGGGTCGCGCCTGCCGGTCTGGTGCTCGCCCGCGAGGAAGTACGTGGCGAGCGCCGCCGCGGCGACGAGGCCCGCCGCGACGCCGACGGCGTCCAGCCGGACGTCCTCCCAGACCTCGGCGACGAGCGCGAGGCCCGCGAGCGCGAGCGCGAGCGCCGCCCACACCCGGCGGCGCACCGGCTCGTGCCAGACGGTGCGGGCCCAGAGAGCGACGAGCACCGGCGCCGTGAACTCGAGCAGCAGCCCGATCCCGATCGGCAGCCGCTCGATCGCGACGAAGTAGAGCCACTGCACGGCCGCGAAGCCGACGACGCCGTAGAACGCGAGCAGCGCGAGCTCGTCGCGCGCGACGCGCAGCTTGCCCGGCGCCGTCAGGAGCAGGAACGCGGCGAGGCACGCGAACGCCCCTGTCGCGCGGAGCTGCGTCAGCGGGAGCGTCGTCATCGAGCTTCCGGTGAGGATCACCTTCGAGACGGTGCCGTTGATCGCGAAGAGCACGGCGGCGGCCACCGCCATCGCGTAGCCGAGCCGTGGCCGGCGGGCGGCCGCCGTGGCCGGCGCGTCGTGGAGCACGATCTCCGTCACCGGGCGAAGCTAGCCGGGGCCGGCCGACCCGCGCCGCAGGTCCCGTCTCGCGCGGTGGAAACGATGCCCGCGAACAATCGATGATCGATTAGGCTCGCGGCCGTGCGCGTTGCTCTCTTCGTCACGTGCCTCGCGGACACGCTCTATCCCTCCGTCGGGCGCGCGACCGTGACGCTGCTCGAGCGCCTGGGCGTCGAGGTCGCCTTCCCGCGGGAGCAGACCTGCTGCGGTCAGCTGCACCTGAACGCCGGCTACCCGGACGTCGCGGCGAGCCTGGCGCAGCGGTACGTCGAGACGTTCTCGGGGCACGAGCTCGTCGTCACGCCCTCGGGCTCGTGCGCCGCCCATGTGCGGGCGCACGTCGGGGAGCATGCGAGCGACCCTGAGGGCATCGCCGAGCGGACGCTCGAGCTCTCGGAGCTGCTCGTCGACCGGCTCGGGGCCGCGGACGTCGGCTCGGGCTACGCGGGCACGCTCACGTACCACCCGACGTGCCACTCGCTCCGGGGACTTCGCGTCGGCGACCGGCCCGAGTCCCTCCTCCGCGCCGTCGCGGGCGTCGAGCTTCGCCCCCTCGGCGACGCGACCGAGTGCTGTGGCTTCGGCGGGACGTTCGCCGTGCGGAACGCGGCGACCTCGACCGCGATGCTCGCGGACAAGCTGCGGCACGTCGAGGCGACCGGCGCCGGCGCAGTGTGCGCGTGCGATGCGTCGTGCCTCCTCCACCTGCGCGGCGGGCTCGAGCGGCGCGGGAGCCCCCTGCGCGCGGTCCACCTGGCCGAGGTGCTCGCGGCGTGAGGCCTGGTGCGAGCCGGACGGCGGCGCCGGTCGCCTTCGAGCAGGCGGCGCGGCCGGCGCTCGCGGACGCGACGACGCGCGCCGCGGTCGGCAACGCGACGACCACGATCCGCGCCCGGCGCCGCGCCGTCGTCGACGAGACGTTCGGCTGGGACGCGCTCCGGCAGGCAGGCGAGGCGATCCGCACCGACGCCCTGCTGCGGCTGGACGAGCTGCTCGTCGCGCTCGAGCGCGCCGTCGTCGCAGCGGGCGGCGAGGTGCACTGGGCGCGCGACGCGCTCGAGGCGAACGAGGTCGTCGCGGGCCTCGTCCGGCGAGCCGGGGCGACGGAGGTCGTCAAGGTCAAGTCCCTCACGACCGACGAGATCGAGCTCAACGACGCGCTGGCGGAGGCGGGGATCACGGCGATCGAGACCGACCTCGCCGAGCGGATCGTGCAGCTCGCCGGCGAGCGCCCGTCCCATCTCCTCGTCCCGTCGCTGCACCGCGACCGGCACGAGATCGCCGACGTCCTCCGTCGCGCCCTGGATCAGCCCGGCCTCCCCGCCGAGCCCGCGGCACTGGCGGCCGCCGCGCGCGTGCACCTCCGCGAGGCGTTCCTTCGCGCTCGGGTCGCGATCTCCGGCGCCAACTTCGCCGTCGCCGAGACCGGGGCGGTGTGCGTCGTCGAGTCCGAGGGGAACGGGCGGATGTGCACGACGCTCCCGGAGACGCTGATCACGGTGATGGGGATCGAGAAGGTCGTCGCCGGGTGGCGCGACCTCGGCGTGCTCCTCCAGCTGCTGCCGCGGTCGGCGACCGGCGAGCGGATGAACCCGTACACGTCGATCTGGACCGGGGTGCAGGCGGACGACGGCCCGACCTCGTTCCACCTCGTGCTGCTCGACGCGGGCCGGACGCGCGCGCTCGCCGATCCCGAGGGACGGCCGGCGCTCCGCTGCATCCGCTGCTCGGCCTGCGTCAACGTGTGCCCCGTCTACCGCCAGACCGGCGGGCACGCGTACCCGACCGTCTACGCCGGTCCGATCGGCGCGATCCTCCAGCCGCAGCTCGCGGGCGAGCGTGGAGCGGCGGCGTCCCTGCCCTACGCCTCGACCCTCTGCGGCGCGTGCGCCGACGTCTGCCCTGTGGGGATCGACATCCCGCGGATCCTCGTCCACGAGCGGGCGAAGGTCGTCCGCCGCTCCCGGCCGGGCCTGGAGGGGCGCGCGCTCAGCGCGCTCGGCCGCGCCTTCTCGAGCGTCGAGCGCTACGAGCGCGCGCAGCGGACGGCGCGGGCGCTCTCGCGTCCCATCGTCCGCGACGACCGCGTCCGCTGGCTGCCCGGCCCCCTCGCCGCCTGGGGGCGCTCCCGCACGCTGCCGGGCGTGGCCGAGCAGACGTTCCGCGAGTGGTGGGAGGCACGTGAGCGCGGCGCGTGAGGAGGTGCTCGGCCGGATCCGGCGCGCGCTCGACGGCGCCGGCCCGCCGCCGCAGCGCCCGACCCTCGAGGCGCCGCCGCCGGCGGACGCGTCGGCCGTCGTCGCGCGCTTCGTCGAGCAGCTGCGCGAGACCGGCGCGACCGTGCTCGAGCCCGGGCGGGCGGTCGACGGCGTCGACGAGGCGCTCGCGCTGCACGGTGCCGCCCGGGTCGTCGTCCCGGGCGACCTCGATCCGGCGCTCCGGCCGACCCGGGCCGACGTCGCCGTCGACGACGGCCTCGGGCCGCACGAGCTCGACGCCATCGACGGGGCGGTCACGACGTGCGCGTCGGCCTGCGCCGACACGGGGACGATCGCGTTCGACGGCGGGCCGGGCCAGGGCCGCCGCGCGGTCACGCTCGTGCCCGACCTCCACGTCTGCGTCGTGCGCGCCGAGCAGATCGTCGCGACCGTGCCCGAGCTCATCGCGCGGCTCGAGCCCTCCGCCCGCGCCGGCCGGCCGCTCGTCCTCGTCTCCGGCCCGTCGGCCACGTCCGACATCGGCTTCGAGCGGGTCGAGGGCGTCCACGGCCCGAGGCGTCTCGTCGTCGTGCTCGTGCGGTAGCGGCCTACACTCAGCGGACGGGGTGTAGCTCAGCCTGGTAGAGCGCCCGGTTTGGGGCCGGGAGGTTCGTCGGTTCGAGTCCGACCACCCCGATACCTGTTCGCGAGCGGGAATCCGCAGAAGCGGATTCCCGCCGCTTGATCCCCGCCCTGCGGGCGGGGCACACCCCTGAAGGCGCCCGCTGTCGCGGTCGCAACTGCGGCGGAAGTGCGGGGGCTACGGTTCGTCGGTGCGCGCGCTCTTCCTCGCAATGGTCCTGGCGCTTGCGGCCGCGGTCGCGACGTCCGCTCCCGCGGCGTCGGCTCCCGCCTTCCGCGCGACCGTGACGCCGCTCCCCACGTCGCTCCGCGAGACCATGACCGGCGTCTCCTGGCGCCCCGGCTGCCCGGTCGGCCTCGACGAGCTGCGCCTCGTCCGGGCGAGCCACTGGGGCTTCGACGGCCGCGTCCACACCGGCCGGATCGTCGTCCACCGGGACGTCGCGCAGGACGTCGCGGGCGTCCTCCGGCGGCTCTATGCGGCGCGCTTCCCGATCCGCCGGATGGTCCCTGTCGACGCATACGGCGGCAGCGACTTCCGCTCGATCGAGGCGGACAACACCTCCGCGTTCAACTGCCGTCCGGTCGAGGGGACGAGTCGATGGTCGGAGCACGCCTACGGCCGCGCGATCGACCTGAACCCCATCGAGAACCCGTACGTCTACGCCGACGGCACGTCCTCGCACCGCGCGAGCCGCCCGTACCTGCGGCGCGCTCCGTACCGCCCCGGCATGGCGGTGGAGGGCGGCGTCGTCGTCAGGGCGTTCGCCGCCGCGGGCTGGGCGTGGGGCGGGCGCTGGTCGGGCAGCCGGGACTACCAGCACTTCTCGGCCAGCGGCCGTTGACCCTACGCGCCGCGGCCTTCGGGTCGGCCCGCGAATCGCCTGCGAGGCCGAAGCGGGCGACCGGGCTCGAACCGGCGACATTCAGCTTGGAAGGCTGACGCTCTACCAACTGAGCTACACCCGCGCCGAAGTAGCGTAGCGTCGTGGATCCGGGTGCGTGGTCGTGGAGCCCGGAGGCGATCGTCCCGCTCCTGCTCGCCGCCGGGTACCTGGTCGTCGCCCGCCGGGAGGCGAGCGCCGCCCGGCTCGTCTCGTTCGTCGCGGGCTGCGCACTGCTCGCGGTCGCGCTTGCGAGCCCGCTCGACACGATCGCCCGCGACTACCTCGTCTGGGGCCACCTGCTGCAGAACGTCGTGCTCGCGGAGTGGGCGCCGCTCCTGCTCGTCCTCGGCATCCCGCCCGGCCTCGCCGAGCGGCTCGCGCGGCCCGCCGCCGTGCGGTTCCTGACCCGGCCGGTCGTCGCCCTGCCGCTGTGGATCGCGACCTATGCCGTCTGGCACGTCCCCGCGCTCTACGACGCGGCGCTCGAGCACCCGCACACGCTGCTCCCGCTCGAGCACGCCACGTACCTCGCGAGCGGGCTGCTCTTCTGGTGGTGCGTCTGGCAGGACGCGCCGCACGCGCTCCCCGCGGTCGCGCGCGCCGGGTACGCGTTCGCGGCGTTCGTCCTCTCGGCGCCGGTCGGGCTCGTGCTCGCGCTCGTCCCGGAGCCGCTCTACGACTTCTACGCCGGCGCGCCGGAGCGCGTCTGGGGGCTGACCCGGGTCGAGGACCAGCAGCTCGGGGGGATGACGATGGCGGCGGAGCAGTCGATCGTCTTCTTCGTCGTCTTCGTCCTCTGGTTCGTCCGGTTCCTCGCCGAGGAGGAGCGCCGGGAGGAAGTAGCCTGACCCGGGTGCGCCGCGACGCCCTGACCGGGCCCGTCCTCCACGCTCCGTGAGCGGTCTCGAGCGGTACCGGGCGCTCCTCCGCGTCCCGCATGCGAAGGCCCTCGTCGGCTGGTCGCTGCTCGGCCGCGTGCCGCTCGGGATGACGCCGTTCGCGCTCCTGCTGCTCGTCCGCGGCGAGGGCGAGGGCTACGGCGCGGCGGGCGTGGTGGTCGCGGTGTACTCGATCGCGCTCGGCCTGGGCGCCCCGATCCGGGGCAGGCGCGTCGACCGGCGTGGGCCCGGCTCCGTCCTGCGGTACGGCGCCGTGGGCTACGCCGCCCTCCTCGGGCTCGTCGTCGTCCTGGCCGCGGTCGACGCCGGCACCGTCCCCATCGCGGTCGTCGCCGCGCTCGCCGGCTTCGTCCTCCCGCCGGTCTCGGCGACCGTGCGGGTCGTCTGGCCGCGGCTCGCGCCCGGCGACCTCCGCACGACCGCGTACGCGTTCGAGGCGTCGGTGCAGGAGCTCTTCTTCGTCGTCGGCCCGCTGCTCGCCGCCGCGCTCGCCGCGATCGACCCGCTCGTCGCGGTCGCCGGCGCCGCGCTCGCGTGCCTCGTCGGCACGCTCGCGACCGCCCGGCTCGCCCCGGTCCGCGACACCCCTCCGTCGCGCGCGTCGAGCGCCGGTGTCCTCGGCGCGCTGGCGTCCCCGGGCGTCCGGACGATCGTCCTCTACGCGGCGCTCGTCGGGCTCGGGTTCGGCGCGTGCGAGCTCGCGATGCCCGCGTTCGCGGAAGAGCACGGCGCGCGCGAGCTCGGCGGGATCGCACTCGGGTGCTTCGCGGCCGGGAGCCTCGTCGGAGGCTTCGTCAGCGGCCTGCGGCCGATCGGGAACGACCTTCGCCGCTTCATCTTCGGCGCGGTCGGCGTCGCAGCCGGGCTCCTCGCGCTCCAGCTCGCTGTCTCGCTGCCGACGCTCGCGCTGCTCTCGTTCGTCGCGGGCCTCCCGATCGCCCCGACCGTCGCCGCCCTCTACACGATGATCGACCGCAGCGCCCGGGCAGGCACCGCGGCGGAGGCGTTCGCGTGGTTCGGGACGGCGATCTCCGTCGGCTACGCGCTCGGAGCGGCGGTCGCCGGGGTCGTCGTCGAGGAGCGCGGCGTCCGCTGGGCGTTCGGCGTCGGTGCCGCGATCGCTCTGCTCGGTGCGGGCGTGGGCTGGCTCCGCCGGGGCACGCTGGCGGCCGTCCACGCTCCGCGGGACGCAGTACCCTCACTGGCGAGCGCCCGTAGCTCAGGGGACAGAGCGGCGGACTTCTAATCCGCGGGTCGGAGGTTCGAATCCTCCCGGGCGCATCCAGCGCCAGACGGCGAGCACGGCCACCGGCGCCGCGCCGCCAGCTCTCCGGTGCGATAGAGCAGCCCCCCACGCGACCGGTCGAGTCTACGGCGGCTGCGGCGTTCCCGTCATCCGACCCCGGTGCTCGCTACGTTCAGGCCGATGGCCGTCGGGCTGATCGGTGCGGGCGAGATGGGGAGCGCCCTCGGGGCGCGCCTCCGCGACGGTGGGGCGTCGGTCGTCGTCGCGCTCGACGGCCGGTCGGAGCGGTCACATCGCCGAGCGACGGAGGCGGGCCTCGACGACGTCGGCTCGCTCGAGGCGCTGCTCGCCGCGAGCGAGATCGTCCTCTCGGTCGTGCCGCCGGGCGCCGCGCGCAAGGTGGCGCTCGAGGTCGCGGCACACCCCGCGGCCTCCGGCCGGCTGTTCGCCGACCTCAACGCGATCGCGCCGGCCGGCGTCGCCGAGCTCGCCGACACGCTCGCCGCCGCAGGCGTCGCGACGGTCGACGGGTCGATCTCCGGGCCGCCGCCGCAGCGGCCCGGCACGACGACCGTGTACCTCTCGGGCCCCCGGGCGCCCGAGGTCGCGGCGCTGCCCCTGGAAGGCGTCGAGCGGCGGGTCGTCGGCGAGCGCGTCGGGCTCGCGTCCGCCGTGAAGATGTGCACGGCCTCGGTCTACAAGGGACGGGTCGCGGTGCTCGCGCAGGCGCTCCGCACCGCGCACGCTCTCGGCGTCCTGGAGCCGGTGCTGGACGATCTCGCCGAGACCGGCATGGTCGATCCCGCGCGAGCCGGCACCACGCTCGGGCGCGCCTCGGCGAAGGCCTGGCGCTACGTCGCCGAGATGGACGAGATCGCCGCGACGCAGGCGTCGGCCGGGCTGCCCCCCGAGCTCTTCGCGGCGTTCGGCGAGGTGTACGCGGAGCTCGCAGAGGTTGCGGTCGCGGCGGCGCCGGAGGACGTGCCGGACGGCGAGCCGCTGCCCGAGGTGCTTGCCCGTCTCGGCCGTCGCGCGGAGCGCTGAGCGCTACCGGCGGGCCGTGCGGCGGTGGACCGTGTCGCGCCTGCCCGATGGCCAACCCCGGTGCGGGACGGGAGCGGGAGCTATCGTGGGGGTCGTCGCGCGGTGGCGGTAGCTCAGCTGGTAGAGCCCCGGGTTGTGGTCCCGGTGGTCGCGGGTTCGAGTCCCGTCCGCCACCTTCTCGGCACGAGCGTCTACCCTCAGACGCGACCGGCCCCGTAGCTCAGTGGATAGAGCGGCAGGCTTCGAACCTGCGTGCGGAGGTTCGATCCCTCCCGGGGCCATTCCGTCACCGGTAGCCGCTCGATCCGACTGCGGACGCCGCCGCGCCGGCGCGCGCCGCCCCGTCTAGACGCGCGCGTATCTGACGTGCGTGACTCCGGGCGCGTCGATCGCCTCGACTTGCTCGAGCCCGGGCTTGGGGTCGCCGAGGTTGTCGAACAGCCGTGCGCCGCCTCCGAGCAGCACAGGGACGATGGAGACGAGGATCTCGTCCAGCAGACCCGCCGCCAGGTACTGCTGCACGGCACTCGCACCGCCGCCGATAGACACGTCCTTGTCGCCGGCGGCTGCCCGGGCCTGCTCGTGGGCCGACTCGATTCCATCCGTGACGAAGTAGAAGGTCGTTCCGCCCTGCATCTCCAGGGGCTCGCGCGCGTGGTGGGTGAGAACGAAGACCGAGCTGTGGTAGGGCGGGTCGTCCCCCCACCAGCCCGTCCAGGGGTCGTCAGCCCACGGTCCAGGCCCGCCGCCGAACATGTTGCGGCCCATGATGGTCGCGCCCACGTTGCCGAGGATCCCCTCGGCGATCGGCGTGCTGGCGTTGACCTCGCCGCCTTGCTGCCCGTGGCCCTCGCGGAACGCCCTGAGCGGAACCACCCAGTCGTGAAGCTGCTCTCCGCCGATCCCGAGTGGATTCTTCACGCTCTGGTCGGGGCCGGCGACGTAGCCGTCGAGCGACATCGAGATGCTCACCTTGCACTTGCCCATCGCATGCTCCTTTCCCGGAGACGTAGTGATCGATCGTAGGACTCGACGATCGCGCCGGAGTCATCGTTCGCGGGCGAACGCCGAAGCAGCCGGGAAGATCGAGTCTCTCCGGGCGGTCCTGCGCCACGCCTCCCCGGAGGCCGCCCGCGCGCCTCAGACGCCCCAGAGCGGGCGCACCTCGATCGTGCCGATCTGCGCCAGCGGGTGCGTCGCGGCGATCTCGACGGCCTCCTCGAGGCTCGCGCACTCGAGCAGGTCGAACCCGCCGACCGCCTCCTTCGTCTCTGCGAACGGGCCGTCGGTGACGACCGTCCTGCCGTCGCGGACGCGTACCGACCGCCCGCGGCGGGGCGGCGCGAGCTGGTCGCCCGTGACCCAGATCCCGCGTGCCCGGAGGTCGTCGACCCACGGGAAGCCCTCGTCGTCGGGCGCCGCCCCGGGCTCGGGCTCGTCCTGGGCGTCCATCCGCTCCCTGTCCCAGCAGACCAGCAGCAGGTACCTCATCGTCGCTCCTCTCGGTGGCTGATCGGGTGGTCTCGCCCGGTGGACGATCGCGCCGGGCCGAGATCGACATCTCGTGCGATCCCGTCGCGGCTCAGTCGGGCGAGCGGACGAGGGCGACGAGGTAGACCGCCGCGGCGAGCGTCACGAGCACGACCTGGGCGACGCGCCACGCCCCGGTGCCGGGCCCGGCGAACCCCACGAGCGCAGCGGCCACCACGAGCGCGGCGGAGACGCCGGCCAGCCTGCCGAGTCGGCGTCGATACCACGGGGCCCGGGCGCGCACGGGCGAAGGCTCGCACACGCGGATCGCCGCGCTCGCGCTCAAGCGAGAGGCGGCTTGCGCCGATGGACATTCGAGATGTCGATCCGGCGCGCCTGGCCCCGCGCGGCGCTGACGGTCGCGTTCGCGATCTGTGGCGTCTACTTCGTGGGGCTCCTCGTACCCGACCCCGGTCCCGCCCTGGAGCGGATCGTCGACGTCTGGCTCTACCACGCCCTCTTCCTGATCGCGGTCGCGATCGCCGCGTCGCGGCCCCTGCTCGTCGCGCGCGACCGCCTGGCCTGGAGCCTCATCGCCCTCGCGCTCGCCTCGACGGCGTTCGGCGAGCTCTACTTCCTGCTCGCGGATCCCGTCGAGTTCCCGTCGCTCGCGGATGCGGGGTGGCTCGCGTTCTACCCGCTGCTCTACGTCGGGATCGTGCTGCTGCTGCGGAAACGGGCGCGGTTCGTCACCGGCACGCTCTGGCTCGACGGGCTGACGGCCTCCGTCGCCGCCGCGGCGCTCGGCTCGGCCGTGCTGGTCGAGGTCGTGATCCGCGGCGCCGAGGGCTCGCGGAGCGCGATCGCGACCAACATCGCCTACCCGTTCGGCGACGTCCTCTTGCTCTCGGCCGTCGTCGGGATCGTCTCGCTCGCCGGCTGGCGGCTCGAGCGCCGCTGGCTGCTCCTGGCGCTGGGCCTCCTGGCGACCGCGATCCCCGACGCCATCTACCTGTTCGAGGTCGACACGTACCAGCCGGGCGGCGCGATCGACGTGCTGTGGCCGCTCTCGTCCCTCCTCATCGCCGCCGCCGCGTGGACCAGCGCGCGGGACGAGCGCGCGCTCGACGTCCAGGGCCGCCCGCTCCTCGCCGTTCCGCTCCTCTGCGCCGTGACCGCGATCGGCGTGCTCGTCGTCGACCACTTCGAGCAGGTGAACGTCGCCGCGGTCGCCCTTGCCGCGCTCGCGCTCGCCCTCGTGCTCGTGCGGCTCGTGCTGACGTTCCGGGAGAACGCGCGGCTCTACGTGCTCACGCGGCACGACGCCGTCACCGACGCGCTCACCGGTCTCGGGAACCGGCGCAGGCTCCTGGTCGACCTCCACGCGGCGCTCGAGCAGGACCGGCCGGCGCCGACGATGCTGATGGTCTTCGACCTCGACGGCTTCAAGGGCTACAACGACACGTTCGGGCACCCCGCCGGGGACGCGCTCCTCGTCCGGCTCGGCGCGAAGCTCGCGCTCGTCCCGGGCGACCGCGGCGCGGCCTACCGGCTCGGGGGCGACGAGTTCTGCGTGCTCGTGCGCGTCGGGGAGGGCGACGAGGAGGCGCTGGTCGACGCTGCCGTCCGGGCCCTCTCCGAGCACGGCGAGGCCTTCGACGTCTCGAGCTCCTTCGGCGCCGTGCTCCTGCCCGACGAGGCGGCCGACGCGAGCCACGCGCTCGGCGTCGCCGACGAGCGGCTCTACGCGCAGAAGCGCTCGCGGCGCGACGACTCGGACCGCACGATGCACGTCCTCCTGGAGGCGCTGACGACCCGCGAGCCGGAGTTCCAGGCCCACGTCGAGGGCGTCGCCTCGCTCTCGGTCGAGATCGGGCGGCGCCTGGGGCTCGGGGCGGCCGAGCTCGACGACCTCTTCCGCGCGTCACAGCTCTACGACCTCGGCAAGCTCGCGGTGCCGGACGAGATCCTGCGCAAGCGGGGGCCGCTCGACGAGCGCGAGTGGGAGTTCATCCGCCAGCACACCGTCGTGGGCGAGCGGATCCTGCGCGCCTCGCCGGCGCTGAAGGACGTCTCGCCGCTCGTCCGCTCGAGCCACGAGAACTGGGACGGGAGCGGGTACCCCGACGGTCTGGTGGGCGAGGACATCCCGCTCGCCTCACGGATCATCCGCGTCTGCGACGCGTTCACCGCGATGACGGCGGCGCGCCCGTACCGGGACGCGCTGACGGAGACCGACGCGCTCGCCGAGCTCGAGGACGGCGCGGGCGCCGAGTACGACCCGACTGTCGCCCGCGTCGTGGTCGCGCACCTGCGCGAGCGGCGCGAGGCCGAGCGCGCCGCCTGAGCCGCGCGCGCCCCGCGCGGTCCGGTCCGTCCGGTCCAGGTCCTAGGCTCGGACCCCGATGGCGCTGGGGATCATCGTGTTCGGCCTCGTGTTCGTCGCCGGCCTCGTCCTCGGGACGAAGACCCGCCGCCCCCTCCCGACCGCCTGTCTCGTCGTCGGCGCGTTCTGCGGACTGCTGGTGATCCAGGCGAACGAGCCGTTCGTCGCGTTCGCGTCGTTCGCGCTGATCGCGCTCGGGGGCCTCGTCTTCGACTCGGTGCGCGAGACCGTCGGGCTCCTGCTCGGCCGTTAGGCTCGGAGCGAACGCGGGTGTGGCGGAACTGGCAGACGCGCCGGGTTTAGGTCCCGGTGGGCTTCGGCCCTTGGAGGTTCGAGTCCTCTCGCCCGCATTGCCACCGCTTGCCCGCGAAGCGGGAATCCGCAGGAGCGGATTCCCGCCGCTCTTGATCCCCGCCTCCGGCGGGGCAGACCCCAGAGGCGTCGGCTTCGCCGCCGCAAGACCTCGTTGCCAGGGAAGCGACCAGGACTCTTCGCTGCGGAGCACTCTCCGCGGCGAGGAATCCGCCCTCTGCTTGAATCACCGTATGAGCCAGGTCGAGGAGCTCGGCGGGAACCGCGTCCGCCTCACGGTCGACGTCTCGCCGCACGAGCTCGAGCACGCGGTCGAGCATGCCGCGTCCGACCTCGCCGGGTCGGTCCGGATCCCCGGCTTCCGCAAGGGCAAGGTGCCGCGCCAGGTGCTGCTCGCGAACGTCGGCAAGGACCGGCTCTGGGCGGAGGCGGTCGAGTCGCACATCGGCGGCTGGTTCTGGAACGCGGCCGCGCAGTCGCGGCTGCGGCCGATCGCGACGCCCGAGTACGACTTCGAGCTGCCGGCGACCGAGGCGGAGCCCTGGAGCTTCAGCGCGACCGTCGAGGTGCAGCCGACGCCGGAGATCGTCGACTGGACGACGCTCGAGGTGCCCAGGCAGGAGGCCGAGGTGCCCGAGGAGCTCGTCCAGGCGGAGCTCGATGCGCTGCGGAGCTCGGTCGCCGAGCTCGCGCCCGCGGACGACCGGGCAGCGCAGGAGGGCGACACCGTCGTCGTCGACCTTGCCGGCGCGGACGGCGACGGGCAGTCCGACACGGTCGTCGAGCTCGGCTCGGGGCGCCTCGTCCCGGAGATCGAGCAGGCGATCATCGGCGCCTCGGTCGGCGACACGCGCACCGTGCGCTACAGCCTCGCGGACGGGGCCGAGACGACCGTCGACGTGACCGTCAAGCACGTCAACGAGAAGGTGCTGCCCGAGGTCGACGACGAGCTCGCGCGCTCGGCGAGCGAGTTCGACACGATCGGCGAGCTGCGCGGCGACATCGAGGGCCGGCTGCGCGCCGCGCTCGACGAGCGGATCGAGGGCGCCTACCGCGCCGCCGCCGTCGACGAGCTCGTGCGCGCGTCGAACGTCCAGGGTGCCGGGCCGCTCGTCGAGAGCCGCGCGCGCGAGCTGCTGAACGGCTTCGTCCGCTCGCTGACCAACCGCGGCATCACCCCGGATGCCTACTTCGCCGCAACGGGACAGACGCCCGAGGTGCTGACGGCGCAGATCCGCGACGAAGCGGCCCAGTCGGTCGCCCGTGAGCTCGCGCTCGAGGCTCTCGCCGAGAAGGCGGGGATCACCGTCTCCGACGACGAGGTCAAGGACCTGATCCGCGAGCAGGCGGAGGCCGCAGGCGAGGACGCCGACGCGATGATCGAGGACATCTGGGCGCACGGGCACCAGGAGGCGCTGCGCGAGGACCTCCAGCTACGGGCCGCGCTCGACCGCCTCGCGGCCGACGTGAAGCCGATCGCGCCCGAGCAGCACGCCGCGCGCGAGGCGATCTGGACGCCGGACAAGGAGAAGCCTGCCGGCGAAACGAAATTGTGGACACCCGGAAGCGAGGAGAGTCGATGAGCCCACTGATCCCGATGGTGATCGAGCAGACGTCGCGCGGCGAGCGGTCGTTCGACATCTACTCACGCCTGCTGAACGAGCGGATCATCTTCCTCGGGACCCAGGTGGACTCGCAGATCGCGAACCTGATCAACGCGCAGCTCCTCCACCTCGAGTCCGAGGACCCGGACAAGGACATCAACCTCTACATCAACTCGCCCGGCGGCTCGGTCTACGACGGGCTCTCGGTCTACGACACGATCCAGTTCATCAAGCCCGACGTGGCGACGACCTGCGTCGGGATCGCGATGAGCATGGGCGCGCTCCTCCTCGCCGGCGGCGCGAAAGGGAAGCGGACGGCGCTGCCGAACTCGAGGGTCCTCATCCACCAGGTGTGGGGCGGCTACCAGGGCCAGGCCTCGGACATCGAGATCCACGCCCGCGAGACGATTGCGCTGAAGAGAAAGCTCGAGGAGATCATGTCGCACCACACAGGCCAGGACGTCGAGAAGGTCCGCCAGGACATGGATCGCGACTACTTCATGACCTCCGAGGAGGCCCAGGAGTACGGCATCATCGACCGGGTGATCGCCCACCGCTGAGCCCGGCGGCACCGCTGTCCGGGGTAGCCGAGCCCGCATTGTCCGCGTTATAAGGAGAGAAGTGGCCCGAGCGAGCGAGGGAAACGAGCAGCTGCTCTGCAGCTTCTGCGGGAAGAGCCAGCGCCAGGTGAAGAAGCTGATCGCCGGGCCCGGGGTCTACATCTGCGACGAGTGCATCGATCTCTGCAACGAGATCATCGACGAGGAGCTCACGGCCCCGACGACGCTCGACCTCGACAACCTCCCGCGCCCGCGCGACATCTACTCGGTGCTGAACGACTACGTCGTCTCCCAGGAGGAGGCGAAGCGCACCCTCGCGGTCGCCGTCTACAACCACTACAAGCGCGTCCGCATGGGCCAGACCGACGAGGCGGACGTCGAGCTGCAGAAGTCGAACATCCTCCTGCTCGGCCCCACCGGCTGCGGCAAGACGCTGCTCGCGCAGACGCTCGCGCGGATCCTCAACGTCCCGTTCGCGATCGCGGACGCGACAGCGCTGACCGAGGCGGGCTACGTCGGCGAGGACGTCGAGAACATCCTCCTGAAGCTGATCCAGGCGGCCGACTTCGACATCAAGAAGGCCGAGACGGGGATCATCTACATCGACGAGGTCGACAAGATCGCGCGCAAGGCGGACAACCCGTCGATCACGCGCGACGTCTCCGGCGAGGGCGTCCAGCAGGCGCTGCTCAAGATCCTCGAGGGCACGGTCGCGTCGGTGCCGCCGCAGGGCGGCCGGAAGCACCCGCACCAGGAGTTCCTCACGATCGACACGACGAACGTCCTCTTCATCTGCGGCGGCGCGTTCGCCGGGCTCGACAAGATCATCGCGCGGCGCACGGGTCGCAACGCCGTCGGCTTCGGCGCCGAGGTGCGCTCGAAGGGGTCGGAGGAGGCCTCCGACCTCCTCTCGCACGTGATGCCGGAGGACCTCATGAACTTCGGGCTGATCCCCGAGTTCATCGGCCGCCTGCCGGTGGTCTCGGCCGTGCACCAGCTGCGCCGCGACGACCTCGTGCGGATCCTGACCGAGCCGAAGAACGCGCTCGTCCGCCAGTACCAGCGCTTCTTCGGGTACGACTCGATCGAGCTCGTCTTCACGGACGACGCGCTCTGGGAGATCGCCGACCACGCGCTCGAGCGCGAGACCGGCGCCCGCGGCCTCCGCTCGATCATCGAGGGCGCGCTGCTCGACGTGATGTTCGAGCTCCCGTCTCGGCGAGACGTGTCGAAGTGCGTCATCACCCGCGAGACGATCGCGAAGGGGCTCAACCCGACGCTCGTCACGCACGGCGTCCCGGACGAGCTCGACGCGGTCGCCGACGGGACGTCGGGCTAAGGCGTGCGCCGGTCCCCGGTAGCCGCGCGACGCTAGCCGACCGGCCGGCGTCGCAGTCGCCAGACCTACACTTCGCCGCCATGGAGACGGTGTACGACCCGGCCGCGGTCGAGCGGCGCTGGCAGCAGGCGTGGGAGTCCGAGGGGCTCTACGCCGCCGGCGCGGGCGCGCGCTCCGACGAGAGCTACGTGATCTGCGTGCCTCCGCCGAACGTGACCGGAGAGCTGCACATGGGGCACGCGCTGAACGGCTCGCTGCAGGACGTCCTCGTCCGCTGGCACCGGATGCGCGGGTTCGACACGCTGTGGCAGCCCGGCTACGACCACGCCGGGATCTCGACGCAGAACGTCGTCGAGAAGCAGCTCGTCGCGGAGGGAACCTCGCGGCAGGAGCTCGGCCGCGACGCGTTCCTCGAGCGGACGTGGCGCTGGCTCGACGAGACCGGACGGACGATCATGAGCCAGTACCGCCGGCTCGGCGCCTCGCTCGACTACGCCAGGGAGCGGTTCACGATGGACGAGGCGTACGTCGCCTCGGTGATGACCTTCTTCGTGCGCCTCTGGGAGGCCGGCTGGATCTACCGGGCGAACCGGATCGTCAACTGGTGCCCGCACCACGAGACGGCGATCTCCGACCTCGAGGTCGAGCATGCGGAGGTCGACGACACGCTCGTGTACGCGCGGTACCCGTTCGCCGACGGCGACGGCTCGATCACGCTCGCGACCGTGCGGCCGGCGACGATGCTCGCCGACGTCGCCGTCGCGGTCCATCCGGACGATGCGCGCTATCGCGACGCGATCGGCCGCGAGGTCGTCGTCCCGGTCGTCGGGCGGCGGGTGCCCGTGATCGCCGACGCGCGCGTCGAGCCCGAGTTCGGCACGGGCGCGCTCAAGGTCACGCCCGGCCACGACCCGATCGACTTCGAGATCGGGCGCGACCACGACCTCGAGACGCTGACCGTGATCGGGCCTGACGGCCGGCTCACGGCAGAGGGCTTCGAGGGCGTGACGCAGGCGGAGGCCGACGCGCGGATCGTCGCCTGGCTCGAGGAGCGGGGCCAGCTCGAGAAGCGGGAGCCCTACCGCCACTCGGTGGGGACGTGCGAGCGCTGCCACTCGCGGATCGAGCCGCTCGTCTCGCCCCAGTGGTGGTGCCGGATGGACGAGCTCGCGCGCCCGGCGATCGAGGCGCTGCGTGAGCGGCGCGTCCGCTACCACCCCGAGAGCCAGCACCGCTTTGCGATCGAGTCCCTCGAGCAGGCGCCCGACTGGTGCGTCTCGCGGCAGCTCTGGTGGGGTCACCAGATCCCGATCTGGACGTGCGCCGACGGGCACCTGACCTGCGCGTGGCCGCCGCCGGAGGCGTGCGCCGAGTGCGGCTCGGGCGCGCTCGAGCGCGACCCCGACGTGCTCGACACCTGGTTCAGCTCCGCGCTCTGGCCGTTCGCGACGCTCGGCTGGCCCGAGTCGACGCCGGAGCTCGAGCGCTACTACCGCGGCGACGTCAGCGTCACCGCCCGGGAGATCATCCGGCTCTGGGAGAACCGCATGATCTTCGCGGGCCTCCACCTCCTCGGCGAGGTGCCGTTCACCGACGTGATCATCACCTCGACCGTCCTCGCCGCCGACGGGCGGCGGATGTCGAAGAGCCTCGGCACGGGGATCGACCCGATGCAGCCGATCGAGGCCCACGGCGCGGACGCGACCCGCTACGGGCTTCTCAAGATCTCCTCCACGCAGGACGTCCGCTACTCGGTCGGTGCGATCGAGGAGGGGCGCAAGCTCGCGACGAAGCTCTGGAACGTCGCTCGGCTCGTCCTCCAGACGACGGAGGGCGTGACGCCCGAGGCGCGGCCCGCGACGCTCGAGGAGCGGTGGATCCTCGCCCGCCTCGACGCCGCCCGCGACGAGGTCGAGGCGGCCTGGGAGCGCTTCGACTTCGCGGCGGCGACGAGTGTCCTCTACCGCGTCACGTTCGACGACTTCTGCGACTGGTACGCCGAGGCGGTCAAGGGGCGCCTCTACGACGGCGACGACGACGCTCGTGCGACCGCGCTCCGCGCCCTCGAGCTCCTCCTCGCGCTCCTGCACCCGCTCATGCCGCACGTCACGGAGGAGATCTGGACGCAGCTGCCGGACCGCGAGAGGCGACTCGTCGTCTCGCCGTGGCCCGAGCCCGACGACGCGTACGCCGAGGCGACGCCGGCGCTCGACCGCGTCCGCGAGGCGGCCCAGGTCTTCCGGCGCAGCGGCGTGCAGGTCGACCTCGCGAGCGAGGACGAGCGGCGCGTCTTCGCGGCCGTCGTCCGGCCGGAGCGGCGCCGGGACGACGGCGACCTCGAGGCGGAGCTGGATCGCCTCCGCAAGGAGATCGCGCGCGCGGAAGGCATGCTCGCCAACGAGCGGTTCGTCGCCAACGCGCCCGCCGAGGTGGTCGAGGCCGAGCGCGGCAAGCTCGATCGCTACCGGCGCGAGCTGGAGCTCCTCGGCTCCTGACCGGTTCGATGGCGGCCGTCCGCGGTGTCGCCTGGCTCGAGCAGCTCACCCCGTGGCCGCGGGACGGGTTCGGGCTCGGCCGGATGCGCGAGCTTCTCGCGGCCCTCGGTGAGCCGCAGGCCGGCCTGCCCGCGGTCCACGTCGTCGGCACGAACGGCAAGTCGACGACGACGCGGATGGTCGAGGCCCTGCTGCTCGCCCGCGGGCTGCGCACGGGCGCGTTCCTCTCGCCGCACGTCCGCTCGTGGTCGGAGCGCGTCCGCGTGAACGGGGCCGAGGTGGAGCTCGACGGGCCGCTGGAGGCCGTCCGGCCGCACGCGGAGCCGATCGGCGCGACCCAGTTCGAGGTGCTCACCGCCGCGGCGTTCCTCGCCTATCGCGATGCGGGCGTCGAGTCGGCGGCGATCGAGGCGGGCCTCGGCGGACGCCACGACGCGACGAACGTGCTCGACGGCGTCCGCGTCGTCGTGCTGACGAACGTCTCGCTCGACCACACGGATGTCCTCGGCGAGACGCGGGAGGCGATCGCCGCCGAGAAGCTCGCCGTCGTCCGCCCCGGCTGCACCGTCGTCCTCGGCGAGCCGGAGTGGGAGGGGGCGGCCCGGGCGGCGGGCGCGGGCGCGGTGCTCGTCGCGCGCGGCGGGGCCCCCGAGCTGGCGGTGGCCGCGGCGGAGGCCTTCCTCGGCGCGCCTGTCGACCGCGCTCCGCTCGCCGGCGTGACGCTGCCCGGCCGCCTGGAGGCCCGGCCTGGCGAGATCCGCGACGGCGCGCACAATCCGGGAGGTGTCCGCTGGCTCGTCGACCACCTCCCGCCCGGCGACTACACGGTCGTCGCGTCGATCCTCGCGGACAAGGACGTCGAGGAGATGCTCCGGGTGCTCGCGACGGTCGGCCGCCGCTTCGTCGCGTGCACGTCGTCCAACCCCCGCGCCCTCGCCGCCGGCGAGCTGGCCGCCCGGGCCGGCGCGCACTTCGACCACGTCGAGGCCGTGCCCGAGCCCCGTGCGGCGCTCGCGCGCGGCCACGCGCTCGGGGAGCCGGTGCTCGTGACGGGCTCGCTCTACCTGCTCGGCGATCTCGAGGAGCCCTCGTGAAGGGGCGGGGGCGCATGCGCGAGCGCCTCACCGTGCTCGGCTTCGCGACGTTCGTCCTGGTCGCGATCGTCGGAAGCGCGTTTGCCGTCGGGTATATCCTCGGCAAGCTCCTTCTCTAGGACACGCGTGTTCCTCGCCGCCGCCGCCGACGACACCTTCTTCGAATCCGACACGTGGGGGGTTGTCCGCAACCTCGCGATCTTCTTCGCGCTCGTCTTCTGGGCGGCGACCGTCTACTGGGTCTACAAGGACGCGCGGCGCCGGATCGAGGATCCCTGGCTGATCGCGATGGCGACGCTCCTCGGCGCGGTCCCCCCGTTCATCGGGCCGCTGATCTACATGCTCTTCCGGCCGCCCGAGTACCTCGAGGACGTCCGGGAGCGCGAGCTCGAGATCCTCGCGATCGAGGAGCAGCTCGCGGAGCGCGACCTCCGCTGCCCGGTCTGCCGCGGCGACGTCGACCCGTCGTACCTCGTCTGTCCCGTCTGCACGACCCGGCTCAAGCAGGCGTGCGCCGAGTGCGCGTCCCCGCTCGAGCCCATCTGGCAGGTGTGCCCGTACTGTGCGACTCCCGTCCCGCCCGGCATCGTCACCGGCGAGGACGTCCTGCAGCCGCTTCGGCGGCGGCGCTCGCGCGGCTCCGACTAGGCTTCCCGCCCGATGGCGGTCGAGACCACACTCGTGCTGGTGAAGCCCGACGGCGTCAACCGCGGCCTCTGCGGCGAGATCGTCGCGCGCTTCGAGCGCCGCGGCTACGAGCTGCGCGGCGCCCGGCTCCTCAAGGTCTCGAAGGCGCTCGCCCGCGAGCACTACGGCGAGCACAAGGGCAAGCCGTTCTTCGGCGACCTGGTCGACTTCATCACCTCCGGCCCGGTCCTCGCGCTCGCGGTGCGGGGCGAGGGCGCGATCGGCGGCGTCCGGTCGCTGATGGGCGCCACGAACCCCGCCGACTCCGCGCCGGGGACGATCCGCGGCGACTACGCGACGCTTCTCTCGGAGAACGTCGTCCACGGCTCGGACTCGACGGCGAGCGCGCGCCGCGAGTTGCGCCTGTTCTTCCCCGACGGCCTGCTCTAGGCCCATGGCCGACCCCTCGGAGGACGCGCGTCGCAACCGCGAGGCGTGGACGGCGGCGAACGCCGAGTACACCGATCGTCGCGCGAGTCACGCGTGGGGGCGCGAGGAGATCACCTGGGGCGTCTTCGGAGTGCCCGAGGCGTCGGTCGAGACGCTGGGCGAGGTCGACGGCCTGGACGTCGTCGAGCTGGGCTGCGGCACGGCGTACGTCTCTGCGTGGCTCGCCCGCCGCGGCGCGCGCCCGGTCGGCGTCGACGTCACCCCGGCCCAGCTCGCGACGGCGCGTCGCTGCCAGGAGGAGTTCGGGCTCCACTTCCCGCTCGTCGAGGCGAGTGCCGAGGACGTGCCGCTCCCCTCGGGGAGCTTCGACCTCGCCGTCTCGGAGTACGGGGCGAGCATCTGGTGCGACCCGCACCGCTGGCTGCCGGAGGCGTATCGGCTCCTGCGGCCGGGCGGCCGGCTCTGGTTCCTCCGCAACAGCACGCTGTCGCTGCTCTGCGCTCCCGACGAGGAAGGGCCGCCCGCGGAGCGGCTGCTGCGCCCACAGCGGGGCATGGGGCGGATGGAGTGGCCCGACGAGATCGGCGTCGAGTGGCAGCTGCCCCACGGCGACCTCTTTCGCCTCCTACGGCGGACGGGCTTCGAGGTCGTCGACCTCGTCGAGCTCTACGCACCGGACGACGCGGGCGACCACGAGTACTACGCGGCGTTCTCGGCCGACTGGGCGCGACGATGGCCGGCCGAGGAGATCTGGGTGGCTGCGAAGCCCCGATGACGCACCCGCTCGTGCTTGCGTCCACGTCGCCCCAGCGCCGGGCGATCCTCGAGCAGCTGCGGGTGCCCTTCACGGCGGAGGCGCCCGCCTACGAGGAGCACGACCCGCCCGACGCGGACCCGGTCGCGCTCGTGCGGGAGCACGCCGTCGGCAAGGCGCGCTCGGTGCACCGGCCGGGACAGGTGACGCTCGGCGTCGACACGACGGTCCACCTCGACGGGATCGTCTACGCGAAGCCGCGCGACGCGGAGCACGCTCGGCTCGTGCTCCGCGAGCTCGCGGGCCGGACGCACGTGGTGCTCTCCGGCGTCTGTCTGCTGAGCGACGCGGGCGAGGACCTCGAGCACGCGGAGACGCGCGTGCGCTTCAGGCCGCTCGGCGAGCGGGAGCTCGACCGGTACATCGCGAGCGGCGAGTGGGAGGGCAGGGCGGGCGGCTACGCGATCCAGGGCCTCGGCGGGCGGCTCGTCGAGTGGGTCGAGGGCGACTACCTCAACGTCGTCGGGCTCCCGGGCGCGCTCCTCGTCGACCTGCTCGAGCGTCGGGCGCCCGGTTGCTCGAGCTAGCGGAGGTCGCTCGCGACCGCGAAGCGGGCGCCTTCAGGGATCTGCCCCGCCGTAGGCGGGGATCGAGCCGCGGATTCGGCTCCTGCCGGATCCCGCCTGGCGAACGAGACAGCGAAAAGGCTGCAAATCGGCCGCGAGCTACACTCACCGCTCCTATGGGCATGTTCCGCTCGATGACCGGCTTCGGCGGCCGCGACATGGCCGTCGACCTCGGGACCGCCAATACGCTCGTCTACGTCCGCGGCCGCGGGATCGTGCTCTCGGAGCCGTCGGTCGTCGCGATCGACCAGCGGACGGGCGACGTGCACGCCGTCGGCGTGGAGGCCAAGCGGATGCTCGGCCGCACGCCGGGCTCGATCTCGGCGATCCGTCCGCTGAAGGACGGGGTCATCGCCGACTTCGACGTCACCGAGCAGATGCTGCGCCACTTCATCCAGAAGGTGCACCAGCACCGCTTCGCGCACCCGCGCGTCGTGGTCTGCGTGCCGTCCGGCGTGACCGGGGTCGAGAAGCGCGCGGTCGAGGAGGCGACGCTCTCCGCCGGCGCGCGCCAGGCCTACCTGATCGAGGAGCCGATGGCGGCCGCGATCGGCGCCGGGCTCCCGGTCGCCGAGCCGACCGGGAACATGATCGTCGACATCGGCGGCGGCACGACGGAGGTCGCCGTGATCTCGCTCGGCGGGATCGTCGTGTCGCAGTCGCTGCGCGTCGGCGGCGACGAGATGGACGAGGCGATCGTCAACCACATCAAGAAGGACTACAAGCTGCTCGTCGGGCAGCAGACGGCCGAGGAGATCAAGCTCGAGATCGGCTCGGCGCACCCGATGCCCGAGGAGGTGCAGGCGGAGGTTCGCGGACGGGACATGCTCACCGGCCTGCCGAAGACGGTGATCATCTCGTCCGACGAGATCCGCCGGGCGCTCGACGAGCCCGTCAGCCAGATCGTCGACGCGATCAAGTCGACGCTCGACAAGACGCCGCCGGAGCTCGCGGCGGACATCATGGACCGGGGCATCGTCCTCGCCGGCGGCGGCGCGCTCCTGCAGGGCCTCGACGAGCGCCTCCGCCACGAGACCCAGATGCCGGTGCACCTCGCCGAGAGCCCGCTCACGTGCGTCGCGGTCGGCTCCGGTCGCAGCCTCGAGGAGTTCGAGGCGATCCATCGCTCGAACCGCGCCCGCGCCCGCCGCAACGGCAACCGCCGCTATGCGTTCGCGAGCTGCTCCGCAGCCGACTTCGATCCGCGGCATGAGCCCGTGCGGCGGCGCAGCCGACCCCTTCAGGGCGTCGGCTTCGCCGCCGCAGGCCGGTTTGCCGAGCGGCGGGGATGCCGCTCGCATCGGGCGGGATTCCCGCTTCGCGGGAGAAGTCTGAACACCCCGGTACTCTTCTCCGGTGCCCCGGAACCGCACCGCACGGACGGCGGTGCTGGGCGTCAGCGTCCGGCGCTCCGCTGAAGGGAAGTCCTCGTCGCGAACCTCCGCCACGCTTCGGCGCAGGCTCGTCGTGGGCGGACTCGTGCTGCTCTCGCTCGTCCTCGTGACGCTTTCCTTCCGCGACTCGGACGACGGCCCGGTGGCGAGCGCGCAGGAGCGCGCGGCCTCCGTGCTGCGCCCCTTCCAGGTGGCGGCCGATCGGATCGCCGAGCCGTTCCGCGACGCGTACGGCTGGGTCGACGGCCTCTTCGACGCCCGGTCGGAGGCCGAGGAGCTGCGCCAGGAGAACGAGATCCTCCGGCAGCAGGTGGCCCAGATCCGGCTCGCCGCCCGCGAGAACGTCCGCCTTCGGGAGCTGCTCGCGTACCTCGACGGCCCCCGCTTTCCCGAGGGGTACCGCGGCCTCGCGACGGGCGTCATCGCGCGGCCCGCCGGCACGTACGCCCAGTCGATCGTGATCGCGGCCGGCCGTAACGACGGCCTCGCCGTCGACGACCCGGTCGTGACGCAGGACGGGCTCGTCGGCACGGTGAGCCGCATCGGCTCGCGAACCGCGCGCGTGACGCTCCTGACCGACGACCAGAGCGCCGTCTCGGGGATGATCCCGGCGACGGGCGCGGCCGGCGTCGTGCGCACGGGGCACGGGCCGCGGGCCCCTCTCCGGCTCGACCGCGTCGGCAAGGAGTCCGTCGTCCGCGTGGGCGACACGGTCGTCACCGCGGGCTGGCGCTCGCAGCGCCTCGCCTCGATCTACCCGAAGGGCATCCTCATCGGGCGCGTCTCGAGCGTCGGGCGCACGGACACCGACCCGTACACCCAGGTGCAGGTGACGCCGTTCGCCGACCTCGACTCGCTCGAGGCCGTCCTCGTGCTCGTGCCGCGCGATCGAGGCGGCCGGTGAGCGTCGCCCTCCGGGTGGCGCCGCTGGTCTTCCTCGCCGCCGTCATCCAGGTCTCGACGATCAGCGGTCTTCGACTCCTCGGGGCCGAGCCCGATCTCCTGCTCGTCACGATCGTCGCGATCTCGCTCGTCGCGGGGTCGCTGACCGGCGCGGTCGCGGGCTTCTTCGGCGGCCTGCTCGTCGACGTGATGACGCTGGGGACGCTCGGGACGACGTCGATCGTGCTGATCCTCGTGGGGTACTGGGGCGGCCGCTACGGCGAGACGACCGGTCGCGGCCGCGCGTACGCGCCCTCGCTCGCGGCCTTCGCCCTGACGATCGTCGCCGTCGTCGGCGGCGTCGCGCTCCACTTCCTGCTCGGCGAGTCCGTCTCGGGCCGCACGGCGCTCGTCACCGTGATCCCGAGCGCGGTCCTCGCGGCCGTGCTCGTGATCCCGATCCACGCCCTTTGCCGCTGGCTGCTGGCGCCGGTCGTCCCCGTCGAGCGCGTGCGCAGCGTGGAGCTGGTATGAGCCCTCCCGGCACACCCCTCCCCGCTCACGGCAGACGATGAACGCCCCCTACGGCGAGCCGCGGGCGCCGTCGTCGCGCTTCCTGCCTCCCGACCCGGGCGTCGAGGCTCCCTACCGGCTGACCCCGGGTCTCGCCTTCCGCGTCGGCGTCCTCGGCGTGGTCGCGCTCGCCGTCTTCGCCGTCCTCTTCTTCCGCCTCTGGTCGCTGCAGGTCCTCTCGGGCGACATGCACCTCGCGGAGGCCCAGGGGAACCAGCTCCGGACGATCAGGATCGAGGCGCCGCGCGGCACGATCCTCGACCGGCGCGGGCGCGTCATCGTCGACAACATCGCAGGGACGGCAGTGAAGCTCTGGGTCGGCGACCTCCCGAAGAACGGGCGCTACGACGTGATCAAGCGGCTCGCCGAGGTCCTGAACGTCAAGCCGTCGGTGCTCGCGAAGGAGGTCGACGAGCGGTTTGCCGACCCGGTCAACCCGATCACGGTCAAGACCGCGGTGGGGGAGGATCAGGTCGCGTACCTCTACGAGCACCAGTCCGAGTTCCCGGGCGTCCAGATCCAGCAGACGTACCTGCGCCACTACCCGTTCCAGGCGCTCGGCGCCCAGATCCTCGGCTACGTCGGCGAGGTGTCGCAGGACGAGCTCGACGCGCGGCCGAAGCTGTACCGCCCCGGCGACAAGGTCGGCAAGGTCGGCGTCGAGGCGAAGCTCGACGAGTACCTCCGCGGCGAGGCCGGTCAGGCGCAGATCACGGTGGACTCGCTCGGCCGGCCGCAGGGGCCGCTCCAGGCCCGGCGCGACGCGCGCCTCGGCAAGGCCGTCCGGCTCACGATCGACATCGAGCTGCAGCGGGCGGCGGAGCGGGCGCTCCGGTACGGGATCCAGACCGCCAGGGAGAACGACTCCTGGTACGCGAACGGCGGCGCGCTCGTGGCGCTCGACCCGCGAGACGGTGCGGTCCTGGCGATGGCCTCGACGCCGACCTACAAGCCGTCGGTCTACGTCGGCCGGGTCGACCCGAAGAAGATCGAGCCGCTCGTCAACGACGCGGCGGCGAAGAAGGCGAACTACCCGGGGATCAACCGGGCGACGAGCGGCGAGTATCCGCCGGGCTCGATCTGGAAGCCCGTCACGGCGCTCGCGGCGATGCAGGAGCACCTGCTCGAGCCCTACCAGTCGCTCTCGTGCACGCCGAGCGCCACCTACGGCGCCGACGAGCAGGAGTTCGTCAACTGGGACCCGTACGTCAACCACTCGATGACGCTGCCCGAGGCCCTGGCGCGGTCGTGCGACACGTACTTCTACCAGGTCGGGTACCGCTTCTACCTCGACGGGAAGCGGGGCCGCTCGCGCATGCAGGAGTGGGCGCGGCGCTTCGGGTTCGGGAGCCCGACGGGCATCGACGTCGGGTCGGAGCAGGACGGCCTCGTCCCGACGCCCGCGTGGCGGCGGGAGACGTTCACCGGCTGGGACGCCGAGTGGAACCCGGGCGACTCGATCCAGCTCTCGATCGGCCAGAAGGACGTCTCGGTGACGCCGCTCCAGATGGCGCGCTTCTACGCGATGCTCGCGAACGGCGGGAAGCTCGTGACGCCGTATGTCGTCTCCCAGGTCGAGACCCCCGCGCCGGGCGGCCAGTCGCCGGTCGTCGACCGGCGCTTCGCGCCCGACCCGCCCGAGTCGATGGGCGTCGACCCGGCTGCCCTGCAGGTGATCCGCGACGGCCTCTACTCGGCGACGCACTCGACCTACGGCACCTCGTCGGGCGTCTTCGCGAGCTTCCCCGTGCCCGTCGCAGGCAAGACCGGGACGGCGGAGAAGGTCGTGCCGATCCCCGGCTACCCGCCGGGGCACCTCGAGGACCAGTCGTGGTGGTGCGGCTACGGGCCGGCGCAGACCGAGGTCGCGCGCCTCGTCGTGTGCGCGGTGATCGAGAACGGCGGCCACGGCTCGACCGCCGCCGCGCCGGCCGCGCTGCGCGTCTTCGAGAAGTTCTTCGGCGTCAAGGCGAAGAGCCAGGTGCTCGTGGAGACGGACTGATGACGGGGGCCCGGACGTGATCGCCGACGCCGGCCGTGGCCGCCTCGCGGCGCAGCGGCGCGACCTGACCTTCACGGGGTTCCTCTGGCGCCTCGACCTCGTGCTGCTCGTCGCGGCGGCGGCGCTCGTCGCCTACGGCCTCTGGGCGATCTCCGGGATCACGCGGTTCGACGTCCCGGGGAACCCCGACTACTTCGTCGTCCGCCAGGGCATCGCCGCCGGGCTCGGCGCCGTCGGGCTCGTGCTCGCGATCGTGATCCCGACGGACGTGTGGCGGCGGCACTGGCGGGTCGTCTACGGCGGGACGATCGGCCTGATGATCTTCGTCTTCGTCTTCGCAGAGGCGATCCGCGGCTCGAAGCGGTGGATCGACGTCGGGCCGATCCAGTTCCAGCCGTCGGAGTTCGGGAAGGCACTCTTCGTCCTCGCGCTCGCCGGGTTCCTCGTCGAGCGCCGCGCCGCGCTCGGACAGCTGCGGACCGTCCTGGCGGCGCTCGCGCTCGCGGCCGTGCCGACGGCGCTGGTCTTCCTCCAGCCCGACCTCGGCACCGCGCTCGTCTACGGCGCCGCGGTGTGCGCCGTGCTGTTCGTCGCGGGCGTGCGGTGGCTCCACCTCGCGATCCTGGCCGTCGTCGGCGCGACGGTCGTGCTCGGCGTCCTCTGGTTCCTGCCGGCCGCCGGGATCGAGGTGCTCAAGCCGTACCAGACCGCGCGCCTGACCGGCTTCACGAACCCCGACGCCGACCCCGCAGGGCTGACGTACAACGTCCAGCAGTCGATCACGGCGGTCGGCGCCGGCGGCCTCGAGGGGCGCGGCGTCATCGAGGCCAGCCAGACGCGGTTCGACTACCTGCCGGAGCACGCCACCGACTTCGTCTTCGCATCGTTCGCCGAGCAGCGCGGCTTCTTCGGCGCCGCGATCCTCCTGCTCCTCTACCTGCTCGTCGTCTGGCGCGGGCTCCGGGTCGTGACCGTCGCCGGCGACCTCTACGGCGCGATGGTCGCCGCAGGGATCGTGTTCGCCTTCCTGTTCCAGGTGTTCGTCAACGTCGGGATGACGATGGGCATCGCGCCCGTGACCGGCATCCCGTTGCCGTTCGTCACCGTCGGCGGCTCGTCGATGGTGGCCAACCTCGTCGCGATCGGGCTCCTGCAGGGCATCCATGTCCGCGGCCGCACGACCGACACCCTGCGCCGATGAAGCTTCCGCTGACACCGCGCCACGTCCTCGCCCTCGGACGCGACACGCAGGCCGCACGCGCTCCGCGGCCGCCGATCCTCGTCCGCGGGGTGCTCGCCGAGCAGCTCGCCGCCGCGCTCCGCGCGGGCGGCGACCCGTCGCTCGTCCGCACGGCAGGCGACCCCGCCGCGGCCTCGGCGGTCGTCTGCGTCGTCGCAGGCGCGGCGACGCCGGAGGACGAGCGCGTGCTGCGCACCGCGGCTCGCGCGCTCGTCCCGCTCGTCGCCGTGCAGACGGGCGATCCCGCCACGCCGCTGCCCTACGTCCTCGCGACCGAGGTCGTCGACTGCCGGCCGGGCGCAGGCTTCCCGGTCGAGGAGGTCGCGCAGGCGCTCGCGCGCGTGCTGCGCCGCGACGGGCCTGTCCTCGCCCGCTCGCTGCCCGTGCTGCGCGACCCCGTCGAGAGCCGCCGCGCGGTCGAGGGCGCAGTCGCCGCCGCGTCGCTCGCCGCGCTCGGCCGCGCCGCCTCGACCCCGCACCTCCCGCTGATCTCGCAAGCGCAGATGCTGTCCGACATTGCGACCGCGGAGGGCGCGGCGCCACCGGAGGCGCCCCGCGCGTCGCTCGAGGCCGTGGCCCCGCCGCTCGCCCTCTCGCTGGCGACGAGCGCCGTCGTCGGACAGTCCCTCAGACGCCTCCCGGTGCGTCACCGGCTGCTCGACGCGGTCGCCGCCGGACTCGCGTCGCTGGGCATCGCGATGCTCTATCGCCGCGTCGCCGCACGCCTCCCGTAGCGTCGGTCCGCTCCGTCCGGTCCGGGTCCTAGGATCGCAGCCGACCCAGCCCGCATCGATGGAGGTCGACGGTGCCCGACACGGAGCTCGCAGAGGAACTGCTGCAGATCGAGGAAGCCGACGCGTGGTTCGAGTACCTCGAGTCGACCCGCGGTCAGGGCGAGAACCGCTACTCGGAGCTCGAGCCGTGGGCCTGGGCGCGCCTCACGCAGCGGCTGCGTGCCGTCCGGGCACGCCGTGCCCGTCTGCGGCCCGCGGCGGCCTGAGCGCGCCGAGCGTGTCGGGCGGTGGCGGAGCCGCTGATAGCCTAGAAGTCAGGCATATGGCCAACGCCTTTCACACCCTACGCAGCGCGAGGCGCTCCGCTCCGGCGGGGCTGGGCCCGCGCGCGCTAACACGAGGAGACACGATTCTTGTCCTGGTTCAGGTTTCGACGACGCAAGGACGACGAGCAGGCACCGACACAGGCGGTGACTGTCCAGGAGGCGACGCGCGCCCCGGCTGAGCCGGCGGCCGCGACGACCGAGGCACGGGAGGGCGCGCCGCCCTCCGAGACAACTGCCGGCCCGAAGCGCCGCCGCGGCTCGCGAGGCGGGCGCGGCCGGAAGAAGCCGGGCACGGCCGCAGGCGAGACGGGCGAGAAGTCCGGCGACGAGCCCGTGACCACCGCCAAGCGGACGGAGCCGGCCTCCAAGCGGACGGAGAAGAAGGACGGCGAGCGGCAGAGTCGCCGCGGCAGCCAGCGCTCCGGCGGCAAGGACCGCCGGCGTCCTCCGCAGCGCCGCGCGCCACTGCCGGCGGCGAAGCGCGAGCTGCTGATCACCGTCGACGTCGGCGAGCAGCGCGTCGCCCTGCTCGAGGACGACAAGGTCGCGGAGGTCTACCTCGAGCGCCCCGAGCGGCGGTCGATCGCGGGGAACATCTACCTGGGCACGGTCGACAACGTGCTGCCCGGCATGGAGGCGGCGTTCGTCGAGATCGGCCTCGAGAAGAACGGGTTCCTCTACGTCGACGAGATCATCGTCCCCGAGCTCGAGGGGACCCGGCACGGCAAGAAGATCACCGACCTGATCCAGCGCGGCCAGGAGATCCTCGTCCAGGCGGTCAAGGACCCGATGAAGACGAAGGGCGCGCGGCTGACCACGGAGATCTCGCTCCCCGGCCGGTTCCTGGTCTACGTCCCGAACGGGGAAGGGCTCGGCGTCTCGCGCCGGCTCGAGGACGGGGAGCGCCAGCGGCTCAAGGACATCCTCAAGGAGATCGCCCCCGCATCGGGCGGCGTGATCGTGCGCACCGCGGCCGAGGGGGCCTCCGCCGAGGACATCGAGCGCGACCTGGTCTTCCTGCAGCGGCTCTGGAAGACGATCCAGTCCCGCGCGAAGGCGGCCAAGGCGCCCGAGCTCGTCTATCAGGAGGCAGAGCTCCCGCTCCGGATCGTCCGCGACCTCTTCGCGGGTGACTTCGTCGCCGCCCACGTCGACTCCGACCGCACCCACAAGCGGATCGTCGGCTATCTGAAGAAGACCTCGCCGCACATGGTCGAGCGCGTCCACCGGACGAAGGACAAGGAGCCGCTCTTCGAGCGCTACGGGGTCGAGAAGGAGATCGCGTCGACCATCGACCGCCGCGTCGACCTCCCGTCCGGCGGCTACCTGATCTTCGACTACGCCGAGGCGTTCACGGTGATCGACGTCAACACGGGACGCTTCGTCGGCTCGCGCTCGAAGAGCTCGACGCAGCGGCTCGAGGACACGGCGGTCAAGAACAACCTCGAGGCCGTGAAGGAGGTCGTGCGGCAGCTCCGGCTGCGCGACATCGGCGGGATCATCGTCATCGACTTCATCGACATGGCCAACCCGAAGAACCGGCAGGCCGTCGAAGAGACCCTCCGCACCGAGCTCGATCGCGACCGCACCAAGACCTTCGTCGTGGAGATCTCGCCGCTCGGCCTCGTCGAGATGACGCGCCAGAACGTGACGGACGGCCCGCGCGAGGTGATGACGCGTCGGTGCCCGACGTGCGCGGGCGACGGCATCGTCGTCTCCGACGCGACCGTCGCGCTCGAGGTCGAGCGCAGGCTTCGCGCGCTCGCCGCCTCCGGGGCAGGCTCGCGCATCCAGGCGTACAAGGTCGCCGTCCATCCGCGTGCGCTGGCGCTCCTCGCGGGCGCGGGCGGGGCGCGGCTCGCGGCGCTCGAGGAGGCGTCGCGTCGGCGGTTCTACCTCGTCCCCGCCACGGGCCATGCGCACGTCGACCACTTCGAGGTGCTCGCCGAGGGCCGCCGCGACGACCTGGCGCCCCCGGCCACGCTCGACGAGGGCACGGAGCTCGAGCTGAAGCTCGTCGAGATCGACCTCCACGACGGCACGGCGGCCGTCGGCAGGCACGAGGGCCTCGACGTCGTCGTCGCCGACGCGGCCAAGCTCGTCGGCAAGAAGGCGAAGGTCGTGGTCGGACGCGTGCTCGAGGGCCAGGCGTTCGCGACCCTCGTCAGCGGCGCAGCGCCGGCCGCGCCGATCACGTTCGAGAGCGAGGCCGAGAAGCCGACCCGCGCCCCCGCCCGCCGGAAGACGGGCGAGGCGGGCGAGGCCGGGCGAGCCGGACGCCGCCGTCGAGGGCGCCATGGACGACGAGGCGACCGAGCCCACCGAGGTGGAAGCGGTGGACGAGGCCGAGGACGACGAGCCCGAGGCGGAGGCGTTGGGCGAGGACGGCCAGCCTGCACCTGCGCGCAAGCGCACGCGCCGCGGCTCGCGTGGGGGGCGCCGGCGCAAGAAGCCGGCCGGGGCGACCGCCGACGCGGACGCGACCGAGGGCGGCGCGGAGGCCGAGACCGACGAGTCCGAGCCCGACGCGGGCCTGACGACGAACGACGACGTGGAGCCCGCCGCCGCTCCGGCCGTGCGCGCGCCCGCGCGCCGGCGCACCCCGAAGATCCACGTCCCCGAGGACGCACGCGGCGCAGAGGCTGCCGACGCGACCGACGACGCACCTGCCGCCGAGGCGGCGGTCGCGCCGGAGGAGGCGCCCGTCGACGAGCTCGCGTCGTCCGAGGGCGACGGCGACGGCGAGCAGGCGGCGACTCCCAAGAAGCGCACGCGGCGCGGCACGCGCGGCGGTCGCAACCGGAAGCGCAAGCCGGCCGCGGCGAACGGCGACGCGGTCGCCGACTCGACGGACGGCGACGACCTGCCCGAGGACCTCGACGCGGTGCCGGAGGCCGCCGACGGCGTGCCGGTGGACCTCGACAGCGTGCCCGAGGCTCCCGCCGAGGAGCCGGCGGCCGAGACCGTCGAGCCGGTCGCCGAGGAGGTCGCTGCCGTCGTGGCGAGCGACGGCGACAGCGAGGCCGAGGGATACGTCCCGATGTCCGAGTGGATCGGGGACTTCGACCGCCGCGGGTGACCCGCCCGCCAGGCGACGTCCGCTACAATCCGGCGGTTCGCGGGCACAGGCCCGCGTTTTCCACGTCAGAAGGCCCGAGTCATGAGCTACGCGATCATCTCCGTCGGTGGCAAGCAGTACCGCGTCCGCGAGGGCGAGCGGCTGCTCGTCGACCGGCTCGCGCTCGACGACGGCGCGACGTTCACGCCGTCCGTGCTCCTGACCGGCGGCGACGGTGAGCCGCAGATCGCTCCCGGCAACGTCGTCGTGACGGCGAAGGTGCTCGCGCAGGCCAAGGGCCCGAAGATCCGGATCGGCAAGTACAAGAAGCGCACCGGGTACAAGCGCCACACGGGCTTCCGCGCCTCGCTCACGCAGATCGAGATCGAGTCGATCGGCGGCGGGTCGGGCCGAAGCGGTGCGAAGCAGGCGGCCAAGAAGGACGCGCCGGCGGCGGAGGCTCCGAAGGGGCTCCCCGAGGGCTACGCGGACCTCACCGTGGCCGAGATCAAGGACGCGGCTGCCGGCTGGGACGCGGCGGCGCTCGCTGCGGCGCTCGAGTACGAGCAGGCGCACGCGAAGCGCAAGGGCGCCATCGCCGCACTCGAGTCCGCCAGCGCGGAGGGTGACGGCTAATGGCACACAAGAAGGGCCTCGGCTCCTCGAAGAACGGTCGCGACTCCCAGAGCAAGCGGCTCGGCGTCAAGATCTTCGCCGGCCAGCAGGTGAAGGCCGGGATGATCCTCGTGCGCCAGCGCGGGACGCGGTTCCGCCCGGGCCCGGGCGTCGGACTCGGCCGCGACGACACGCTCTTCGCGCTGCGTGAGGGCGTCGTGGAGTACCACCGCAGCGGCGAGCGCCGCTCGGTGTCGGTCGCCGCGCCCGAAGGCAGCTGACCGCCCGGCAGCGGCGGCTGTCGTGTTCCACGATCGCCTCCGGATCGTCGTCCGCTCGGGGAAGGGCGGGGACGGTGGGCTGAGCTTCCGTCGCGAGAAGTACGTCCCGCGCGGCGGGCCGGACGGAGGCGACGGGGGACGCGGAGGCGACGTCGCGCTCGTCGCCGACCCGGGGCTGCGCGACCTCTCCTCCCTCCGCGGGAGGAAGGTGTTCGCGGCGGGCCGCGGCGGGAACGGCCGCGGTACCCGGAAGCACGGCGCCGACGGCGCGTCGGTCGAGCTCGCCGTGCCGGTCGGCACGCAGGTCAACGACGAGGACGGCGAGCTCGTGGCCGACCTCGCACGCCCGGGGCTGCGCACCGTCGTCGCCGTCGGGGGGAGCGGGGGACGGGGCAACGCGCGATTCGCGACGCCGACCCGGCAGACCCCCCGATTCGCGGAGGTCGGGCTGCCGGGCACGGAGGCGACGCTGGAGCTTCGACTGAAGCTCGTCGCGGACGCGGCGCTGGCGGGGCTGCCGAACGCCGGCAAGTCGTCGCTCCTGCGGCGTCTCTCCAACGCGACCCCCAAGGTCGCCGACTATCCGTTCACGACGCTCCAGCCGGTGCTCGGCACCGTCGAGTCGCCGGACGGCGGCCAGCTGACCGTCGCCGACGTGCCGGGCCTGATCGAAGGGGCGAGCGAGGGCGTCGGTCTCGGGCACGAGTTCCTGGCCCATCTCGAGCGGGCCCGGCTCCTCGTCCACGTGATCGACGGCTCGGCGGGCGACGCCGACGAGCGGTTCGGGACGATCGACCGCGAGCTCGCCCTCTACGGGGCCGGGCTCGAGTCCCGGCCGCAGGTCGTCGTCCTCAACAAGGCGGACCTCAGCCCCGAGCCGGCGCCGTTCGCGCTCGTCGATCCGCGGATCCTCGAGGTGCACCGCGTCTCGTGCGCGACCGGGGAGGGCGTCGACGAGCTGAAGCGCGCGCTCTTCCGTCTCTGCCCCGTCGCCCCCGAGCCCGAGGAGCCCGGCGAGCCCGAGCTGCCCGAGTTCCTCGACTACCGGCCGCGGCCGGCCGCGCGGCGGTCGTTCCGCCTCCTCCGCACCGACCGCGGCTACCGCGTCGCGGGCCGACCCCCGCCGCCCGACGAGCTCGAAGAGGCGCTCCGCGCTGCGGGCGTGCGGAGCGGCGCGCTCGTCGAGGTGGGCGACGAGGAGCTCGAGTGGCAGCCGTGACGGTCGGCCTCCTCGGCGGCGCGTTCGACCCGCCCCACGTCGGTCACGTCGCATTGGCCCGCGCCGGCGTGGAGCGGTTCGCCATCGACCGCCTGCTCGTCCGGGTCGTCGCCGAGCCGGGGCACAAGGACGTCGAGACGGACGCCACGACGCGGCTCGCTCTCGCGCGCCTCGCCTTCGCGCCGCTGGGATGCGCCGAGGTCGAGCTCGACCCGTTCGCCCGCACGGTCGACTCCCTCGCGGCGCTCGCGCTCGACGACCCCGTCTTCCTGCTCGGGGCGGACGAGTTCGCCGACCTCCTCGGCTGGAAGGAGCCCGACCGCGTCCTCGAGCTGGCGCGGCTGGGCGTCGCGACGCGGCCCGGCATCGATCCCGAGCGGCTGGACGCGGTGCTCGAGCGGCTCACCCACCCCGACCGCGTCACGTTCTTCGAGCTCTCGCCGCACCAGGTCTCGTCGTCCGAGATCCGCGCGCGCGTGGCCGCGGGCGCGTCGATCGCCGGCCTCGTCCCGGCCGACGTCGAGGCGGAGATCGCCCGGCGCGGGCTCTACGCGGAGGGTGGCCGACCGGGAGTCGGCGGTACACTTCGCCCCGACCCGACCGAACGGACGACACCGACCTGAACTCTCTCGAGCACGCCCGCCGCATCGCCGCTCTCTGCGAGGAGAAGCTGGCGTCCGACGTGGCCATCCTGGATATGCGCGGGGTGTGTGACTACACCGACTACTTCGTGCTCGCCACCGGCCAGAACGCGCGGCAGACGAAGGCGATCCACGACGAGGTGCACGCCTCCCTGAAGCGGGACGCGAAGGTGACCCCGCGCTCGACGAGCGGGCTGCCCGAGGCGACCTGGATCGTCGCCGACTACCTGGACGTCGTGCTGCACGTCTTCACGCCCGAGACACGCGCGTACTACCGCCTCGAGGAGCTCTGGGACGACGTCCCGAAGCTCGAGGCGGCGGCGACGGGCTAGGCGCCCCGTCCGCCCGACGGACGGCGGGCGAACGGCTACGATGGGCCGTTCCAGGGGCCGTAGCTCAGCTGGGAGAGCGTTTGGCTGGCAGCCAAAAGGTCAGGGGTTCGAGCCCCCTCGGCTCCACTCTCCGCGGTCGCGCGTCGGGCGCGGGTCGCGGGACCTGCCGACGGAGCGCGCGAAGAGCGTCGCCCAGGCGTGCGCGTCGAGGTCGCGCGCCGTCGCCGACTCGACCCCTGCCGACCGGCGCTCGCGACGGCTCGCGACCGACGAGAGACCTCGTCGGAAGCCGTCCGCGACGAAGCGGTGGTACGCCGCGGCCCGCGCGGCGGGCACGAGCGGCTGCGGCCGGCGGCGGAAGACGAGCACGCCGGCGTCGACCGCCGGTGGCGGGGTGAACGCGCTCCGCGGCAGCCGCCGGGCGACGCGCACCTCGTAGGACGCGCCCCAGAGGACGCCGTTGACGCTGCTCGGCCAGGGGACGCCGTGCTTGTGGGCGACGGCCCACTCGACGACGAGGTCAGCCTGGACGAGCGGGGTCGCCGCGTCGTCGAGCAGCGCGTGGAGGATCCCGGTCGTCCGCGCGAAGGGCAGGTTTGCAACGACCCTGAACGGCACCTGCGGCAGGGTGACCGCCGTCGCGTCGTCGCAGACGACGTCGACGTTCGGCCAGCGGTCCCGCAGGGCATCCGCGAGTCTCGGGTCGAGCTCGATCGCCACGACCCGGCGCGCCGCCCGGGCGAGCTCGGCGGTCAGCCGGCCCGTGCCCGCGCCCACGTCGAGGACGAGGTCCGACCCCACGATGCCCGCGGACGCGACGAGCTCGGCTGCGAGCGTCGCAGACCGGAGGAAGTGCTGGCTACGCGGCGGGGACGGCCGCGCGCGTGATGCGCGCCGGCCTGCCACGGAAGAACGTGGTCGTGGTGCCCATTGGCCCCGATGCTAGCGGGAGGGTGCGGGCGGTTGCCCGCACCCTCCCGAAGAGAGCGCTCTAGGCGCCGACGACCGTGATCGTGCGGACGATCTCGCCCGAGACGAGCGTGTTCGCCGTCACGGTGACCCGGTACGAGCGGCCCTTCGCGACGGTCAGCCCGACGACACGCACCGGCACGGTGCAGTCGATTCCGAGCTTCCCGGCGCCCTGGTCGACCGAGACGAGCCTGCTCCCCTGATACCCGCGGACGGTGTAGCCGACCGTGGCGCCCACGGGGTTGTTCGCGCAGTACTCGCGGAGGTAGGTGGTCACGAGCGGGTTCCGCGTGCCGCCCTTCACGGTGACCTTGCCGTTCACCGGGCTCAGCCCGCGGGCGGCGCGGTCGAACGAGCGCTGCCCGGGCTTCGCGGCGCCGGTGATCCGGTACACGCCGCTCTGCCAGAGGCTGCCCTGCGAATCCTGCATCACGAACCAGATGAACATGCCGACGAGCTTGTCGGCCTTCGCCATCGCGATCGCCTGGGGGATGTAGGCGGCCTGCTGCGCCTCGGTGACGCCCTTCGGCTCGCCGGGCCGGGTCTCGTTCCCGTACTCGGTGATCCAGATGGGGATGTTCTTCCGACGGAACGCGATGGCCATGTCCTTCTCGAACCGCGGCATGCTCTTCAGCGTCACGTTCGGGTAGCGGACGAGCTGCGTCGGCTTCTGGTTGACCGGGAACGGATACGGATGGTGCGCGTACGCGTCGAAGCGGACGCCGCGGAGCGCCGCCGCCACGCCCTTCATGAAGGTCGCGGGAGCCACCGTGTCCGTCAGGCCCGGCCGCTTCTTGTCACGGCCGTTCGACGACGTCTCGCCGATCGCGACGAGCGCCTTGCGGTTCCCGGCCTTGATGCCGGCGATCCCGGCCCGCGCGAGCTTCGCGTAGTTCGCGGGGCTGACGATCTTGCCCGCCGCGTTGAACTGCGGCACGAGGAACGTGGCGAGGTTCGACTCGTTCCAGATCGTGAAGAACCGCACGAATGGGTAGCCGGAGTAGCGGCCGGAGTACCGGGACGCGATCGCGCGGGAGAAGTTCTGGAAGTCGGCGATGTTGCTCGGCATCGCCTGGGGCTTCTGGTTGCCGTTCGCCCATCCGGGGGTGCCCCAGAGGGTGATCAGCACCTCGAGCCCGCGCTGCTGCGCGTTGCGGACGAACTCGTCCACGTCACCGAACTGGTACGCCGGGTCGAACGGGTCCGCCGCCTGCGCGGGGCGCTGTGGCGCGACCTTCGACCAGTCCACGATCGTGCGGATGACCGACGACTCGTTCTCGCGTGCCCTGTCGAGCGCCTCCGTTCTCGTCTCGTCCCATCTGAACATGGGGTCGTCTTGGAAGCCGACCCACATCCGGTCGGCGGCGGTCGCGGCGGGGACGGCAAGGGCCGCGGCGAGCGAGGCGAGGAAGAGCAGGCGGACGACGAATCGCACGAGAACCTCCTTGAGCGGGGTCGGGAAGGGGGACCGTAGCCAGACCGCGTAAGGGCGGTGTGAAGGGTGACTCGACCGCATCCCTTCGACGTTCGGACGGCATGTCCTCGCCCCTGGAGCGCGTCGTTCCGGCGACGCGATACGATGGCCGGGTGGTCTGGGAGGTCGTGTTCATGCTCGTGCTGCTGAAGATCCCGCTCGTCTACCTCTGCATGGTGGTGTGGTGGGCGATCCGGGCCGAGCCGCGCGAGGAAGAGACCGCCGTCGTCGCCCGCGTGCCCGACACGCCCGAGACCCCGAGCGCCTGGTCGCGCTCCGGCAGGCCGCGGACGTCGCCCGGCGGCCGACGCGGCCCGCACCCGCGGGTCGGCCCGCAGCCGGTCGGCGCGCGTGAGGCACGCCTGTGAGCGCGCTCGAGGGCGAGGCTCCGCAGCGGAGCGCGGCGACCGACACGATCGCGGGGCTGCTCGCGGTCGCCTCGATCGTGCTGTCGGGGATCGGGATGGGCTTCGGACTCCTGCTGCAGCTGGATGCGCGTCCGGCCCGGGTCGTGCCGGTGGCCATCCTGCTCGCGCTGATCGCAGCGCGGATGAGCGCGCGGCACCAGACGCTCGCGCTTCGCGCGGCGCTCTTCGGCGGGTTCGCCTGGGTCGTCGGGATGACGGTCGCCGTCATCACCGATGGGGCGCTGCTCTAGCACCGTTCGCAACCCCTGCTACAACACACGCGGGATGGCAGCTCACGACTTCCGGGCCGAACGCCGCCTACGTCGCACAGCTCCTCGCCGACTACCAGGACGCCCCGGCGAGCGTGCCGGACGAGTGGCGCCGGCTCTTCGAGTCGGGCGGGAACGGCGACGACGCGGCCTTCCGACGGCAACGGCCGGCCCGCAGCGCCGCCGGCCCCGGAGCCGCCGCAGGCCGCGGCGCCCGCGCCGCCGGTCGCGCCGGAGCCGCCCCCGGCGCCGGCCCAGCGGGCGGAGGCTCCCGCCGCCGCCCGGCACCCGAGGCGCCGGCCGCGCCGGAGGCCCCGGCGCCCGAGCCGGTCGACCCGACCCTGCCCGCCGCCGTCGCGGCCGCGATGGCGCTCGTCAAGGCGTATCGCATGCACGGTCACCTCGCGGCCCGGCTCGACCCGCTCGGCTCGGAGCCGATGGGCGACCCCGCGCTCGACGAGACGCGCCTCGTCCCGTCGCTGACGCCCGAGCTCCAGGCGCGGATCCCGGCGAAGCTCCTCCGGCTCTACGTCGAGGGCGACACGCTCCTCGACGCGCTGCCGCGGCTCCGCGAGGTCTACGCGGGCTCGAGCGCGTACGAGATCGAGCACATCTCGGACCACGCCGAGCGCGTCTGGCTCCGCAAGGCGATCGAGTCCGGCAGCTACCGCGTCCAGCTCGAGCCGGAGCTGCGCCTCGCGCTGCTCCGCCGACTCGCGCAGGTCGAGGGGTTCGAGCAGTACCTGCGGCGCTCGTTCCTCGGGCAGAAGCAGTTCTCGCTCGAGGGGATCGACGTGCTGATCCCGATGCTCGACGAGGCGATCGAGCTGGCGGCGGGGGGCGGCGCGCACGAGGTCGTCGTCGGGATGGCGCATCGCGGGCGCCTCAACGCGCTCGTCCACACCGTCGGGCGCTCGTACGAGTCGGTCCTGCGCGAGTTCGAGGGCGAGCGCTCCTACGACGCCCTCGTGATCGACCCCGAGGGCGGGAGCGGCGACGTCAAGTACCACCTGCCGGCCTCGGGCACGCGGCGCACCGCGGCCGGCGAGATCGAGGTGACGATCTCGCCGAACCCGAGCCACCTGGAGGCGGTCGCGCCCGTGGTCGAGGGCTGGACCCGCGCCGAGCAGACCGACCGCTCGAGCGGAGCCGCCCTCCACGACCCCACGGTCGCGCTGCCGGTGCTGATCCACGGCGACGCCGCCTTCCCCGGCCAGGGGGTCGTGGCGGAGACCTTCAACCTCCAGAGCCTCCAGGGCTATACGACCGGCGGGACGCTCCACCTGATCACGAACAACCAGGTCGGCTTCACGACGAACCCGACCGAGGGCCGCTCGACGCGCTACTCGAGCGACCTCGCCAAGGGGTTCGACGTGCCGATCGTGCACGTCAACGCCGACGACCCGGAGGCCGCGCTGAGCGCCGTGCGGCTCGCTCTCGCCTACCGCGCGGAGTTCGGGCACGACTTCGTGATCGACCTCGTCGGGTACCGCCGCTTCGGCCACCAGGAGCAGGACGACGCGAGCTACACCCAGCCGCTCATGGTCGAGCGGATCCAGGCGCAGCCGACCGTCCGCGAGCTCTACGCCGAGCGGCTCGTCGACGAGGGCGCGATCGGGCCGGAGGACGCGCAGCGGAGCGTCGACGAGGCCGTCGCGACCCTGCGGGCCGCCCACGAACGGCTGCGGGCCTCGTTCGCCGAGCCGCCGTCGCCGCCGCCCGAGCCGCACCAGCGGACGTCGACGACCGGCGACGCGGTCGAGACGGGGGTCCCCGCCGACCGGCTCCGCGACCTCAACGAGCAGCTTCTCGTCGTGCCCGAGGGCTTCACGGTCAACCCGAAGCTCGCGCGCCAGCTCGAGCGGCGCCGCGAGACGCTCGAGCAGGGCGGGATCGACTGGGGCCAGGCCGAGGCGCTCGCCTTCGCCTCGCTCCTCGAGGACGGGATCCCGATCCGGCTGACCGGCCAGGACACGGAGCGGGGGACGTTCGCCCACCGCCATCTCGTCCTCCACGAGCCGGGCTCGGGCGAGACCGTGGCGCCGATGCAGCACCTGCCGGGCGCGAACGCCTCCTTCGAGGTCTACAACTCTCCGCTCTCCGAGTACGCGGCGCTCGGGTTCGAGTACGGCTACTCGGTCTCGGCGCCCGACGCGCTCGTGCTCTGGGAGGCGCAGTTCGGGGACTTCGTGAACGGCGCCCAGATCGTGATCGACCAGTTCATCGTCGCCGGGCGCTCGAAGTGGAACCAGACCTCGCGCCTGACGCTCCTCCTCCCGCACGGGTACGAGGGCAACGGCCCGGAGCACTCGAGCGCGCGGCTCGAGCGATTCCTCCAGCTCGGGGCCCAGGAGAACATCCGCGTGGTCAACTGCACGACGGCGGCCCAGTTCTTCCACCTCCTCCGGCGGCAGGCGCTCGACGTCGTCGCCCGGCCCCTCGTCGTCATGTCCCCGAAGGGCCTCCTGCGGCTGAAGCAGGCGTCCTCGACGCTCGACGAGCTCGCGGCCGGGTCGTTCCGGCCCGTGCTCGACGACCCCGCCGCCGACCGCGAGTCCGTCGAGCGGCTCGTGCTCTGCTCGGGGAAGCTCTTCTACGACATCCGCGGCCACGAGCTGAGCCAGACCGCGGCCGGCGTCGCGGTCGCCCGGATCGAGCAGCTCTACCCGTTCCCCGTCGAGGCGGTGCGGGAGCTGGTCGGCTCGTACCCGCGGCTCCGCGAGGTGGTCTGGGCCCAGGAGGAGCCGCAGAACATGGGGCCGTGGCGCTCGATCCGCCACCGCCTCGAGGAGACCGTGCGCGCCGGCACGGCCGAGTCGCTCACGTACGTCGGCCGCACGTGGAAGGCGAGCCCCAGCGAGGGCTATCCCACGGCACACCAGCGCGAGCAGGACAGGATCGTTCGAGAGGCGCTGGGGCTTGTTCGCGAGCAGGATTCCGCCGAGCCTGCTCCTGCCGGCTGAGCCCTCGCGTTCGGCCCCCGGGGTTCTGCGCTAGGGCGTTCGGGTCGCCCGCGTGCGGACCCGCGTGCTCGCGGCGACGGCCGCGGCGGCCACCTTCGGCCCGTGCGCCCGCGCCAGCTCGAGCACGAGGCGGCGCTGGGCGGGCGGCAGGCGGCGCCAGAGCCGGTAGGTCGCGAAGCCCAGCGAGACGGGGTTGAGCGCTGGCACGGGTCACATCCAAGCAGACGCGGGCCGGCCGCCGTTCGTCGCTCTGAGCCTTCGTGGCTCTGAGGGCTGCGGCCGCGGAGCGGCCCACTTCGCGGGCGAGGTGACTACAGGCGGCCCGGCTACACTGCGGCGTCGTGAACGACCGTCCCGACCCCGACCACGGAGACCAGATGATCTCGGAGACAGCGATTCCCGACAACCCATTCACGGACGACGCGCAGGAGACCGACGCCTCGTCGCTCTCTCGCGCGATCCAGGAGCACCTCGACCTGAAGCAGCGCAACGCCGAGCTCGACGGCGCGATGCCGATCGACCGCTACTCGGTCGAGGATCCGTTCGAGAACCATCCCCTTTTCAAGAGCGAGGAGCAGGCACGCCTCGAGGAGACGCTCGACGGTGTGCAGGCGCCCGAGGAGTCGCCCGCCCTGCCGTGGCCCGGCGAGGGCGCCGAGCGCGAGGACGAGACGCTCGAGGGCGCGGCGCTGGACGAGGGCCTCTGGGGCCGCTCGCGCGACTTCGACTGGGGCGAGTAGCCGCCCCGACCGCGCCGCGGTCTGCGAGGATCCCGCGACGATGACCCCCGACGAACGCCTCGAGCGCTTCGCCGAGCTGACGGTCCGCGTCGGCGCCAACGTCCAGGAGGGCCAGGACGTCGTCCTGATCTACCTCGTGGAGCACGCGGAGATCGCACGAGCGGTCGCGCGCTCCGCTCTCGCGGCCGGCGCCCGTCGCGTGCTGCCGGTGATCACCGACCTGCATCTCCGCCGCGCCGCCATCGAGCTCGGCCCGGACGAGGAGCTCGGGAAGACGCCGGAGCACATCCTGGACTGGATGCGCAGCTGGCGCGAGACGCGCCCCGCGATCATCCAGCTGACCGGCGACCCGGACCCCGACCTCTTCGCCGGGCTCGACCCGACGCTCGTCGCCCGGGCGGACGGGAACGACGCGCGCGCGGTCTACCTGCCGCTCGTGATGGAGCGCCTCGTCAACTGGACGATCGTCTCCGCGCCCAACCCCGGCTGGGCGGAGGTCGTCTTCGGCGAGCCGGACGTCGAGCGGCTGTGGGACGCGGTCGGCACGACGATGCGGCTCGACATGGACGATCCGGTGGCGGCGTGGCAGGACCATGCGGCAGTGCTCGAGCGGCGCGCAGCGGGCCTGACGGAGGCGCGCTTCGACGCGATCCGCTTCCGCGGCCCCGGCACCGACCTCGTCGTCGGGCTGCTCCCGGGGTCGCTCTGGAAGTGCGCCACGTTCGAGACCGTGTCCGGGATCGGCCACCTGCCGAACATCCCGACCGAGGAGGTGTTCACGACGCCGGACTGGCGCCGGACCGAGGGAGCCGTCCGCTCGACGTACCCGCTCGTCGTGTCGGGCGTCGGCGCCCGCGTCGAAGGGCTCGAGCTCCGGTTCGAGGGCGGCAAGATCGTGGACGTCCGCGCGGACGGCGACGGCGCCGACGTGATCCGGGGGCAGCTTGCGAACGACGAGCAGGCGCCGTATCTCGGGGAGGTCGCGCTCGTGGACGGCGCCTCGCGCGTCCGTCAGTCGGGCGTCGTCTTCTGCAACACCCTCTTCGACGAGAACGCCTCCTGCCACCTCGCGTACGGCACGGGGATCCCGCTCGCGGTCGAGGGGGCGGAGGGGCTCGCGCCCGACGCGCTCGTCGAGCTCGGCGTCAACGTCTCCGCGGTCCACACGGACTTCATGGTGGGCGGCGACGAGGTCGAGGTCGACGGCTTGGCCGCCGACGGGGCGGCGACGCCGATCATCCGCGACGACGCCTGGGTGCTTTGACCTCGTTCGCCAGCAGGATCCGGCAGCAGCCGGATCCTGCGGCCTGATCCCTCGCCTGCGGCGAGGGCACATCCCTGGAGGCGCCCGCATTGGCGGTCGCGATGCAGCGGTCAGGCGGTCTGCCGCCCGGCCCAGCGCTTTCCTCAGCCCGCTCGGCGACGGCTCAGGCGGCGTTCCGCACGGCGGCGCCGTGGAGCGTCGTGGCGAGCCGCCGGAACGGGCCGTCGGCCTCCATCAGCTCGTCGTAGCTCCCGCGCTGGGTGATCCGCCCGCGCTCGAGCACGAGGATCTCGTCGGCGCGCCTCACCGTTGTCAGGCGGTGGGCGATGATGATCGAGGTCCGGCCGCGGAGCAGGGTGTCGAACGCCTCCTCGATGAGGATCTCGGTCGGCCGGTCGATGTTCGAGGTCGCCTCGTCGAGGATCAGGATGCGCGGGTCGGCGACGAGCGCGCGCGCGATCGAGATCAGCTGGCGCTCGCCTGCCGAGAGCCCCGCGCCGCCCTCGCGGACGACGTGCTCGAGTCCTGCCTCGAACCGCGCCGCGACCCGGTCGACGCCGATCGCCCGCGCCGCCGCCACGACCTCCTCGTCGGTCGCCTCGGGGCGGCCGAAGCGGATGTTGTCGGCGATCGTCCCGCTGAAGAGGAACGGGTCCTGCAGCACGACCCCGAGCTGGCGCCGGTAGGAGCGGAGCTCGACGTCGCGGAGGTCCGTCCCGTCGACGCGGACGGCGCCGCTCGCCGGGTCGTAGAACCGCGCGACGAGCTTCGCGGTCGTCGACTTGCCGCCGCCCGACTCCCCGACGAGCGCGATGCAGCCGCCCGCGGGGATCTCGAGCTCGAGACCGTGGATGACCGGCTCGCGGCCGTACGCGAACACGACCCGGTCGAGCTCGATCCGCCCGTCGACGCGCCCGAGCTCCCGCGCCCCGGGGCGGTCGAGGATGTCGCGCTCGGCGTCCAGGACGGTCGAGATCTTCCCCATCGCGGCGCTCGCCGCCTGCACCTGCCCGTAGAGCTCGGAGAGCTCCTGGAGCGGCTGGAAGACGAGCGAGAGCATCCCGACCGCGGCGATCAGCGTGCCGATCTCGAGCGCATCGCCCTCGATCATCTGCGCGCCCGCGAAGATCACCGCCACCTGGGCGAGGACGCCGAGCAGCTCGATCGCCGGGAAGAAGATCGACGAGAGCTTCTGCGCGCGGGTGTTCGAGAGGCGGTTCGCCTCGTTCAGGCCCTCGAACTCGCGCTGGAAGGTCCGCTCCTGGTTGAACGCCTGCACGACGGCCATCCCGGCGACGGACTCGGCCAGCTGCGCCGTCACCGCGGCGATCCGCGTCCGGACGTCCGTGAACGCCGCGTGGGAGCGCCGCTGGAACCAGCGCGTGATGAGGAGCCCCGGCGGGAGGACGAGCAACGCGACGAGGCCGAGGCGCCAGTCGAGCAGGAACAGGCCGCCGATCGCCGCGACCAGGGTCAAGGAGTTCACGACGACGGTCGTCAGGCCCTGGTTGAGCACGTCCGAGAGCGCGTCGACGTCGCTCGTGAGGCGCGCGATGATCCAGCCGGCCTTCTGCTCGGAGAAGTAGCGGAGCGACAGGGACGTCAGGTGCTCGAACAGGTGGCGGCGGAGGTCGAGCACCATGCGCTGCCCGACGCCCGCGAGCAGGAGCCAGGTCGCGGTGCCGAGCGCCCAGGCGACGACGCCGACCACGACGTACGCGACGACGTCGCGCATGAGGCGGCTCTCGTCCTCCGCGCGGATCCCGTTGTCGATCGCGTCGCCGACGATGTGCCAGCCGACGACCGGCGCCGCGGCGGAGATCCCCGCCAGGGCGAGCACGAGCAGCAGCCGCCCGTGGCGGCCCTCGGTGTAGCGCCAGAGGCGCGTGAGGCCGACCCGCGGCTCGCTCATGCCGCCAGCACCTCCTCGCCGAAGAGCGCGGCGAACGGCCCGCCCGCCCGGACGAGCTCCCGGGGCAGCCCCCGCTCGACGATCCGGCCGTCCTGGAGGACGACCGCCCGGTCGGCGACGAGGACCGTCGAGAGACGCTGGCCGGAGACGAGCACGGTGCGCCCCGCGACCGCCGGTCGCAGGTTCTCGACGAGGTGCCGCTCCGTCTCGGTGTCGACCGCCGACATCGGGTCGTCGAGCACGATCACGCGGGCGCCGGCGACGAGCGCGCGCGCGAGCGCGACCCGCTGGCGCTGGCCGCCGGAGAGGTTGACCCCGCGCTCGCCGATCAGCGTGTCGTAGCCGTCCGGCAGGTCGTCGACGAAGCCGGCGACACCGGCGGCCTCGCACGCGTCGAGCACGTCGCCCCAGTCGGCGTCGGGCCGGGCGGCGAGCAGGTTGTCGCGCAGCGGGACGGAGAAGAGGACGGGCTTCTGCGTGACGATCGCGACCGACCGCCGGAGCTCGTCGAGGGCGACGTCCCGCGCGTCGACGCCGCCGAAGAGGACGGTGCCGGCCGTGGGGTCGTAGAACCGCGGCAGGAGCTGCAGCAACGACGTCTTGCCCGACCCGGTGGCGCCGCAGACGGCGACGATCTCGCCGGGTGCGACCTCGAGGTCGATCCCGCGGAGCACCTCTCCGCCCGTCGCGTAGCGGAAGTGGACGTCCTCGATGCGGACGGGCAGCGGTCCCTCGGGAAGCGAGACCGGCCGCGCGGCCTCGGGCAGCGGCTCGATCCCGTCGAGCCACGCGAAGCTGCGCGACGCGGCCGCGAACGCGCGCTGGCCGAGGTTGATGATCCAGCCGAGCGCCTCGAGCGGCCAGACGAGCTGCAGGAGGAGCGTCACGAAGAGCGTGAACTCGCCGATCGTGAGGTTGCCGGCGATCGCCTCGCGCCCGCCGACGAGGAGCACCGCGGCGATGCCGAGCGTCGGGAGGAAGACGAGCCCGGGGAGGAAGCGCGCCTCGACCGACGCCTGCCGCATCGTCTCGTGGCGCACGGCGTCGGCCCGCTCGCCGAAACGGTCTCGCACGTCGTCCTCGCGGCCGAACGCCTGCACCATCTCGATCCCGACGACCGCCTCGTCCGACGCCTCGGTGAGGTGCCCCTTCTTGCGCTGCACCTCCCGCGAGATCGGGAAGACCCGGTGCGCGAAGAAGAAGGCGAGGACGGCGATCGGCGGCATCGCGACCGCCGCGGTGAGGGCGAGCTTCGGGTTGACGACCGTCAGCACGATCGCCGCGCCGACGAGCATCAGCACGCTCTGGATCGCCTGGATGACACCCCAGCCGACGAAGTACCGCACGGGGTAGATGTCGTTCGTCGCGCGCGAGATCACCTCGCCCGTCGCATGGCGGTCGTAGAAGGCGCGTGGGTAGGTGAGGTACGCGGCGTAGAGCATCGAGCGCAGGCGGGCCTCGACGCGGATCCCGATCCGCGCCGCGGCGAACCGCCGCGTGAAGTTGACCCCGAAGCGAAGCGTGGCCACGACCGCGATCGCGGTGAGATAGGGGACGAGGAGGGAGCTGTCGCCGCCGTCGATCGCGTCGTCGATCGTCCGCTGGACGATGATCGGGATCAGGAGCGAGAGACCCGTGAAGGCGAGCGCGCAGGCCAGCCCGACGGTGACCAGCCGCCACTGGGCCCGCCAGAGCGGGTAGACGTGCCGGACCGTCGCCCAGAGCGTGAGGTCGGTTGGCTCGACGTGCTGCACGACGCTTGCGGTCCTCCCCTGCGGATGCGGACACTCGACGAGCCGCCCCGCGGCGACGGGGCGGCAGGGCGTCCGGCGGGCTCGCGCCTCGCACCGGTCGCACGCGAAGGGTAGTCGAGGGACGGCACCCCGCTGGTGCGGTTTCCCCTACCCATGCGGGATTCGCGCGTCCGAGGCCGGTCGCGATGTCGCCCGCGTGCACATGTGGCACTTGACAGACATCAGATTGATGTCATACTGGGGTCATGGAGATCCACATCGAGGGCATTCGCGAGGACCTGCTGGCAGCGGCGGCCGCGCTCGGCGACGAGAAGGTCACCGACGGCTTCCGCCGGCTCGCCGACACCGTCGAGCCCTCGATGCGGCTGCGCATCATCGACCTGCTCGCCGAGGTGGCCCTGAAGCTCAACGTGCAGCTCGACTACGGCCACGTCGAGGTGCGGATGGCGGGGCGCGAGCCCGAGCTCGTCTACGTCGACGAGCCCGCGGCCGAGGACGAGCCGCCCGCACCCGGGGACGATCTCAGCGCCCGCATCACGCTGCGCCTGCCCGACGGGCTCAAGACGGGCCTCGAGGCCGCCGCAGCACGCGAGGGGATCTCCGCCAACGCCTATATCGTCCGGGCGCTCTCCCGAGCGCTCGAGCCGCGCGCCGCGCGGCGTTCGTCGAACCGGCTCCAGGGCTACGCCCGGAGCTGACCCGAGCGAGAGGAGCATCCATGTTCTCGTACGCACTCTTCGGACCGGCCGACCCCGACCCGGTCGAGCGCAGGCGGCCCCGCCGCCGCGGCGACCAGCGCGTCGACTCGCGGCCCTCGATCCCCGCCCGCCTCGGGCGCAGCTGACCCGTGCCGACCTTCGAGACACCCGGGCACGCGGGCGTCCGCCTCGATCTTCCCGCCGGCGTCGTCACGGTGCAGACCTGGGACGAGCCGCGCATCGACGTGGAGGTGACCGCGAAGCGCAACGACGAGGCGTCGCACGCCGCCGCCGCCGAGACGCGGGTCGAGGCCAGCGAGCGCGGCGGCCGCCACGAGATCACGGTTCGCGCTCCGAAGCGCGAGGGCGGTCGGTTCGGCATCTCCCTCGGCCGTAGGCCCGAGGTCGAGGTCGTCGTCCGCTGCCCCGAGGGCACGGATCTCGACCTCACGACGCACAGCGCCGACCTGGACGCGCGCGGCACCCTCGGGGACGTCGGCGTCCGCTCCGCCTCGGGCGACGTGAGCGTCCTCGACACGAGCGCGCTGTCGTTCACGACCGCGAGCGGCGACCTCAGGGCCGGCTCGGTCGCGGAGACGCTGTCGGTCAAGTCGGCCTCGGGCGACATCGACGTGCAGGCCGTCGGCGGCGCCGCCACCGCGTCGACCGTCTCGGGCGATCTGAGGATCGGCCGCGCCGGCGGGACCGCGGCGGTCAGCACCGTCTCGGGCGACATCGAGGTCGAGCTCGCCGACGGCGGCGTGCGGGCGAATGCCGTCTCCGGCGACGTCTCCGTGGCGATGCGCCCGGGGCTCGGCCTGTGGATCGACGTCCAGTCCGTCAGCGGCGACGTCAGCTCCGAGCTCGACGTCGGCGACGCGCCGGCGGGCGACGGCGAGCACGTCGAGCTGCGCGTGCGCACCGTGAGCGGGGACGTGCACGTCTCCCGGGCACGCGTCGCCACGAGCGCCTAGACGCCGGCACCGCACCGGGGCGACCTCCGGAGCGGGTCCTAGACTCGCCTCCGTGGCGACTCCCGAGCCGTCGTCGAAGCGCGTCGAGATCGCGGTCTCCCCGCGGACGATCGCCACGGTCCTCGGTGTCATCGCCTTCGTGTGGGCGTTCGTCGCCGCGCGTCAGGCGGTGCTCTGGGTGTTCATCGCGCTCTTCCTCGCGATCGTCCTCCAGACGCCCGTGAACTGGCTCGAGGAGCGGTGGCACATGAAGCGCGGGAACGCGGCGACGATCGTCGTCCTCGGTCTCGTCACGTTCCTCCTCGGCCTCGGCTATCTGCTCGTGAGCCCGTTCGTCGGCGCCGTGCGGGACCTGATCGAGGACCTCCCGACGATCGTCGAGCGCATCCGGGCCTCGGAGCTCTTCCAGCGGCTCGACGCGCGCACCGACATCGGCCAGAAGCTCCAGGAGCGCGCCGAGTCGCTCGCGTCCGACCTCCCGAGCAAGCTCGGCGACGCGTTCGAGGTCGGCGGGCGGATCTTCGGGTTCGGCCTCGGCGCGATCACGATCGTCTTCATGACGCTCTTCCTCGTGATCGATCTCCCGAACCTCTCGCGCTCGCTCCACAGCGTCCTCTTCCCGAAGGAGTCGAGCCGGCTCACCGTCCTCGAGGAGCGGGTGACGCGGACGATCGGGCGCTACGCGATCGGCGCGATCGTGATCGCCGGGATCGCCGGGACCGTGCAGGGCACCGCCGCCTGGTTGCTCGGGGTTCCCTTCGCGCTCGCCCTCGGGATCATCGCGGGGCTGCTCGGCCTGATCCCGCAGCTCGGCGCGACGCTCGCCGCCGTGCTGCTCTCGCTCGTCGCGCTCACCCAGGGCGTCCCGCAGGCGCTGGCCATGCTGGTGATCTGCATCGTCTACCAGCAGGTCGAGAACTACGTGCTGCAGCCGACGATCCAGGGGCGGGCCGCCGACATCTCGGGCTTCTTCGTGATCGCGAGCGTCATCGTCGGCGCGGCGCTCCTCGGCGTCGTCGGCGCGATCATCGCGGTGCCCCTGACGGCGTCGGTGCAGATCGTGATCCGCGAGCTGACCGCCGAGCGGCGGGCCGCGGTCGCGCTCGCGCACGCCGGCACGCTCCCCTCGACCGCGGTGCCTGCAGCGGGGAAGCCGAACGGCGAGCCCGACTCTAAACGAGAGTGATTCTCATGATCTGGTATGCTCGGCGGTCGTGGCCGACGACCCTCGAGCGCCGCTCGGCGACCCCGCACCCGTGCCGGCGGTCGAGGTCGACGGGGTCTCGTTCGCCTACCGGGGCGGCCCGCCCGTCCTCGAGGACGTCTCGCTCACCGTCGAGGCCGGCGCCTTCGTGGGGATCGCAGGCCCGAACGGCGGAGGCAAGACCACCCTCCTGCGGCTGATCCTCGGGCTCGAGCGGCCGGCGAGCGGGAGCATCCGCCTCTTCGGCCGCGCCCCGGGCGATCGCCGCCGCCCGCGCGTCGGGTACGTCCGGCAGCGCGCGCAGCTCGAGACGGGCACGCCGGTGACGGTCCGCGAGACCGTCGAGGTGGGGAGGCTGGCCGTCCGCGGCCCGATCGGCCCGCTCCGCACCGAGGACCGGATCGCCGTCAGTCGAGCGATCGGACGCGTCGGGCTCGCCGACCGCGCCGATGCGCCGCTGCGGACGCTCTCCGGCGGCCTGCAGCAGCGTGCGTACATCGCGCGCGCGCTCGCCTCCGAGCCTGCGCTCCTGGCGCTCGACGAGCCGACGACCGGCGTCGACGTCCAATCGCAGGAGTCGCTCGCGGGACTCCTCGGCGAGCTCCGCGACGAGCTCGGCGTCACGATCCTCTACGTCTCGCACGAGTTCGGCGCCGTCGAGCACGTCGTCTCGCGGCTCGTCCTCGTCCGCGGCGGCATCGCGTTCGACGGCGACCCTTCGGAGCTTCCCGCCGTCTGGCACGACCCGTCGCACGCCCACTAGCGCGATGCTCGAGCTCGAGTTCATGCGCCTCGCCTTCGCCGTCGGCGCGGTGGTCGGCGTGCTCGCCCCCGCGGTCGGCTTCTTCCTCGTCGAGCGCCGCCAGTCGCTCGTCGGGGACGGGCTGGGCCACGTCGCGTTCGCCGGGGTCGCGGCCGGCTACCTGCTGGGCGTCTCGCCCGTCCTCACGGCGCTCTGCTTCGCCGTGGTCGGGGCGCTGGCGATCGAGTGGCTCCGCTCGCGCGGGGGCACGGCGGGCGACCAGGCGCTCGCGCTCGTCTTCTACACGGGGATCGCGCTCGGCGTCGTGCTCGTCTCGAGCGCCGACCGGCTCGACGTCGGGCTCTTCCAGTTCCTCTTCGGCTCGATCCTGACCGTGACCTGGAGCGACCTCTGGGTCGTCCTCGCCCTCGGCGTGCTCTCGCTCGCCGCGATCGCCGTCCTCTACCGCGGGCTCGTCGCCGCCGTGCTCGACGACGAGGGGAGCCGCGTCGCGGGCGCCCCGGTGACGCTCCTCAACACGGCGGTCGCGGTCCTCGCGGCGCTGACCGTGGGGATCTCGATGCGCGTCGTCGGGATCCTCCTGATCGCCGCGTTGATGGTGCTGCCCGTCGTCGCGGCGCAGCGCGTCGCCTGGAGCCTCCGCTCGACGCTCGGGCTGGCGATGCTGATCGGCCTCGGCTCCGTCCTCGCGGGGCTGACGCTCGCCTACTACGGCGACCTGCCGCCCGGCGGGACGATCGTGCTGCTCGGGGCGGGCGCCTTCGTGCTCGCCTCGCTCGCCGGCGCGGCGCTCAGGCGCGCCTGACCCCGTACGCGTCTGCATAGGCTGTCGCGGGATGAGCGGCCTCGCGGCTGAGATCGTCTTCGACCACGTCACGAAGCGCTACCCGGGAGCGGCGGCGCCTGCCGTCGACGACCTCTCGCTCGTCGTCCCCGCGGGTGAGATCTGCGTGCTCGTCGGCCCCTCGGGCGGCGGGAAGACGACGGCGATGAAGATGGTCAACCGCCTGATCGACATCACCGAGGGCGACATCCGCATCGGCGGGCGGAGCGTCCGTGGGCTCGAGACGACCGAGCTGCGGCGCGGGATCGGCTACGTGATCCAGCAGACCGGCCTCTTCCCGCACATGACCGTCGCCGAGAACGTCGCGACCGTCCCGCGCCTCCTCGGCTGGGACAAGCGCCGGACGGACGCGCGCGTGGACGAGCTGCTCGACCTGGTCGACCTCCCCGCCCGCGACTACCGCGCGCGGTACGCGACGCAGCTCTCGGGCGGGGAGCGCCAGCGGGTCGGGCTCGCCCGGGCGCTCGCGGCCGACCCGCCCGCGATGCTGATGGACGAGCCGTTCGGCGCCCTCGACCCGATCACGCGGACGCGGCTCCAGCACGAGTTCCTCCGCATCCACCGGGCCGTCGGGAAGACGGTGATCTTCGTGACGCACGACATCGACGAGGCGATCCTGATGGGCGACCGGATCGCGATCCTGCGCCCCGGCGGACAGCTGGCGCAGTACGACACCCCGGAGGCGATCCTCGCGGAGCCTGCCGACGACTTCGTCGCGAGCTTCGTCGGCGGCGACCGGGGCCTGAAGCGCCTCTCGCTGGTCCGCCTCGACCAGGTCGAGCTCGATCCGCTCGACGGCCACGTCGCCGTCCCGGCGCTCCCGGGCCGGACGTCGCTCCGGGACGCGCTCTCGACCATGCTGACCGAGGGGACGTCCTACGTCGTCGTCCTCGACGAGGCGGGCGAGCCGGTCGGCCGGCTCGGCCTCGACGCCCTCTCGGCGCGCCTCGCACCGTGACCGGCGGCGACCCCTCCGAGCCGGTCATCCCGGACTTCGGCGAGGCGAGCGACTGCGTCCAGGAGAACCGGCTCTTCTGCCCGGACTGGGTGCGCGACAACTGGGACGACGTGCTCCAGCCGGCGCTCCTCCAGCACATCAAGCTCACCGTGATCGCGGTCGCCGTCGGCTTCGTGATCGCCTTCGCGTGCGCGCTGGTCGCGCGGCGGCTGCGCATCTTCGAGCGCCCGTTCGACCTGATCTCGGCGCTCCTCTACACGATCCCGAGCCTCGCGCTGTTCCAGCTGCTCGTCCCGGTCACGGGGCTCAGCGTGACGACGGTCGAGGTCGCGCTCGTCTCGTACACGCTGCTGATCCTCTTCCGGAACATCATGGTCGGGCTCAGGGCGGTTCCAGCCGACGTCCGCGAGGCCGCACGCGGGATGGGGATGAGCGGTCGGCAGATCCTCTGGCGGGTGGAGCTCCCGCTCGCCCTGCCCGCGATCATGGCGGGGATCCGCATCGCGACGGTGTCGACGATCGCGCTCGCGACGGTCGCCGCCTTCGTCATCCCCGAGGGCCTCGGGCGGCCGATCTTCCTCGCGCTGCGCCAGTTCTTCAACACGGAGCTGATCGTCGCCTCCGCGCTGGCCGTCGGCCTCGCCCTCGCCGCCGACGCGCTGCTCGTGCTGCTCCAGCGGGCGCTGACCCCGTGGACGCGCGTCCGGAGCGCGGCATGACGCCGCTCGCGGACCTCTCGGTCTTCGGGGACGCCCTGCAGTTCATGCAGGACAACCCCGGGCTCCTCGCCGACAAGACCGTCGAGCACGTCGTGCTTTCCGCCGCCGCCGTCGGGATCGCGCTGCTGATCGCGCTGCCGATCGGGCTCGGGCTCGGCCACCTGCGGCGGCACTCGTTCGTCGCGATCAGCCTCTCGAACGTCGGTCGCGCGCTCCCGACCCTTGCGGTGATCGCGATCGGCGTCGTCTTCCTCCCGGTCGGCTTCACCGTCGTCCTGATCGCGCTCGTCGTGCTCGCCGTGCCCCCGATCCTCACGAACGCCTACGTCTCCGTCAGCGAGATCGACGCCGAGGTCGTGGAGGCCGCGCGGGGGATGGGGATGACCGAGAAGCAGATCCTCCGGCGGGTCGAGCTGCCGCTCGCGACGCCGCTGCTCTTCTCCGGCGTCCGCACCGCGGTCGTCTTCGTCGTCGCGTCCGCGACGATCGCGGCGATCGCCGGGGGCGGCGGGCTCGGGGACGTGATCGTCAACCAGGCGAGCTACGGGATCGAGGGCGTCATCGCGGCGTCGATCCTCGTCTCGGTGCTCGCGTTCGCCTGCGACGGCGTCGTCGCGCTCGTCCAGCGCGTCGCGACGCCCCGGCCCCTGCGCGGTCGCCACCCGGACGACGTGATGCTCGTCCGAGAGTCCGGTGGGGTGGAGGCGGGTAGGTAGGGTCGGCCCTGACCCGGGTCAAACGACCGATCGGAGGTTTCGATGATCCGCAAGCACACCCGGCGCGCCGCGAAGGCGGCGTTCGCGATCTCCTTCGGGGTCGCGATCATCCTCGGCGGAGCGACCACGGCCGGCGCCAGGAGCGAGGCCACGCAGACGCCGATCATCGTCGGCACGAAGAACTTCGGCGAGGCCTTCGTCCTCGGCCAGCTGTACAAGCAGGCACTCGAGGCGAAGGGCTTCAAGGTCTCGTACAAGGAGAACATCGGCTCGACCGAGCTGATCCAGAAAGCGCTCTCGAGCGGGCGCATCACCCTGTACCCGGAGTACATCGGGATCGCGCTCACGGTGACCCTCAAGCAGAAGACCTTCCCGGCGACGGCGCAGGCGACGTACGCCCGCGTCAAGCAGGGGTACGCGGCCAAGGGGTACACGGTGACCCGCATGACGCCCTTCCAGGACGTCGACGCGGTCGCGGTGCTCCGCTCGACGGCCAACCAGTACAAGCTGAGGACGGTCGCCGATCTCAAGAAGGTGCCGAGCCTGACCCTCGCCGCGTTCCCCGAGTTCCGGACGCGGCAGACTGGCCTCCTCGGGATGAAGCGGGTGTACGGCGTCACCGACGTCGACTTCACCCCGCTCGCGGGGATCAGCGCCTACAAGCTGCTCGACGACAAGAAGGTGCTCGCGGCAGGCGTCTTCTCGACCGATCCGCCGCTCGCGACCACGAAGTACACGGTGCTGAAGGACCCGAAGAACATCTTCGGCTTCCAGAACGTCGCACCGATCGTCTCGAACAAGCTGGTGGACGAGTACGGCTCCAAGCTCGTCTCGACGCTCAACGCGGTGAGCGCGAAGCTGAGCCTCAAGGCGATGCTCGCAATGAACACGGCGGTGTACGTCGATCAGAAGCCGGCGGCGCAGATCGCCGACGCCTTCCTCAAGGCGAACAACCTGAAGTAGCGCCTCGGGGTGGAGGTGGGCCGGAGCGGCCCACCTCCCCCGCGGCGGGCTCGGTCGCACGACGGCGCGCCGCGCGAGGCGTACCATCCGCGGCGCGAGGCCCCGCGGTCCGCGGGCGCGACCCGAATCCCCACGGAGGCACGAGCCATGACCACGATCTCCGACGAGCCACGCAGCGTCACCGACGTCGCCGCCGAGCTCGCGATCCGCGCGCAGGCGTACATCGACGGGGCCTACGTGGACGCCGCCTCGGGCGAGACCTTCGACTGCGTCAGCCCGATCGGCGGCGAGGTGATCGCCACGGTCGCCGCAGGTGACGCGGCCGACATCGACCGCGCCGTCGCCGGCGCGCGCGCCACCTTCGAGTCGGGCGTCTGGTCGCGCATCGCCCCGAAGCGGCGCAAGCAGGCGCTCGTGCGCCTGGCCGGACTCATGGACGAGCACGCGGAGGAGCTCGCGCTCCTCGAGACGATCGACATGGGCAAGCCGATCCGCGACGCACGCGCCGTGGACGTCCCGAAGTCGGCCGAGTGCATCGCCTGGTTCGGCGAGGCGATCGACAAGGTCTACGACGAGATCGCGCCGACGGGGCCCGAGGCGCACGTCTCGATCGTGCGCGAGCCGCTCGGCGTGGTCGGCGCCGTCGTCCCGTGGAACTTCCCGCTGCTGATGGCCTCGTGGAAGCTCGGGCCTGCGCTCGCGACCGGGAACAGCGTCGTCCTCAAGCCCGCCGAGCAGTCGCCGCTCTCCGTGCTGCGGCTCGCCGAGCTCGCGACCGAGGCGGGGATCCCGGACGGCGTGCTGCAGGTCGTCCCAGGGTTCGGAGAGACGGCCGGGCAGGCGCTCGGACGCCACCCCGACGTCGACATGATCGCGTTCACCGGCTCGACCGAGGTCGGGAAGCTCTTCCTCCGCTACTCGGGCGAGTCGAACATGAAGCGCGTCGCGCTCGAGTGCGGCGGCAAGTCGCCCCACATCGTGACCGACGGCTGCAGCTCGCTCGACGCCGCGGCGACCGCGGTCGCGTGGGGCGTCTTCTACAACCAGGGCGAGGTCTGCAACGCGGGGTCGCGCCTCCTCGTGCACGAGTCCGTGAAGGACGAGCTGCTCGAGAAGGTCGTCGCGGTGGCCGAGCGGATCCAGCCCGGCGACCCGCTCCACCCGAAGACGCGCATGGGTGCGATCGTCGACCGCTCGCAGCTCGACCGCGTGCTCGGCTACATCGAGACGGGGAAGAGCGAGGGCGCGGGGCTCCACCTCGGCGGGAACCGGGTCCGCGAGGACTCGGGCGGCTACTACGTCGAGCCCACGATCTTCGACGCCGTCTCGAACGACATGCGGATCGCGCAGGAGGAGATCTTCGGCCCCGTGCTGTCGGCGATCTCGTTCTCGGACCTCGACGAGGCGATCACGATCGCGAACGACACGATCTACGGCCTCTCGGCGGGGATCTGGACGGACGACGTCAACGTCGCCCACAAGGCGGCGCGCGCCATCCGCGCCGGGATCGTCTGGGTGAACACGTTCGACGCGGGCGACATCTCGAGCCCGTTCGGCGGGTTCAAGCAGTCGGGCTTCGGCCGCGACCGCTCGATCCACGCGCTCGACAAGTTCACCGACCTGAAGGCGATCTGGATCGCGCTGAGTTAGTTCGCCAAGCGGGATTCGGCAGTCGCCGAATCCCGCGGCTTGATCCCCGCCTGCTGGCGCGGGCACACTCCCTCTGTTCGCCAGCAGGATCCGGCAGGAGCCGGATCCTGCGGCTTGATCCCCGCCTTCGGCCGGGCACATCCCTGAAGGCGCCCGCTGTCGCGGTCGCACTGACTCTTTGCCACCACCGGCGGCACGAGTGGGCTGCTTGCAGGGGCGGTCCGTCAGGCGACGAGCTGCACGGCGTCCGGGCCCGCCTGGTGGCAGTCGCGGCAGCGGGCCTCGTACGTGTCGAGCGCGCCGACGACGATCGTCTCGCCGGAGTAGGGCGCCGGCTGGCCGTCGACGAGCCGCTGCGTGGTCGTCGCAGGCCCGCCGCAGCGGTGACAGACCGCCTGCAGCTTGTCGACGAACTCCGCCCGCGCGAGGAGCTCGGGCATCGGCCCGAACGGCAGGCGCCGGAAGTCCTGGTCGAGCCCGGCGGCGATCACGCGCACGCCGCCCTCGGCGAGCGCCAGGGCGGCGTCGACGATCCGGGGCTCGAAGAACTGCGCCTCGTCGATCCCCACGACCTCGCTGCCGCGCGCCCGCGCGACGAGCTCCGACCGACCCGTCCACCGGGACCGCCGACATCCGGACGCCGGCGTGGCTGATCACGTCGTGCGCGTCGTAGCGGTCGTCGATGCGGGGCTTGAAGAGGATCACGCGCTGTCCGGCGATCTCCGCCCGCCGCAGCCTGCGGATCATCTCCTCGCTCTTGCCGCTGAACATCGGGCCGCAGACGACCTCGATCCAGCCGCCGCGCTGTGGTGGAACGCGGATCACGGCGGGAACCCTAGAGCCGCGCGCGGATGAGACGCCAGGCCGCGCCGTGCAGGCATTTTGCGCCGCGTCGCGCGTCGGCTCTCCGCGTGGCGGATCGTTACGGGATGGAGAAGACACCTTGCCTCGCGGCGCCCGGCCGCCTTTACTACGGGGGCCAACGTGGTCGCCGCCCTCGTCTCTCGCCTGCCAACGCCCGCGACGCTGGGTCTTGCTGCCGTGCGGGTCGACGGCGTGGAGTTCGTGCCGATGACGCCGGTCGAGGCGCTCGAGCGCCTTGGCCCGGGCGACGCCGCGCTCGGTCGGCTCGACGTCCTGCCCACGCTCGACGGGGTCGACGACGGCCTCTGGGCGCTCGGCGTCCTCGCGGCGCGCGGCGTCCGGGTGCTCAACGGGCCCGCGTTCCTGCTCGCCACGCACGACAAGCTGCTCACCGCCCGGCTGCTGCGCCGCGCGGGGCTCCCGCACCCCCGGACGCGGGTCGTCCGCGGGACGCGCGTCCCGCCGTCGCTGGAGACCCCGGCCGTGGTGAAGCCGCGCCACGGCAGCTGGGGCCGCGCCGTCACGCTCTGCCGCGACGATGCCGAGCTCGCGGCCGAGCTCGCGCGGATCCAGGACGAGCCCTGGTACCTCCAGCACGGCGCGCTCGTGCAGGATCTCGTGCCGCCCGTCGGCCACGACCTGCGGCTGCTCGTCGCCGGCGACCGGGTCGTCGGGTGCATCCGGCGCGTCGCGCAGGCCGGCGAGTGGCGCACGAACGTCGCGCTCGGCGCCCGCCGGGAGCCGGCGGTCGCGCCGCCGGTCGCGATCCGGATGGCGCTCGACGCCGCGCGCGCGGTCGACGCGACGCTCGTCGGGGTCGACCTGCTGCCGACCGAGGACGGCTGGACGATCGTGGAGCTGAACGGAGCGGTCGAGTTCACGGGCGAGTACCGGCCCCAGGGCGACGTCTTCCGCGAGGCGGCACTCGAGCTCGTGGCGAGCCTCACGGCCGATCGGGCGGCGCCGGCGGGGGAGATCGAGCCCGTCCCCGCCTAGGCTCCAGGCGGAGCCCGGGGAGGAGGCCCTTGCTACACTCGGGCACGGCTCGGCGGCGTAGCTCAGTTGGTTAGAGCAGCGGAATCATAATCCGCGTGTCGTAGGTTCGAGTCCTACCGCCGCTACCTTTCGCCTTTCCTCCCCGACGAGAACGAGAAGAGATGGCCACCGGAGTCAGAGTCGCAATCACGCTCGCGTGCACGGAGTGCAAGCGGCGGAACTACCAGTCGCAGAAGTCGAAGCGGAACACGCCCGACCGGGTCGAGCTGCGGAAGTACTGCCGCTGGTGCGGCTCGCACACGGCGCATCGCGAGACGCGCTAGGCGACGGAGGCAGGTCGTGGCAGAGGAGACGAGACGCCAGCGTCGTGACGCACGCCGGGCCGCCGGTCAGGAGCCCGCGCGCGGAGGCGCGCCGCGTCCCCGCAGCCGCCGGGCCGGAAGGCGCCGCGCCGGTCGTCGACCATGGGCGCCGCGGTGGGTTCATCCGCGAGTCGGTCGCCGAGCTCCGCAAGGTCGAGTGGCCCAACCGGGCCCAGGTGATCCAGGGCACGATCGTCGTGCTGATCGCGTGTGCGATCGTCGGCGCGTTCCTCTGGGGCTGCGACCAGGTGTTCCGCCCGTTCGTCCGCGACGTGCTCCTCGGCCAGTAGGGAGAAGAGAAGGCAGATGTTCCACTGGTACGTGATCAACACCTATTCCGGGCACGAGAACAAGGTGAAGGCCAACCTCGAGCACCGGATCGTCTCGATGAACCAGCAGCCGCGGTTCCGCCGCGTGGTCGTGCCGACCGAGCAGGTGATCGAGACCAAGGACGGGCAGAAGGTGCAGACGGAGAAGCGCGTCCTCCCCGGCTACGTGCTCGTCAACATGGACTTGAACGACGAGGCGTGGACCGTCGTCAAGGGCACGCCCGGCGTGACGGCCTTCGTCGGCGCCGGCGCCAAGCCGTCGCCGCTCTCGCAGCCCGAGGTCGACCGGATCCTCCACGTGGGCGGCGTCCCCGGTGCTCCGGCGCAGCGTGCCCAGGTCGAGTTCTCGCTCGGCGAGTCCGTGAAGGTCACGTCGGGCCCGCTCTCCGACTTCGACGGCGAGATCGTCGACGTCAACGCGGATGCGCAGAAGCTCAAGGTGCTCGTGGACATCTTCGAGCGCCAGGTCCCGGTCGAGCTGGCGTTCGACCAGGTGAAGAAGCTCGATTAACACGACAAGACGGGAGGAGGGGCGTCGACCGCCCCGCATGGACTCACGCAATGGCCAAGAAGGTCCTCACACTCATCAAGCTCCAGATCCCCGGCGGGCAGGCGAACCCTGCGCCGCCGGTCGGCCCCGCGCTGGGCCAGCACGGCGTCAACATCGTCGAGTTCACGAAGGCGTTCAACGCGCAGACCGCGCAGGAGAACGGCCGGATCATCCCGGTCGAGATCACGGTCTACGAGGACCGGTCGTTCACCTTCATCACGAAGACGCCGCCGGCCGCCGTCCTCATCAAGGAGGCGCTCAACCTCCAGTCGGGCTCGGCGGAGCCGAACCGCACCAAGGTGGGGAAGCTCACCGAGGCGCAGCTCCGCTCGATCGCCGAGGCGAAGATGCCCGACCTCAACGCGAACGACGTCGAGGCCGCGATGCTCGTCATCGCCGGCACCGCCCGCAGCATGGGCGTCGAGGTGGAGCGGTGAGCGGCCACGGGAAGCGGTACAGCGAGGCGCGCGCCCTGTTCGACCGCGAGAAGCTGTACGCGCCCGCCGACGCGGTCGCGACGCTCAAGGCGTTCCCGGGCGCGAAGTTCGACGAGACCGTCGAGGTGCACTTCCGGCTCGGGCTCAACGTCCGGCACGCGGACGAGCAGCTGCGCGGCACGATCATGCTCCCGCACGGCACGGGCCGCTCGATGCGGGTCGCGGTCTTCGCCGAGGGCGACAAGGCGCGCGAGGCGACCGAGGCCGGAGCGGACGTCGTCGGCTCGGCGGACCTCGCCGCGAAGATCGAGGGCGGCTTCCTCGACTTCGACGTCGCGATCGCGACGCCCGACCAGATGGGCAACGTCGGCAAGCTCGGCCGCGTCCTCGGCCCGCGCGGGCTCATGCCGAACCCGAAGACCGGAACGGTCACGTTCGACATCGCGAAGGCGGTCTCGGACGCGAAGGCCGGCAAGCTCGAGTACCGCACCGACCGGGGCGCGAACGTCCACCTCCCGATCGGGAAGAAGAGCTTCGGCGAGCGCCAGCTGCTCGAGAACTACGCCGCCGTGATCGAGGAGATCGTCCGGGCCAAGCCGGCCGCCGCGAAGGGCCGCTACATCAAGGGCATCACGCTGACGACGACGATGGGCCCCGGGCTCCACGTCGACCCGACGCGGACCCGCGACGTGGCGGAGGTGGAGGCCGACTCGGCGAGGGCCGGCCAGGAGGCCGCTGCTACCGTCTAGCGTCACAGCCGACTAGCACCGCCGAAGACCACCGGCAGCCCCCAGGGGCAGAAGTCCGGTCGAGGTGGGTCAGGAACGCGCAGCCGATGCTGCGACCCCGGACCCGTCCTCGAGGCGGGTCTAGTCGTTTCCGGAGGAAACGACATGCAGAGAACCCAGAAGGAACGCGTCGTCACCGAGCTCGCCGAGCAGCTTCGCTCGACCGAGTCGCTGATCGTCGCGGACTACCGCGGGCTGACGAACGCGCAGCTCGAGGAGCTGCGGGCGAAGCTGCGCGGCAGCGGGGCGCGGTTCCAGGTCGTCAAGAACACGCTGACGCGGCGCGCAGCCGAGGAGGTCGGCAGCGAGTCGCTGCTCGCGCTGCTCGAGGGCCCGACCGCGATCGCGTTCGTCGAGACCGACGGCGACCCCGTCGCCGTCGCGAAGGCGCTCTCCGACACCGCGCGCGACACCAAGGTGCTGACGCTCCGCGGCGGCCTGCTCGCGGGGAGCTCGATCGACGCCGAGGCGATCGAGGCGCTCGCGAAGCTGCCGGCCCCGGAGGTCGTCAAGGCACAGCTCGTCGGCGTGATCGTCGCGCCGCTCACCGGGCTCGTGAGCCTGCTGGCGGCGCCGGTGCGCGACCTCGTCGGGTTGATCGACGCCCGGATCGTGCAGCTCGAGGAGGGCGGCGACGCGTCCGCGACCGAGGCTCCGGCCGCCGAGGCGGCCCCGGAGCCGGAGGCCGAGGCGGCCGCCGAGGTCGTCGCCGAGGACGCGGAGCCCGAGACGGAGGAGCCGCAGGCGGCGGCGGAGCCCGAGGCCACGGCCGAGGAGCCCGCGGAGTCGACGGAGGAATCGGAACCGACGGCTGCGCCGTCGGACACGGAAAGCGAGGAGTAGACGATGGCAACCGATACGGCAAAGGTGCTCGAGACGCTCGGCGGGATGACCGTGCTCGAGCTCGTCGAGCTGAAGAAGGCGATCGAGGAGGAGTGGGGCGTCACGGCCGCCGCTCCGGTCGCGCTCGCCGCGGCCCCGGGTGCGGTGGCGGGCGGCGACGGCGCGGCGGCGGAGGAGGAGAAGGACTCGTTCGACGTCGTCCTCACGGCCGCCGGCGACAAGAAGATCCAGGTGATCAAGGTCGTCCGCGCGGCGACCGGCCTCGGTCTCAAGGAGGCCAAGGACCTCGTCGACGGCGCCCCCGGCGCGGTCAAGGAGGGCATCGCCAAGGACGAGGCCGAGAAGCTCAAGGCCGAGCTCGAAGAGGCCGGCGCTGGCGTCGAGCTGAAGTAGACCGCTCGTGACCGCGGGCGGGGCCGTCGCGGCCCCGCCCGCGCTCGCCCGCGGCCGGCCGCCCGACCGGGGGCTGCTACACTTTCCCGTGGACACATCGCCGCCCCGAACAGGGGTTGCGGCGGAGCATGCGTGTCCGCTATTCTTGGCTGTTCCGCCCGAGCCTGGCTTCGACTCTGCCCGCCCCCATCTTCACTGTCCGCCGTAACTAAGGGAGGCTGTTCTTGAGCAGCACCGCCGTCGCGCCACGCGCGCGCAAGTCGTTCTCGCGTCTGAAGCACGTCTTCGACCTCCCCAACCTGATCGACATCCAGAAGGCCTCGTTCCAGTGGTTCCTGGACGAGGGCCTCCGCGAGACGATCGACGACATCTCGCCCATCACGGACTACACCGGCACCCTCGCGGTCGAGTTCGGTGAGTACGAGTTCGGCGAGCCGCAGCACTCGATCTCGGAGTGCCGCGAGAAGGACCTCACCTACCAGGCGCCGCTCTCCATGACGGTCCGCTTCGTCAACACCGAGACGGGCGAGATCCGCGAGCAGCGCGTCTTCATGGGCGACTTCCCGATGATGACCGAGCACGGCACGTTCATCATCAACGGCACCGAGCGCGTCATCGTCACGCAGCTCGTGCGGTCGCCGGGCGCCTACCTCATGGAGCCGAAGGACGCGACGAAGCAGGTCTTCACCGCGAATCTGATGCCGTCCCGCGGCTCGTGGCTCGAGCTCGAGATCGACAAGAAGGGCATCCTCTACGCCCGCATCGACCGCAAGCGCAAGCTGCCGATCACGACGCTCCTGCGGGCGCTGCCGGCCGAGGACCCGACGACCGGGTTCGCGCTCGACACGTCGACGAACGAGGCGATCCTCGCGCTCTTCGACGAGCGGGCCCGCGTCTACATCCAGGCGACCCTCGAGAAGGATCCCTCGACGCGCGAGGAGGAGGCGCTGATCGAGGTCTTCAAGAAGCAGCGCCCCGGCGAGCCGCCGACGCTCGACAACGCTCGCAACCTGCTGCGCTCGCTCTTCTTCGATCCCAAGCGCTACGACCTCACCAAGGTCGGCCGCTACAAGCTCAACCAGCGTCTCGGGGTCGACGTGCCGGAGGACACCCGCGTCCTCACGACGCAGGACATCATCGCGCTCGTGCGCCGGCTGGTCGACATGCCGGTGCTGCTCGGCGTCCCGGAGGACTCGAAGGACTACGCGGCCGAGGCCGTGTCGCTCCCGCGCGAGCCCATCCGCGGCGAGCTCGACGAGTACGAGCACTTCGGCAACCGGCGCCTGCGCACCACGGGCGAGCTGATCCAGGAGGCGTTCCGGGTCGGCCTCTACCGCATGGAGCGCGTCGTCCGCGAGCGGATGACCACGGAGGACGTCGACACGATCACCCCGCAGACGATCATCAACATCCGCCCGGTCGTCGCGGCGCTGAAGGAGTTCTTCGGCTCCTCGCAGCTCTCGCAGTTCATGGACCAGACGAACTCGCTCTCCGGGCTCACGCACCGGCGGCGCCTCAGCGCGCTCGGGGCCGGCGGCCTCACCCGCGAGCGGGCTCCGATCGAGGTGCGCGACGTGCACCCGACCCACTACGGCCGCATGTGCCCGATCGAGACGCCCGAGGGCCCGAACATCGGCCTCATCGGCGCGCTCGCCTCGTACGCGACCGTCTCCGAGTTCGGCTTCATCCAGACGCCGTACCGCGTCGTCCAGAAGGGCAAGGTCACCGACGAGATCGTGTACCTCGACGCCTCCCAGGAGGCGCAGTACACGATCGCGCAGGCCTCCGAGCTGGTCGACCCCAAGTCCGGCAAGTTCCTCTCCGAGACGGTGCTCTGCCGCTCGGCGGCGGGCGAGGCCGTGATCGCGCGGGCCGACTCGGTCGACTACATGGACGTCTCGCCGGCGCAGATCGTCTCGGTCGCGACGGCGCTGATCCCGTTCCTCGAGCACAACGACGCGAACCGCGCGCTGATGGGCGCGAACATGCAGAAGCAGGCCGTGCCGCTGATGATCCCGCAGGCGCCGCTCGTCGGCACCGGCCTCGAGTACCGCGCCGCGGTCGACACCGGCGACGTCGTGATGGCGCGCAACGCCGGCAAGGTGATCGACGTCGACGCCGAGCGCATCGTCGTCGAGGGCCGTGGGACGCGGGACGAGTACCCGCTGACGAAGTTCATGCGCTCGAACCAGGGCACGCTCATCCACCAGAAGCCGGTCGTCAAGCTCGGCGACAGCGTCGGCAAGGGCGAGGTCCTGGCGGACGGCGCGGCGACCGACCGCGGCGAGCTCGCGCTCGGCGCGAACCTGCTCGTCGCCTTCATGCCGTTCGAGGGCTACAACTTCGAGGACGCGATCGTGCTGTCCGAGCGCCTCGTCAAGGACGACGTGCTCAGCTCGATCCACATCCACGAGTACGAGATCGACGCCCGCTCGACGAAGCTCGGCGACGAGGAGATCACGCGCGACATCCCGAACCGCTCGGAGGAGTCGCTCGCGAACCTCGACGAGCGCGGGGTCGTCCGCATCGGGGCCGAGGTCGGCTCCGGCGACCTGCTCGTCGGCAAGGTGACGCCGAAGGGCGAGACCGAGCTGACCGCGGAGGAGAAGCTGATCCGCGCGATCTTCAAGGAGAAGGCGCGCGAGGTACGCGACACCTCCCTCAAGGTGCCCCACGGCGAGGGCGGCAAGGTCATCGGGGTCAAGACGTTCTCCCGCGACGCAGGGGACGACCTGCCGCCGGGCGTCAACGAGCTCGTCCGCGTCTTCGTCGCGAAGAAGCGCAAGATCGCGGAGGGCGACAAGCTCGCCGGCCGCCACGGCAACAAGGGCGTCATCGCGAAGATCGTCCCCGAGGAGGACATGCCGTTCCTCGAGGACGGCCGCCCGGTCGACGTGGTGCTCAACCCGCTCGGCGTGCCGAGCCGGATGAACATCGGCCAGATCCTCGAGACGCACCTCGGGTGGGCCGCGGCACACGGCGTCTTCGCCGACGGGGAGCCGGTCAACGAGCGGGCGCCGATCAACGCGCCCGACCCGCGCGCGGTGGCGACGCCGGTCTTCGACGGCGCCACCGAGACGGACGTCGACGACGCGCTCGTCGCGTGGGCGACCGCCAGCGACGACATCTCGATGAACGTCGACATGAAGCGGGCGGAGGGCCGCCGGTGCTCCGGCAAGGTGCAGCTCTTCGACGGCAAGCTGGGCGAGCCCTTCGAGCAGAAGGTGACCGTCGGCTACATGTACATCCTCAAGCTGCTCCACCTCGTCGACGACAAGATCCACGCGCGCTCGACCGGCCCGTACTCGCTCGTCACCCAGCAGCCGCTGGGCGGCAAGGCGCAGTTCGGCGGCCAGCGCTTCGGCGAGATGGAGGTGTGGGCGCTCGAGGCGTACGGCGCCGCGTACACCCTCCAGGAGATGCTCACGATCAAGTCCGACGACACGATCGGGCGCGTGAAGGCCTACGAGGCGATCGTCAAGGGCGAGAACATCGCCGAGCCGTCGATCCCCGAGTCCTTCAAGGTGCTCCTCAAGGAGATGCAGTCGCTCTCGCTCGACGTCCACGTCCTCTCGGACGAGGGCCGCGAGGTCGAGGTGCGGGAGGAGGACGACGAGCTGCTCCGCGCCGCGGAGGAGCTCGGGATCGACCTCTCGCCGAGCGTCCGCGGCGCCGCCGCGACGCCGAGCGCCCAGGAGGTCGAGGAGGGCGCGCCGGAGGACGGCGTGGACCTCGAGGTCGCCTCCGACGAGAAGCTCTCGGAGGAGCCCGAGGAGCTCGCGCCGGTCGACGCGGAGCTGGAGGACTGAGGCCCGCCATCGGGCAGCACGAACGAGACATTCAGGCAGAGACGGACGAACTGAGGAGCCCGTCGCAGGGCGTCCTCTGAAGGAGAAACCCCTTGGCGCAGATCGACATCAACGACTTCGACGCGATCCGGATCGGGCTTGCTTCCCCGAAGCAGATCCGTGACTGGTCGATGGGCGAGGTCACCAAGCCGGAGACCATCAACTACCGCACCCTGAAGCCCGAGCGCGACGGGCTCTTCTGCGAGCGCATCTTCGGTCCGACGAAGGACTGGGAGTGCTACTGCGGCAAGTACAAGCGCGTCCGCTACAAGGGGATCATCTGCGAGCGCTGCGGCGTCGAGGTGACGCGGCAGAAGGTGCGCCGCGAGCGCATGGGGCACATCGACCTCGCCGCGCCCGTCTCGCACATCTGGTTCTTCAAGGGCGTCCCGAGCCGCATCGGCTACCTCCTCGACATCGCCCCGCGCGAGCTCGAGAAGGTCCTGTACTTCGCCGCCTCGATCGTGACGGGCGTCGACCAGGAGAAGCGCCAGGCGGACCTCGTCGACCTCGAGGACAAGGTGCGCGCCGAGTCCGAGCAGATCTACGTCGACCGCGACGAGCAGCTCTCCGCGCTCGACGAGCGCCTCGCGCGGCGCCGCGCGTTCCTCGCCGCCGGCAAGGACCGCGGCTTCGACGAGGACGACGAGTTCTGGGCGCGTGGCCTCTCGAACTGGGCCGAGGACCAGGTGCTCCCCGGTCTCGAGGAGGCGCGCTCGCTCGCGGGCGGCATCTTCCCCGACCTCGCCAAGACCGTCGCGAGCGAGGATCCCAAGCGGCTCCGCGAGCTCGTCCGGCAGACGGCGACGCGCGACGACCGGCGGCTCGCCCCGCGCGAGATCGAGTCGGTCGCGACCGCCGCGGTCGAGATCCGCGCGGCGCTCGAGCCGCTCCGCGACGAGCTCGACAAGGCCTCGGGCGCGAAGAAGGGCGCAATCACGAAGCACCTGCACAAGGTGCTCGACCTGCTGCTGACGGGCGGCGAGCTGTCCGGCGAGGACGCCGAGCTGGTCGCGTCCGTCGACGCGAAGAACCTCGACCGCGCGCGCGAGGTCGGCAACGGCCTCCTGCGGGCCGTGCTCGAGCAGGCCGAGGCGGACGCGGAGACGGAGCAGGTGCGCGAGCTCGCGTACGACCTCTGCCTCGTCGAGGGCGCCCGCAAGGAGGACCTCGAGGCCGTCCAGCAGTGGGCCACGAAGGTCAAGGAGATGGTCACCGACATCGAGAGCCGTCGCGAGGACACGCGCGAGGCGGCCGTCGAGGGCGTCCGCCGGCTCGAGGAGACGTGGAAGCTCTTCCGCGAGCTCTCGGTCAAGCAGGTCGTCAACGACGAGCAGCTCTTCCGCGAGCTCAAGGACCGCTTCGGCTCGCCCTACGGGTTCGGCGTCTACTTCCGGGGCGGCATGGGCGCGGAGTCGATCCGCGAGCTGCTCCGCGACCTCGACCTGCAGGAGGAGTCGCTCACCCTCCGCGACACGATCAAGACCTCGAAGGGCCAGAAGCAGCAGCGCGCGATCAAGCGGCTCAAGGTCGTGCAGGCGTTCATCACCTCGGAGAACAAGCCCGAGTGGATGGTGCTCGAGGCCGTCCCGGTGATCCCGCCCGAGCTCCGCCCGATGGTGCAGCTCGACGGCGGCCGGTTCGCCACGAGCGACCTGAACGACCTCTACCGCCGGGTGATCAACCGGAACAACCGCCTCAAGCGGCTGCTCGACCTCGGCGCGCCGGAGATCATCGTCAACAACGAGAAGCGGATGCTGCAGGAGGCCGTCGACGCGCTGTTCGACAACGGCCGCCGCGGCCGCGCCGTGACCGGCCCGGGCAACCGGCCGCTCAAGTCGCTCTCCGACATGCTCAAGGGCAAGCAGGGCCGGTTCCGCCAGAACCTGCTCGGCAAGCGCGTCGACTACTCGGGCCGCTCGGTGATCGTCGCCGGCCCGAACCTGAAGCTGCACCAGTGCGGGCTGCCGAAGCTGATGGCGCTCGAGCTCTTCAAGCCGTTCATCATGAGCCGGCTCGTCGAGCGGAAGTCCGTCCAGAACATCAAGGCGGCCAAGAAGCACGTCGAGTCGATGGTCCCGGAGGTCTGGGACGTGCTCGAGGAGGTCATCGCCGAGCACCCGGTGCTCCTGAACCGCGCACCGACGCTCCACCGCCTCGGCATCCAGGCCTTCGAGCCGGTGCTCGTCGAGGGCAAGGCGATCCAGGTGCATCCGCTCGTCTGCCACGCGTTCAACGCCGACTTCGACGGCGACCAGATGGCGGTCCATCTCCCGCTCAGCGCCGAGGCGCAGGCGGAGGCCCGCATCCTGATGCTGTCGTCGAACAACATCCTCTCGCCGGCCCACGGGCGCCCGCTCGCGACGCCGACGCAGGACATGGTGCTCGGCGCGTACTACCTCACGTACTGCCCGCACGATCTCGCGGCAACGTCCGCCGAGGCGCTCGCGAAGGAGCTCAAGGTGGACGGCCTGCCGCGGTTCTCCACCGAGGAGCAGGTCGAGTTCGCGCTCGACGCGAAGCAGGTCACGCTCCAGCAGCCCGTCGAGTTCCGACGCGGCGAGGAGGTCCGGCTCGACGACCCCGGGGCGCGTCATCTTCGAGAGCGAGCTCGAGCGGTCGCTCGTCGACGCCGTCAAGAACGACCAGCCGGTCACGCTCGTCGTCGACCGGGCGCTGACCAAGCGCGAGCTCGACGCGCTCATCGACCGCCTCGTCGGCGACTACGGCGCCTACGCGGTGGCGACGGTGCTCGACACCATCAAGTCGCTCGCCTTCCGCTACGCGACGCGCGCCGGGATCACCGTCTCCAAGAACGACATCGTGATCCCGCCCTCGAAGGAGGAGATCCTCTCCGGCTACGAGGAGCAGGTCGCGAAGGTCGAGCGTGAGTACGAGCGCGGCCTGATGACCGAGGAGGAGCGCAAGGAGCGGGTCGTCGCGGTCTGGACGGAGGCGACCGACAAGGTCGCGGAGGCGATGAAGGCCAACCTGCTCCCGACGAACTCCATCTTCATGATGGCCAACTCGGGCGCCCGCGGCTCCTTCAACCAGATCCGCCAGCTCGCCGGCATGCGAGGTCTGATGGCGAATCCGAAGGGCGAGATCATCGAGCGCCCGATCAAGGCCAACTTCATGGAGGGCCTGTCGGTGCTCGAGTACTTCATCTCGACGCACGGCGCCCGCAAGGGCCTGGCCGACACGGCGCTCCGCACGGCCGACTCGGGGTACCTGACCCGGCGCCTCGTCGACGTCTCGCAGGACGTGATCATCCGCGAGGAGGACTGCGGCACCGAGGACCACGTCGAGCTGCCGGTGCTGCTCGACGGGCAGCCCAACCTGAGCGCGGCCGGCCGGGTCGTCGCGACCGACGTCCACAAGCCGCTCAAGGACGGCAAGCCCGGGAAGACGGTCCTCGCCGAGAAGGGCGAGCTCCTCACGAAGCCGCGGCTGCGCGAGGTGATCGACCAGCTCGAGGAGGTGACCGACTTCGGCCTGCCGGTGCGGACGGTGCTCAAGTGCCGCAGCGAGGTGGGCGTGTGCCGCGCCTGCTACGGGACGTTCCTCGCCACGGGCGACATGTGCGAGATCGGCGACGCCGTCGGCATCGTCGCGGCGCAGTCGATCGGCGAGCCGGGCACCCAGCTCACGATGCGCACGTTCCACACGGGCGGCGTCGCGGGCGCGGACATCACGCACGGCCTGCCGCGCGTCGTCGAGATCTTCGAGGCGCGGAACCCGAAGGGCGCCGCGACGCTCGCCGAGGTCGGCGGCAAGGTGTCGGTCGAGGAGCAGGAGCGGACGGTGGTCGTCACCGTCACGCCGAGCGAGCTCGACGAGAACGGCGAGCCGCTCCCGGTCAAGGACTACTCGTTCCCGAGCCGCACGCGGCTCCTCGTCCGGACGGGCGATGTCGTCACTCAGGGCGACCCGCTCAGCGAGGGCTCGGTCAACCCGGCGGACATGCTCGCGCTGCACACGCGTGCGACGCGGGGCTCCACCCCGACCGAGCTGTACCTCGTCGGCGAGGTGCAGAAGGTCTACAAGTCGCAGGGCGTCGACATCCACGACAAGCACATCGAGCTCATCGTCCGCCAGATGATGAAGAAGGTGCGCGTCGAGACGCCCGGCTCGACCGAGCTCCTGCCCGGTCAGCTCGTGGACAAGGTCGTGCTGGAGCGCGCCAACGAGGCGGCCCGGTCGGCGAAGGGAGGCGAGGAGGCGACCTTCGAGCCGCTCATCCTCGGGATCACCAAGGCCTCGCTCGCGACCGAGTCGTTCCTCTCCGCGGCCTCGTTCCAGGAGACGACGAAGGTGCTCACCGACGCCTCGATCGAGGGCAAGGTCGACCGCCTGCTCGGGCTCAAGGAGAACGTGATCATCGGGAAGCTGATCCCGGCGGCCACGGGTCTCAGGAAGTACCGCGGGATCGACATCCAGCCCTCCGAGCCGCTGCCCGCCGAGATGTTCGGCGCCGGCACGGACGCCGACCTGCTCGCTGCGCTGGAGGAGATCGGCGACGGCGACGGCGGCCTCGATCTGGCATCGCTCGGGCTCGGCTACGAGGACCAGGCCCCGGACCTGCCGGAGCTGCCCGAGACGCCCGACGAAGAGGCGTAGGGCCCGGAACCGCTACCGGTGGTCGGCCCCCTCGCGGGGCCGACCACCGGAGAGCGACCTGACGTAGAGCTCGAGGGCGGACTCGCCCTCCAGCCGTTCGACCGCGGCGCCGCCCGGCGCCGCACCGCGCCTCCACCTTCGCGAGCAGGCCGAGCGCCTCCGCGCGACCCGCACCGGCCAGCACGACCGCGTGCGCGCCCGGCCCGACGGCGTAGACCGCGTCGGCACCGAGCTCCCGGAGGACGTCGGGCACCTGTCCGGTGGGCTCGGCCGACTCCCGGACGACCGCCACCGCGAGCCGGGCGTCCGCGTCTGCGGCGCGCGCCACCTCCGCCTCGAGCGCGTCGAGGAACGCGACCCTGCCCGCCACGGCGCTCGTCACCCGGCCTCCGTCAGGCGTCGATGACGGTCTCTGCCGGCGCCGTGACCGCCTGCAGGACGCCCGTCCGGCGCGGTGGGTCGTCGGCGGCAAGCGCGACGGTGCCCCGCCGCTCGCGCTTGGCGTGCGCGAGTGCGGTCTCCGCGCGGGCCATGAACGACTCGCCGTCGTCGCGGATCAGCAGCTCCGCGACGCCCCCCGAGACGGAGACGACGCCCGCGTCGCCGATCGGGTGGCCCTCGAGCTCGGCGCGGAACGCCTCGAAGAGCTGGCGCGCGTCGACGCCCTCGGAGCCCGGCCGCACGACCGCGAAGCGGCCGCCGCCGAGGCGGAAGGCGTAGTCGAGGCGGTGGACGACCGCCCGGAGGCGCTTCGCAAGCTCGAGCAGGACGCCGTCCGCCGCGAGGATCCCGATCCGGGCGTTGAGCGCGGTGAGCCGGTCGACGTCGACCACGAGCAACGAGAGCGGCTGGCTCGCCAGCCGCGCCCGGACGATCTCGCGCTCGAGCACCGCGGGGAACGACTGGCGGTCGAGGAGGTTCGTCAGCATGTCGAGCTCCGGGACGACGTCCGCCTCCTGGAGGTTCAGCGCCCGCGCGATCGGCGGGCGTGCGACGCCGACGAGGCCGTCGAGGGTGTCGACGTCCTCCTCGCTGAAGCGGCGGCTGCGGTCGCGCGTCAGCACGCCCAGGAGGCTCTGCGGCGCCTCGTCGCCGAGCAGCGGCATCACGAGGCCCGCGCGGACGGGCGCCAGCCCCTCGGGCGCGACGAGGTCGCCCGAGAACGCGACCTCGATCGCCCGTGCGCCCCGGTAGTCGGGGAACCCCATCCGGGCGATGTGGTTCGTCTCGGACTCGGAGAGCCCGACCGTCGCGACGAGCGGCGCGGCGTTCCCGCGGGTGACGAGCGCGATCGCGCCGTCGCTCCCCGTGCGCTCGCGGGCGAGCTCGAGCGCACGCACCATCGGCTCGGGGTCGTCGGCGAGGTCGAGCGCGCCGACCGGAGCCGGCGTCTGGAACGTGTTCAGCGCGTCGTTGAGCGTCTGCGCGAAGCTCGCGAGCCGCTCGTCGAAGCGGCGGAGCATCGTGACCGTGACCTCCTCCTGCCGCGTGAGGAGGCGACGGATGGCGAGCACGAAGAGCAGGAGTGAAAGCGCGGCCAGGCCGAGCGCTGCGACCGCGAGCCACTGGTTCATCGAGCCCTCGCCCACCTCGTGGGCGCCGCTCCGCGTCCCTCCATCGGGGGAACCCTAGAGGGGGGTGCGGACAGTCCGGGCGGGCCGGATCCGTCCGTGGCGCAGGCTATCGTCGCCGCCGTGGCGAGCTCCACGGCACCCTTGGTGACCCTCGGGACGCCTCCCGAGGCGGTCGAGGCGAAGCTCGCCGCGCTCGCGGCGCGCGTCGCGCCGCCCGAGACCGCGACAGCAGGCCCGCAGCGGGTCGTCGAGGCGCTGCCGCCCCTCGCGCTCGACCGGCCCCCACGGCCGACGTGGCCGATGCTGGCGGCGCTCGCGATCGTGACGGGGCTCGTCGCGCTCGGGCTGGGCGCCTGGGCGGTCGCGAGCGAGCTCCGCTCGGACGACGAGCCCGGCACGGGTCTGTCGGTCGACCGCTCGCTCTCCGTCCTGACCGACGCGACCGCCGAGCGGTACCCGCTGCGCGGCTCGGTCAACCGGATCCTGCTCGTCGTCGCCGGCGACGGCCGCGCCGTTCTCGCGCTCGACGGGCTCGGCCCGGCGCCCGAGGGCAGCGCCTACCGCGCCTGGCTCGTCGCGCCCGGCACCGCGACGCCCGTCGCTGTGGCGGAGTTCGACGGCACGACCCCGGCGGTGCCGCTCGAGCGAGCGGTCGAGAAGGGCGCGCGCGTCGGCGTCACGCTCGAGCCGATCCCCGGGACGGACGCACCGACGCGGCGGCTGCGGCTGGTCGCGCTCCGCCCCTAGCCCACCGGGCCGGACCGGGTGGGTGTCCGGCCGGAGCCGGACACCCGTCACTCCGCGGCCAGACTCGCCTGATCCTTGCCCTGGTCCTTTGCGCGGTAGAGCGCCGAGTCGGCGCGCTCGAAGAGCCCCGCCGCCGTCTCGCTGTGGCGCAGCTCGGCGATGCCGGCCGAGACCCGCACCTTGTGGCCGCCCGGCACGGAGAGGGTCGCGACGGCGTCGTGCATCCGGTCGAAGAGCTGCGACGCGTCCTCCGAGCTCGACTCGGGCATGATCACCGCGAACTCGTCGCCGCCGACCCGGCAGCCGATGTCGACCGAGCGGATCTCGTTGCGCAGCCGCTCCGCGATCTGCGCGAGCACCGCATCCCCCGCGAGGTGCCCGATCCGGTCGTTGACGGCCTTGAAGTCGTCGAGGTCGAGGATCAGGAGCGCCAGGCGGCGGTCGTAGCGCTGCGCGCGCAGCGCCTCGCGCCGGAGGGTCTCGTGGAAGTACCGCTGGTTGAAGAAGCCGGTGAGCGCGTCGGTCTCGGCCAGCTGCCGCGCCTCGCGGTAGCGACGCGCGTTCTCGATCGCCGGGATGCAGGTCTCCGCGATCTGCTGGATCGCCGCGACGCGCTCGGGCGGCGGCTCGTAGCCGGGGCTGCGCCAGAAGAGCGCGAGGCTCCCGAGCGCGCTGCCGTCGCGACCGACGAGCGGGAGGAAGAGCCCGCCGCGGATCAGGTGCGTGTCGGCCGCATCCGCCGCGCCGTACCGGTAGTTGACCGTGATCGGACCGGCGGGCAGCACGCCCCCGGCGCCCGACGAGGGCGGATGCGCGGCCTCCTCCGGCGTCATCCCGCGCGTGGCCATCGTCGACGCGCCGCCGCCGTCGTCGAGGGCGACCATCGCGGCATCGAATCCCGGGACCTCGAGCGCGGCGTCGAGCACCCGGTCGAGGAGCTCCTCGAACTCGACCGAGCTGCCGAGGTCGCTCAGGAAGCGGTTGCGCCGGCTCTCCCGCTCGGCGCGGTCGAGCGCGTCCGAGAGGTCGCGGCCGAGGTCGTCCATCCGCGTCCGCATCTCGTCGACGGCCTGGACGAGACGGTCGTCGCGGGCCCCGCGCGGCGGGCTCCGCCGCGCGACGACGAGCGCGGCGAGAACGAGCCCTAGAAGAGCCGTCGCCGCAATGATCGCTCCGATGATCGCTCCGCTCGAGATACCCCTGACCCTTCCCCCGGGCGCACTGTAATCGGGATGGCGCGCTTCGGCCATCCTCGGCCGACATTTCGTCCGAATCCGGCACCGCTGCGACGTTTCGGCTACCATTGCCGCTCCCGGGCGGCGGGACGTCGTGCCTGCCGTTCACTTTCTGTGCCGGAGAAGCTTCGACCGAATCGATAGGAGTCGCGTGCCCACCGTCAACCAGCTCGTCCGCAAGGGACGCAAGGATCCGAAGACGAAGGTGAAGACCCCTGCGCTCCGCGGTGCGCCGCAGAAGCGCGGCGTCTGCACGCGGGTCTACACGACGACTCCGAAGAAGCCGAACTCCGCGCTGCGCAAGGTCGCGCGCGTGAAGCTGACGAACCAGATGGAGGTCGGCGCCTACATCCCCGGCGAGGGGCACAACCTGCAGGAGCACTCGGTCGTCCTGATCCGCGGCGGCCGCGTCAAGGACCTGCCGGGCTTCCGCTACAAGGTGATCCGCGGCGGGCTCGACACCTCGGGTGTCTCCGACCGCCGGCAGGGCCGCTCGAAGTACGGCGCCAAGAAGGGCGGATCGTAGGCCGATGCCGCGCCGCGCAGAGATTCAGCCCCGCACCGTCGAGCCCGATCCCGTCTACGGGTCGGTGCTCGTCACGCAGCTCGTCAACCGCCTGATGGTCGCCGGCAAGAAGTCGATCGCCGAGCAGGTCGTCTACGACGCGCTCGCGCAGGTCGCCGAGAAGACCGGCAAGCCGGCGCTCGAGTCGCTCGAGGCCGCGGTCAAGTCCGTCACGCCGGTGCTCGAGGTTCGCTCGCGCCGCGTCGGCGGCGCCAACTACCAGGTTCCCGTCGAGGTGCCGCCGCGCCGCGGCCGCACGCTCGCGATCCGCTACCTCGTGACGTTCGCCCGCGAGCGCCGCGAGAAGGGGATGCAGAACAAGCTCGCCGCCGAGCTCCAGGACGCGATCGAGGGCCAGGGCGGCGCGTTCAAGCGCAAGGACGACATGTATCGGATGGCGCAGGCCAACAAGGCCTTCGCGCACTACAGGTGGTAACGGGATGAGCACGACGACAGCAGCAGCGGTCGCGCTCGACCGCGTTCGGAACATCGGGATCATGGCCCACATCGACGCGGGCAAGACCACGACGACCGAGCGGATCCTCTACTACACGGGCCGCACCCACAAGCTGGGCGAGGTGCACGAGGGCGCCGCGACGATGGACTGGATGGCCCAGGAGCAGGAGCGCGGGATCACGATCACGTCGGCCGCGACGACGGCGTTCTGGCGCGACCATCGCGTCAACATCATCGATACTCCCGGACACGTGGACTTTACGGTCGAGGTGGAGCGGTCGCTCCGCGTCCTCGACGGCGCGGTCGCGGTCTTCGACTCCGTCGCGGGCGTGCAGCCGCAGTCCGAGACGGTGTGGCGCCAGGCCGACCGCTACGGCGTCCCCCGGATCGCCTTCATCAACAAGATGGACCGCACCGGCGCCGACTTCGTGGCCGCCGTGCAGTCGATGCGCGACCGGCTCGGCGCCAACCCGGTGCCCGTCCAGATCCCGATCGGCGAGGAGGACCGCCACGTCGGCGTCGTCGACCTCGTCGAGATGCGCGCGATCGTCTACGAGGACGAGCTCGGGCAGTCGTTCACCGTGGGCGAGATCCCGGCCGAGCTCGCGGCCGCCGCCGAGGAGGCGCACCACGCGCTGATCGACGCGATCGCGGAGCACGACGACGAGCTGATGGAGACGTACCTCGAGGACGAGTCGGCGGTCACGTCCGAGATGATCCGCCGCGCGCTCCGCGCGGGGACGCTCGCCGATGCGATCACGCCGGTGCTGCTCGGCTCCGCCTTCAAGAACAAGGGCGTGCAGCCGCTGCTCGACGCGGTCGTCGACTACCTGCCGAGCCCGCTCGACGTCCCTGCCGTCCAGGGCACGGACCCGAAGACGGAGGACGAGATCACACGGCCGGCGTCGGAGGACGCGCCGTTCTCGGCGCTCGTCTTCAAGGTCATGTCCGACCCGTTCGTCGGGAAGCTCACGTACTTCCGCGTCTACTCGGGCCGTGTCAAGGCGGGCGAGCGGGTGATGAACACGACGAACGGCAAGACGGAGCGGATCGGCCGCATCCTCCAGATGCACGCGAACCACCGGGAGGAGCGGGAGGACATCGGCGCGGGCGAGATCGCCGCGGTGGTCGGCCTCAAGCAGTCGACGACGGGGGACACCCTCTCCGTCGAGTCGTCCCCGATCGTGCTCGAGTCCATGACGTTCCCCGACCCGGTGATCTCGGTCGCGATCGAGCCCAAGACGAAGGGCGACCAGGACAAGCTCGGTCAGGGCCTCGCGCGCCTCGCCGAGGAGGACCCGACCTTCCGCGTCTCGACCGACGAGGAGACGGGCCAGACCCTGATCGCCGGCATGGGCGAGCTGCACCTCGAGATCCTCGTCGACCGGCTCCTCCGCGAGTTCCGCGTCGACGCGAACGTCGGCCGCCCGCAGGTCGCCTACCGGGAGACCGCCGGGCAGGCCGTCGACAAGATCCAGGGCAGGTTCGTCCGGCAGACCGGTGGCTCGGGGCAGTACGGGGACGTGGTCATCAACCTGATCCCCCAGCAGCCCGGCGCCGGCTACGAGTTCGAGGACAAGGTCGTCGGCGGGAAGATCCCGAAGGAGTACATCAAGCCCGTCGACGAGGGCATCCAGGAGGCGCTCGGCGCCGGCGTCCTCGCCGGCTACCCCGTGGTCGACATCAAGGTGCAGCTCATCGAGGGCTCGTACCACGAGGTCGACTCGAGCGAGCGCGCCTTCAAGATCGCCGGCTCGATGGCCGTCAAGGAGGCGCTCAAGCGGTCGAAGCCCAAGCTGCTCGAGCCGATGATGGCGGTCGAGGTCGTGACGCCCGAGGACTACCTCGGTGACGTGATGGGCAACCTCAACTCGCGGCGCGGCCGCGTCGAACACCTCGAGCCGCTCGGCAACTCGCAGTCGATCAAGGCGAGCGTGCCGCTCTCGGAGATGTTCGGGTACGCCACGGACCTGCGGTCGATGACCCAGGGCCGGGCGACGTTCACCATGCAGTTCGACCGCTACGAGGACGTTCCCGCGTCCATCGCGGCGGACATCGTCGACGCCCAGGCGGGCGCGTAGGCAACGCCGGAAGGAGACCGGAACCGCAATGGCAAAGCAGAAGTTCGAGCGGTCGAAGCCGCACGTCAACATCGGCACGATCGGTCACATCGACCACGGGAAGACGACCCTGACCGCGGCGATCACCAAGGTGCTCTCCGAGACCGGGACGGGTACCGCCGAGCGCGACTTCGCGTCGATCGACTCCGCTCCCGAGGAGCGCCAGCGCGGCATCACGATCAACACCGCGCACGTCGAGTACGAGACGGAGAACCGCCACTACGCGCACGTCGACTGCCCCGGGCACGCCGACTACATCAAGAACATGATCACGGGCGCCGCCCAGATGGACGGCGCGATCCTCGTGGTCTCGGCCGCCGACGGCCCGATGCCGCAGACGCGGGAGCACATCCTCCTCGCGCGCCAGGTCGAGGTGCCGGCGATGGTCGTCGCCCTCAACAAGGCCGACATGGTCGACGACGAGGAGCTCCTCGAGCTCGTCGAGATGGAGGTGCGCGAGCTCCTCTCCAAGTACGACTTTCCCGGCGACGACATCCCGATCGTCCGCGTCTCGGCGCTGAAGGCGCTCGAGGGCGACGCGGAGTGGACCTCGAAGATCGTCGAGCTGATGGAGGCCGTCGACTCGTACATCCCGGAGCCGGAGCGGGACGTCGACAAGCCGTTCCTGATGCCGATCGAGGACGTGTTCACGATCACGGGCCGCGGCACGGTCGTCACCGGCCGGATCGAGCAGGGCAAGATCGAGGTCGGCAACGAGGTCGAGATCGTGGGCATCCACGAGAAGGTCGAGAAGACCACGGTCACCGGTCTCGAGATGTTCCAGAAGATCCTCGACTTCGCGCAGGCCGGCGACAACGCGGGCGCGCTGCTCCGCGGCGTCAAGCGCGAGGACGTCGAGCGCGGCCAGGTGCTCGCGAAGCCGGGCTCCATCACGCCGCACACGCAGTTCAAGGCCGAGGTGTACGTCCTCTCGAAGGAGGAGGGCGGTCGCCACACGCCGTTCTTCAACGGCTACCGGCCGCAGTTCTACTTCCGCACGACCGACGTGACGGGCGCGATCAAGCTCCCGGAGGGCCAGGAGATGGTCATGCCGGGCGACAACACGAACATGGAGATCGACATGCATCAGCCGATCGCCATGGACCAGGGGCTGCGCTTCGCGATCCGCGAGGGCGGCCGCACCGTCGGCGCCGGCGTCGTGACGGAGATCATCAAGTAGGGAGGGGCTCGCCCCTCCCTCTCCTTCTCTCACTGGGACACGAAAGCGAATGGCTCAACAGAAGATCCGGATCCGGCTCAAGGGCTACGACCACCAGCAGGTGGACCGCTCGGCGTCCCAGATCGTCGAGACGGCGCAGCGGACCGGTGCGACCATCACCGGCCCCGTGCCCCTGCCCACCGAGAAGAACGTCTACTGCGTGATCCGCAGCCCGTTCAAGGACAAGGACTCGCGGGAGCACTTCGAGGTGCGTACGCACAAGCGTCTGATCGACATCCACAGCCCCACCCCGCGCACCGTCGACTCGCTCATGCGGCTCGACCTGCCGGCCGGGGTCGACATCGAGATCAAGCTCTGATGAAGAGCATCCTCGGCAGAAAGCTCGGCATGACCCAGGTCTTCGACGAGGAGACCGGGGTCGTCGACGCCGTCACGGTGATCGAGGCGGGCCCGTGCCCGGTCGTCGCCGTGCGGACCGAGGCCACCGACGGCTACGACGCCGTCCAGCTCGCGTACGGCGAGACCCTCGACCGCAAGCTCTCGAAGGGCGAGCTCGGGCATCTCCGCAAGGCGGGGGTCGGCGCCCACCGGCACCTCGTCGAGTTCCGCGGGACGAGCGAGCTGCAGGCCGGCGAGACCGTCACCGTCGAGGCCTTCGAGGCGGGCGACCGGGTCAAGGTCGCCGGTACCTCGATCGGCAAGGGCTTCCAGGGAACGATCAAGCGGCACAACTTCCACCGGGGCCCGGCCAGTCACGGCTCGCACAACGTCCGCAAGCCGGGCTCGATCGGCGCCTCGGCCACGCCGTCGCGCGTGTTCAAGGGCAAGAAGATGGCCGGCCGGATGGGCGGCCACCGCGTGACCCAGGTCGGTCTCGTCGTGCACGGGGTCGACGCCGAGCGGAACCTCATCCTCGTCCGGGGCGCAGTGCCGGGCCCGAAGAGCGGGCTCGTCGAGATCCGTGGGGTGGAGCGCTGATGGCCGTCAAGGCTGCAGTTCTCGGCGGCTCGGCCAAGGATGTCGCGCTCGACGCGGCCGTCTTCGAGGCCGAGGTCAAGCCGCACCTCGTGCACGAGACCGTCCGCGCGGAGCTGAACGCGGCGCGCGCAGGCACCCGCGGCGCGAAGAGCCGCGGCCTCGTCGCCGGCGGCCGCGCCAAGCCGTGGCGCCAGAAGGGCACCGGCCGGGCGCGCCAGGGCACGATCCGCGCCCCGCAGTTCACGGGCGGCGGCGTCGCCTTCCCGCCCGGGATGCGGAGCTTCGAGGTCAAGGTCAACCGCAAGGCCCGGCGGGCGGCGCTGCGCGGCGCGCTCTCGCACCACGCCGGCAACGGCACCCTCGCCGTGCTCGACGCGGCCTCGTTCGAGGCGCCGTCGACGAAGCACGCCAAGCAGGTGCTCGCCGACTGGGGCAAGGACGCACCGGTGCTGGTCGTCGCCCACGAGGAGGAGGAGGCCGTCGTCAAGTCGTTCCGGAACCTCGAGCGCGTGCTCGTCACGGTGCCGGCCGAGCTCGACGTGGCCGCCGTCGTCTGGGCGCGGGCGCTCGTCGTCACCGAGGCCGCGCTGCCGCTCGTCGAAGGGCGCGCGGGGAAGGAGGCGTCGTCGTGAGCGGTCTGACGAACGAGCAGGTCGTCCTCGCGCCGGTCGTGAGCGAGAAGAGCTACGAGGGCATCGCCGAGGGCCGCTACGCCTTCCGCGTCCATCCCGACGCGCACAAGACGCAGGTGCGCCAGGCGGTCGAGGAGCTCTTCGACGTCCACGTCCAGCGCGTGAACATCGTCAAGGTGCCGTCCAAGCCGAAGCGCCGCGGGCTCTTCAAGGGCACGAGGCAGGGCTGGAAGAAGGCGATCGTGACGGTCCGCGAGGGCGAGACGATCGAGATCTTCGAGGGAGCACAGGTCTAGACATGGCAGTCAAGAAGTACAAGCCCACGAGCGCCGGCCGGCGCCAGATGGCGACCTCGTCGTTCGAGGAGGTCACCCGCTCGCAGCCGGAGAAGTCGCTGCTCGAGCCGCTCAAGAAGACGGGCGGCCGGAACAACCACGGCCGCATCACGACCCGCCACCAGGGCGGCGGCCACAAGCGCCGCTACCGCCGGATCGACTTCAAGCGGGTCAAGGACGGCGTGCCGGCGAAGGTCGCAGCGATCGAGTACGACCCCAACCGGTCGGCCCGGATCGCGCTGCTCCACTACGCCGACGGCGCGAAGGCCTACATCCTCTCGCCCGTCGGGCTCCGCGTCGGCGCGTCGGTGCAGTCCGGCCAGGGTGCCGACATCCGGCCGGGCAACGCCCTGCCGCTCGCGGACATCCCGACCGGCACCGTCGTCCACGCCGTCGAGCTCCGGCCCGGACAGGGCGCGAAGCTCGCGCGGTCGGCCGGGTCCGGGATCCAGCTCGTCGCGAAGGACGCGCCGTACGGCGTCCTGCGCCTGCCCTCCGGCGAGATGCGCCGCGTGCTCCTCACGTGCCGCGCCACCGTCGGCCAGGTCGGGAACGCGGACCACGCCAACGAGTCGAGCGGAAAGGCCGGCCGGAGCCGGTGGCTGGGCAAGCGGCCGTCCGTCCGCGGCACCGCCATGAACCCGGTCGACCACCCGCACGGGGGCGGCGAGGGCAAGTCCAAGGGCCACCACCCGGTGACCCCGTGGGGCGTCCCGACGATCGGGAAGCGCACCCGCCGCAAGCACAAGGAATCCGACAGGCTGATCGTCCGCGGCCGCCGTCGCGGCAAGGAGAGGCGCTAAATGAGCAGGTCTTCCAAGAAGGGGCCTTTCGTCGAGGAGCGCCTGCTCACTCGCGTCGCGGCCATGAACGACGCCGGCGAGCGGCGCATGATCCGCACCTGGTCGCGCGCCTCGACGATCTTCCCGGAGATGGTCGGGCACACGATCGCCGTCCACGACGGGCGGAAGCACGTGCCCGTCTTCGTGAGCGAGCAGATGGTCGGGCACAAGCTCGGCGAGTTCGCCCCGACCCGGACGTTCCGCGGGCACTCCGGTGACCGCCAGGCGCAGGTGAAGAGGAAGTAGATGGCTGCCAGGACCGACACGACGCAGATCACCGTCCGCGCGCAGGCGAAGTGGATCCGCATGTCCGCGCGGAAGGCGCGGATCGTGCTCGACCACCTCCGCGGCCGCACCGTGCCCGAGGCGCGCACGATCCTCGCGTTCACGCCGCGCGCCGCCGCGCGCGAGATCGACCGCGTCCTCGCCTCGGCCGTCGCGAACGCCGAGTCCGCCCATGGCCTGGACGGGGACGAGCTCGTGATCCTGGAGGCGTACGCCGACGAGGGGCCGACGCTGAAGCGCTGGCGCGCCCGCGCGCGCGGCCGCGTCAACCGCATCCGCAAGCGCACGTGCCACATCACGATCGTCGTCGCGGGCTCGCCGCAGAGCGGGCGTCCGCGTCCCCAGAAGCAGGCGAAGCCCGCCGCCGAGAGCGCACCGACGCCGGAGACCCCGGCCGAGGACGCGCCCGCGGCCGAGGAGACGCCCAAGCCGAAGCGCCGAACGCCGGCGAAGAAGAAGGAAGGAGCGGCCGTCTAATGGGTCAGAAGGTGCATCCCGGCGGCCTTCGTGTCGGCGTCATCCACGACTGGAAGTCGAACTGGTGGACCGGCAAGAAGGAGATCGCCGACTACATCCTCGAGGACATCCGGATCCGTGACCACATCAACGGCAAGCTCGCGCACGCCGGCCTGTCCGACATCCTGATCCGCAAGGACAAGCAGCGGATCACGGTCGACATCTACACCGCGCGGCCGGGGATCGTGATCGGCAAGTCCGGTGTCGAGGTGGACGCGCTCCGCAAGGAGCTCCACGCGATCACGGGCAAGAGCGTCCACATCAACATCAACGAGATCAAGCGGCCCGAGCTCGACGCGCAGCTCGTCGCGCAGTCGATCGCGGAGCAGCTCCAGAACCGCGTCTCGTTCCGTCGCGCGATGAAGCGGTCGCTCGCCTCGGCGATGCGGTCCGGCGCGCAGGGCATCAAGATCCAGTGCGGCGGGCGGCTCGGCGGCGGCGAGATGAGCCGCAGCGAGCGCTACACGGAGGGCCGCGTCCCGCTCCACACGATCCGCGCGGACATCGACTACGGCTTCGCCGAGGCGAAGACGACCTACGGGCGGATCGGCGTCAAGGTCTGGGTCAACAAGGGCGAGATCATGCCGGAGGGCTACGAGGGGTCGCTCGGTCGCGAGCGGATCTCCGAGGCCGACGGCTCGCGCCGCCGGCGCGGCTCGAACACGGAGGGCCTCGGCGCCTCCCGCGAGAGCGGCCGCGGCCGCGGCCAGGACCGCGAGGGCCTCGGGCTCGTCCAGAAGCGCCGCCGCCCGGGCGGGCGCGGACGCGGAGCCCAGGGCGGCCGCGGGCCGGCCCGCGAGCGCGGGGCAGCGCCCGAGACGCAGGCGCCGCCCGTCGACCAGGCGCCGCCCGTCGACCAGGTTCCGGAGACCACCCCGGCCGAGCCGACGCCGCCGACTGCCGAGAACGGTGGTGAGAGCTGATGCTCATGCCGCGCAAGACCAAGCACCGCAAGCAGTTCCGCGGCCGCCGCGCCGGCTTCGCCAAGGGCCAGCTCAACGTCCAGTTCGGCGACTACGGGATCAAGTCCCTCGAGAACGGCTGGGTCACCAACCGTCAGATCGAGGCGGCCCGGATCGCGATGACGCGCAAGATCCGCCGCGGCGGCAAGGTCTGGATCAACGTCTTCCCCGACAAGCCCTACACGAAGAAGCCGGCCGAGACCCGCATGGGCTCGGGCAAGGGCTCGCCCGAGGGCTGGGTCGCGGTCGTCAAGCCGGGGCGCGTCATGTTCGAGCTGTCGGGCGTCGACGAGCCGCTCGCGAAGGAGGCGCTCCGTCTCGCCGCCCAGAAGCTCCCGGTGAAGACGAAGTTCGTGAAGCGGGAGGCTGATCTCTTTGAAAGCTAGTGAGCTGCGGAACCTGAGCGACGAGGAGCTCGAGCGCAAGCTCGGCGAGGGCCGGCAGGAGCTCTTCAAGATCCGCTTCCAGGCGGCGACCGGGTCGCTCGAGTCGAGCGCCCAGCTGCGCCAGGCGCGGCGCGAGATCGCCCGCATCCTGACGATCCAGAACCAGCGGGCCACGGAGCACGAGCGGGCCACGGAGAAGGTGTAGAGACGAATGGCTGAGAACGAGAACGAGAACGAGAACGTGACCGACGAGACCGAGGCGCAGGCCGAGGCCGTGGAGGCCGCCGACGAGGCGGTCGCGGAGGCCCCTGCCGACGAGGTCGAGGAGACGACGGCTGCCGAGGAGCCGGAGCCCGCGGAGGAGCCTGCCGCGGTCGCCGAGGAGCCGGTCGCCGAGGCCGTGCCCGAGGCCGCCGAGGAGCCCGCCGTCGAGGCGGACGAGGCAGCCCAGGCCGTGCCCGCCGCCGAGGCCGTGGAGGCCAGCGACGCCGAGGCCGTGCCCGCGCCGCAGTCCGGCCCCAAGCCGAAGCGCAAGCGGCTCCCGCGCGCGCTGCGCCCCAAGCGGACGCGGCCCAAGCGGGAGAAGGCGACGGAGCGCAAGCCGATCGTCCGGCTCGAGGCGCCCGAGCACGAGCGAGGCCGGCGCCAGGAGCGCCAGGGCACCGTCGTCTCGGACGCGATGGAGAAGACGATCGTCGTCCGCGTCGACGTCGTGAAGGCGCACCCGCGGTACAAGAAGGTCGTCCGGCGGAGCACCAAGTTCCACGTGCACGACGAGGAGAGCCAGGCGAAGGTCGGCGACGTCGTCCGCATCGTGGAGACGCGCCCGCTCTCGAAGACGAAGCGGTGGCGCCTCGCAGAGGTCGTGGAGTCGGCGAAGTGATCCAGCAGGAGTCCCGCCTCAAGGTCGCCGACAACACCGGCGCGCGCGAGCTGCTCTGCATCCGGGTCGTCGGCGGCTCGCACCGGCGCTATGCCCGTGTGGGCGACCAGATCGTCGCTACAGTGAAGGCCGCCACGCCGCAGGGCACGGTCAAGAAGGGCGAGGTCGTGAGAGCGGTCGTCGTCCGGACGAAGAAGCCCTACGGCAGGAACGACGGGACGTTGATCGGGTTCGACGAGAACGCCGCCGTCATCATCGACAACCAGCTGAACCCGCGCGGAACGCGCATCTTCGGGCCCGTCGCCCGCGAGCTGCGCGAGAAGAACTTCATGAAGATCGTCAGCCTCGCTCCCGAGGTGCTCTAGAGATGGCCACCACCATGCGAATCAAGAAGGGCGACCTCGTCCAGGTGCTCGCCGGCAAGGATCGCGGCAAGCAGGGACGGGTGCTCGACGCGCGCCCGCGTGACCGGAGCGTCATCGTCGAGAACGTCAACATCGCCAAGCGCCACACGAAGCCGCGCCCGGTGCGCGATTCGACCCGCATGGGCGGCGCCAACATCATCCCCGGCGGGATCATCGAGAAGGCCGTGCCCCTCGACGTCTCGAACGTGATGCTCGTCTGCCCGACCTGCCGCCAGCCCACCCGGGTCGGCGTCAAGGTCAAGGAGGTCAAGGGCGAGACGGTGCGCGTCCGGGTCTGCAAGCGCGACGGCTGCGGGCAGGAGATCTGATGGCCACTGCGACCGCACCCGCCGTGCCGCGCCTCAAGCAGCGCTACGAGGAGGAGATCCGCTCGAGCCTCAAGGAGGAGCTGCAGCTCAGCTCGATCATGCAGGCGCCGAAGATCACGAAGATCACGCTCAACATGGGCGTCGGCGAGGCGAAGACCGACGCGAAGGCGCTCGACGCCGCGATCGAGGAGCTCTCCACGATCACCGGGCAGCGGGCGCAGGTGCGCCGCGCGCGCAAGTCGATCGCGAACTTCAAGCTGCGCGAGGGGATGGCGGTGGGCGCGCGCGTGACGCTGCGCGGCGCTCGCATGTACGAGTTCCTCGACCGGCTCGTCTCGATCGCGCTCCCGCGCATCCGGGACTTCCGCGGGCTCGACCCGGACTCGTTCGACGGCCGCGGCAACTACTCGCTCGGCATCAAGGAGCAGATCATCTTCCCCGAGATCGACTACGACTCCGTCCCCTCGATCCGGGGCCTCGACATCGCGATCACGACGACGGCGCAGGACGACGAGCAGGGCCGCGCGCTCCTGCGGGCGCTGGGCCTGCCGTTCGCCACCGAGAGAAGGGATTCGTAAGTGGCCAAGACCTCGCTCCGCGTGAAGCAGCGCCGCCAGCAGAAGCACGGCGTCCGCGCCTACACGCGCTGCAACCGCTGCGGCCGGCCGCGCGCCGTGTTCCGCCGTTACAAGCTCTGCCGGATCTGCCTGCGCGACCTCGCGCACGAGGGCGCGATCCCGGGCATGACCAAGTCCAGTTGGTAGGAGACACGCAATGCTGACCGATCCGATCGCCGACATGCTGAGCCGCATCCGCAACGCGAACCGCGCGATGCACGACACCGCCGCCATGCCGACCTCGCGCATGAAGGAGGAGATCGCGCGCCTGCTCCACGAGGAGGGCTACATCAAGGGCTTCTCCGTCGTGGAGGCCGAGCCGGTGAACTCGCTCGTGATCGAGCTGAAGTTCGGCCGCAACCGCGAGCGGGTGATCACGGACCTCAAGCGCGTCTCGAAGCCGGGCCGCCGCGTCTACGCCAAGAAGGACCGCCTCCCGCGCGTCCTCGGCGGGCTCGGCACCGCGATCCTGTCCACCTCGACCGGAGTGATCACCACCCGCCAGGCCGCCGAGCGCGGCGTCGGCGGCGAGGTGCTCGCGTTCGTCTGGTAGCCGCATGAGCCGCATCGGGCGAAAGCCGATCGAGATCCCGAGCGGCGTCACCGTCGAGGTGTCGCCGGGCGGGAGCGTCAAGGTCACGGGGCCGCTCGGCACCCTCGAGCAGCTCGTGCCCGCGCGGATCCAGGTCGCGGAGGACGACGGGGCCCTGAACGTGACGCGGCCGACCGACCGCGGGGAGGACCGCGCGCTCCACGGGCTGACGCGGACGCTCGTCGCGAACATGGTCGAGGGCGTCACGAAGGGCTTCGAGAAGCACCTGGAGATCCAGGGCGTCGGCTACCGGGCGCAGCTCAAGGGCACCGACCTCGAGCTCGCGGTGGGGTACTCGCACCCCGTGACCGTCAACCCGCGCGAGGGGATCTCGTTCGAGGTGCCCCAGCCGACGCAGGTGATCGTCAAGGGAACCAACAAGCAGATGGTCGGCCAGACGGCCGCAGAGATCCGCAAGGTACGCCCGCCCGAGCCGTACAAGGGCAAGGGGATCCGCTACCAGGGCGAGCTGGTGCGGAGAAAGGTCGGGAAGCGGGCATGAGCACCAGCGTGCGCGAAGCGCGGCTCCGCCGTCACCGGCGGGTGCGCGGCAAGATCTCGGGCACGGCCGAGCGGCCGAGGCTCGTCGTCTTCCGCTCGAACCGCGGCATCTTCGCCCAGCTCGTCGACGACGAGGCCGGGCGGACGCTCGCCAGCGCGAGCTGGCTCGGGCAGCGCTCGTTCAAGGGATCGAAGACCGAGCAGGCCGAGGCCGTGGGCAAGGCCCTCGCCGAGGCCGCGAAGAAGGCCGGCGTCGAGACGTGCGTCTTCGACCGAGCCGGTTACCTCTACCACGGACGCGTGAAGGCCCTCGCCGAGGGCGCACGCGAGGGAGGGCTGAAGTTCTGATGGGTGTCGCTGAAATCGCCGAGTCGCGCGAGCTGAAGGAGCGCGTGATCGAGATCAACCGCGTCGCGAAGGTCGTCAAGGGCGGCCGGCGCTTCTCGTTCACCGCGCTCGTCGTGATCGGCGACGAGGTCGACCGCGTCGGTGTCGGCTACGGGAAGGCGCGCGAGGTCCCCCTCGCGATCTCCAAGGCCGTCGACGACGCGAAGAAGAACATCTTCACCGTGCCCAAGCACGGCGCGACGATCACGCACGAGATCACGGGTAGGTTCGACGCCGCGCGGGTGGTCCTGCGGCCCGCGAGTGAGGGGACCGGCGTGATCGCGGGTGGCGGCGTGCGCGCCGTGCTCGAGCTGGCCGGGATCCGCGACGTGCTGGCGAAGAGCCTCGGCACGACGAACCCGATCAACATGGCGCGCGCGACCGTGAACGGCCTGCAGCGGCTCCGCCGGCCCGAGGACGTGGCGCGGGCCCGCGGCAAGTCCATCCGCGACGTGCTGCCCTGGCGGCCGGAGGACATCGAGAAGGCGCCCGAGGCCGAGGCGAGCGGCCGGAGCCGGAGGCCAAGCCCGCGCCGAAGGCCAAGGCTGCGAAGGCCGAGGCTGCGAAGGACGAGCCGGCGGCCGAGCCTGCCGCGGAGGCCGTCGCCGAGACGCCGGCCGAGACGGCCGAGGCCGAGGAGACGGCGTGACCACGGTCCGGATCACCCAGACACGGAGCACGATCGGGCAGAGCCGCGCCCACGAGGGCACGCTCCGCTCGCTCGGGCTCGGGCGCATCGGCAAGAGCGCCGAGCACAAGGAGTCGCCGGAGCTCGCGGGCAAGCTGCGCCACGTGGCGCACCTCGTGGCCGTGGCGCCGGCCGACGGGAAGGACAGCTGAGACAGATGGCCGACGAGCTCAACCTCCATTCGCTGAAGCCCGCCCAGCCACGCAAGGCCCGCAAGCGGATCGGCCGCGGCATGGGCTCGGGCACCGGCCGCTACTCGGGCCGCGGCATCAAGGGGCAGAAGTCCCGCGCCGGGTCGCACAAGCTGCCGGCCGGCTTCGAGGGCGGCCAGATGCCGATCGACATGCGGCTCGGGAAGCTGCGCGGCAACACCTCCGCCGACGCGATGCCGATCGGCCCGTTCCGCACCTACAGCCAGCCCGTCAACCTCCGCCACCTCGAGGAGCGCTTCGAGGCGGGCGACGAGGTGACGCCGGAGACCCTCAAGGCGAAGCGCCTGATCCGCAAGGTCTCGGTCGACGTGAAGGTGCTCGGCGTGGGCGAGCTGTCGAAGGCGCTCGCCGTCTCCGCGCACGGGTTCTCGAAGACGGCCCGCGAGAAGATCGAGGCCGCGGGCGGGTCGGTGACCTGGCTCCGTGGCGAGCCGGTCGCGAAGGCTCCGAAGAAGCGCCGGGCGAAGCCGGCGGCTGACGAGGCCGTCGACGAGCCGGCCGACGAGCCCACCAGTGAGCCGGCGGCGGACGAGAGCGCCGCGGAGGAGTAGCCTCCGCGCGCGTCGCGGAGCGCTCTGATGTTCAGCTGGCTCGCGAACGCCTGGCGCGTGCCGGAGCTCCGGCGCCGCCTGCTCTTCACGGCGCTCGTCCTCGCGCTCTACCGGCTGGGCTCCTGGATCCCGGCCCCGGGCGTCGACGCCGAGGCGATCGACCAGTACCTGTCGCGCACCGGCGGGATCTTCGACCTGCTCAACCTCTTCTCGGGCGGCGCGCTCTCGCAGTTCTCGCTCTTCGCGCTCGGGATCATGCCGTACGTCACGGCCTCGATCATCGTCCAGCTCATGACGGTGGTCATCCCGCGGCTCTCCGAGCTCCAGAAGGAGGGCGAGTCGGGCTACGCCAAGATCAACCAGTACACGCGCTATCTCACCGTCGCGCTCGCGGCGGCGCAGGCGCTCGGCTACGCCTTCCTCTTCAAGAACCAGGGCGTCCTCCAGGCGAACAACGGCCGGATGGTGCTGATCATCGTCACGCTCACGGTCGGGACGATCCTGCTCATGTGGATGGGCGAGCAGATCACGAAGCGCGGGATCGGCAACGGCATCTCGATCCTGATCTTCGCCTCGATCCTCACCGGCCTCCCCCTCGGGATCACCGCCTGGTGGAACGGCGGCCCGATGGAGCGGATCTTCTTCCCGCTGATCGGGCTCTCGATCGTCGCGGCGGTCGTCTTCGTGCAGGAGGGCCAGCGCCGGATCCCGATCCAGTACGCGAAGCGCATGGTGGGCCGCCGGATGACCTCGGGCGGGTCGACCTACCTGCCGCTGCGCGTGAACATGGCCGGCGTCATCCCCGTCATCTTCGCGGCCGCGATCCTCGCGTTCCCGCCGACGGTCGCCCAGTACTTCCCGGCCACGCAGGACTTCGTCAACACGTACTTCCAGCCCGGGCGACTGGCTCTACCTGATGATCGAGGGCGGGATGATCGTGGTCTTCGCCTTCTTCTACACGGCGGTGCAGTTCAACCCCGTCGACCAGGCCGACAACCTGCGCAAGCACGGGGGCTACATCCCGGGCATCCGGCCGGGCCCGCCGACCGCGCAGTACCTCGACCGCGTCCTGACGCGGCTGACCTTGCCCGGGTCGCTCTTCCTCGCGACGGTCGCCATCCTGCCGAGCCTCTTCATCCGCTACGGCGGCTTCTCGCAGGCCTCCGCCGGAGCGCTCGGCGGCACGTCTGTGCTGATCGCCGTCGGCGTCGCGCTCGACACCATGCGCCAGATGGAGTCGCAGATGATGATGCGCAACTACGAGGGCTTCCTGCGGTGAACCTGCTCGTCCTGGGCCCGCAGGGCTCCGGCAAGGGGACGCAGGCGTCGCGGCTCGCGGAGGAGCGGGAGATTCCGCACGTCTCGACCGGCGACATGTTTCGCGCGTCGATCGCGGCGAGGACGCCGCTCGGCCGCAGAGTGGAGCCGATCCTCGCGAGCGGCGAGCTCGTCCCCGACGAGCTGACCGTCGCGCTCATCCGCGAGCGGCTCTCGGAGCCGGACGCGACACGCGGCTTCGTGCTCGACGGCTTCCCGCGCAACCTCGCGCAGGCCGAGGCCCTCGACGCGATGCTCACGGAGATCGACCGCGAGCTCGACCTCGTGCTCTTCTTCGACCTCGATCAGGTGACGTCGACCGAGCGGCTGCGCAAGCGCGCCGTGATCGAGGGGCGCGACGACGACACTCCGGATGCGATCGCGCGACGGCTCGAGCTGTACCACGAGCAGACGGCGCCGCTCGTGGAGCTCTACCGCGCGAGCGGCAGGCTCGTCCCGATCCGGGCCGAGCGCACCATCGACGAGGTCGCGAACGAGATCGCCGAGGCGCTCGACCTGCTCGACGGGGCGCCCGCGTGATCATCCGGAAGGGCGCTGCCGAGATCGACCGGATCGCGCGCGCGGGCGACGTGGTCGCCGAGACGATCGCGCACGTCGGCGAGCGGCTCGAGCCGGGGATCACGCTGCTCGAGCTCGACCGGATCGCCGACGCGTTCATCCGCGCCCGCGGCGGCATCCCGACCTCCCTGGGGTACAAGGGGTACCCGCGCGCGATCTGCATCTCCGTCAACGACGTCGTCGTCCACGGCATCCCGGACGACACGGTCGTCGAGGAGGGCGACATCGTCACGATCGACGTCGGCGTGACGCTCGGCGAGGCGATCGCCGACAGCGCGTACACGTTCGGGGTCGGCGCCGTCGACGCCGAGTCGCAGCGCCTGCTCGACGTCTGCCAGGACGCCCTGGCGGCCGGGATCGCGGAGGCGCAGGCTCGGCAACCGGATCGGCGACATCGCGAACGCGGTGCAGACCGTCGTCGAGGATTCGGGGTTCTCCGTCGTGAAGAGCCTCGTCGGGCACGGCGTGGGGCGCCACTACCACGAGGACCCGCACGTGCCGAACTTCGGTGACCCGGGGCGCGGCCCGAAGCTCTCGGAGGGCATGACGATCGCGATCGAGCCGATGATCACGGCGGGCGGCCCGGACGTGTGGCTCGCGGGCGACGGCTGGACGATCTCGACGACCGACGGCTCGCGGGCGGCGCATTTCGAGCACACGGTCGCCATCCAGGGCGACGGCCCGCGGATCCTGACGCCCCGTGTGGGCATCGCGACCGAGAGGGCCGGTCTGCTACAGTAAGCGGCCCCGCGCGGTGGCCGGTCGCTCCGTGCCACGGTTCCATGCGGGATCTCATGAACATCGCAACGGGCAGGGCGCGATCCCTGCGCGAGGAGTCGGTTGGCAGTCAAGGACGAGAAGATCGAGGTCGAAGGCGAGGTGGTGGAAGCCCTCCCGAGCACGATGTTCCGCGTCGAGCTCGAGGGCGGCCAGCAGGTTCTCGCGAAGATCTCGGGGAAGATGCGCCGGCACTACATCCGGCTGCTGCCGGGTGACCGCGTCAAGGTCGAGCTCTCCCCGTACGACCTCACGCGCGGCCGCATCACCTTCCGTCTCAAGTAAGCCGACCCAGGAGCAGAGAGTTGAAAGTTCGTCCTTCGGTGAAGCCCATGTGCGAGCGGTGCCGCGTGATCAAGCGGCACGGGCGCACCATGGTCATCTGCACCAATCCCCGGCACAAGCAAAGGCAGGGCTAGACACACGATGGCACGCATCGCCGGCGTCAACCTTCCGAACCAGAAGCGCCTCGAGATCGGGTTGACCTACATCTACGGGATCGGCCAGTCGACCGCGCAGAAGGTCTGCAAGGCGCTCGAGCTCGACCCCGACCAGAAGGTCAAGGACCTGACGGACGAAGAGGTCACGAAGCTCCGCACGTACATCGACGGCGAGCTCGAGGTCGAGGGTGACCTCCGACGCGAGCGCACGCAGGCGATCAAGCGCCTGTCGGAGATCGGCTGCTACCGCGGGATCCGCCACCGCCGCAACCTTCCCGTCCACGGACAGCGCACCAAGACGAACGCGCGGACGCGCAAGGGCCCGAAGAAGACCGTCGGCCGCGGGAAGAAGGCGAAGTAGATGGCGCCTCCTCGCAAGGCCGCAACGCGCGGTCGCACGCGCCGCCGGGTCCGCAAGAACATCGCGATCGGCCAGGCGCACATCAAGACGTCGTTCAACAACACGATCGTCTCCCTGACCGACACGGAGGGGAACGTGATCGTGTGGGAGTCGGCCGGCTCGGCCGGGTTCAAGGGCTCCCGCAAGTCGACGCCGTTCGCAGCCCAGGTGACCGCCGACAACGCGGCCCGCAAGGGGATGGAGCACGGCCTGCAGAAGGTCGAGGTCTTCGTCAAGGGCCCCGGCTCGGGTCGGGAGACCGCCATCCGCTCGCTCCAGGCCGCGGGCCTCGAGATCCTCGGCGTCAAGGACGTCTCGCCGCAGGCGCACAACGGCGTCCGGCCGAAGAAGCGGAGGCGCGGCTAGTGGCGAGAGACACCGGACCCAAGTGCCGGCAGTGCCGCCGGGAGGGCCTCAAGCTCTTCCTCAAGGGCGAGCGCTGCCTGACCGAGAAGTGCGCGATCGAGCGCCGCTCGTACCCGCCGGGCGAGCACGGCCGCGGCCGGATCAAGCAGAGCGAGTACCTGCTCCAGCTGCGCGAGAAGCAGAAGGCCCGCCGGTACTACGGGCTGCTCGAGAAGCAGTTCCGCAACACGTACGCGAAGGCGTCGAGCCGGACCGGCCCGACGGGCGAGAACCTCCTGCGGATGCTCGAGACGCGTCTCGACAACGTCGTCTACCGGCTCGGGTTCGCGGGCTCGCGCGCCCAGGCGCGGCAGCTCGTCCGCCACGGGCACTTCCTCGTCAACGGCCGCCGGGTCAACATCCCGAGCTTCGGGGTGCGGCCCGACGACATCGTCTCCCTCAAGGCGGGCAGCCCGGCGGAGACGATCGTCCGCGACGCCACCGATCTCACGGCCGCCGTCGCCCCCTGGCTCCAGGCGGACCACGACGGGCTCACGGGCAAGATGCTCAAGTGGCCCGAGCGGGCCGAGATCGACACCCCTGTGCAGGAATCCCTGATCGTCGAGCTCTACTCGAAGTAGGAGCGAGCCGGCGCTCGCCCTGATTCGCGGAAAGGATCACATGGCCACCCGTTCCACCATGACCGATTTCCAGACGCCCAGGATCGTCTCCGAGGACGCAGACGAGCGCGCGGGCCGCTTCACGATCGAGCCGCTCGACCGCGGCTTCGGCTACACGTTCGGCAACTCGCTCCGCCGCGTGCTGCTCTCCTCGCTCGAGGGGGCCGCGGTGACGGCCGTCAAGATCGAGGGCGTCGCCCACGAGTTCACCACGCTGCCGGGCGTCCGCGAGGACGTGACCGACATCATCCTCAACCTGAAGGACCTCGTGTGCCGCCTCCACGGCGAGTCGCCCGAGATCGAGGTGCACCTCTCGAAGAAGGGCCCCGGCGCCGTCACGGCCGCCGACATCGAGGCGCCTGCCGACCTCGAGATCCTCAACACGGAGCTCGAGATCGCGCACCTCGCCGACAAGGGCAAGCTCGAGATGACCCTCACGATCGGCCGCGGCCGCGGCTACCAGCCGGCCGACGGGAACCGAAACCCGGACACGGCGATCGGCGTGATCCCGATCGACTCGATCTTCTCGCCGGTGCGGCGGGTCTCGTACGAGGTCGAGTCCGCCCGCGTCGGGCAGCGAACCGACTACGACAAGCTCATCCTCGACGTGACGACCGACGGCTCGGTCGCGCCGAAGGACGCGATCGCCGAGGCGGCGGAGATCCTCATCCGCCAGCTCGCGATCTTCACCGACCTCGACAAGATCGACATCATGACCGAGGCCGCCCCCGAGTCGGAGGCGCCGCAGACGAGCCACGGGATGGAGAACTTCCCGATCGAGGAGCTCGAGCTCGGCGTCCGCTCGTACAACTGCCTCAAGCGGGTCGGCATCGAGACGATCGGCGACCTCACCTCCAAGTCCGAGAACGAGCTGGCCGCGATCCCGAACTTCGGTCGCAAGTCGATCGAGGAGGTCCGCGAGACCCTCGCGGCGCACGGCCTCACGCTCAAGGGCGAGGACCTGCCGGGCTAGCCATGCGCCACGCTCGCTCAGGCAAGAAGCTCGGTCGCGACTCGGCCCACCGCAAGGCGCTCTACTCGAACCTCGCCGGTGCGCTCATCACGCACGGGCGGATCGAGACGACCGAGGCGAAGGCCAAGGCCGTGAGGCCGTACGCCGAGAAGCTGATCACGCTCGGCAAGCGGGGCGACCTGCACGCGCGGCGCCAGGCGATGGCCGAGCTGCGATCGAACGACGTCGTGCACAAGCTGTTCGCCGACATCGCGCCGCGCTTCAGCGAGCGCAACGGCGGCTACACGCGGGTCGTCAAGCTCGGCCCGCGGCAGGGAGACGCCGCGCAGATGGCGCTCCTCGAGCTCGTGGACTTCGATCCGGCCGCCTGACGGCGGCCGGATCGAAGTCGTTTCTTGTTCGCCAAGCAGGATTCGGCAGGAGCCGAATCCTGCGGCTTGATCCCCGGCTTCGCCGGGGCACACCCCTGAAGGCGCCCGCTTCGCGGTCGCAACTGCCTCGTTTCCATGCTTGGGGCCGGATCTCGGCTCGGATCCCTCGCGCTCGCTCTAGGCTGACCGTGTGCTGACGATCGTCGCGCTGGTCCTCGCGCTCACGGTGCTCCCCTCGCCCTGGGGCGCGATCGCCGTGGTCGCCGCGGCGATCATCGACGTCGTCGAGACGGGGTTCTTCGTCTGGTGGTCGAAGCGCCGCCGCGCGACCGTCGGCTCGGAAACGCTCGTCGGGCGGCGCGCGGTCGTCGTGCGCGCGCTCGCGCCGCGTGGGCAGGTGAAGCTCGACGGCGAGGTCTGGGAGGCGCGCGCCGCGGCGGAGCTCGAGCCGGGGGCGGAGGTCGTCGTGACGGGCCTCGAAGGACTCGTGCTCGAGGTCGAGCCCGCAACGTAGGCGTGCGGACGCTGCGGCTCACGCTGGAGTACGACGGCACGAGGTTCCGCGGGTGGGCCCGCCAGCCCGGCGCGCGGACGGTCGAAGGGACGCTTCGGGAGGCGCTCGACGGCGTCCTGCCGAGCTGGGACGCGCTCGCCGTCGCCGGGCGCACCGATACCGGCGTGCATGCGGCCGGGCAGGTCGTGAGCCTCGCCGGAGAGGGCGGACCGCCGCTCGCGCGCCTCCCCGAGGCGCTCAACTCCGCGCTCCCCCACGACGTCGCCGTGCTCGAGGCCGCCGAGGCGCCGGACGGCTTCCACGCGCGGTTCTCCGCGACGGGCCGCTCGTACCGCTACGTCGTGCTCACCCGGTCGTCGCGGTCGCCGCTCCGCGCCTCGCGGGCGCTCTGGTGGCCGCGACCGCTCGAGCTCGACGGCCTTCAGGCGGCCGCCGCGACGATCGTGGGCACCCACGACTTCACGGCGTTCACGCCCACCGAGACCCTGCACGAGGTGTTCACCCGCAACGTGCGCGCCGCAGCGTGGGAGCGGCGGGCCGACGAGCTCCACTTCACGATCACCGCTGACTCGTTCCTCCGGCACATGGTGCGCACGCTCGTCGGCACGATGCTCGAGCGGGACGCCGCGTCCCTCGCACGGCTGCTGGAGGGCCGGCCGCGCGCGGAGGCCGGCCCGACCGCAGCCCCGCAGGGTCTCGTGCTGGAGCGCGTGCACTACGACTGAGCCCGCGACGGCACGGCCGGGACCCGGGCGGGTGCCCGGCTACGATCGACGGCGTGCGCTACCCGGTCGTCCTCTTCGACCTCGACGGCACGCTGATCGACTCCGGGCCGATCATCCTCGCCTCGATGCGGCACGCGTCGCGGACCGTCCTCGGCCGCGACCCCGACGAGGAGCTCGTCCGCGCCGCGATCGGCGGCCCGGGCCTGATCGCGCAGATGCGCGACCTCGACCCGGACCGGGTCGACGAGCTCGTCGAGGTGTACCGCGCCCACAACGAGCCGCTCCACGAGACCCTCGAGTCGTTCACCGGGATCCTCGAGCTCCTGCCCGTCCTCCGCGACGAGGGTCGGACGCTCGGGGTCGTCACGGCGAAGCGCGGGAAGACGGTCGGCCTGGCGTTCGACCGGTTCCCGGTGCTGCGCGAGACGATGGACGTCCTCGTCGGCGCGGAGGACACCGAGCGCCACAAGCCCGACCCGGATCCCCTGCTCGAGGCGCTGCGGCGCCTCGAGGCCTCGCCGTCCGACGCCGTCTACGTCGGCGACTCGCCCTTCGACGTCCGCGCCGCGAAGGCGGCCCGGCTCGGAGCGATCGCCGTGGGCTGGGGCGGCATCCACCCCGACGAGCGGCTGCTCGCCGAGGAGCCGGACGCGCTCGTCCACACGACCGAGGAGCTCCATGGCCTCCTCTGAGAAGGTCGCGAGCCGCGTCGAGGAGCTCCGCCGTCTCGTCGAGCACCACAACTACCGGTACCACGTCCTCGACGACCCGGAGCTGCCGGACAGCGCGTTCGACACGCTCTTCGACGAGCTGAAGGCGCTCGAGGAGAAGCATCCCGAGCTGGTCGTGCCGGACTCGCCGACCCAACGGGTCGGCGGCGCGCCGGCAGCGGGGTTCACGAAGGTCGCGCATCTCGTCCCGATGGGGTCGCTCGAGAAGGTGACGACCGCCGACGCGCTCGAGAAGTGGGCCGGCGACGTGCGGAAGCGGCTGGGGACGGACGAGCCGGTCGCCTACGTCGTCGAGCCGAAGATCGACGGCTCTGCGATCTCGCTCCTCTACGAGAACGGCGTCTTCGTCCGCGGCGCGACGCGCGGCGACGGCCAGCGCGGCGAGGACGTGACCCAGAACCTCCGCACGGTCTCGGCGGTGCCCCTCCGGATCCGCGCGGACGGCGACGTGCCGCCGCTGCTCGAGGTGCGGGGCGAGATCTACTTCCCGCTGAGCGGCTTCGCGCGCTTCAACGACGCCCAGGTCGCCGCGGGCAAGAAGCCGGCCCCCAACCCGCGGAACGCGGCCGCGGGCTCGCTGCGCCAGCTCAACCCGGCCGTGACGGCGGAGCGGCCGCTCTCCCTCTTCGTCTACGGCGTCGGCGCCCGCGAGGGGGAGCTGCCGGGCACGCAGGCAGGCGTCCTCGACTGGCTGCGCGAGCACGGGTTCCGGACGAACCCGCTTGCCGAGCGCGTCGAGACGATCGAGGAGGTCGCGGCGGCGTGCGCCGCCTGGGAGGCCCGCCGGGCCGACCTCGACTACGAGATCGACGGCGTCGTGATCAAGGTCGACGACGTCGACCAGCAGCGGCGCCTCGGGGCCCTGCACGAGCGGCCCCGCTGGGCCCGGGCCTTCAAGTGGGCCCCCTCGACGGCGATCACGACGCTCCGGAAGATCCACATCCGCGTCGGCCGCACCGGGGCGCTGAACCCGTGGGCCGAGCTCGAGCCCGTGCACGTCGGCGGCGTCACGGTCTCGAACGCGACGCTGCACAACGAGGAGGACATCAACCGCAAGGACATCCGCGAGGGCGACCTGGTGATCGTCCAGCGGGCAGGCGACGTCATCCCCCAGGTGGTCGGCCCGGCCGGCGAGCACGCGTCGGGAACGAAGCGGTTCCGCATGCCGAAACGCTGCCCGCTCTGCGGCGTCGACGTCGTGAAGCCCGAGGGCGAGGTGATGCACCGCTGCCCGAACCGCGCCTGCCCCTCGCGCGGCCTCGAGACCCTGATCCACTGGGTGAGCGCCGCGATGGACATCGAGGGTGTCGGCGAGCAGTTCGTCCGCCGGCTCTGGGACGAGGGCCTGCTGCGCTCGATGCCCGACCTCTACCGCCTGACCGCGGAGCAGCTGCAGGAGCTCGACGGCTACGCGGAGATCTCCGCCGCACGCGCGATCGCCGCGATCGAGGCGTCGAAGGCGCAGCCGTTCTCCCGGGTCCTCTTCGGGCTCAACATCCCGAAGATCGGCTGGGTCCTGGCGCGCAACCTCGCGCGGCACCTGGGCTCGATGGACGCGCTCGTCGAGGCGAGCCAGGAGGAGCTCGAGCTCGTGGAGGGGATCGGGCCCGACCGCGCCGAGCTCGTCGCGGAGTGGTTCGCCGAGGCCGACAACGTCGCGCTCGCGCGGGAGCTCGCGTCGCTCGGCCTGACCATGACCGCCGGCGAGGCGGAGCGTCCCGCCGAAGGACCGTTGACGGGCAGGCAGTACGTGATCACCGGGACGCTCGAGGGGATGACGCGCGAGGAGGCGAAGGAGGCGCTCGAGGCGCTCGGCGCCAAGGTGTCCGACTCGGTGTCGAAGAAGACGGCGGGCGTGATCGTCGGCGAGACCCCGGGCTCGAAGCTCGCGAAGGCCGAGAAGGCGGGCGTGCCCGTCCTCGACGAGGCGGCTCTCGTCGAGCTGCTCCGGGCCTAGGGCCTCAGCCCGCGGCGGCCGTCCGCGCGTAGCGCGACTTGGCGAGCGCCGTCACGAAGGCGTCCTGCGCGACGCGCGCGGGCCAGAAGGCGACGGGCGAGCCGTTCTGGAGGACGACGAAGACGACCGAGCCGTTCAGCACGCCCGACAGCGTGCACGCGAGGTTCGTGGTGCCGGTCTTGCCCTTGACGACGCCCGTGAGCTTCCAGAGCCGGTTCTTCAGCGTCCCGCTCCGCCCCGCGACCGCGAGCGACGCGACGAATGCGTCGCGGATCCGTGGGTTCTCGAGCCCGGCACGGATCACCCCTGCGAGCGCGAGGGCGGTGACGCGGTCGAGGGACGAGAGGCCCGACCCGTCGACGATGCGCACGCCCGTCACGGGGATCCGCGCCGCGCGCATCTCCTCCATGACGACGTGCGCGCCGCGCGCGCTCGTGCCGAGGCCGCCGTCGAGGGTGCCGAGCTGCTTGAGCACCATCTCGGCGGTGAAGTTGTCGCTGTCGCGGTTCATCGCCTTCGCGATCGTCGCGAGGCGCGCCGAGTGGTCGACGGCGAGCAGCAGCGCTCCCGCGGGCGTCGTGCCGAGGCCCGACCCGCCGAGGACCGCGACGCCGTGCCTTCGGAGGGAGTCCTGCAGCGCCCGCGCGGCGAGGAGCGGGGGCGAGTGCCTGGGCCAGCCCAGCGCGCGGTCGACCACGAGCGCCGAGAGCGGCGGCGACTCGATGCCGAGGAAGGACCGCTTCCAGCCTCGGCCCCCGCGCGCCGTGTCGTAGGCGGACTCGTCGCCGCGCACCTTCCCTGTGATCGTGCGGATCCCGCGCGCCTTGATCGAGCGGGCGAGCCGCGCAAGGTCGCCGCTCGTCAGCGTGGGGTCGCCGCCCCCGCGGAGGTAGAGGTCGCCGTCCCAGGTCTGCCCCGTTCGGGTCCCGACGGCGAAGAGCTCCGTCGCGAAGCGGTAGCCGGGGCCGAGGCGGGAGAGCGCCGCCCACGAGACCGGCAGCTTCTCGTTCGACGCCGGGATCACGGGTAGCTGCTCGTTGTGCGCGAACACGACGGCTCCCGTGCGCGTGTCGATCGCGATCGCCGCGGTGCGCGCGGCGGAGAGCTGCGGCGCGCTGAGCGTCGCGGAGAGGCGGCTCGTGAGATCGCCGGAGGCGGCCGGCGCCGACGCGGCGGTGACGGCGGCGATCGCGACCGCGCAGCTCGCGAGGAAAGCGTGCCGGGGACGCACGGTCCCTAACCGTAGATGGTGATCGTGACGGTGCGCCGGCCCCACGCCCGGGCCGCCGCGGTACTCGGCATCCAGAGGTCGATGATGTTGCCCTTGATCGCCGAGCCGACGTCCGCCGCCACCGCAGGCCCGTAGCCCGGGACGAAGACCCGGGTGCCGAGTGGGATCACGGTCGGGTCGACGGCGATCACGCCGACCCCGACCGGAAGGCCGCTCGCCGTCCGTCCGGGCAGGTGGTAGGCGACGGCGTCCGCGACGAAGAGCCGGCCGCCTGGCGGCGCGGGGCCTGCGTCTGCGGCGAGCGCCGGAGGCGCCTCTGCCGGGGCGGCGGCCGGCGTCGCCGTGCCGCGCGCCGCGCGCGCGAGCCGCGCCGAGGCGCGCTGCGCAGCCCGGGCGCGCTCCTCGGCGGCGGCCAGCCTCTCGCTCGTGAGGCCCTGCTCACGGCGGATCGACGCGAGGGTGCTGCGCTTCGCTCCGACGGCGGCGGCGTGCGCGTCCGCGGCGGCGCGTGCGCGCGCCTCGACCGCGTCGAGCTCGACGTCGGCGCGCGACAGCCGCGCGAGCTCGGCGGCCAGTCGGTCGCCCGACCCGCGGGCTTCGGCGGCGAGCCGCCGGTTCAGCGCGGTCGCACGCTCGAGCCCGTCGATCCCCTCGAGGACGGCGTCCAGCGACCGCGCGCCGAAGAGGACCGCGAGCGGCTCGGCCTCGCCGTTCACGTACAGGTGGCGGAGGAGCGTGGCGATGTTCCGGTGGGTCGTCGCGAGCGAGGCGCGGACGACGTTCGCGCGGAGCCGGGTCCGCGCCAGCGCCCGCTCGAGGTCGCGGCGGGTCGCCGCGAGCCGGACGGTCTCCGCCCGGGCGTGCGCGAGGGCGGACTCGCTCGCGAAGAGCTCGAGCTCGGCCGACCGCTCGGCACGTGCAAGACCGGCCAGGCTGGGCGCTCCCGGCGCCCCGACGGCGACCGCGGAGGCCGAGCCGACGAGGAGCGCCGCGACGCATGGCGCGAGATATCTCGCCCGCCGGTGCACAGGGCGAACGACCGTAGCAGACGAATCCTGCTGTTTGCAGAGCTTTTGCGCGTGTACAGCCGTGCAGCTGTCGGGTGCGGCTGCTAGTCTCCGCCACTTGTGGCCGGCGACTCCCCCCTCGGCGGCCTTGCCGTTCCCCGAAAACGCTGCGGTTTGAAGGCCTCGACGAAGCGTCACACATCCCTTCTCGTCGCGGCGATCGCGAGTCTCGCGGTCGCCCTCGTCGTCGGCACCGGGTCTGCGACCGCCGATCCGTCGATCAGCTCGAAGCGCGCGCAGGCTCGCGCGATCGTGGATCAGATCCGCGAGATGGACTCGAACCTCTCGCATGCGATCGAGAAGTACAACCTCGCGAACGTCCAGCTCGGCCAGATCGATTCCGACCTGAAGCTGAACGGCAAGCACCTCGTCACGGCGAAGGTCAGCCTCGGGGTCGCCCAGCAGCACATCGCGAAGCGTCTCCGGGCGCTCTACATCAACGGCGACTCGGCCGGTGCCATCGAAGTGGTCCTCGGCGCGCGCAGCCTCGACGACCTCCTCGACCGGCTCGACATCGCCTCGACCGTGGGCGGCCACGACGCGAAGGTGCTGAAGGCCGTGCGCCAGTTCCGCAACGAGGTCAAGACGCGTCGCGCGAAGCTGCGCGACGACCGCACGCGCCAGGCCCAGATCGTCTCCGAGCGCGCCGAGCGGAAGCAGTGGATCGAGGGCCAGCTCGACGAGCGCCAGCGGCTCCTCTCGTCCGTCCGCGGCGAGATCGCCCGCATGGAGGAGGCCGAGCGCCAGCGGCAGGCGGAGCTCGAGCGTCAGGCCCGCGCGCGGCTCGCCGCGCTGTCGGCGGCACGCGCCGTCGAACGGCAGCAGTCCCTGGAGCTCGGCTACGCGTCTCCGTCGACCTCGGACGACAGCGGCGTCGTCTCGACCTCGCCGGCGCCTCCGTCGCGGTACGGCGGCGCGGTCGGGATCGCGATGCAGTACCTCGGGGTGCCGTACGTCTGGGGCGGCTCGAGCCCGTCCGGCTTCGACTGCTCGGGGCTCGTCAGCTACGTCTACGCACAGCTCGGCGTCTCGCTGCCCCACAACGCCGCGATGCAGTACAGCCAGTCGGGCGTCTTCGTCTCCCGCGGCGAGCTGCAGCCGGGCGACCTCGTCTTCTTCGACGGGCTCGGCCACATGGGGATGTACATCGGCGGCGACCAGTTCATCCACGCGCCGCACACCGGCGACGTCGTCAAGATCTCGAGCCTGAACGAGTCCTGGTACGCGTCGCGCTACGTCGGCGCGAAGCGCGTCACCTAGAGCGCGTTCGGCAGCCGGCGCGCCTAGGAGCTTGCCCCTGCCGTCGGCAGGGGATCATCGCGGTCGGGATCGGCGTCTGCGGACTCGGAGCTTGCGGTCGAGTAGAGCGACGCCACCTCGTCCGCGAAGTGCTCGAGGACGACGCGGCGCTTGAGCTTCAGCGTCGGCGTCACCTCGCCGTGCTCCATCTCGAAGTCGCGGTCGAGGATCCGGAACCGCTTCACCTGCTCGTAGCGTGAGCGCTCGCGGTTGACGTCCTCGACGATCCCGGAGACGAGCGCCTGCACCTTCGGGTCGGCGGCGAGCGAGGCCACGTCGCCGTCGATCCCCTGCTCGGCGGCCCACTTGCCGATCTCGCCGGGGTCGAGCGTGATCAGCGCCGCCGGATACGGCCGCCGGTCGCCGATCACGATCGCCTGCGAGACGAACCGGGAGGTCTTGAGGTCGTTCTCGAGGTTCTGAGGCGCGATGTTCTTTCCGCCTGCCGTCACGATGATGTCCTTCTTGCGGTCGGTGATCGTGACGAACCCGTCCTCGTCGATCGTGGCGATGTCACCCGAGCGCAGCCAGCCGTCCTCGCCCAGCACCTCGGCGGTCGCCTCGGGCTCCTTGAAGTACCCCGCGAAGACGGTCTCGCTCTTGATCAGCAGCTCGCCGTCCTCCGCGAGCCCGAGCTCGAAGCCGGGCAGCGCGGGCCCGACGGTGCCGAACCGGTAGCGGTCGGGGCGGTTCGTCGTCGCCGCCGTCGTGCACTCCGTCAGGCCGTACCCCTCGAGGATCCGGATGCCGAGCGCGTCGAAGAACTCGCCGATCTCCTTCGCGAGCGGCGCGCCGCCCGAGATCGGCGTCCGCAGCCGGCCGCCGAGGCGCTCCTTCACCTTCGCGAAGACGAGCCGGTCGGCCAGCTTGTGCTGCAGGGCGAGCCCGCGCGGCAGCGGCTTGCCTGCGGCGCGAAGCGCGCTCTCGCGCCGTCCGACGTCGAGCGCCCAGTCGACCAGCCGCCGGCGCACGCCGGTCGCCTCGGCGAACGCCGACGAGACCGCCGTGTGCACCTTCTCGTACACGCGCGGCACGCTCGGGAGGATCGACGGGTGCACCTCGGGCATCGCGCGCGCGACCTCGAGGGGGTCCGGGAGGAACGCGATCGCGTAGCCGACGTACGGCCCGGAGAGGTGCATCAGCCGTCCGAAGTTGTGCGCCAACGGGAGGTAGAGGAGCATCACGTCGTCCGGCTCGCTGTAGTTCGGCAGCTCGTCGACGACCGCGACCATCGCGTAGTAGTTGCGGTGCCGGATCATGCAGCCCTTGGGCGGGCCGGTCGTGCCGGACGTGTAGATGAACGTGAAGAGGTCCTCCTCGTCGATCGCGGCGACCGCCTCGTCGAGCGCGCCGGGATGCGCCTCGCGATACGCGCGGCCCTCTTCCTCGAGCGCGGGGAGGTCGTCGTAGGTGAGGACGAGCTTCAGCGCGGGCAGCTCGTCGTGGCGCCCGTCGAGCTTCGCGCGCTGCGTCTCGTCCTCGCAGAGGATCCCGACCGCCTCCGAGTGCGCGACGATGTACGCGGCGTCCGGCGGCGAGGAGTTCGCGTAGATCGCGGCGCCGACGGCGCCGACGTGCGCGAGGGCGAAGTCGAAGAGGGCCCACTCGAGCGACGTGCGCGCGAGGATCGCGAAGGCGTCGCCCTTGCGGACGCCGCGGGCGAGCAGTCCGTTCGCCAGCAGCTCGACGCGGTCGGCCGCGTCCGTCCACGTGACCTCCTGCCAGCCGTCGGACCCCTCGACGAGGTACGCGGTGCCCGTGTTGCGGGCCACGGCGTCGCGCCAGAGGCGGGGGATGGTGCGGTCACCGGCCATCCGGACGGAATGTATCCGCAGGGAACACGGTGTACAGCGCGAATCACGACCGTCCCGCCCTAGACTTGGGAGAACTATGCGCGTCAGCTGGAACGGATCCCTGAGCTTCGGCCTCGTGAGCATCCCCGTCGGGCTTGCTCCGGCGACCAAGCCCGCCGCACGGCAGTCGGACGTGTCGTTCCGGCTGCTCCACCGCGAGTGCCTCACGCCCATCAAGCAGAAGCGCTGGTGCCCGAAGCACGACATCGAGGTGCCGCCCGACGAGCTCGTCAAGGGCTGGGAGGTCGCAAAGGGCCAGTTCGTCGTCGTCGAGGAGGCCGAGCTGGAGGCGCTCGAGCGCCACGACGACTCTCGGACGATCGACATCGAGCGGTTCGTGCCGCTCGCGGACGTCGACCCGATCTGGATGGACCGGACCTACTTCCTCGTCCCCGGCGCCGCACCGGCGCAGCGGCGGCCGTACAAGCTGCTCCTCGAGGCGATGGAGGAGGGCGGGGTCGCGGCAATCGGCCGCTTCGTCCGCTCGGGGCGGGAGTCGCTCTGCCTCGTTCGCGCGCGCGGCCGGGGGCTCGTGCTCGAGACGCTGTACCTCGTCGAGGACGTCTACTCGCAGGCGGAGATCGACGAGGCGATGGAGGAGACCGACGTCAAGGCGGCCGAGCTCGACCTGGCGCGGCAGATCGTCGAGGGCCTCGCGGCCGAGTTCGAGCCGACCGAGCTCGCGAGCTCGTACCGGCGCGACCTCCGCCAGCTGCTCGAGGCGAAGCTCCGCGGCGAGGAGATCGCCGAGCCCGAGCCCGTCGAGGAGCCCGTCGCCGCCGTCGACCTGATCGAGGCGCTGAAGGCGTCGGTGGCCGCCGCGAAGGGCACGGCCGCCAAGCCGAAGAACGCGCCGGCCGAGAAGCCGAAGGCGAAGCGCGCGACGCGCGCCAAGACCGCCAAGAAATAGGCCGAGGGGGCCTGGCGGCCCCCTCGTGAGCGTCTGTCTCGAGAGACCCGCTAGCCCGCGGCGACCTGCGCCGTGCCCACGGCCTGGAGCTGGGCCTGGAAGAGGTGCTTGTCGATCTTTCCCTGGTAGATCGGGACGCCTTCCGTGATGCAGAGCTTGACGACCTCGTCGCGCTCCATGTTGAGCTCCTTCGCGAGCTCCTCCGGCGTCAGGTGATTCGGCATCGACCGTTTCCTCCCTCGGCCAACGAAAAAGCCCGCTGGCACCAAGTGCTCAGTCGGGCTCGATCGAGGCTCGTACGTCGTGTGGCGGGGGTCAACGGGCCCGCCTCCCGAAATCGACCATGTGCTCCGAGGATACTCCGGAGCGCGGTCGCCGCGCAACGGGCTTGTTCGCGGCTCGATCCCCGGCTGCGGCGGGGCACATCCCTGACGGCGCCCGCTTCGCGGTCGCGGCCGCGCCTCTTCGAGCCAGGTCGACCGGTCAGACGGGGTTCTCGACCTCGACGTACTCCCACGCGAGCCCGAAGTGCGTCGCCAGCTCGGCCGCCAGCGCCTGGACGCCGAGCCGCTCGGTCGCGTGGTGCCCGGCGGCGATCAGGTGGATCCCGAGCTCCCGAGCGGTCGCCAGGTTGGGCTCCTCGGGCTCGCCGGTGAGGAGCGCGTCGTACCCCTCGTGCGCCGCCTGGATCAGCGAGTAGCCGGCCGCGCCGGTCGAGACGGCGAGCCGGCGGACGTCGCCGTCGCCGCCCCGCAGGACGAGCGGTGCCCGGCCGACCGCCTCCTCGACCCGGCCCGCAAGCTCGTCGACCGCCACGGGCGGGAGGCTGCACCCGAGCCCGACGCCGTCGAAGGGGCCGTCGGGCGTCGCACCGACCCGCGCGGCCAGCTGCGCGTTGTTGCCGAGCGTTGGGTGTGCGTCGAGCGCCAGGTGGTACGCGACGAGCGACGCGTTCCCGCCGAAGAGCGCCTCCAGGCGGCCGCGCAGCCGGGCGTCGACGACGAGCGGCTCGTTGCGCCAGAAGAGCCCGTGATGGACGAGCACGAGCTCCGCACCGAGGGCCACCGCACGCTCGAAGAGCTCCAGCGACGACGAGACCCCGCATGCGATCGTCGTCACCTCGTCGGCGCCGACGACCTGGAGGCCCTGGGGGGCGAACTCGGGGAACCGGTCGATCTCGAGCAGCGCGTCCGCGTGCGCGACGATCTCGTCTCGGCGTGCCACCGGCCGAGTCTACGGCAGCGGAATCGCTACCCTTTCGCGGCTCGGGGTGTGGCGCAGCCTGGTAGCGCGCTCCGTTCGGGTCGGAGAGGTCCCCAGTTCGAATCTGGGCACCCCGACTTTCCGCAAGGCGGGAGTCCGCGGAAGCGGATTCCCGCCGCGGGAGTCCCCGCCTGCGGCGGGGCACACCCCTAAAGGCGCCCGCTGTCGCGGTCGCAACCCTTGCTTCCACGTCGTGCGATCCTTGCCGGCGTGAGCAGCCCGATCCGGTACGCGCGCAGCGGGGACGTCAACGTCGCCTTCAGGTGACCGCCGACGGACCGTTCGACCTCGTGCTCGTCTCCGGGTTCTTCTCCCGCATCGAGATCGACTGCTGAGCGGGGCCGACGAGCGCCCCGCGTATCCTCGGCTGGTGCTCAAGGCCGTCCTCCTCGACGTCGACTTCACGCTCTTCCGTCCCGGGCCGGAGCTCGGGCCGCACGGGTACGAGCGAATCGGCAGCCGGCACGGGCTCGTGCTGGACCCGGAGCTCTACGACGCGGCGCGCATCGCGGCGCTCGAGGACCTCCAGCACCATCCCGAGCTCGTGCACGACGAGGACCTCTGGGTCAGGTTCACCGAGGACATCGTTCGCGGGATGGGCGGCGACGCCGAGGGGTCGCGGGCGTGCGCGGTCGAGGTCGTCCGCGAATGGGAGCGGCACGAGAACTTCTTCCTGTACGACGACACGCTGCCGACCCTCGAGGCGCTCCGCGCGCACGGGCTCGCGCTCGGGCTCGTGTCGAACGGCCAGCGCGACCTGGAGGCGTTCGCGCGGCACCACGGCCTCGACGTCGACGTGTGCGTCGGCTCGATGAGCCACGGGCACGTGAAGCCGCACCGCTCGATCTTCGAGGCCGCGCTCGCCGCGCTCGGCGCGGCCCCCGCCGAGGCCGCGATGGTGGGAGACAGCTACGCCGACGACGTCGCGGGCGCCCGCGCCCTCGGGATGCGCGCGATCCTGCTCGACCGTGACGGCCTCCACGAGGGCGAGCCCGACCGGATCGACACGCTCCTCGCGCTCCCGGCGGCGCTGGGCCTGTTCGCGAAGCCGGAATCCGCAGAAGCGGATCCCGGCCGCGGGGATCCCCCGCCTTCGGCGGGGGCACACCCCTGAAGGCGTCGGCATTCGCCGCCGCAAGAACCTTGTGCGCGCTCGCAACGACGTCGATGTCGTCGCCACGATCTCGCTTCACCGGGAGCAACACCAGCCCTTCGTTGCGCAGCGTCGCGCCGCCCACCTATCCTGCGTGAGTTGACTGACCGTTCAATCGCACGCGATCGCCCACCGGGCGAGCGCCAGGCCGGCGCCGAGGAGAAGCGGCGCCGGATCCTCGACGCCGCGGTGCACGTCTTCGCGCGGAACGGCTTCCACACCTCGCGCGTCGGCGACATCGCCGAGCAGGCAGGCGTCGCGCACGGGCTCCTCTACCACTACTTCGCCTCGAAGGACGAGGTGCTCCAGACCCTCTTCCGCGAGAACTGGGGCCAGCTGCTCGCGCGCTTCGAGGCCGTTGCGGCGTCGGACGAGGGGGCGGACGAGAAGCTCGAGGGCATGGTCAAGATCCTGCTCCGCACGTGGCGGAACGACCCCGACCTCGTGACCGTGATGGTGCGCGAGGTCGCACGCAGCGCGCACCTCGCGAGCCAGGTCGACGACATCGGCCGCGGCTTCGAGGTGATCCAGGGGGTCATCGAGCAAGGCCAGGCCGAGGGGGTCTTCCGGTCGGAGCTCGACGCCCGCTTCGCGAGCTGGGTGGTCTACGGCGGGCTCGAGGAGATCCTCACGGGCTGGGTGATGGGACGGCTCCCCGACGGCGACGAGGAGGTCGCGCGTGCCGAGCGGACGATCCTCGACGTCGTCTGCGGCGGTCTCGCACCGAGGCCCGTCGCCGTCTGAGCGGTCCTACACCCGTCAGACGCTCGTGCTCGGCGCGGGCGCGCTCGGGCTTGCCTGGGCGCTGACGACGACGGCGGCGTACCTGCCGCCGATCCTCGAGGGCTACACGAGCTCGGAGACGCTCGTCGGGCTCGTGCTCGCGACGGAGGGCTTGTTCGCGCTCACGCTCCCGCTCGTGATCGGGCCGTGGAGCGACACGTTCCACACGCCGCTCGGCCGGCGGCGCCCGTTCATGCTCGTCGCCCTTGGGCCGATGGCGTTCGCGCTGGCGCTGCTCGCATTCATGCCGAACCTCTGGACGACGGCGTTGCTGCTGTTCGCGCTCTTCTTCGCGTACTACGTCTACGAGCCGCCCTACCGCGGCCTCTACCCAGATCTGCTTCCGGGTGTCGTCTTCGGTCGGGCCCAGGGGGTGCAGCACGTCTTCCGCGGCATCGCGATCGGCGGCGCCCTCATCGGGGGAGGCTTTCTCTTCCACCTCTGGCATCCGGCGCCGTTCCTCGTCGCGGCCGCCGTCACGACCGCCGCCTGCCTCGTCCCGATCCTCTTCGCGACCGAGGACGGCGGGCACGGCTCGGTGTTCGAGGGCGTCCGGGCGTACATCGCGCACTCGTGGGCGGTGCTGCGCTCGGACCGCGACGTCGCGACCTTCCTCGCGGCGAACACGGCCTGGGAGGGCACCTTCGCGGGCGCGCGCACGTTCGTCGTCCTCTACGTCACGGTCGGCCTCGACGAGCCGCTCGTCACGTCGACGTTCATCCTGGCCGTCGTCGCCGGGGGGTACATCGTCGCCGCGCTGATCGCCGGCCCGATCGGCGACCGCGTCGGCATCGCACGCGTGATCACCTTCGCCTCGGTCGTGTACGGCGTCGGTCTCCTCACCGGGGGCCTGGGAACGACGTGGCACGCCTGGTACCTCGGCCTCATCTTCGTCGTGGCGATCGCCGGCGGCATGGTGATGACGCTGGCGTGGGGACTCCTCTTCAAGCTCATGCCCGCCGACCAGCGCGGCACCGTCTCCGGCCTCGCGACGACGACGAAGGGGATCGGCCTCGTGATCGGGCCGCTCGCGGCCGGGGCGGTGATCGACATCCTCGGCCCGCACCTCGAGGCGACCGAGGGCTACCAGGCGCTCTGGCCCGTGCTCGGGATCCCGATCCTGCTCGCGATCCCGCTCGTCGCCCGCCTGATCCGCGTCGAGCGGGCGCACGACGCCGCGTCGCTCAGGCGAGCAGCGGCAGGAGACGGTCACAGATGAGCGCGACGCCGTCCCGCGTCGTGAGGCCCTGCGGCGTCCCGAGCTCGACGCGGTCGACCCCGGCGGCCCACAGCTCCCGCACCCGCTCGGCGACCTCCTCGGGGGTCCCCGCCAGGCAGAAGCGGTCGAGCGGCAGCGCGCCGCCCGCGTCCGCGAGCGTGGGGTCGAGCGCGCCCACGACCTCCACGTAGGGGCGCACGGCCTCGTACGCGCGCGCCCGCGCCCGCCCCGAGTCCTCGTCGACCACCGTGACGCAGCCCGTGACGAGCCGGGTGGCCGGGTTGCCGATCCACGCCCGCGCGAGCGGTACGAGCTCCGGGTTCGCGGTGCCGCCGAGCTTCACCTCGTCGGCGGCGGCCCCCGCCCACGCGAGCGTGCGCCGGCCCCAGCTCCCGATGAGCAGCGGCACGCGGTCGCGCACGCGCGGATAGGCGAGCGTCGTCCCCGGCTCGAGCCGGAAGCGCTCTCCGTCGACCCCGCCCTCGTCGCCCGCGAGCAGCGCCCGGACGACGGCCGCGGCCTCGCGGAGCGCGCGCAGCGGCCGCTCCTCGTCGAGCCCGAGCCGGTCGAGCCACGCGCCCTTCGCGAGGCCGACGTACGCGCGGCCCCCCGAGACCGCGTCGAGAAAGGCCGTCTGGCCCGCGATCTCGTACGGGTGGACGGTGAACGGGTTCAGCGCCGCAGGCCCGAGCCGCACGCGCTCCGTGACCCGCGCCATGAGGAGCAGCGGCCCCAGCGCCGGCTGGTACCGGAGGTCGTTGAAGACGGTGAGGACGTCGATCCCGGCCGCTTCGGCGCGGCGGGCGATCGCCTCGTAGTCCTCGGGCGCGTGCTCGCCGAGGAGCCCGAGCCCGACCTCGCCGCGACCGGCTACGTCAGGTCCTCGGTGCGCAGCGCCCGCTCGCCGATGCGGTCGATCCGCATCACCAGCCGCTCGTCGGGATCCGGGCAGGCCACGAGGCTGTCCTGCTCGAGCCAGTCCTCGTCCGCCAGGCGGCGCATCTTCGCCGGCAGCAGCGGCAGCACCGCCTGGATCGCGTACAGGCAGAAGTGGCGGCCCTCCGGGATCCGCACGCGGCTCGACTCGGTCACCTCGAACCAGTCGCCGACCTCGAGCCCGCAGACCGACCTGCCCTCGATGCGCTCCACGGTGACCCGGAGGTCGTACAGGCGCATCTCCGTCACCGCGGCGCCCCTGCCGCGCGTCAGGCGCGGCCGAACGCGTTGTCGCCGGTGAGGGCCTGGCCGACGACGAGGGTGTGGACCTCGTGGGTGCCCTCGTAGGTGAGGACCGACTCGAGGTTGTTCATGTGGCGGATGACGGGGTACTCGAGGGTGATCCCGTTGCCGCCGAGGATCGTGCGCGCGGAGCGGCACACCTCGAGCGCGCCGCGGACGTTGCCCATCTTCCCGAGGCTGACGTGCTCGGGCCGGAGGGTGCCCTGGTCCTTCATGCGGCCGACGTGGAGCGCGACGAGGGAGGCGCGGTTCACCTCGAGCGCCATCTCCGCGAGCTTCTGCTGGGTGAGCTGGTAGGCGGAGATCGGCTTGCCGAAGACGATGCGCTCCTTCGCGTAGGCGAGCGCGGCCTCGAAGCAGGCGCGGCCGGCGCCGACGGCGCCCCAGACGATCCCGTAGCGGGCCTCGTTGAGGCAGGAGAGCGGCCCCCGCAGCGTCGAGACCTCCGGGAGCATCGCGTCCGCGGGGACGCGGACGTCCTGCAGCACGAGCTCGGACGTGATCGACGCGCGCAGCGAGATCTTCTTGTGGATGTCCGGCGTGGTGAAGCCGGGCGTCCCCTTCTCGACGAGGAACCCCCGGATCTCGCCGTCGGCGGTGCGCGCCCAGACGACGGCCACGTCCGAGATGGAGCCGTTCGTGATCCACATCTTCGCGCCGTTGAGGATCCAGTCGGAGCCGTCGCGGCGCGCGTTGGTGCGCATCGTGCCCGGGTCGGAGCCCGCGTCCGGCTCGGTCAGCCCGAAGCAGCCGATCGCCTCGCCGCGGTGCATCGCGGGCAGCCAGCGCTCCTTCTGCTCCTCGGAGCCCCAGCGCCAGATCGCGTACATCGCGAGCGAGCCCTGCACCGAGACGAGGCTGCGCACGCCGCTGTCGCCCGCCTCGAGCTCGAGGCACGCGAGCCCATAGGAGACGGCGCTCGCGCCCGGCAGGCCGTAGCCCTCGAGGTGCATCCCGAAGAGCCCGAGCCCGGCGACCTCCTGCACGAGCTCCCGCGGCAGGATCCCCTGCTCGAACCAGTCGCCGACCTCCGGCACCACGCGCTCCCGGACGAACTGCCGGACGGTGTCGCGGATCTGCCGCTCCTCGTCGTCGAGCAGCGCGTCGAGCGCGAGGAAGTCGAGCGGGTCGAGTGCGGGCGGTGCGGCGGTGGTCGTTGCCACGTGGACTCCTCGGGGCCGGGTTCGCCTGATTGTAGAGCGGCTCCCCCGGTGACGTGGGCCAGCGATGATGCCGCGGTGGGCGACGGGCGGCTGACGGTCGGAGAGCTGCTCGCGGCCGCCCGCGCGCGGATCGAGCGGCTCGAGCCGCACGAGGCCTGGGCGGCCGTCGCGGCGGGCGAGGCGCTCCTCGTCGACATCAGGTCGGAGGACGACCGCCGTCGCTGGGGGATCGCTCCCGGCGGCCTCCACCTGCCGCGGACCGTGCTCGAATGGCGGGTCGACCCGACGAGCGGCTGGCACAACCCCCACGTCGACGGGCACGAGCGGCTGCTGCTCCTCTGCACCGACGGGTACTCGTCGAGCCTCGCCGCCGCGACGCTCGTCACGATGGGACACGAGCGCGCCGGCGATGTGACGGGAGGCTTCCGCGCCTGGCGCCTGGCCGGTCTCCCGGTGCTGGAGGCGCCAGAGCGCGAGGACGGCTTCCTGCCCGGGATGCACCCTCCCGACCCCGTGCCTTGACCGGGTCCCGGGTCCGTCGCTATCTTTGACTGACCAGTCAATCGAACTCTGGGAGCCGTCAGATGGCGACGATGGAAGCAGGGCTCGCGAACGGCGTCTCGTTCGCGCTCACCGACGAGCAGAGGGAGCTCCGCGCGCTCGCGCGCGACTTCGCCGAGAAGGAGATCCGGCCGCACGCCGCCGAGCACGACGTCGAGCAGACGCACCCGGCCGAGATCGTCGCCAAGGCCCATGCGCTCGGCCTCATGAACCTCCACATCCCCGAGTCGCTCGGCGGGCCCGAGCTCTCGGCGTTCGACGGCATCCTCGTCGGCGAGGAGCTGAACTGGGGCTGCTCGGGGATCGGGACGTCGATCCTCGCGAACGGCCTCGCGGCCGGCCCGCTCCTGATCGCGGGCACGGAGGAGCAGAAGCGCACCTGGCTCGCGCCGCTCGTCGAGGAGCCGATCCTCGGCTGCTTCGGCCTCTCCGAGCCGGGGGCGGGCTCCGACGTCTCCGGGATCGGGACGACCGCCGTGCGCCGCGGCGACGAGTACGTCGTCAACGGCTCGAAGATGTTCATCACGAACGCCGGCAAGGCCTCGTGGATCGTCTGCTTCGCCTCGACCGACAAGTCGAAGGGCCATCGCGGCCTCACCGCGTTCGTGATCCCGATGGACGGCGAGGGCGTCACGATCGAGAAGCACCTGGACAAGATGGGCCAGCGGGCGACGGACACGTCGGCGGTCGCGTTCCAGGACGTCGTCGTTCCCGAGGCGAACCGCCTCGGCGGCGAGGGCGACGGGTTCAAGATCGCCATGCAGACGCTCGACTTCACGAGGCCCGGCACGGCGGTCGGCGCGGTCGGCGTCGCGCAGGCGGCCTACGAGCTCTCGGTCGAGTACGCGAAGGAGCGCGTCCAGTTCGGGATGCCGATCGCGATGAACCAGGGCGTCTCGTTCCTCGTCGCCGACATGGCCGCCGAGATCGAGGCGTCGCGCCTCCTCACGTGGCAGGCCGCGTGGATGATCGACCAGGGCTGGGGCCGCAAGGCGACGAAGTACTCGTCCTTCGCCAAGCGCTTCGCGGCGGACACGGCGATGAAGGTGACGACCGACGCGGTGCAGGTCTTCGGCGGCTACGGCTACATGAAGGAGTACCCCGTCGAGAAGCTCATGCGCGACGCGAAGCTCTTCCAGATCTACGAGGGCACCTCGCAGATCCAGCGGCTCGTGATCGCGAAGGAGATCTTCCTGGGCGACGGATAGGCGCCGCGTCCGTCAGGTCGCGAGCGACCGCTGGAACGGGGGCAGGAAGCCCGGCGCGAACCGCACGTCGCCGAGCCAGTCGCGGAGCCGAGCGGCCTCCGCCTCGACCGCGCGCACGGGCTCGGCGCCGAGGTCCTCGAGCAGCTCGAAGACGATCTCCCCGTCCCGGCGCTGCGACCAGCCGCCGACGACGCGACCGTCGCACCACACCGTCGGGCCTGCGTTTCCGTTGCGGTCGAAGAGCATCCGCTCGTGCGGCCCGAGGTACCAGTCGCGCCGCTTCCAGCCCATCGTCGTCGGGTCGAGAGTCGGGAGGAGGGCGACCCAGGGCTCGGGCGACGGCGTCGGTGCGACGTCGTCGGCGAGCACGAAGCCGGCCTCGTCGTCCAGCTCGACCTGCTCGTGCGGCACGGCCGCGAGGGCGGCCCGCGCCTCGCGCGCCGTCCAGCCCGCCCACCAGCGGATGTCGGTCTCGGTCGCCGGGCCGAAGGCCGCCAGCCAGTGACGGAGGAGCTCGGCCTGCGCGGTTGCGGTGTCGAGCGCGCCGGGCGCGCCGCCGAGCCATGCCTCCCTCGTCGCCCAGCGGTACTGGCCGTGCGTCCAGCCGCCGCGCGGCCGACCCCGCACGAGCTTTCCCTCCGCGGCGAGCAGCGCGAGGATGCGCGCCCCGGCGCCGACCTCCGTCGCCCAGCGGGTACCGGGCCGGCCGAGCGTGAGCTTCGTCGCGAGGAGCGGGTCGTCCCGGGAGAGATCCGACGTGAACGCCTCGCCGCGCGCCTCGACGCCGCGCAGCGCGGCCGCGCCCAGGTCGTCGAGCCACGCGGCCGGGGCGGGCGAGACGCCGCTCGTCTCGACGAACCCCTCGAGCCGCCGGCGCTCGCGCGCCGCCACCGTCCGGGTGCAGGCCGCGTCGACGACCTCGACGAGCTCCCGTGGGACGACCCAGAGCGTCCGCCGCATGGCGAGCATCCGGACGAGCGTCCGCCGGTCGTAGAGCTCGGTCTCGAGGTCGGCGACCTCGAAGCCGGTCGTCCGCGCCCGGGCCGAGAGGAAGACCGTCGCGGGGTCGCTCGAGTGCAGGACGACGACGGCGCGGGCCGCCGTGAGCGCATCGCCTGCGCGTGTCTCGGTGACCAGCCGGTGGCGGAGCGCCAGCCGGGCGCGCCGTTCCTCGACGTCGATCCGTCGCACCCCGCCGTTCTACCGCCGCGAGCCGTCCGGCGGGCGGGGGCATAGGATCGCGGCCGTGGCGCTCGCGATCGACCTGAGCGGGAGGGTGGCCCTCGTCACCGGCGGGTCACGCGGGCTCGGGCGCGTCGACGCGCTGACGCTCGCGCGCGCCGGCGCGGACGTCGCGGTCGCCGACATCCTGCTCGAGTCCGACACGAGCGCCGCCGAGAGCCTCGGCATCCTCGCGCAGGCGGCCGTCGCCCAGGGGATGGTGCACACCGAGGAGACGGTCGACGAGATCCGCTCGCTGGGCCGGCGAGCCATGGCCGTGCGGTGCGACGTCACCGACCGCGCGCAGGTGGACGACGCGGTGGGACAGGTGGTCGCCGAGCTCGGCTCGGTCGACATCCTCGTCAACAACGCGGGCACGCTCGACCACGTCGCGCAGTTCGCCGACCAGCGACCGGACCTCTGGGAGCGCGACCTCCGCGTGAACCTGACAGGCGCGTTCAACTGCGCGCAGGCCGTGTGGCCGCACCTCCGCGAGCGCGGCTGGGGCCGGATCGTGAACATGGCGTCCGTCGCCGGGACGCTCGGCGGCTTCGGCCAGGCGAGCTACTCGACCACGAAGTCCGGGATCCTCGGTCTGACGAAGACCCTCGCGATGGAGGGAGGACGCCACGGGATCACCTGCAACGCGATCGTCCCCGGGATCATCGGCACCGAGGCGTTCCACATGGCGAATCCGGCCATGAACGAGCGGATCGCAGCGCGCACCGTGTTCAAGCGCCCGGGGGAGCCGCAGGACGTCGCCAACGCGATCGCCTGGCTCTGCTCCGACCTCGCCGCGTACGTGACCGGGGTCGAGCTCAACGTCTCCGGCGGGGTCGAGCTCTTCGTCTTCTGAAAGTCCGGTGCGAGCGGGGAAAATCCCCCGAAATTGCAGAGGACGGCCTGGTCGGCTCGGCTAGAGTTCGCTTCCGTGTCATCCGGCGCGTCGAGCGTTTCGGGAATGGCGCGCCGGCGACGCTCGTCCCGCATCGCGGTGCGTCGAGCCGTTCTTGCGATCGGCGTCGTCGTGCTGCTCTTGGGCGTGACGCTGACCGTCGTCGCAGGCTCCTCGACGCGCCTCGCGGCCGGGACGACGATCGCGGGCGCGGAGGTGGGCGGGCTCGGCCTCGACGATGCGACGGCGACGCTGGCACGGCGGTCGGCCGCGCTCCAGCGCCGGCCGGTCTCGTTCCTCGCGGGCGGGCGCACCTTCGAGCTCACCGCGTCCCAGCTCGGCGTGCGGCCGGACTGGGAGAGCGCCGTGCACCGCGCCGCAGCCGCCGGTGACGGCTTCGCGCCGGTCCGCGGCATCCGCCGGATCCAGACGAAGCTCTTCGGCGTTGACGTCGCCCCCGAGGTCGCCGTCTACCCATCGGTCCTCGCCTACACCGTCGGGCGCATCGCGGCGGCGGTCGACCGCCCCGCCGTCGACGCGTCCGTGCGCCGTCGCGGGCTCAGCGTCTCGGTCGCTTCCGACCGCGCCGGCCTCACACTCGACCGCGCTCGCGCGAGGGCCCTCATCGTCGAGGCGCTCGCCGACCTCGAGCGGCGCGGGCCCGTCCGGCTGCCGCTCGTCGTGGCGCAGCCCGACGTGACGCGGGCACAGCTCGCGAAGGCGGCCGTCGTCGCGCGGACGGCGCTCTCCGCGCCCGTGACCCTGACGGCGGGCCCGACCCGCTTCCGCCTGCCCCGCTGGAAGGTCGCGGAGCTCCTGCGCCTGCCGAGCGGCGGCGCGACCGAGGTCGCGATCGCCGGGCCGAAGGCCGACCAGTGGCTCGCCTCCCTCGCCCGCTCCATCGGCCGCACCCCGAGCAATGCGACGTTCGCGGCGGTGCCCGGCGGGGTCGAGGTCGTCCCGGCCCGCCCGGGACGCGCGCTCGACGTCGAGGCATCCCGGGCGGCGGTCGCGCGCGCGGCCTTCTCGCCGACCGCCAGGACGGCGCCGCTCGTCGTCGAGACCGCGCAGCCGGAGCGCTCGACCGCCGAGGCGAAGGCGATGGGGATCACGGGGGTCGTCGGCTCCTACACGACGACGTACGGCGGCACGCCGGGCCGCGTCCACAACGTGCGACTCGTGGCGGACCTGATCGACGGCGCGCTGATCGCGCCGGGCGCCCGGTTCTCGTTCAACGACACGACCGGCGAGCGCAACGCGGCGAAGGGCTTCGAGGAGGCGCCGGTGATCATCAACGGCGAGCTCCAGACCGGGATCGGCGGGGGCGTCTGCCAGGTCTCCACGACGGTCTTCAACGCGGCCTTCGAGGCGGGCCTCTCGATCGATCGGCGGACGAACCACGCGCTCTACATCGACCACTACCCGCTCGGCCGGGACGCGACGGTGAACTACCCCGACCTCGACCTCGTGTTCACGAACGACACCGACCGCTGGCTGCTGCTCCGGACGTTCGTCGGCGCGGGCTCGCTCACCGTCAACCTCTACGGCACGCCGCAGGATCGACGCGTCGAGACGGAGACGGCCCCGCTCGAGGTCGACGGCAAGGTCCCGTGGAAGCGGATCGACGACCCGACGCTCTTCCGCGGGGAGAAGGTCGTCGAGCAGATCGGCGTCCCACCGCGCTCCACCGCGGTCACGCGCCGCGTCTTCGCGTCGGACGGCTCGCTGATGTACGACACGACGTGGCGCTCCTACTACGTGGGCGAGCCGACCGTCGTCCGGCTCGGGACGAAGCCGCGGCCGAAGCCGGAGGAGCCGAAGGCGAAGGGCGACGCGAAGGCGAAGCCCGGCGCGACCGACGGCGTCACGCCGCCGGCCGAGCAGGAGACGGCGTCGACGACGACGGCGACTCCTCGGCCCTGAGGACGTCCTCGACGAACCAGGCGGGCACCCGGATCGGTCGGCGCGTGACGGCGTCCACCGTGGCGTGGGCCGTCCAGCCGTGCGCGACCCGCTCTCCGTCGCGCGTGACGACGTACTCGTAGCGGAACCGCGCGCCGCGGATGTCCCGGCAGCGGACCCACACCGTGAGCACCTCGTCGAACGTCGCCGCGCGCTCGTACTCGAGGTGCACGGCAGTCGTCAGCGCCTCGATGCCGCGCTCCCGGATCGCCTTGTAGCCGCCGGCGAACTCGTGGAGGTATGCGACACGGGCGACCTCGAGCCACACGACGAAGGACGCGTGGTGTGCGATGCCCTGCGCGTCGGTCTCCGCGAAGCGGACGCGGACGTCGTGGCCGAACCGATAGCCGTCCATGCGACCGGGCGAGGATAGTGCCGCGCCTACAGTGCGCGCGTGGGAACCGCCGCGGAGCTGGCCGACCTGATCGCCGCTCGCGGCCCGGCCGTCGTCCTCACCGGGGCCGGGATGAGCACGGAGAGCGGCATCCCGGACTTCCGCTCGGCGGCGGGGCTCTGGGCCGAGGTCGACCCCTTCGAAGTGGCGTCGATCGACGCGTTCCGGCGCGACCCGCTGCGCGTCTGGCGGTGGTACGGGCCGCGGATCGACGGGCTCCTCGCCGCTCGGCCGAACGCCGGGCACGAGGCGCTCGCCGCGCTCGAGCGCGCGGGCCACGTCCGGGCCGTCCTCACGCAGAACATCGACACGCTGCACGCACGGGCGGGCAGTGCGTCGGTCGTCGAGCTGCACGGCTCGATCGCGAGCTTCACCTGCCTGGCGTGCGGCGCACGCGAGGCGCTCGACGCGGTCCTGGAGCAGCTACGCGACCGCGAGGCGCCGCTCTGCCCCGCGTGCGGCACGATCCTCAAGCCCGGTGTCGTGATGTTCGGCGAGCTCCTCCCGGTCGACGCGTTCGCGCGCGCCGAGCGGCTCGCCCGGGAGGCGGGGGTCCTGGTCGTCGTCGGCTCGTCGCTCCAGGTCTGGCCGGTGGCCGGCCTCCCCTCCGAGACGCTCTCGGCCGGAGGAGCGCTGGCCGTCCTCAACGAGGAGGCGACGCCGTTCGACGAGGACGCCGCCCTGGTCGTGCGCGCTCGCGCCGGGGAGGTGCTCGCGGAGGTCGAACGGCGCCTGCGCGAGCCTTCCCAGGACGGAGGCGACGCGGCATCATGACGTGCATGCGGGTCGCGATTCCCCTGCTCATCGTGGTCTCCGTGCTCGCGGCCGGCTGTGGCGGCGAGGACGAGGCGGCCGCTCCCCGTCCTGCTCCCGCGCCGCGGGACGGACGCCTCCCCGGCGACGCCGCCCCGGGCGGCGAGGCGACGACGCCCGAGCGGCGCTGCGTCGCGGGGACGCAGGTCTGGCAGGCCTCGCGCGGCGTCGCGGCCGTGCTCCGCCGGCCGACCGAGGCGTACCGGGCGCCCGGAGGACCGGCGTTCGCCCGGTTCGGCCTGCGCAACGAGAACGGGGTGCCGACGACGTTCCGCGTGCTCCGGACCCAGCTCGGCGCCGACTGCAGGCCCGCCTGGTACCGCGTCCAGCTCCCCGTCCGCCCGAACGGCACCCGAGGCTGGATCCCCGCGTCCGCCGCCCGCCGCTACGTCGTCGACTACCGGATCGTCGTCGACCTCTCCGACCGCGTCGTGACCGTCTTCAAGGCCGGGCAGCGGTACGTGCGCACGGCGACCGCCGTCGGCCGGCACGACACCCCGACCCCGACGGGCAGCTACTACGTCAACCAGCGGCTGCTGTCGGCCGACCCATCAGGGCCGTTCGGGCCCGGCGGGATCGGGATCTCGGCGTTCTCGCCGGTGCTGACGGGCTGGGCGCAGGGCGGCCCGATCGCGATCCACGGCACGAACCAGCCGGGGTCGATCGGCTTCGCCGCCTCGAACGGGTGCCTGCGGATCGCGAACGACGTCCTCGAGCGGCTGATCCACGAGATCCCCGACGGCACCCCCGTCAACATCCGCGCCTGAAGCGGGGCGGGCGGCGTGGTATGACTGCGCCATGGCGACGAAGAGCGAGACAGAGACCACCGACGCGGACGTGATCGCGCGCCTCGCGGGCAAGGGCGAGCAGGCGATCCAGCGGCTGGCCGACCTGCCGGGTGGGACACGGGCCCTCAAGGCCTTCAACGACCTGAAGGAGCGGGTGGACGAGCTCTCGAAGCGCGTCCGCGGCATCGACGCTCTCGAGCAGCGCGTGGCGAGGCTCGAGAAGGAGGTCGCCGCGCTCCGCCGGGCCCAGAAGCCGCCCGCGCCCCAGCGGACGGCCCCGCGCAAGGCCGGGCCCTAGGCGGCGGCCGCCCGGGGGACCCGGAGCCGAAGGGCGCCGGGGAGCACGTCGAAGCGCACCGGCGTCGTGCCGGGCTGCTCGCCGTCCAGCTCGATCGGGATCGCGCTCGAGCTCGTGATGGTCACCGCCGAGCCCCGGAGGAGCTCGGCCTTGGGATGCGGCAGGTGCGTGCCCCGGTAGATCTTCGGCATCGTCGACACGAAGTCGCGCTTCGTCACGTCGCCGATCGTCAGGACGTCGAAGAGGCCGTCGTCCGGCGCGGCCTCGGGGCAGATCTGCATGCCGCCCCCGAAGTAGCGTCCGTTCGCGACGACGACGTCGTGCATCCGGCCGCGCCGGTGCTCGCCGTCGACGGTCACCTCGAGGTCGGTGGGCGTCCAGCGGGCGAAGATCGCAAGCGTCGCCCAGAGGTACGACGCCTTGCCGCCGAGCGCCTTCGAGGTCGTGTTCGCACGCTGCGCGATCGCGCCGCTCATCCCCGCGCTCGCGACGTTCGCGAAGACCGAGACGCTCTCGCTCCCGTCCCAGGCGCGGAACGTCGCGCGCCCGAGGTCGATCGTGCGGACGTCGCCCGTGAGCGCGACCTCGGCGGCCTCCTCGATCCCGCGCGGAATCCCGTACGTCCGCACGAAGTCCCAGCCCGTGCCGCGGGGGACGACGGCGAGCTCGGGCGCCGCGTCGAGGCCCACCAGCCCGTTCGCCACCTCGTTCACGGAGCCGTCGCCGCCGACGACGACGAGCAACCGCGCGCCGCCGAGCGCCGCCTCGCGGGCGAGCTCCGCCAGATGGCCCTGCCGCCGGCTGAGGAGCGCGTCGCCCTCGAGCCCCGTCGCGGCGGCGCGACGGGCGAGCTCCGGCCAGCGGCGCCCCGTCGCGCCGTTCGCGGACGCGGGGTTGACGAGGAAGACGGTGTCGCCGGCCAGGGTCAGGCCGTCACGGTGGCGAGCGCGAGCTCCGTCATCTGGTCGACGGCGCTCCGCATCTCCTCGTCGGTGATCCGGACGAACTCGCCCTCGACGACGACGTCGGAGACGATCAGCATGCAGCCGGCCTGGATCTTGCGCAGCGCGCCGAGGGTGAAGAGGATCGCCGCCTCCATCTCGACCGCGAGGATCCCACGGTCCGACCAGCGGCCGGCCAGGCCCTCGTCCGGCTGGTAGAAGATGTCGCTCGAGACGATCGGCCCGACGCGGACGTCCTTGCCGAGGTGTCTCGCCTGGTGCACCGCCTCGTGGACGAGCCCGAAGTCCGCCGTCGGCGCGTGCGGCTCGCCGCCGACGTAGTGGGTCGCGGTCGAGTCGGCGGGGGTCGCCGAGAGCGCGACGATCAGGTCGCCCATCGACAGGTCGGGCTGGAGCCCGCCGCAGGTGCCGACGCGCATCAGCTTCTTGACCCCGAGCTGGACGAGCTCCTCGATCACGATCGCGGCCGAGGGGCAGCCCATCCCGCTCGACTGGACGGAGACGGGCTTGCCCTGGAAGGTGCCCGTGTAGCCGAGCATCCCGCGCTCGGAGTTCCGCTGGACGACGTCCTCCAGGAACGTCTTCGCGATGTACTCGGCCCGGAGCGGGTCGCCGGGCAGGAGGCACGCCTCGGCGTAGTCTCCCGGGTTCGCACGCACGTGGATTGGCATGGGCGGGAGCCTAGAGGGACGCATCGAGCCTCGCCACGGTTGCTCGTAGCATGTCGGCGCGATGCGGACGCGACTCGTCGAGCCCTCGACCGACCAGGTGCTCGCCTACTGCGCCGAGGAGCCGGTCGAGCGCGTCTTCCTCGAGGACGTCGCCCGGCGCGGCACCGGCCACTTCGCCGCGCTCGAGCGTGAGGACGGCTCGTTGAAGGCGCTCTGCCACCTCGGCACGAACGTCGTCCCCTCGGGCGAGGGGTGCGAGGGCTTCGCCGAGCTGGCGTCGCGGGCGTCGCCACGGATGCTGATCGGCGAGCGTCGTGCGGTCGGCGACCTCTGGAGTGCGTCGCGACGGAAGCTCGGACGTGCGCGGGAGGACCGGCTCCGGCAACCCGTGTACGTCTCCACCGAGCCGCCCGAGCCGGGTGGGACGGGGCTGCGCCCGGCGACCCCGACCGACCTCGACCTGCTCGTCCCCGCGTGCGCGCGGGCGCACCAGGAGGAGCTCGGCGTCGACCCTCTCAGGCGCGACGCCAACGGCTTCCGCTGGCGCACGCGCGTCCAGATCGAGGAGGGCCGCTCGTGGCTCTGGGTCGAGGACGGGGTGATCCTCTTCAAGGCGGAGGCGTCGGCGTGGACGCCGACCGCCGTGCAGCTGCAGCAGGTCTGGGTCGACCCGCCCGCCCGCCGCCTCGGCAACGCGAGCCGGGCGCTGCGCGACCTCCTCGTCCGGCTGCTGGGGGACGTCCCCGCCGTGTGCCTCTTCGTGCGGGCGGAGAACGACGCGGCGATCCGCCTCTACGAGACCGTCGGCATGCGGCACGTCCTCGACTACCGCAGCGTCCTCCTCTGAGCGCGTGAACCGCCTCCTGCTCGTCCGGCACGCGCACGCGCGCTCGAACGCGGACGACCGGATCAGCTCGACTCCGCCGGGCGAGGGGCTGTCCGACCTGGGGGTCGAGGAGGCGCTCGCCCTGCGCGAGACGCTCGCGTACGAGCCGATCGGGCTGGGCGTCTCGACGCGCCTCGCCCGGGCCCAGGAGACGCTCGAGCTCGCGCTCGGCGGCCGCGACGTCCCGCGGCTCGTCCTGCCCGAGCTCGACGAGATCGGCTTCGGGTCCTTCGAGGGGGGCGCGCTCGCCGACTACCGCACGTGGGCCTGGTCGAACGAGCCCGACGCGCTCTGCCCGGGCGGCGGTGAGAGCCGCGTCGCCGTCGCCGAGCGGCTCGCGGCGGCGCTCGACGTGCTGCTCGCCCGCCCGGAGGAGGCGGTGCTCGCGGTCTCGCACGCGCTCCCGATCCGGTACGTGCTCGACGCGGCCGACGGGCTCTTCCCCGCCGCGAGGATCGCCCACGTCCCGCATGCGACGCCGCTCGCGCTCGACGCGGAGGCCGTCGAGCGCGCAGCCGAGACGCTGCGCGTGTGGGGGACGGCGCCGCGATTCGTCGACGCCGGCTGACCCGTGCGCGAGCGCCCCGCCCGGCCGGCCCGGCACACTGTCCCGGTGGACGTGCTCGATCGCATCGAGACACACGTGCGGGCCGCGGAGCTCGTCCCGCCGGGCGGCGAGGTGACCTGCCTCGTCTCGGGTGGGGCCGACTCCACGTGCCTCTGGCACGCGCTCGGCGCGCTCGGCTACCGCGTCGGGGCGGTGCACGTGCACCACGGGCTGCGGGGCGCCGAGGCGGACGCCGACGCCGAGCACTGCGCGACGGCGCTCGGCGCGGAGATCGTCCACGTCGGCGGGGCGACGACCGAGGCGGGCCTGCGCGAGCTCCGGTACGGCGCCACGGCGCGGTTCGGGCTGCGGGCGACCGGCCACACGGCCTCGGACCAGGTCGAGACGGTGCTCCTCCGGCTCCTCGCGAGCGGCTCGACCCGCGGGATCCGGGCGCGCCGGGCCGACGGCGTCGTGCGGCCGCTCCTGCCCCTCTGGCGTGAGGAGACCGAGGCGTACTGCGCCGCGCACGGCCTGCGGACGAGATCGGACTCGACGAACGGCGACACGAAGCGGGGCCTGATCCGGGACCGGCTGCTCCCCCTCCTCGAGGAGCTCGACCCGCGTGCCCGCGCGAGCCTGCTCGCCCTCGCCGCCGAGCGGCCGCGGCTGCCCCGGGCGCTGGAGGCGTCCCTCGTCGGCCTCTGCTCGTCGCTCGAGGGGACCCGCTCCGCCGATCTCGGCGGCGGCGTCCGCGCCGTGCGGGCCTACGACGAGCTGCGGCTCGAGGGGGCCGTCAGCTGGGGCCCCTGGCGGCTCGAGAGCGACCTGGACGGCCTGGTGGTGCGCTCGCGGCGGCCGGGGGACCGGCTCGCCGGGAGGCGCCGGAAGGTGCAGGATGTCCTCGTGGACGCCAAGGTGCCGCGGGACGAGCGCGACGGCTGGCCGCTCGTCGCGACGACGGGCGGCGACGTCGTGGCGGTGCCGGGCCTCGCCGAGGCTCCAGGCTGGGAGGGCGCCGTGCGCGCGACCCGGGAGCCGGCATGACCTCCGTCCACGCCGACGTCGGCGAGGTGCTGATCGACGAGGACGCGCTGCGGAGCCGCATCGTCGAGCTCGGCGCCGAGATCTCGGCCGACTACGAGGGACGCGACCTTCTGCTCGTCGGCGTCCTCAAGGGCGCGATCTTCTTCATCTCGGACCTCATGCGCGAGCTGACCGTGCCGTGCGAGATCGACTTCATGGCGATCTCGAGCTACGGGGCCGCGACCGACTCCTCGGGGGTCGTCCGGATCCTCAAGGACCTCGAGCTGAACATCGCCGGCCGCGACGTGCTCGTCGTCGAGGACATCATCGACTCCGGCCTCACGCTCTCGTACCTCCGGCGCACGCTCGGGGCGCGGAAGCCCGCCTCGCTGGAGATCTGCGCACTGCTGACGAAGCCCGAGCGCCGCGAGGTCGAGGTGCCGGTGCGGTACGTCGGCTTCGAGATCCCGAACCGGTTCGTGATCGGCTACGGGCTCGACTTCGCCGAGCGCTACCGGAACCTCCCGTACATCGGCGTCCTGCATCCCGACCTCATCCCCTCGGGACACTGAGAGTGCAGGGATTTTCCGCCCTCGACGGTCGTTCCGGGAGCGTTAAGGTACGTGGAGCGCGACCCGGATTCCCCGGGGCACGCTGCTACCCTCCGATCACGTGAATCGCTTCTTCCGCAGCGCGCTCTTCCCGCTCGTCGTGATCGTGCTGCTCGTCTACCTGGCGAGCCAGACGCTGATGCCGCGGCGCGACGACGGGCGGAAGCTCACCTACTCGGAGCTGATCGAGCAGACGCAGGCCGGCAACGTCAGCGAGGTCACGTTCGCGCCGACCCGCCAGTCGATCACGGCCGTGCTCGACTCGGGCCAGAAGGTCAAGGTCAACTACCCGTCGCCGCAGTCGCAGGTCGCGTACCAGAAGGTCCTCGAGGAGAACAACGTCAAGTTCGACTCGAAGGGCACGGGGACGAGCACCTGGTGGGCGCTCCTCACCGGCTTCCTCCCGTTCCTGCTCCTGATCGGCTTCTGGATCTTCCTGATGAACCAGATGCAGGGCGGCGGCTCGAAGGTGATGAGCTTCGGCAAGAGCCGCGCCAAGCGGATGTCGCCCGACTCGCCCAAGGTGACCTACAAGGACGTCGCAGGCGCCGACGAGGCGGTCGAGGAGCTCCAGGAGATCAAGGAGTTCCTCGAGAACCCCAAGAAGTTCCAGGCGCTCGGCGCGCGGATCCCGAAGGGCGTCCTCCTCTACGGGCCGCCCGGCACCGGCAAGACGCTGCTCGCGCGCGCGACCGCCGGCGAGGCGGGCGTGCCGTTCTTCTCGATCTCGGGCTCCGACTTCGTCGAGATGTTCGTCGGCGTCGGCGCCTCGCGCGTGCGCGACCTCTTCGAGCAGGCGAAGCAGGCCAGCCCCTGCATCATCTTCATCGACGAGATCGACGCCGTCGGCCGTCACCGCGGCGCCGGGCTCGGCGGCGGGCACGACGAGCGCGAGCAGACGCTGAACCAGCTCCTCGTCGAGATGGACGGGTTCGAGCTGAAGGACAACATCATCCTGATCGCGGCCACGAACCGGCCGGACATCCTCGATCCCGCGCTCCTGCCGCCCGGGCCGCTTCGACCGGCAGATCGTCGTCGACCGCCCCGACCGGAAGGGCCGTCAGCAGATCCTCGAGGTGCACTCGAAGGGCAAGCCGCTCGACAAGGAGATCGACCTCGACGTGCTCGCCGCGTCGACCCCCGGCTTCACGGGCGCCGACCTCCAGAACGTGATCAACGAGGCCGCCCTCCTCGCGGCGCGCCGCGGCAGGAAGACCATCGGCCAGCTGGAGCTCGAGGAAGGGATCATGCGCGTGATCGCCGGCCCCGAGAAGAAGTCGCGGCTCTTCTCGGAGAAGGAGCGGAAGATCACCGCCTACCACGAGATGGGCCACGCGCTCGTCGGCTACTACCTCGAGGGCACGGACGAGGTGCACAAGATCTCGATCGTCAGCCGCGGCCAGGCGCTCGGCTACACGATCTCGCTGCCCTCCGAGGACCGGTACCTGACGACCAAGAGCACGCTGATGGACCAGATGGCGATGACCCTCGGCGGCCGCGCGGCGGAGGAGCTCGTCTTCAACGAGGTGACGACCGGCGCGGCGAACGACATCGAGCGGATCACCTCGACCGCGAAGCAGATGATCATGCGCTTCGGGATGAGCGAGAAGCTCGGCCCGCGCGTGCTCGGCCGGAACCACGACATGCCGTTCCTCGGCCGCGAGATGGGCGCCGAGCCCGACTACTCGGAGGAGATCGCGAAGGAGATCGACGACGAGATCCGGCGCGTGATCGAGGAGGCCCACGAGAAGGCCCGCACGGTGCTGCGCGAGCACATGAACGAGCTGCACCGGCTCTCCGCGCTGCTGATCGAGCGCGAGACGATCGACAAGGACCAGTTCGAGCGCCTGCTGGCCGGTGAGTCCGAGGAGTCGGTGTTCGCCGAGGAGGCGAATGCCGCCGAGCCGGAGCCCGAGCCGGAGCAGGAGAAGAAGCCGGCGCTCCGCCCGCAGCCGCGCCCGCTGCCCGGCGCGGCGATGCAGCCGCCGCCGGATCCGGCCGCCTCCTAGCGCTCAGGCCGCGATCCTCGCGGCTCACTCGGCGCTCGATCCCGAGGGTGCCGGGCGCGCCATCCGGACGAGCACGACCACCGCGGCGAGAGCGGCGAGCGCCCCGAGCGCCTCGATCGCGAGACCCTCCACCTGCGCCACGTCCACGACGGCGAGCAGCACCGTCACGAGCCCGACGGTCCCGATCCCCGCCCCGGCGATCCACACGGGCCGGCGCCACGCGTTGCCCGGCTCGTCCCGCGTCGTGCTCGCGAGCTCCCGCGCCCAGCCGACGAGCTCGCCGACGACGAGGAGCGCGGCGGCGACGCCCGCCGCCCGGGCGTCGAGCGGAGGGTCGTCGATCCCGAGCAGCAGCCCGTAGGCGCCGCCCGAGAGGACGAGCGCAGGCCCGAGCAGCGTCGGCAGCCGGAGCGCGACGGCGGTTGCGAGCGCCCCCGCGGCGCCGGCCGCGAGCACCCACGGCGCGGCGCGGTCGCTCGCGGCGAGCGCCAGCCAGGCGGCGAGGCCCAGCGCGACGGCGACCGCCGCCGCGCCCGCGGCTACCGCCGCGCGAGGCGGGCGTGGCGCCTGTATGCCCGCACCTCCTCCAGGGCCGCCTCGAGCGGCGTCTCGGGGTCCAGGGTCGAGACGGCCACCCCGAGCCGCTCGAAGCGCGAGCGCAGCTCGGCCCGCTGCAGCCGCCAGACGCGGAGCGCGAGCAGGTCGCCGGGCTCCGTGCCGGGATCGACGAACGGCTCCGGCGAGACCTCGAGCACGACGAGGTCGTGACCGCGACCGCGGAGGTCGACGAGCGCCGCGACCGACCGCTCGTCGAGAAGCGGCGTCACGGCGACGACGAGCGCGCGCGGCGGCAGCGTCCGCGCCGGGATCACGTTCACGTCCTTCCACGCGTAGCTGAACTCGACGCCGGTCTCGAGGAGCGCGTCCACGAGCCGGTACTGCTGCTGGAGGCCCCCCGCCGGCTCGAGCCACCGCAGGACGCCCCCGAAGGTGACGAGGCCGACGCGGTCGCGCCGCTGGAGGAACCGGTTCGCGAGCGTCGCGGCGAGCCGGACGGCGTGCTCGAGGGTGCCCTCGGTGCTGACCCGCGCCTCCGCGAAGCTGTCGAGGAAGACGACGACGTCGGTGTTGCGCTCGGGATGGCGCTCGTTGACGATGAGGCTGCCGCGGCGGGCCGTCGCGCGCCAGTTCACCGACCGGAGCAGGTCGCCGCTCACGAACGGCCGCGTGTCCGCGAACTCGAGCCCCTCGGCGCGGATCCGCGCGACCTCGCTGCCCGTCGCCGCCTGCGTGTGCGCGGGGGAGACGACCTGGCGGAGATGCTCGGGTGTGGGGTAGATCCGCAGCGGGCGCGTGCGGTCGATGCGGCCCTCGAACCGCACGAGCCCGATCCGGTCTCGCGTCCGCAGGCGGAGGTCGCCGACCTCGACGGTCGCCCAGCGCACGCAGCGCAGGCGAAGCGCCAGCTCGCGCTCCTCCCCGGGCCCGAGGCGCAGCGCCACGGGGTTCCGTCCCTCGGCGACCTCGAGCGCCGGTGGGAGCACGAGGCCCAGCTCGAGGCGGTCGGCCCCGGTCGGGGAGCGCACCGTGAGGATCGCGTCGAGCTCCTCGCCCTCGAGCGCCCGCTCGCGGTCGAGGTCGAGCCAGGCGTGGAGCTGTGGGGCCGCGGCCCGGACGCCGAGCGCCACGAGCAGCGCGAACGGCGTGGCGAGGAGCGCCAGCTCCGCGCGCCGGAGCGCCAGCGCTGCGAGCAGCCCGGCCGCGGCGACCGTCGCGTAAGCGGTGAGCCGCGCGTCGGCGGAGCGGGTCACGCCGCCGGCGTCGTCTCGGTCGTCGGCGTCCGCACCTCGTCGAGGAGCTCGCGCACGACGTCCTCGCCCGTCCGCCGCTGCACCCAGAGCTCGGGCCGGAGCACGAGGCGGTGGGCGAGGGCCGGCACCGCGACCGCCTTCACGTCGTCCGGCGTCACGAAGTCGCGGGCGTCGAGCGCGGCGCGGCAGCGCGAGAGCTTGAGGAGCGCCAGCGAGCCCCGCGGGCTCGAGCCGACCGAGACGCTGCGGCTCTCGCGCGTCGCCGACACGAGGTCGACGACGTAGCGGCCGACGCTCTCGTCGACGTGGACGCCCTCGACCGCGCGCTGCATCTCGAGCAGCGTGGTGCGGTCGACGACAGGCCGGAGCTCGACCTCGTCGACCTGCCGGTCGAGGCGCCGCGCCAGCAGCTCCCACTCGTCGTCCGGGGACGGATAGCCGAAGCCGGTGCGCAGCACGAACCGGTCGAGCTGCGCCTCCGGGAGCGGATAGGTGCCCTCGTACTCGATCGGGTTCTGTGTGGCGAGGACGAGGAACGGCGGCTCCAGGGGATGCGTGGTCCCGTCGATCGACACCTGCCGTTCCTGCATCGCCTCGAGGAGCGCCGCCTGGGTCTTCGGCGGGGCGCGGTTGATCTCGTCGGCGAGGAGGACGTTCGCGAAGACCGGGCCCGGGCGGAAGTCGAAGGTCGCGTCGCGCTGGTTCCAGATCGACGAGCCCGTGACGTCGGAGGGAAGGAGGTCGGGCGTGAACTGCACGCGGGCGAACCGGAGGCCCGTCACCGTCGCGAACGAGCGCGCCGTGAGGGTCTTGGCCAGCCCGGGGACGTCCTCGAGCAGCACGTGGCCGTCCGCGAGGAGCCCGGCGAGGACGAGCTCCAGCCGGTCGCGCTTGCCGACGACCGCACGCTCGATCTCGTCGACGACGGCCGCGGCGCGGGCCGCGAGCTCGCTCAGCTCCATGCGAGCCGCTCCAGTCCGTCGACGGCCCGCGCCGCCGACTCGAGCGGAATGCCGCGGGCCGCGCGGTCGGGAGGCGCCGGGCGGTCGGGCCGGACGAGCTCCCACGCGTCGGGGCCGACGAGCGCCGCTGCCCGCCCGGGATCGCCGTCCAGGGCGACGCCGCGCCGCAGGAGGAGATCGGTCGCGATCGGCTGCAGGAGGGGACGGAGCCGGTAGTGGACGTCGAATGCCGTGCCCGTTGCGAGGGTGACCTCGCGCTCCACGCGTTCGAGCGTCGCCGGCCGCGAGTGCGACACGCGCGGGCGCACGAAGGCGGCCTCGAACGACGACGGGCGCCGTGGAACCGCGCGCCTGAGCCGCTCGAGCGCAACCCCGAGCCCGATCCCGAGGACGACGACGAGCCACACGTGGGCGACGAGCGCAGCGCGACCGGGCGCCACCAGCAGGAGCACGCCGGCCCCGCCCGTCGCGCCGACGAGGGCCGCGAGCGTCCAGGTCGACCTCACGCGGGCGACCCCGCGAGCTCGATCTGGCGCATCGCCTCGGCGGCCGCGAGCTCGTCCTGCAGCTCCTCGAGTGTCTCGATCGCCTCCTCCTTCATCTCCGGCCGCACATCGTGCACGGAGAACCGCGCCCATGCGAAAAGTGCCGTGAGCCGCGCCGCGGCCCTGGACGAGACCGCCGCCGCGGCGAGAACGCGCTCGAGGTACTCCTCCGGCGCCTCGGCATCGTGCCGCGGCCAGCCCGCGGCCGCGAGCGAGCGCTCCATCCGGGCGTAGGCCCCGATCACCGCGCGCCGCGGGTCGCGCTCCGAGCGGAGGTCGTCGAGCGTCGCCGCGAGCACGTCGGCGAGCGCCTCGCGCGGCGTCTCGTCGGGCGGTCCGAGAGCCCGGCGCCGACCCCGTAGCGCGAGCCACCAGGCGACGAGCGCCGCGACGGCGAGGGTCACGATCGCGACGACCGGCCAGACGGCGAACTCGGGCTCGTAGCCGCCCGCGGCCGCGCCGGCCGCCCCGGGATCACCCTGACCGGCCTCGAGGAGCGGGCTGCGCACGCTGCCGTCGCTCCGCGCGACCGCCCGCACGATGATCGCGATCAGCACGATCGAGACGACGAACGTCAGGAGCGACCTGCCCGCACCGGCGCGCTTCGACTGGCGCCGCGTCGCGTCGTAGCGGCCGAAGAAGGAGAGCATCACCGGCACCGCGACGAGCGCGATCAGCATCACGACGAGGAAGAGGCTGAACGCGAGGTCGCGCGCCCCCTCGGAGGGCCGCCGCTCGGCGATCCCGCCGCCGGGAAGCCCGCCGCCCGACGCCACCGCGACGAGCGTCACGAGCCCGACGACCGCGCAGCCGATCGCGACGGCACGCCGGCCCGGCCCGCCCCGCCGCGGCGCGTTAGCGTCCATGGACCATGAGACGAGCGCCGACAGGCGAACGTTGGCCGCGGCCGACGGTGATGGGGATCGTGAACGTCACACCCGACAGCTTCTCCGACGGCGGCGCGTTCCGCACCTCCGACGAGGCGGCGGCCGCCGCGCGGCGCCTCCTCGGCGAGGGCGCCGGCCTCGTCGACGTGGGCGGCGAGTCGACGCGCCCGGGTGCGGCGCCGGTCTCCGAGGAGGAGGAGCTGCGTCGGGTCGAGCCCGTGCTCGAGCGGCTGGAGGGTCTTCCGGTCTCGATCGACACCTCTCGTGCGGCCGTCGCCCGGCGCGCGCTCGCCCTCGGCGCGACGATGGTGAACGACGTGACCGCGCTCCGGCGCGACCCGGAGCTCGCGCAGGCGGTCGCCGAGGCAGGCGCTGACATCTGCCTCATGCACATGCAGGGCGAGCCGGCCACGATGCAGGACGCACCCCGGTACGCCGACGTCGTCTCCGAGGTCGCCTCGTTTCTCGAGGACCGGCTCGGCGCCGCCGTCGCCGCAGGGATCCGCGAGGAGCGGATCAGCCTCGACCCGGGCTTCGGCTTCGGCAAGACGCCCGACCAGAACCTCGAGCTGCTCCGCGGTCTCGAGCGGATCGTCGCCCTCGGAAGGCCGGTGCTCGTCGGGCTCTCGCGGAAGTCGACCTTCGCGCGGGTCACGGGCGACGAGCGCGGCCACGTCGGGAGCGACGCGGCCTCGGTGGGCGCCGCCGTCGCGGCGTTCGACCGCGGCGCCACCCTGTTCCGCGTGCACGACGTGGCCCTGCACGTGGACGCGCTCGCCGCGGCGGCCGCCGTGGAGCGGGGGAGGGTCGACTCGTGACGATCGAGCTCTCCGGGATCGAGCTCCGCGGGTTCCACGGCGTCCTCGAGCACGAGCGCCGGGAGGGACAGCGCTTCCTCGTCGACCTCGAGCTCGACCTCGCGGACACGACGGCGGCGGAGACCGACCGGATCGAGGACGCGGTCGACTACCGCGACGTCGTGGCGACCGTCGTCGAGGTCTCCGACGCGCGCGCGTACCACCTCCTCGAGGCGCTCGCGAGCGCGTTCGCGGACGCCCTCCTGACGCGCTTTCCCGTCACGCGCGTGCGGGTGCGCGTGCGGAAGCCGGACGTCGAGCTCGCGCGACCCGTCGACCACGCGGCCGTCGTCGTCGAGCGGCGGGGCTAGGTCGCCGGCGCGCGGGACGAGGCGAGTGCGAGCGTGTAGGTCGCGTCGAGCGTGCCGGAGGGCAGCTTCGCGACCAGGTAGGCCCAGCGGCCGCGCTTCGCGGTGTTGCGGTAGGTGAGCCGCTCGACGGTGCCCTTCGTCGCGACGTTCACGAGGCGGTTCGTCGCGTAGCGGCCGCTCACCGACGTCGCCCCCGCGGAGTACAGCGCGAGGCTGCCGTCGGTGCCCGAGCGGAGCGTGGCGGTGACGGCCCGCCCGGCGGGCAGCCAGACGCGGAAGACGTCGCGCGCGTCCTCGTAGGCGTCGAGACGGCCGGCGGTTCGCGCGGTGAGACGTGACGAGGTCGTGAGCGACGGCTGCTTCGACAGGTACCGGTCGCCGTTCGGATCGACCTCGTCGACATCGTCGTTCGGCTCGTACGGGTCACGGGTCGGCACCGGGTAGGCGAGCGCGGCCGCGACGTTCAGCATCCCGAAGCCCGAGGAGGTGTCGCGTCCCGGTGCGCCGAGGTCCTTCGCCGAGCGGCGGATCACCTCGGCCACCTGGCCGGCCGTGAGCTCCGGACGCGCCGTCCAGACCCAGGCTGCCGCCGCGGCGACCATCGGCGACGAGAAGCTCGTGCCCGACGACGGGTGCCAGTCCCTGCCGAGCGCGCTCGCGACGATGATGTCGTCGCCGGGCGCGGCGAGGTCGACGAAGGCCGACTTGCTCGAGAACGCGGCGATTGCGCCCGAGCGGTCGGTCGCGGCGACCGTCGTCACGTGGGGGAACGCGGCCGGATAGCCGAGCGGGCTGCCGCGGTCGCCGTCGTTCCCGGAGGCGGCGACCACCAGGGAGCCGGTCGCGACGGCCTCGCTCACGGCGAGCTCGATGGAGAGGTCCGGCGTGTCCGAGCCGAGGCTCAGGTTGATGACGCTCTTGCCCGAGCGGGCCGCAGCGAGGATCCCGGCCGAGATCTCGCTCGACTCGAGCCGCGTGCCGGAGCCCTTGGCCGCGTCCCAGGAGCGGAGGATCGCCCGCGGGTAGATGCCGACCAGGCCGATGCCGTTGATCGGGGCCGCGATCACCGACGCAACGTTCGTGCCGTGCTCGCCGCCGACGGGAGCAGGCTCCTGCGCGTTCAGCGGGAGGGTGTCCGCACGACCCGCGAACTCGGGGTGGGTGACGTCGAGGCCGGAGTCGACGATCGTGACGGGCACGCCTGGCCCGGGGGGCGTGACGCCCTCGAGGCCGATCTGGGAAAGCCACCACTCCTCCGCCTGGAGCGGCTCGGGCGTGTCGGTGACGGCGGCGACCTCGTAGGTGTGCTCGCGCTGGGCGAACGCGACGGCGCCGCGGGCCCGGAGGCCCGGGAGGGTCGTCGCAGCCGTGCGGCCGTCCAGGCGCCACAGCCGCAGCTTCCCGTCGATCTCGCGCGCCCCGGCCGCGACGAGCGCGGCGCTCTCGGTGCAGGCCGATCCCGCCGTGAGGCGGACCAGCATGGGGTGACCGGTCGCGGCCGTGGAAGGGCCGGCGACGGCGAGCGCAGCGAGCGCGGCGAGGGCAGGGAGAAGGAGGCGGGGCACGGGGGAGTCGACATCTTGCGCGCCGTCCATGAGGAAATCCTGAGGAGCGCCGTTAAGGCGCCGTTACGGGCTAGCGTCGAGGTCGTGCGCGCGTACGTCGGCATCGGTGCCAACCTCGGCGCCCGGGAGGACACGATCCGCCGGGCCGTCGACCTCCTGGCGGCGGAGGAGGGGATCGACGTCCTCGCGGTCTCCACTCTGCGGGAGACGGAGCCGTGGGGTCCGGTCGTGCAGCCTGCCTTCCTGAACGGCGCCGTCGCGCTGGAGACCCGCCTCGGGCCGGAGGCGCTCCTCGCGACCCTCCTCGCGGTGGAGCAGGTCCTGGGGCGCCGTCGCGACGAGGAGACGGCGCGCTGGGGCCCGCGCGCGATCGACCTCGATCTCCTCCTCTACGGCGACCGGACGATCGACCTCCCCGGGCTCACCGTCCCGCACCCGCGGCTCCATGAGCGGCGCTTCGCGCTCGAGCCCCTCGCCGAGCTCGCGCCCGACGCGGAGGTCCCCGGCCGCGGCGCGGTCGCCGAGCTCCTCGCCGCGCTCGAGGACGGCTGACCGGCCTGCAGCGAGGCTAGACTTGCGCCATGAGCCACCTCGACAGGCTGGACGAGTTCGAGGCGGAGCTCGAGCTCCAGCTGAAGCGCGAGTACACCGCGGTCTTCTCGCTCTTCCGGTACTGCGTTCTGACCCAGGACGCCACCTACCTCTGCAACAAGCTCGACCTCAAGGTCGTCCCCCAGGCCAGCTACCCGTTCTTCCATGCGCAGATGGAGGACGTGTGGGTCTGGGACAAGAACCGCCCGACCCGCATGATCCCCCGCGCCGAGATCTACACCTCCGGGGACGTGACGGTCGAGGAGCTGCGCGGCGAGAACGACGAGCCCCGTCTCACGGCCGAGGCGCTCGCCGCCCGGCTCGACGACGCGCGCCGCACGGACGACGACGAATTCTGAGGCTTGTTCGCCAGCGTGATCCGGCAGAAGCCGGATCACGCGGCTTGATCCCCGCCTTCGGCGGGGCAGACCCCTAAAGGCGCCCGCTTCGCGGTCGCAACCGACTCTTTGCCACGGTCGGCTTGCGGCAACGTCCTGCTCCGCTCGTCCGGTTAGGCTCGGCCTGATGCTGCTTGCAGTCGACGTCGGCAACACCCAGACCGTGCTCGGCCTCTACGCGGCCGAGCAGCTGACCGAGCACTGGCGCCTCGCGAGCGACCGCACGCGCACGGGCGACGAGCTCGCCGTGCTCCTGGGGGGCCTGCTCGACCCCGACGGCGTCGACGGGATCTGCCTCTCGACGACCGTCCCATCCATCGTGCGCGAGTGGGAGCGGCTCGCCGACCGCTGGGGGCACACGCCGCTCCTCGTCGTCGGCCCCGGGGTCAAGACCGGCATTCCGATCCGCTACGACGACCCGCGCGAGGTCGGCCCCGACCGGATCGTCAACGCCGTCGCCGCGAAGGTGCGCTACGGAGCGCCGGCAATCGTCGTGGACTTCGGCACGTCGACGAACTTCGACGTCGTCTCGCCGGCGGGCGAGTACGTCGGAGGCGTGCTCTCGCCGGGGATCGAGATCTCGATGGAGGCGCTCTTCGCCCGTGCGGCCCGCCTCGTGAACGTCGACTTCGTCGCGCCGGCGAGCGTGATCGGCAAGACGACCGTCGCCGGGCTGCAGAGCGGCCTCGTCTACGGGTTCGCGGGCCAGGTCGACGGCATCGTGGCCCGCATCCGTGCCGAGCTGGAGGCGCCCGACGCGCGCGTGATCGCGACCGGGGGCCTGGCGGAGCTGATCGCGCCGCACAGCGCCTCGATCGAGCTCGTCGACCCGTTCCTCACGCTCGACGGCCTGCGGCTCGTCTGGGAGCTGAACCACTGATGCCCGACCGCGGTGCCTTCCTCGTCTTCGCGCTCGCATCGCTCGCGCTCGCGATCGTCCCCGGCCCGGCCGTCCTCTACATCGTCGCGCAGAGCGTCCAGGGCGGCCGCCGGGCGGGCGTGGTCTCGGCGCTCGGCGTCTCGACCGGAGGGATGGTCCACGTTGCGGCGGCCGTGATCGGCCTGTCCGCCGTGCTGGCCGCCTCCGCGACCGCCTTCACGATCGTGAAGATCGCGGGCGCGGTGTACCTCGTCTGGCTCGGCATCCGCACGCTCCTGTCCCGCGACGACAGCATCGCCGGCCGTCGCGCCGAGCCGACGATGGCGCGGACGTACCGCCAGGGCGTGATCGTCAACGTGCTCAACCCGAAGACGGCGCTCTTCTTCCTCGCCTTCCTGCCGCAGTTCGTCGACCCCGACGGCTCGACCCGCGGCCAGCTCGCCCTGCTCGGCGTCACGTTCGTCGTGATCGCCCTCACGACCGACCTGATCTGGGCCGTCGTCGCCGGCACGGCCGGAGCCGTCCTGAAGCGGAGCCGGACGTTCCTCCGGATCCAGCGCTACGTCTCGGGGACGATCTTCATCGGCCTCGGCGCGCTTGCCGCGGCGACCGGTCGCAGCCACGGCGGCTGAAGCGCAGCGGCGACCGCCGGCCGTCTCCGCTGACCAATCCGGGGTTGCCTCCGACGAGGGACGGTCCGGCCGCGGCCGGAGGCCGGCTTGGCCGGCCGGGAGGCCAACATCGTTGCGCGGCAACGTGGCGGTGAAGGAGGGGGCTCGTGGGGGAACCATGGGTTCCCCCACGTCTCTAACCGCCGCCGTAGACGGAGATCGGGAGCTCGAGCGTGACGTCGTCGCCGCTCGGGATCTCCGCCTCGAGCCGGTCGATCAGCTCCAGCGCGCCCGGCGCGGCGGCGATCAGCCGCCGCTCGACCTCCTCGGTCGAGTCGAGCACGACGAGCTCCTGCTTGAACGGCCGCGGGAAGCGCCCCTGGCCGAGGTACCACCCGTAGAACTTCTTGAGGAAGCCGCTCGCCCGCCGCTCCCCGAGCTCCCGCACCGTCTCGCGCACGAAGAGCACGAGCTCCGCGACGACCTCCTCGCGGCTCGGCTCGCGCCGGGTGCCCTCGAGGATCTCCTCGAGCACCCACGGGTTCCCCTGGGCGGCGCGCCCGACCATCACGGCCGCCGCGCCCGTCGTGGCGAGCACCGCCTGGGCCTTTGCGCGCGAGGTGATGTCGCCCGACGCGACGACCGGCACGTCCACCAGGCCGACCAGCTCCGCCGTGAGCGCGTGGTCCGCCTCGCCGGTGTACATCTGCTGCGCCGAGCGGGGGTGCAGCGTGAGCGACGACGCCCCCGCCTCGACGAGGCGAGGCCCGACGACGAGGCAGTCGCGCGCGCCGTTGCGCAGGCCGCGGCGCAGCTTGACGCTGACGGGGATCTCGACCGCCTCCACGATCGCCGCGACGATCGCCGCGGCGTGGCCGGGGTCCTCGAGCAGGGTCGCGCCGGCCCCGGTCTTCGTGACCTTCTTCACGGGGCAGCCGAAGTTGAGGTCGACGAGGTCGGCGCCGGCCGCCTCGACCATGCGCGCCGCCTCGCCCATCGTCCGCGGGTCGGAGCCGAAGAGCTGGATCGCGAGCGGGTGCTCGTCGCTCGCGACGCGGAGGTAGCCGAGGGTGCGCTCGTTGCGGTGCTCGATGCCTGCGCAGCTGACCATCTCGGAGCAGACGAGACCGGCGCCGAAGCGCCGCCCCTGGCGCCGGAAGGCCTGCACGCTGACGCCCGCCATCGGCGCGAGGACGAGCCGCGTCGGGATCTCGACGGGCCCGATCGACCAGGGCTCACGAAGGTCGACCATCGGCTCCGAAATGGTAGACGGCGCCCCGTTCGGCACCGTTTCGCCAGATGTTGCGGAACCGTTGCCACGCCGCTACCATGCGCGTCCGCGTGGCGCGAGGGGCGCCTCGTTCTCGTTTGTGGCGACGACGCCGGAGGTCATTCTCTGAAGGACGTGATCCTCACCCCAGAGGGCTACGAGACCCTCAAGCTCGAGCTGGACACGCTGCGCACCGACCGTCGGCGGGAGATCGCCGAGCGGATCCGGACTGCGCGCGAGTTCGGTGACATCGCAGAGAACGCCGAGTACGACGACGCGAAGAACGAGCAGGCGATGCTCGAGCACAAGATCGCCCAGCTCGAGGAGCGCCTCGCCCGCGCGCGCGTGATCGACACGGCCGACGTCGACACGAGCGTCGTGTCGGTGGGCTCGGTCGTGCGGCTCCGCGACGTCGACGCGAAGGAGACCGTCGAGTACCACATCGTGGGCTCCGCCGAGGCGAACCCCGCCGAGCAGAAGCTCTCGAACGAGTCGCCGGTCGGCAAGGCGATCATCGGCCGCAAGAAGGGCGAGACCGTCGAGGTCACGACTCCGCGCGGCGGCCTGCTCAAGTTCAAGATCATGGAGATCAAGGCGGCCTGACCGTCGCGCGCGCCGCTCCGACGGCGCGGGGAGACCAGCGGGATGGACTGGACACTCGAGGTCGTCGTGCTCCCTGTGAGCGACATCGACCGCGCGATCGCGTTCTACCGCGACCAGGTCGGCTTCGCGCTGGACCACGACACGCACAACGAGCACATGCACGTCGCCCAGCTGACGCCGCGCGGCTCCGGCTGCTCGATCGTCGTCGGCGACCTGCCGGCGCAGCGCGCGATGACGCCCGGCTCGGTGCGCGGCCTGCAGCTCGTGGTCGCCGACGCGGAGGCAGCCCGGGCGGAGCTGCTCGAGCGCGGTGTCGAAGTGAGCGAGATCACGGTCTTCGACGAGCGCGACGGGGGCACGTTCTTCGGCTTCAGCGACCCTGACGGGAACACGTGGGCCGTGCAGCAGCTGAAGGTGCGTGCCGAGAAGCCGCTCATCCCGCTCGAGGCGCGCGGCCGGTTCGGCGCCGACCCGGCGTAGACTCGACCGCCATGGCCGCGCCCAAGCGCTTTCCCGACCGGGACGAGGTCGCGACGGTCCGCGCCGAGGCCGAGCCGCTCGAGGCCGGCGCCGAGGCGGGCACGACGCGGCGCCTCGCCGGCCGCGCGATGGCGCGGCGGGGGATGGGGAAGCTCGTCTTCCTCGACCTCGTCGACCGCTCGGGCCGCATCCAGGTGATCGCGGACACGTCCGTCACGGGCGAGCTGGACGTGCACCTGGGCGACGTGCTCGGCGTCGTCGGCCGGCCGGCGAAGTCGCGCCGCGGCGAGCCGTCGCTCCTCGCGGAGAGCGTCGAGCTGCTCTCGCGCAACACGCAGCCGCTCCCGGACACGTTCCACGGGCTGACGGACGTGGAGCTGCGCTACCGGAAGCGCTACCTCGACCTGCTGATGAACGAGGAGACGCGCGAGACCTTCGTGACGCGCGCGAAGGTCGTGACGTCGATCCGGCGCGCGCTCGACGAATGGGGGTTCGTCGAGGTCGAGACGCCGGTCCTCCAGCCGCGGTACGGCGGCGCGTTCGCCCGCCCGTTCGTCACGCACCACAACGAGCTCGACGCCGACTTCTACCTCCGCATCGCGACCGAGCTGTACCTCAAGCGGTTGATCGTCGGCGGGCTCGAGCGGGTCTACGAGATCGGCAAGGACTTCCGCAACGAGGGCGTCTCGTTCAAGCACAACCCGGAGTTCACGATGCTCGAGTGGTACGAGGCGTACGCCGACTACGCGGACACGATGACCCGGATCGAGACCCTCGTCGCGCGCGTCGCGCGCGAGGTGCTCGGGAGGACGCGGACGACCTTTCGCGGCCACGAGATCGAGCTCGCCGGCCCGTGGCAGCGGATCCGCTTCGTCGAGGCGCTCGAGCGGCACGAGCTGTGGACGCGCGATGCCGACGAGCTGCGCGCGTGGCTGACCGAGCGCGACGTCGACACGGAGGCCGACAAGGACTGGACGCAGCTCGTCGACCACGCCTTCTCGCACTTCGTCGAGCCGGGGCTCGTGCAGCCGACGATCGTCCACGACTACCCGGTCGAGCTCTCGCCGTTCGCGCGGCCCACGGACGACGACCCGACGCTCACCGAGCGGTTCGAGTACTTCGCGGGCGGCATGGAGCTCGGGAACGCCTTCACCGAGATCAACGAGGCGGCCATGCAGCAGGAGCGCTTCGACCAGCAGTCGGGGCAGGTGGAGGGCGAGCGCGGCGACCCGGACTACGTCGAGGCGCTCTCCTACGGCATGCCGCCCACGGGCGGGCTCGGGTTCGGGATCGACCGCTTCGTGATGCTGCTGACCGGGCGCGAGACGATCAGGGACGTCGTCCTCTTCCCGGCCCTGCGCCCCGTCTGAGACGGGGGATGGCGGCCGTCCGAGCCGTCCCTACACTGGGAGGCATGCGCCGTCTCGTCCTCGCCGTCGTCGCGCTGCTCACGCTCGCCGTCGGCGCGCAGGCTGCCACGAACCCGGTCGTGACCGCCATCGAGCGGAGCGCCGACGTCCGGTCCTCGACGCTCCGGATGAGCGTGACGACGGTCGGCGGCGGCACCCGGCAGACGTTGACGGGCACGGGCGCCCAGTCGGGCGACAGCGTCTCGCTCAGCATGCGGACGCGCGTCGCCGGCCAGTCCGTGAAGATGGACGCCGTGCTGCTCCGGCAGGGCGGGTCGTACGTCATGTTCATGCGCTCGCCCGCGTTCGCGTCGCAGCTCCCGGCCGGCAAGAAGTGGCTGAGGATCGACCTCTCGCAGCAGGCGGCGAACGCGGGGGTGGACTTCTCGTCGCTCATCGACACCGGGCAGACGCTGGCGCCGCTCGAGAAGGGGCTCGTCTCGACCAAGCGGCTCGGCCGCGAGACCGTGGCGGGGAAGGCGACGACGCACTACCAGGCCGTCGTCGACCTCCAGCGCGCGGCGCGCGCGATCCCGGCCTACGCCAAGCAGATCGCGGCGGTGCAGAAGGCGACGGGACTCACGCTCGGCCGCACCACCCAGCACGTCTGGGTCGGCGGCGACGGGCGCGTCCGCCAGATCCGGAGCACGACCCCGACCGTGGTGCAGGGCGGCGTCCGCGGGACGGCGACGCAGACGATCACGTTCCTCGCCTACGACGTGCCGGTCCGGATCACCGCGCCGCCCGCGGCGCAGGTCGCCACGCCCTAGGGCTCAGACGGCGCGGACGGCCGGGGTCTTCCAGCCCTGCCCGAGCTCCTGCGCGCGCTCGTGGTCGGCGCGGACGGCGACGTCCTCCTCCGGATGGAGCGCACGGTGCTCCCGGAACCACGCGACCGCGCGGGCGATCCCCTCGTCGAGCGGCACCTGCGGGTCGTAGCCGAGGAGCTCGCGCGCCCGCGTCAGGTCGGCGACGTAGTGCGTCACCTCGCCGAGGAGCGACGGCGCGAGCGTCATCCGCGGCTCGACGTCGAGCTCGTGGGCGATGCGCTCGGCGCAGTGCACGAGCGTGTTGCCCTCGCCGTAGGCGAGGTTGACGGTCTCGTTGACGACGTGCCCCGAGGCGAGCCGCTCGATCCCGCGCGTGATCCCGTCGACGCAGTCGTCGACGTAGGTGAAGTCCAGCGTCTTGTCGCGGCCGCCGTAGATCGTGATCGGCTCGCCGCGCGAGAGCGAGTGGATGAAGAGCGGGATGACGCGCACCATCCGGTGCAGGTCGTTGTCGTAGCGGCCGTAGACGTTGGAGAAGCGGAAGACGAGGTAGGGGAGGCCGTAGCAGCGCGCGTACGAGTAGACGAACGCCTCGCCGGCGATCTTGGACGCCGAGTACGTGCTCTCGGTGTACGCGAAGTCGGCCGCGCGCTCGTCGTAGCCCTCGAAGCGGTGGACGTCGCCGTACACCTCGCGGCTCGACGAGAAGACGATCGGGATCGACCCCTGCCGCGCGTACTCGAGCACGTTGAAGGTCATCACCGCGTTCTCGAGCGCGCGGTGCGGCTCGCCGACGAGCTGGTGCACCTTCGCGTGCGCGGCGAGGTGGACGACGAGGTCGGTCTCCGGATACTCGACGCCGTTGATCCCGCCGGGGAACGGCGCGTAGTGGCCGGCGAGGTCCTGGAGGAGCGTCGGGAACGCGTCCGTCCACGTGTTGCGGCGCTTGTCGACCCCGAACACGTCGTGGCCGTCGCGCATCAGGCGGAGCGCGAGGTTCGTCCCGATCTGCCCGGACGAGCCGGTGATCAGGACCCTCACGTGCGCCCCCTCCCTGTTGCGCCCGCGTGCATGACGGGCGAAGGCTACAGGCCCGACCGGCGGTGGCTCGGGCCCGACGGCGACCTCGGGGCCGTCGGGTACGATCACTCTTGCCTTCGACCCGGAGCCGGCGCACCGCAGACTCCGGATCACGCGGAAAGGAGGGTCGAGGCCACGTGTTCGAGCGCTTCACAGAGCGGGCCAGGCAGGTCGTCGTCCTCGCCCAGGACGAAGCACGCGCCCTGAAGCACAACTACATCGGGACGGAGCACATCCTCTTGGGGCTGCTCCGTGAGGAGGAGGGTCTCGCCGCGCGTGTGCTCGAGCAGCTCGACATCACCGTCGAGGAGGTGCGCGCCCAGGTCGCGCGCATCGTCGGGCAGGGCGACGAGGTCACGACCGGACAGATTCCGTTCACGCCGCGCGCGAAGAAGGTCCTGGAGCTCGCGCTCCGCGAGGCCCTCTCGCTCGGACACAACTACATCGGCACCGAGCACATCCTGCTCGGGCTCGTGCGGGAGAACGAGGGCGTCGCCGCCCGCATCCTGCTCGACTTCGACGCCGACGCCGAGAAGATCCGCAACGAGATCATCCGCATGCTCTCCGGGCCGGGGCGCCGCCAGTCGGGGCAGCCGAGCTCGGGCGGGCAGGGCGAGAAGACGAAGAACTCGAAGCTGCTCGACCAGTTCGGGCGGAACCTCACCAAGCAGGCGACGGAGGGCAAGCTCGACCCCGTGGTCGGCCGCCAGACCGAGATCGAGCGCGTGATGCAGATCCTCTCGCGCCGCCAGAAGAACAACCCCGTGCTGATCGGCGAGCCCGGCGTCGGCAAGACGGCCGTCGTCGAGGGCCTCGCCTCGCGCATCGCCACGAACCAGGTGCCCGAGCTCCTGAAGTCGAAGCAGATCTACACGCTCGACCTCGCCGCGCTCGTGGCGGGCTCGAAGTACCGCGGGGAGTTCGAGGAGCGCCTCAAGAAGGTGATGAAGGAGATCACCCAGCGGGGCGACATCATCCTGTTCATCGACGAGCTCCACAATCTCGTCGGGGCGGGCGCCGCCGAGGGCGCGATCGACGCGGCCTCGATCCTCAAGCCGGCCCTCGCCCGCGGCGAGCTGCAGACGATCGGGGCGACGACGCTCGACGAGTACCGCAAGTACCTCGAGCGGGACGCGGCCCTCGAGCGGCGCTTCCAGCAGGTGCGCGTCGAGGAGCCCTCGATCGACGAGACCGTGCAGATCCTCCGCGGCCTGCGCGACCGCTACGAGGCGCACCACCGCGTGAAGATCTCGGACGAGGCGCTCCAGGCGTCCGCGGTGCTCGCCGACCGCTACATCCAGGACCGCCACCTCCCCGACAAGGCGATCGACCTGATCGACGAGGCGGGCTCGCGCGTTCGGATCCGGACGATGTCCGCGCCGCCGCGCTATCGCGAGCTCGAGGAGGAGATCGAGACCGTCCGCTCCGACAAGGAGGCGGCGATCGAGGCGCAGGAGTTCGAGAAGGCCGCGTCGCTCCGGGACAAGGAGCGCAAGCTCACGCAGAAGAAGAAGGAGCTCGAGGAGCGCTGGCGCAACGAGGCCGACGAGGAGCAGCCGGAGATCGGCGAGGACGAGATCGCCGACATCGTCTCGATGTGGACGGGGATCCCGGTCTTCAAGCTCACGGAGGCCGAGTCCCAGAAGCTCGTCCGCATGGAGGAGGAGCTCCACAAGCGCGTGATCGGCCAGGAGGCGGCGATCGTCGCCGTCTCGAAGGCGATCCGCCGGGCGCGTGCGGGGATCAAGGACCCCAAGCGGCCGACCGGCTCGTTCATCTTCCTCGGCCCCTCGGGCGTCGGGAAGACCGAGACCGCGCGGACGCTCGCCGAGTTCCTGTTCGGGGACGAGGACGCGATGATCCAGGTCGACATGTCGGAGTACATGGAGAAGCACTCCGTGTCCCGGCTCGTCGGCTCGCCCCCCGGGTACGTCGGCTACGACGAGGGCGGCCAGCTCACCGAGGCCGTCCGCCGCAAGCCGTACTCGGTCGTCCTGCTCGACGAGATCGAGAAGGCCCACCCGGACGTCTTCAACATCCTCCTCCAGATCCTGGAGGACGGCCGGCTCACCGACGCCCAGGGCCGCAAGGTCGACTTCCGCAACACGATCGTCGTGATGACCTCGAACATCGGCGCGTCGCAGATCTCGAAGAACCAGTCCCTGGGCTTCGCGATCGGCGACGAGCAGGGGCTCACCTACGACGACATGAAGTCGCGCGTGATGGGCGAGCTGAAGAAGGTCTTCCGGCCGGAGCTGCTCAACCGGATCGACGAGATCATCGTCTTCCACAAGCTCGAGAAGGACGAGATCCTCCGGATCGTCGACATCAAGATGAAGCGGCTCCGCACGCAGATGGCCGTGCACGGCGTCTCGGTCGAGCTGACCGCGGAGGCCAAGGAGCTCCTCGCCGAGGAGGGCTACGACCCGGCGATGGGCGCCCGGCCGCTCCTGCGCGCGATCCAGCGGCTGATCGAGGATCCGCTCGCCGACTTCATCCTCGGGCGCGAGCTCTCGGAGGGGTCGACGATCGTCGTCGACCGCCGCGAGGACGCAGGCCCGGACGACCCGAAGGTCGAGATGCGGGTCATCGAGGGCGAGGCCCAGCCCGAGCCCGTCACGGTGCCGCCGGACGAGCCGGCCACCGTCCCGGACGAGCCCGACGAGTCCTAGAGCGCCTCGTACCCCGGGTGTACGGTCATCCGTACACCCGGGGCGCGGGGCGTGTCATAGCGTCCTCCCGTCGCCGCCGAGCGGGCGGCACGAGGTCGGGAGGCCCCAATGAACGCAACGCCCACCACCGGCGCGCGCTACCGCGACGCCCTGCCGCAGCTGAACCGGACGCCGTTCCTCACGGACGGCGGCCTCGAGACGACGCTGATCTTCCACGACGGCCTCGACCTGCCCCACTTCGCCGCCTACGACCTGCTCACGCGCGAGGGCGGCGAGGACGCGCTCCGCCGCTACTTCGAGCCGTACGTCGCCATCGCCCGCGAGCGCCGCGTCGGGATCGTCCTCGAGACGCCGACCTGGCGTGCGAGCCCGGACTGGGCGGAGCGGCTCGGCCACGGCCCGGACGAGCTCGCCGAGCTCAACCGGAGAGCGGTCGGCCTGCTCGAGGCCGTGCGCGACGAGCACGAGACCGACGAGACGCCGATCGTGATCTCGGGCTGCGTCGGCCCGCGCGGCGACGGCTACGTCGTCGGCAAGGCGATGAGCGCAGAGGAGGCCGAGGCGTACCACGCCGTCCAGATCGGGACGTTCGCGGAGACTGCGGCAGACGTCGTCACCGCGATCACGATGACGTACGCGGACGAGGCCGTCGGGGTCGTTCGCGCCGCGCAGGCCGTGGGCCTTCCGGTCGTGATCTCGTTCACGGTCGAGACCGACGGGCGGCTGCCGAGCGGCCAGCCCCTCCGCGAGGCGATCGAGGAGGTCGACGCGCGCACGGACGGCGTGGTCGCGTACTTCATGGTCAACTGCGCGCACCCGTCGCACTTCTACGACGTCCTCGAGCCGGGCTCCGGCTGGACCGACCGGATCTGCGGGCTGCGGGCGAACGCCTCGCGGCTGAGCCACGCGGAGCTGGACGAGGCCGAGGAGCTCGACGAGGGCGATCCCGAGGAGCTCGCGAACGAGTACGTCGCGCTCCGCGAGCGGCTGCCGCGACTGACCGTGCTCGGCGGCTGCTGTGGCACCGACCACCGTCATGTCGACGCGATGAGCAAGGCGTGGCAGTGAGCCGTCGCCTCCGCCTCTAGGCTGGCGTCGTGAACGTCCGGCACGCCGAGCCCGCCGACTACGGCCGCGTCATCGGGCGCGTCAACGCGTGGTGGGGCGGCCGCGACATGGCGCCGATGCTCCCGCGGCTCTTCTTCGTCCACTTCGAGGGGACGAGCTACGTCGTCGACGACGAGGACGGCCAGCTCGCCGCGTTCCTGATCGGCTTCCTCTCGCAGACGCGGGACGACGAGGCGTACATCCACTTCGTCGGCGTCTCTCCGGAGCACCGTGGCGCGGGGCTCGGGCGCATCCTGTACGAGCGGTTCTTCGAGGACGTGCGCTCGCGCGGACGGACGATCGTCCGATGCGTGACCTCGCCCGTGAACGAGGGGTCGATCGCCTTCCACCGGTCGCTGGGCTTCGAGGTCGAGAACTCGCCGACGGACTACGACGGCCCCGGCGAGGACCGCGTGCTGTTCGTCAAGCGGCTGGCGTAGGGACGGGCGAACCGGCGGGCCGGCACGCGGCCGTTCGCTACCGTCGGTCGTTCCCATGTCGGGGCCGTTCATGTCCGTCGCGACCCGCCCGCGCCGGCGCGGTCGGCGTGCGCTCGTCGTCGGCGCCGCCGTCGTCGCGGTTCTCGTCGCCCTCGCCGCCGCGGTCGGCCTCGTCGCCCTGCTCGAGCGGGACAACCTCGCGCGCGGGACGACGATCGGCGGCGTGCCCGTCGGGGGCCTGACCGAGGACGAGGCGCGCACAGCCGTCAGCGAGGCCGCGGCCCGCCGGGTGACGCGTCCGATCACGCTGCGCGGACCGACGGGGACGGCCGCCACGACCGGTGCGGAGCTGCGCGCCGAGCCGGAGCTCGACGAGGCGCTCGAGGCGGCCGAGGACGGCGGCACGGCGAAACGCGTCCTCGCGCGGCTCGGGCTGGGCGGCGGCCCCGACGTACCGCTCTCGTTCCGGCTCGCTCCGGTGCCGGCTGCGCGTCTGGCGAACCGGCTCGACCAACGCTTCGGCGATCCCCCGCGTGACGCGACAGTGGTCGTCGGCACCGAGTCCCTGCGCGTGGTCGAGGCTCGCTCGGGCACCGGTGTCGACCGGGCCGCACTGAGGCGCGGCCTGCGCACGCTTCCTTCGTCGCTCCGCCTGGACGTGGTGTCCGCCCGCCCTGTCGTCTCCACAGCCGAGGCCGAGTCGGCCGCGGCGACGATCGAGCGGCTGCTCGACGGCACGCGCCGCGTCCGCGCGGGCGACGCCGTCGCGACGCTCACCCCGACCCGGCTCCGCACGCTCGTCCGCACGCAGCGTGAGGAGGGCGCGCTCGGTGTGACGCTCGACCCGAAGGGCCTCGCCGCCTCGCTCCGCGTGCGGCTCGGCGACCTGGAGCGTCCGCCCCGGGACGCGACGTTCGCGGCCAGCGGCGCCCGCGCGCGGGTCGTCCCGTCGCAGTTCGGGCAGGAGCTCGCGGTCGAGCGAATCGCGCGTTCGCTCACGCACAACCTCGACTCGACGACCCATCGCGCCTGGTTCTCGCGGACCGAGCCGGAGTTCACGACCGCGGACGCGGAGGCGCTCGACATCCGCGAGCGGGTCTCGGAGTTCACCACGTACTACCCGTGCTGCCAGCCGCGCGTGACGAACATCCAGCGCGCCGCGGAGCTGCTCGACGGCACGGTCCTGCTTCCGCGCACGGGGTTCTCGCTCAACGAGGCGCTCGGGAAGCGAACGGAGGCGAACGGGTTCGTCTCGGCCCCCCAGATCTACCGCGGGCGGCTCGAGGACGCGGTCGGCGGCGGGATCAGCCAGATCGCGACGACGCTCTACAACGCCGCCTTCTTCGCCGGCCTGAAGCTCGTCGCGCACCAGGCGCACCAGTTCTACATCTCGCGGTATCCGATGGGCCGCGAGGCCACGGTGTCGTGGGGCGGCCCGGAGCTCATCTTTCGGAACGACTGGCCGGCCGCGCTCCTGATCAAGCTGACCGCGACCGACTCGTCGATCACCGTCAGCATGTTCTCGCGCAAGCTCGGCCGCCGCGTGAAGACGACCACGGGCGAGCCGTACGCTCCGATCGCGCCGCGGACGATCACCGTGTCGAACCCCTCGTTGCCGCCCGGCGCGACGAGCACGGTGCAGGACGCGGGCGAGTCCGGGTTCACGGTCCAGTACACGCGTGAGGTCTTCCGCGGCGCGGAGCGGATCAAGGACGAGCACTACACGGTCCGCTACGACGCGCAGAACGCGATCGTCGAGATCGGCCCGCCGCGACGGGCGCGGCCGCCGGCGGCGGAGCCGCCGCAGGAGAGCCCGCCGGCCGAGGAGCCCCCGGCGGACGAAGCGCAGCCTCCCGGCGGGTAGCTAGCGCCGCAGCTCGATCAGCGCGTCCGCCGCGTCGTGGTCGACCTGGAGGGTCGTGTGGGTGATCCCGAAGGTCGACGCGAGCATCTGCTCGACGTCGCGACGCCGGGCGTGGCAGTCATCGCCGCGGCCGACGAGCACGTGGGCCGAGAGCGCGTCGAAGCCCGACGTGATCGTCCAGACGTGGAGGTCGTGGACGCTCGTCACGCCGGGAACCGCGACGATTGCCTGGGCGACCGCGTCGGCATCGAGTCGGGACGGCGTCTGCTCCATCAGGATCGCGGTCGAGTCGCGCAGCACGCCCCACGCGCTCAGCACGATCAGCACGGCGATCGCCATGGAGACGAGCGGGTCGACGAGCGTCCAGCCGGTCGTCACGATCACCACCGCCGCGACGAGCACGCCTGCGGAGCCGAGGAGGTCGGCCAGGACATGGCGGAGCGCCGCCTCGACGTTCAGGCTCTCGCCGCCGGAGCGGATCAGGATGCCCGCGGCGGCGGCGTTCACGACGAGGCCGATCGCGGCGAAGAGCAGCATCCAGCCCCCGAGCAGCTCCGGCGGGTCGTCGAGCCGGCCGATCGCCTCCCACACGATCCACCCGCTGACCAGCACGAGCGTCAGCCCGTTGACGAACGCCGCGAGGATCTCCGCGCGCTGGAAGCCGAAGCTCCGGCGCGGCGTCGACGGCCGGCGTGCCAGGGTCACGGCGACGAGCGCGAGCCCGATCGCGAAGGTGTCGGAGAACATGTGGCCGGCGTCCGCGAGGAGCGCGAGGCTCCCCGTCCAGACGCCGCCGGCGATCTCGACGACCGTCATCCCGAGCGTGAGGACGAGGACGAGGGCGAGCGCACGGCGCGGCGTAGACCGGTGGTCGTGTGCGTGGCCGTGCGCGTGATCGGCGTGCCGGTGGCTCACGACGGGAGCATAGGCCGTGGCCCGGCGGTGGCCTCGCGGTCGTGTTGTCCGTTCGGAAGACGGACGTCCGGCCGCTCGTCTACCCTGTGCGCATGGGCAAGGTCGTGGTGCAGTTCACCTGCGGGGAGTGCGGGGCGACGACGGGGCGCTGGCTCGGCCGCTGTCCCGGCTGTGGCGCGTTCGGCACCCTCGTCGAGGAGCTGCACGGCAGGGACGGCGGGGCGGTCTCGCGCCGCGCCGCGACGCCCCAGCGCCTCGGCGACGTGAGCGTCGAGGACGCGGCCCGGCTCTCGACGGGGATCTCGGAGCTCGACCGCGTCCTGGGCGGCGGCCTCGTGCCGGCTTCGCTGGTGCTCCTCGGCGGCGAGCCCGGCGTCGGCAAGTCCACGCTGCTGCTCAGCGCCCTCGGGGCGGTCGCGCGCTCGGGCGGCAACGCGCTGCTCGTGACCGGGGAGGAGTCCGTGGCGCAGGTCCGCCTTCGCGCCGAGCGCCTCGGCGGCGCCGACGACGTCGCCATCCTCGCCGAGACGGAGCTCGACGTCGTCTGCGAGACGCTCGCGACCGCACGGCCGACCGTCTGCGTGATCGACTCGGTGCAGACGCTCCACGCAGGCGAGCTCGCGTCGGCCCCGGGCTCCGTCGCGCAGGTGCGCGAGGCGGCCTCGCGGCTGCTCCGCGTCGCGAAGGAGAACGGCGTCGCAACCGTCCTCGTCGGCCACGTGACGAAGGACGGCGCCGTCGCGGGCCCGCGGGTGCTGGAGCACCTCGTCGACTGCGTGCTGCAGTTCGAGGGCGACCGGTACAACGCGCACCGCATCCTGCGCGCCACGAAGAACCGGTTCGGCTCGACGAACGAGCTCGGGGTGTTCGAGATGACGCGGGACGGGCTCGTCGGCGTCCCCGATCCGTCGAGCGTCTTCGGGCGGTCGGAGGCGGGCGAGATCGGCGCGGCGGTCGCCGTCGCGCTGGAGGGGACGCGCCCGCTGCTGCTCGAGATCCAGGCGCTCGTCTCGCGGAGCGACCTCGCGATGCCACGGCGTGTCGCGACGGGGGTCGACCCGAAGCGGCTCGCGATGATCGTCGCGGTGCTCGGCCGGCACGGCGGCGTGCCGCTCGGCTCCGCCGACGTCTTCGTCAACGTGGCGGGAGGCGTGCGGATCGACGAGCCGGGCGCCGACCTCGCCGTTGCGCTCGCGATCGCGTCCGCTGCTCGGGGAGCGCCCCTCAGGGAGAGCGTCGCCGCGTTCGGCGAGCTCGGCCTGACGGGTCGGCTGCGGCCGGCAGCGCAGGCGGAGCGGCGGCTCGAGGAATGCGTGAAGCTCGGGGTGCGGGAGGTCGTCGCGCCGGCCGGGACGACCGCGCGCGGGGGTGACGCCCGGGTCATCCGGGCGGCGACGCTGAGGGAGGCCCTGGCAGCCGCGTTACGGCCCGGAACGGACGCGGCCGAGGCGGCCTGAGGGGCGCTGTCGGCGGCGTCGTCTCGACGGCCTACGGCGACGAGACTTCGGGTAGAATGGGGTGCATCACGCCGGCAGATCCCGCCGGCGCTTTTCGTGAGTCAGGCGCATACAAGACCGGACAACGGGAGGACTCCAGGCGTGTTCGATGTCGGCGACAAGGTCGTGTACCCCCATCACGGCGCGGGAACGATCGTCTCGAAGGACGTAAAGCTCGTGCTCGGCGAGAAGCGCGAGTACCTGACGATCAAGATCCTGCACAACGAGATGACCGTCAACGTGCCGGTCGACAACGCCGAGAAGGTCGGCTTGCGTGGAGTCATCGACCAGGAGATGGTCGACGTCGTCGTCAAGGTGCTGCTCGGCGGCTCGACGGAGATGCCGAAGAACTGGAACCGCCGCTTCAAGCACAACCGGGACAAGATGAAGACCGGTGACGTGCTCGAGCTCGCCGAGGTCGTGCGCAACCTCGCGCTGCGCGACCACGAGAAGGGCCTCTCGACGGGCGAGAAGCAGATGTACGTCAAGGCGAAGAAGATCCTCGCCTCGGAGCTCATGTACGCCAAGGCCATGACCGAGGACGAGGCCCACGAGTGGCTCGAAGAGGTGCTCGCGAACCCGGCCAAGGGCAAGCGGGCCAAGGCGAAGCCGAAGACCGCCGCGACAGCGACCGCCTAGAGCGGAGCTCCGCCGGCCGGCAGGCGCCGACCCAGGGCTCACACCGAGGTGAACGAGGCACGCACTCCCACCGGCGGCGCCGGCGGGGGAACCTGGGCGATCCTCGTCGCCGCGGGTTCCGGCGCGCGGCTCGGCGGGGATCGGCCGAAGGCCTTCGCTGCCCTTGCGGGGCGCCCGCTGCTCGCGGAGAGCCTCGAGCGGCTCGACGGCTCGGACTGGATCGACGCGATCGTGGTCGCCGCGCCTCCCGAGTGGGAGGAGCCGGCGATCCTCCTCGCGGAGGAGCTCGTCGCGTCCAAGGTGGCGGCGGTCGTCACCGGCGGGGAGACCCGTGCGGAGTCGGTCCGTGCCGCGCTCGAGGAGGTCGCCGACGACGCGCTCGTCGTCCTCGTGCACGACGCGGCCCGCCCGCTCGTCGACGACGGCGTGATCGGGCGCGTGCTCGCTCTGCTCGCGGAGGGCGTCGACGGGGCGATCCCGGGGCTACCGCCCAGCGACACCGTCAAGCGCGTCGACGGGAACCGCGTCGTCGAGACCCTCGACCGCGCGAGCCTCGTGGCGGCGCAGACGCCGCAGGCGTTCGTCGCGCACCGGCTCCGCGCGGCGCTCGAAGGCGACCTCACGAGCGCGACGGACTGCGCCTCGCTCGTCGAGCGGGCGGGTGGGACGGTCGGCGTCGTCCCCGGTGACCCGCGGCTCGTGAAGGTGACCACGCGAGCCGACCTCGACCTCGTCGAGCGCCTGCTCGACGCCGGCTGACCGGTGGTGGCCGTCACCGCGGTGTTCTTCGACGTCGGCGAGACGCTCGTCGACGAGGAGCGCGTCTGGCGGGAGGTGGCGGCCGCGGCGGGCCTCCGGCCGCACGTGGTCTGGGCGGCGCTCGGCATGACGATCGAGCGGGGGGAGGAGCACTGGGACCTCTGGCGCCACCTCGAGACGGAGCGGCCACCGGACGCGTGGACGCGGATCGGCTACGAGCGCGGCGATCTCTTCCCCGACGCGCTCCCGTGCCTCGAGCAGATGCGGGCGTCCGGTCGCCTCGTGGGGATCGCCGGCAACCAGAGCGCCGAGATGGAGGAGTGGGCGCGGTCGCTCGGCCTGCCCGTCGACATCGTGACGAGCTCCGCTGCGCTCGGCGTCCGCAAGCCCGAGCCGGGGTTCTTCGCGCGGCTGGTCGAGCTCAGCGGACGCGTCGCCGGCGAGGTCGCCTACGTCGGCGACCGGGTCGACAACGACGTGCTCCCGGCGCTCGAGGCGGGCCTCGTCGCCGTCCACGTGCGCCGCGGCCCGTGGGGCTTGCTGCAGCCGACGCCGGACGGGGTGGCCGCGATCGAGGCCCTCTCGGAGCTCGCACCCGTGCTGGATCGTCTAGCGTCCGGGTCGCGATGAGGTCGATCGTCGAGCGCTGGTTCGAGGCGGGCGACAGCGGTGAGCTCGGACGGTTCGAGGAGGTCCTCGCCCCCGACGTCGTCGTCCACGCGCCGATGGGGCTCTCCTCGCGGGGCATCGAGGCCGAGCGGCAGGTCTGGCGCGCGGCGCTGGACGCGCTTCCCGGCCTCCGTCACGACGTGCAGGAGGTGGTCGCCGCGGGCGACGTCGTCGTCGCGCGTGCGGTCGTCACCGGCACGTTCGCGAAGACGATCGGCGGGCTCCAGCCCACCGGCCGCCCGTTCCGTCTCGACCAGATGGTGCTCGTGCACGTCGCCGACGACAGGATCGTCGAGGCGTGGGAGATCGCCGACCTCTCGCCGCTCTGGGGCGGCGCGGCACCGGCCGACGCGGCCGACGAGCCCGCGTGAGCGAGCTGCGGGTCGGCCTCGGCGTCGACGCCCACGCCTTCGGCGACGACGTGCCGCTCGTGCTCGGCGGGGTCGCGATCGACGGCCACCGCGGGTTGGCGGGCCACTCCGACGGCGACGTGATCGCACACGCCCTCACGGATGCGCTGCTCGGGGCCGCGGGGCTCGGCGACATCGGTGGGCTCTTTCCGTCCGACGACGAGCGCTACCGAGGCGCCGACTCGGTCGCCCTGCTGACCGAGGCCTACGAGCACGTCCGGCGCGCCGGCTTCGCGCTCGTCAACGCGGACTGTGTGCTGGTTGGCCAATCGCCGCGGATCGCGCCTCACCGGGAGGCGATGCGCGAGCGTCTGGCGGCCGCCCTCGGCGTGGCGCCGGATGCGGTCAACGTGCGGGCGACGACGACCGATCGGCTGGGCTTCACAGGCCGCGGCGAGGGCCTCGCGGCCGAGGCGGTCGCGTTGCTGCGGCGCGACCGCCCCGTGACGGTCACGCCGGCCGTCAACGTCGCGCTGCTGGAGGGCTCCACGGAGGACGGCGAGGCGCCGGCCTCCGCCCTTCCCGGCGACCGCCCGACGAGCTAGGGTGGAGGAAAGCCCTTCGACGGAAGGGGAATTGCATGGAGGAGACTCCACCGGACTGAACACAGCGCGCACGTCCCGCCAAACGCGACGTGCGCAGGCCGCAAGCCCGCTGCGGCCCCGGCTCATCCGGAGCATCCGGCGGTGTGGCGCACGGCGCGCACCCACGAGAGCTCCCGACCGGCCTCCAATGCGTCGACGGGCGAGAAAGCGCATCGGAGGCCGGTCTCTTCTCGTGCGCGGCTAGACGGCGCCGGGCAGCGTGAACGACACGCGTGCCCCGCCGTCGGGCGGCGACTCCGCCCAGATCCGTCCACCGTGCGCCTCGACGATCCCGCGCGCGATCGCGAGCCCGAGGCCGGCGCCCCGGACGGAGCGCGCCGGGTCGCCGCGCCAGAAGCGGTCGAACATCCGCTGGCGCGCCTCCTCGTCGAGCCCTTCGCCGGTGTCCTCGACGCTGACCTGCACCTCGCGGCCGAGCTGCTCGACGCGGACCGCGACGGAGCCGTCGGACGGCGTGTGCCGGAGGGCGTTCGTGATCAGGTTGAAGAGGACGCGCTCCACCTTCTCGGGCGCGAAGCGCGCCCGCACGTCCTTCGGGACGCTGGCGTCGAGGTCGACGCCTCGACGCCGCGCGTCGGCCTCGACGCCGCGCAGGCACGCCTCGACGACCGGCTCGAGCTCCGCGTCGCGCAGCTCGAGGGTCAGGGCGCCCGCGTCGATCCTCGCCAGCTCGAAGAGGTCGTCGACGAGCGTCGAGAGGTGCTCGACCTGCTCGCGGAGGACGGGCAGCGTCGAGTCGGGCTCGACGAGGCCGTCCTCGAGCGCCTCGAGCATCGCCTGCATGTTGGCGAGCGGCGTGCGCAGGTCGTGACTCGCCCAGGCGACCAGCTCGCGGCGCGCGTCGAAGAGCTGCTCGAGACCGGACGCCATCTCGTTGAAGGAGGCGGCGAGCTCGGCGACCTCCGCCGGTCCCGACTCCGGCGCCCTGACGCTCAGGTCTCCGCGCGCGAGCCGCGCCGAGGCGTCGCGGACGCGGTCGACGGAGCCTGCGATGGAGTGCGCGAGCACGAGCCCCGCGACGACCGCGACCGTGGCCGACGCGGCCGACACGGCGAGGATCTTGACGTCGTCGCCCATCTTGAACGCGACCCAGCCGGAAAGCAGCACCGACGCGAGCGGCAGGCAGACCGAGAGCGCGGCCAGGCCCGCGAGCTGGAGCCGCAGGCTGGGGAGGAGACGGAGCAGCAGCACGGCGACGAGCCCGGCGCCGAGCGTCAGCAGGCCGACGGCGATCGCCTGGCCGAGCATCGCGACCGGCATCACGGCACGATCCGGTACCCGACCCCCCACACCGTCTGGAGGTGCTGCGGGTCGGAAGGGTCCGCCTCGATCTTCTCGCGCAGCCGGCGGACGTGGACGGTGACGGTGCCCGTGTCGAGCGCCGCCTCGTAGCCCCACACCCGGCTCATCAGCTGATCGCGCCCGAAGACCCGGCGCGGGTGGCTCGCGAGGAACCAGAGGAGGTCGAACTCCTTGGCCGTGAGTCGCACCTCGACTCCGCCCCGTCGCACCTCCCGGGTCTCCGCGTCGAGCTCGATCTCGCCGAAGGCGAGACGCTGCGGGTGCTGGCCACTCGCCCGTGTTCGTCGCAGGACGGTGCGCACCCGCGCCGCGAGCTCACGCGGCGAGAACGGCTTGGTGACGTAGTCGTCCGCGCCCAGCTCGAGCCCGACGATCCGGTCGGCCTCCTCGCCGCGGGCGGTCAGCATGATCACGGGAAGCTCGGAGCGGGAGCGGATCCAGCGGCAGAGCTCGAGCCCGTCCGTGCCGGGGAGCATCACGTCGAGGACGACGAGGTCGGGCGACTCGCGCTCGACGAGGGCGCGCGCATCGTCCCCGTCGCCCGTCTCGAGCGTCGCGTACCCCTCGCGCTCGAGGTAGCGCACGACGACCTCGCGGACGATCGGCTCGTCGTCGACGACCAGCACGGTGGCCATGGGCTCGATGGTGCCGTCCCCGTCCTTACGCACGCCTGAACAACGCCCTCTCGGCCCCCGGGCGAGTTCGGCGGGCGTTCAGCGCGCGTTCAGAGACACGCAAGAAGCGGCGCCTACCGTCGGGGTCTCCCGAACCAACGAGGAGGTCATCATGCGAAGGATCGCGGTTCTGCTCGCCCTCTGCACCGTCGCCGCGGCGGCGGCCGCGCTCCCCGCCCTCGCGGCGGACGGGCCCGTGCAGCAGTTCCGGCAGGATGTGACGCTCGGCTTCTACCGCGGGGACGTCGTCTCGTACCTCGACTTCGGGCCCGTGAAGCTCGCGCGAGGCAACCGCGTCGCGCCGATCTGGGTCGTGACGAACGGCGTCGAGGCGCAGAGGAACATCGTCGACACCGTGCCCGGCCGTCGCGACTACTCGCCGCTCTGGGCCGTCCGCACCGTGACCTGGACGACGGGCGCGACACCTCGCGTGCTTCGCTCGAAGGCCGCGGTCCTGGCCGCGCAGCGTGCGGGCGAGGTCGCCGTCCGGGCGATGCCGACCGTCGTCAACTGCCCTGTGCTCTGACCTCGGCGGGGTCGCGCCGCCCCGCACCGCCGCGCTAGGCTCGCGTCGATGGAGTTGCCGATCACGGGCGGGTGCGGGTGCGGCGCGGTGCGGTTCGAGGTGTCGAAGCCGTTCGCCTCCGCCGCGTACTGCCATTGCACGCGCTGCCAGCGCCGCACCGGCTCCGCCGCCGCCGCGACGGCTCGCGCCGAGCCGGGAACGGTGCGGATCGTGCAGGGCGAGAGCGAGCTCCGGGCGTGGGCGCCCGAGGGCGGCCGCGAGAAGGTCTTCTGCGGCCTGTGCGGCTCGGCGCTCTTCAGCCGCATGGTCGGGAGCGACGACAACGACGGCGTCCGGCTCGGTGCGATCGACGGCGATCCGGGGATCCGCCCGAGCTCGCGGCAGTTCGTCGCCTACGCGGCGACGTGGGAGGACGTGCCCGACGACGGGCTCCCCCACTACGACGAGACGCGCCCCGCATACGACCAGGGCCGCTGAGCCCGAGGAGCGTGCACGCTCTCCCCGAAGGGACGGACGCGCGTGCCGTCGTCCTCGTCGAGGGCACGAGTGACAAGGTCGCGCTGGAGACGCTTGCCAGGCGCAGGGGACGCGACCTCGTGGCCGAGGGCGTCGTCGTGCTCGCGACCGGGGGCATCCATGCAGTCGGTCGCTTCCTGGACCGCTTCGGCCCGCAGGGCGCCGACGCCCGCCTCGCTGGCCTCTGCGACGAGGGCGAGGAGTCCGTGCTCCGCCGCGCGCTCGAGCGCGCCGGCCTCGGCTCAGGGCTTTCGCGAGCCGAGCTCGAGCGGCTCGGCTTCTTCGTGTGCGTCGCCGACCTCGAGGACGAGCTCGTGCGCGCAGTCGGCCCGGAGGGCGTCGAGGCCGTGATCGCGGGCGAGGGCGAGCTCGCGGCCTTCCGCACCTTTCAGAAGCAGCCGGCGAAGCGTGACCTCTCGCGCGAGGAGCAGCTCTGGCGGTTCATGTGGAACCGGAAGATCCGGTACGCGCCGCTCCTCGTCGAGGCACTCGACCTCGACCGCGTTCCGCGTGCGCTCGACGGCGTGCTCGCGCACCTCGACGAGACCGACGCGCCACGGCTGAGGTCGCGTCCAGAAGGGGCGCAGCGAGCCGGCACCGGTCTGGTGCGAGCTCACTCGGGGTCACGCGGGAAGACGGACGAGGCCGTCCTCGACGACGACGAGCCCGTCGCGCTCGAGCGCTTCGACTACCGTCGGATCGAGCACGCCGGCCCGCTGTGGGGCGTCCGCGACCGCCCGGAGCGCCGTCGCCCGGCGCTGGCGGAACGAGCCCTCGAAGCGCGACTGCTTCCGCGCGGGCTCGTCGCGGGTGCCGCGCGAAGGGCATGCGCCCGACGAGCGGGCAGTCGTCGCAGCGCGGGATCCGCGCGAGGCAGACGGTCGCACCGAGATCCATCAGCGCCTGCGCCGCGGCACCGGTGAAGCCATGCCCGGTTCGTCGCTCGACGCGGTCGACGTTGACGTCGCGCGGGAGGACGTTCTCGTCGAAGGCGAAGTTCGCGATGGCCGCGGCCGTGTACGGGCCGACGCCGGGGAGCTCTGTGAGGTCGTCGGGCCAGCCGTCGGCGGCGACCCGAGACGCGGCGCGGTGGAGCGCGACGGCCCGACGGTTGTAGCCGAGACCCTGCCATTCGACGATCACGTCGGCGGGGCTCGCGGCCGCGAGGGCGGCGGCCGTCGGCCACCGGGCCAGCCAGCGCTCATAGCGCGGCACGACGCGCTCGACCTGCGTCTGCTGGAGCATCACCTCGGAGACGAGGATCGCGTACGGGTCGCGCGTCCGCCGCCACGGGAGGTCGCGCCCGACGGCGCCGTACCACGCGAGCAGCTCCTTCTCCACGCGCCGAGCGTAGTGCGGCGGCCGCCGCGGCTGTAGCGTCTCCCCATGCTGCTCTACAACTCGATGGTCTCGGGCAATTGCTACAAGGTGCGGCTGCTCCTCGCGCACCTCGGGATCGACTACGAGCGCCACGAGCTGGACGTCGTCGACCGGTCGAACCGGTCGGAGGTGCTCGGCGGCCTCAACCCCGACCTGCGCGTGCCGACGCTCGTGCTCGACGACGGCCGCCCGATCGCCGAGTCGGGCGCCATCCTCTGGTACTTCGGCGAGGGGACGAGGTTCGTGCCCGACGACCGCTACGAGCGCGCCAAGGTCCTGCAGTGGATGTTCTTCGAGCAGTACACGCACGAGCCCGCGATCGCGGTCGTCCGGTTCCTGGTCGCGTACTCGGGCGAGCCCGAGAAGCACGTCGATCTGATCGCGTCCCGGACGAAGCAGGGCTACCGCGCGCTCGACGCGATGGAGGGGCACCTCGACGGAGGTGGGCCGTTCCTCGTCGGCTCGTCGCCCACGCTCGCCGACATCGCGCTCTACGCGTACACGCACGTCGCGCACGAGGGGGGCTTCGACCTCTCGGGCTACCCGGCGATCGGGGCCTGGCTCGAGCGCGTCGCGGCCGACCCGGGGCACGTCACGATCGACGCATGACCGTCCGCGTCCGGTTCGCGCCGAGCCCGACCGGATCGCTTCATCTCGGCAACGCGCTCGCCGCCGTCGCGAACCGGGGCTTCGCCGACGAGCATGGCGGTGCGCTCGTGCTCAGGATCGACGACACGGACCCGTCGCGAACCGTCCCCGGCGGCGAGGCGGCGATCCTGGCAGACCTCGAGTGGCTCGGGGTCGGGTGGGACGAGGGGCCGCTCCGTCAGAGCGAGCGCGGCGACGTCTACGCCGCCGCGGTCCGCGTCGCCGAGACGACGGGTGGGGCGACGAGGGATTCCGACGGCTCGCTCCGCCTCGGCGAGGTGACGCTCCTCCGCGCGGACGGGACGGCGACCTACCAGCTCGCGAGCGTCGCGGACGACCTGGCGCTCGGGATCACGCACGTGATCCGCGGCTCCGACCATCGCCCGAACGAGGCGCTCCAGCGCCGGATCGCGCGCGCGATCGGCGGTGAGCTGCCCGAGGTGAGGCACATCGGACTCCTGCTGGGCGACGACGGCAAGAAGCTGTCCAAGCGGCACGGCGGGAGCTCGGTCGCCGACCTCCGGGTGGAGGGCATTCCCGCAGCGGCCGCCCGCGCCTACCTCGAGGAGCTCGGACTCCCGGCGCACGACGTCCGTCTCGACCGCGGCCGGCTCGGCCGGCTCGCGATCGACGCGATCACGGCGATGAGCGACGAGGAGCTCGCCGCCGACGCGGACGCACCGCCGGAGCTGGCCCGCGCCCTTCGCGGTGCGCGGACGCTCGTCGAGGCCCGGGCGATGGCACGGTCGATCCTCGCTCCCGAGCCGGTCGACCTTCCGGTGCCCGCACGCCCGACGCTCGAGCGGTTCGCCGAGCTCCGGGCGGCGGCGCCCGACCAGCTCGACGAGGACGCGGCCCGCGCGATCGTCCGCGAGCTGAAGGCGGTCGGAGGCGACCTGCGGGCGCTACGGCTGGCGCTGACGGGCGCCGAGCGCGGGCCGGAGCTCTGGTCGGTCGTCGCAGCGCTGCCCGCCGCCGAGGCGCTCGCGCGGGTCGGGCGCGCCTCGGTCTCCGGCTGAGCCGCGTCTACGATCGCGCCATGCGCCTGCAGGACACGCTGACGCGGCTCGCTCGTCGAGCTCCCGCCTCCGCCCGAGCCGGTCGGGATCTACGTCTGCGGCCCGACGGTCTACGCGCGGGCGCACATCGGCAACGCGCGGCCGTTCGTCGTCTTCACGTGGCTCGCGCGCTGGCTCAGGCACCAGGGCTACGACGTGACGCTCGTCCACAACATCACCGACGTGAACGACAAGATCTACGAGGCCGCGCCGGGCCGGAGCGCCGGGCTCGCGCGCGACGCGACCGCCTGGTACCTCGAGGACACCGCGGGCTTCGGGCTCGGGATGCCCGACGCCCAGCCGCTCGCGACCGAGACGGTCCCCGAGATCGTGGAGCTGATCGGCACGCTGATCGAGTCCGGGCACGCGTACGCCGCCGACGGCGACGTGTACTTCCGCGTGGCGAGCTTCGAGGGCTACGGCGCGCTCTCGGGCCAGCGGCCCGATCAGGTCGAGGAGCAGGAGCCGAACCCCGCGAAGGAGGATCCGCGCGACTTCGCGCTCTGGAAGGCGACCAAGGAGGACGAGGACACCTCCTGGGAGTCACCGTGGGGCGTGGGCCGTCCCGGCTGGCACATCGAGTGCTCGGCAATGGCCGCGAAGGAGCTCGGCCCGGAGTTCTGGATCCACGGCGGCGGGCTCGACCTCGTCTTCCCGCACCACGAGAACGAGCGCGCGCAGTCGGTCGCGGCCGGCCATCCCTTCGCGCGCATCTGGATGCACAACGGGATGCTCCGCTTCACGGGCGAGAAGATGTCGAAGTCGCTCGGCAACGTGGAGACGATCCGCGAGGTGCTGGACGAATGGGGGGCCGAGACGGCGCTCGTCTTCTTCCTCACCGCGCACTGGCGGAAGCCGATCGACTTCTCGCCGGCGACCATGTCGGCTGCCCGCGCGCAGGCTGAGACCTTCCGCAACGCGCTGCGGGGCGAACGGCGCACTGCCGGCGACTGGGGCGAGCTCGACGCGGCGCTCGAGGACGACTTCAACACGCCCGCCGCCCTCGCGGTGATGCACGAATGGGCGCGCACGGGCGCGCTGGACGAGCTGCGACGCGGCCTCGCCCTCTTCGGGCTGGAGTCGCTCGGCGCCGTCGAGGCCGCCCCGGCGGAGGTCGTCGCGCTCGCGGAGGCCCGGGTGGCCGCCAGGGACGCGAAGGACTTCGCCGAGGCCGATCGGCTCCGCGACGCGATCGCGGACGCAGGATGGGAGGTGCGCGACGTGGCCGACGCGCCGTTCTTCCAGCTCGTGAAGCGCGCCACGTGACCCGCGACCTCGTCTACGGGCGCAACGCCGTCCGCGAGGCGCTGCGCGGTCGGCGCGCAGTGCTCGAGGTGTGGGCCAGCGAGCGTGCCGTGGACACCGTGGAGTGGCTCGGCGAGGGCCCGCGCCCGAAGGTGAAGCGGGAGCGCGAGCTGACCGAGGCGGCAGGGTCGCCCGACCACCAGGGCATCGTCGCGTGGTGCGAGCCGTATCCCTATGCCGACGCGTGGGAGCTGGCGGCGGCGGAGAGGCCGCTGCTCTGCCTCCTCGACCAGGTCACCGACCCGCGGAACCTCGGTGCGGTCGTTCGGAGTGCCGCCGGCGCCGGCGCGACGGGCGTCGTCGTCCCCACGCACGGCGCCACCGCGGTGACACCCGCTGTCTGCAGGTCGTCCGCGGGGGCCGTCGAGCACCTGCCGGTCGCCGTCGTGCCCAACCTCGCGCGGTATCTCGCCGATGTGAAGAGCGACCGCCTGTGGGCCTACGCGGCCGCCGCTGACGGGGACACGCAGCTCTGGTCGCTCGACCTGCGCGACGGCGTCGCGCTCGTCTTCGGCGCCGAGGGTAAGGGGGTGCGTCCGCTCGTGCGGCGCACCTGCGACGGGACCGTCTCGATCCCGCTCGCGCCCGGCGTCGAGTCGCTGAACGTGAGCGTCGCGGCGGCGGTCACGCTCTTCGAGGCCCGTCGCCAGCGCGAAGCTCAACCTCGACTCGAGGTAGAGAATTGAGCGACGTCACGCTCTACCTGTTCGACGGGTCGAATCTCTTCCACGCGGGGGGCTATGCCGACCGGGACGCGCTCGTGGACGATCTCGCGAGCTTCGTGGCCGTGCGCGGCGCGCGCGGAGTCGTGGTCTTCGACGGTGCGGGGGCGGATCGCCAGGTGGGGACGCTCGACGTCCGCTTCGCCGGCCACGCCGACACCGTGCTCGAGCGACTGGCCGCCGGGCACCGGGACTCCGAGGCCGTGCTGCTCGTGACGTCGGATGCCGCGATCCGCGGTACGAGTGGGCAGGAGGTGCGAAAGCGCGCCTCTGCAGGCTTCCTCGCCGAGCTCGGCGAGGTCGTGCATCGCGAGGCCTCGGCCAGCCGGCTGGGCGACCGCGTCGACGACGAGACGCGGGCCCGGCTCGAGCGCCTTCGCCGCGGCCACTGACCGGCGCGGCTCCGGGAACCCGCCGCACGTCGAGGCGAACACGTGTTCTTATTACAATGGAACGAACGCAAAGGGGTTGTAACGCTCGCGCAAAGGTGCTAGCTTCTCCCTCGACCTGAGGGTGAGACTGTCCCTCGGGAGGCGTCCGATCACCGTCGAGATCAGGAGAGAGACGATGTCCCTGCGCACCGCTGCAGCCCCCAAGACCCCGCAGAAGCTGCAGCGGGAGCTCGAGGACCTTCAGCTCGTCGTCAAGGCGCGGAACGGGTCGAGCGCCGCGCGCGAGGAGCTCATGCGCCGCTACCACGGCTTCGTCCGGCTCAAGGCGAGCTCGTACTTCCTCGCGGGCGGGGACGCGGAGGACCTCGTGCAGGAAGGGATGATCGGCCTCTTCAAGGCGATCCGCGACTTCCGGCACGACAAGGAGACCTCGTTCCGGTCGTTCGCCGAGCTCTGCGTGACGCGCCAGATCATCACCGCGATCAAGTCGGCCACCCGGTACAAGCACGCTCCCCTGAACACGTACGTCTCGTTCAGCCACACGCCGGCGGGGCAGGACACCGAGGGCGAGTGCACCCTCGGGGACGCGCTCCCCGGCCCGTCCATCGACGACCCGTCCGTGCGCGTCGTGTCGACCGAGGAGCTTCAGGCCCTCGTCGGCTGTCTCGGGACCAGCCTCTCGGGGCTCGAGTCGGAGGCCCTCCGCCTCTACCTCGACGGGCACTCGTACGAGACGATGGCCGACGAGCTCGGGTGCGACTGCAAGACGATCGACAACGCGCTCCAGCGCGTCAAGCGCAAGATCCTCGCGCACCAGGCCGAACGCGCGGTGCCGGCCTAGTCCCTGCGAGCCGCCGTCGCGGGCTAGCCCGCGTCCCACCGCTCACGGCGGACGAGCTCGTCGAGCGCGAGCCGCCGCTGGGTGAGCCGCGAGACGAGCTGTGTCTCGCGCGGGTCGGGTGCGGGACGGCCGATCGTCACGAGGCACACGAAGTGGACGTCGTCGGGGACGCCGAGCACGGCTCTGACGGCGGGCACCTGGTCGCGCAGCACGCCGTAGACGCCGGCCGCAAGCCCCTCGTCGAGCGCCGCGAGCTGCAGCAGCATGAAGAGCGCGCCCGCGTCGACGTACCAGTAGGGCACGGGCCAGTCGATCTCCGCGCCGTCCCGCAGCTTGTCCGGCCTGCGGTACCGCTCGTGGTAGCTCTCCTCGCGGACGCCCACGAACAGGTGGACGGGCGCGGCGGAGATCCAGGCCTGGCCGCCCGCGGCGACGTACTCCTCCTCGCCCGCGAGGCGGGCGAGCTCGGCTCGCGTGGAGGGCTCGGTCACCACCACGATGCGGTGCCCCTGGCTGAACCCGGCGCTCGGCGCGCGCCGGACGGTCGCGACGATCCGGTCGATCGCGTCGGGCGGCACCGCGTCCGGCAGGTAGCTCCGCACCATCCGTCGGCGCCGCAGGATCTCGCTGAAGTCCATCGGGAGAGCCGGAGAAGGGATTCGAACCCTTGGCCCCCTGTTTACAAGACGACTCGGGGGCGGCCAGTACGGTCGCCCTCGACGTCTTGTGGCCATCCGGCGTCGGGTGAGCCCGGCGAGATTAGCTCAGTCGGGCAACGATTTGGGCAACAGATCGGTCGCGCGACGGCCGCCGCGACGAAGAACGTGCCGGCCTTGAACCGGCGACCCAGCTCGAAGCACCCGTCCAACAGTGGTCGTGGCGAGTCAGGGAACGTCGAACGTCAGCGGGCAAGCCATCCTCGCCTCCGAGCTGAGCCTGGCCGCCGACCAACACGTTCCTCCCCTCCTGGCGCGGGATCAACGATCCGCCGAGGCGACTTGCGCGATCGTGGGACAGAGCTAACGGGAAGACGCGCAGTCGCGAGAGGCGAAGGAACCCGCTGTCGTCCACGTGAGCCGCCAACGTGATCCCATTCGTGCCAACTCCACTAGAGCGAGGCCCAAACGGAGCCGGCGCCTAACGCTTCACCCGGGCACCGGCGCCTCGCGCGAGGGCCTCCACCTCGGGGAGGGTCGCCGCGGACGTGTCGCCGGGCGTGGTCATCACGAGCGCGCCGTGGGCGGCGCCTAACTCGACGGCTCGCTGCAGGTCGTCGCTCTCCAGAAGTCCGAAGATGAGGCCGGAGGCGAAGCTATCGCCGCCACCGACGCGGTCGAGAACCTCCAGGCCCGGCCGTGGGGCGGCCTCGACGAATCCCGTGGCGGCCGACCAGGCGATCGCCGACCAGTCGTTGACGGTGGCGCTGTGGACGGTGCGCAGCGTCGTCGCCACAACGGCGAAGTTGGGGAACTCCTGCGCCGCCTGTTCGATCATCTTCCGAAAGGCGGCGGTGTCGAGATCGCGCAGGTTCTCGTCGGCGCCCTCGACCTCGAGCCCGAGGCATGCGGTGAAGTCTTCCTCGTTGCCGATCATCACGTCGATGTGTCGGGCGAGTCGACGGTTCACCTCTTGCGCGCGCTCGACTCCGCCGATCCCCTGCCACAGGCTGGGCCGGTAGTTGAGGTCGTAGGACACGACGGTGCCGTGGCGTAGGGCGGCGTCGACGGCTTCGTCAACCACGTCCGGTGTCGTCTCCGAGAGCCCGGCGAATATCCCGCCCGTGTGGAACCAGCGCACCCCGAGCGTGCCGAAGAGGTGCTCCCAGTCGACATCGCCCGGCCGCAGTTGCGACGCCGCCGTGTTCCCCCGGTCGGACACCCCCAGCGCGCTTCGGACGCCGAAGCCGCGTTCGGTGAAATTGAGGCCATTGCGGACGGTACGACCGATGCCGTCCGAGGCGACCCAGCGGACGAGGGACGTGTCGACGCCTCCCTGCAGGACGAAGTCCTCGAGCAGCCGCCCGACCTCGTTGTCGGCAAAGGCGGTGACGACTGCCGTGCGCTGGCCGAAGCAGCGACGTAAGCCGCGGGCGACGTTGTACTCGCCACCCCCTTCCCACACCCGGAACTCCCGCGCGTTGCGGATGCGTCCCACTCCCGGGTCGAGCCGGAGCATGATCTCACCGAGCGCGACGAGGTCGAACCGACATTCCTCTGCCGGTCGGACGGCCAGACCGCTCACGGCTCCTCCCCGGTGCCGAGGCGGACTGCCTCCCGCGTGAAGCGGGTCACGGTCGCGAAGTCACGTGCGGCGATCAGTTCGGGCGCGACCATCCAGCTGCCCCCAACGGCCGCCACCGCCGGCAGGGCGAGATAGGAGGCGGCATTGGCCGCGCTCACGCCGCCGGTGGGGATCCAGCGCACGCCGGGAAAGGGCCCATGGAGCGCGCGCAGGAGTGCAACGCCGCCGGCAACCTGAGCCGGAAAGAGCTTGACGAGGTCGAGGCCATGATCGAGTGCGGCGATGACCTCGGTAGCCGTCGCGACACCGGGAATCACGAGGACGTTCAGGTCCCTGCAGCGCTCGACGACGCGGGGGCTGAGTCCGGGCATGACGATGAATCGAGCGCCTGCCTCGACCGCGAGGTCAACCTGCTCCGGCCGCACCACCGTCCCGGCGCCGACGAGAAGCCTCGTCTCGTGGGCGAGAAGCCGCACTGCGTCTGCGGCCACCTCGGTGCGGAAGGTGACTTCGGCGACCGGCAGTCCTCCCTGCTCCAGGGCCTCCGCCAGCGGTCGCGCGGTCTCGAGTTCCTCGATGACGACGACCGGGACGATCCGGCGGCGCAGAAGAGCGTTCGCGACCTCGTTCTCGGTCACCGGCCGAGCCAGCCCCCGTCGACGGGGAGGACGACACCGTGCACGTAGTCGGCGGCTGTGGAGGCGAGGAACAGAACGGCGCCTGCGATGTCGGCGGCCGCTCCCCATCGTCCGGCCGGAATCCGCTCCAGGATCTGGTTCGAGCGGTGCGGATCTTCTCGCAGCGCCTGCGTGTTGTCGGTCTCGATGTAGCCCGGTGCCACGGCGTTGACGTTGACGCCGTGCGCGGCCCACTCGTTCGCGAACGCCTTCGTCAGCTGCGCGATCCCACCTTTGCTCGCTGCGTACCCGGGGACGTTGATCCCGCCCTGGAAGGAGAGGAGGGAGGCGATGAAGACGATCTTCCCCGCTCCGCGCTCCAACATGAGCCGGCCGATCTCGCGGGTGAGCACGAACTGCGCCGTCAGGTTCACTTCCAAGACCTCGTCCCAGTCCTTGTCGCTGTGCTCGGCCGCCGGGTTTCGCCGAATCGTTCCTGCGTTGTTGACGAGCACGTCGATCGGCGGCCCAGCTCGCAGCGTTTCGACGAGGTCGTAGACCGCAGCCCGATCGCTGAAATCGGTTGTGTGCCCACGGAAGATCCTTCCCCGCTGCGCGATCTCGCTGCCGACAGCGCCTCCGTCGGGCTCGAGGTTTGCGCTGACCCCGATCACGTCTGCGCCCGCATCTGCGAACGCGATCGAGATCGCCTCGCCGATGCCGCGACGGCAGCCCGTGACGAGCACGGTCGAGCCCGAGAACGAGTCGGCGGTCACGCTCGACAGTCGATGAGGATCTTCATGGCAGCGGCGTCGCCGTCGAGTTCCTCGAACACGGAGGGCAGCCGGTCGAGCGGCTCGACCGCGCTGATCAGGCGTTCGAGCGGCAGCGCACCCGCCGCGAGGAGATCGATCGCCCTCTCGTAGTCCTCCGGCTCGTACACCCGCGCACCGACCATGCGCAGCTCCTTCCAGAAGAAATCGAACAGCCGCACTGGCTGCGGCTCGGGGAAGATCGCGACGACGACGACGCGGCCCCGGATAGAGGCAAGGCCGGTCATGACGTCGGCCCCCGCGGCCGAACCGGAGACCTCGAAGACGACGTCCGCTCCGGCGCCACCCGTTCGCTCGAGGATGGCCGCTTGGGGGTCCGTTGCGGTCGGGTCGATGACGTCGAGCCCGAGCGCCGCGGCGAGCCTGCGGCGGAAGTGGCTGACCTCGCTCAGCGTCACCTCTGCCCCTTGCGCCCTGGCGACGAGGCCGACGAGCAGCCCGATCGGACCGCCTCCGATCACCACGACGGACTCGTCGGCGACGACCTCACCGCGCCGCACGTCGTGGCAGGCGACTGCCAGTGGCTCGACGAGAGCGGCCAGCCGCAGGTCGACCGTCGGCGGCAGTCGGTGAAGCGTGAAGGCGGGCACGGTCCACGAGCTCTGGAACGCACCGGGGGTATCGATGCCGAGGAACTTGAGCCCGCGGCAGATGTGGCTGAAGCCTTTGTCGGCGGGCGTCTCGGCCCGGGTGTCGAGCGGGCGAACGACGACGGGGTCACCGACGTCGTAGCCGTCGACGTCCGGGCCGAGCTCTGCGACGGTGCCGGACATCTCGTGACCGATCACCTGCGGTATGCGAACCCTGTGGTCCATGTGACCGCGGGCGATGTGGACGTCGGTGCCACAGACGCCGCAGAACGCGACGTCGAGCCGGACTTCGCCCGCTCCTGGTGACAGCACCTCGCTCTCGCCGACCGTGAACCGTCCCCGGGCCTTCGTAGTAGACCGCCGTCATGCCGGGTCGGCCTCGTCTGCTTCGAGCATGTGTTTGAGCCACTGCTCGCCCTCCGACAGGTGGATGAGGTCGGCGGCGCTCGCTCGCTCGGCATCGTGGTCGCGGAGCGCCTCGTAGATGTCCCAGTGTCGCCTCTTCGTCGTCTCGATCGCGCCCTGCTCGGTCGCGGAGCGCCAGAGCCTGGCCCGGAGCGTCCCGCCTGAGAGGTGCTGGATCAGCGACGCCAGGGTCGAGTTGCCGGAGGCGGTGACGATGATCCGGTGGAACTCCTCGTCGGCGGCGATGAAGGCCTGGGTCGTCTCGGCGGCGTCCATCCTCGCGAGGCACTCCTCGAGCGCCGCGTAACTCTCCTCGGTCAGCCGCGTCGCCGCCATCCCGGTGGCGACCGGCTCGAGGATCCGGCGTACTTGGTGCAGCTCGAGAAGCGTGTTCCCCGACACGAGGTCGCTGACGAATGCCATGCCCGTGAGGAGGAGCTCTGGCTCGAGGCTCGTCACGTAGGTGCCGTCGCCGACCCGCGGCTCGAGGACGCCGATCAATGTCAGCGCACGGACTGCTTCGCGCAGCGAGTTGCGGGACAGCCCGAGCCGGTCTGCGAGCACCTGCTCCTTCGGGAGCTTCGAGTCCGCGGCGAACTCGCCGGACATGATCAGGTCCTTGATCTTCGAGATTGCCTGATCAGTTAGCGCGACCATTGGCGTGTTCTCCGTGGCTCGAGTGGTTGTCGGTGACGATGTCGCCGAGCCGGTAGAGGCGGGCGGGGGTGTGCTTCGAGTATGCGGCGCGCGCTGTCGTCTCCGGCGACCGTGGTGATGATCTCCACTGTTTCGCGCCAGACTCTCGCGTAGTCGCCGTTCAGCAGGGAGTACGGCCAGTCGCTCCCCCACATCAGACGGTCAGGGCCAAAGCATTCGACCGCGACCTCGACGGCGTCTCGCATGTCGCTCCCCGTCCATCCGGCCGAGGTGAGGACGGTATTGAGACCAGAGATCTTGGCGGCCACGTTGCCGTGCGCCGCTGCGCGCTGCACCAGCGTCGTCCAGTCGGCCATCTGCGCAGTGAGGAGCGGCGGCTTGCCGAGATGGTCGATCACGATCGTCAGGTCCGGGAAGCGTTGCGCGAGGTCGGGCACGTCGCCCAGATGGCGCGGGTAGACGCACACGAGCTCCAGTACGAGGTCGCGGTCCTCGAGCAACGCGATGCTCTCGAGCACGTTCTCTCGGAGGATCCAGTGCGGATCGTCCTCTTCGTGGATCAGATGACGGATCCCGCGAAGCTTGGGGCGTCGTGCGAGCCGATCGAGGCGTGCGCGAGCGCGTTGGGGGTTCGTGAGGTCGACCCAGGCGGTGACAGCGCGCAATCCACGTGTTGGCGTCCGCCTGCTCGAACATCGTGTCGGTGTCGGCGTCGGTGCATGCGGCCTGGACGAGGATCGTGCTGTCGATCCCGCAGGCAACGAGCAGCGGACGGAGGTCGGCCGGCTCGAACGTTCGTGCGATCGCAGCGTGCGCGGGACGCATCCAGGGCATTGGCTCGCGCTCGAGATTCCAGA